>NZ_AP022314.1:2458827-3688241 GCF_009936235.1 Mycobacterium xenopi | reverse complement strand
GCAAGCGGCCCCGTGGGCGTCCGCGCAAGGAGGTCGTCGCGGCCTAGCCCAGCGACCGCGTCAGCGGGCTAGACCACCGCCGTGTCGGGTTCGGCGAAGCCGGGGATCAGCTCCTCCGACAGTGCCTTCATCGGCACGTGGGCGTCCAGCTGACACAAAATCGCGCCCACCGAAGCGATCACCCGCATCGGGATCGCCAGCTTGGCCGGCAAATCCAGCTGCCGCACCGTCCTGATCTGTGCCGCCGACCGGTCGATTCGACCCACGGTCATCCGTTGCAGCCACTTGCGCGTGTAATGGAAGACCTCGACCTCGATGGGTTCGACGTACTGGCGCAGCATGTCGTCGATGTCGCGCACCGACACCTGCTGGCCCTTCTGGATCAAGCCGGCCTTCTCCATCGTCGGCAACAGCAGGTCGTAGTTCTTCTCGCGGGCCAGCCGAATCGACATCCCCAGCTCGACGGGAAAGCCGCCGGGTAGCGGCGCCACGGCACCGAAGTCGATGACCCCCATCCGACCGTCGGAAAGCAGCATGAAATTGCCGGGATGGGCGTCGCCGTGGATCATCTCAAGCCGCCGCGGCGCGTCGAACGTGAGCTCTGCCAGCCGGGTACCCATCAGGTCACGCTGTTCGGTGGTGCCGTGGCGGATGATCTCGGCCATCGGTATGCCGTCGATCCACTCCTGGATCACCACCTTCGGCGCGCTGGCGACGATGTGCGGCACCAAAAAGTGCGGGTGGTCTTGGTAGGCCTTGGCGAAGGCACGCTGGTTGTCGGCTTCCAGCCGGTAGTCGAGTTCCATCTCGGTGCGTGAGATCAACTCGTCGACGATGCCTTCCACGTCCGCTCCGGGTGCGAGCTGCTTGAGCACCCCGACCATGCGGTGCATGGTTTTCAGGTCGGCGCGCAACGCCTCGTCAGCACCCGGGTACTGGATCTTGACGGCGACCTCGCGACCGTCGTGCCACACCGCTTTGTGAACTTGCCCGATGCTCGCCGAGGCGATCGGGGTGTCGCCGAAGTCGAGGAACCGTTGCCGCCACTTGGTGCCCAGCTGCGCGTCGAGCACGCGGTGGACCTTGTGGGCTGGCAGCGGCGGGGCATCCTTCTGCAGCTTGGTCAGCGCTTCGCGGTAGGGCTCGCCGAACTCCTCGGGAATCGCGGCCTCCATCACCGACAACGCCTGCCCGACCTTCATCGCGCCGCCCTTGAGCTCACCGAGCACGGTGAACAGCTGATTGGCGGCCTTCTCCATCAGCTCGGCGTTGACCTCATCCCACGACTTGCCGGTCAGCCTTTTGCCGAACCCCAGCGCTGCCCGACCGGCGAAGCCGACCGGGATACTGGCCAGCTTCGCGTTGCGCGCCGCACGGCCCCGTTTGATGTCTGTCACAGATCCATCATCCATGACAGGTGTCCAGGCGAGCGCATCGATCTGGCAACAACCGATGTCAGCACGAACACAATGGGTGCCGGGGCCAGTGCCGCGCCACAATAGAGCCCGCATGCAGGTCGAATTCCAGGGTGGCGTTCAAGGCCGCGGGCGGTCGGGGCCCGGGTGTTTCCGTCCCTCGCACAGCCCCGATCACCCGGTTGACCTGGCTGAGCGCCAACCCAGCGGTGGCCATCAGGGTGGCCCGATCGGCAACGCCGACGGTGTCACGCAACTGGGCGGCGACCGCCGGCCAAGCGGCGTCACGGTCACAGCGGTGCAAGTCTGCACAGCCCAGACAGCTGGTCACCCCGGGGATCACCAGCGGCCCGACCAGCCCGACACCATCACGCACCCGGACCGGCAGGTGTGGAACGACCTCGGTATGCAGATCGCGCAGCATGCGCGGGTCGGCAACCAGATAGTCGCAGAGCAGCACCAGATCGGTGCGGGCGGGTGTCGGCGTGGCGTGCGGCTTGCTGGTGCGCCGAATTCGGCAACCCGAGCAACGCAACGCCCCGGCCAGCAGGTCCGACAGCGGGCCGTTGCCGTGCACCTGGATGGTCGGCGACCGCAGGCCGCTGCGCTGCGGGCGCCCCCTGGTTGCGACGCCGGCGTCGACCAACTGGGCGATGAGGTCGACAAGCTCGTCGGCATCGACCGGACCATGGTCGACCGCCTGGCGGTGCAGCTCGGCCAGCGACGTGCGCGATTGCATGGTGCGCAGCAGCGCGGCCAAACCGCCAGCGGTCAGGCCGCGCGGCGGACGCACCAGCACCGCTCGCCGTGGATCCCACCCAACTTGGACGGCGCCGTCGGGACGCAGCAGCACCGGCATCGCCGGATCTAGGGAATACACCGCCAGCGGCGTTCGAGCGTGCGGCACAGTTGGGCACTGTGCCATGCCGGGCGCTGCGTGCTGCTCAGTTATCCACAGGGCCGTCCGGGCCGTCCTGGCCCCGCTCGATGCCGCGTTCGAATTCGGCGAGCATCTCGTCGATACCGCTCGTGTCGCCGCCGATGACCCGGTCGATGAACGCGGCGGGCTCGTCGAGATCCGCTGGCTCTGGCAGCAAATCGGGGTGCTGCCATACCCCGTCGCGCTTGTCCATGCCGACGGCCTGGGTCAGGCGCTCCCAGAGCACGGCGGCCTCCCGCAACTTGCGGGGCCGCAGCTCCAGGCCGACTAGCGTGGCGAACGTCTGCTCGGCGGGCCCGCCGGTGGCGCGGCGTCGGCGCAGTGTCTCGCTGATCGCGGCGGCGCCGGGAATCCGATCACCCAGTGCTGCGGTCACAACGGTCTGCACCCAGCCGTCAATCAACGCCAGCAGTGTCTCCAGCCGCTCAAGCGCCTGCGTCTGCTCCGGTGTTGCCCGAGGCTCGAAAACACCCTCATTGAGTAGCTGTTCGACAGCCGACGGATCGGTCAGCGAGGCCGGGTTGAAGTCGCGGGCCAACTCCTCGATCCCGGCCATGTCGATATTCATGCCCTTGGCATAGGCCTCGACCGCGCCGAGCAGTTGGCTGGCCAACCACGGCACATGGCTGAACAACCGGTGGTGGGCGGCCTCACGGGCCGCCAGGAAGGTCAGGATCTCGCTGCGCGGCCGTTCCAGTCCCGCAGCAAACGACTCGATGGCCTCGGGCAGCAGCGCAGCGACGCCTCTCGGGCCCAGCGGCAGGCCGATGTCGGTGGAGGTCAGCACTTCGCGGGATAGCCGGCCCAACGCCTGGCCCAGCTGGGAACCGAAGGCCATGCCGCCCATCTGCGACATCACCGACAACAGGGGGCCGGCCATGTTCTTGGCCTCTTCGGGCAGCGCCGCGGCCCACACCGTGGAAATCTGCTGGGCCATGGGATCGCAGAGCCGCTTCCAGGTTTCCAGGGTGTGGTCGACCCAGTCGGTGGGAGTCCAGGCGACGGCCTTGATGGTGCCCGCGGGGATCGCGGTCACCCCGTCCAGCCAGGTTTCGGCCAGGTGCACCGCATCGGCGACAGCCGAGTTAGTGCTGGCAGGTATCGGCGCCACGAACCCGATCGAACTGGTAGCAAGTTGCCGGGCCACCTCGTAGTTCACCGGGCCGGAGGCCTTGCCGGTGGCTATGACGGTGCCGGCGCCGCTGAACATTTGACCCAGGCGGGTGAAGAGCTGGCCCAAGTCGGCCATGTCGAAGTCGCCGCCGAAACCGAACGCGTCCGACGGCCCCGAACCCGATTCGGGGTCGTTTTTCCCGCGCTTATCTCGATCCGGGTCGTCGCCGGCGGAGAAGCCGAACGGCAGGTCAGCCATAACACCAACGGTACTCATCGGCGACGCTCGACGCGCGGCCCGCTGTCACGCTGTGAGTGAACCGGCTCGGGGTGGGGCAGCCGGACCCACTTAGTCTGGGCGACGTGAACAGGCGGATTCTGACGCTGATGGTGGCGCTGGTGCCGATCGTCGTGTTCGGTGTGCTGCTCGCCGTGGTGACGGTGCCCTACGTGTCGCTGGGCCCGGGTCCGACGTTCGACACCCTCGGCGAAGTCGACGGCAAGCAGGTGGTCGACATCCAGGGAACCCAGACGCACCCGACGTCAGGTCACCTGAACATGACAACGGTGTCCCAGCGTGACGAGCTCACCCTGGGGGAGGCGCTGACACTGTGGTTGTCGGGTCGCGAACAGCTGGTACCGCGGGATCTGGTGTATCCCCCCGGCAAGTCACGGGATGAAATCGACAAGGCCAACAACGCCGATTTCAAGCGCTCCGAGGACAGCGCCGAGTACGCGGCGCTGGGTTACCTGAAGTACCCGCAGGCCGTCACCGTCGCCGCCGTCAACGATCCCGGACCGTCGGCGGGCAAACTGCAGGCCGGTGACGCGATCGACGCATTGGACGGCACCCCGGTGACCAACGTCGACCAGTTCACGTCGATGCTGAAGAACACCAAGCCCGGTCAATCCGTGCTGATCGACTACCGCCGCAAGAACGCACCCGCCGGGATTGCCCGAATCACGTTGGGCTCCAAGCCAGATCGCGGGTACGGGTTTTTGGGTGTCGCGGTGCTCGACGCGCCGTGGGCGCCATTCGTCATCGACTTCAACCTCGCCAACGTCGGTGGCCCTTCTGCGGGTCTGATGTTCAGCCTGGCCGTCATCGACAAGCTCACCACCGGTGATCTAGTCGACTCGAAATTTGTTGCGGGCACCGGCACCATCACCGCCGAGGGCAAGGTGGGGCCGATCGGCGGCATCATGCACAAGATGGTGGCGGCCCGTGCGGCTGGGGCGACCGTGTTTTTGGTTCCGGCGAAGAACTGCTATGAGGCCAACGCCGACAACGTGGCCGGGCTGCAGTTGGTGAAGGTCGACACGCTCGGGCAGGCAGTGGACGCGCTGCACACCCTGACCTCGGGTGGTCGACCCCCGAGCTGCTAACTGATGCGTACAGTTGGGACCATCCACCAAACCGCCGACGGCCACCGTCACATTGAGCAGGGAGCGTAGCTAGTGGCAATGCGGCCCGCCGCAAGGATGCCGAAGCTGACCCGGCGCAGCCGGACACTGATCGCGATCGCGCTTGTGGTGATCGCGCTGCTGTTGATCGGCCCCCGACTGATAGACGGCTACGTGGACTGGCTGTGGTTCGGTGAGCTGGGCTATCGCTCGGTGTTTACCACCGTGCTGATCACTCGCCTGCTCGTATTCTTGGTGGCCGGACTGCTGGTGGGCGGCATCGTGTTCGCCGGGCTGGCGCTGGCATACCGAACCCGTCCGGTGTTCGTGCCCAGTGACGGCAACGATCCAGTGGCGCGGTATCGCGCGGTTGTGCTGTCGCGGCTGCGGGTGGTCGGGTTCGGCATCCCGGCGGTGATAGGCCTGTTGGCAGGCGTCATCGCCCAGACGTATTGGGTGCGGATCCAGCTGTTCTTGCACGGCGACGACTTCGGCATCAAGGATCCACAGTTCGGCAAGGATCTCGGGTTCTACGCATTCGAGCTGCCGTTCTACCGGCTGGTGCTGAGTTACCTGTTCGTCGCCGTGTTCCTGGCGTTGGTGGCAAATCTCGTCGCGCACTACGTGTTCGGCGGCATCCGGCTGGCCGGGCGCACCGGCGCGCTGAGCCGCTCGGCCCGGATCCAGCTGATAAGTCTGGTCGGGACGCTGGTACTGCTCAAGGCGGTCGCTTACTGGCTAGACCGCTACGAGCTGCTCTCGCACACCCGTAGCGGCAAACCCTTCACTGGCGCGGGCTACACCGACATCAACGCCGTGTTGCCGGCAAAGCTGATCATGGTCGCAATCGCGGTGATCTGCGCCGGTGCGGTGTTCTCGGCGATCACATTGCGCGACTTACGGATTCCGGCGATCGGGTTGGGATTGCTGCTGTTGTCGTCGCTGATCGTTGGGGCCGGCTGGCCGTTGATCGTTGAGCAGATCAGCGTCAAACCCAACGCCGCACAGAAAGAAAGCGAGTACATCAGCCGCAGTATCAGCGCGACCCGGCACGCCTACGGGCTGACCGACGACGTGGTGAGCTATCGCAATTACAGCGGCGACTCTCAGGCGACCGCCCAACAGGTCGCCGCCGACCGGGCCACCACATCCAACATCCGGCTGCTCGACCCGACGATCGTCAGTCCGGCGTTCACCCAGTTCCAGCAGGGCAAGAATTTCTACTACTTCCCCGACCAGTTGTCCATCGACCGCTACCTGGACCGCGACGGCAACCTGCGCGACTATGTCGTCGCCGCCCGCGAACTCAACCCGGACCGGCTGATCGACAACCAGCGCGACTGGATCAACCGACACACCGTCTACACCCACGGCAACGGGTTCATCGCCTCGCCCGCCAACACTGTGCGCGGGATCGCCAACGATCCCAACCAAAACGGCGGATACCCGGAGTTCCTGGTCAACGTCGTCGGCGCCAACGGCACCGTGATCTCCGACGGTCCGGCTCGGCTCGACCAGCCGCGTATCTACTTCGGGCCGGTGATCTCCAACACCGCAGCCGACTACGCCATCGTCGGAAAGAACGGCAAAGACCGCGAATACGACTACGAGACCAACACCGAAACCAAGAACTACACCTATACCGGCAGCGGGGGAGTGCCGATCGGCAGTTGGTTGTCGCGGACCGTGTTCGCGGCCAAGTTCGCTGAGCGAAACTTCCTGTTTTCCAACGTAATCGGCTCCAACAGCAAGATCTTGTTCAATCGCGACCCCGCGCAGCGGGTGGAAGCGGTGGCGCCGTGGCTGACCACCGACAGCGCGGTGTACCCGGCGATCGTCAACAAGCGTCTGGTGTGGATCATCGACGGCTACACCACGCTGGACAACTATCCGTACTCCGAACTGACCTCGCTGTCGACGGCCACCGCTGACTCCAATGAGGTGGCGTTTAATCGGCTAGCGCCGGAGAAGCAGGTGTCCTACATCCGTAACTCGGTGAAGGCCACCGTCGACGCCTACGACGGCACTGTCACGTTGTATGCGCAGGACGAGAGCGATCCGGTGCTCAAGGCGTGGACGAAGGTGTTCCCCGGCACCGTCAAGCCCAAGAGTGAGATCACGCCTGAGCTTGCCGAGCATTTGCGCTATCCGGAGGACCTGTTCAAGGTGCAGCGGATGCTGTTGGCGAAATACCACGTCAACGACCCGGTGACATTCTTTTCGACGTCGGATTTCTGGGACGTGCCGTTAGACCCCAACCCAACCGCCAGCAGCTACCAGCCGCCGTACTACATCGTCGCGAAAAACCTTGCCAAGGGTGACAATTCGGCGTCCTACCAGTTGACCAGTGCGATGAACCGGTTCAAGCGCGACTACCTGGCTGCCTACATCAGCGCCAGCTCCGATCCGGCCACCTACGGCAAGATCACCGTGCTGACCATTCCGGGTCAGGTCAACGGGCCGAAACTGGCCAACAATGCGATCACCACCGACACTGCCGTCAGCCAAGACCTCGGGGTGATCGGGCGCGACAACCAGAACCGCATCCGGTGGGGCAATCTGCTCACGTTGCCGGTGGCCCAGGGCGGGCTGCTGTATGTCGAGCCTGTCTACGCCTCACCGGGCGCTAGCGATGCCGCCTCGTCCTATCCGCGGTTGATCCGGGTAGCGATGATGTACAACGACAAGGTTGGCTACGGCCCGACAGTCAGCGACGCGCTCACTGAGATTTTCGGCCCCGGCGCGGGCGCCACCGCGACCGGGATCGCGCCGACCGACGCGGGTGCACCTGCCAGCCCGCCAGCGGGCGCCAGGGCACCCGCCGATTCGCTGCCTGCGGCCACACCGCCGCCGGCCGCCGCAGCCGTCCCTCCGGCACCCAGTGGGGCCAACACGTTGTCCCCGGCCAAAGCCGCTGCGCTCAAAGAGATCCAGTCCGCCATCAGTGCGGCGCGCGACGCCCAGAAAAAGGGCGACTTCGCCGGTTACGGCGCCGCGCTCCAGCGTCTCGACGACGCCATCAACAAGTTCAACAACACCAAGTAGGGCTTCGTCCATCGGGCGCGGCCGCGGTTAACCGCCGACACGGCGCTCAACGGTGGCAGCTTGCGCCCACTCGCGCGGCTAGCTCGCGATTTGGCCGCTGTGGCACGTCTTCGGTAACCTTGAATTCACCGACGCGGGGTGGAGCAGCTCGGTAGCTCGCTGGGCTCATAACCCAGAGGTCGCAGGTTCGAATCCTGTCCCCGCTACTACAGAAGATGGCCTTGACCAGGCCGAGCGGCTGCCAGCACGGAGCTGGCGGCTTTTTCGTTGGGTGAACACTGGGGCAGCGACATGGCCCCAGGCGATCCCGGGATCCGCGACTGCTCAGCCTCCTCCATATGTGGGACCGGGCACGCCGTCGCGGTATGTGGTGCATTGCCCCGCTGCACCGCCGGTGCAGCATGTCTCGATAAGAACGGGCTCAGCGCCCCAGTGGGGTTGCACGACTTGCGACGAGTATTGGCCACCGGAACCCCGGCAGTTGTTTTCGACATCGGTTTGCGCGTGGGCCGAAGGCGCGACCGCAATCATCGCCGCAACCGCGATTGTGAAAGTGCCCA
This sequence comes from Mycobacterium xenopi, assembly GCF_009936235.1. NCBI lineage: Bacteria > Bacillati > Actinomycetota > Actinomycetes > Mycobacteriales > Mycobacteriaceae > Mycobacterium > Mycobacterium xenopi. Next base: position 3,679,764 of record NZ_AP022314.1, on the reverse strand, counting down.
CCGGCATGGTGCTGAAGACAAGGCGTTTCATGTTCCTCCAAATCATGTCACGCAGGGAATTTTATCGGCGGTCATGCGGGTCAGGTCGATGGGTGTCGGTTCGTCGGCCAGCGCGTCGGATGTGGTAGCCAAACCATCCAATACCCACGACGACTACTACTGCCGACACCACGCTGACGAGAAGCTTGGCGCGCACCAGGACCAGGCGGTTGCGACGCCGCATCCCCGCCTGACGTGCTCGCTCGATGTCGCATCCCAGCACGAAGAATATCCAGGTCGGCGCCCTTCTAAGCGGCGTTTGCCCAGGTGCCAAAGGCGGCCGCGGCGTTTGACCGTCGGTCACACCGGGAAACCTCACCCCCAGACGGTTCGTCGTGGCGACCACGTTTCGCGCGGTTCCCTGGCTACACTGACGGCACGCGTACGACGGCAACGGTGCCGGACGCGAGGAGCGGCGATGAGTGCTCGACGATTGCCTGGTGGCAGCGGTCTCCGCGCGTTGCCGCCCGGCCGCCCGGTGGACGTGCGGGCGGCAGACGGTACTCGATTGCACGCGCAGGTTTTCGGGCCCTCCGATGGCTACCCGATTGTGCTGTCGCACGGCTTCACGTGCGCGATCCGGGTATGGGGCTACCAGATCGCCGACCTGGCCGCCGACTACCGGGTCGTCGCGTTCGACCACCGCGGCCACGGGCGCAGCGGCGTGCCCCGGCGTGGGGGCTACAGCCTTAACCACCTCGCCTCCGACCTGGACGCGGTGTTGGAGGCCACGCTTGGGCCGGGAGAGCGCGCCGTGCTCGCCGGACACTCGATGGGCGGCATCGCGATCGCCGCGTGGTCCGACCGCTATCGTCACAAGGTTGCGCACCGCGCCGATGCGGTCGCGTTGATCAACACCACCACCGGTGACCTGGTGCGCAAAGTGAATCTGATGCCGGTGCCGCGGCAGTTCGCAGCGGCGCGGGTCCTGGCCGCTCGTCGCCTCATCGCAGCGTTCGGTGGGATTCCGGCGCCGACCGTGATGCGGGCGCCGATCCGCGCGTTCATCGCGATGATGGCGGTCGGGACCGACGCCGACCCCGCGGTCGCGGCGCTGATCTATGACCTGTTCGCGGCCACCCCGCCAGCCGTTCGCGGCGGCTGCGCCAAGATGCTGGCTGACGCGTTGGGACGACGGCACATCAGCCTGACGGGGCTGACCGTGCCGACGCTGGTGATCGGCAGTGAGCGGGACAGACTGACCCCGATCAGCCAGTCCCGCAGGATCGCTCGCGCGGCGCCCAATCTCGCCGGGCTCGTCGAACTACCCGGCGGCCACTGCGCGATGCTCGAGCACCCCACCGAAGTCAACCGGCAGCTGCGCGCCCTCGCCGAGTCGGTGACCAAAGCCCGCCGCGGGCGGCGGATCAGTTCATAGCCGCTCTGCCACCTCGGCGGCCGCCCGCAGCCCGGAGCGCACAGCGCCGTCCAAAAAACCGGTCCACTCGTCGGCGGTCTCCGTATCGGCCCAATGGAGGCGCCCTACCGGGCGGCGTAACCACGGGCCATAGCGGGTCCACGACCCGGGCGGCACCGCAGCGGTGGGGCCGCCGGCGGCGAAACACTCTGCGCCCCAGCGAAAATCGATATAGTCGATGGGCGACAGCGCCGCGTGGCCGAACAGCGAGGCAAAGCCCGCCAGTGCCTGGCGCCGACGCTCATCGGCCGGCAGCGGATCAAAGCTGCGGGCATCGGCGAACCCCAGCAGGATGCCCGGCCCGCTGGGCGCCGGGCTGACGTCGAAAGTGATGAACACCGGGCCCTGATCGGAGAGTGCTTGCCCGGACAAGCCGTTGGCCCGCCAAAACGGTGTCGGGTAGGCAGCGTAGGCCTTGCTCAGCCGGCCCTGCGGCCAATGGGCTGGCAGCTGCTGGTATTCGGCCGGAAGCGGGGGCGCGAACTCGATTGCTGCCCGGTGGGCCGGCGGGATCGCGACAATGACGAATTGCGCCTCCGCTCGGCCTTTTTCGCAGCTGACCGTCACACCGCCACTGTGCTGGTCGATGCGGGATACCGCAGCATCCAGCACCAGGCGCTCGCCCAGCTCGGTCGCCGACTTCTCGGCGATCTGCTGGTGCCCGCCGCGAAGCGGTCCTGCTGCGCGCCGCCTTCGACGTCGAGTAGCCGGTCCAATCCGCCGGCGGCGCGCACGTACCTGGCCGCGTGCAGCATCGACACGTCGTCGGGCTCACAGCCCCAAGTGACCCGGGCCATGATGGCCAGCAGGTCGCGTGTGCTGGCACCGGCGTGCACCGAGCGCAGCCAGCCGCCCAGCGACTGGCTATCCAGCTCTTCCGCACGTCGGGCAGCCCACGGCTCGACCAGCGGCACCGCGCGGGCGATGCGTTCGAATTGCCAACGCACCCGGGCGATGTCGAGCAGCCCAGGCAGCGACAACTTCGGGATCGTGCCGCGATACGACCGGACCCGCCCCCGCCACCGGATCCGGTTGGCGCCGTGGTGATAAGTCGGCACGGTCGGGACTGCGAGTTCTGCGGCCAGGCCCAGCACGGCATCCTGGGTGGGGCCGACGAAAGTGCCGCCCAAATCGACAGGGACGCCTGCGACGGCACCGGTGTGGGAACGACCGCCCACCCGGTCACGTCCCTCGAGCACCAGCACGTCGTGACCGCGCCGGGTCAGCTCCCGCGCCGCGGCGAGCCCGGCGAAACCAGCGCCGACCACGGCGACGTCGACATTCCACCGCGGCATGCCCGATAGTCAACCTCATGCCAGCGCGGTCAATCGCGCATCTTGAGCACAACCTTGCCCTTCGCGGTGCGGTTTTCCAGCGCCGCGATCGCCTCGGCGGCCCGCTGCAGCGGATAGACTTCCGGCTGCGGCGGGACAACGGCGCCCGACGCCAGCAGGCGATGCAGCTGCGACCACTGCCGGGCCAGATAACCCGGATGCGCCATCGCCCATGCACCCCAGCCCACCCCGACCGCGTCGAGGTTGTTGAGCAGCAAGCGGTTCAGCTTGACCGTGGGAATGTCGCCAGCGGTGAAGCCGACTACTAGCAGTCGGCCGCCGGGTGCCAGCGACCGCAGCGAGTCGGTGACCCGGTCGCCGCCGACCGGATCAACCACGATGTCCACTCCGCGTCCGCCGGTCAGCTCTCGCACCGCGTCCTTGAACCCGTCGGCCATCACCACATCGGTGGCGCCGGCCGCCCTGGCGATGTCGGCTTTGTCCTGCGTGCTGACCACCGCGATGGTCCGGGCGGCGCCGAGGGCGGGCGCCAGCCGCAGCGTCGAGGTGCCGATACCCCCGGCCGCGCCGTGCACCAGCACGGTCTCTCCGGTCGCCAACCTGCCGCGCTCGGTCAGTGCGAAATGCACGGTGAGGTCGTTGAACAACAGTCCCGCTCCGGCTTCGAACGACACCGTGTCCGGCAAAGGGAACACCCGCTCAGCCGGCACCGCGATCACCTGGGCCATGCCCCCGTTCAACATGGTCAGCGCCGCCACCCGTTCGCCCGCGCTAACGTGCCCATCAGCGGGAGCGCTGCGGACCACGCCCGCAGCCTCGGCCCCGGGCACGAACGGCAGGTTTGGTTTGTGCTGGTAGAGGCCGCGCGTCAACAGCGCGTCGGGAAACGCGACCCCCGCGGCGTGTACGTCGACAACCACGACGCCGTCGCCGCCCGGCTCGTCGAGCTCTACTACCTGCACCGCCTCCGGACCGTCGAGCCGGGATACCTGTACCGCGCGCATCGTGCCCCTTCCTGTCGCAAGTGAACTTAGTCTGGTGAGGTGAGCGCACGACAAGGGAGTTTCTCGATGACCGATGATCCGTTCTACGACGTGGTGATCATTGGTGCCGGTATCTCGGGAATCGGCGCCGCCTACCGCATCCGGGAGCGCAACCCGCAGCTGCGCTTTGTGATCCTGGAGCGACGGGAGCGCCTCGGCGGGACGTGGGATCTGTTCCGCTATCCGGGGGTGCGATCCGACAGCGACATCTACACGCTATGTTTCCCGTGGGAGCCTTGGACCCGCCCGGAGATGATCGTCGACGGCGAACACATCTGGCAGTACCTCGCAGACACCGCCCGCAAGCACCACCTCGACGAGCACATCCGGTTCAACACCTACGTTCGTTCCGCCGACTGGGATTCCACCACCGATACCTGGACCATTCGGGCCGAACAAAATGGTCCAGGAGACAGACAAGACAAGACCTACCGATGCCGGTTCGTGTTCTTCGGTACCGGCTACTACGACTACGACAACCCCTACACCCCAACGTTTCCCGGGATCGAGAACTTCACTGGCGAAGTAGTGCATCCGCAGCACTGGCCGGAGTCACTGGACTGCACAGGCAAGCGGTGTGTCGTGATCGGCAGTGGCGCCACCGCGGTCAGCCTGATCCCTACGCTGGCCCAACAGGCCGCCCATGTGACCATGCTGCAGCGCACTCCGTCGTACATGATCTCTGCGCCGCAAGTCGAGCCGACGGCCATAGCGATCCGAAAGCTGTTGCCGCTCAGAGTAGCTCATTGGCTCGTTCGTTGGCGCAATGCCATTGTCGGCGTGCTGCTGTGGGAGGTGTCGCGGCGCGCGCCGGAATTTATGAAGCGCCGCCTGCGGCGGATCGCCGAATATAACCTGCCGGAAGGCTACGACATCGACACCCATTTCAAGCCGCCGTACAACCCCTGGGATCAGCGGTTGTGCTTCCTGGTCGACGCCGACCTCTACAAGGCGATCAGCGACGGCAGTGTCGACGTCGTCACCGACCACATCGACCACATGGACGCCACCGGCATCGTGCTGAAGTCCGGGCGGCATCTCGACGCCGATGTGATCATCACCGCGACCGGGCTACAGCTGCAGGCACTCGGCGGAATCACGGTCAGCCTCGACGGCGAAAAAATCAACCCGCATGACCGGTTCGTCTACAAGCGACACATGCTCGAGGACGTCCCGAACGCAGCCTGGTGCGTGGGCTACACCAACGCGTCCTGGACGTTGGGGGCCGACCTGACCGCACGGTCGGTGGCAAAGCTGTTGGCGTACATGAACTCTCATGGCTACACCCACGCCTATCCGCACTTAGGCAAGACCGACATGCCGGAACAACCGGCGTTCAACCTGCAGTCCGGGTACGTGCTGCGCGCCCTGGATGTGCTGCCTAAATCGGGCACCCGACGCCCGTGGGTGGTCAGCCACGATTTCCTGCGCGACGTCGTCGACCACCGGTTGCGGCCAATCGACGACCAGATGGTCTTCGGCCGTGTGCCGGCCGCGGAAGCACAGCCCGCGTAGTCAAGTAGTTAAGGTGCGACCGTCAGCCAGTCTTTGAAACCCGACGGGTCGTGGCGGCCCAGCACGCCGTGCTCGTACAGCCCCCAGCCCTCGACCGGATCGCCGTCGCCGTCGCGGCACACCGCACGACCCACATGGTCGATCACCCCGAACCCGGATCGCGCGATGATCGCCGAATCGGTCATGTCGTAGGTCAGCCGCTCGGTGAATTTCTCGCCCTTCCACATGCCGTGCAGCCAATCCGAGTCTCCGCCGTAGCCGCCGCCGACGTGGATCGGGACCGGCAGTTTGGATTCGACGTCGAAGCGCACCGGGGTGCCGTCGGCGGTGGTGGCCTCGATCGTCGCCCCGGTCGGGATGCGGGTGCCGGAACGGTACTGCGTGCTCACCCGAGGCCAGCCGAGCTGCTCGACGCGGCCGTCGCGCCAGACCCGGGTGCAGTCGTTGAGCGAACGAAAACCGTTGGGCGCCTCTTGGATAATCAGCACGACGCAGAAGTCGTCGAAGGCCATCGGCATATACAGCCACCACATGCCCTCGAACGGCGGGTCGGCCGGCCGGCCCGCTGGCTCGGGTTCGCCGATCGGCCGAATGCCCCAGGACCGGTCACGGCTGCCGATCCAGGTCGCGGGGTCGACGGCGATCTCCTCACCGTCGATCCCGATCCGGCCACTCCAGCTGCCCAACTGGGCGAACCGTTGCGCGTCGAGCGTGATCCGGTTGCCGGAGCGCAACACGTGTGGTTGTTCCTGGACCACGTCGAACAGGCCCTGCCAGGTCAAATCGACGGCGATGCCTTCGGTTTCTTCCAGGATCACCCGCAGCCGGCGCAGCGGCTCGATGACCTCGATCCGGTAGCCGCCCACGTGCTGGTTGAGCCGGTCCTGGTCGATGGCGTCGGACAGGTGGACCGCGGTCTGGGTGTCGCCGCGGCGGATGAGGACGAACGCGTCCTTGACGCCCAGGTTGGGGTAGTAGCCGATGCCGGTGATCAGGAAGATAGCGCCGGTGCGGTCGTGCGCGTTGAGGTAGGAGCGGTCGTAGAAGTTGCGGTCGGAGGAGCCGGGCCATGCGATCGGCTGCGGAAGCTGGTGTACCGGGAATTCGTCAGGTGGGCCAAGTATTTGCGCCATCAGCCCTCCTCTCCGATAAGGCGTTTCAGCAACGAAGCGTGGTAGAACAGCGATTCGACGTCGTCGGGGTTCTCGATCTCGCCGAAGTGCACCCGTCGCGCGCCCGTGCGCATGAACACGCACGCCCACATCACACCCGAATACACGTAAAACCAATGCAGATCTCCGAGTCCGACACCGGTAAGCTGACGATAGCTGGCGCGGACGTCGTCTTCCCGCATCACATCCGGCAGACCGGGCAAGCCCGCTAGACCGGCGAGCTCCTGAAATACCATGTGCGCAAAGATCATCCACGCCACATCGAGCTCGCGCGGCCCAAGCGTCACCATCTCCCAGTCCAGCACTGCCACTGGCCGGAAATCGCGGTACAGCACATTGCCGATTCGGGCGTCGCCCCAAAGCAGCACGGTTTCACCCGATGCCGCCTCGTCGGGCCAGTGTGCCTGCAGCCAGTCGAAGGTGCGTTCCAGCAACGGCGAGCGGCCAATGTCCGGCACCGCGAAGTCGTACCAGGATCGCACCCACGCGAAGTGGCGGCACAGCGCGGTGTCGGCACCGCTGGACAGGAATCCAAACGTCTTCTCAGCGTTGGGGATCGAATGAAGCTTGGCCAGTATCTCGACCGTTGACTCCTGCAATTCGCGCTGGCGCTCGGCGGGAGCGTCGGCGAACCAGTTGTTACCGAACGTATAGGGCATGACGTCAGGCGGCACCTGACCTTCGATGTAATCCATCACAAAGAATGGTGTGCCGAGGACGTCGCCGGTGGGCTCGAGCCAGCGCACCGGAGGCACCGGAATGTCGGTGAGCTCGCCGACTTTTCGCACCACGTCGAACTGGTGGTCCAGCCGGTATGACGGAAACACCGGCACGTCCGCGGTGGTGGGCGCCACCCGCGCCACCAGCTTCTGCTCAATCGGTTGCCCGCCCTGCTGCCAGCGTGCGGTGAAGATTATGGTTTCCGACGACATGCCCGTCGCGTCCACGCCGCTTTCCACAGTGACTGCAGGCAGCGCGCCGCCGGGCAGCACCGTCGACAGCCAGCGCGCGAGCACCGTCGGCAGAGTGGCAATGTCGCGGCTAGAACGTTGGAGTCGGCTGACGTTGTCGATAGCCGGTTCGGTTGGCACAGTCGCCTCCTCGCCGAGGCAATTACGATACGGTGGGTAGCGTTATGAAAGCAGACCCGTCCACTGTTGACAAGGCCCCCAGCGTCGGACGCCCCAGGGATCCGCGTATCGACGCTGCCATATTGTCGGCGACTGCGGAACTGCTTGTGCAAATCGGCTATTCGAACTTGACATTGGCTGGCGTCGCCGAACGCGCTGGAACCACCAAGACAGCGCTGTATCGGCGGTGGTCCAGCAAGGCCGAATTGGTGCACGAGGCTGCGTTCCCCGCGGCGCCCACGGCCCTAGCCACTCCGGCGGGGGATGTGGCCGCTGACGTCCGGGCGATGGTCGCGGCCACCCGCGACGTGTTCATCAGTCCGGTGGTGCGGGCCGCGCTGCCAGGGCTGATCGCCGACATGACGGCCGACTCAGAACTCAATGCCAGGGTGATGTCGCGCTTTGGCGACCTGTTCGCCGCCGTGCGGTTGCGGTTGCGCGACGGTGTGGCGCGCGGCGAGGTCCACCCCGATGTGGACCCGGATCGGCTGATCGAGCTGATCGGAGGGGCGACGCTGTTGCGGTTATTGCTGCGGCCGGACGAAGAGCTTGACGACGACTGGGTCGACCAGACAACCGCGATCCTGGTGCACGGCGTCAAAGTGGGGTCGGTCCGGTGACGCAGGCGATGCAAAGGCCGTCGGCCGTCGCCGCAGTTGCCTGCGGCTTCGCCCTGGCGGTGCTTGGTTGTCATCGCCGCGCGCAATACTCACGACGTCCACCCACTCCGTGACGCGAAAGGAGATCCTCCATGGCCAATGTCGTGAACTACTTCGAAATCGGCACACCCGATGTCGGTGCTACGACGGCTTTCTACAACGGGTTGTTCGACTGGCAGATCGGCGACTCTGGCGACTATCGCATGGTTGACGGCGACAAAGGCGGGGTCTGGGACACCTCCACCATGGGCGGCGGCTCGTGGGCCATCTTTTATGTCCAAGTCGACGACGTGCACACCGCCATCGATAAGGCGACTGAGCTTGGCGCCACAGTGGTGGTGCCGTTCACCGACAACGGCCCTCTCGAGTTCGCCCATCTCCAGGACCCGCACGGTAACCGGTTCGGGGTGTGGCGGCCTAAAGGCTAAGCACCGCCGGACCCGTCGACTGGCGTGAATTCGGCTTCGTGGCGGTCACCGCCTTGATGATCACGGCATACAGGCTGTGCCACTGCGGCGACCGGAACCCGGCGCGCCGCATCAGGCGCTCGGCGCTCGTTTTGGTGCGCGCCTTGCCGCGGCGGCTGGTGAACAGCGTCGGCGCCAGCCACCACCAGAACTGGTCCACGAGCATCTGGTGACCACCGGGTCGCAGCACTCGCGCGGATTCCGCGAGCCCTGCTTGCTGGTCGGATCAGTGAGCAGATAGCCGGTGCCGCAACCCACGTCGAGCACGCGTTCAGGCCAGGGATCGTGGCCACGGCTAGCGTGGCGGTGCGATCAGCGATGTCGTGGTGCAGTCGTCCGCGCCAGCCGATGTCATATCGCGGCGCACGATCGTCGAATGCGGCGACATCCCGGTACGGCGGCACGCGACACAGTGTGCCACCGGAGGCGCCAACTCGGCGTTCACTTTTCATCGGCCGCAGGCGGGTCGGGGTCACCGTGGAGGAGTTCTTCGGGGTGGTGGGCGTGGTTGATTTGGGGCGGGCCAGTGCCATCGGTCCAGCCCAGTCGTCCGTTCGGCATGACACGGGTGCGGCGTTCGCCGCGGCTGGCCATGCCGTGGTGGCAGCCGCAGCCGAAGTACAGCTTGTCCGCGTCGGTGCGGCCGCCGTGTGCCCAGTCCGGCGAATGATGCACCTCGCAGTGATAGCCCGGTTCCAGGCAGTTGGGATGGGTGCAGCCGCGATCGCGGGCATAGCAGATCAGACGCTGGTCGGCCGTGGCGATGCGGCTTTGCCGGCCCAGGTATAGCGGGCGCTCGGTGTGATTGTCGAACACTGCGAGGTAGTGAATCGCACGGGCTGCCATGCGGATCAAATCACGCATCGGCAGCCGAGACCCCCGCCGGTGCGGGCGGGTGCTGGCATAGGGGTCGAAGGGTCGGCGACGGCGCGAGCGGCCTGGTCGAGTTCGGCCACCGTGGTGGTGACCACCACGGTCACCGGGTGGCCACGATGGACACCGAGCTTGCCGGAGGCGATCGCGGTTTCCAGACCGAGTTTCAGCGCGTCGTGACAGCGCTGGGCTGGGGTGCGGTTATCGCGCTGCTCTGGGTCGGCATTGAACTGGTGACGGCCGGGTCGCACCGCTGCTTCGACGGCTTCGAAGTAGGCGCGGGTCTCGGGGTCGATCAATCCGCTCAGCTGTGACATCCCGTCAGGCCCTTGTGGACCCAGGCGCAGGCCTCGGCGACGGGCACGGTCGCTGTCGTCGAAGTGCCCATCCGGATTGAGGTAATCGGAGATGCGTTGGCCCAACCTGGTGACAATCCCGGCGTCGAGTTTGGTCGCATGCTGGACAAGCACGCGCTCGACATTGGCGGCATCGGTAGGCGATACGCGACTGGGCAGTTCGTCGACCGCTCGGCACACTGCCCGGATGTGGTCGTCGCCGATCGTGCCCGCCTCAACCGCGGCGGCCAGCTCGGGCAGTTCTGGCGGCACAGGGGGACCCGTCAGCGAGCGACGAGGCCTGATTCGCGCCGCCAGTTTGAACCGGCGAGTGATTTCTTTCGGAGTGATGCGCAGCCGCGCCCACAGCAAATGGCGCACCGCCGCGATTGCGCCAGCCTCGTCGGGCGGATCGGCGATCTCGCCGAAGATCCGATACATCAAACCGCGGTTGACGCGGTGTGCGGTCTCCAACCGCTCGGCGATTTCGACGCGGAATGCGTTGCCGACAACACCCGAGGACGTCTCGCGCAAAACGCCGTGGGCAGCGTCGATGGCGTCGAGAGCAGCGGTGATCCGCTCCCGTGCCTCCGTGGCGCTCACCCGTGGATTCATGCCTCGAAGCTATGGAGCGCCAACGACAAATCCAGCGGCGCGCAACATCTCGAAACAAAAGTTGTGAATGAACCCGCAACTGTGGATAGGTCCGGCGAGCGCCGCACTACGATGCCTGCGCTCAGCGCCTCCAAGTCGCAGTGCTTCGATCAAGCCATGGCCGACGACAACCAAGTTCCTCGCGTGGTGAGCGCAAGCCGCGAGATCAGTGCGGCGGCGGAAACGATTTTCGAGTTGATCGCCGACCCGTCACAGCAGCCGCGCTGGGACGGCAACGACAACCTCGCCGAAGCTGCACCCGGACAGCGTGTCCGGAACGTCGGGGACGTGTTCACCATGACGCTCACTCTTGGCAGCATCCGGGAAAACCACGTCGTCGAGTTTGACGAGGGCCGCCGAATCGCATGGCGTCCCGCGGAATCGGGTCGGCAACCACCGGGCCACTTATGGCGCTGGGAGCTCGAACCCTTAGACGAAAGCCGTACAAGGGTGACGCACACCTACGACTGGACACAACTGACCGATCGCAACCGCATTCCCCGCGCCTTGCGCACGACACCCGAGAAGCTTCGGGCGTCGCTGGATCGCCTCGCCGAGATCGCCGAGCGCGGTCAGCTGCAGCCATAACCCGCCCCGGACCGCGGCTGCTGCCATTTGCTGGCGATCCGGGTGGCTGACGTGCAAGTATGGGGCAACGCCGATCCCGTAACGGCGTCAGGTAACCGGTTGAGTGGTGTACCAATGCGTGACAAGGCGACAGGGCGCGCGGTCGCCGTGATCGTGCTGTTGGTAATCGTCGCTGCTTCGTTGCGCGGATATATCCCTGAGCATGGGCGCACGGCCCGTCAGGCGTCGAGCAGCCCGCTCAGCACGGTATTCGTCATAGCGCTGCTGGCTGTCACCCTGGCGATCATGGCGATTGCACTCATCGCCCGGTTGCAGGATCCACGCAAAATGGCAAGTGGTGTCGGCGCTCTGCCAGAGGCGCTCGGTGGTGGCAGCGGACGGCAGAGCTGGCGCGTCGTGCTGGTCGGGCTGGCGGTGCTTGTCGTGTGGCTGGTGATCGTGTGGGCACTGATGCGACTGCTCGCCGGCCACGGCATGGTGCAGCAGCTGGGCCCTCAGCCTCCGCAACCGTCGACCACGCCAAAGCCGCCCACCAGCAACACGATCCCACCGGCCCCCCAGCACGACACCGGGGGTGGCGGCGTACTGGGCTACCTCGCCATATCCACGGTGACGCTCTTGGTGTTGCTCGCCGCGGCTACGGCTGTCGGCTTTCGCAGACAGCGGCGCCCCGTGGCACAGTCCACCGCGGTCGGCAAACCGATCAGAACACCATCGAAAAGCTCCGAAAGCCTCGCTCGGGCAGCAGAACTCGGCCTTGCCGAGATTGGCGACCTCAGCCGCGAACCCAGGGAGGCCATCATCGCCTGCTATGCGGCGATGGAAGGCGAACTCGCGCACGTCCCCGGCGCCGCCCCACAAGCATTCGACACCCCAACAGAAGTACTGGCCCGAGCCGTCGACCATCATGCCCTGCATGCTGACAACGCAGCCCAGCTCGTAGATCTGTTCACCGAGGCGCGCTTCAGCGCCCACGTGATGAACGAAAGCCACCGCGAGGCCGCGGTACGCGCGCTGCAACTGGTGTTGACGGAGTTGCGGAGGGCCGCATGAAAAAGGTTGTGGCATCCGGTGTCCTCATCATTGTCGGGGTCGAAGTGCTTGCACTGCTGCTGCATGACCGACGGCTCGTGCTATGGACGTCGGGCGCAGCGGCCGCCATCGCGATGTTCTATGTCCGCTCGTTCGTGGGCCGCGATATCGAACCGCCTGTAGCCGAGCCCGGCTCCGACCTGTTCGGAGACTCGTTACGGAGCTGGCTGTCTCGAACTGAGACGATGATCCGCTGGTCGGAATCCACCCGATCGGACTGGGACCGCCACCTGCGTCCCATCCTTGCCCGGCGGTTTGAAATCGCCACCGGCCAACGACAAGCCAAAGACCCCCCTGCATTCCACGCCACCGGCCAGATGCTCTTCGGCCCGGAACTGTGGGGTTGGGTGAATCCCAACAACATCGCACGGGCCGGGGCCCGACAGCCCGGCCCGGGCCGGGCCACGCTTGAGGAAATTCTGCAACGCCTGGAGCAGATATGACTGGAGGCTTGGCGGGACCGGCGGCAACCACCACCGCGCACTGCGAAGCGGTGCTCGACGAGATCCAACGAGTCGTGGTGGGCAAGCGGGCTGCACTCACGCTCATCCTCACGACCGTCCTGGCGCGCGGGCACGTGCTCATCGAAGACCTTCCCGGCCTCGGCAAGACACTGATCGCCCGATCCTTCGCCGCCGCACTCGGTTTGGCGTTCACGCGCGTACAGTTCACTCCCGACCTGCTGCCGGCCGACCTGCTCGGCTCGACGATCTACGACATGCAGTCGGGCCGTTTCGAGTTCCGGCCAGGACCGATCTTCACCAATCTGCTGCTCGCCGACGAAATCAACCGAACCCCACCCAAAACACAGGCGGCGCTGCTGGAGGCAATGGCTGAGGGCCAAGTCAGCATCGACGGCGAAACCCACAAACTGCCGACACCATTCATCGTTTTGGCCACCGATAACCCCATCGAGTACGAAGGCACCTATCCGCTCCCCGAAGCGCAGCTAGACCGCTTCGCCATCCGTTTGGAGCTGCGGTACCTTTCCGAGCCCGACGAGGCGTCGATGCTACGGCGCCGACTCGACCGCGGTTCAGCCGAGCCGAGGGTGAATCAAGTCGTCGACGCCCACGACCTCTTGGCGATGCGCGAATCTGTCGAACAGGTATCCGTGCATGACGACGTCCTCCACTATGTGGTGTCGCTGGCCAATGCGACCCGGCACCACCCACAGGTCGCGGTCGGCGCCAGCCCGCGAGCCGAACTTGACCTAGTCCAGCTTTCCCGCGCCCGCGCATTGTTGTTAGGTCGCGACTACGTGATACCCGAAGACGTCAAGGCGCTCGCAACTCCCGCCATGGCACACCGGATTACGCTGCGTCCGGAAATGTGGGTGCGAAAGATCCAAGGTTCCGACGTCATCGAGGAGCTGCTGCGACGGGTTCCGGTACCGCGGGCACGTGGGACTGCACAATGACCGCTCCTAACACCTGCGATGTCGAATTCCGCTGGCGCGCTTCGCCTCTGACGGTAGCCATCGCCACCTGCGGCGGTGCGGCATTGGCGGCCGCAGTGATCGGGTCGCGCTGGCAGCTGATCGCCTTCGCCGCGCCGCTGGTGGGCGTGTTATGTTCCATCACCTGGCAGCCGCCGGTACCCAAGATCAGCGTACACGGTCAGCCCGGCTCACAACGATGCTTCGAAACCGAGCAGGCACAGCTCACCGTCTGGGTGACAGCTGAATCAGAGAGCGCCACGGTGCAACTCGATGTTTCGGCAACCGAAGGCATGCAACTCGCAATTCTGGACGACACGTCCAGTCAACGGAAATCCGTTGCGGTAACGGCCAACCGTTGGGGGCGTTATCCGATCCGCGCACGAGTTGACGTGGTTGCGCGCGGCGGGTTACTGACGGGCACGGCAACCGTCGACGTCGCCGAGGTCGTCGTATTTCCGGTAGCGCCACCGCAATCGACAGTGATCCCGCAGACCGAGCTGCTCGATCGGTTGGGCACCCACCTGACGCGCCACATCGGCTCCGGTGTCGAGTACGCTGACATCCGAGCTTATGTACCGGGCGACCAGCTGCGCACCATCAACTGGCCGGTGAGCGCGCGGCGCCGCAGCCTGCATGTCACACAACGGTTGACCGACCGGGCGGCCGATGTCGTCGTGTTGATCGACACCTATCCGCAGCCCGCGGGGGCGGCGACGGAGGCCACCGAGCGAATCGTGCGGGGCGCGGCGCAAGTGGTGCAGACGGCACTGCGCAGCGGCGACCGCGCCGGGATCGTCGCACTCGGTGGACGCCAACCACGCTGGCTTGGTGCAGATATCGGGCAGCGGCAATTTTATCGTGTGCTCGACACTGTGCTCGCCGCAGGTACGGGATTCGAAACGACCAGCGGCACCCTGGCACCGCGCGCGGCGATGCCTCCCGGCGCCATTGTCGTCGCGTTTTCGACGATGCTCGACACGGAATTCGCATTGGCGCTAATTGATTTGCGCAAACGCGGCCACGTCGTGGTCGCCGTCGATGTCTTGCAGGGAACACCGTTCGCAGATCTGAAAGACCCGCTGATCGCCCGTTTGTGGCAACTGCAGCGCTCCGCGATGTATCGCGACATGGCCACAGTCGGCGTCGACGTCGTGGCCTGGCGATCCGATAGGACGCTTGATCAATCGATGCGTGCGGTGCCCGACCGCCGCCGCCCGGTGCGGGCGAGATGATGATGATGATGATGATGAACCGCGCCTTCTCAGCCGCGTTCGGGCTGCTGATGGTGGCAGCAGCCGCCGTCGGAGCACACGGAGCGGCTTTGGTGGCCGTGGTGTTGGCGGTGGCTGCGGTAATGGGCGGAACGATTTTTCGCCCGGTTGCGGGGCTTGCCGTGTTACTCACTGTGGTGGTGATCGCGCTCACCGCCCCGTCGTACGTGGTTGTCGCGCTGTCCGGACTGTCGGCGACCGCCTACCTGCTGCTGCGATACGCAACTCGGCCGGGCACTGCTGCCATGATACTGACACCACCGACAATGATTGCGGCTCTGGGTTTTACGTTCGTAGGTTTGGTCGCAACGTCATTTCCGATGCAGTTGCCGTGGCTGCCCGTTTTGGCACCACTGGCGGTGTTCGCCATCTATGTGTTGGCGACTCGGCCGTTTGTACGATGAGGGCCACCGCGATGCGTGTCGTCGACGGAGTTCCCTACGTAGTTGATGCACCAGCGGGACTGCTCAGTTCGCTCGACCTGCCGTTTACCTTGCCCCGCGACGCCGTCGAATGAACCACATGGCGGCGCACCGATAACCGCTATGCCAGCGAGACGCGGCCAATGATCAGGTCGATGATCGGCTTACCGGGCGCGAAAGATCCCGTCATGGACGACATGACGTGGCCATTGTCGACTAGGAGGGTGACCCCGCTGATGCCCGAGGCGGCGCCACTGTTCAGAAAGGCCATCGTGTTGGCCATCTGCTGCGGCGTGTGGATCTCGCAACCGGTGGCGTCCCGGTAATCCTGGGCAAAGGTCAGCCACAGGTCGGCATTCGCCCGGGCGAGCGGGGTATCGGTGGGGCCCGGGCAGATCGCGTTGATCCGTATGCCCTTTGCCATGAACGGGTAGGCCTTTGTCGCGACGTATGCGTTGATCGCCTGCTTGCTGAAGCCGTAGTGGATAATCCCTTCCGGCTCATGAGCCTTCACCCAGGCATCGGCCGACTCGTAGTCGGGTGTCGCCAAGAACTCCTGCAGCAACGGCAAATTGCTTTCCCAGCCGATGCCTCCCACCGATGAGATAAAGCAGATCGCCGAACCGCGGGGGAGGCGGCCGTCGGCCAGCATCGTCTCGATGAGATGACGGTGGCCGATGAAATTCACCCGCATCAGCTTGGGCCCCTCTGCAACGCCGGCGGCGGAGAAGATGGCGTGGATTGGCTCCTTGACCTGTCCGAGAGCCGAGTCGATCGACGACCGGTCAGCCAGATCCACTTGCACTGATTGCGCGACCTCGTATGGCACCGGGGCGTAGTCCATCACGACCACCTCGGCGCCAAGCTCCGCCGCGGTCTGGGCTGCGGCAGCGCCCATGCCCGTGGCGCCGCCAACGACGAGCACCCGCTTGCCGTCGTACCGGAACTGCTCGATGGCCGTCATGGCTCTCCTCTCTTAGGCCACTGCACAAGCTCTACAGAACTTTACGCGGAACATATATTTGGTTTCAATAGGCAAGTGCGTGCTCTCAACTCGCGCGTTGAGCGACCCCGCGTACCACCGTGTCACGTGCAAGCGTCAATGCGGCCTGCTTCCCTCGGGTCCGCACGATGTTCTCGGGCATCCACAGGACGTCCATGACGCAGCGCGCCAGTATCTCGAGCGACGGACTGTCGACGCGTATATCTCCGGACCGGATTCCCTCGGAGAGCAGCGATTTGAGCTGTCGCAGCCGTGTGGTGAACAGCAGGCCCGGATTGGGTGTGTCCGGCGGACATTGCCGCATCCAAGCCAGCTGAATCTTCCATTCGTCCGGGAAGCGATCCAGCGCATTGATGTTGATCCACGTCAGCGCGTCGAGTTTTTCGATTGGTGTTGAGTCAGCGCGGAGAACACTGGCAAACCCGCCCCCGGCCTTGTGGCCAAACGACTGCATGATCGAGGCGAGCAGCTCGTCTTTCGAACCGATGAGTCGGTAGACGGTGCCGGTGCCAAGTCCGGCGGCAGATGCGATGTCTCTGATGGTGGTGACCTCATATCCTTTGCGGCCGAACTCTGCCCGGGCCACCGCACGAACATATGCCGCCTTGTCGTCGGCCTCGGACTTACTCTCGTCCGCCCACGTCTCGATCGCTTCTTCGGCGACCGCGAAAGCATTAGAACGGTTCAACTCCTCGTCACTGGGTGGCCGGCTTGCCAGACCCTGCAACATGATGTGACACAACAGCGCTGCGGCCTGATCGGCGACGGCGGTGTGCCGGATGACGTCGAGCCCCACATGCATCATCGATTGGCAAAAGCGATCAGCCAGTGTGGCCAGATCGATATCGGCTTTGATGTAGCCGCTCCACCTGCCCGCCCGCAACGTCTGCAGCATCGCCTCCTGGACGGCGGTCGGCGGCTGGCGCAGGAGCTCGACAAGCTCCCGGTTTGCGCTCGGCGCCTCATAAAAAGACATCTGAAGCGCCGCGCGATGCTCTACAGCACACCGTGCGATCGCCGACCCCAGCTCGATGATCTGCTCGGAGACCGGGCGCGAGCCGGGTTCGTCCAATTTGTCGTGGGCGATGTCGCCGATACGCTCCAGATCGGCGTGGTATCGCCGCACGAGTTCAACCAGAATCGCTTCCTTGGACTCGAAGTGGTGATACAGGCTGCCCGGTAAAATGCCAGCGGCATCAGCGATTTCCTGCAAGGACGTCCGCAATCCCGAGGAGGCAATCAGCGAAGCTGCGGTTTGCAGGATCTCTGTTCGCCGTGTCCCGTCGTCATAGGCACCTCCCGCATCGCTGGCGGCAGCCAGAGCACGAGTGCGCCCAGCCCGACCCGCCCGCACCGAATTGGTGTCGTCGCGCTCGTTCAGGTAGGCAGGCTTCGCGGAGGCCGCAGCCCGAGCCGATTGCTGAAGCCCCACCACACCTCCACGGTTCCCGATCGCGGCTCGTTGGGAGCCAACGGCGACCCAACTTTTGGTTTTACGCTACCAGAGGGTAGCTGCGCGCTGTGCGCGCCGAACGGCCATTACGCCGCCCAATCGAGGCAGCCGTAGGAGCTTTGCTGTGCCGTCAGGAGCCACCATTGCCTCGACGGGCCGCCAGGAAAACGATCTGTCGCCATCGGTGCGGCTAAATACGTTTTTAGCAAGGGATTACGAACATCACCGACCTCCACCCTCTCAACAGGAGTCCAATGCCCATGATTCTGTGCTAGCTCGACGACGGTAGCTTGGCGGCCAGATCGAGCACTGTCACAGTGTCGGTTCCGGTCTTCTTGAGCCGAGCCGAGGATCGGTAGCCCAAGTCGACGTCCTTGGCCTGGGCCCGCAGTGCGCCGACTGTGGCCTGTTCGCGAGGCACGTGCTTGAACAAGTCGAACGAGAAGAGCCGCAGAGCGTTCTCGTGGGTGATCTTGTTGATCTGGTCATCGGGCACACCGTCGAGGTAGATGGCTAGCGTCGCAAACTGCTCCTTGTGCTTCTGACGAGCGCGACTCTACTGTGGAACAGATATTTGGTCAACAACGAAGGGTTGCGGACGTGGGCGCCGTCGTCATGCTTGGCACGCTATTCGGATTGATTGTCTTGGTATTCGGTCTGGTACATCACTTCGACCCGGAAGCACGTTGTGCTTCAAGCCGAAGCCGCGACCGATGAGCGCCCAGTTGACGCCCCTGCTGAAGGCGGCCGTTGGCTTCGCCTACGTCGGCGGCATCGCGTTTGTCGCCATCGGTCTGTACCTGAGCTATCGCCGGCGCCGCCTGCACCCGCTGCTGCTGCTGTGCATCTCGGCGATCTCGTTCTCGTGGATCGAGGCGCCCTATGACTGGGCGATGTACGCGCAGTTCCCGCCCGCTTTGCCGCGAATGCCGTCGTGGTGGCCGTTGAACATGACGTGGGGTGGGCTCCCCTCATCTGTGCCGATCGGCTACATCCCCTATTTTGTGCTGCCCGCCGTGATCGGTGCGGCGCTCGGACGGCGGTTGAGCGCGAAATTCCACTTGCCCAGGCCCGGCACGCTGCTGACCGTCGGCCTTGTGGTGGGCTTCTGCTGGGCCTTCCTGTTCAATGCCATCCTGGGAGCCCGGCTGGGCCTCTTCTACTACGGGCGCGTGATCCCCGGGCTCGCACTGTGGGAGGGGACCAAGCACCAGTACCCGATCTACGACTCCCTCGCAATGGGCGTGCAGATGATGGTGTTCACCTACTTCCTTGGTCGGACGGATTCCGAGGGACGAAACATGATTGACGCCTGGGCGGACAAGAAGTCGACGAGCCGACTGCAGTCGTCCGTGCTGTCCGTCGTTGCGGTCGTGGTCATCGGAAACCTGCTCTATGGCGCGGTCTTCGCGCCTCACCTGGTGACCAAGCTGGCCGGTTGGGTGACCGCAGGACCAACCGCACAGTTATTCCCGGGTGTATCGAACCAGCCCCAGTAGGACCCTGACCTTCACTGGGCAGCTCAGAATTCGCCGCAGTTGGGCGTGGTGGGTTCTCCGTTGAACCGAGCGGCGATCCATTGCATGGCCGGTTCACCGTCGACAAGCATCGGCAGCGCGTGATTGACGACGAGCTTGTTTAGAAACGGCGGTTCCTCGTTGGTGCGGAACTCGACGTCGGCACCCTGGGCGCACCAGTCGCGGCCCAACTGATTGGCCGCCGTCCAGGGAACCAATGGGTCATAGCGGTTGCTGTTGATCAGCACTGGAGCGTTGGGTTTGTAGCGGCCGACCCGCTGCTCATCGAGAATGCTGCTGAATGGTTCCTCGTTGATGACCTGCCACACGTCTTCGGTGAAGTAGGGCTGAAGGTGGCGGAAGGCGAAATCGAGGATCGTTTGTCCGACACACTGGCGGGACACCGATTCGAGCATGGCTTGACCCCGTGGGGTCAGCTTGGATCGAATCGCGTCCGCGTGCTCGGGATAGGCGGCGATCGCGCCGTTGATTGCATAGCCGACCACGCCGACCAGCGCGCTGCCGTCGGCATAGGGCAACAGTTCCTTCAGGTCGGCCACGGGTGCGCCGGCATAGGTGCCCACGATGTGGAGCTCCGGGGCGTACGACGACGCCAGCTCGGCGGCCGATGCCGCCGCCCCGCCGCCCTGCGAGTAACCCCAGAACGCCACGGGGCCATGCGGATCCAGCGATGTTCCAGGTAGCCGCATGGCCGCGCGGGCGGCATCGAGAACGGCCTGACCCTCGGCGACGCGGCCCACATAAGTGTGCATCGGCGGGGTACCGAGCCCCTCGTAGTCGGTCATCACGATCGCGAACCCACGGGCGACCATGGTCGCGACGAAGAGTTCCTCGTAGTTGAACATGATGTCCCAGCCACCGGAATAGTGGATGCCCTGGTTGAACATTCGCGACGGCGCGCATTGATTGCCTTGGCCTTGGGTCCCAGGTGCGTAGCTGATCAGGGGCCGTGGCCCCTTGCCCGGCCAGGGGTTGTCCGGTTCGAAGTAGGTGCCGGTGACCGCGATCGGGTTGCCCCGCGCATCGGTGCTTCGGTACATGATCCGGGTACCGGTCGCGACGATCGCGCCCAGCTGGCCCGACGGCTCGAGCACCAGTCGCGACGGCTCGGTGCGGATCAGGTCACCTGGCTGGCCGGGCGGCAGGGGGTCCGGCGGCGTGTAGAACTCCTGGTACCGCGGTTCGTCGCCATCCGCGCGCGCCGACGCCACGCATGGGCCGGTAATGCTGACCGAAACGAGCACAATAGCAACGAAGCCAAGCGCTGCTACGACAGGTGAAATCGATTGCACGGGTTGGATTTTGGCTCTGCCGACGCCGAGCCCAGGGGCCTTGCTCTTGCTGGCCAGCAAACCACGCCCCTCTCAGCGTTGTAGCCGCCTGGCCGGTAGGAAACGCCGTGCAGTTGCTTAACACGACCGCTTCGACACGTCAATACCGGGCTACGCAGTGATCCCGAGGCGCTCGCAGACTGCGAAGACTTCCTCGAAGATCGACGCCGGCACCGTGAACGGCTGTGTCGCGCATATTTCGGACAGGTGAGCGGCGACGTCCTCGACGGCCGGGTTGCTGCCCGGTTCGGCGACCCAGCCCTCGCCGAGACCGACGAACACCCGCGCAAAGCGGCCTGCGCAGGCCGAGAAGTTGTGATGACTGAATTCACATGCCCGACTGGCTAGGAAGACGACCATAGGCACGACGAGCTCCGGCTGTATTACTTTCAGAAACCCGAGTTCCTCCAGGGCTTTAGGATCGCCGACGGTTTCGGTGACCATCCGCGAAAACCCAAACGGCAGCACGCCGTTAGCCAAGATCCCGTGCTCGGCGCCTTCGATCGCGATGACGTTCGTCAGCCCGACCAGGCCGGCTTTGGCCGCGGCGTAGTGGGCTTCCAGCGGCTGGCCGAACAGCCCGCCCGACGACGAGATGAAAACGAACCGGCCGTAACCCTGGTTCTTCATCACCCGGTACGCGGGCTGGCTCAGATAGAAGCCGCCGTCCAGGTGCACACTCAGCATGCGGCGCCAGTCCCCGGGGGATAGCTCCTCGAAGGGGATGCTGTTGAAGATGCCGGCGTTGCTCACCACCGCGTCGAGACGGTCGAACCGGTCCACCGCCGTGCGCACGATCGCTTCGCCGCCTTCCGGGCTGTCGACTGACACGTGCGATGCCACCGCCGTGCCGCCGGAGCGTTCGATCTCCTCGACGACCTTGTCGGCGACTGTGGCGTCTGACCCCTCGCCGTGCATCGACCCCCCCAAGATCGTTGACCACCACGGATGCGCCGCGGCGGGCCAGTTCGATCGCATAGAGCCGGGCCAAGTCCCCGCCCCGCTCCGGTGACGATGGCAACCTGGCCGGTGAAGTCGATCATGAGTTGCTCCTTGCCGATTGGTGTACGAGTTGCGCGCCGACTTCCTCGAGGTAGCGGTCGCAACTGCCGAACAGCGAGTGCCAGTTCAAGAGCCGCTTGAGGTAGAGGTGGGCGTCATGCTCCCAGGTGTAGCCAATCCCCCCGAAGACCTGGATCGCGATATCGCCGACGGTCGACAACCGGCCAGCGAATGCCTTCGCGCGTAGTGCAGCCAAGCGGCGCTCGTAGGAATCAGCGGCATCGGCAGCCCACAGCGCGTGCATGACGCCGCTGCGTGCCAACTCGACAGTTTCGTACATGTCGACGCAAAGATGCTGGACCGCTTGGAAGGCGCCGATCGGCTGACCGAATTGCTTTCGCACTTTGGCGTATTCGATAGCTGACTCCATAACCGCACGGGCCGCGCCAAGCGCGTCGGCGGCCGAGGCGATCAGCACATCGTCGACAAGCGCGGCAACACCTTCCGCAGAGGCGACGGCAAGACGCTGTGCCGGAGCGTCGTCAAGGGTGACGCGAAACTGTTTGTGGGTCTGATCGATTCCGGGTTGCGGTGTCACAACGACACCAGGGGCGGAGGTTTCGACTGCGAAAAGGGCTGTGCTGTCGAGCTCATCGACCAGCACGAGTAGCAAGCTTGCTGCGGCAGCGTCCGGTAACAGCCCGATCTCACCGCGTACAAATTGCCCCCCGGTCGTCCTCGGCAGCGGACGGTCCTGAATCAAAGGGCCCACGGTCGCGATCGTGGTGCCTTCGGCAATCCCCGGTAAGAACGCGGCTGCGTCGACGCCGAATCGGATCAGCGCACGAGTCGCGGCGACCGCGCTCGACAACCATGGGCCAGGGTAGAGCGCAGCGCCGAGTTCCTCGAGAACGATGCCGGCTTCGACCATGGTCATGCCGGCGCCGCCGTAGTGTTGCGGCACCAAAAGGCCGGTGGTTCCAAGATCCGCGAGACCCTGCCACACCTCCGATGTCACGCCCGTCGGATCATCAAGCAGCGGGCGCACATGTCCGGCGATCGACGCCTTTTCGGCAACGAAGCGCCGTACCGTGTCGCGGAGTGCCAGCTGCTCGTCGCTGAGTTCGAGGTTCATTGGCGCGGCAATCCCAGGACGCGCTGTGCGGTGACGTTCTTGTTGATCTGTGTCGTGCCGCCGGCGATTGTCAGCGAGCGGGAGGCCAGCCGGCGGTCGGCCCACCGGCCATTGGCACCATACGGCCCGAGCACGTCGAAAGCTAATGCGGCAAGGTCTTGCCCTAGCTCGCCCCAAATCGTCTTTGCCAGACTGGCCGACGAAAACGCGTCGCCACCGTGCAGCATCGCCGAAATCGAGCGCTGGCAGAGCACTTCGAGGTACTTGATGCGCATGGCCAGCTCGCCGAGGCGGCGCAGCGTCACTGGGTCGTCCCGCACAGGCCGGCCGTTGACCTCGATTCCGGCCAGGTCGGCCACCAGATCGTCCAGCTGTACTTGCAATCCGGCGTACAGCCGCGCCGCTCCGGCACGCTCATGGCTGAGCGTGGTGGTGGCGACCTGCCAGCCCTGGTTCAGCGGGCCGAGCAGCGCATCGGCCGGGACCCGCACGTCGTCGAAGAACAATTCGGCGAAATCGGCTTCGCCGGTGAGGGTCACGAGAGGCCGGGCCTGGATGCCGGGTAAAGACATGTCCACGATCAGACATGAAATTCCCTTGTGCTTCGGGGCTTCCGGGTCGGTGCGCACGTACAGCTGGCACCAATCGGCCCGATGCCCGAGCGAAGTCCAGATCTTCTGGCCGTTGACGACGAAATGGTCGCCGTCGCGCACCGCTCGAGTGCGCAACGAGGCGAGATCCGAGCCAGCTTCGGGTTCCGACATTCCCTGACACCAGATATCGTCGGCGCGAACCATGCGGGGAAGCAGCGTGAGCTTCTGCTTGTCGGTGCCGTACTGCATAATCGCCGGCGCGATGTTGTTGAT
Source organism: Mycobacterium xenopi (assembly GCF_009936235.1). Classification (NCBI taxonomy): domain Bacteria; kingdom Bacillati; phylum Actinomycetota; class Actinomycetes; order Mycobacteriales; family Mycobacteriaceae; genus Mycobacterium; species Mycobacterium xenopi. The sequence goes on along the minus strand of NZ_AP022314.1, from coordinate 3,656,023 downwards.
GCCGATCACATTGAGCGGCACAGGCGCTCGCGCGCGAGTCGTCTCCTCGGCGTACACGAGCTGCTCGAGCACTGTCGCGCCGCGGCCGCCGTACTGCCGTGGCCACGAAACGGCAGCCCAGCCCGCGTCTGCGAGTGTCGCATTCCATGCCCGAAGCATCTCGAACGCGGCATCGTCGCGACCGCTCCGCGGGCCCGCAGCCACGACGTCGTCAGTTAGGTTCGCGGCCAGCCACGTCCGCAATTCGTTACGGAACCGCTCCACCTCTGGCGGGTATGAGAAATCCACGGTCTCCTGAGGGCCTTACGCGATTGACTGCGGACAAGGCGAACTCTACGGTGGAACAGATATTTGGTCAATGGACAGCCTGCGTCGGAGGAAAACTCGGTGGAACAAGCACACCGCTTGGCACGCTTTGACCTGCTTGCCTCGGCGCTCGCGGGCCGCACAGTGCAGGTGGCCTCGGGCATACCCGGCGAGCCGAGCTGGTCCGACGGCAGCGTGATCTTTGTCGACCCCCACGCCAGCGTGGGCGATCAACTCGAAGCGGTAGCGGTGCAGGCGTCGCTGCTGGCGGCGGGAAGCCTCCAGCCTGAAATCGTGCGGTGGCTTACCCGCCGCACCGCGTTGGCGCGGCGATACCTTGCCATCGAGGGCCATCGGGCGCTGACGGAAATCGAGGATCTGCTGCCACTGCGGGCACGTTCGCTGATTGACCGGGACATCGCAGGACGAACCGATTCCCCCGCCGCATCCCTGGCCGCTGCGCGCAGCCGCGAAGCGGTCGCCGACCCCCCCTGCGGTGTTTGGGGGAGATCCGCGCGCGAAATCTCTTGGCACCAAAAGAGGCTTCGCGCACTGGAGGCGAGCACAATCGACTCGGGCGACCGGACCACACCCTGGCCGAGTTGCACGACGACAAAACGGGCGACAGTCTCGATGTCTTCTCAAGCCCCGTGGGCGGTCGCGGTGCGCTGGGACGATTGCTCCAAAAAATGCTCGGTGTCGTGCGCCGGCTCGGCGAGGGCGGCCAACCGGGGACGGATACGCCGACGCACCGGAAGCGCTCCAGCCCGCGAGGCGGGGCCAGCGCCGTCGTCTCGAACCGCATAGCGCCGGCCGTGGACGGCGTCGTCGACGAAGCCGGCGGCACAAAGTATCCCGAGTGGGACGTCTACCGGCGGCGGTACCGGCCGGACTGGTGCACGGTGCACGAGGTGGACCCGCCGCCGACGGGCAGCGCGCTGGCGGACATGTGGGGCGGGTACGATGTGCGTCGCCCGCTCGCTCGCCTCGGCCTAGGCCTGGGCCGCTACCACCGGCAGGCTCAGGGCGACGACATCGACATCGACGCCGCGGTCGAAAAACGCGTGGAGTTGATGGCCGGGTCTGCACCCGACGAAGCGGTCTATCTCGACAGCCTTCGCCGTCGACGCGACCTTGCCGTGCTGCTTTTGCTCGACGTCTCCGGCTCGGCTGCTGAGCCCGGCGCGATCGGCCAGACCGTGCACACGCAACAAAGGGCCGCTGCGGCCGCGCTGGCTTGCGCCCTACACGATCTCGGAGATCGGGTGGCGCTCTACGCTTTTCACTCGCAGGGCCGCTCAGCCGTGGAGCTAATGCCGGTGAAGCGTTTCGACGACGACCTCGATGTGTTCGTGATGCGGCGTCTAAGCGGCCTTATCCCGGGCGCCTACTCGAGGCTCGGCGCGGCGATCCGGCATGGCACCGCTGTGTTGGAGCGCCGGGGCGGCACCCCGTATCGGCTGCTGGTCGTGCTGTCCGACGGCTTGGCCTACGACCACGGCTATGAACGCGTTTACGGCGCCGCCGACGCCCGGCACGCCCTTGCCGAGGCGCGTCGGCGAGGCATCGGATGCCTGTGTCTGACCGTCGGCGCCAGCACCGGCGTCGATGACCTCAAGCAGGTGTTCGGCAGCGCCGCGCACGCGACGATTCCCAGGCTTGAGCAACTCGGTCAAGTAATCGGCCCACTGTTCCGCTCGGCGCTGGGCTCTGCTGACTTTGGACGGCGGGTGGCGTAGCGACATGCGCGGACCGCGACCCTACTACGTACCCGTCGCCAACGAAGAACAGGTCTTCAAAGCTGCTTTCCAGCAGAGACTTTCAATCCTGCTCAAGGGACCGACCGGGTGCGGCAAGACACGATTCGTCGAAGCGATGGCCCATGACCTGGGCCGGCCGCTTATCACCGTGGCGTGCCACGACGACCTGACTACCGCCGATCTCGTCGGTCGGTTCCTGCTCAAGGGCGGCGAGACAGAATGGGTCGACGGGCCGTTGACGCGGGCTGTGCGTGAGGGCGCGATCTGCTACCTCGACGAGGTTGTGGAAGCGCGCCAGGACACCACCGTCGTACTGCATCCGCTCGCCGATCATCGCCGTCAGCTCCCGATCGAGCGGCTCGGCATCACACTTGATGCCACGCCTGAATTCTGCCTGGTGGTGTCGTACAACCCGGGCTACCAGAGCGTTCTCAAGGACCTCAAAGACTCGACCCGGCAACGAATGGTTGCCATTGAATTCGGCTTTCCGACACCGGAGCTCGAGCAGAAGATCGTGGCGCATGAAGCCGGAATCGACCACGACCAGGCCGCGCAACTGGTGCGGTTGGGTCAGGCGATCCGTCGTCTGGAAACCCCGGGGCTGCGCGAGGTGGCCTCGACGAGGGTGCTGGTCGCCGCCGGAAAGCTCCTCGCCGAAGGACTGAGCCCGCGCGAGGCTGCCCGGGCCGCGATCGCCGGGCCACTCACCGACGATTCCGTGGTGGCGAGCGGCCTGCTGGAGATGATCGACGTGTACCTGAGCGACCACCTGACTGGACCATGATTGACGGTCGCAACACCCGCCGCTAGGGTCTAGAACAAATATTAGGTCATATCCGTGAAAGTCTTTCTCCAGGCCACCACATCCACGGAGGTCAGATGTCCTACGAAAGCACCGCCGAACCGATCAAGATCGGCTACCTCATGGATTTTCGGCTGCCGGAGGGCTTTCCCAAGACCTACTTCGAAGACCTGACCCAGCCGTTCGACCTCGTGTTCAAGCAAGGCGTCGAACGAGGCCTGATCGACCGTCCGATCGAGATCATCTATCGCGAGGTGGAAGGATTGCCCAAAGGGTCGGTCAAGGCGGTCATCGACGCCTACGGCGAACTGTGCGATGAGGGTTGCCTGGCGATTTTTGGGCCGAGCATCACCGACAACGCGGTCCCGACCCGGGAAGCTATCGAAGAGCGTTTCAAGGTGCCCGCGATCAGCGTCACCGGCTCCGATGCAGCGCTGGGGGAGTGGTTCTTCGCCTTTCCCATGGGATCGCTGACCGACGAGCCGATCTTCTGGACGGATTTGCTCGCCAAGGGCGGCCACACCGAAGTCGGCGTGCTGAAGGAGCAGTCGCTGGTCGGCGAGACCTATCTGAGCAACTTCCGAAAAGCGTGTAGACACCGCGGTATTCGGATCGTAGCCGAAGCGCCGATCGCGCAAACTGCCCAAGATGTCTCCGAAGCCGTGTGCACGCTCTACGACGCCAAAGCCCCGGCGATCATCCATTGCGGCTTCGGTTTCGGGATCGTGTTCGTCAATCCCGCTCTGGAGGCTCTGAATTGGGATCCGCCGCGCTTCACCAGCACTGCGTTCCAGAATGCCTGGCTCAATCCGGTGATGTGGAACGCATTTTTGGGGTGGACCGGCGTGGACCAGTACGACGAGGGCAATCTGGTCGGTCAAAAGTTTCTTGACGAATACCACGAGGCATATGGGCGACGGCCGGAATGGTGTGTGCCGGTGGTCAACCGCGATGTCGCGATGACGCTGTTGCGGGCACTAAGCGACGCACATCCTTTGAGTCCGCGTGGTGTCAAGGAAGCGCTCGAACGCGTGAAGATGATGCCGGCCGCCTCCGGTGCACCCGGGACTCGGGTCTCGTTCGGCAACTGGACCCGTCGGGCTTGGATGGGCGCCGGCTACTTGGTAGCGCGAAAACTCGACCCGGACGGGGTCAGCTCCCATCTCGTCGACCGCTTCGGTGAGGAGTAACCAATGACGACAGAACAGGCGCAGCCTTCTTCGACGCCGACCACCGAGCGCGCCACAGCCGAACCGAGGAAGGCGTCGGTTTGGCCCGTCTTGTGGATCTTCCTGGCCGTCGCGGTGCTCGCCGTCGTCGCGCACTACGCGCGCAAAGGTGCTGTCTCCGAGCGGATCCGAAATCCAAACGTCAGCGGCGCCCCGCGACCGGTCGAACCGCTATTTGGCTACCACCATTGGCTGGGACTGTTCCAGATCTTCACGATCATCTCGATGTCGATCATCATCGCGGTCTACGTGGTGACATGGCGCAGACACCCCGGTCACCCCGTTCTGTTGATGGGAATCGTCACGACGCTGATCGTTTGGCAAGACCCCATCATGAACTGGTCGCCATACGCGGTCTACAACCCGCAGCTGTGGCATTGGCCCGAAGACTGGCCGCTGGTGTCGCTGTCGCCGACCGTGGAGCCATTCCTGGTGATCGGCTACATCATGTTCTACCTGGGGCCGTACTTCCCGTCGATCTGGATTTTGCGCAAGATCCAGGCCCGTCGACCGGTTGACTCGTTTGTCTGGCGTCACCCGCTGGTTTGCCTGGCAGCGATCATCCTGCCCGTCGGAATCCTTATCGACGCGATGCTGGAGCTCACGCTGGTACGCACCGGGTTTTACATCTACTCGCAGGTCCCTCCGTTCGGGTCCGTGTTCGCCGGGAAGACCTACCAGTTCCCGTTCATCTGGGAAACGGTGATGGTGACATTCGTGATGATCCCCGCCGGTGTGCTGCTGTATCGCGACGACACCGGCCGTACGGTTGCCGAAAAACTTGCGCGACGGCTTCGTATCTTCGCCAGCCGCCCGACGCTCGGCATGTTCGTGGTGATGTTCGTGATCATCAACATCGCCTACTTCAGCTACGGCACCGGATTCGCCATCATCAAATGGACACGAAGCGCGACCTCCGTTGCCTGTCCGTGGCCGTATCCGGAAGCCAAGGTCTATGACCCGCAGGGGTTTTACGAAAAAGCGGGAGCGCCAGGCCCGTATTCCGTGGGCATCTGGTCGACGTGGATGAGCGCGCAGCCGCACGGGCGGCCACACGTCGAGCCGCCGGTGGGCGGAGGTCCTTGTGGTCCCGGCCGTTGAGCCGCGCACTGTCGTCATCACCGGTGCGTCGCGTGGGCTCGGCTTCGCGTCGGCGGTCCACCTCTATCAGCAGGGCTGGCGTGTCGTGGCCGCGATGCGAAAACCTGACGCCGGGCTTGAGAATCTGCTGGCCGCAACTGGCGCACCAGCCGGTGATCCCCGCTTGATAGGCGTGCAACTCGACCTCACCGATTCCGCGTCGGTCGCGGCCGCGGCCAAGGCCATCACAGAGGTCGGAGCCCCTCATGTGCTGGTGCACAACGCGGGAATCTCGGCGGCCGGGATGGTCGAGGAAACACCGATGGACCTGTGGGATCAGATGTTCGCCACGCATGTGTTCGGCCCAGTGCGGCTGACCAAGGCGCTGTTACCGTCGATGCGGTCCGCGGGCCGCGGCCGGATTGTGGTGATCTCCAGTCAGGGCGGTGTGCGAGGAATGCCGTCGATCGCCGCCTACTCGGCCGCCAAGGGCGCGCTGGAGCGGTGGGCCGAATCGCTAGCCGGCGAAATCGCACCGTTCGGGCTGGGAGTCACCGTCGTGGTGGCCGGCACGTTCGACACCGATATCATCACCGACGCCGGCACCTCCGACCATCGCGACTTCGAAGGGCCGTACGCCGTTCACCACCCCAACATCGACCGACGGGGCCGCCTTGCGATGCGCATTCTCGCCAGCCCCCCGGAGCGCTTCGCTCGTCGGCTCGCGAAGCTGCTCGACGAGCGCGCGCCGTTTGCCCGCCGTGCCGTCGGCATCGATGCCCGGATGTTGCTGGTTGCCAATCGGCTGCTTTCCAGTAAGGCTCTCCATAGGATGACCCGTCTGGCGATGGGTCTCCCACGTCCCGGCGCTGTGCGCAGCGCCCCGAAAGAGAGTGAGCATCATGGCTGACACACCGAAAGTTCGCTTCGAGTCGCGAATGTTGATCGACGGCAAGCTCGTCGAAGGCCAGGCCGGCACGTTCACCAACATCAACCCGGCCACCGAAGAGGTGCTCGGCGAGGTCGCCGACGCATCGAAGGCGGACATGCACCGCGCCATCGACGCCGCGCGGCGGGCCTTCGACGAGACCGACTGGTCGACCAGCCCCGGCTTCCGCAAGGCGTGCCTCGAGCAGTTCCAGGAAGCGCTGGAAGCCGAAAAGGAGGCGCTGCGCGAAGAATTGATCTTGGAAGTCGGCTGCCCCCGCGCGATCACCTATGGCCCGCAGCTCGATGCCCCGCTGGCCGACGCGCTGAAATACCCGATCAAGCTGATCGACGACTATCCGTGGGAAACCGACCTCGGTACTGCGCTGGTGGCCGTCACTGGTCAGATGACCGCTCGCAAAGTGTGGCGCGAACCTGTAGGGGTTGTCGGCGCAATCGTGCCGTGGAACTTCCCGTTCGAAGTCACCATCCACAAGCTCGCCCAAGCGCTGGCCACCGGCAACACCGTCGTGCTGAAACCCGCGCCGGACACGCCGTTCAACGCGACACGGCTAGGCCGGCTTATCACCGAGTCCACCGACATCCCGGCCGGTGTGGTCAATGTCGTCACCGCGTCCGATCACTTGGTGGGCGAAGAACTTACGCTGTCGCCCAAAGTCGATCTGATCTCGTTCACTGGCTCCACCGCCGTCGGCAAACGGATCATGGAAAAGGGCGCAGCGACGATGAAGCGCCTGTTCCTCGAACTGGGCGGCAAATCGGCCACCATCGTGTTGGAGGACGCCGACTTCGCGACGGCGTGCGCGATCGGTATCGCGCCATGCATGCACGCCGGCCAGGGCTGCGCTAACCCGACGCGGTTGCTGCTACCGCGGTCTCGGTATGACGAGGGCGTGACGATCCTCAAGTCGATGTACGAGAACGTGTCGCCAGGAGATCCACAGGATCCCGGAACGCTTTGCGGCCCGGTAATTTCGGACAAGCAGCGCAAGCGGGTGCTCGGCTACATCCAAAAGGGCATCGACGAGGGGGCGACCTGCCTAGTCGGCGGCACCGAGCCCCCAACCGGTTTTGACAAGGGGTTCTGGGTCAAACCAACGCTTTTCGTCGACGTCGACAACAAGATGACCATTGCGCAGGAAGAGATATTCGGCCCAGTCCTCTCCGTTATCCCGTTTGACGACGAAGACGACGCCATCCGCATCGCCAACGACAGCATGTACGGGTTGGCGGGCAACGTGATGTCGGGATCGCTGGAGCACTCGCTGGCCGTGGCGCGCCGGATCCGTGCCGGGTTCATCGGCGTGCAAGGCGCCGCACCGTATGGGGCCGATACACCGTTCGGCGGCTACAAGGCGAGCGGCGTCGGCCGACAGAACGGCGTGGCCGGGTTCGACCAGTACACGGAGATCAAATCGGTGGGTTATCCCGCCGGCTGAAGGAGAGACATCAGAGTGGACCTGTTCGACGATCTCGAGGACTTCGGCAAGTTCGATGACGTGGTGTCCGGCGATGTCCGGGACCCATACACCGGGTTGGCCGCGATGCGGCGCGAACAACCGGTGCAACGCCTGGACACCTCAGCCATGCCCCATGAAGAGTCCAAGCCCGTGTTCATGGTGTATCGCCACGAAGAAGTGCAGCAGATGCTGCGGGACAACGAAACCTTCTCATCGGCGATCATCATCGACACCTTCGGCGACGCGCTGGGCAAGCACGTGATGCTCGGGATGGACGAGCCAGAGCACGGTCGTCACAGGGCATTGGTTTCAAAAGCGTTCTCGCAAAAAGCATTGGCGCGCTGGGAGCACGAACTAATCGGACAGGTGGGAAACCAGCTGATCGACCAATTCGCCGATCGGGGGCACGCGGATCTGAGAAGCGAATTCACGTTCCCGTACCCCACCCAAATCATCGCAAGCCTACTGGGGTTGCCGCGCAAGGATTATCCGCAGTTTCAGCGCTGGTCCGTCGCGTTGCTGAGCATCCTCTTCAATCGCGAACGCGGGCTCGCCGCGTCAGAGGCATTGCGTGAGTATTTCATTCCAATTCTCGCTGCTCGGCGCGAGGAACCCCGTGACGATCTGATCAGCGGTCTTGCCCAAGCCGAAATCGACGGCGAGATGCTTTCCGACGAGGAGATCTTCTCCTTTTTGCGGCTGCTACTTCCTGCCGGTGTCGAGACCACGTATCGCTCTCTTGGCAATCTCTTGTTCGCGCTGCTGTCCAACCCCGATCAGCTCGACGCTGTCCGCACGGATCGGTCGCTGATTCCCCAGGCGATCGAAGAGGCGATCCGGTGGGAGCCCCCACTTCTCACGATCACCCGGGTCGCCACCCGGGACACCGAACTGGCAGGTGTGCCGATCCCGGCGGGCTCGGCGGTCATGCCGGTGCTTGGCGCGGCCAACCGGCAGGAGGACCGGTACCCCGACCCCGACCGCTTCGACATATTCCGTCAGCCGCGGGCGCACATCGGGTTCGGCCACGGAGTTCACGTGTGTCTTGGCATGCACTTGGCCCGGCTGGAAATGCGGGTTGCGCTCAACCTGTTGTTTGACCGGCTGCCGAACCTGCGCCTTGATCCTGACGGCACCGATCCGCACATCCGGGGCCAGGTCTTTCGGTCGCCGACGTCGCTGCCGGTGCTGTTCGACGCTGGTTAGCGTTAGCGCTAGCCCGAATTCGCCCTGAACCCCCACGGCGGAGCCGCATCACGCGCCGCGGGATAGTAGCGCAAAAGCGGCGCGCTGCGATGCGCGGCAGGCCGCCGGCAGCCCTGACCGTGGTTGCCCACGCCAGCGTCGCTAACCTTCGTACCGTCGGCATCGCTGCAGCAGGGTGTCAGCCAACCAGCTCGGCCGGCTGATCATCAGGTCGTGGCAGGAATCGACCGGGATGATCGTGTCGACGCCGCCCAGAGCGGCAATGCTCTTGCGTTGGGCACGCTGGCTCAGGATGCGGTCGCCGCGCGTGAGAATCCAGGTGCGCGGAATCTCGGTGGGCATGGTGCGGCGATCCACCTTGTCGTTGTAGAGGCGCACCGAGTCGCGATACCGGTGCGACAACATGAACTCCCGTTGCTCGCGGGTCATGCCATTGCAGAATGCCAGTCGCGCAACAAGTTTGGGCATGAGAAACGGTTTGGTGGTGCGCGTGGTGTATAAGGCAAACAACGACAGCGGACCGCCGATCGCGTCGAGGATGCTAGCTCCCTGCGGTGGAATGTGGCATGCAGCGAAAATCATCTCACGTACCCGCGCAGAGCCCAGCGCGCCGGCGACCCCGGGCACGGTCACCCCGGCGATGGAATGCCCGACGATCACCACTTCAGACAGATCAGCAGCATGGATGTCGTCGACAACTGACTCCACGGCTACTCCGATATCCAGCGCGCGCAGATCGCCGGGTTTGTCGCGACGCCCCGGCAGGTCGACGGCCAGAACCTTCAGGTGCGGCTCACGTTCGGCGAGCTCCGCTACCACGAAATCCCAGCAATCAGCGGCATGCTCACCGCCGTGGACGAGAACCAGTGCGGGCAGCGCCATCAGTCGCCGAATCCCTCCGGGCGCGTGTGTGCCAACGAGCGAAGCTGCTCACGAGTCGCCATTCAGCACAGTGCCGTGTGGTTGTGTCCCAATCCTAAATTGAGGCTAGCCGTGAATCTGGCGGCGGTTACGCTCGCTGATCTCGGCGTAACGTGCGGCCAGCTCATCGGTGTCGGTCTGGTGGGTGCCGGCGATGGCCTGCTCGGCGGCTAGCGCCGGCCGGGTGACAGCGGCCGCACCGGTGACGTAGATCCGCTTGAGCGCCGCCATGGTCGGCCCTGGCACCTCGGCGATCTGGGCGGCCAACTCGACGGCCCGGGTCAGCAGGCGGTCGTGGGGGACAACCTCGGTCACCAGCCCGATCCGCTCGGCTCGGGCCGCGTCGATGACTTCGCCGGTCATCGACAATCGTCGAGCCATCGCCGCGCCGACCAGTTGCGGTAGCCGCGCGGTCATTCCCCCACCGGGCAGGATGCCGACGCGTACATGGGTGTCGGCAAACACGGCACGTTCGGATGCCACCAAAAAGTCGCAGCCCAGCGCCATTTCGAGTCCTCCGGTGAACACGGGGCCGTTGATCGCCCCGATCACCGGTGTCGCCATCTCGGCCACCCGCGTGATGCAATTGTGCGTGCGGTAGCGCTCGAAGTAGGACATGCCTTCGCGCTGCGCCTCCTTCAAGTCGACCCCGGCACAAAAGGCTGGGTCGACGCCGGTGAGCACCACCGCTTGCACCGCCGGGTCTGCGTCAGCGTCGCACAACGCTGTGTACAGCCCCTGTATCAATCCGATATTCAACGCATTTCGCGCTTCCGGACGGTTCATCGTCAGCACACGAACCGCGCCGTCATCCTCGACGAGAACCCATTGCCCTACGGTCATCGTCATCCCACGAGCTGGGCCGCCCGATCGACCAGGTCCAGCAGCGGTTGCGGAAAAATGCCCAACAGCACGGTCACCGCAGCGCACACCGCGATTGCCGCTTTGGTCCACGCGCTGGGGATCACGACGTGTGGAGGGTCGGCGGGTGGATCGGTGAAGAACATCAGCACGATCACCCGCACGTAAAAGTATGCCGCCACACCGCTGGCCACCACACCGATGATGACCAGCGGCACCGCGCCGCCTTGCGCGGCGGCCTTGAACACTGCGAACTTGCTGACGAAGCCGCTTGTCAGCGGAATACCGGCGAACGCCAACAGAAACATCGAAAATAGCAGGCCCGCAATGGGGGACTGACGACCCAGCCCACCCCAGCGCATCATGTTGGCGTCCTCGTCGCCATTGTCGTTGCGGACCAATCCCACGACGGCGAATGCCCCCACCGTACTGAAGCTGTAAGCGAACAGATAGAACATCGTCGACGAGATGCCAGCCGGGATATCGGCGATCACACCTGTGAGGATGAAGCCAACATGGGCCACCGACGAATACGCGAGCAGTCGCTTGACGTCGTTTTGGTTCACCGCGGTGATAGTGCCGACCGCCATGGTCAGGATCGAGATGCCCCAAAGCACCGGCCGCCACTGGTCATGCAGCGGCGGCAGCGCGACATATACCACCCGCATGAGCGCGCCGAATGCGGCGACTTTGGTGGCGGCGGCCATGAACCCGGTGATCGGGGTCGGCGCGCCTTGGTAGACATCGGGAATCCAGGAGTGGAAGGGGACCGCCCCGACCTTGAACAGCAGGCCGACCGCCAGCAGCGCGACACCGATCAACGCGATCGAGTCGTCGCGGTGCTGAGTTAGCCCATCGCGGATACCCGCCAGGGTCAGCGTGCCGGTCGCGCCGTAGAGCAGGGCCACGCCGTAGAGGAAAAACGCCGAAGAAAAGGCGCCCAGCAGAAAGTATTTCACCGCCGCTTCCTGTGACAGCAGGCGTCGGCGCCTGGCCAGTCCGCACAGCAGGTACAGCGGCAGCGACAACACCTCCAGCGCGACGAACATCGTCAAAAGGTCGTTGGCGGCAGGGAAAACCAGCATGCCGCCGACAGCGAGCATCGTCAGCGGAAAGACCTCGGTCTGGGTGTACCCGGCTTGAATCGCTTGGCGCTCAGCCACGCTGTCGGGAACCGCGGACGCCTGCGGGGCGAAGAAATCGAGCCCGGTACGCTGCGCGACCGTGGCAGCGCCTGGCCCGGTCGGGGTGTTGGTTGCGGCGCTGCGCTCCGCGATGAACAGGATGGCCAATATCGCGACCAGCAGCACGATGCCCTGCAATACCAAGGCCGGACGGTCGACGGCCACCGCTCGCAGCACTGCGGTCTGACCCGAAGAGGGAATCCTTTTGCCCACCAGCACGTCCGCGACGAATGCGGCAACCAAACTGGCCAGCGCCACTAGCACCTGGCTGGCATATCGGAAGCGTCGCGGCAGGAATGCCTCGACCACCACACCGACGATCGCGGCCCCGAAGACGATGAGCATCGGGGAAAGCGCGAAGTACTCGACATTGGGCGTGGGCATGCTCATCGGTGCGGTCCTTCGGCTGTTTTGTGGTCACGCACCGTCGTGACCGGAACCCTTGGCGCGGGATCATGCTGGCCGATGGTGGCCATGGTGTGGCCGACCGCGGGATTGATGATGTCCAGCACCGGTTTCGGATAGACCCCGAGACCGAGCAGCAACGCGATCAGCGGGGCGACGACGACAACTTCACGCGGAACCAGATCACGAATCCGATCATTGCCTTGCGCCACCGGGCCGTTCATCACCCGCTGGTACAGCCACAACATGTAGACCGCCGAAAGCACCAGCGCGGTGGACGCGAATGCCGCCGCCACCCAATAGCGGTTAAAAGTACCCAGCAGCACCAGGAATTCACTGATGAACGGTGCCAGCCCGGGCAGCGACAACGTCGCCAAAGCTGCGACCAGGAACGTGCCGGCCAGCACCGGCGCCACCTTCTGCACGCCGCCGTAGTCGGCGATCGAGCGGGTGCCGCCGCGGGCGATCAGGAATCCCGCGATCAAAAACACCGCCGCGGTGGACAGACCATGGTTGACCATGTAGAGCGTCGACCCGCTTTGCCCCTGGGTGGTCATCACGAAAATGCCCAAGATGATGAACCCAAAGTGCGAGATCGACGTGTAGGCGATCAGCCGCATGATGTCGGTCTGGCCGATCGCCACGATCGCGCCATAGACCACCCCGATCACCGACAACACGACGATGAGCGGGCGGAAATACGTTGACGCGTCGGGAAACAACTGCAGGCAGTAGCGCAGCATTCCGAAGGTGCCGACCTTGTCCATCACCGCCATCATCAACACTGCAGTGGCCGGTGGCGCCTCGACCGCGGCGTCGGGCAGCCAACGGTGAAACGGCCACAGCGGTGCCTTGATGGCGAACGCGAACATGAACCCCAAGAACAGCGCCTTGAGCACCGCAGGGTCCACACCTAGGCGGCCCGACGACACAGCAGCGACGATCGTGCGGAAGTCGAACGTGCCGCCGATGTGCTGAGCGGTCACCACGTACACGCCGATCACCGCGGCCAGCATGATCAGACCGCCGAAAAGGTTGTACAGCAAGAACTTCACCGCTGCCCGCGATCGGCCGGCGCCGTGACCGAATCCGCCGATGAGGAAATACATCGGGATGAGCATCGCCTCGAAGAACACGTAGAACAGCAGCACGTCCAACGAGATCAACGAGATCAGCACCATCGACTCGACGGTCAGTGTCAACGCCACATAGGCGTGCACACCGCGGCTGCGTTGGCCGCCCTCATTCCAGCCGGCCAGCATCAGCAGCGGCACCAGCACCGCAGTGAGCAGCACCAGCACCACCGCGATGCCGTCGACGCCGAGGGTGTAGCCCGCGCCGAAGGCCGGTATCCAGGGTTGTTTTTCGACGAACTGGTACGGGGCACCGCCGGTGTCGAATTCGGTGGTGATCACGAGCGCGATCCCCAGTACCGCCACCGCGATGATCAGGCCGAGCCATTTCGCCGCTTGCCGCCACCCCGGCGGCATCACGATGACCAGCCCGGCACCGACCAGCGGCACCAGCCACAGCACGCTCAGCCACGGGAAGGGGGTCACCGTCACCATAGCTGCACCGCCAGGATCGCCGCGGCGACCAGTGCCGCACCCGCGAACATCGATAATGCGTAGCTGCGTGCGAACCCGGTTTGTAAGCCGCGCAGCCGATCCGAGGTTCGGCTCACCAGCGCCGCCAACCCGAGGACCGAGCCGTCCACTCCTCTGTTGTCGATCTCGACCAGCGCATCGGTCAGCTGTCCGCCCGGGCGCATGAACACCTCCTCGTTGAAGGCGTCACCGTAAAGGTCGCGGCGTGCGGCCACGGTCAGCGCCGACACCTCCGCGGGCGCCGTCGCTGGCACCGGGCGGGTGCCGTACATCCGGTACGCCACCACAACGCCAACAGCGACCACGGTCAAGGTCATGATGCTGGTCACCCACACCGGAGTGACGTGGCCGGCTTCGTGCACGCCGACGATCGGCTCCAACCAGCGCCGCAGTGTGTCGCCCATTGCCAACAGACCGCCGGAGAATACCGAGCCCACCGCGAGCAGGATCATCGGCCACGTCATCACGGCCGGGGCTTCATGTGGATGCGCATCTGGCTCCCAACGCTTTTCGCCGAAGAATGTCATCAGCATGACCCGCGTCATGTAGAACGCGGTAATCCCAACACCCAGCATCGCCGCCCCGCCCAATATGGGTCCTCGGATGCCGCCGGCTCCCAGGGCCGATTCGATGATGGCGTCTTTGGAGAAGAAGCCGGCGAGCGGTGGCACTCCAATGATTGCCAGATACGCCAGCCCGAATGTGGCATAGGTGATCGGCAACACGGTGCGCAGCGCCCCGTAGCGGCGCATGTCCTGTTCGTCGTTCATGGCGTGGATCACCGCACCGGAGCCCAGGAACAAGCCGGCCTTGAAAAAGCCGTGGGTGAGCAGATGCAGGATCGCGAACGCATAACCGGCCGGGCCCAATCCGGCGGCCAGCACCATGTAGCCGATCTGGCTGATCGTCGACGCTGCCAGCGCTCGCTTGATGTCGTCCTTGGCGCAACCGACGATGGCCCCGAACAGCAAGGTCACCGCCCCGACGATCACCACGGCCAGACGGGCGTCAGGGGAGAGGTTGTAAAGCGGATTGGACCGCACGATCAGGTACACTCCGGCAGTCACCATGGTGGCGGCGTGAATCAGGGCGGACACCGGGGTGGGGCCTTCCATCGCGTCAAACAACCACGCCTGCACCGGAACCTGCGCGGACTTGGCGCACGCCCCCAGCAGCATCAGCAATCCAATCGCGGTCAGCACACCCCGCCCGGCACCCGGCGCAGCGGCGAATACCCCGGCGAACGAGAGGGTTCCGAACTGCGCGAACATCAAAAACATGGCCAGCGAGAGCCCGATATCGCCCACGCGGTTCATCACGAACGCCTTCTTGGCGGCGGTGGCCGCCGACGGCCGCTGATACCAGAAACCGATCAACAGATACGACGCCAAGCCGACGCCTTCCCAGCCGATGTAGAGCCCGAGGTAGTTGTCGGCGACCACCAGCAGCAGCATGGCAGCCAAAAACAGGTTGAGGTAGGCGAAAAACCTTCTCCGGTCGGGGTCTTCAGCCATGTAGCCAATCGAGTAGATGTGGATCAACGATCCCACCCCGGTGATCAGCAGCACAAAGCAGATCGACAACTGATCAATCTGCAGGCCGAAATCGACGTGCAACCCGCCGACCAGCACCCAGCTGAACAAGTTTGGATGAATGGCACGGCCGTTACCGGGGCGGCCGAGCATGTCGGCCAGCAGCGTAACCCCCACCGCGAACGACGCCAGCGCGGTGGCGCAGCCCACCAGATGGCCAAACCGGTCGGTCGATCGGCCGCCCAGCAGCAGGATCGCGGCACCCGCCGCCGGCAGTGCCACGAGCAGCCAGGTGAGATGTGTCATCGAGTGGCCCTAACCCTTGAGCAGATTCGCGTCGTCGACCGAAGCGGACTTGCGGGTGCGGAAGATCGTCATGATGATCGCCAGACCGACAACGACTTCGCAGGCGGCCACCACCATTGTGAAAAACGCGATCATCTGACCGTCGAGGTGTCCGTGCATCCGGGCGAAGGTCACGAATGCCAGATTGACGGCGTTGAGCATGAGCTCAACACACATGAACATCACAATCGCATTGCGCCGCAAAAGCACTCCTGCCGCGCCGATCGTGAATAGCAGCGCCGACAGATAGAGGTAATTCAGTGGGTTCATGACGCACCGTCCACGTCGGAACCGTTACCGACCGTGCGCTGCCGCAGTACCTGCGGCACAGACAGTTTCGAGGGCGACCCGTCGGGCAGCCGCGCCGCGACGTCCACCGCGTTGTGGCGGGCATACACCCCCGGCCCGGGCAGGGGGGTGGGGTACCGGCCGGAGCGGAAACGCTCAATCGCCAACTCGCGCTGGGTCTTTCGCCGCTCGAATCGCTCTTTGTGCGTCAGCACCATCGCGCCGACGGCCGCGGTGATCAGCAGCGCGCTGGTCAACTCGAATGCCCACAGGTAGCGGGTGAAGATGAGCGACGCCAGGCCGTTGACGTTGCCGGCGGCGTTGGCTTTGCTCAGCCCGACGAACGTGGTGGTCGTCGCGGCGCCGATACCGGCAATCAGCAGAATGCCGAATCCGACGCCGGCGACGGCCGCGGCAATTCGCTGACCGCGCAGCGTTTCCACGAGGGATTCCGCGGTGTCCACGCCGATCAGCATCAGGACGAACAAGAACAGCATCATCACCGCGCCGGTGTAGACGACGACCTGCACTACGCCCAAGAACAGCGCGTCTTGAACCATGTAGAACACCGCGAGGATGATCATGGTCATCGCCAAAAACATCGCGGAATACACCGCATTGGCCGCCAGCACCATGCCCACTGCGCCGACGAGCGCCAACGCGCCCAACACCCAGAAGGTCACCGCTTCACCGGTGGAGGTGCGGGTGATCGCGTCGGTGGCCAGCTCACTGGCCAGCATCGCCGTCACCGCACACCGCCCGTGGGCTGGTGCTCAATGGTCTTGGTGCACAAGCCTTCTGCGGTCACGTTTCCCAGGTAGTAGTCGATGTCGGTGGCACCGGGTGCCCGTGGATGTGGTGGTGGTGTCATCCCGGGCTGTAGCGGAGCCAGCAACCGGTCCTTCTCGTAGATCAGGTCAGCGCGATTGTCGTCGGCCATCTCGTAGTCGTTGGTCATCGTCAGCGCCCGGGTCGGGCACGCCTCGACGCACAGCCCGCACCCGATGCAGCGCAGGTAGTTGATCTGGTACACGCGCCCGTAGCGTTCGCCGGGCGAATACCGTTCGTCTTCGGTGTTGTCGGCGCCCTCGACGTAGATGGCGTCGGCCGGACAAGCCCAAGCGCACAGCTCGCAGCCGATGCACTTCTCCAGACCGTCGGGATACCGGTTGAGTTGGTGGCGGCCGTGGAACCGCGGGGCCACAGGACCGGGGTGTTCTGGATACTGCTCGGTGATCGGTCGTTTGAACATCGTGGTCAACGTGACACCGAATCCGGCGATGGCGTCCCAGAATCTAGCCATGTGAACCTTCCTTGGTCGCTGCGGCCAGGCCTCTGCCTGGCAGCGGCGGGGTCGGGAATGCGGCTTGGCCGCCTGGCGTGTCGGGCGGCGCCGCGACACGCACCTGGTCATGCTCGCGAGTTGCCACGCCGGACAACGGTCGTCGCAAAAGCAGCAGCAGGCCAATGCCAACGACCGCGCTGGAGATCACCAGCACTGGAGTCCAGTGCGGGTAGCCATTGTCCCGCAGGCTGCGGACCACCGCCGCGATCATGATCCAGATCAGCGACACCGGGATGAGGACCCGCCAACCCAAAGCCATGAACTGGTCGTAGCGCAACCTGGGAAGGGTGGCCCGGAGCCAGAAGTAGAAGAACAAACCAAACCACACCTTCGCGGTGAACCACAGCACAGGCCACCAGCCGCTGTTGGCACCGTCCCACATGTTCAGCGGCCACGGCGCATGCCAGCCGCCGAAGAACAGCGTCGCGGCCAACGCCGAAACGGTCGTCATGTTGACGTATTCGGCCAGGAAGAACATCGCGAATTTCAGCGACGAGTACTCGGTGTGAAAGCCGGCGACAAGCTCACCCTCGGCTTCGGGCAAATCGAATGGGGCGCGGTTGGTTTCGCCGACCATCGACACGAGGTAGACGATGAACGACGGCAGCAGCAAGAACACGTACCACACGCGGTCTTGCGCGGCCACGATCTGCGAAGTCGACATGGTTCCGGCGTAGAGGAACACTGTCGCGAAGGCCAACCCCATTGCGACTTCATAGGAGATCACCTGAGCGGTGGAACGCACGCCGCCCAGCAGCGGGTAGGTCGACCCCGAAGACCAACCGGCCAGCACGATGCCGTATACCCCAATCGCCGAGAGCGCCAGGATGAACAGCACCGCCACCGGCAGATCGGTGACCTGCAGCGGCGTACGATGACCGAAAA
Organism: Mycobacterium xenopi; assembly: GCF_009936235.1. Taxonomy (NCBI): domain Bacteria; kingdom Bacillati; phylum Actinomycetota; class Actinomycetes; order Mycobacteriales; family Mycobacteriaceae; genus Mycobacterium; species Mycobacterium xenopi. The sequence goes on along the minus strand of NZ_AP022314.1, from coordinate 3,637,859 downwards.
CCGACACCTCGGGCCCGAACGGGATGAATGCGAACGCAGTCAGCGCTGGGATCGTCGAAATGATGGGCGCCAGCACATAGACCGGCCGGTCCACACCGAGCGGGGTGATGCCCTCTTTGAGGGCGAGCTTGATCCCGTCGGCCAGGCTCTGCAGGTAGCCCCACGGGCCGACCCGGTTAGGCCCGTAGCGCATCTGCATGCGGCCCAAGAGCTTTCGTTCGAAAAGGATCGCCGCCAGGACGGTGAGCACCAAGAACACGAAAACGGCGATCGACTTGGCCAGGATCAACCACCAGGTGTCATGCCCGAAGGCGGTCATGAGCCCACTCCCATCATGGGCGCCGCTCCTCCTCATCGCTTCGCTCTGCATCGTCGTCGGCGCGAATCCGCACCACGCTGCCCGAGGTGACGCCTAATTGCCGGTGTACCGCCGAACCCGGTGAATTCAGCGGCAGCCAGACCACGTGGTCGGGCATGTCGGTGACCGTCAGCGGCAACGTGATCGCGCCGCGTTCTGTGCTCACCGTCACCAGATCACCTTCGGCTGCGCCGATTTCGGCCGCCGATTCCGCTGACAGCCGCGCCACCGGCTGGCGTGCGGTGCCGGCCAGATGCGGTTCGCCGTCTTGCAGGCGGCCGCAGTCGAGCAATAGCCGCCAACCGGCCAACACAGCCTCACCCGGCCCGGGCCGAGGCGGCGCTGCGGCGGAAACGTCGGGGCCGGTGTCGGATTCGCCGTCCCACGGGCCAAGCGCGACCAACTCGTCGCGGGCCGCTTCCACGGTCGGCAACCCCAAGTCGACACCCATTTCGTCGGCTAGCGTGTCAAGCACCCGCAGATCCGGGATCGCTCCGGTGTCGCCGAGCGCTACGGGGAAACCGCGATAGCGGCCCTCCCAGTTGACGAACGTCCCGGACTTCTCCACGGCCGGTGCGATCGGGAACACCACATCGGCGCGTTCGGTGACCGGGCTGTGGCGCAGTTCCAAGCTGACGACAAAGCTGGCGGCATCCAGCGCGGCCAGCGCGGCCTGCGGATCGGCTAGGTCGTCGGGCTCCACACCGCCGATCAGCAATGCGCTCAACGTCCCCTCGGCGGCGGCGGCGAGGATCGCATCGGTGTCGCGTCCCGGAGACGACGGCAGCTCGTCGACATTCCAGGCCGCAGCGACCTGCGACCGTGCGGCGTCGTTGACTACGGGCCGCCCGCCCGGCAACAACCCGCCCAGCGCACCGGCTTCCAAAGCGCCGCGTTCACCGGCGCGCCGCGGCACCCACGCCAGCCGCGCGCCGGTGGCATCTGCCAAACGCGCCGCAGCAGTCAGCGCGCCTCGCACAGTGGCCAGTCGCTCGCCGACCATGATGACCGCGCCGGGCTTGCGCAACAGCTCACCGACCTCGCCGCCCGCGAGCTCGTCGAGCACGGACGCCTCACAGCCGGGCATGGTCTTGACCAGCCGACCGGACATCTTTTGCAGCCCGCGGCTGGTGAACGGGGCGATCGCGTAGATGGGCATCCGCTGTTTGCGGGCTGCCTTGCGCAACCGCAGGAACACGATCGGCGACTCGTCCTCGGGTTCGAAGCCGACCAGCAACACCACCGGCGCCGACTCGAGATCCGAGTAGCTGACCGTGATCGGCCGCCCTGCGACCCGCGCCGACAAGAACTGGGATTCCTCAGCCGAGTGCGGCCGGACGCGAAAGTCAATGTCATTGGTGCCCAACGCGATTCGCGCGAATTTCGCGTAGGCGTAGGCGTCCTCCCACGTCGCGCGCCCGCCGACGATCACACCGGCGCGTCGGCGGGCCGCGGCCAGCCCGTCGGCTGCCGCCTGCAGTGCATGCGACCACGACGCGGGCACCAGTGTCCCGCTGGCGTCTCGGACCAGCGGGGTGGTGATCCGGTCGGGTTGGGTGGCGTAGGTGAACGCCCAGCGGCCCTTGTCGCAGTTCCACTCCTCGTTGACTTCGGGGTCGTCACCGGCCAAGCGTCGCAGCACCACCCCCCGGCGGTGGTCGCTGCGCTGGGCGCACCCCGACGCGCAGTGCTCACACACGCTGGGGGTGGACACCAGGTCGAACGGGCGGGCCCGGAAGCGGTAGGCGGTGCCGGTCAGCGCGCCCACCGGGCAGATCTGCACAGTATTGCCCGAGAAATAGGAGTCGAACGGTTCGTTGGCGTAGATGCCGACCTGCTGCAGCGCGCCGCGCTCGAGCATATCGATGAAATTGTCGCCCGCGATCTGGTTGGTGAACCGGGTGCAGCGGGCGCACAAAATGCACCGCTCCCGGTCCAGCAACACTTGCGACGAGATGCTGATCGGCTTGGCGAATGTGCGCTTGACGTCGGTGAAGCGGGAATCGGGACGGCCGTTTGACATCGCCTGGTTCTGCAGCGGACATTCGCCGCCCTTGTCGCACATCGGGCAGTCCAGCGGATGGTTGATCAGCAGCAGTTCCATGACGCCGTGCTGGGCTTTGTCGGCGGCTTCCGAAGTCAGCTGGGTGCGCACCACCATGTCGTCGGTGGCCACGGTCGTGCACGAGGCCATGGGCTTGCGCTGGCCTTCGATTTCGACTAGGCATTGCCGGCACGCGCCGACCGGGTCCAGCAGCGGATGGTCGCAAAACCGTGGGATCTCGATGCCGATCAACTCCGCGGCACGGATCACCAAGGTTCCCTTCGGAACGCTGATCTCGACACCGTCGATCGTGAGCGTCACCATCTCGGACTGGGCGACTTGCTTTGCGGCGTCGGCGTGCAGCGTCACGCGTCCTCTCCGTTCGGTGTCAGCATCGACAGTCGCGGGTCGAAGGGGCAGCCACCGCCCTCGATGTGGGCGACGTATTCGTCGCGGAAGTATTTCAGCGACGACTGCACCGGCATGGCCGCGCCGTCGCCCAACGCGCAGAACGACTTTCCGAACAGGATGTCCGCGATGTCCTGCAGCTTTTCTAGGTCCTCGGTCGTGCCCTTACCCGTTTCCAGCCGCTCGTAAATCTGGTCGAGCCAGAAGGTGCCTTCGCGGCACGGCGTGCACTTGCCGCAGGATTCGTGCTTGTAGAACTGCGTCCAGCGCCGCACTGCGCGCACCACGCAGGTGGTCTCGTCGAAGATTTCCAGCGCTTTGGTGCCCAGCATTGAGCCGGCCTCGCCGACGCCCTCGTAATCCAAGGGCACGTCGAGATGCTCGTCGGTGAGCAGCGGAGTCGACGAGCCGCCCGGCGTCCAGAACTTCAGCCGGTGCCCGGGCCGAACACCGCCAGCGTAGGCGAGCAGCTCCCGCAGCGTGATCCCCAGCGGCGCCTCGTATTGGCCCGGCCTCGTGACGTGCCCGGACAGCGAGTACAGCGTGAACCCTGGCGACTTATCGGTGCCCATCGACCGGAACCAGTCGACACCGTTGAGGATGATAGGCGGCACGCTGGCAATGGTTTCGACGTTGTTGATCACCGTCGGGCACCCGTAGAGCCCGGATACCGCCGGAAACGGTGGCCGCAGCCGCGGCTGGCCGCGGCGACCCTCCAGGGAGTCCAGCAGCGCGGTCTCTTCGCCGCAAATGTAGGCGCCGGCACCGGCGTGGACCACCATCTCCAAGTCGTAACCCGAACCGGCGATGTCGCGGCCCAAAAACCCTGCAGCGTAAGCCTCGGCCACCGCGTTATGCAGTCGGCGCAGCACCGGCACCACCTCACCGCGCAGGTAGATGAACGCATGGCTGGCCCGAATCGCATAGGCGGCGATGATGCTGCCCTCGATGAGAACGTGCGGAGTGGTGAACATCAGGGGGATGTCCTTGCACGTGCCGGGCTCGGATTCGTCGGCGTTGACGACGAGGTAGTGCGGCTTGGCGGCGGGGCCTTGGTCGCCTTGCGGGATGAACGACCACTTGGTCCCCGTCGAAAAGCCCGCGCCGCCGCGGCCCCGCAGCCCGGAGTCCTTGACGGTTTGCAGCACCGCGTCGGGTTCCATGTCGAGGGCTTTCTGCAGGGCCCGGTAGCCGTCGTGGCGGCGGTAGGTTTCCAGCGTCCATGGCTGCGGGTCGTCCCAATACCGGGTGAGCACTGGCGTCAACGGTGTGGCTTGGGCAGGAAAAGACGCCATCAGCGGTCCTCCCCGGAAGGCGGCGGTGGGTACTGCATGTCGTTTTCCTTCGCCACCTGCAGACCGGCCAAGGTGGCGTCGCCCACTCCGCCCTGGCCGTCGTCGGGACGCTGGTCGGGGAACCCCGCGAGGATCCGTTCAGTTTGGCGGAACGGGCACAGCGGGGCACCGCGGGTGGGCCGCGGCGGGTTGCCCGCGCGCAGCGCGTCGACGAGCCGACGCGCCGACTCCGGTGTCTGTTTGTCGAAGAACTCCCAGTTGACCATCACCACCGGCGCGTAATCGCAGGCGGCGTTGCACTCGACGTGCTGCAAGGTGATCTTGCCGTCAGGGGTGGTCTGGTCGTTGCGGACGCCGAGGTGATTTACCAGCGTCTCGAAGATGGCATCACCGCCCATGATCGCGCACAGCGTGTTGGTGCAGACGCCGACCAAATACTCACCGGTGGGCCCGCGACGAAACATCGAGTAGAAGCTCGCCACCGCCGCGACCTCCGCGCCGGTCAGTCCCAGCTGCTCGCCGCAGAACTCCAAACCCGCCGGCGTCAAATACGAGTCCTCGGACTGCACCAGGTGCAGCAGCGGCACGATCGCCGAGCGCCGATCGGGGTAGCGGCCGATGATCTCCTTGGCGTCGACCTCCAGCCGAGCCTTCACGTCGGGCGGATACGACTGGGGAGCACCCTCGACGACGAACTGGCCGGGCTCTTCGGGTGGCGGGCCCAGGTGCAGGAACACCGGCTCGCGTTGCGGGCCGGTCACCGGTCGACCCCGCCCATCACCGGGTCGATACTGGCAACCGCGGCGATCACGTCGGCGACCATGCCGCCCTCGCACATGGCGGCCACGGCCTGCAGGTTGGTGAACGACGGATCGCGGTAGTGCACGCGGTAAGGACGAGTGCCACCGTCGCTGACCATGTGCACGCCCAGCTCGCCGCGCGGCGACTCCACCGCGACATACACCTGTCCCGGGGGGACGCGGATGCCCTCGGTCACCAGTTTGAAGTGGTGGATCAGCGCCTCCATCGAGCTGCCCATGATTTTGGCGATGTGCTCTGGTGAGTTGCCCAGCCCGTCGGGGCCCACCTTCAGATCGGCGGGCCACGCGATCTTGCGGTCGGAGACCATGATCGGACCTGGCTTCAGCTTGTCCAGGCACTGCTCGATGATCTTCAGCGACTCGTGCATCTCCTTGACGCGAATCATGTAGCGCCCGTAGGCGTCACAGCTGTCCTCGGTGATCACGTCGAATTCGTAGTTTTCGTATCCGCAATACGGGTCGGCACGCCGCAGGTCGTAGGGCAACCCCGTGGAACGCAGGATTGGGCCGGTGATGCCCAGCGCCATGCACCCGGTCAGGTCGAGGTAGCCGATGCCCTGGGTGCGGGCCTTCCAGATGTAGTTCTCGTTGAGCAGGTCCTCCAGGTCGCGCAGCCGGCGCGGCATCAGGTCGAGGAACTTGCGGATCTCGGTGACTGCGTTGTCCGGCAGATCCTGGGCCAAACCGCCGGGGCGGATATAGCCGTGGTTCATGCGCAACCCAGTGATCAACTCGAACAAGTTGAGCACCAGCTCGCGCTCCCGGAAGCCGAGGAACATCGCGGTCATCGCGCCCAGTTCCATGCCGCCGGTTGCCAATGCGACCAGGTGCGACGAGATCCGGTTGAGCTCCATCATCATCACCCGGATGACGTTGGCCCGCTCGGGAATCTGATCGGTGATGCCGAGCAGTTTCTCCACACCCAGGCAATAAGCGGTCTCGTTGAAAAACGGTGACAGGTAGTCCATCCGGGTCACGAAGGTGACGCCCTGAGTCCAGTACCGGTATTCCAGGTTCTTTTCGATTCCGGTGTGCAGGTAGCCAATACCGCAGCGGGCCTCGGTTACCGTCTCACCTTCGATCTCCAGGATCAGCCGCAGCACCCCGTGGGTGGACGGGTGCTGGGGCCCCATGTTGACGACGATGCGGTCGCCGGGATCCGCTTCGCGGGCGGCCTGCACAACCTCTTCCCAATCTCGGCCACCGGCCATCAGCACCGTTTCGGTCGGTTCACTCATCAGTTGTAGGCTCTCCGCTCATCGGGCGGGGGAATCTGCGCGCCCTTGTACTCCACCGGGATGCCGCCGAGCGGGTAATCCTTGCGTTGCGGATGACCATGCCAGTCGTCGGGCATCTCGATACGGGTCAACGACGGGTGTCCATCGAAGATGATTCCGAAAAAGTCGTAGGTTTCGCGTTCGTGCCAGTCGTTGGTCGGATAGATCCCGAATAGCGACGGGATGTGCGGATCACTGTCCGGCGCAGACACTTCCAGCCGGATGCGACGGTTGTGGGTGATCGACTTGAGCGGGTAGACCGCGTGCAGTTCGCGTCCGGTGTCGTGCGGGTAATGCACGCCACTGACCCCGAGGCACAGCTCGAAGCGCAGCCGCGGGTCGTCGCGAAGCTGCTGGGCGACTTGCGGCAACAGCTCACGGCGTACGTGCAGCGTCAGCTCGTCGCGATATACCACGACTTTCTCGATCGCGTCGGCGTATTCGACGCCGTTGCATTTCAATGCGTCGGCCAGGGTGTCGACCACCTCGTCGAAGTAGCCGCCGTAGGGCCGCGGGCTGCTGCCGGGCAGCGTGACCGCGCGCACCAGCCGTCCGTAGCCGGAAGTGTCGCCGGTGTCGTAGACGCCGAACATGCCGCGGCGGACATCGATCACTTCCTCGTCGCCGCGGCGTATCGCCTCATGTGGGTCTTGTCCTGGTGAGCTCATCGCAACAGCCCGCGCATCTCGATCGTGGACTTGGCTGCCAGCGCCGCCTCTTCGGCTTCGGCGATGGCACGCTCTCGGTCCACCCCCAGCGGCATCTGCTGAATCTTCTCGTGTAGCTTGAGAATTGCGTACAGCAGCATCTCGGGCCGCGGCGGGCACCCGGGCAGATAGATGTCCACCGGCACGACGTGGTCCACGCCCTGCACGATCGCGTAGTTGTTGAACATTCCGCCCGACGATGCGCACACGCCCATGGCCAGTACCCATTTGGGCTCGGCCATCTGGTCGTAGATCTGGCGCAGCACCGGTGCCATCTTCTGGCTGACCCGGCCGGCGACGATCATCAGATCGGCCTGACGCGGCGTTGCCGAGAACCTCTCCATTCCGAAGCGGGCGATGTCGAATCGAGGTGACGCCGTCGACATCATTTCGATCGCGCAGCACGCCAGCCCGAATGTCGCCGCCACAGGGAGCTCTTGCGAAAATAGCCAGCCAGCGCTTCGACGGTGGTCAACAGGAAACCGCTGGGCAGTTTCTCTTCCAGGCCCACGTCTTACCTCAATCCCACGTCAACCCGCCGCGGCGCCATACGTACGCGTAGGCCACCAACACGGTGAGCATGAACACCACCATCTCGATAAGCGCGAATATCCCCAGCGCGTCGTAGCTGACCGCCCAGGGGTACAGGAACACAATCTCGATGTCGAACACGATGAACAACATCGCGGTGAGGTAATACTTCACCGGGAACCGGTGCCCGCTAGTGGTGCGCGCCGGGGAAGATTCGGGAGGCTCGATGCCGCACTCGTAGGCCTCCAGCTTTGCCCGGTTGTAGCGAGACGGGCCGACCACCGATGCCACGATCACCGAGAACACCGCGAAAGCAGTGGCGATCCCCCCGAGGACCAGGATGGGTGTGTAGACATTCATCCTGCGAAGCTGCTCCCTCGATGTGGTCTTCCTTGCCTGACTGTGAGGTCAACCACAGCCTAACGATCTTGTACCCGGGCCCGCTCAGGGGTCCGCATGTGAGCTCGCCCACAGCCCAGTAAAGTCGCGCGGCAGCCTAGTGGCTTTGCGGCGGCGGCACCTGCAATGCCGCCAAAGCCCAACGACGGCAGGCTAATCGGTTGCTCAGCCGCAATCGGGTCAAGCTGCCGGAGCGCGCAACAGCCCGAGCACCGTCCGTTCTAACACGATGGGATCGATCGGGTGCGAGACAACTGCTTCGGCGCGCGACCAGCTGGCCAACCAGGCATCGTCGGCGCGACCGATGAGCACCACGATTGGTGGACAGTGTGCGACTTCGTCCTTCAACTGTTTGGCTATGCCCATGCCCCCGGCCGGTGTGGCCTCACCGTCGAGGATAGCCAGGTCGATCCCGCCCTTGTCGATGTGGCGAACCACCATCGGTGCGGTGGCAACCTCGACGTAGCTGAGCTCCGGCAGCTCTGGATGCAGGCGTTTGCCCAGGGCCAACTTCACCTGTTCGCGGGTTTTGGCGTTGTCGCTGTAAACGAGGATCCGCAGGGGCGCGGTCGAAGCGGGCACGCCGCAGATGCTACTGCTCGGCGACGATAGGGGCCGCACGGCTCCCGTTTCGCGAGCCTGTAGTGAGCGCGCGACCCACTCGCACTTTTGCTCGCCAGCTACAGGCTCGCGCGACGGTGTCATCGGGCGCGGACGAACACCGCTTCAGCCGACGCGGTCGCCGTCTTGCCGATCATGCCGAGCCGGTTCCAATCCAGCCCGAATTGTGCCCGGTCGACGTGGGTGGTCGCCGAGATGCGGACCGAGCCGTCACCGAGCTCGTCGATCGTGGCCGGCAGCGGCAACTCCGCGGTAATGCCCTTGATGGTGAAGGTGGCGCGCAGGTCCGCAGCGTTACCAGTGGTCGGCTGAAGCGCGGTGACGACGACGCTGATCTCCGGAAAACGCTCGACATCGAAGAAGTCGGCCGAGCGCAGGTGATCGTCTCGCTTTCGGATGCCAGTACGCAGCGATGCTACGCGGATGTCGAGACGACCGAAAACGGCCCCCTTGCCGGTGATCTGACCGTCCCCGCTGACGTCGGTGAATCTGCCTTTGACGTTCAACAGGCCCCACATGTTCTTGATCTTGAAAGTGAACGCCGAGCGCTCGGGAACCAGATTCCACACTCCGGCTGTGTCCGGATCGTTCAGCAGCGTTTCCACAGTCGTCATCAGCACCTACCTGTTGTGCGCGGCGCCCGGCTCCTGCTCATCGCGCTGTGCGCTCTGCATCGTCGCCGAGCGGGGGCCTGATTGCCCGGCTCCTCCTCATCGCGCTGTGCGCTCTGCATCGTCGCCGAGCGGGGGCCTGATTGCCCGGCTCCTCCTCATCGCGCTGTGCGCTCTGCATCGTCGCCGAGCCTAACTCAGCAGGGGGGCGAGGTCGGCCGGGTCGAAATACTCGTCGATGCGGCTGATCAGCCCGGGCCAAGCCCAGTGACGTGGTGTAAGAGTTCGTTCGATCGCGTGACCCTTCGGGTGGCAGTCTAGGCGGTCAGGGCTGGGGTGGTGTTGGTTTGCTGTCCGGCGGGCTCGTCGGTGCTGGTCAGTGCTGTGCGGGCGCGGGTGAGCACGTCAAGGCCCAGGTAGCGTCGTCCTTCGATCCATTCGTCGTGTTGTTCGGCCAGCACGGCACCGACGAGGCGGATGATCGAGGCCCGGTCGGGGAAGATGCCCACGACGTCGGTCCTGCGCCTGATTTCTTTGTTGAGCCGTTCCTGGGGATTGTTGCTCCAGATTTGGCGCCAGATCTGTTTGGGAAAAGCGGTGAACGCCAACAGATCCGGGCGGGCTGCGTCGAGGTGTTCGGCCACTTTGGGGAGCTTGTCCGACAATGCGTCGAGGACTCGATCGTATTGGGCAACAACCGATTCGGCGTCGGGCTGGTCGAAGACCGAGTGCAGCAGAGTGCGCACCCACGGCCAGGAGGACTTCGGGGTGGCCGCCATCAGGTTGTTCGCGTAATGGGTGCGGCAGCGCTGCCAGGCCGCTCCGGGCAAGGTGGCCCCGATCGCGGCGACCAGGCCGGGGTGGGCGTCGCTGGTGACCAGCGCGACCCCGGACAGGCCGCGGGCGACCAGGTCGCGGAAGAACGCCAGCCAGCCTGCCCCGTCCTCGGCGGAGCTGACCTGCACACCCAGGATCTCGCGGTAGCCCTCGGCGTTGACGCCGGTGGCAATCAGGGTGTGCACGCCCACGACGCGGCCGTTCTCGCGGACTTTGAGCACCAGGGCATCAGCGGCGACGAACGTGTACGGGCGGCGTCAAGCGGGCGGGTGCGAAACGCCTCAACCTGCTCATCGAGTTCTTTGGCCATGATCGACACCTGCGACTTGGAAAGCCTCGTCACACCCAGTGTTTCAACGAGGCGTTCCATCCGCCGGGTGGACACTCCCAGCAGATAGCAGGTGGCCACCACGCTGGTCAGGGCACGCTCAGCGCGTTTGCGTCGCTCCAATAGCCAGTCCGGGAAATAGCTGCCCTGACGCAGCTTGGGAATGGCCACATCGATGGTGCCGGCGCGGGTGTCGAAATCACGATGCCGGTAGCCGTTGCGGCTGTTGGACCGCTCATCGCTGCGCTGGCGGTAGCCGGCCCCGCAGATGGCGTCGGCTTCCGCGCCCATCAAGGCGTGGATGAACACCGACAGCAGCCCTCGCAGCAAGTCCGGGCTGGCCTCGGCGAGTTGGTCGGCCAACAGCTGCTCGGCGTCGATAAGGTGTGGTGAGGTCATCGCGTTGCTCTCCTTCGGTTGACTTTGCTGATCGTTCGAAGGATCACGCGATGACCGCCCTCTACCGCGCTACGACACGCCCACCGGCCCTACCGGCTCATACACCACGCCCCTGGACGCAACTTCAGCCCGTTCGCGCCCAGCTTGATCACAATGCACGCCCGCATGGCAATCGAGCCGCCACCGCGGCCTACCGCGTGCAGGATGTGCTGCTGGACGAACCCGCCGTCGAACAGCTGCCGATCTAAGCCTAAATCCGTGGATGGTTCCGGTGATTTGATCGGCGTGTGAACAGCGAAAATGCCTTCTGAACTGGGACAATACGAGTGCTGAGGCCGCATTTGTCCATAGTCCGGGAAGGCACTTTCGATGCACTCATCGTATACGTTCACCACCGGATCGGCGGTGTTTGACGAGCAGAATCTGCTGTCGGCGGCCGGGTTGGTGCCAGTGCTGGAACTGGCTGAGCAGACCGGTCTTTCGGAATTGATCAACGAGCGCGTGGATCTGCCGTCGACTCGGGTGAAGTCCGGCGCGGTCAACCCGGCTGGCAAGCTGACCTCGATCGTCGCCGGGATGATGTGCGGCGCGGACAGCATCGATGATGCCAATGTGCTGCGCGCCGGCGGCACACCCCGGGTGTTCAACGAGGTATATGCCCCATCGACGTTGGGGATCTTTTTGCGCGAGTTCACCTTCGGGCATACCAAACAACTCGCCGCAGTGGCCCGCGAGCATCTGATCGCACTGGCGGCGCGCACCCCGCTGCTGGCTGGCGCCGACGAGCGGATGTTTTTGGACATCGACTCGCTGCTGCGCCCGGTCTACGGCCACGCCAAGCAGGGCGCCTCCTTCGGTCATGCCAAGATCGCCAGCCGCGCGCTGCTGCGGCTGGGCCTGTCCCCACAGATCACCACCATCTCCACGGCGACCGCCGCGCCGGTGATCGCCGAGGCGCAGCTACGGAGCGGCAAAGCCGCCTCCGGGCGCGGTGCCGCATACCAGCTCAAGCAGGCGATCACCACCGCGAAAGCGATCAACCCCGACGCGCCGATCCTGGTGCGCGGCGACTCAATGTTTGGCACCAAGAAAGTGATCACCACCTGCATTCAGCGAGGCGCCGAATTCTCCCTGTCGATCAGCCGCAACAAGCGCATCAACGCCGCGATCGCCGCCATCGACGAGGCCGCCTGGACCCCGGTGCACTACCCGGGCGCGGTCGAAGACCCCGACACCGGGGCGTTGATCTCCGATGCCCAGGTCGCCGAAACCCCTACACCCTGCGCCTGGCCCGCGGCCGAACACTGACCGTGCGGCTGGTAGTGCGCCGGGTCAAAGACGCCCGCCACCTGGATGCGTTGTTTCCGGTGTGGCGCTATCACCCGTTTGTCACCAACTCCGCGCTGCCGGTCGACCAGGCCGATATCACCCACCGACGCCACGCCATCATCGAAACCACCTTCGCCGATTTAATCGACGGCCCACTGGCACACATCCCGTCGGGGCTGTTCGCGGCCAACTGCGCCTGGCTGGCCTGCGCGGTGATCGCCCATAACCTGCTGCGCGCCGTCGGCACCCTCGCCGGTGGCCACCATGCCGTGGCCCGCGGGGCTACCCTGCGCCGCGACCTGATCAACATCCCGGCCCGCTTCGCCGCCCCGGCCCGCAAACCAATGCTGCACCTACCCGCCCACTGGCATTGGCGAGCCAGATGGAAGGCCCTGTGGCACAACGTCATCGGTTACCCGATCGCGCAACCCCGCGCCGCCTGACCCCACCTTCCAAGCCCTGTCCGCCCCGCCATCCCAGGCCCGACCCAAGGAACCCAAAGGAAAGCTGGTACAGGCCAGCGGATCACCCACGCCCCACCGCGCCACACTCGGCCGCATCCCAAAACAACCGCGTCGACGGCAACACGAAATCACCCATCCACGGATTCAGGCTAAGACTTGATAGCGGCGCTCGGATGTCGCACCGATGAACCAATCGATCACGCGCAGTGCTCGCGCTTTGTCCCGCTCTCGGCTGGCACCGACCCGCCAAACGGCTATGTCGTCGCTCCACAGACGGGCCACCGCTGACGTGTCGCTGTTTTCGATGGCTGCGAACAGCTGATCGGCCACCTGGGCGATGGCGTCGGCCTTGAGCATGGCAGGTCCTGCTGGTCTGTGAGCGGTGCTCGCGAAATCGTGGCCTCAACGGATCCGGGACAAGCTGCGCAGCGACGACGGTACACGCATCGCGGTGCGGATTGGGGCGTTTGTCGCATGCATAGGGAATATCTCTTATCAGAGATAGGTTTTCTGTGGTGAAAACAGCAGATCTAACGTCGGGAGTGACGAAGGAGGTGAGAGCCATGCTGAGGTTTGAGCCACTCTTCCGTGACCTTGACCGACTTACGCAGCAACTATGGGGCAACACGGTCGGTACCGCGACGCGTCCGGCGGTGATGCCGATGGATGTCTGGCGTGAAAGCGATAGGTACGTCGTAGAACTCGACTTGCCGGGCATCAAGCCAGAGTCGATCGACGTGACCGTCGACCAAGGCGCGCTGACGGTCCGGGCCGAGCGTCCCTACGCAGGCGACGAGGGCCACGACTGGGTGGCTGCGGAGCGTCCGCACGGGCTGTTCAGTCGGACCCTGTTCCTCGGTGACCAGCTAGACACCGACCACATCAGCGCTGACTACACCGATGGCGTGTTGCGACTGACGGTCCCGGTGGCCGAGGAGGCCAAGCCCCGCAAGATCGCTATCCAGTCCGGCGCCAAGCAGGCGATCAGCGCCTAGTTGGCGGCTGGCCCACGCCTAGGTGTAGGCCGTCCGCGCGAATTGGTCGGACGGCCCATCTCCTGCGGGAGGTTGGGGAGGCGATCAGATAACAGCTGCGACGAGCCGGGCCGCGGCCTATCCAACGCGGTGCTTACCCGGAATGTACACCGGCGAGCACGTCCGCCTGTTCGGCGAGCTTGATGAGGCCGTCGGCAATAGTTCCGGCTCAGCTGTTTTGACTATTCGAGCGGCCGGTCCAGCGGTGGGCCGGCCGTTGACGTGTTGTGCCGCAGGCCGAATGAGGCGGCAAGCCAACCTTGTACCAGCGTCCAACCCCTGGCGGCTCTGCGGCGACGAACGAGATCCCCGAACGACTTGCAGCTTTGAGGCAGAAACTCTCACCGGTGCGGTTGTTGGCAATCGTGAGATCGACGGCGTCGAACTCAACCGACTCGTCGAGGTCCAGACGCCAGCGTGGCAACTTCTCAAGCATGTCGAGGTACCGACGGATGTCACCCGGGGTTGTCGAAGGTGGGCCCGTGCGCCACAGGGTGGTCGAGCCGGTGCAAGCTGGACCGGCGATGCATGGGGTGGTCTTTGCCTAGGCCGTCGGCTTGGCAAATGACTGCGTCCGCCAGGCTGGATCGCCAGGACGCAGGTGATACTGATGATCGATATCGGGTGAGACGAAAGCCCATGGTCGGCTCCGCTTCAGTAGCACGTTTCCAGTTGTAGTTCTTTCTTTGCTGAGTGTGGCGACCGCCTCAGGTGCCGGCGTGCGCCGGCCAGGCCGAAATACCGTGCCTCGATTCGCGCCGGCAGGTGCATGCTGCGGCTACCGCGACCGCACGACAATCGGCTGCCGAATCTCGTTGGCGCCGACGGCCGCCGGCAATACCTGCGCGTCGATGACCTGCCGGTAGAGCCGCTCGTAGCCGAGCGCCATCTGTTCGGCGCTGAACCGCTCCTTGACGTGGCGGCGACACACCTGGGGGTCCAAGCCCGTCACCCGCCGGATTGCCGGCGCCAGCTCGGCGGGGTCGGCGCATACGAAACCGGTCACACCGTCGTCGACAATTTCTCTGACCGCGCCGCGATCGAGGGCCACGACCGGAGTGCCGCAGGCCATCGCCTCGATCATCACCATTCCGAACGGTTCTTCCCATTGAATGGGGAATAGCAGGCAGCGTGCTTTGGCGAGCAGTCGGCGTTTAGCCACCGCATCCGCTTGACCGAACATCAGGTCCGTGCCAGTGAGCTGCGGCTGAACGTATTGGCTGAAGTACGCCTTTTCATCCGGCTCGGTGCACTTGCCGGCAAGGATCAGCGGGATGTCGGCCTCATGCGCGGCCTGCAACGCCAGATGCGGGGCCTTCTGGGGGTTGAATCGCCCCATAAACAACACGTAGTCGTCCTTCCGGGTTTCAAAAGGCCAATCCTCGACGCGCAGCGCATTGTGCACCCGACCCACCCAGTTCAGCTGCGGGGCCTGCGCTCGTTGCCGATCGCTAATGGCTACCAGCGCCAGGTCGTCGGCAAGGGCGCGGTAGTAGGAGTTCAACTGCTCGTCTACCGGGCCGTGCACGGTCAGGAGCGTGGATACGCCATATTGGCGATAGGTCCGCGCATTTAATGGCCCAGCAAGCGTGTGCTCATGGACAATCTCCAACCCTTCGGTGCGTGCGAGCGACTCGATTGCGCCGCGGACCCTGGCCGCGTGGGCGACCTCAGGCAGCGGCTGGCCAAGCAGCTGTGGAACGGGCTTGTCCCACAGGCGGATAAACCTCGCGGCCGTGTTAGCCGCCGCACCCAGCAGGGTGACGTCGTGTCCACGTGCCAGCAACGCATCCACCAGGTCGGCGATCACCGCTTCGACACCGCCATAGGCGCGGGGCGGCACATCAAAATACGGTGGTGCGACCACGGCGATCCGTAGTCGCCGCAGCGTTACCAAAACCCTCCTCCTACTGCATCGTCTCGACCTGCTGATGCCCGCGCGACTGGCAGGCGTCCGCCGCCGATGCCGCATCGCTGGGCGACCGCTGTTCAGTCACACCCTGCACGGCGCCGGTGGGGACCAGGGGACGCACGTAGATGGCTTCCGGACCGCTTCGAGTCCTCCGGTACCGGTAAGCCACCCGCTGCCCGCTGGCCAACGTTTTAAACCCTGGCATGTCGATGCAGCGGTAATCGACGAACACCACACGGGCGATGTCGTCGGCCTTGATGAAGCCGAAGCCCTTTTCGGAGTTGAACCACTGGACGGTTCCCAGCGACCAGCTATCCACCTCGGCGCCCCTGTGTAATTTGCGGGTTTGTTTGCCGAGTGTGGCAAGCGGATTAGCTGACCGCGTGCGCCTACGGGGCCGAAAATCGGTGACCCGATTCGTGCTGGCATGTGAGTGGCGCGGGTGAGGGATTGCGCGATGCTGTTCGCTGGACGGCGACACCGCCGATTCCCCGCATTATGTGATCGACCTCTGGGGAGGAAAAGCGCTCGTGACAACCGGTGAGCTGGCCACCGTCGCTCAGGCCGTCGAGCGACGCGAACTTCCGCCCGGCTTCGTGGTCACCGCCAGCGGCCGGATCTCAGAGGCGGCCGAGCCCGCGCACGCAACACCGCGGTACCCGTTCCGCGCTGCGGATCTGGTCCGCCTCGACGACGAGCTGACCTACGGCACCAGGGCGTGCCAGGCCCGGCTCGCGGTCTATATCGGCGACCTCGGAGAGGACAGTGCCACGCGGGCCCGCGAGCTGTTGGCCAAGGTGCCCGTCCCCGACAAGGCGGTGTTGCTGGCGGTGGACCCCAACCGGCATGCGATCGAAGTGGTCTACGGTGCCGGTGTCCGCAGTCGCGGTGCCCAGAGGGCCGCGCCAGAGGCCGTCGCGGCCGCCGCGTCAGAGTTCAAGTCCAGCGGCGATTTGATGCGGGGCCTCATTCGGGCGGTGCGCGTGCTTGCTGAGGGCATCTCTCCCAGTAACGCCCGGTAACGCAGGTGTTGTCGCAGCCGAAGGTGAGCCACGAAAGTCAGATGTCGTCGAGAGTCGGCACGATTTCGAAGAGCTCCGACAAGTCGGCCTCGGCCAACGCGGCGGCGATGGGGCCTTGATGGGCACCGACCAGACAAAACCCGATGTCGGACTCACCGGCTTGCACCGCGGCCGATGTCAGCGCATCGATGCCGTCGCCATCGATTTGGCTGACCCCGGACAGGTCGAGCGCCAGAAAACCCGGCGACCGCAGGAACTCGCCGGCGACTGCACGTCGCAGCGCCGCCGTTCCATCAGCGACAAGCGCCCCGTTGACCTGGACGACGCTCATGCCCGCCGGCGATCGTTGGATGTGCACCGTGAGCGAGTCCAGGTGTCCGCCAGATTCGTGACATCGATTCAATTCAAGCCTCCCGCGGCCGGGGTCGCAGAAGTTCGACATCCCGGTGGGTGCAAGCCAAGTGTGCACAGCACCGAAGGGCCCGACGTCACCCCCACCGATCTAACCATAACGTGCGGAATCGACCTGGGGGGTCTAAACATTCAGTGGGCTCGAGTAGTGCCGCCGGGACTGGCGGTCATTGAGGCCGTCGCGTCGCTTCGGTTGACCGGCTTCAGGAACCGCCAAGCCCGGGTGGCGGCGTGAAGGTTGAAGCGGGTGTCGACGTCGCGCAGGTCATAGCCGGTCAGTTCAGCGATGCGTGCCAGGCGGTAGCGCAACGTACTGCGGTGAATGTGCAAGGCGGCCGCCGTTTCGTCGTAGTTGCCGCCGCACTCGAGATAATGACTGAGCGTCGCGACGAAGTCGGAATTCTTCCTTTCGTCGTAATCGAGCAGCGCGCCTAGCCATTCGCGAACGTATTCCTCGACGGCGCCGCCGCTTTGAGCGGCGTCCACCAACCGATAGAACCCCAACTCGTCGTAAGCCGATGCGCCTTGCGGCGTCGCCGAGTGCAATCGAATGTTAAGCGCCCGACGGGCTTTGGCTAGAGATTCGGGGAAATCGGCCGGGCTCTGGCACTGGGTACCGATTCCGATTACCGCGCCGGTGCTACCCAAGCGGGCGCTGATCGCCTCGTGCAGTGCCCGCGGATCTGGGCGCTCGTCGACCAGGAGCACCACCATGCCGTCGTGGCGGCCGTGCAGATAGCGCAGGCGCAGCGCGGTGCCTGCCCGGCACACCGCCGCAGCCAGCACGGCGTGGGTGACGTTCGGGTAGTGCACCAGCACTACATAGTGGGGGCCATGCAGATCGTGCCCGAGCGCCTCGGCGCGGGCGTAAGCGCCCGCTACGTCGGTACCTGTCAGGAGGTCCTCGAGCAATTCGCGGCGCAGGGCAAGCTCCGTCTCGGCGAGGCTTCGCCGCCGGAACAGCTCCATAGCGAGAATGGTGCTGGCGTATTCGAGAGCCTCTACCTGTTCGTTTTGCGCGCGCAGCTCCGGGTCGATAAGCGACAAGACGCCCAGGACCGCGGCGCGCGAGCGGACGAGAATGGCCACGCGTTCTTTGATCCGCATCGCGTTGCTGCGCACCGCCAGCGTTTTGAGCAGCCGTTCGCGGCTATTCCGGTCCGGTTTGGGATACGGCTGCGGCTGGTTGGGGCCAGCCCAGGCCAGGAGGTTGCCGAACCGGTCTTCCACGGACACCGGAAGCCCGGTCACTTGGTGCAGAGCTGTCGCGATGCCGTGTTCACCGGCACCGGAGGCCAAAACGCCGACGAACATCTCGTGCATGGTGGCGCGCTGACGCAGCCGCCGCTGGGCGTCCTGCAGTCTCGCCTGTGTCTCGTCGAGCTTGCGTGCCAAACCAGCGCCGCGAGCCCGGACCTGGGCGCAGGCCAACGCCGCGCCCGTCTTTTGCGCGAGCAGGGTCAGCAACAGGCAATGTGCGCGCGTCGGCGGCTCGCTGGCGCTGACAACCAGGTAGCCGTGGACGCTGTCTTGGCCGCGCAGCGCATACGCCCACGCCCATCGGGCGTCGGCCAGCGCGACCGGTCCGTCGGTATGGCACTCGGCCAGCTGGCTTTCGAGGTCGGGCCGGTGCGATTCACCCGGCGGGCCCGTGAGCATGCCGTCGACACATCGGTAGGCCGCCTCCACCCGGCATGGCGTCAGCGTGGCGACGGCTGAGCTTGCCTTCTGCAAAATTTCTTCGCCATCGAGCTGATCAAAGTTGATCGCAGCCAGCTCAGCCAGACCATCGGACACGTCGACGGTCTCGACGGTGTCCACTCGATAGTGAGCTTCGGTGTTCATGTCCTTTTGCTGGCTGGAAAAGGGGCCGAGCGTTCGGTGATGCGGTGGGTAACCGGTCGGCGACTTCGCGCAATTCCCGAATGTTGTTGATGGCCTCAATGTGCGTGGGGCGGATCCCTGGCGCCAGTTGGTGGACGAGTCGCTTCGACGCTGTCGGCGCGGATCCGGGCAGCCGCCGGAAGCACTACGCTTGATGGCCCGCCTGGATTCGGTCGAGCAGTGCTGGATCGGTCGTCCGCTACCGCTTCGGCCGCCCCGCCGTGGCTAGGTGCTTAACCAACTGTGCAGGGTGAGAAAGATTATAGGCATCCGTTGCCGCACGGCTTGTTCGCTTTCAGCGAAGTACTTGCCCGGCTCGGGTGCTGCTGTCGTGCTGCCAGGACAGGCGCCGGAGCGGATTTGCGGCCGCGTGGTGGCAGGGGCCGCCCCGCGATGGACACCAACGGCCTACCCGCGGCGGGCCCTGGCAAGCCCCGCTGTAATCATTGCCGTCGATGACTCGGATCGCGGTAGCCAGCGATCATGACTTCTTCTGGGCCAGCCGGGCGCGGTTGTGTCGACACGCCGGCCCTGCTCTGGTACAGACCGCCGCGGAACGCGCTGGGGTCCTCAAGTCCGTCGAGGTTGGATGGATATGACACGCCGCGCTCGTAAAACGGCCTGCGGTGCAATCACTTCCGGTGCTCATGCTTCTCAACCACCGTCTCGCGCTCGCGGCCATACCGGTGCTATGCCTGCCAACGGTCTTGCGCGGCCGACGACATCCCAGTGCCATCGCCGGAGGCACCAGGCCGTCGATGACAGCGGTGCATAACGGTCTTCAATGCGCGAGACAGGTTGATGCCGTCATCCGCACACGTAATAGTCAGTAAATCAACAATTTTCGGGCACACGGCCCCTCGCTGCCATCTCGTCGAGCAGCCCTTGAGTATATTCCTTGCAGCTCGCAGACCGGGTAGAGTGCCATCACCGGGTGCTGTCACGGCCCATGGCGGTTTCGGCGCCCGGCTAGCCGGCGCAGTCGCGGCAAATCATCACCCCGTCCCGGTGGCTGGCCAAGCGGCTGCGGTGCTGGACCAGAAAACAACTCGAGCAGGTGAATTCGTCACGTTGCATGGGGATGACCCGCACCGACAACTCCTCATCGGACAGGTCGGCACCGGGCAGTTCGAAGGATTCGGCAGCTTCTGACTCGTCCACATCGACCTCGAGAGACGGCGCGGGGGAGCGCCGCGCCGCGAGTTCCTGCAGCGAGTCCTCATCGTCGTCGACGATGTCGGACGGCCGGAGCGCGTCGTAGTCGATGGCCATTGACTCACCCCCGTTGCTATCGGTTGCAGCAAACGAGAAGTGTGCAATGCTCAGCCGTTGATCGCGTGCACCCCAGGTGCCGAAAATGTGTGGCGGTGCTCGTCCTGTCAGCACGACGTCACCGTGCTCTCCCAACCGCCTGCCACGGCAAGCCTCGCTGTCGGGGGTGGGATGCCAAGTCGGCTTGTCGGTATGAACCGCCATGTATTGCGGCGCGACTTGCTCGCAGTGGCTTCGGCAACCTGAGGCTGGAACGCTCAATAATGTACAGTGCAAATGCCTTTGGATGTGCCACAGCTTGCGGAGTGCCTGCTCAGAGGCATGAGTCGGCGGCTCAGCCTGGTTCGGCTCGTGGCAGCTGGCCGCGGTCCAGCGTCCGTGATAGCGCGCGGCGCGGTGCCGGAGCGGCAGCGAGGGTACCCGACGGGGTAGCCTGGTAGTTCACCCAGAGCACACCTGCCTATTGTGTCGATCGCCCCGGTTGCGGGCAGGGTGGAGGGATGACGTCCGCTTCTTCTGAGTCGGTTACGGCCAGCCGAACTTCGCCGCCGAGCCGTCTGCGCATCGAGCCATGCGTGCTGCTGAAGTACGGAGAGCTGGCGCTCAAGCGCCGCAATCAGCAGCTATTCGCGCGGCATCTCGTGCGTAACCTGCGGCATGCCATGGCCCGTGGAAACGAGACGCCTCCGAAGGTGCAATTGCGGCGGCGCAGTGGGGTTTTGGCGGTGTCGGCGCCCCCGTTGTCGCAGGCGGAAATCGTTGCACGGGCTCGTGACGTCATCGGTCTTAGCGTCGTCCAGCCGGTGTGGCGGGTCGCGAAATCGGCCGCGGCGGCGGAGGTCGCCGCCGTGCAGCTGCTGCGCGAGCGCCACGACGGGGGGCGAACGCCGACATTTGCAGTGCGCTGCAGGAGACGCGACAGGCGGTTTGGGTTGACCTCCGAGCAACTCGCGGCTCGCATCGGAGCGCGGGTGTGCGGCGAGCTGGGATGGCGGGTCGACTTGAAGCACCCCGACGTGGAGCTCTGGGTAGAAGTTGACTGGCGTGAAATCTTCCTCGGTGTGGAGCGATATCGCGGCCGAGGTGGCCTGCCGGTGGGATCCAGCGGCCATGCGTTGGTTCTGCTTTCCGGCGGATTCGACTCTCCGGTCGCAGCCTACCGGGCGATGCGGCGGGGATTGCGCTGCGATTTCCTGCACTGTACCGGCGCACCGTTCACCGACCCCAGCTCGACGTACAAGGCGTATGCGCTGGCACGTCAGCTGAGCCGTTTCCAGCCAGGCTCACGGCTATACGTAGCCGCGGTGGGAAGCGCCCAGCGCACGCTGGCGACCAGCGGTGCCGGTGAGGCGCAGATCGTGGCTCAGCGTCGACTGTATCTGCGCGTGGCCGATGTGCTCGCCCGCCGAGTCGGCGCGCAGGCCCTGGTCACCGGTGACAGCCTGGGCCAGGTGTCCAGCCAGACCCTGGCCAATCTCGCGGTTGCCGAGGAAGCCGCCAGCTTGCCGGTGCTGCGGCCACTGCTTGCCTTCGACAAGCTGGAAATCATCGATGAAGCGCGGCAGATCGGCACTGCCGAGATCTCCGTATTGCCGGATCAGGACTGCTGTCAGCTGTTCCAGCCCCCGAGGGTGGCCACGCACACGACTGTTGGGCGACTCACTGATGTTGAAGCCCGTGCCGGGATGGATACCCTCGTCGATAATGTGCTGAGCCACATTCAGGAGTTCGATCTCGATTCGTGCGGGGCCACCGCCGAGGCGGCGCCGCAGGAAGCGACAACCGTGAAGGACCAGCACACGCACCAGTGACCGACATCGACAGCAAGCAGCGGGGCCGCGACCAGATCAGTGCACTGGTTGCGGCCCACGGCGCGTTCACCCAGGCCGCTGTCCAGGCGTCGCAATTGATGGCCGCCAAGGGACGGAACAAATTCGCCGCGCACCTCGACCGTCACCGGGCCGAGCTTAACGTTGCCATTGGCGAATTTGGTTTATGGGCAGAGAGTTTCGGCGATTGGGCGCGAGTCGACGTCGGCCATGCGATACATCCGCCGTTGCCAAGCCGACCGCCTGCTCCGGTGACCGATGGCCGCATCGGAGCTGATTTGTTGATGTCGCGTGAGAATCTCAAGACCCGGCGCGCCGAGCTGTTGGCTGAGCTCGGCAAAGCTCGGTTTGTTCTCCGTACCGCCGGATTGCCGGCGGAAGAAATCTGCGCCTATCGGCGCATGGTGCGGCTATGGGCCGGTGAGGCAATCGATCTGGTAACCGGCGTCCACCGGCTGACCCTGGCTGAGCAATACATCCGTCGCCTCAGTCGGTTGCGTGGTGTGCCGCACGCCTCACCGGCAGCACGTGAAACTGGTGCATTCCTTCTGCGGCAGTGGATGGAAGATCTCGAGGCGGCCGATCGCGAAGGCGAGCTTGCTCTGGCGGAAACGTGCGGCTATGGCGACTTCGTCGAGTTTTACCGAGCCAACACGTTGCGTCGCAACTGATTTCAAAATTTCCCGTTCACACCTACCCGTTGTCGTCTGACTCCTCATACCCAGGATGAACGACGGCTAACCGATGCTTGACCAGGGTGCGCAGACACGACGTCACATCCGCGGCCCTCTGATCAAGATCACCGCCGCGGATCGCGGCGGCCAGTTCGGCCTCGTCGGTGAAGCCCAGGCGAGCTAGCGCCGTGCGCGCGGCGCGGTCCTCGGCCGCGAGTAGTTCGCGTTCGACCATCCGCAGCGCGTTCGCAGCGACCCTCGCGTGGAAGTTGACCCGCCCGCTGGTCGCTTGGCGGACATCGGTTTCCAAAAACTCGGCCACCGCGGCGACTAGTTCGGGAGCGGTGGGACGGCCATAAAGAGCGGTGCGGTGGCGGTCGGCTTGTCCGGATCCAGTCGTCGCTATGTCTCGGACAGCGTTGCCCGGGTCCAGCAGCTCGAGTAGATCCCACTCGGTCTCGCAGACCCTGCGGCCGATCGTTGCCAACTCCACCGAGCGGACTTGTCCGCTGAGGTGCCGATGCGCCTGGTATCGGCAAATGATGCCCCAGCGCAGTGTGGCCAATATTAGCCACCAGTTGAACCACTTTCGGTCGACCATAGTGCCGCTAGCTTCCTCATAGGCCGATAGGAAGCTTTCGACGCTGCCCAGGCCTCCCGCGCCACGGCTGGCCGGTGCGCCGAACCGCCAGGCGCGAACGCAAAACCAGGCCAGATCCTCATACACCTCGCCGATATGCACCAGCTCCCAATCCAGAACGGCCGCAAGTTCGCTGCCGTCGACGATGAGGTTTCCCATCCGGAAGTCGCCGTGCACCAGACGAGCAGCCGACGGCGGTGGCCGGCGCGCGCCCAGCCAGCGAAACGCCCATTCGAAGGTTGCCGTGGTATCGCCCATGGCGTCTAGCCGCGCCCGCCACTCGGCAAGTTGGTCTTGCGTGTCGAGCTCCACACCGCTCGGGTCGGCACGGTGGATGGCGGCCAGCGCCTGGGCGCATTGCCGCAGCAGCCGGGCCCGGACAGCGGCCCCTCCGGCACGCTCGAGTTGGCGGTCGATGCGCCGCACAATCGTTTCACCTTTGATCTCGTCGCAGATCAGAAACGGATTGCCAAGCGGCGCAACAGAATCCGTGGCAACAAGAATGTGTGGGACAGGAGCCCCGGCCGCCTCGGCGGCGGCCTGCACCCGGGCTTCGCGTTCCATACCGGCGTGCATGTCGTCAGGTGCTCCGGTGCGCAGGATCAGCGAGCGACGGCCACTAGGTGTGACGGCGTCGAATGCCCAGGTGCTTCGGCTGGCACCGCCGGTCAGCACGCGCAGATTCTCGATCGCCACGTCCGCGCCCAGCACCGGACGCAAGACTGCCGGCAGGCTGGCCTGCAACTGGTCGACGGTGGTCACGTACGCACCTTGTCGAATTGGAACAGCCGCTGGGCAACCCGGCGGATCTGGATTTCCTCGGAGCCCTCTGTGATCCGGTAGCGGCGATGGTGGCGGTAGATATGCTCGAACGGCTCATGGCGACTGTAGCCGAGGCCACCGAAGACCTGCATGGCCCGGTCTGCGGCGTCGCACACCAACCGGTTGGCGCGGTAGTTGGCCATCGAAACCTTGTCGGAGACCTCCAGATGGTGGTTGTGATCTAAATGCCAAGCGGCGTAGTACACCAGCAGCCGCACCATCTGGGCTTCGGTCTGCAGTTCGGCCAGCGGCCATTGCACGGCCTGGTTGAGCGACAGCGGTTTGCCGAACACTGTTCGCTTGCCGGCGTACTCGGCGGCGCGGTCAATGCAGTACTGCGCTGCGCCGAGGCTGCTGGCCGCTTGCCGAATCCGGTTTTCGTGCAAGAACGTCTGCGCAACGTCCAAGCCGCGGTCGACTTCGCCGAGCACCGCGTCGGCGGGCACCCGCACGTCCCGCAGTTCGACTTCGCCGTGGTCGGTGGGCATGTTGAAAGTCCACCAGTAGAACGGCACCGTGAAGCCCGGCGCATCGGTCGGCACCAGGAACGCCGTGATGCCTGTGGCCTGTCCCGGCTCACCGGAGGTGCGAGCGAAGATCAGGTCATGCGTGGCGCGGTGCACGCCGGTGTTCCACCGCTTGGCGCCGTTGATGACCCAGTCGTCGCCGTCTCGCTTGGCGCGGGTTTCCAGCCAGGTCGCGTCCGATCCATGCTGCGGCTCAGTGAGCCCGAACGCCATCGAGCGTTTCCCGGTGATCAGAGCCTCGGACCATTCGCGGCGCTGCTCGTCGGTGCCGAACCGCTCTATCATGATCACCTGCGGGAAGTTGCCGACAATCGACGACTCGTTCTGGAGGTCGTTGTGCAGCCCGATCCCTTTGTGCGCCAAGTGTTCACGGATGACGGCCATATCAAGGTTGGTGCCGTCGCGCCCGCCCAGCGATGACGGCAATCCGTAGCGCAGCCACCCCGCCTTGTCGGCGCGCCGACGCATTTCGTCGAGCAGATCCTCCCACGCCCGACGTGGAATGCCGCCATTATCCAGGTCGGTGCGGGCGAATTCCCGACGGTGGTCGAAATACTGCATGTGTTCGGCCTGGAGCGGCGCGATCTCAGCCTCGATGAAAGCGTCCATCTCGGCTAGCAGCCTTGGAAGGTGTTCGGGCAGTGTGAAATCCACTTCTGACCTCCTCAAATACCGTAGAGCGTCTACTTTCAGATGGTTGATAGCGTGGCGATGGCTTCGTCGTCGTCATGTCACGGCCCAAGCCAAATCGACCCACAAGCACTGCGGTGAAGTTCTCGAATGAAGCTCAGCCCGTCGGTGGGCATTAGGTTCGTTTCCGGTCCCCGGCGTGCAGCAGCGCGCCGGGAAGGTCGTGGCCGACAGCCGATCTGGCAACGTTCGCAGCGCCAATGGCCGCGTCCAGGTCGACGTCGACATCGATGCCGCTGTCGGTGAGCAGGTAGACCAGATCTTCGGTGGCAATATTGCCGGTGGCGCCTGGCGCGAACGGGCAGCCTCCCAGGCCGCCGACCGAGGAGTCCAGCCGGGACACGCCGGCGGTGACCGCCGCGTACGCGCTGGCCAGGCCGGCGCCACGAGTGTTGTGGAAATGCGCGCCCAAAGCGGTGGTCCCGATCAACGGGCGTAATGCCGCGATCAGTGAGACGACCCGGCCCGGCGTGGTGGTGCCGATGGTGTCGGCGATCGATAGCCGGTCGACACCGCCCTCGCAGGCAGCGGCGGCGATGTCGAGCACGCGGCGCGGCGGGGTGGGCCCGTCGAACGGGCAGTCCCAGGCGGTGGCGATGATGACTTCGGCGGTGGCGCCCGCGTCATGGGCAATCGTGACGATGTCGCTGATTAGTGTGGTGGCCTCGGCGCTGCTGCGCCCGACGTTGGCGTGGCTGAACGCATCCGAGGCCGCCACTACGTATTCGATGGCCCCCAGTCCGGCCGCCATCGCGCGCTTGGCGCCGTTGGGGCTGGCCACCAAGGCGGAGAACTCGATGCCGGGGAAGCGGTGCAGCTCGGCCGCCAGCTCGGCCGCGTCGGCCATTGACGGCACCTTCGACGCAGACACGAACGCGCATGCCTCCACCTCGCGCACCCCGGTGGCGGCTATCGCGGCAAGCAGTTTCAGCTTGTCTGACAACGGGATCGGCGCCTCGATCTGCAGTCCATCGCGCAACGCGACTTCCCGAATCGTGACATGCGGGGTCATAGCACTCCCTCGGTGCGCAGGGATTCCAGCTCCGCGGCGGTCTTGCCCAGCAGCCCGACGTAGATGTCGTCGTTGTGCTGCCCCGGCCATGCCGGGCCGGCGTTGCGGATCGTGCCCGGGGATTCGGAGAGCACCGGCACGATCCCGGGGCCGAGGACGGTGCGGTCGACGCGTTCGTCGTAGTGTTCGGCGATCATGCCGCGCGCCAGCAGCTGAGGGTCCTCGACCACCTCCGCGACCGTATTGATCGGGCCCGCGATCACCCCTGCCGCAGAAAGTGTTTCGATGATCTCCTGGGGATGCCGTTGTATGGCCCAGTCGCCGATGATCTTGTCGAGTTCGTCTTGGTTGCGGCCGCGGGCGCCGTGGGTGGCGAACCGGTCGTCGGTGGCCAACTCGGCGCAGCCCATCGCCTGACACAGTCGGGTGAAGACGCTGTCTTGGTTTGCTGCGATCACCACCCAGGTTCCGTCGGCGGCGCGGTAGATGTTTGACGGTGCGATGCCCTCCAGCCGGGTGCCCGACGGGCCGCGCACCACGCCGCCGACGTCGTAGTCGGGGATGGTGGATTCCTGGACAGCCAAGCAGGATTCGGTGAGTGCCACGTCGACGACCTGGCCCCGGCCGGTGACGTTGCGCCGGTATAGCGCGGCCAGCGCTCCCTGGGCGGCGAACATCCCGGCCAGGCTGTCGCCCAGCGAGAGCGCCAGCCGCGGCGGCGGCCCGCCGGGAAATCCGTTAAGGTGACGCAGCCCGCTGGCCGCCTCGGCCACCGAGGCGTAGCCGGGTTTGTGGGCGTCCGGGCCGGTCTGACCGTAGCCGGAGACCCGCACCAAGATGACGCCCGGATTACGTTGGCACAGTACGTCGTAACCTAGATTCCACCTTTCCAGGGTGCCGGGCCGGAAGTTCTCCACCACGATGTCGGACTTTTCGACCAGGTCGAGAAAGAGTTCTCGGCCGCGGTCCTTGCGCAGGTCGAGTGTGACGGCTTTTTTGTTGCGGGCGTGCACTGTCCAGAAGAAGTGGTGCCCGTCGAGTTGGGCCTGCCCCCAGGTGCGCAGCGGGTCCGGCGCCCCCGGTGCTTCGATCTTGATGACCTCGGCGCCCATATCGCCGAGCAGCCGGCCGGCGAAGGGCCCGGCGATCAGCATGCCGAGTTCGAGCACCCGAATACCGTCGAGCGCGCCGACACAAGGGCGAGCAGGCGCAAATGCACCCGACACGCCGGGCGGTGAGGGGCTTTTGCGTCTGCTCATCCGGCTCATTAAAACCCGCCCGCGACCCGCACCACCGCTCGGCCGCAGAATGCGCCGGCGCGTATCTGATCGAGCACGCCGACCACGTCTCTGACGTCGACGTCAGTGGTGATTGCCGCGAGATGACGCGGGCGCAACGAATCGCCCAGACGCGCCCACAGCTCCCGGCGCGGTCCGATGGGCATCTGCACGGAGTCCTGGCCCAGCAAGGCGATGCCACGCAGGATGAACGGCATGACGGTGGTGTGCAAGGCCGCACCGCCGGTCAGGCCGCTGCAGGCCACCGCACCGCGGTAGTTCACCGCGCTGAGCACGTCGGCCAGCGTGGCGCCGCCCACGCAGTCCACCCCGGCTGCCCAGCGTGCTTTGGCCAGCGGGCGCGGCTTGGCGTCCGGGTCGGCGGGCAGTCGGTCGATAACTTCCGCTGCGCCAAGCTTTTTGAGCCGCTCAGCCATCTCGGGCTTACCCGTTGACGCCACCACCTGATAGCCAGCGGCGGCGAGCAGATCCACACTGATCGAGCCGACGCCACCCGACGCGCCGGTGACCACGACGGGTCCAGAATCGGTGGCAATGCCCCAGTCGATCAGCGCCTGCACGCTCATCGCGGCGGTGAAGCCCGCGGTGCCGATCGCAGCGGCGTCGTGCGGATTCAGCCGTTGCAGGCGTACCACTTGGTCGGCGGGCAGGCGAGCGTATTCGGCGTAGCCGCCGTGGTGACCGGTGCCGATCTGATACCCGTGCGCAAGGACCGCGTCGCCGGCCTTGAAGTCGGGTGATTGTGACTCGACGACCTCGCCGGCCAGGTCGATCCCGGGTACGACGGGGTAGTCGCGCACGACCCCGCTGCCCGGTGTCAGGGCCAGCGCATCTTTGAAGTTGGCGCTGGAATATAGCACTCGGATCGTCACGTCGCCGGGCGGCAGGTCGTCTGCGCTGAGCGTCTCGACGGCGGTGGTTACCCGGTCTCCGTCTTGGCGTGCCATGAGCGCCTGAAACGTCTGCATGAGGTTCGACGCTAGCTTCGCCCGGTGCCTAGGTGAAGTCCACCGCCGCTGGTTATGCCAAGGATGTTGACATCTATCAACGAAATTGATAACGGGGTAGGCTGACGAATTCGTTCCTGCTTGGTCGATTTGCGGTGGTCCGCATGGGGCAGAAGTCCGGCATTCGCGCCGTCTTCTTGCACGGCACGCCGGGACGGGCCCCGGACGTGCCTCATCCGCTCGCAGAGATCGACCGTTTGCTTGACGGCCCGGTCCGGGCGCACGAGTTGCTCACCGTCGGGATGGCGGTCGCCGCGCCGCAACACTCGACTTCCGATGTAGCGGTGGCAGATTTGCGTGCCGCCGACGAGCGCGACCTCGTACCGTCGACGCACCAGAGCGGCGGCCAGCTGGCCGCAGCTTGGGAAGCCGTACGCAGCGCTGGACTGTTCGGGCCGCGCACCAACATCGTGCCCGGCGCGGGCCTGAGCGACGAGTGGGTCGACAGATTGGTGAGTGTTGGGGTCAGCTTTACCAGCACGCCGGAAAAGAACTTGGCCATGGCCATTGCGCGCCGATCACCGGACGACTGCAGCACCTCGGTGCGGCACCATCACTGGGCAGCAGGACGGTGGCGCAAACGTGACCATTCCCTGGTCGACACAGACCTTGAGGAAGTCAAGAGCGAGCTGCTGGAATCGGGCGAACGGCTCGTCCGCAAGCTGAATGCGATTGCTCGGTAAGCCTTCTCAGGGCAATACGATGCGCAGCCGTTCCCAGCCGCGGACGGTCGAGGTCGGAGCGAGCTTCGCGGTCTCGTAGTCGATGTCCCACTCCGGCCAGCGGTTGAGCAACTCATCGAGCGCGACCCGGCCTTCCAGGCGGGCCAGGTTGGCGCCGAGGCAGTAGTGCAGACCCTTGCCGAAGGTCAGGTGTGCGCCCTCATTGCGGTGGATGTTGAACGTATCTGGGTCGCTAAATCGGCGGGGGTCGCGGTTGGCCGCACCGAACAGCAGCAGCATCGCGCTGCCCGCGGGCACCGTGGTGCCGTAGCACTGGAAATCTTTTGCCATCCAACGGGCGACGTGCGGGCCCGTGGGCTCGAACCGCAGCGTCTCGTCCACGGCGCGCGTCAGCAACGACCGGTCCTCGAGCACGTCGCGGCGCTGGTCGGGATGCTCGGCGAACACCTTGGCCAGCCAACCAATGAGCCGTCCCGTCGTCTCGTTGCCAGCGCCCGCGACGACCTGGGTGTAGCGCAGCACCTCGTCACGGGTCAGTTTGCGCGTCACCCCGTTCTCGTCTTCGAATTCGACGTTGAGCAGAGCAGTCATCAGATCGTCGGACGGGTTCTTGGCCCGCCAGTCGATGTAGTCGGCGTAGATCCGGCCGTCCGCGATCGCGTCGGGATCGGCCACCTTCATCGGTGCGCCGGGCCGGGTGCGCAGGTTGGCGTCGTTCGCGTCACGCACGCTGATCTGGTCGTCCTCTGGGATGCCCAGCAGCATCCCGATCACCCGCATCGGCATCATCGAGGCCAGCTCGGCGATGATGTCGAACCCGTCCGACCCGACGTGGGGATCGAGGCAGCGCACACAGAACCGCCGGATCTGGTCCTCGATCGCGGCCATTCGGCGCGGCGTGAACACCCGCGACATCAGCCCCCGCAGCATGGTATGCATCGGTGGGTCCTGGAACATCATGACGCCGGGCGGCATGTCGAAATCGGATTGGATGAGTTCGAGGATGTCGCCACGGCGATTGGAGAACGTCTCCCAGTTCGCCAGCGCCTTGTCCACGTCGGCGTGCCGGGAGAGCGCCCAGAAGTCGTAGCGCTCGTTGTAGTAGATCGGGGCTTCCTCACGCAGTCGCGCATAGACGGGGTACGGGTTGTTGACGATGTCGACGTCGTAGGGGTCGTAGTAGACGTCTATGTCGTGGGTCGTCGTCATGTCGATTTCCTTTGTCTTCAGCGCTATTTCAGGCAACTGCCGGCGTCGACGGGCAAGGTGACACCGGTGATGTAGCGGGATTCGTCGGAGGCCAAAAACAGCACGGCGTTGCTGATGTCCTCCGGCTCTACCCAGGGAATGGGCAGGATGTGATACGTCTGGCAGATCGGCGCCAGGTCGCCAGGTCCGGGGTTGTCCAGGTCGGGCCGGAAACCGCGGTAGGTGCCCTCGTTCAGCAGCAGCGGAGTGCCGACATGCGTGGGATGTACACAGTTGACGCGGATTTGGTGCGGGCCGAGTTCGACGGCGAACGTGCGCATGAGGCCAACCACGCCATGTTTGGCGGCCACGTAGTGGCCCATGTATGGGTAGGCCTTCAGGCCGGCCATCGAACTGGTCAGGATCACCGAACCGCCGCGGCCGCCGGCCAGCAGATGGGGAACACCGGTCTTGACGGTCTTCCACACGCTGCTGAGATTGACGTCGATCATCTCCTGCCACAACGCTTCGTCGGTCTTGTGCAGCTTGTCGCCCATGGTCCCGATGCCGGCGTTGGCGACGATGATGTCGAGTCGGCCCAGCTGCTCCACGCCGCTGTCGACGACGCTTTTGAGAGCGTCGAAGTTGCGCACGTCGACCTCGGCAATGACGATGCGCCTGTCGAAGTTCTTGACCATCGCCGCGGTTTCGGCGAGGTCTTCAGGGGTGGAGCCCGGCGCTGGTGAGTTGTCGAAGGGCCGGCAGATATCGACGGCGATGATGTCGGCGCCTTCCTGCGCCAGACGTACCGCGTGGCTGCGGCCCTGCCCGCGCGCTGCGCCGGTGATGAGCGCGACTTTGTCGGCAACGCGATCCGCCATCCATTCCTCCTTGTTTGGGCGATCGCCCAATTACTAAGCTGACCCCATGTCTAGCAGCCCATCCGGCCGTCGGTCAAGAGTTGGAGCTCGTGATTCGGCGACTCGCCGTGCGCTGATTCGAGCGACGGCCGAGATCATGATCGAAGAGGGCTACGGCGCCGCGACGTCGCGCCGGGTGGCCGCCAAGGCCGGCGTCCGACCGGCATTGGTGCATTACTACTTCCCGAGCATGGACGATCTGTTCGTGGCGGTCCTGAGGGCCGGCGCGGAGACAACCCTGCAGCGCCAGCGCCAGGCATTGACCGGCGACAAGCCGCTGCACGCGTTGTGGCGGCTCAACAGCACGCAGGGAGCTCAATTGATGCTCGAGTTCATGGCTTTGGCCAACCACCGCAAAGAAATTCGCAGTGAGATCGCCACGTATGCCGAACGCTACGGGGACATGGAGGCCGCTGCGCTGACCGAGGCCATGCGCGCCCATGGCGTCGACATGACGGAGTTCCCGCCGGTGGTGATGTCGATGATCCTGACCAGCCTCGCGCGCATCATGCTGCTCGAGCAGAGCCTCGGCATCGACCGCGGCCACGACGCGGTGCGCGAGTTCGTCGGGCGCTACCTCGACCGCTACGAAGTCCCTTCGTCGACCGACAATACGTCTGCTTGAACGACTGGCCATTGGTCGGGCTAGCTCATTCCGATGCGAATGTTTTTGACTTGTAAGAATTCGTAAAGCCCCTCCAGAGCGCCGGTGCGGCCGAAGCCGCTTTGCTTGTAGCCGCCGTACGGGCTCTGCGGCGACATGTCGCTGAGCTGGTTGATCCACACCGAGCCAGCTTGCAGTTGGCGTGCGACGCGGTGGGCGCGGGCGAGATCGGTGGTCTGCACGAACGCGTTCAGGCCGTAAACCGTGTCGTTGGCTATTCGCAGTGCTTCTGCTTCGTCGTCGAACTTCATCACTGCGACGACCGGTCCGAAGGTCTCGGTTTGGGCCAGCGCAGACCGGTTGTCGACGCCGGTGAATACCGTGGGCTCGAGGTAGTAACCGCCTGCGAGCTCGCCACCAATCCTCTTGCCGCCGAGGGCCAATTCTCCTGCGCGCTGCGTAATGGCTTCTTCGATGGTGCCGAGAATGCGATCGAGCGCGCTTTGACTGATCACCGGCCCGAACACAACACCCGGATCGAATGGGTCACCGACCGTTGCAGATTCGATGATGGAGACGAATCGTTCTAGGAACGCGTCATATATGGATTCGTGCACCAGCACACGGCTCGCGCAGGCGCAGCTCTGCCCCGACTGAATGAGCGGGCCTTGAAAGGCCGACCGCTGCGCCGCAGCATCGACATCGGCATCATCGAACACGATGTTGGCCGACTTGCCGCCAAGTTCGGCGACCACCGGCGTCAGATTGTCTGCCGCCGCCTGGATCACCTTGCGCGCCGTTGCCGTGCCACCGGTGAAGTGGATTTTGCGAATGCCCGGATGACGTACGAGCGCCTCGCCGCCCTCAGGCCCGGCAGGCACCACGTTCACCAGCCCTGCGGGAAGACCTGCTGCTAAACATAATTCACCGAATCGCAGTGCAGCGAACGGCGCAAACTCTGACGGCTTCAGCACGACGGCGTTTCCCGCCGCCAGTGCCGGCGCCACGCACGACCCAATCACGACCAGCGAGCCGTTCCAGGGCGTGATGACACCGACGACACCATAGGGTTCGCGTTCGATGAGATTGATGTCGACGGATTCGGCTACCGGCGTGCTGGCGCCGTGCGGCTTGTCGGCGTACCCGGCGAAATGCCGCAGAAAACGCTCGAGAAGGACGGCATTGACGGCAAACGATACCGGCACCGCGTAGTCGTGCACGTTGAGCCGGGACAGTTCGTCGAGATGCTCATGCACCACATCGGCGAGATCGATGAGCAGGTCGCGGCGTCGATCAACGGAATACGACATCCACTCACGGTGCGCCTGCCACGCCGACTCGACCGCCTGGTCGATCTCGGTGGTGCCGGCGAGTTGGATCGTCGCATTGGGTTCCCCGGTAGCGGGGTAGATGTGCTGGTGGGTTCCACCGGACGATTGAGTGATGCTGTCACTGCCGATGAGAAGTCCTGCGGGCAAGAAGATATCGGTGATCGAGCTCATCCCGGCTCCTAGAAATGAACCGTGTCTTCGGCACGCCACTCGTCCAAGACGCGCTGTTTTTGCTCAGCGATCACCTGGCTGAGGTGGGAAGCTTTGGGCCAGCCGTAGTAGGCGGCGAAATGCAATGCCACCTCGTCCATTTCGTCGAACGAGACGTCCCTGCTCTTCAGCGCGGCGTAGACGTGAGACATGATCGGGATCGGTGCATCTTGAAAAGCCACGCAGGCGACGGTGATCAATCGCCGCTCTTTCATGCCCAGTCCCGGGCGCAGCCACATTTCCCCGAAGACGAAGTTGAGGATGCCGGCCCCCGAGTAAGGGTTGTCTCGTGGCGGCGCGAACGGTATGCAGTTGATGTCCTTGAACGACTTCTCGCCGCCGGCCAGCCGACTTTCCGGGTCACTTGGGGTGACCAGCGGCAGCAGTGGTTCTGGCGGCGTCACGGGCAGGCTGCGCTCGCGGTGAATGCGGTCCCACTGCTCGTCGACCGCCATGTTGAACCGCGACGCCTTGGGCCAGCCGGCATAGACCGCGAAATGCAATACAATCTCCCGCATTTCGGTGATGGTCACGTCGCCGCTGTTGAGCGCCGCATACACGTGCTGCTCCAACGGCTCTTGAGCGTCGGCTGCCGCGACGCACGGCAGCGTGACGAACCGCCGATCGCGCCGGCTCAGCAGCGGGCGCGACCACACTTCGGCGAACACGTAGTCGATCAGTCCACTTGCGGTCGGGCTGGAATCGTCGGGCGGTGGAAAAGTCATCACCTCAGCGAACTGGCGCCTGCCAAGCTCCACACGTTCCGTATCGGTCGTTGTCATGAATTCCGCCTACCTGATGGTGACGCCGGCGTCGATCTTGAACTGCAGGCCAGTCACGTAGCGTGACTCGTCGGAGATCAGGAACAGCACAGCGTTGCTGATATCAATGGGCTCTGCCATGATCGCTGGCAGCGCGTTGAGGAAGATCGGAACCAAGTCTGCCCGCTCCTCGGCGAGAAGCCGGTGCATAGACTCCGGATTCATCCCCGTCGCGACACCGGTCGGGTGCACGGTATTGACCCGAATATTGTGGGCCGCAAGCTCGTTGGCCAACGCCAGGCTCATTCCAACAATTCCGTGCTTGGACGCGGTGTATGGCAGGTGCAGGGGAGTGCCCTTAATGCCCGCCGACGAGCTGATGTTGACGATGCTGCCGCCCCGTTCGACGAGATGGGGAAGCGCCGCAGCACACGTATTCCAGGCCCCGATCAGGTTGACATCCACCACCGTTCGCCATTGCTCGGGTGTGGTCTTGTCCCATGTTCCCACCGTCAGCACGCCGGCGTTGGACACCGAGCCGTCAAGGCCGCCCAGTTCGGCCACCGCGTCGTCGACGGCCGAGGCCAGTGCTGCCGCGTCTCGCACGTCAACCACCTTGGGGATCGCGCGGCGACCGTGCTTTTCGACCAGCTGCGCTGTCTCCGCGAGGTCGTCTTCGGTGGCCAGCGGGTACTCCAGTTCAGGCAGCGACGCGCAGATGTCGACCAAGATGACGTCGGCGCCTTCCTCGGCAAGCCGTACCGCATGACTGCGGCCCATGCCGCGGGCAGCCCCGGTGACCAGCACCCGCTTGTCCGCGACACGTCCTCCGCCATTGATGTTGGCGCTCATAGCTTGTTGCAGAAGCCGGCATCGACCGGGAATGTCACGCCGGTGACGTATCGGGCTTCATCGGAGACCAGGTACGCGATCGCGGCACTGATGTCCCCAGGTTCCAGCATCTCGACTGGCATCGGATTTTGCAGATGCGCACCGCCTTCGGGATAGCTTTCCAAGAACTCGGTCATCGCCGGATTGACGGCCATCATCGTGCGTACCGCGGTCGGATGGACCGTGTTGACGCGAATACTGAAGGGCGCCAGCGTGTTCGCCAGAGTGCGCATCAATCCGACTATGCCGTGCTTTGAGGCGGCGTACCCCAGCCCACCGCCCTGCAGACCGCCGAACCCACGCAGCCCGGCCGTTGAACTGGTGAATACAATGGCACCGCCGCGCTGGCCGGCAAGTAGATGCGGGATCGCCGCCCATGCCGTGTGATATGCGCCGTCGAGGTTCACGGCGATCGCCGCCCTCCACTGCGCCAGCTCTTCCTCGATGCTGAGCTGACGGAAGGCCACGGGGGCGATTCCCGCATTGGCGCACACAATGTCTAGACGACCGAAATGGTCCACACCGGCATCGAGCGCTGTCTTGACCTGGTGGAAATCGCGCACATCGGCGACGGTGCCCAGCATCTTGCCGCCCACGGTTTCCACCAGCCCGATGGTTTCGTCGAGCTCGTCGCGACTGGCCATCGGGTAGTGGTTGGCTTCGATGTCGGCGCAGATGTCGATGCCGATGATCGCGGCACCTTCGGTGGCCAGCCGCACTGCGTGGCTGCGGCCCTGGCCGCGCGCCACGCCGGTGATGAAGGCGACCTTGCCGTCTAAACCACCCATCGAGCCTCGCTTCGCTGCATGCGGTAACCAAGTTACTGGTGTAGAGTAACCTGGTTACACGTTGAAGACAAGAGCCTCAGATGACTACTGCACAAGCGGCCGGCACCCGGACTGACCGTCGCTCAAACCGGGTGCTCGACGTTGTCGTCGAGATTTTGGAGACCGAGGGCTACGACGCCGTTCAACTGCGCGAAGTGGCGCGCCGGGCCCGAACGTCGTTGGCCACGATCTACAAGCGATACGCGAACCGTGATGAACTGATTCTCGCTGCGCTCGAGTGCTGGATGGAGGAAAACCGGTACGCCGGTTTGGCGGCGCAGACGCACGAGGAGGATGAATCGCTCTACACCGGGCTCATGCGGGTGCTGCGCGCGATTTTTGAGCCGTGGGAGCCTCACCCCGGGATGCTCGAAGCGTACTTCCGGGTGCGGACTGCGCCTGGTGGCCAGAAGCTGATTCGCCGCGGTTTCGATGTCGTGGTGCCAGCCGCGATGGCCGTGCTCGCTGATGTCGACGACGACTTCGTCGAGGATCTCGACACTATCCTGTCGAATCTGGTGCATGGCCTCGTGGCGCGGTTCGCGACCGGGGAGATCGACATCACCGAGATCGTGCCGGCAATCGATCGGGCAGTATTCCGGTTAACCGCAGGCTATGAGGCGTCGCGGCGATCTTCCTAGTCCGACTAGACTAAGTCCGGTAGACTATGGCTATGCCGACGGTCAACATCCATGATGCGAAGACGCACTTGTCGCAGTTGCTCGCTCGTGTCGAAAACGGCGAGACAATCACGATCGCCCGCGCCGGCAAGCCGGTTGCTGACCTTGTACCGCACATGCGCACCGACATCGTTTTCGGCGGCCTCGCCGGCCGTCTCCACTACGACGCCGATCACTTTGACGACACCGACGACGATGTCAACACGTTGTTCGGTATCGCATGAACGGGCTCCTGCTCGACACCCATGTCCTTCTCTGGCTGCTCGACGACAGTCCGCGGCTAGGCATCCAGGCGCGGGATCGGATCGCGGTTGGCTCAGCCGTGTATGTCTCCGCGGCGAGCACGTGGGAGCTCGCCATTAAGGCGGCACTTGGCAAGATCGCGCTGCCCGAGGACCTAAACGACGCGATCGACCGATCCGCCCTGCGGGACCTACCAGTCACGCGTCGCCACACACTCGCGTCTGACCTCATCGCACTGCCCCATAAAGATCCGTTCGACGCAGTCCTGGTAGCCCAGGCGAAGGTGGAACGGCTGAAGCTGCTCACTGCCGACGGGAAGCTGCTGCAGGCGCTGCCCGATGCCATTGATGCCGGTGCCTAAAGGTTGTCGACTTGACTCGCCGGCTCACAATTTATGAACCGGTCATCGCGGAGCGGATCACTTCCAGGTCGTGATCGCCGATCGTGAACACTCCGAATCGGAACTTGTAGCCCCACCGGGACTTATCTTCGATGAAGTCGAGTTGGTCGATCAGCGGCCGGATTGGCGTCTCGACGCATTCGAGGAAATCGACGTTGCGACGCCACGGACGAAAGTCAGGCGTCATCTCCGCCTGATACGGCTCATCGTCGACGACGCGGCCGATGGCGGTGAAGGACTGAAGCGGCTCACCGTCGGGGTAGGCGGTTTTCGGCGAGTAGAAGATGATCCAGTCACCACGAGCCATCTTGCGAAGCATGTGCGGCTTGCCGTGATTGGCCTGGGTGAAGCGACCCCGCAACCCTTGCTCGACATGGTCACGGCTGACCGTATTGATCCAATTCGTCATGACCGCATGCTAAGCGGGGCGACCGACAGTTCCTGAGCGCCCGCTCATAGGGCTGTGGATAACCAGCGCCGACTGTGCGGTTTCATACGCGACATGCGGTGCGTGCGTATGAGTCGGCACAATCGCGCTCGACGTGGCGAGGCCGGGGTTACTTCAGCTCCGACGACGACAGGCCCAACAGACGGCGGGCGACCACCAGCTGCTGGATCTGCTGAGTGCCCTCGAAGATATCCATGATCTTCGAGTCACGCGCCCACTTCTCGAACAGCGTCTGCTGGGAATATCCCGTGGTGCCGGTCAATTCGACCGCCTTGAGCGTGATATCGCTGGCCACCCGACCGGCCTTGGCCTTGCTCATCGACGCTTCCTTGGAGTTCGGGATACTGTTGTCGGCCTGCCATGCCGCGCGCAGCGCCAGCAGATAGCTGGCTTCCCAGTCGGCCTCCATCCGCAAAAACTCTGCAGCCGCGGCACTCTGGGCATGCCAGGGCTTGTCGTAGGAGATCTCAACCCCGGCGTCGGTCAGGATTTTGCGCAGCTCTTCCAGCGCGGCGCGAGCGATCCCGATGGCCATGGCGGCGACGATCGGGCGGGTGTTGTCGAACGTCTCCATCACACCGCCGAAACCCTTGCTGGTGTCGATCTCTGGGCTGCCCAGCAGGTTCTCTTTGGGGATGCGGACGTTGTCGAAGCGGATGGTGGCGGTGTCGGAGCCCTTGATGCCGAGCTTCTTCTCCAGCCGCTCGATGGTGACGCCCGGATGCTCGCGCGGCACGATGAACGGCTTGATCGCGGCGCGGCCCTTCGATTTGTCCAGCGTCGCCCACACCACGATGTGGGTGGCCCGCGAACCGGCGGTGACGAAGATCTTTTCGCCGTTGATCACGTATTCATCGCCGTCCAGCCTCGCGGTGGTCGACACCGCGGCCGAGTCCGACCCGAATCCCGGTTCGGTGATGGCCATCGCCGCCCACACCTTGCCCAACCGTTGCAGCTGCTCGTCGGTGGCCAGACCGGAGATCGTCGCGTTACCCAAGCCTTGGTAGGGCATCGAGAGCATCATCGCGGCATCGCCCCAGCTGGCTTCGATCGTCTGCAGCACCGCTGCCATGTTGGGCCCGTTGCGGTTTTCTTCGTTGCCCTCGCCCTCGCGGAACGCCTCGGCGCCGGTGAGCCCCAACGTATTCGATTCGGCGGCACCCATGAACAGGTTGGCCAGCGTGTCGAGCTCGACCGGGTAAGCGTGCTCGTTCAGGTCGTATTTACGCGCGATCGGCCGCATCATCTCGGCTGCGCCCTGGTGCGCCTTGTCGATCACCGCGTGCATCTTGCGTGGAAGTTCCAGATTGATTGCCATGATTGGTCTTTCGCAGTAGGAGACTTAGATGACGACCTAGATAACTACAACGCCCTCCGCGACGCCGATGGCTCGCAAGTCGCGGTACCAGCGCTCGACGGGGTGTTCCTTGGTGTAGCCGTGGCCGCCGAGCAGCTGCACGCCGTCTAGGCCGATCTGCATGCCCTTGTCGGCGCCAAGCCGCTTGGCCAGCGCCGCTTCGCGCGCGAATGGCAGACCCTGCTCGGCGCGGGCGGCGCCACGCCAGGTGATCATCCGCAACCCATCGAGTTCGATAGCGATGTTGGCGCACATGAACGCCACTGATTGCCGGTGGGCGATGGGCTCGCCGAAAGCTTCGCGCTCCTTCACGTAGGGGACGACATAGTCGAGCACCGCGTGCGAGGTGCCGACCGCCAGCGCCGCCCAGCCCAGCCGGGACAGCGCGATCGCCTCCGCGTAGTCATCGTCGGTGGCCTCGTCCTCGCCCAACCGGGCGCTCAGCGGCACCGACACGTGATCGAGCTCAACCTGACCCAGCGCCGCCGCGCGAATGCCCATGCTCGGGTCGGCCTTGACGGTCAAGCCGCTGCTTGACGACTCGACGATAAACAGTGCCGGTTTGCCGCCCAGTTGAGCGCCGACGATGAACAGCTCGGCATCCGCAGCCGCGGGGACCAACGACTTGACCCCGTCCAGCCGGTACCCGCTGGGTGTGCGCACCGCGGTGGTCTTCAGACGAGTCGGGTCGAACAGCGGCTGCGGTTCGGCGATCGCGACGCAGGCCTGCGGGACGTTCTCGCCGGCGAATTCCTTGAGGTAGGTGGCCTGCTGATCGGCGCTGCCCCAATGGGTGAGCGCCGAGGCCACCCCACCCGGGGCCAAGATCGGCAGCGCGAGCCCCATGTCGCCGTAGGCCAGTGCCTCGGCTACCAGGACGTTGGTGACGCTGGAGCGATGCGCGGCGATCCCGTCGAAATCTTCGGGAACATTGACCGCCGTCACTCCCAGTTCCGCGGCCTTGGTGATCAGGTCGCGCGGGTACTCGGCCGCCTCGTCGGCCTCCGGCGCCGCCGGACGCAAGATTTCTTGGGCGAACTGATCGACGGTTTCGACGATCATCTTCTGGTCGTCGTCGGGCGTTAGGTCGAAGTAGTCGCGGCCGCTTGCCTTCAGCCGGGTCGGCCCGCCGCGCAGGCCTTGGATCCGCTTGAACTGTCGGGTGGTAGCGCCGGCAACCGAAAAGCTTGTCTTGACCCCGTAGCGCAAGGTGCGGTTGAGCGGATCGCGGAGGTGGTATTTGTCCAGAAAATCCTGGCCCACGATCGGGGTGAGCAACCCCAGCGCGATGTCGATGCCGGTGCGCTTGTGCCTGTGCTCTCCGACGGCGGTTTTGCGGCCGGCCCGCTTCGCGCGGCCGTTGGTGGAGACGGTGTTAGTCATGACAGCAGCCTGGGTCGTTGGGGCAGTGCGGATAACCCTATCTTACTCCGGAGTAAGATAGGGAGCTCTGTTAACTACTTCACACCTGCGACAGGCTCGTCCAGATGGGCAGCCGACGCCGGCCCCAGCCTTCGGCCGGCCCGTCGTAGACGCCGGGCAGCCGGTAGCCGCAGGCTTGGCAGCGACCATCGTCGGCCAGCGCGTAGTGCCGGATCGCATACCAGTCCCGAACCACGACCGCGGCCCCGCAACCAGGACAGCACGTGGTCCCGCCCTCCGTGTCGTGCACGTTGCCGGTGTAGACGAACCGCAGGCCTTCGCCGAGCGCGATCCGGCGGGCCCGGGTCAGGGTGGTGGATGGGGTCGGCGGGGTATCGGTCATCTTGTAGTCGGGGTGAAACGCGGTGAAATGCACCGGCACATCGACGCCAAGGTTTTCGCGGATCCACTCGCACTCGGCGGTGATTTCGGCGTCACTGTCATTGCGTCCGGGAATAAGCAACGTGGTGATCTCGAACCACACATCGGTGTCGCGGCGCAGGTAGACGAGCGTGTCAAGCACGTCCTGCAGGTGCCCGACGCACACCCGGCGGTAGAAGTCTTCGGTGAAAGCTTTGAGGTCGACGTTGGCGGCATCGATGTGCCGATAGAACTCCGCCCGAGGCGCCGGGCACATGTAGCCAGCCGTCACCGAAACCGCTTTGATGCCATTCTCGTGACAAGCATCGGCGACATCAGCGGCGTACTCCCAAAAGATCGTCGGGTCGTTGTATGTGAAAGCTACACTGCGGCAACCTAATTCGTCAGCAACCCGGGCGATGTCCTCCGGGGTGGCTTGGCTGGCCAGCGTGTCGACTTCGCGGGATTTCGAGATATCCCAGTTCTGGCAGAATTTGCAGGCCAGGTTGCAACCCGCGGTGCCGAACGACAACACCGCCGACCCGGGCAGGAAGTGGTTGAGCGGCTTCTTCTCCACCGGGTCGACGCAAAACCCGCTGGAGCGCCCGTAGCTCGTCAGCTTGATCTGGTCGTCGATGCGAGCACGGACGAAACACAGTCCCCGCTGGCCCTCGTGGAGCCTGCAGGCGCGGGGACATACGTCACACTGAATCCGGCCGTCGTCGAGACGGTGCCAGTGCTTGGTGGCGATCGTGAACTGATCACTCATGGTATGGTCCCCGGCGACCAGGCTACCCGCGTGAAAGCGTCGAAAGCACCTGGTCATGCAGTAGGCCGTTGGTAGCTACCGCGCTACCACCATGCGGGCCCGCGGTGCCGTCGACACTGGTGAATGTTCCGCCCGCTTCGCGCACCAGGATGTCCAGCGGCGCCAGGTCCCACACCGACACCTCCGGCTCGGCGGCAATGTCGACAGCGCCCTCGGCCACCAGGCAGTAGGACCAGAAATCGCCGTAGGCGCGTACCCGCCACACCGCGTCGGTCAACCCGAGGAAGCGTTCCCGTAGGCCCAGCTGCGCCCAGCCGGACAGGCTGGAAAACGACAGGCTGGCCGTGTCCAGCCGCGCCACCGACGACACCGCCAGCCGACGGGGCGGCGAGCCGTCGACTGCCGCGAACGCGCCGGCGCCGCTGGCCGCCCACCACCGTCGTCGCAGCGCCGGCGCGCTGACAACCCCGACCGTCGGCACTCCGTCGTCGAGCAACGCGATCAAGCTCGCCCACACCGGCACGCCGCGCACGAAATTCTTGGTGCCGTCGATCGGGTCGATGATCCACTGCCGACCGCTGAAAGCCGTTGCGCCGCCGAATTCTTCACCCACTATGTCGTCGTCGGGCCGCTTGGCTTGCAGCGCTTCACGCACCTCGGATTCGACGGCGCGATCGGCGTCGGTGACCGGTGTCAGGTCCGGCTTCGTGTCGATCCGCAAATCCAGCGCGCCGAACCGGGCTATTGTCACCGCATCCGCGCGATCGGCCAGCATCAATGCGAGCGCGAGATCGTGGCCCATGCAGCAGTCCTACCATTGGCGATGTGGGCTGGGAAATTGGTGTGCTGCTTCTGCTGATCGCAACGCTGGCGGTGTTGCTGGCGCCCCGGTTCATCCGACGCGGCCCGGGCCAGGACGCGGTGCACGGCACGCTACTGGTCACCGGCGTGAGCCCGCGCCCGGACGTCACCGGCGAGCAGTACGTCACCATTACTGGGGTCATAAACGGACCCACGGTCAACGAACACACCGTCTATCAGCGCATGGCCGTCAACGTCGACGAATGGCCGACGAGGGGTGACCTGCTGCCGGTGGTGTATTCGCAGAAGAATCCTGACAACTGGGCTTTCGCTCGGCCTGAGCAACCCTCTGCCTAGCGCGCCAGCGGGCCGGTCGGCCGACTGTGGTCAGCAGGTGGTGCAGCATCGCGATGAACGTGATCGCCCACACCGCCAAGGCAAACCAGCTTTCGATGTCGCTGATGCTTCTGACGATCGGCAGATGGTCGGCCTGACCGAGATAGTGGCCG
Source organism: Mycobacterium xenopi (assembly GCF_009936235.1). Lineage (NCBI taxonomy): Bacteria > Bacillati > Actinomycetota > Actinomycetes > Mycobacteriales > Mycobacteriaceae > Mycobacterium > Mycobacterium xenopi. The sequence continues at coordinate 3,594,992 of NZ_AP022314.1, read as the reverse complement.
CCGACGCCGTACATGCCCAGCGGGAACACCACGCTCCATAGCCCTGCTTCGTAGCGCAGCGGGATGCGGTGGACGATGTGCTTCCAGATGCCGGCGGCAACCAGCGGCGGAATTAACCATGTGCCGAAGGCCCAGAAGACCACCGACGTTCCGGCGATCAGACCCCGGGTGGCAGCGACCATGGGCGCGTTGGCCATCTCCACGATGCGGGCGCCGGCTAGCACGGTGATGGCGGTGGCGCCCATCGACACCCAGTACTGCGGGTTGAGGTCCTCGGGGCGCAGCGGATAGAGCAACATGCGGCCGGTGACCAAGACACCGGTGCCCCCGTAGAGGAACACACCGACCGACCAGGAAAACACCGCCAACAAAGCCAGTTCCCGGCGTTGCTGCCCGAGCGCGGGTTCCAGCGCAGCCGCGAGCACGGCGACGGATTCGCTTGCGACCACGAAGATAAACCAGGTGCCGTTCGCGTCCTGAAGGACGGGCCGGTGACGGTACCGCAGCACCGCCGTCCACGGCACCAGGTAGCCCAGCACCAGCCAGCTGATCCAGCCGACTGCCAACAGTGCCAACGCAACCGCGTGGTGGGCGTCGATGGCCAGCCGGGTGCCGAACACGTCGGTGGCGGCGACGAAGGTGAACAGCCCGAATGCTCGGCCCGGATTACCGAAGTCCTCACCAAAATCTTTGCGGTAAGCCATGATTCGTACTGCACTCAGAGCCAGCAGCACGGCGTAGGCGAAACAGGTCAGCCACAGCAACCCCACTGACAGGGTGTAGGCGCGGTGGTGGTACATCGCGATCGACACGATGCCGGTGGCCATCACCAGTGCGAAATACCCGGGGTTGAGGGTCCGTACCGCTTCACGGGCTCCGTTAATCTGTTGCACGGTCGGGCCTTGCCTTAGTACGGGACACCGATTTTGCGCCACCGACGCCCGCTGGTTCCCGGTTCGTGGGGTCGATCGGCGACGCGGCTGCGGATGACGATATAGGGCCGCCACAGATACCACAGTGGGTAGCTCCAGGCGTGCACCAGGCGGCTGAACGGCCAAACGATGAAGATTGCCCAGGCCGCGGCCGCGTGTAGTTGGTACAGGAATGGTGCGCTGGTGATCGCCCGCACGTTGGGGTGGAAGGTGGCCAGGCTGCGGAACCACACGCCGACGGTGTTGCGGTACTCGTAATGCGACGTGTCCTCGATGCCCAGGGTCAACACGATGCCCAGGATCACGATGATGCCGAGCAGGATCAGCGCAAGGTAGTCCACGGCGCTGGTAGTGGCGCGCACCCGGGGAATCATCGTGCGTCGGAACGTTAGCACTGCGGCGCCGATCAAGATGCCGACGGCGGCGGTTGACCCGGCGACGGCGGAAAAGTCCTGATACCAGGTTTCGGGGATGCCGAGCCAATCGGTGACCGATTTGGGTACCAATATGCCGAGGATGTGTCCGAAGATCGCGGCGAAGGTGGCGTAGTGGAACAGTGGTGAGCCCCATTTGAGCAGCCGCCGTTCCTGCAGTTGGGTCGAGTGGCTGGTCCAGCCGAACTGGTCGTAACGCCAGCGCCAGATGTGGCCGACCACGAACACGACGATCGCGATGTAGGGCAGGATCACCCACCACCAAATGTCCCATGCGCTGAGGGGGATCATGGCTTTTGCCTTGTTTGGTAGCCGGCCAAATAGTCCGGCGGGGCGAACGGTTCCAGGCCCACTTCTTCGCTTGGTGGGCCGGATTGCCAGGCGGCGCGGACTTGTTCGAGTTCTCGCTTGCCCAGTCCGGGAAGGGTGGCGATTACCGCGGCGACGACGTCGGCGTAGGGTGAGTGCGCGCTGATCAGGGCGCGGCGCAGCAACTCTAGATCGGTGCGATGCCCCGACAGCAGCCGTTTGCCGCGGGGGCACAGCGTGGCGAAGTCGAGCACCATCGGCAGGTAGTCGGGTAGTTCGTCCTCGGATGGAATGAACCCGGCGTCACGGTAGGCGGCCTTGAACGTCACCATTGCCATGCCCCGTTTGCGGGTGTCGCCGTAGCGGTAGTAAGTCAGGTACAGGCTGCAGCGGCGGCGCAGGTCGAATGTTTGCACATAGTGCTGTGCCACGTCGTTGGGCGGGGTGGCGCGAAGCCAGCCCAGGAACCGGCCGAACGATTCCCGGGTCGGTTTGGGGCTGGTTTGGGCCGCGAACCTCTCCAGTGTGTCCAGCCCGTCGAACAGCGATGTCGTCGGGTACTGCAGCAGGACCGACGCCAGCTTGATCGCCTGGGTGTTCATGTGTGTCGCGCTTTGGGAAACATGCCGGGAACCTTGTCCTTGCCGTTCCAGTTGAGCAGGTTGAACCCCTTTCTGCCGCCGCTGGATTCGGGTGGACCGTAGCCGCCCATGCCGGGCCCGCCGTCGGTGTCGAGGCTGCAGAACAGTTGCTCGTGTTGGCCCATGAGCTGGCCGGCGTCCTCGGTGTGCGCCGGCGGGATGACGTAGCGGTCTTCGTATTTGGCGATCGCCAGCAGCCGGTAGAGGTCGTCGAGGTCGTCGGCGCTGGCGCCGACCGAAGCCGGCAGGTTCTCGTCGACGCCGAGGCCCAGCTGCCCGGCGCGCTGAATGGCCCGCACCGCGGCCAGTTTGCGCAACACGCGTCTTATCACGTCGGCGTCACCCGCGGTGAACAGGTTGGCCAGGTACTCCATCGGGATACGCAGCGCGTCGATGGTGGCGAACACGTGGTCGGGGTTGTCGTCGTAGCCGGCCGCGCCGACCACGTCGGCCACCGGTGACAGCGGCGGGATGTACCAGACCATCGGCAACGTGCGATATTCCGGGTGCAGCGGCAGCGCGACTTTGTGCCGCACCGCCAACTCGTAGACCGGGGAGCGTTGCGCCGCCTGAATCCAGTCGTGTGGAATGCCTTGTCGCGCAGCCTCAGCCACCACGTGCGGGTCATTCGGGTCGAGGAACACCCCCAGCTGGGCCTCATACAGGTCCTGGAGGTCGGGCGTGGCCGCGGCGTCGAGCACCCGGTCGGCGTCATAGAGCACCAGCCCCAAATAGCGCAGCCGGCCCACACAGGTCTCCGAGCAGATCGTCGGCATGGCCTGCTCGATGCGCGGATAGCAAAACGTGCATTTTTCCGCCTTGCCGGTGCGGTGATTGAAATACACCTTCTTATACGGGCAGCCCGACACACAGAACCGCCAGCCCCGGCAGCGGTCCTGGTCGACCAGCACGATCCCGTCCTCGGCGCGCTTGTACATCGCCCCAGACGGGCACGAGGCCACACAGGAGGGGTTGAGACAGTGCTCGCAGATGCGCGGCAGGTAGAACATGAACACCTGCTCGAACTCCATCTTCACCCGGTCTTCGAGACCCGCCAGGTCAGGGTCGTCGACCGCGAGCTCGGGCGCACCGGCCAGGTCGTCGTCAAAGTTGCTGCCCCACTTCACCGTCATGTCGCGGCCGGTGAGCGCCGAGATCGAATGCGCGCTGGGATTCGGTGTGCCCAGCGGCGCGTCGATCACGGTCTGGTAGTCATAGGTCCACGGATCGCCGTAGTCATCAATGGTGGGCAGGTCGGGGTTGTAGAAAATCGACAGCAGCCGGCGCAGCCGGCTACCCGACTTGAGTTGGAGGCGCCCCTTGCGATCCAGCGTCCAGCCGCCGTGCCACTGCTGTTGATCTTCGTAGCGTTTCGGATAACCGATACCCGGCTTGGTTTCCACATTGTTGAAGTAGACGTACTCGGTGCCCGGCCGGTTAGTCCACACCTGCTTGCACGTCACCGTGCAGGTGTGACAGCCGATGCACTTATCGAGGTTCATCACCATCGCCACATGCGCCATCACCCTCACCGGTAGGCCACCTCCTGGGCGCGGCGGCGGATGACGGTGACCTCGTCGCGTTGATTGCCGGTGGTGCCGTAGTAGTTGAAGGCGAACGACATTTGGGCGTAGCCGCCGATCATGTGGGTCGGTTTGATCACCAGCCGGGTCAGCGAGTTGTCGCCGCCGCCATGCCAACCCGACACCTCCGACTTCGGTGTCATCAGGTGGCGGTCCATGGCGTGGTACATAAACACCGTGCCCTGCGGCATGCGGTGGGTGACCACCGCCCGGCAGGCCACCACGCCGTTGCGGTTATAGGCCTCGATCCAGTCGTTGTCTTTGACGCCGATCGCGGCCGCATCCGCCGGGCTCATCCAGATCACCGGGCCGCCGCGGAACAGCCGCAGCATGTGCAAATTGTCTTGATACTCCGAGTGAATCGACCACTTGGAGTGCGGGGTGAGGTAGCGCACGGTGATCTCGGGCCGGCCGTCTTCGGAAAGTCCCTGGTGGCCGAAGTGGCGCGCATAGTTCAGCGGCGGGCGATACACCGGCAACCATTCGCCGTATTCGGCGATCCAGTCGTGGTCGAGGAAAAAGTGCATCCGCCCGGTCAGCGTGTGCCAGGGTTTCTTGCGTTCGACGTTGACCACGAACGGCGAGTAGCGCCGCCCACCGGTCTCGCTGCCCGACCATTCCGGTGAGGTGATCACCGAGCGCGGCTGAATCTGGGTGTCCTCGAAGGTGATGTGCTCGCCGGCCCGGCCCGCCGCCAAGTCGGCCAACCGCATCCCGGTGCGCTCCTCCAACGCCTGCCAGCCCTGCATCGCCACGGCGCCGTTGGTGGTGCCCGACAACGCCAGAATGGCCTCAGCCATGTAAACATCACGCGCCAGCGACGGGCGGCCGTCGGCGACCCCGCCGCGCACCGTGCCGTTACGGTGGGCCAAAAAATCAACAGCGGCAACAGGTTTCCAGGAAACGCTCTTCACCGGGGTGCCCGCCGTTTCCACCAGAGGGCCCAGCGCAGCCCATTTGTCGGCGACCGCGGCATAGTCGCGTTCCACACTGACCAGCTTCGGCATCGTCTTGCCCGGTATCGGCTCGCATTGCCCATAGCGCCAATCGCGCACCACACCGCGGGGCTGGGCCAACTCGTCGGCTGTGTCGTGCATCAGCGGCGCGGCGATCACGTCGGTGCGTGTGCCCAGATGCTTTGCGGCCAGCCGGGAGAAGTCGCGGGCAATGGTGGCGAACGCGTCGAAGTCGGTGCGAGCCTCCCACGGGGGCGGGATGGCCGGGTTGAACGAGTGCACGAACGGATGCATGTCGGTGGTAGAGATGTCGTACTTCTCATACCAGGTCGCCGCCGGCAACACGATATCGGAATACGTGCACGTGCTGGTCATCCGAAAGTCGATGGCCACCGCCAAATCGAGCTTGCCTTGCGGGGCCTCGTCGCGCCAGCGCACCTCGGCCGGGCGCAGGGCCTCGGGTGTTTCGTTCGCCCGCACCGCGTTATGAGTGCCCAGCAGATGGCGCATGAAATACTCCATGCCCTTACCCGACGAGCCCAGCAAATTGGCTCGCCACACCGTCAGCACCCGCGGGAAGTTCACCGGATTATCCGGATCCTCACCAGCGAAACACATTCGGCCAGAACGCAACTCGTCGATCACATAGTCGGCGACGCTCTTGCCGGCTGCGGCGGCGGCATCGGCCAAATCCAGCGGGTTGCGGTCGAACGTCGGAAACGACGGCGCCCAGCCCAGCCGCGCGGACTGGGCCAGCGCGTCGGCCATCGCCTTGCCCCGAAACAGGCCACGGCCCAGCGGGCTGGCCAACTCGTCGGCGCCGAACTGCTCGTAACGCCACTGGTCGGTGTGCAAGTAGAAGAACGACGTACCGGTCATCTGTCGGGTCGGCCGTTGCCAGTCCAGCGCGAACGCGACCTGCTGCCATCCGGTCAGCGGGCGCACCTTCTCTTGCCCGACATAGTGCGCCCAGCCGCCGCCGTTGACCCCCTGGCAGCCGCACAGCATCGTGAGCGTGAAGAACGTGCGGTAGATCTGGTCGGAGTGGAACCAGTGGTTGGTGCCCGCACCCATCGCGATCATCGACCGGCCTTTGGAAAGCTCTGCGCTGCGGGCGAATTCGCGGGCCACCCGGGCCGCCGCGGCGGCGGCACCGACGTGATCGCCTGCTGCCAGGCAGGGGTATACGGTTGCGACGCGTCGTCGTAGCCGGTGGGCCACTCGCCCGGCAAACCCGGGCGCGACACCGCGTAGTGGGCCATCAGCAAGTCGAACACCGTCGTCACCAGCTTCTCGCCCAACCGCAGCACCGGCACGCCGCGGCGGATCACGCCGCCACCCTCGGTCTTCCCGATGTCGAAGCGGGGCAAGTCGACCGCCACGGCCCGCTCGTGCCGGCCGTACAGGCTTAGCAGCGGATCCAGGTCACCGAGATCTAGATTCCACTTGCCAATGCCCGCATCGCTGTAATGATCGGCGATGGTCCCATTGGGCACGACCGGCTGCCCCGTCGCCGAGTCCACCAGCACCGTCCGGTGCACCGCGAGCTCATCGTCGTGACCCAGGTCGGCGGCGGTCAAAAACCGGTCCGGCACATAGGCCCCAGCGTGTTCGCGCAGGGTCACCAGGAAAGGCAGGTCGGTGTAGGTCTTCACATATTGCTCGAAATAGGGCACCTGCCGGTCGCGGAAGAACTCCGACAACACCACATGGCCCATCGCCATCGCCAGCGCGCCATCGGTGCCCGGCGCGCAGGCCAGCCAGTCATCGGCGAACTTGGTGTGATCCGAATAATCCGGGCTGACCACCACCACCTTCTGGCCGCGGTAGCGGGCCTCCACCATGAAATGCGCATCCGGGGTGCGGGTGATCGGCAGGTTGGTGCCCCAGATGATCAGATAGGCCGCGTTCCACCAATCACCGGACTCCGGCACATCGGTCTGATCGCCATACACCTGCGGTGACGCCAGCGGCATATCGGCATACCAGTCATAAAACGACAGGATCGTCCCACCGATCATCGACAAAAACCGGGTGCCCGCCGCATACGACACCTGCGACATCGCCGGGATCGGCGAAAAACCCACCACCCGGTCCGGCCCATAGGTCTTGATCGTGTGCACATGCGCGGCCGCGATCAGCTCGCTGACCTCATCCCACGTCGAGCGCAAAAACCCACCCTTGCCGCGTGCGCTCTTATAAGCCGCCGCGCGCTTCGGGTCGGCGGTGATCTCCGCCCACGCCTGCACCGGGTCGTCCAGCCGCGCGCGGGCCTCCCGCCACATCTGCAGCAGCGGCTGGCGCACATACGGATAACGCACCCGCGACGGCGAATAGGTATACCAAGAAAACGACGCCCCCCGCGGGCAGCCACGCGGCTCATACTCGGGGCTATCCGGCCCCACCGAGGGATAATCGGTCTCCTGGGTCTCCCAGGCGATAATGCCCTCCTTGACGAAAACCTTCCACGAACACGAGCCAGTGCAGTTCACCCCGTGGGTAGAACGCACCTCCTTGCCGTGCCGCCACCGGTCCCGATAAAACTCCTCCGCGCCGCGACCACCCCGGCGATGCACCTCGCGATGATCCGGCGTAGGCGTGCCCGGCGTAAAAAAACTGCGCCTTACGCAGCAGCGACTCCACCGGCTCCCCACCCGGCAGCAACGGCGCCAAATACCCCCGCGGCACGGGACGGGCGGCCGCACGCTCGACGCGCTCGCCCCCGGTTGAGGATCGGGTGCCGGGTTCTGCCGTGCCAACCACTTCGCTCCTCCTGATCCGTGCGCGCGCTTCCACGCGCGTGCCTTCCTGCGCCGGGCCGGAAAACCACCCGTCTTCGGCGGATCAGGTGATGCATCCTGGGCACGCCCGAGCTGAACACCGGGCGCCTCAGGCGTCGCATACGCCTCTTCGTCCGTCATACCACTAGTTACCGTGGTTACCAACGGTTGTTGGTTTGTTTTGGCGAAGAACCGACCAGGCCCGCCGGTCAGGCGTCATGCCGGGTCAAAGCGACCGCGACGGGGATCTCAAGCGCGCTGATAGTGATGGTTGGAGCCCGCGGCGGAGCCGTCGCGCGAGAGCGCCCACCAGTTGGCAAAATGAAGTCCGCTGTGCGCCTGCCGATTTCGTCGACAGCGGTGATGATCGGCCAGTCGCGTGAGCGGCCGTCGAACGGGGTATTCGCCTTGCGGCGCAGCGCGGCATACGCCGACACACCCGACGCGATGTCCGAACATAGGTTCGAACTACAGCGGCCGACCGCGAGCCCGGAACTCAGCGAAGTCAGCCGTGCGCTACCCGCAAGAGTTCCTCCAGCGTCGACAGCTTGACCCGCGGCCGCCCATGCGGCTCGCCGGCTGCTCGCTCGTATTGGTCGATGGCCTGCCAGTGCTCTGCGGTGACGAGTTTGGGTTGACGCGAGGCCAGCCATTCGGCGAGCTTGACGGCGTGGTCGTCACCGAAATCGGCCAGCCCCGTCTGCCTGGCAGCGGCCAGGTCGGCGAGCAGGGTGTCGACGGTGTCTTGGGAGTCCTTCTTGTTTGTGCCGATCACCCCGGTCGGGCCTCGCTTGATCCACCCGACGACGTATTCGTTGCGGCTGCCCTCCACTCGGCCATTGGTATTGGGGATGGTGCCGCTGCGCTCGTCGAACGGCAGCCCGGGGGTGGGTACACCGCGATAGCCCACGGAGCGCACCACCAACTGGACGGGCAACTCCTCGCGGGCGCCGGTGTCCTTGGCCACCACTCGCCCGCTCTCGTCGGTGACCAGCTCGTTGCGGCCGAGGACGATTCGCTCCACCTTTCCGTCGCCTTTGATTTCGATCGGAGATGTCAAGAATCGCAACACGATTCGGCGATGGCCGGGCCGCAGTGGGCGTGCGGCGTAGTCGCGGAGCACTTTGAGGTTCTGCTTGGCGGTCTTGCCCACCGCGGCCGCGTCGTCGTCGGTGATGCCTTCCAGCTGTGCCGGGTCGACGACCACGTCGACCCCCTCGAGGTCGCCCAGTTCGCGCAATTCCAGCGTGGTGAACGCCGTCTGCAGCGGACCGCGTCGACCGATGATGATCACTTCCTCCACACCACATGGCCGCAGGGATTCCAGTGCGTGGTCGGCGATATCGGTCAGCGCGAGCACGTCGGGGTCGGTCACCAAGATGCGGGCGACATCGAGCGCGACGTTGCCGTTGCCGACCACAACAGCCCGGCCGCAGGACAGATCAGGCGACCTGTCCTGGAAATGCGGGTGGGCGTTGTACCAACCCACGAAATCGACGGCGGCGATGCTGCCCGGGAGGTCCTCCCCGGGGATGTTCAGCGCCCGGTCGGATTGCGCGCCCACCGCATAGATCACGGCGTCATAGCGCTCGGCCAGTTCGGCGGCCTGAACGTGCTCGCCGACGACGACATTGCCGAAAAAGCGGAACCGTGGGTCTTCGGCGGTCTTTTCGAACTGCTTGCTGATCGACTTGATCTTCGGGTGGTCGGGGGCGACGCCCGAGCGCACCAGACCCCACGGCGTCGGCAACATTTCCAGCATGTCGACTGCTACCTCGATGTCCTCCGCCGAGTCGGCGGCCTTGAGCAGCGATGCCGCAGCGAAGAATCCCGACGGACCGGAGCCGACGATCGCGACGTGGTATGGGCGCATACACCCCGATGCTAAACGGCTGCCGCCACGTAGGCTCTGCTGGTCGTAGCGTTGGTTGAGTCGCCGGTAACGTGAGCAGCTGTGGACCCTGACCGTCAAGCCGACATCGCAGCGCTCGACTCCACGCTGACCACCGTGGAGCGGGTGGTCGACGTCGACGGTCTGCGCAGCCGGATCGAGAAGCTCGAGCACGAGGCATCCGATCCCAAATTGTGGGAAGACCAAACCCGTGCCCAGCAGGTGACCAGCGAGTTGTCACACGCCCAGGGCGAACTGCGGCGCGTCGAAGAGCTTCGCCGGCGCCTCGACGACCTGCCGGTGCTTTACGAGCTGGCCGAAGAAGAAGGCGGCGCTGACACGCTCGCCGAAGCCGACGCGGAGCTCAAGGCGCTGCGTGCCGACATCGAAGCGATGGAAGTGCGGACGCTGCTTTCCGGCGAATACGACGAACGTGAGGCGCTGGTCACCATCCGCTCCGGGGCGGGCGGGGTCGACGCCGCGGACTGGGCCGAGATGCTGATGCGTATGTACATCCGCTGGGCCGAACAGCACAACTACCCGGTCGAGGTGTTCGACACGTCGTATGCCGAAGAGGCCGGGATAAAGAGCGCGACCTTCGCCATCCACGCGCCCTACGCCTACGGGACCTTGTCGGTGGAACAAGGCACCCACCGGCTGGTTCGGCTCAGCCCGTTCGATAACCAGCACCGCCGGCAGACCTCGTTCGCCGAGGTCGAGGTGCTGCCGGTGGTGGAGACCACCGACCACATCGATATCCCGGAAGGCGATATTCGCGTCGACGTCTACCGCTCCAGCGGTCCGGGCGGGCAGTCGGTGAACACCACCGATTCGGCGGTTCGACTCACCCATCTGCCCACCGGTATCGTCGTGACCTGCCAGAACGAGAAGTCGCAGCTGCAGAACAAAATGTCGGCTTTGCGAGTGCTTCAGGCAAAGTTGTTGGAGCGCAAGCGCTTAGAGGAACGCGCTGAGCTCGACGCGCTCAAGGGCGACGGCGGCAGCTCCTGGGGGAACCAGATGCGGTCCTACGTTTTGCACCCCTACCAGATGGTCAAGGACCTACGCACCGACTACGAGGTCAGTAACCCGGCTGCCGTGCTGGACGGGGACATCGACGGATTCCTGGAAGCCGGAATCCGGTGGCGCAACAGACGAGGCGATGACTGATACCACGGTCGTGGCGGTAACCGAAACCTACCTGGCGCAACCCTGGCACGACTTGTGGCGCGGCGACCTACGGGACTGGATCCTCGACAAGGGGTTGCGCGTCGTCCTGTTGCTGATCGGCGCTGTACTGGCCGCCCGGTTCGTCAACTGGGCGGCGCGAAAAGTGACCGAGCGTCTCGACGTGGGGTTCACCGAGAGCGACGCGCTGGTGCGTTCGGAAGCGACCAAGCACCGCCAGGCCGTGGCCGCGGTGATTTCCTGGGTGGCGATCGTCCTCATCGCGGTGGCCGTCGCGGTCCAGATCGCCGATATCTTGCAGCTTTCGATACGTGGACTGGTGGCCCCGGCCACCGTGCTCGGCGCCGCGCTGGGTTTCGGCGCCCAGCAACTGGTCAAGGACTTGCTGGCCGGGTTCTTCATCATCGCCGAAAAACAGTACGGGTTCGGTGATCTCGTCGAACTCACGATTTTGGGCTCGTCGACGGACGCCGCGGGCACGGTCGAGAACGTCACGCTCAGGGTGACAAAATTGCGCTCGCCCGACGGCGAGGTCTTCACGGTGCCCAACGGTCAGATCGTCAAGTCGGTGAACCTGTCGAAGGACTGGGCCCGCGCGGTCGTCGACATCCCGGTGCCCACCAGCGCCGACCTCGGTCAAGTCAACGAAGTGTTGCGCCAGGAATGTGAACACGCCCGCGACGACGCCGTGCTGCGGGAGTTGTTGCTCGACGCGCCGACAGTAATGGGTGTGGAAAGCATCGGGGTCGACACCGTCACGCTGCGGCTGGTCGCCCGCACCTTGCCCGGCAAGCAGTTTCAGGCCGGCCGCGAACTACGGGTGCTGGTGGTGCGAGCGCTTGCGCGGGCCGGGATCGGCGCCGCCAATGAGACACCGGCGACGGTGGGCGCGATCGTCCACCCGGCCACGGCCGAAGGGGCCGAGGACAAGACGCAAGGGCAGGGCCGGTGAAGTTCGCCCTGCCGAGGAACTGGGACGTCGCCCTGAAGGCGCTGAAAGCTGGCGGCGCCGATGAAAGACGCTGGCCGGCATACCTATTTGGCGGTCACCTACGCACCTCCACGGCGGCCTTGGTCATTGCCTTCTTGGCGCTGTGGTGGGTTCACGACACGTATCGGCCGTCGTCGACTGCACCGACACAAGTGCCGGCCACCCAGGTGGTGCCGCCGGGCTACGTGCCCGACCCCAACTACACGTGGGTGCCGCGCAGCAGATTGCAACAGCCGCCGTCGACCGTCACGGTGACCGTGACTCCGACACCGACGACGACGCCAGCGACCACGACCACGCCGACGACCACGCCGACGACGGGCTCACCGCCGCCTCCGTTCGGCCCGCTGCCGCCGTTCGTGTTGCCGCCGCCGTTCGGCCCGCCGCCCCCGCCGCCGGCCCCTCCGCCCCCGCCGCCGGCCCCGGGCCCGGTGCCCGCCCCACCGTCGTGACCCGATGATCCGATGGGCTGCCCGGGCAAAACCCGCCGCTACACTGGCGTGCCGTGATGATCACCCTTGACCGCGTCAGCAAGCAGTACAAGTCGTCGGCGCGCCCCGCGCTGGACAACATCAACATCAAGATCGACAAGGGTGAGTTCGTCTTCCTCATCGGGCCCACCGGCTCGGGCAAGTCGACGGTCATGCGGCTGCTGCTGGCCGAGGAAAAACCCACCACCGGCGACATCCGGGTCTCGAAGTTTCACGTCAACGCGTTGCCGGGCCGCCACATCCCCAGCCTGCGGCAGGTGATCGGCTGCGTCTTCCAGGACTTCCGGCTGCTGCAGCAGAAGACGGTGTTCGAAAATGTCGCGTTCGCGTTAGAGGTCATCGGCAAGCGCCGGGAGATTATCAACCGCGTGGTGCCCGACGTGCTTGAGATGGTCGGGCTGTCCGGCAAGGCCAACCGGCTGCCGAGCGAGCTGTCTGGTGGCGAGCAGCAGCGGGTCGCGATCGCGCGCGCCTTCGTGAACCGGCCGCTGGTGTTGCTGGCCGACGAGCCCACCGGCAACCTGGACCCGGAAACCAGCAAGGACATCATGGATTTGCTGGAGCGCATCAACCGGACCGGGACCACCGTGCTGATGGCCACCCACGATCATCACATCGTCGACTCGATGCGTCAGCGAGTCGTCGAGTTGTCACTGGGCAGGTTGGTGCGAGACGAGCAGCGCGGCGTGTACGGGATGGATCGCTAAGTGCGATTCAGCTTTCTGTTCAACGAGGTTGTCACCGGTCTTCGCCGCAACGTGACCATGACAATCGCGATGATTTTAACCACTGCCATCTCCATCGGCTTGTTCGGCGGCGGGCTGCTCGTGGTCCGGTTGGCCGAGCATTCGCGCGCCATCTACCTGGATCGTGTCGAGACGCAGGTCTTCCTCAACAACGACGTTTCCGCGAACGACCCGACGTGCGACACTCAAGCGTGTAAGGCGTTGCGCGAGAGGATCGAAGCGCGCGACGACGTCAAATCGGTGCGATTCCTCAACCGCGATGACGCGTACCAGGACGCAATCCGAAAATTTCCTCAATACAAAGATGTCGCAGGCAAGGAGTCCTTCCCGGCGTCGTTTATTGTGAAGCTGGAGAATCCGGAGCAGCACAAGGACTTTGACGCTGCCATGCAAGGGCAGCCAGGTGTGCTGTCAGTCCTCAACCAGAAAGATCTGATCGACCGGCTGTTTGCCGTGCTGGACGGGTTGAGCAGTGCCGCGTTCGCGGTGGCTTTGGTGCAGGCGATCGGGGCAGTCTTATTGATTGCCAACATGGTTCAAGTCGCGGCGTATACCCGGCGCACCGAGGTCGGCATCATGAGGCTGGTCGGCGCCAGCCGCTGGTACACCCAGTTGCCCTTTCTGGTTGAGGCCATGGTAGCGGCGACGGTCGGCGTGGTGATCGCGGTGGTCGGGTTAATTGTGGTGCGCGCTTGGTTTTTGGACAGTGCGCTCAGCCAGTTTTATCAAGCCAACCTGATAGCGCGGATCGACTACGCCGACATCCTCTACATCTCACCGGTCCTGTTCTTGGTGGGTGTGGCGATGGCCGGTCTGACCGCGTACGCCACACTGCGGGTGTATGTGCGACGGTAACAGTGGCCAAGAAATCCGCACCGAAGGCGAGCGACGGTAGGCAGGTCGTCGCCACGAATCGTAAAGCCCGGCATAATTATTCAATCCTCGAAATGTTTGAGGCCGGGGTTGTGCTAGTCGGCACCGAGGTGAAGAGTCTGCGCGAGGGCCGCGCGTCCCTGGTCGACGCGTTCGCCACCGTCGACAACGGCGAAGTGTGGCTGCGCAACATGCATATCCCGGAGTATCACCACGGCAGCTGGACCAACCACGATCCGCGGCGCAACCGCAAGTTGTTGTTGCACCGCCGTCAGATCGACCACCTGGTGGGCAAGATCAGGGATGGTAACCTCGCGCTGGTGCCGCTGTCGGTGTACTTCTCCCACGGCAAAGTCAAAGTGGAACTCGCACTGGCGCGCGGCAAAAGAGCGCACGACAAACGACAGGACATGGCGCGCCGCGACGCGCAGCGAGAAGTGGTGCGAGAGTTGGGCCGACACGTCAAAGGCATGTGATGATCGGGGCCGCGTACGCTCAGCTGTCTGCGGTCGGCTTCGGCGTCAGCGACTTTGTCGGCGGTATCGCCTCACGACGGGTAGCCGCACTTCGCGTGGTGCTGGTGTCCTATCCGATCACGGGACTGCTCCTGGGTGTGGTGGCCGCAATCGTGGGCGGCCCAATCCACCCCGCCGCCGTGCTGTGGGGTGTGCTGGGTGGCCTCAGCCAGGGGCTCGCCGCGTGGTGGTTCTACGCAGCGCTCGGCTCTGGACCGATATCCGTGGTGTCTCCGCTGGCGGCGGTGCTCGATGCTGCGATTCCGGTCGGGATTGGGGTCGCGCTGGGTGAGCGGCCCGGGCATACCGCGTCGGCGGGCGTAGTCCTGGCGATGTTGGCTGTCACGTTGGTGAGCCGGGAGGCCACCGACGAGGACACCCGGCCGCATCGGTTCACCACCAAAGTGGCCTGGCTGACGATCGGCGCGGGAATCGCGTTCGGGCTCAACTTTGTGTTCATCCACCAAGCCCCGGCCGAATGCCGGCTGTGGCCGCTGGTGTTTGCCCGAGTGTCGGCGACCCTGCTGGTTCTCGTGGTGGCTGCGCTGACACGGCACCTGCGGCTTCCATCCGGCACACCGATGCGGCTGGCGGTCGCCGCGGCACTGTTAGACACCTGTGCAAATATCACGATGCTGCTGGCCCTGCACGGTTCGCTGTTATCCCTGGCCAGTGTCCTGATTTCGCTGTATCCGGCGGTGACCGTGGTGTTGGCCATCGTGGTGCTGCGGGAACGGGTGACCCGCTGGCAGGCGGTGGGCATGGTGATGGCCATGCTGTCGGTGGCGATGATTGCCGCCAGCTGACGGGACCGTGATCGCCTTTCCAGCCGGCCCGGCGCTCGCCCTGGCGTCAGCGATCGGGTTCGGGGCCAGCGACTTCGTCGGCGGTGTCGCGGCCCGGCGGGTGGCCGCCCTGCGGGTGGTATTGGTGTCCTACCCGACCGCGATGGTGCTGCTGGGCGCGCTGGCCGCCATTGTCGGCGGGCCGATCCGCGCCGGGGCACTGCTATGGGGCGCACTAGGCGGACTCAGCCAGGCCTGCGGCGCGTGGTGGCTGTACGCGGCGCTCGGTGCCGGGCCCATCTCGGTAGTTTCCCCGTTGGCCGCGATGCTGACCGCTGGCGTACCGGTCGTGGTCGGTGTTGCCTTGGGGGACCGGCCAGGTCTAGTGCCCGCAGTGGGCATCGGGTTGGCGCTGGTCGCGGTGGTGCTGCTCGGACGCGACACCGCCGACCGCGACGGCAGGCCGGACCGGTTCACCCTGACGGTGGCCTGGCTGACCATCGGGGCAGGGGTCGGGTTCGGGCTGAACTTCGTGCTGATCCATCAGGCGCCGGCCGAATCACGGCTCTGGCCGCTGCTGTTCGCGCGGATGGCGGCGACCGCACTGGTGATCGCCGTGGCGGCGCTAAGCCGCAATCTCCAGGTTCCGTCTGGGTCATCATTGCGGCTGGCGCTGATTGCGGCAGTGCTGGACGCCAGCGCCAACGTTGCCATGCTGCTCGCGCTGCACGCGGCATTGCTGTCGTTGGCGAGTGTCGTGATTTCGTTATATCCGGCGGCTACCGTCGTATTGGCGATCACCCTGCTGGGTGAGCGGGTCAACAGACCGCAAGCGGTGGGCTTGGTGCTGGCACTGTCGGCGGTGGCGATGATCGCCTCAGGCTGAGGCCATTTAGCATCAACGTCGTGACCCGCCCGCTCACTCAACTGGACAAGTCCGATGTGCTGCCCGGTCTATACGCGGCATGGGACGCTATCGACCGGCTGCTTGACGGACTGCCGGAGTCAGCGTGGGAGGCGCCGACACCGCTGCCCGGCTGGGGTGTGCGCGCCGTGGTGTCGCACCTGATCGGGACCGAGTCGATGCTGATGGGTGTCGCGACCCCCGCCGCCGACATCGACGTCACCGGCCTGGCACACGTCCGCAACGACATCGGTGCGATGAACGAGTGCTGGGTGCGTCACCTCAGCGGTGAATCCGGTGCCGCCCTGCGGCAGCGCTTCCTGGCAGTGACCAACGATCGTCGCAAGGTGCTCTCCGCGATGTCCGAGGACGACTGGAACGCAGTCACCCAGACACCGGCCGGTCCGGACAGCTACGGGCGGTTCATGCGGATCCGGGCCTTCGACTGCTGGATGCACGAGCACGACATCCGCGATGCGCTGGGCCGGCCGGCCGCCGATGACGAGCTCCGCGGGCCGGCGGCGCGGCTGGCGCTGGACGAGATGACGGCGAGCATGGGCTACGTCGTCGGCAAACTCGGCAAGGCCCCGGACGGGTCGCGGATCCAGATAGAACTGACCGGCCCGCTGGCGCGCACGATTCGCGTCGCAGTCGACGGGCGCGGCCAGGTGGTCGACGATTTCGGCGGGCTGGAGCCGACGGCGACGATCCGGCTCGACGGCATGCTGTTCACCAGGCTGGCCGGCGGGCGTATAGACAACACCGACGGTGTCGAACTCGGCGGTGACCGGCAGCTGGCAGCACGCATCATCGAGAACCTCAACTATGTGATCTGAGGCGCTGATGCGGTCGCCGCCGGAATGATTCTCGGGTGGCTGGTCGTTACATAAACTGCGTACCATTGATTGTCCTGCCGAAGGTCGGCAGGGATGCTCGAAGACATGGGGCTGAACGGTTTCGACTTCGCGCATCGAATCAAGGGAAGCGTGCCGGTGCAGGCAAGAGACCACCGTAAGCGTCGTTGCAACTAAATAAGCGCCGATTCACATCAGCGCGACTACGCTCTCGCTGCCTAAGCGACAGCTAGTCCGTCAGGCCGGGAGTTCCCTCGACCCGGATCCTGGCGTCAGCTAGAGGGATCCACCGATGGGTTCGGTCGCGGGACCCATCGGGACACCACACAGCGACTGGGATCGCCGTCCCGGCTAGTTCGCGAGACCGGGAGATCCGAGTAAGGGCAAAGCGAACTGCGCACGGAGAAGCCTTGAGGGTATGCCGTAGGACCCGGGTTCGATTCCCGGCAGCTCCACCAGAATTTGCCTCGTCAGAGGCGCGGAATCGGCTCGAATCGGAGCCATGTCAAAGCTGGCGTCAAGATTGGGGTGATCTTGACGCGGGTGCGCGCATGACGCAGCAGCGGACCCTCGCCCTCGAAGGCGGGATGGGAAGTTCGCCTACAAAAGCAGGGCCCGTTTATCGGAGACCACGGCGATCGGTGCTGGGCCGTGGCCGATGAGCTGCTCGGCGGCATCGACGATGCGTCTCACGCCACGGTCGTCGCGCAAGTCGTCGAGAACAGGGAACCGTTGGGGTTCAGCAAGGGCCAGTTGCAACGGAGTGTGTCGGCGCCACCGGACTGTAGGAGTGACTGGGACGGCTAGGCAGTATTTAGGTGCCGCTGTCTCCACGTTTCTAGGCCGGCGGGATATCAGGCCTCGCAGAGTTGCGTCCAGGGGCGTGGTGTATGAGCCGGTAGGGCCGGTGGGCGTGTCGTAGCGCGGTAGAGGGCGGTCATCGCGTGATCCTTCGAACGATCAGCAAAGTCAACCGAAGGAGAGCAACGCGATGACCTCACCACACCTTATCGACGCCGAGCAGCTGTTGGCCGACCAACTCGCCGAGGCCAGCCCGGACTTGCTGCGAGGGCTGCTGTCGGTGTTCATCCACGCCTTGATGGGCGCGGAAGCCGACGCCATCTGCGGGGCCGGCTACCGCCAGCGCAGCGATGAGCGGTCCAACAGCCGCAACGGCTACCGGCATCGTGATTTCGACACCCGCGCCGGCACCATCGATGTGGCCATTCCCAAGCTGCGTCAGGGCAGCTATTTCCCGGACTGGCTATTGGAGCGACGCAAACGCGCTGAGCGTGCCCTGACCAGCGTGGTGGCCACCTGCTATCTGCTGGGAGTGTCCACCCGGCGGATGGAACGCCTCGTTGAAACACTGGGTGTGACGAGGCTTTCCAAGTCGCAGGTGTCGATCATGGCCAAAGAACTCGATGAGCAGGTTGAGGCGTTTCGCACCCGCCCGCTTGACGCCGGCCCGTACACGTTCGTCGCCGCTGATGCCCTGGTGCTCAAAGTCCGCGAGAACGGCCGCGTCGTGGGCGTGCACACCCTGATTGCCACCGGCGTCAACGCCGAGGGCTACCGCGAGATCCTGGGTGTGCAGGTCAGCTCCGCCGAGGACGGGGCAGGCTGGCTGGCGTTCTTCCGCGACCTGGTCGCCCGCGGCCTGTCCGGGGTCGCGCTGGTCACCAGCGACGCCCACCCCGGCCTGGTCGCCGCGATCGGGGCCACCTTGCCCGGAGCGGCCTGGCAGCGCTGCCGCACCCATTACGCGAACAACCTGATGGCGGCCACCCCGAAGTCCTCCTGGCCGTGGGTGCGCACTCTGCTGCACTCGGTCTTCGACCAGCCCGACGCCGAATCGGTTGTTGCCCAATACGATCGAGTCCTCGACGCATTGTCGGACAAGCTCCCCAAAGTGGCCGAACACCTCGACGCAGCCCGCCCGGATCTGTTGGCGTTCACCGCTTTTCCCAAACAGATCTGGCGCCAAATCTGGAGCAACAATCCCCAGGAACGGCTCAACAAAGAAATCAGGCGCAGGACCGACGTCGTGGGCATCTTCCCCGACCGGGCCTCGATCATCCGCCTCGTCGGTGCCGTGCTGGCCGAACAACACGACGAATGGATCGAAGGACGACGCTACCTGGGCCTTGACGTGCTCACCCGCGCCCGCACAGCACTGACCAGCACCGACGAGCCCGCCGGACAGCAAACCAACACCACCCCAGCCCTGACCGCCTAGACTGCCACCCGAAGGGTCACGCGATCGAACGAACTCTTACACCACGTCACTGGGCTTGGCCCCTCGCAGACTTCAGATCGGGCCTGCAAGTGCGCTTCCTCGCCGGGCGGAACGCCGGCCGGCGGCAAGTGCGGCGAAAGTATCTGTGGCCGTGGATGTTCACGCCTTGATTGATTCCCACGTTGATCTTGGGCGCGGTGTTGGCTGTCGGCGGGGAGCACCGCAGCAGCGGCCGCTTCGACCGCGCGCAAGATGTCGGCGTCGGTCTCGTACGTCGTGACGACCAGGACCCGGGTCTGCGGCAGCGCCGCGAGTATCCGCCACGTCGCCGTCACGCCATCGACTTCTGGGATCCGCAGTCAACCCCGGTCCCCGCGAGCTAACACCAGACATCGGGACCCACCACCCATTATGCCCACGATGGGAAAATGGGATACTCTGGGGCTATGGTCGAGCCGACGATCATCGAGACCGACAGCCGAAGTCGCGCCGTTCTCCCCGGCCGCCCCAACCAGCGCTACCTCATGAGAGAAAACGAGGACGGCAGCATCCTCCTGCAACCTGCCCGCGTCGTCACCGACGCACAACACGAATACGACTCCAACCCAGAGCTACGCGAGCTCCTCTCACGCGCAGCCGCCTCCCCGACCGTCCGCCGGGCACGTAAACGTCGTACATGAATTTCGAAGGCGACTATTCACAAATCGCTGATGCCCAACTCGATGCCCTAGAACAGGGGCCAGACGCAGACCTCTACAACGCTGTACTCGACGCGATCGAACTTATCTTTCGAGCACCGGGACAAGCGCAAGCGCTTTCCACCGCGATAACCACCAGCGGCGGCATCCGGATGAGGCTGCCCGTGGCCGGGCATCCTCCCTACAAAGTCTTTTGGTCCACAACCGGCCCGCGAATCGAAGCCATCTTCCCGCACCGATAACCATCCGGGGACACGGCTAAACGCGTCATTGGGGACATCGACAGATCCGCGCCACTAAGAAAACTCCGTCGCGGCTCATCCGCGTCACCCCGACGTGCCCGCCGCAACTTCGGCGGCGCAAACGCGCTGCGCACCCTCGACTGCTACGTCGTGGGTCCGGTGCGTGAAGTCACGCATTCTCTTGGGCCAAGCCCGGAGGCGTGGCGTAGGAGTTCGCTCGATCGCGTGACCCTTCGGCAACTTCGGGATGGCCATCTCGAAGGTGCCCACGCGGGTATCGAAATCACGCAGGTGATACCGATTGCGGGCATTCGTGCGCTGCTCGCTGCGGTCGTTGAAGCTCCGGTATACCACCTCCCTGAACGCAACTGGCTTCTTCGGCCTGGGCCCAGCGCTGCCAGCTGGTCGCGAGTGGTGGCCCGTTGAGTGTCGCGCAGGCTGTAGTCCTGGCCGACGTGAAACCCCGTGGCGCTTGGCCTCATAGACTCCACCCAAAAGGGCCGCTAACGAGCGGCTCTTCTTCGTTCAGGTCGGTGGTGGCCGAACCGGTCAGCTGTCGTCGTCGGCGCATAACAGTGCGTGGATGACGCCAGTGCCGTCGAAACGGAATTCATGCGCCGGGCGCCGTAGCGGCTCGATCGTGCTATCCGGGTGGACGACGACTCCACCGCCGGAGGGGATTCCGAGGCCGGTGGCCGCTCCCTCGAGCGACCGAATTGTGCGCGACAGCCGCGCCCACTCGGCTCGCTCATCGTGCGTGTCGATGACCACTGGCACGAGATTGAACACATCGAGCAGCTCGGTCGCACCTGCTGGCTTTGCCTCGACGATCCCATAGCGCCCGAGCTGGACCGCGCCGGCCGAAACGCCCACCAGGACCGCGCCCTGTGCGTACCGGTCCAGGATCACGTCTTTCATCCCAGTTTTCTCGAACGTGTTCCAGCCACGGCGCACATCGCCGCCGGCGAGGACGACCAGCTGGGCCCGCTTCAGGAAGTCGCGGTCGTCGGGGCCGAACGACGAATCGATCATGCGGCGGTTGGCGATTGCAATCGCGTCGACCGCCGCCTCGAAAATCCCATAAAACTCCGGACGGTCGCCGTTGGAGGCACCGATGTAGGCCGCCCTGGGTGCGCTGTCGCCAGCCAATCCTTCAATGGCCGTCTCTAGGAGTAGTCGGCCTTGCCGCTTCCAGAACAGCAGCTGACTGTCCGCGAGCAAATAGAGGGGCTGAAATGACATCAGACCCCGCTCAGCTTGCTAATCGTCTGAATTTCGGTGTCCCGGTAGGGTCGTCCGTCGGGTTGGAGCAGGTCTTGAAACCAGAGCTTCGGAACCGCCGTGTACGGATGATCCCAAGAGTCCCAGGGAAAGTAGGTCTGCGTTTTCCCGGCGACTAAACCCCAATTGATTGCACTAACGTTGTGCCGCTTCGCAAGTGGCAGCACTCCATCAACGGTACTGCCGAAATTTCGCGCAAGGTACTCGGTGCAGAGGGTCGGCCGCCCCAATGGGGACAGCTCGGCGATCCGGGCCTCGAAGGCAGCTGGTTCGCCATAGCAGTGGAAGGTGATCACGTCCGAATTCTCCAGTTGGATGTTCGCTATTTCGCTGCGGCGCTGGCGATCTCCCCATTCGCCGGTCCAGACGCCACTCGTCAACGGCTGAGAGGGATCGACCGAACGCGCCCAGCCGAACGCCAGGGAGAGCAGGTCGGCCACACGCTCCTGCTTGTCTTTCCTTTCGACCTTGCGATACGCGCGCGCGGGATTGTCGGGCTCATTCCACAGGTCCCAACCCAAAATGCGGTCGTCGGTACGGAATTGGTTCAGCACGCCCGTGACATAGTTGAGCAGAGTGCGACGGTAGTCGAGGTCATCGAGGCGTTCAGCACCTGGGCTCTGCACCCAACCGGAGTTGTGGACGCCAGGCTTCGGTGCGCGTTGCCGCCCCGGTTTGGGGAACGGATCCCAACATGAGTCGAACAAGACAAAGAGTGGTTTGATGCGGTGGCGCGCCGCGATGCCGACAAACTGCGCGAGACGTTTTTGGAAGCCTCGTTGATCTTGGGCCCAGAGCTGATCGTGCAGGAAGACCCGCACAGCGTTGAGCCCGTGCATCTGGGCCCAGCCGAGCTCGGTATCGATGCGCCGCGGGTCGAAGGTGTCGGCCTGAAACATCTCGAGCTGGTTGATGGCGTTAGAGGTGATGTAGTTGGCGCCGACCAGCCAACCTTGCGCTTGGTACCAGCGGTTGGCGCGGTCGGGCGACCATCGGCTCTGCTCTGCAGCGGCGCGGGGGATACGGGTCAGCGTCGGTCCCGCCAGCAGCAGCAGCGGTAGCTTCAATGCCGTTCGACGCCTCACGAAATGACGATAAGTCGCCGAGCGAAGGACGAGCACGTGGGAGCCCGCCGACGGGCGATCCGGCAATAACCAGCGCATTTAAGCGTAAAAACGCAAGCATAACGGCTTGACGGAGGCTATGTAACGCTGCAGACTTCGTTATGCATGGATTTTTAGTCATAAGAGGCAAGGTGGCTGGTCCAAGGCGGACGCGGCGGCGTTCGGAAGCGACTATGCCCGATGTTGCACGCATAGGCCAGGTCTTCGCCGAGCGCAGGATCGCTTTGCGCCTCACTCAGCAGACGCTGGCCGACCTCGCCGGAGTGTCCCGTTCGACCATCCAGGCGTTGGAGCGGGGGAGCGGCTCGATCAAATTCCGTTCAGTCATCGAAATTGCCGAAGTTCTGGGGATGCATATCGATATGAGCGCGGTGTCTGAATGACTACACCAACAGCGCTTGACCTACGCGATGTTGCCGAAGCCGACGTGTACCTCGATGACGACATGCGAGAGTCCGTGACCGATCGGTGTCGTAGTCGCTGCTGCGCACGGAGCACTACCCAAGTGGTTACTATCGGTGGCGCGGTTCCAGCGTTCTTCGCGGGGCTCCTTCCCGAGGGCGTCCGGCTGGGTGTGGTGATCTCATCGACAAAGACCTCAGCCGACGATCACCTGACACTGCTGTTGGCGATCGGCGCGGACACCGTCGGCAATGTCGGCGTGGTGCCCTCCGGCGCTAATCGTGTTCGGCGCTGCCGATGTTCGACCTGAGTGCGACACCGACTTTCGGGCCGTGCTCAACAAACTCGTGGATTCGGTTGACGCAGATCCTGTGGGTTTGGCGGGAGTTCAGCCGAAAGTGAGTACTGCGACGATTTCGGCCCCGACGCAGACCCGCTCGGAGCTGGCGATCGTCAAGCTCAATCCCGCGCAGTATCCGTTGTCGGTTGAGAATGAGCACTTCTCTACGTCGATGGGCGCGGCATGTGGGTTACGAGTTGCGGCAATGTGTTTGCTCCGTGACGCTGATGGTCGGAGTGCATTGTTGGTGAACCTATTCGACCGCGACGGACTCAGGCGTATCGCTCAGGAAGATGCATGCCAACTTGCCGACATCTATCCGGCTTCCAAATACCGCATCAAAAGCCGAGACCGCTATCGGCACCTTGTCCGAGGCATGTGCCCGCGGCGGCGGATCCTGGGCGGGGCCCGCACTGGAATTGCTCAAAACCCTTGTGTTCTCTTGGATTATCGGCAATGGCGACCTGCACGGGAAGAATCTTTCGATCTACAACCCCGACGGCGTTTGGCCGCCTAGTTCGGTGGTGGTGGTTGGGGTTGGAAGGGGTCGTACCACCACCAGTCGGCGCGTTCGCCGGTGGGCCCGGGGTACGGTGGGACGGCGGGCGGGGGACGTTTGGGTGGGCGGGCGAGCGATGCTCCGCTGAGCGGTCGCCCGTCGCTGTCGGTGACGACGAGATTATCGGCGGGTCCGGTGATGGTGATCTCGCCGCGATGGTGTAAACGATGATGGTAGGGGCAGACCAGCACCAGGTTGGATAATTCGGTGGGCCCGCCGTCTTCCCAGTGGATTATGTGGTGGGCGTGCAGGCCGCGGGTGGCCTCGCAGCCGGGGACTGCACAGGTGGGGTGGCGGTGCTCGAGGGCGCGGCGCAGTCGCCGGTTGATCAGCCGCGTGGCGCGGCCGGCGCCGATGGGCTCGCCGGCCCGTTCGAACCACACTTCACAGAGGGCATCACAGGTCAGATATTGGCGTTCGGCGTCGGACAGCAGCGGACCTAGATGCAGCGCGGCGGCGCGCCGTTCTATGTCGAGGTGCAGCACCACGGTGGTGTGCTGGCCGTGGGGCCGGCGGGTCGCTTCGGCGTCCCAGCCCGTCTCGACCAGGCGCATAAACGCATCGATCGTGCTCGGCAGCGGGGGACAATTCTCTGACCCGCGCTCGCCGTGGTCGTGTTTCCACTCGGCGATCAGCGCATCGAGGTGAGAGGCCAGGGCGGCGTCGAACGTGGCCGCCTCGTCGTGGGGAAGTCTGATGCGCCAGCAGCTGCCCTCGTCGCTGGTGGTTTTGCTGATTGAGCGCTGCGGTTCGGGCCGAGACTCGGGTTGGGGTCGCGGTTCGAGCCGCACCGCGGTGCGCAACTGGTTGACCGTGGCCACCGCCGCCAACTGCGCATAGTGCTCGTCAGAGCCCGCAGCGGCCCCCGCGGCGATGACCCCGACCTGATCCAGCGACAGCCGGCCCTCGGCCATGCCCGCCGCGCAGCGGGGAAACTCTTCTAGCCGGCGCGCCACGGTGGTGATGGTGTGGGCGTTGGTCGACGACAAGCCGAGCTTCCAGGCCACCAGCGCCGCCACCGAGCGCGCACCGGTGGCGCCGCACAGCTCGTCGCGATCCAGCTCGGCGACGATCTGCACAATGCGCCCATCAATGGCGTTGCGCTGACCGGCCAACTCCGCCAACTCCTCGAACAACACCTCAAGACGCTCGGCAGGACTCAACCCGGTGGCAGCAGGCGCAGCGGTCGACGACATACCGTCATCATCGCAGTGGGGTCTGACATTTAGCCTCTGTGTGAGTCCACGGGCAGGTCCGAGGGTCCGACTGGGACACGTGGTGATCCCTGAAGTTTGAGCGGCCTCCCGTGGACTTCGGTGTCTGGTCGTGCGGTGTCCTTGTTCGGGAACTTGGAGCCAGCCGGTGGGTGTGGACTCCTGCTTAGAGAATGTCTGGGCCGTGGCCGCGGCGCTCAGTCACCTGGTGGTCTGAAAGAGCCAGTGGCAGAAGGGTTTTACAGTGACATTGACGTTGGGGATCGACGTTGCGGTTCGGGCTGCGCATCAAGCGACGCTGTCCCGTGACGGCAAGACGGTGTGGCGGGGTCGTAAGTTCATGACCCGCACCGAGGAGCTGGAGCGGGTGTGGGCCGATGCGGGTGTCGAGGATCCGGCTGAGCTGCGCCTTCGGCTGTCATCAAGTTGATCTCTCGCCACTCGGCGTCGAAGCCCTCGCGCGATGACCCTCTCCCGACGTGGGTGACGACCACTCCGAGGTTGCTCAGCCGATGCACAGCCTCGATGTAGAACACGATGTCATGGCCGATGTCCCAGCCGGCGCGGAGGTATTCGCCCATGTCGCCAGGCGCGAACGCTGCTGCCCGCCGGTGATCGACGGTGACTAAATCCGATGTTGTGGGCGGTATTTCATGCCGGTTGATTGCCGCGTAGGCTTGCGTGGTCATCGACCACATGTGCGCATGGGCGGCTGCTTCGCCGGCGAGGTACAACCGCCGGCTTGCCGCGTTTTCCAAGTGCGGTGCCGATCGCGTGCTCAGCTCGTCGAAGCGGGCGAGCGCGGCGTCGAGGTCGGCCTCGTCGAATAGCTCGGTTCGGTTGAAGCGGTCGCCGTCGACCATCTTCGAAGCGGAGCCGTTTCTCGGTCACGTCGGTGAGATCGGGATGCAGCAGCTTTACGGCGACCACCCGCCGCAGACGACGGTCCCACGCTTTCGCGGACCTCCGCCATGCCGCCGCGGCCCAGGATGCCTCGCAGCTCGTAGCGGCCCCCAATGACCTCGCCGGCCTCCACCGATAAAACGCTAGACCCTCGAAAGAGGCGCAAGGCCCAGAACGCGGCACGCTCTGGCACGGTGGATTAGCCCGCGGCAGCTAGCTCGGGTCCTGGGTTAGTTGAAGACACCGTTACGGTTGGGGATGGAGGTAACCACCCGCGGAACAAGAGACGGCAGATCAACCGATGTCCGAACAGATCGAGACCACCGCGCCGGATGCCACCCGCGTCGGCTCACGCATTGATCCGGTTCTCGCCAGGAGCTGGTTATTGGTCAACGGCGCGCACCCCGACCGGTTCGACGACGCCGCGCGGTCCACCGCCGACATCGTCGTGCTCGACATCGAGGATGCGGTCGCTCCGAAGGACAAGGCTGCCGCCCGCGACAATGTTGTGCGCTGGCTCGGCGCCGGAAACAGCGACTGGGTGCGCATCAATGGCTTCGGCACCCCGTGGTGGGCCGACGATCTAGCCATGCTCGCGGGCACCTCGGTCGGCGGGGTGATGCTGGCGATGGTCGAATCCGTCGACCATGTCACCGAGACAGCCAAACGCGTACCGAATGTGCCGATTGTGGCGCTGGTGGAAACGGCACGGGGTCTCGAACGCATCACCGAGATCGCTGCGGCCAAGGGCACTTTCCGGCTCGCCTTCGGCATCGGCGATTTCCGTCGTGACACCGGTTTCGGAGAAGACACCGCCACCCTGGCTTACGCGCGGTCACGGTTCACGATCGCCGCCAAGGCGGCCAACCTGCCCAGCGCGATCGACGGGCCGACCATCGGCTCCAACCCGCTGAAGCTGATCGAAGCTACGGCTGTCTCCGCGGAATTCGGGATGACCGGCAAGATCTGCCTTACGCCGGACCAATGTCCTGTGGTGAACGAGGGGCTGTCGCCGTCACAGGATGAGATTGCTTGGGCGAAAGAATTCCTCGCTGAGTTCGAACGCGATGGGGGAGAAATCCGCAACGGATCTGACCTGCCGCGCTTCGCGAGGGCCACCAAGATCCTCGAACTGGCTCGTGCCTACGGCATCAAGATTTCTCACTTTGACGACGAACCGGTTCACATGCCCGCCCCGTCTGACACGTACCACTACTGACCGCTGCTAGCGCCGGCCCCACGTCGCCGGACGCTTCTCAAGGAAGGCGCACATCCCTTCTTGAGCGTCGTCGGCGCGGGCGTTCATTGCCATGACGGCCTTCGTGAGGTCATAGGCCCGGCGTTCGTCGAGCTCGATCTGGGCGTGGAACGCTTCCTTGCCAAGCCTCACGGTCAGTGGACTCGACGCCACGATCGTCCCGACGATGGCGCCGAGCTCGTGTTCGAGCTCTCCCGCGGGAACGACGCGGTTCACCCAGGCCCAATCGAGCGCGGTCTCGGCATTATCGGCTGGCCGGTGAGCAACATCTCCAGGGCACGCTTGCGGCCGATTGCGCGCGACAACGGCACCATCGGAGTCGAAAAGAAGAGGCCGATCTTGACTCCTGGGGTGGCGAAACGGGCATGCTCTGCGGCGACGCAGGTCGTACGCGGCAACGAGCTGACAGCCGGCCGCGGTAGCCATTCCCTCGACTTTGGCGACCACCGGTTGGGGTAGGCGGTGGATGGTTCCCATCAGTTCGGTGCAGACATCGAACAGCCGCTGGTAGAACGGGACGTCGCGTGCGTTACCGGGGCCGGTTGAGTATGAGCCGCGCCACCGACTCGCCGGCGCGCACCAGGACGGGCGTATCCGCCGCGAGCCCGCTCACGGCTCTTCTAATAACCGCAGCGGATGCAGACCATCGACCGCGCCGACGAACGGCGGGTGGATGCTGTAGCCGAGCATGCGGCGAATGTCATCGGAGACACTCCGGGCAATCTCGCGCGGCACCGAGAGGGTATAGGCCTCCATCGGGCGCAGCCACGGTTGGCAGTACTGAGCGGTGACGGCAAGGCGGTCGCGGCTCGTGGTGTTGGCCCCGCCGCCATGCCAAAGGGTGCCGACGAAGAAAACGCACGAGCCGGCGGGCATAACGACGGGTAGCCGCTGATCGTGTGGCCCCGGCCGACGCCTACCCCAGCGGTGGCTGCCGGGTACGACCACGGTGGCGCCGTTGTCGGCGGTGAAGTCGTCGATCGCCCAAATCGTCGCGGCCGCCAGCGGCGCCCGTGGACGCGGGATCGGGTAAAACCCGTCGTCGTGGTGCAGCAGCTGGGCGGACTCTCCGGGCTGAATGTTGATGACCTGTAATGCCGAGAGCAGGTAGTTCGGCATGAGCAACCGGTCGAGCACCGCCAGCACCCGCGGATGGTCGACAAGCCGGTCGCACACGCGGGTCCTGCTCAGCACGCTGTAGATGCGCTGCGTGCGCCGCCCCTCGAACGAGTTGCGTCCCGGATACCTCAGCCAGCGACGCACAACCTCACGGATATGCCGGCATTCCTCGGCGCTGAGCAGGTTCTCCCAAATGACGTAGCCGTCACGGTCGAGGGCCGCCATGTCGGCGTCGACGATGGCGCCGTCGACCGAGCTTCCGCTGCTTGGTGTCCACTTGTACCGGCCCGCTAGATCGCCCCGGAGGTCTTCCAGCGTCGTGACGGACTCGTCGTCGGTGCTCATGTGAACGTCCTTACCTGCTTTCACCACACAGTAGGCCGAGTCTGAGTCAATCCCCATCTAATCGGCGGACGAAGACGCGATGCGCAAGGTGGCGTCGATAGGTGAGGATCAGGACAACTCGGTGCTCAAGACGCCGGGCACGCCAGTCGACGAGGGGAGCAAAACATGCGGTTCGGAGTGCTGACGTTTGTGACCGACGAGGGAATTGGCCCAGCGGAGCTGGGCACTGGCCTCGAACAGCGTGGTTTTGGCTCGCTGTTCGTCGCCGAGCACTCGCACATCCCGGTCGACGCGAAGACTCCGTACCCAGGCGGTGGCCCGATTCCGCCGAAGTATTACCGCACCCTCGATCCGTTTGTGGCGTTGACGGCAGCGGCCGTGGGCACCGAGAGTTTGCTTGTGGGCACCGGTATTGCGTTGCTGCCCCAGCGCGATCCCATCCTGACGGCCAAAGAGGTCGCATCGCTGGATTTGGTGTCACATGGGCGTTTTCGCTTCGGCGTGGGTGTGGGCTGGCTGCGCGAGGAAATCGCCAACCACGGTGTCGATCCGGCGGTGCGAGGACGAGTGGTCGACGAGAGGCTGCGCGCGATGATCGCTATCTGGACGCAGGAAAAGGCCGAATTCCACGGGCAATTCGTCGACTTCGACCCGATCTATTGCTGGCCCAAGCCGGTGACGCGACCGTATCCGCCGCTGTACGTGGGCGGCGGGCCGGCGAGCTTCCGGCGCATCGCCGAACTGAACGCCGGCTGGATTTCGATGACCCCGTCAGCGGACGTGCTCTCCCGTCAGCTCGAGAAACTGCGCGCGGTGGCCCACCACGACGTGCCGGTGATCAACATTCACGCGGGCAGACCGACGGCGAAGGACCTCGAGGGCTACCTCCACCTCGGTGTGGAGCAGATCCTGGTTGAGCTTCCGACTGAGCCTCGCGACCAGACGCTTCGCCGCCTGGACGAACTGCACGCCGAGTTCGCCCAACTCCGGTAACCCGGGTGTGCTGTAAGGGGGCCAGCAGCGCACGGAGTCCGTATTCGAAAACGGCGTCGTAGTCGGTCGGGGATTGCAGTGCCTTGACGAGCGCTTGATCGGGCCAGTCGTCGGCCCATAGCGACGGGTCCTCCTCGTCATGCTTGGCCCCGCGAACGGCCGAAAATTGCAGCAGCGCCGACGAAATGACGTGCACCTGCACCGCGCGCAGGACGAGTGCGGCTTCGCCGCCCGTTATACCGAGTTCTGCCAGCTGCATTGCCAACATCTGCTGAATCGGCAGGAACAACGTCGGGGTGCGGTCTCGTTCGTGCGCGATCCGCAGAATATGTTGTCGCTCAATCAATGCCTTG
The DNA here is from genome assembly GCF_009936235.1 of Mycobacterium xenopi. Lineage (NCBI taxonomy): Bacteria > Bacillati > Actinomycetota > Actinomycetes > Mycobacteriales > Mycobacteriaceae > Mycobacterium > Mycobacterium xenopi. The sequence continues at coordinate 3,565,049 of NZ_AP022314.1, read as the reverse complement.
CGCTGCGAGCGGGCAAGTGATGCAATGCGTTCGACGGCAGTGTCGCCCTCGACGGGCAGATTAGCCATCTCGCTGAGCAACTGGTCGACCAAGCTGTCGAAGAGTTTGTCTTTACCGCCGACATGCCAGTAGATCGAGGTGACCGCGACTCCGAGTTCCTGGGCCAGGCGGCGCATGGTGAACGTTTCCACGCCGTCTTGTTCGATCAGACGGGCCGCGGTGTCCAGGACCAGCTGGGCGCTGACGGCTTCGTCCTTGGGCGTCAAGCTTTCTCACCCCCGATCATGCGCGCTGACTCGGGCAGCTCAAGGTAGCGTTCGAGGTTGCGGTGCATGTTGATCACGCGCCGCTCTTCGGTGGAGAGCACCAAATGCGTTAACCCTGGTTGGTGCAGACCACGCTGAACTCCGGCTAGCACGCTGATGTCCTGGGTCATCACCAGACCGGCAGCGGCCTCGTCCGCCGTCATCCGGACGTCGGTCGGCCTGCTGCGCGGTGCTCCCGGCGGCATCCGCGTCCACAACATCATCACCAGTTCGCCGTGATCGGGATCCGGACCCGGTCGTGAGGCCATGACGGTGAGGTGATCCGCGTTGGTCAGCAGCGTCATGTTCGGGAAGACGTTGTACTGGTGCAGCCGCATTAGCTGATCGGTGCTGGCCCAACTCAAATCGACACCACGCTCGGTAGCGAAAGCCCTTGTGCGCTCGGCGATCACATCGGCAACCGACTTGGCGCCTTGATCGGGAGGTAACGGGGTGCCTTCCGCAACGCCCATCAGCGCTCCCTGGGTGTCGACGTAGGCGTCCCACACCTCGGCGTCGGAAGGCGTCTGCTTGAGATCCGGGCTGGGCACACCGTAAAGCTGTTCGGACTTGCCGGTATGTCCCCAGATCACCTGCGGTGCATAGACGTCGTCCATGCACTTGTGCAGTTCGGGATGCAATGTCTGTACGTGGTAGGTCTCGCTGTAGCCGTCGGCGATCGTCTTCCAATTGGCGTCGATCTCGACGGTCATGGTGGCGTAGCACCGGAAGTCCCCGAGGCCGCACCAAGCGACGTCGTGCGGCATCGCCTCCAGGAAATCCATCAACGGCGTTGCGTCGAGGTCGAGGTTGACGAAGACGAGCCGTTCCCAGGTATCGACGCCGGCCGCGAACAGGGGGAAATCAGACATCCGGATCCCACCGAATCCCTTGCGGCGTGGGACACGTTTGAGCGCGCCGGCAAGATCCCACGTCCAGCCGTGGTAACCGCACCGCAGCTCACGCAGGCCTGAACCCGAGCCCGCACACAGCGAGTTGCCGCGGTGGCGGCAGACGTTCTGGAACGCGCGCAGCGCGCCGTCATCGCCGCGCACGATAAGTATTGAGTAAGGGCCGCAACGGTATTCGAAGTAGTCGCCGGGATCGGCGACGTGGTCGACGGTGCAGGCGACCTGCCACACCTTGGGCCACATCCGCTGCAGCTCGAGCTGCGCGAACGCAGGGGAGTAGTACCGCTCAGCCGGTACCAGGGTGGGGCGCTCAGGCGGTGCGCCGATCGCATCCTCCCGCCGGGTACGAGTTGTTTGGGTTGTCATCAAAGCGCTCCCGCAGTCGTCTGTAACGGTGTTACATTGCCACGGTAGCGGTTGGCAAGGGCACACAAGGGAGTACTCGTGTTCGACGTCAAGATCACTGGCGGCACGGTTGTGGACGGAACCGGCGCGGACCGGTTCGACGCCGATGTCGCGGTCAAAGACGGCACGATCGTCGAGGTTCGTCGCCGCGGGCCGGCCGACCCGCCGCTGGCAGGCGAAGCCGCCGAGACGATCGACGCAACCGGCAAGATCGTCGCACCGGGATTCGTCGACATCCACACCCACTACGACGGTCAGGTCAGCTGGGACGACCTGCTGGAGCCGTCCAGCACTCACGGTGTGACGACCGTGGTCGCCGGTAACTGCGGCGTCGGTTTCGCCCCGGTTCGGCCCGGACGTGAGCAGTGGCTCATCGAGCTGATGGAGGGCGTGGAAGACATCCCGGGAACCGCGCTGTCGGAAGGGATCACCTGGGGGTGGGAGAGCTACCCGGACTACCTCGACGTGATCGGTCAACGTCACCTCGCCGTCGACTTCGGCAGCCAGGTCGCGCACGGGCCCATTCGCGCCTACGCGATGGGTGAGCGCGGCGCCCGCAACGAGCCCGCAACCCCGGACGACATCGCAGCAATGAGCCGGCTGGTACAGGAGGCGGTAGAAGCCGGCGCGTTGGGGTTTTCGTCGTCGCGCACGCTGGCCCACCGGGCCATGGACGGCGAACCGGTGCCCGGAACGTTCGCCGCCGAAGACGAGCTGTTCGCCCTGGGCCACGCCATGGCGGCCGGCGGCGGCGCGGTGTTCGAGCTTGCGCCGCAAGGTGCCGCAGGCGAAGACATCGTGGCCCCGAAGAAAGAAATCGACTGGATGCGGCGGCTGGGCGCCGAGATCGACTGCGCGCTGAGCTTCGCGCTGATCCAGGTTGACGCCGACCCCAACCTGTGGCGCGAGCAGCTCGACATCTCCGCCGCTGCCCACGAGGAAGGCAGCCGGCTGCATCCGCAGATCGCCGCACGCCCGTTCGGGATGTTGCTGGGGTTCCCCGGTCACCACGCCTTCACCCACCGCCCGACCTATCGGCGCCTCAAAGCCGAATGCAGCCGCGAAGAACTCGCTGCCCGGCTGGCCGATCCCGCGATACGGGCAGCCATCCTGTCCGAGGATGACTCGCCGCCGGACCCGAACGTGCTCTTCGACGGCATGTTCGCGTTCGCACAACACGCGGTCGATCGGCTCTACCCGCTCGGTGAGCCACCCGACTACGAGCCCACGCCCGATCGCACCGTCGCCGCCATCGCCCGCCAACGCGGCGAGGATCCGCTGGCGACGATGTACGACCTGATGCTGGAATCCGATGCCGGCGCGATGCTGCTGCTGCCGATGTACAACTACGCTGACGGAAATCACGACGCCATCCGTGAGATGCTGACCCACCCTGCCGGCGTCCTCGGGCTGTCCGACGGCGGTGCCCACTGCAGCATGATCTGCGACGCCTCGTATCCGACGTTCCTGCTGACCCATTGGGCGCGTGATCGTCGTCGAGGCGAGAAACTGTCGCTGGAATACGTCGTCCGCAAGCAGTCTCACGACACCGCGCAGCTGTTCGGGCTGTCGGATCGAGGTGTCATCGAGGTGGGAAAGAAGGCCGACATCAACGTGATCGACATGGATGCGCTTACCCTGCATGCCCCGCGGATGGCCTTCGACCTGCCGGCCGGCGGGCACCGGCTCGTCCAGGGCGCTTCCGGCTATGCCGCCACGATCGTCAGCGGGGTCGTGACACGCCGCAACGGCGTCGACACCGGCGCGCGCCCCGGTCGATTGGTGCGTGGAACACGTTGAGACACAAACGTTGTCGCGACACAGCGATGAGAGTGCCGCCCAGCGGGGTCTATGCGGCTGAGCGACGCTCCAACGCAAACCCTGCCACGCCCAGTGCGACAAGAGCCACCGTCATAGTGCACGCGAGGATCAGACCGAAGCCCGGTGAGTAGTGGGCATAGTCCGAGCCGAGAGATTCACCGAAGGCTCTCCGGACGTTCAACGCGTCGGGCAGGCACAAAGCCGAACCGATGCTCGCCAGCGCCGCTACCGCGAGGGCTGACTCCGCGCGTAAGGCCAGCCGCAGGTATGCGACGCCGGCGGCAATGATCAAAACGCCGATGACCGCGACCCACACGCCGCTGGGATTGGCTGCGTGCTGGAGGGATTGCGCGACGTAGCGCTCGAACTCGGGATCATCTTGGGGCCCGGTGACTGAGACGGTTCCGGCCCCGGAAACCGAGGCCTGCGCAATGCTGTTCACCCGAGGCCCGATTGCGATGTGGGCCCAGTCGAGGAAGACCGAGACGACCAGGAGCAGTGCGGCGACCAGGATGCTAAGACCGACAATCCATGGCGGGCTCCCCCGCTCGATACGGGCCCGGCCGGTATCGCGCTGCGGCCTGCGGCTGCGCATTGCCGTCACCTCATCATTGTTCTGCCTTTGCGACGCCCGATACAACCGCTGAGCCGGCTGAACCGCGGCGCACCCTAGACGCAGGGGCCGCAAAGCGTCGGTAGGGACTGCGTGCGCCCACCCGCGCCAGCAGCTGCGCGTCACGAGGCGAGCGGGCGTGCCAGCGAACCGCCAGCTCACGCGGCCCTGGGTCGCGGCGTTAACCTGGCGCTATGGCCAAGAGCCGGATCCGGGTGGCGCGGGTGTACGACGAACCCGGCCCCGAGGACGGCCAACGCATCTTGGTCGACCGGGTGTGGCCCCGGGGGTTTCGCAAAGACGACCCGCGGGTGGGCATCTGGTTCAAGGATGTCGCGCCGTCGAACGAACTGCGTCGGTGGTACAGCCACAAGCCGGAGCGTTTCGACGAGTTCGCTTCGCGCTACGAAAAAGAACTGCAGGGCAGTGAGGCGCTCGCGGAATTGCGCAAGCTGACCAACCGTGGGGCCGTGACACTGGTGACTGCCACCCGGGACCTGGAGGGCAGTCAGGCAACGGTGCTGGCGAAGCTGCTTCGTCGCCGTTGACCAGCGTCGGCTTCGGTAGGCTCGCCGGTTGACATGACCGAGACCGAACCGATCCTGCCGCGGGAGTTAACCGATATTCCCGACGAGGTTCGAAACGTCCCGCCGCCGCCGCTGCCGGAGGTGCCGGAACCGTATGCGTTGCGTCTCGCCGACCCCGACGCCGATGCGGAGATGATCGCCGAGTGGATGAACCGGCCCCACTTGGTCGAGGCCTGGGAATACCCGTGGCCAGCCGGCAGATGGCGTCGCTATCTTCACGCTCAGCTTGCCGGCAGCTACTCGCGGCCGATCATCGGCAGCCTAACCGGCCGAGATGCCGCCTATCTCGAATTGTACAGGGCGGCAAAGGATTCCATTGCCACCCGCTACGAGGCCGACCCGTACGATCTGGGTTTGCACATCGCCATCGCCGACCTGACGATCGTGAACACGGGCATTGTCCGATACCTGCTGCCGCACTTCATGGCCAGCGCGCTCAGCCTCGAACCGAGGTGTCGCCGGATGATGTTCGACCCTGATCATCGCAACACGATGGCCCGCCGCGCCTGCGAACGCGGCGGTTGTGTGTTTCTCGGTGAACACGACATGCCCAATCGCCGCATGGCGCTCTATGTTTTGCCGCGCACGCCTGGCGACGTGCCCAGGCTGCGCGAGCATTAGCCCGGACTTTTCAGGCGGGTTTGTCACAGCCGACTTCCGATCCACTGCCCGAGCAGCGCCGCGGCCAGCCCCAGCGCCGCGCTGACGAGGATGTTGGCAAGCGCAGACCACAGCTGGCGCTCTTCGCCGAGACGCTGGGTTTCCAGCATCCAGGTCGAGAATGTCGTGTAGGAGCCGATGAATGCGGTGTCGGCCAACAGGGCCGCCTGGTGGCTCAATGCCAGCTTGCCGAGCAGGCCCAATAGTGCTGCGCCGCTGATGTTCACGGTCAGGGTTCCGAACGGAAACGACCGCGCAGCCCGCCGCGCCACGGCCCGGTCCACCAGGAAACGCAACACCGCGCCGACACCGCCGAGAACCATCACGCCCACCGAGACCGCGATCGTCATCCGCGAACGGGCACCCGGCGTACCAGCGCGGTGGCCAGATACACCGCCAGCAGTCCCAGCCCGATGCTGGCCGTGCCGTAGCCGACGACCAGACCGTACTCGCCGTGCTCGATCATCGCCAGGGTCTCGACCTGCAGGGTCGAAAACGTGGTCAGCCCCCCGCACAGTCCGGTGCCCAGCAGCGGGCGGCGATAACTCGACAGCGGCAATCGCTCCAGCAACCGGGTGGTGAAATAGCCCACCAGGAAGGCGCCGAGAATGTTCGCGGTGAAGGTGGCCCAGGGCCATTGGGTGGGATCGGGGGCGGCGAGGAGGTTCAGCGCGGCGCGAGCCAACGCGCCCAACGCTCCGCCCGCGAAGATCGCGGCCAGCTCTCGGTAATCATGTTCTGCCACTTGCCATTTCCTTTCCGTGTCCGGGGAGCGGTGTCGCCGCGGACCCTCTCGTGTACCGGCGCAGGCAGAATTGAAACCATGGTGGCCCATCCGCGTGCCGGCCAGCCGGCCCAACCCGAAGACCTCGTAGACTTGCCGCACCTGGTGACGGCATATTACGTAAACGAACCCGACCCTGATGACGTCGCTCAGCAGGTGGTGTTCGGTACGTCGGGGCACCGGGGATCAGCGCTGGACGGGGCATTCAACGAGGCCCACATCCTGGCCATTACCCAGGCCATCGTCGAGTACCGCGCCGCGCAGGGCACGACCGGGCCGTTGTTCCTCGGCCGCGACACGCATGCCCTTTCCGAGCCGGCGTGGGTGTCGGCTCTGGAGGTGCTCGCCGCCAACGACGTGGTCGCCATGATCGACTCCGCCGACCGCTACACGCCGACACCGGCGATCAGCCACGCCATCCTCAACTACAACCGTGACCGCGCCGGCGGCCTGGCCGACGGCATCGTCGTGACACCGTCGCACAATCCTCCTGCCGACGGCGGGTTCAAGTACAACCCGCCTAGCGGTGGTCCGGCCGACAGCGATGCGACTAATACAATCGCCAAGCGCGCCAACGAGATTCTGCGCGGTGGCCTGGCTGACGTAAAACGGGTGACGTTGACGCGCGCGCTGCGCACGGCATGGCGCCATGACTACCTCGACGCTTATGTCGACGACTTGCCAAACGTGGTCGACATCCGTGCGATCCGCGATGCCGGGGTGCGGATCGGTGCCGACCCGCTGGGCGGGGCCAGTGTGGACTACTGGGGTGTGATCGCCGAGCGGCACAATCTGGATCTGACCGTGGTTAATCCGCTGGTGGATGCGACATTTCGGTTCATGACACTGGACACCGACGGCAAGATCCGGATGGATTGCAGCTCGGCCGACGCGATGGCCTCCCTGATCGCCAACCGGGACTTGTACCACGTCGCCACCGGCAACGACGCCGACGCCGACCGGCACGGTATCGTCACGCCCGACGCCGGGCTGGTCAACCCGAATCACTATCTGGCCGTGGCCATCGACTACCTCTACGGCCATCGGCCGTCCTGGTCGGCGGCCTCGCCGTCGGCAAGACCGTGGTCAGCTCGTCGATCATCGACCGCGTTGTCGCCGGGATGGGCCGCACGCTGCTCGAGGTGCCGGTCGGGTTCAAATGGTTCGTCGAGCCGCTGCTTGCGGGCGCCATTGGCTTCGGCGGCGAGGAATCGGCGGGGGCGTCGTTTCTGCGCCGCGACGGGTCGGTGTGGACCACCGACAAGGACGGCATCATCATGGCGTTGCTGGCCGCCGAGATTTCGGCCGTTACGGGTGCGACGCCGTCGCAGCGGTACCGCGAGTTGGCCGCCGAATACGGTGAGCCGAGCTATGCGCGCATCGACGCGCCCGCCGACCGTGAACAGAAGGCCCGGCTCGCCAAGCTCTCCGCCGATCAGGTCAGCGCCACCGAGCTGGCCGGCGAGGTGATCACCGCGAAGCTGACCGCCGCGCCGGGCAACGGGGCACCCCTGGGTGGCCTGAAGGTGACGACGGCCAACGCGTGGTTTGCCGCGCGTCCGTCAGGCACCGAGGACGTCTACAAGATCTACGCCGAGTCCTTCCTGGGACCGCAGCATCTGGCCGAGGTCCAGCAGGCGGCCCAGGAGGTGGTCGACAAAGTCATCAGCTGACGGGCGTGATCAGCGGCTTTGAACGCCAGTTGGCGGTGGTGTAGCTTCGATGGGCACGACTGCACTGGGGCTATGGCGCAGCTGGTAGCGCACCACACTGGCAGTGTGGGGGTCACGGGTTCGAGTCCCGTTAGCTCCACATTCCGCCGGACGCGACCGGTACGCGAATCACGGTTCGCCCGGGGTACTCGCCGCCCAGTGTTGCCTGCTCGTACGGCGTGGCTTTGCGGGCAACACGGTCGGGTGCGGCATGATGCGGCTCATGCCGCAGATGTTGAGCCCCTGGCATGTTGACCACAGGCCATCACGCTCACCCCGCCACGAGCGGTAGATGACCACCATCAAGGTATTGCGCGCTGCAGCGCTAGGCGTCCTCGCGGCGAACATGACCCTATTGGCCAGCACTCCCGTCGACGCAGGGCCTCCGGACTGGTGCACGTCAGTAACGGCCCCCGACAACCAACTCACCCCGTGTTACCGCAGCTATACGCTGGGCCAGTCGTGGGCAAGGCAGGCCTTCCTCCACGAGACCACGTCGGTCGGCAAGCGGCCCCGGGACGTCATTGGAACGGCACAGCAGGCCGCCGACTTCTGTCGGGCTGGGTTGTTGCAAGTCCCTTCCGAGCTGCGCCCCGATCAGCGCGCGTTTCTGATGGGCTGCGCGGAGGTGCTCGGCGGGCTCGCAGAATCTCACGGGATCAAATGGTGAAGGACGGGAGCCCGGTCGACTGAGCTGAAGTGAAAGAATTGCAGCGCAGCAACTCGGCATCATGTCGTTGAAGTGACGCACAAATTATCTTGGGCCGCAAGCGATCCCATTGATCATGATGTGACTGGTTCCGGCGATGAACGGTTTTCGCTATAACAACGCAGTCACGACATGGTTTCGGACTGCAAAAAATCATTGCACCGCCGCCTACTAGTAGCCAGATACTTTACTTCTGCAACAAGAGTCTACTTCTGTCACACAATTTCACAGGCCAAAAATCGGCGAAACGGTGCTGACGAAACCTCGAAGTGGTTAGGGGAAAGGACATCTGCCATGCGCCGACTTACCGCTGCCCTCTCAACCGCCCAAACCGCGCTGGTAAGTGCCATTCCTGCCCCGGCGCCGTCCGTCCGCAGTAATCCGCGCGTCCATTGCTGACGACGCAATTCCGCAACGTTGCCGCCATGCTGCTTGCGACGGTGCTTTTGGGCCTGGGCTCGGGGAAGGCCTGGGCGGATGAGTCGATCGTCATAGACTTCGTCCGGCATGGGCAGTCGGTAGCCAATGCGGAAGGCGTTATCGACACAGGAGTGCCCGGAACTCGACTCACCCAGCTCGGCCAGCAGCAGGCCCGCGCCGTCGCCAACGTACTCGCGCCACAGGGCCCCTTTGCCGGCATCTTTGCTTCGCAGTTGATCAGGACACAGGAGACCGCTGCGCCGTTGACTCAACTCGTGCGAATGAGCGCGCAAATATTGCCCGGGCTCAACGAAATCAATGCGGGCGTTTACAACCGCTTACCGGAATTCAGCCTCGCGGGACTTCTGTACATAGTCGGCCCGGTCGCGTGGGCGCTCGGCTTAGCCTTCGTGCCGATGCTGGCCCCGGGCTCCACCGACGTTAACGGGGTGGTGTTCAAAAAGCGCTTTACCAACGCACTTCAAACCATGTATAGCAATGCCCTGGCTCATCCGGTGCGGGCCGCGGACGGCAAGATCACTAACGTAGCATTCTCGAGCGAGCTCGACACCGAAGTCGGGACGCTGATGAACGTCAAAAACCCCGATCCACTGCTCATGCTCATCGACCCACTGCCCAACACCGGCATTATCGTGATCGAGGGCAATCCCCGCGATGGCTGGACGCTTATCAGTTGGAACGGGAAACCTGTGGCGCCGATGCCGGCGGGTGCGAGGACCAACCCCGAGACGACGCGCTTATGCCAAATGCTTCTGCCGACCGACACCGGATCATGCGCGGCCAAACTGCCTTCCACGCCAGGTGTTCTGCGCCTACCGACGGCAAACCGTGTCAGCGACCGGTTGCCTGCGGCACCGAACGGATGATGGTTTGGTAGGCGGCGACTGGCGCAGCATGCCTGGACCCGAATGTGGTTGATGCGATTAAGCTTGTCAGCATCGTGCAGAGGCCAAGAGGCAGACGGATAGCGACGCCTTCTCTTAACGGGTTATCGGCTATCACCAATCCAATCAACCCCGATTGAGCTCAAATAGATTTGTGTGCATACGGATCCGCGCCGAGCTGCCGGGAACAGCTCGGTGGGATCCGCGGTGAACTTAAGATCCACATACTGGGTGACGGTGGTATCGCTCTGCGGAACGCTTGGGGTCTGACCTTTAGGAATTGTTGCTGCATAGTCACTTAAGTGAAGTATGACGGCGTCGCGGTCACAGCTGAGTTCGCCCATCTTCTCACCGACGTCTACTTCGACGCCTAGCTTCGTGGGTCCGATGCGAAGAGCGCCGTGGATCTCGGATTCGTTGGCCGTCAAAGTTATTGCCGGAAACCCCCATAATCCGGCCAGCGGGCCTTCCTCGTCCTCGGGGCGTTTGACAACAAGCAATTCGCCGCTGTCGTTTTTGATTACCAGAGCAACAGAATGTCTATGCGGCTTCACTGCTCGAATTTTATTGCAGAATCGCCAGTGCGATCACTAGTGAGGGAGATTGGTCCGATGAAGGTGGCGATCCTCGACGACTACCAAAACGTCGCGCTGAGCATGGCCGACTGGTCGGACGTTGCAGCCAGGGCCGAGATCACCGTCTTCCGCGACCATCTCGCCGATCCGGACGCAGTCGTCGAACGGTTGGCACCGTTCGACGTGGTGTGCGTTATGCGTGAGCGCACGCCGTTGCCCCGCGCGATCATCGAGCGGTTGCCGCGGCTGAAGATGATTGCCTCGACCGGGCCGTTCAATGCCTCCATCGACGTGGCGGCCGCCGCGGAGCGCGGCATACACGTGAGCACCACGGGCGGCTATATCGAGTCCACCGTCGAACTGACCTGGGCGCTCATCTTGGCCGCCGCTCGCCGGATCGTCGACGAAACGCTCTCGGTGCGCGCCGGGGGATGGCAGACGTCGGTGGGTCGCCAGCTCGGCGGGGCGGTACTCGGTGTGCTCGGGCTGGGTAGGGTCGGCACCCGGGTGGCGCGGGTCGGTACGGCCTTCGGGATGGAGGTTATCGCGTGGAGCACCAACCTGACCCGGCAAGCCGCCGAACGGGCCGGGGTGGCGTACGTGTCCAGGGACGAGCTGTTCGGCCGGGCCGACGTGCTGACCATCCACTTGGTGCTCAGCGAACGCACCCGCGGTCTCGTGGGTGCGGCAGAGCTGGCATCGATGAAGCCGACCGCGATGTTAGTTAACACCTCGCGGGGGCCGATCGTCGACGAGCAGGCCCTGATCGGGGCGTTGCGGTCGGGCAGCATCGCGGCCGCGGGCCTCGACGTGTTCGACATCGAGCCACTGCCGGCCGCGCATCCGCTGCGCTCGCTGGACAACGTGGTCGCCACGCCCCACATCGGCTACGTTGCCGACCGGGTCTACCGCACCTTCTACGGGGAGGCCGCCGCCGAGATCGCCCGCTGGCTCGTCGAATTCGGCGGATCGGCCCGGTGAGACATTGTCCGTCCGCGACCGGCGCGCTTCCAGCCTGCCGAACACCAGCATCACGACCGCGGCAAGCGCCCAGCCCAGCAGAATGTCGATGACGTAGTGCTCGGCCGAGTACACCAGGGCGAACGCCATGGTCAGCACGTAGATCAGCAGCACTGCGCGCCACGCCCAGCGCACCCGGCGCCACAGGAACATCGCCACCATGGCCGACAGCCCGGCGTGCAGCGACGGGATCGCGGCCACCAAGTTCACGCTGGCCTGCCCCGAGTCGATCAGAACCCCGGCCGATTGCAGGTGCAGCGTGCCCCAGCCGCGGGTGGAGATGCGCTCCACGAAGTTGTGGGCACCGGGCTGGCTGAACCGCATCGCGCCCAACAGCCCGCCGTCAGGAACACCGGCCGAGTGCCGGAACATGCAGTCTGGGTAGGACGGGCCGGCGGCGACGTCATCGGGGGTGCAGCGCGCCGCGGCCCAGGGCGGCGCCGCGGGCAGAATGACATAGATCAGCAGCGCGGCAAACGATAGGGACAGGAACCGCCACGCGTACGCCTTCCACACCTGTCGGTCACGCAGCCACAAAAAGCCGGCGACCGCGTACGGCACGATGAAAAACGACATGTAGACCGTGCTGATGATCACCTCCCACCACGGCGGCTGCGGCATCTTGAGGCGTTCTTGCAACCACACCGTGGGCATCACCCCGAAGAACAACCAGCGGTCGACCGCCGGTTGAAGTTGCCAGAGCGTGGGCGCCCCGACCAACGTGGCGGCGCCCCGGCTCAAGTCGTACAGCACCAGCACAAGAGCGAACGGCAGCCAGTCCCGAACCACCATCAAGACTTTGCGGCGGCGCCCGATGCTGGCGGCAATTAATCCGGTGGCGATGTAGAGCAGCAGCAGTTCGCGATTGAACGCTAGCCCCGCGGTCAGGGTGCGGTACACCACCACGATCGCCCAGACCGCGACGGCGATACGCCGCAGAAAAGTGAGCCTCCGATCTGCCGGGTCGGTGAGGACCCCGTGCAGGTCGCTTACAGGGGCTGGGGTGGCCGTCGGGCGCGGTTGGCGCGCAAATAGCGGGTTTCGTCGATCGGTCGTTAATGACACCAGTCGGGCTCCCAACCGCCGCCTCGGTAACAACGCCTCGGTTACAAACAGAGACACCGTACACATCTTCTCTGTGACCACCGGGTGAATTGATGCACGACATGCCTCATCGACGCTTTCGGTACCCGGATCACCCGGTTCTCAATTAGGCGCACTTGATCGGCGCCAGCGGATCGCTGCCGTCAGCGCGTCAACGCTGTGCCGCAGCGCCTATCCGGCGGACGAGGCAGATTCGAGGTGGTTGGCCCCAGGCCCGCCAGACGGCGGGCGGCGCGCGTCGTCAACAGGTGAGCGTCCCACTGTTTTTTCACCGCACGCTCACCTGGGGTCGATACCAACCCCGCGGGAGCGAAGATCTTCGACGGCACCGGAAGGTCCTCGGTCAGAGGTTTCCCGACACCTCGAATGACGTTGCTAGACACGGCGATTCCAGCCACCAACACAACGATGACGACCGCCGCGAAGAGGATCGAGAGGCTGCCTTGGATGAAAGTGTTCCTGATCACCTCGTCGAGCTGGTGGGCGTTTTTCGCCGAACCGAACACGGTCTTACCCGCGTGCTTGGCGGCAACGTACTGGGAATGCTGAGTCCAATAACCCACCGCCGGGTCGCGGGAGAAGATTTTCTGCCACGACGCCGTGAGCGTGACCGCCAGATCCCACAACAGAGGAAGGCCCGGTATCCACGACCACTTCAGGTGCCCCTTCTTGATGACCACGACGGTCGTGACCGTCAGCGCGATCGCCGCCAGAAGTTGGTTGGCGATGCCGAACAGCGGAAACAGCGTATTGATGCCGCCGAGCGGATCGGTCACCCCGATCAACAAAATGCTGCCCCAAGCGGCGACGACGGCCAGGCTGCACGCCCACGCGCCTGGACGCCAGCTCGGGTCGCGCAGCCTGGCCAGCGGTCCGCCCGCATTGCCCAGCCCGTCGGAAAGCATGAACCGTGCAACCCGGGTGCCCGCATCGACGGTGGTCAGGATGAACAGAGCCTCGAACATGACCGCGAAGTGGTACCAGAACGCTTTAAGGCCGGTGCCGCCCAAGACACGGTGCAGCACCTCTGACATCCCGAACGCCAGCGTCGGTGCGCCGCCGGTGCGCGACACGATCGACTGCTCGCCGACGCCGGCTGCGGCCTGGTTGATCTGCTCTGCGGTGATCGGCGCTTCGGATAACCCGAGATGGTTGACATATTGAGCGGCGGTGGTTGCGGTGCCGCCGGTCTGCGCCGCCGGCGCGTTGAGCGTGAAATACAGATGTTGGTCCAGGATCGACGCAGTGATCAGCGCCATGACCGCGACGAAGGACTCGGTGATCATCCCCCCATAGCCGATCAGCCGCATCTGGCTTTCTTTCTCCAGCAGCTTCGGGGTCGTCCCCGACGAGACCAGCGCATGAAACCCCGACAGCGCGCCGCAGGCTATGGTGATGAATAAGAACGGGAACAGCGAACCGGCGAACACGGGCCCGTCACCGCGGCCGGCGAAATGCGAGAGCGCGGGCGCTTGCATCACTGGTCGGGCGACTACGACGCCGACGGCCAGCAGTGCGATCGCACCGACCTTCATAAACGTCGACAGATAGTCGCGCGGCGCCAGCAGTAACCACACCGGCAGCACCGACGCGGCGAAACCGTAGACGATGACAAACCAGGACAGCGCTACCGGTGATAAGTTCAACCACGTTGCACCCCAGGATGTTTGGGCTATAGCGTGGCCTGACGCGACGGCGGCCAGCAGCAGCCCGAAGCCGATCACCGACACTTCGGCGACCCGACCCGGACGGACGAACCGCAAATACAGACCCATGAAAACGGCGATGGGAATGGTCATGGCGATCGAGAAGACGCCCCACGGGCTTTGCGCCAGTGCTCGCACCACCACCAGCGCCAACACCGCGATGATGATCACCATGATCACGAAGACCCCGACGAGTGCGGCCAGCCCGCCGGCGGCGCCGAGCTCGTCGCGCGCCATCTGCCCCAGGGAACGGCCACGCCGTCGCGTGGAAATCCACAACACCAGGTAGTCCTGCACGCATCCGCCGAGAACCGCGCCGACGACGATCCAAATGCTGCAGGGCAAATAGCCCATCTGCGTGGCCAGCACCGGCCCGACGAGCGGACCCGCTCCGGCGATGGCGGCGAAGTGATGACCGAACAGCACGCGCCGGTCCGTAGGCATGTAGTCGGTGCCGTTGTCGAAGATTTCCGCCGGGGTGGCGTGGTCGTCGCGGGGGTGAACGATCTTCATCTCGACCAACCGCGCATAAAAGCGGAAGCCGATGACGTAGACGCAGCACGCGGCGACGACCAACCAGACCGCGTTGACCGTTTCTCGTCGGGCGAACGCGACGACGGCCCAGGCGATTGCGCCGATGACCGCGATGATCCCGAAGACGAGTTTGTGCCGGGGGGTGATCGGCGAGCGGTCGACGATCGCGACCGGTGGCAGGTGGGCGTGCGTCCGAATGAAGTGGACGTGTCCGTCGAGCCTGCCGTCCGGCCCTCCCGCCACGGCGCCTCCTTCGACCGCACTAAAGTATTTGGCTTCCGGCGATTTTCGCACCGGTGGGGCCGCGAAATGTTAACGCGACTTGGCCGGCAGGTGACGAATCAGTTGTGCCGCTGGTAAATTGCGCGCACCGTGTCGATAGTGTCGGCTTCGGCCGGGGGCTTGTCGTCGCGATAACGCAGCACCCGCGCGAAACGCAGCGCCAGCCCGCCGGGATAGCGCGGCGATGCCTGGATTCCGTCGAACGCGACTTCGACGACCTGCTGCGGTCGCAGCTTGACGACGTAACCGTCGGTGCGGCCGACGGCTAGCTGCAGAAACCGCTGGGTCTGCCACTCGAGCATGGCGTCGGTCATGCCCTTGAACGTCTTACCCAGCATCACGAAGCCGCCGGTGGCGGGGTCACGCGCGCCGAGATGGATGTTGGAGAGCTTGCCGCGGCGCCGTCCCGAACCCCACTCGACCGCGAGCACGACCAGGTCAAGGGTGTGCACGGGTTTGACCTTCAACCAGGTCGCCCCGCGGCGGCCCGCTTCGTAGGGTGCGCTCGGCGACTTGGCCATCACCCCCTCATGACCGGCGGCCAGCGTCGCATCCAGGAAGTCGGCCGCGGCGGATGGATCCGACGTGACGAGCCGGTCGACCCGGTGCCGTGCCGGTGCGATCTCGTCCAGGGCGGCGATGCGCTCGCTGGTCGGGGCGTCGAGCAGGTCGACCCCGTCGCAGCGCAACAGGTCGAAGAAGAACACCGACAGTGGCTGCGCGGCGCGGGCGGCCGCGACGTCGACCGAGCGGCCGAACCGGGACGCCGTCACTTGGAACGGCTGCGGCCGGTTGTCGGCGCGCAGTGCGATCGCCTCGCCGTCGGCGATGAGCTCGTGGACCGGGAGTTCCAGCGCTGCCTCGACCACTTCGGGCAGCCGTGCGGTGACGTCGTCGAGGCTTCGGGTGTAGACGACGACGTCGTCGCCGGCCCGGTGGATCTGTACCCGTGCGCCGTCCAGTTTTGCTTCGAAAAGCGCTGTGCCGCCCAGCCTTTCGAGTGCGTCAGCAATGCCGGTCGCGGTCTGGGCGAGCATCGGGCCGACCGGCCGGCCCACCCGCAGGGTAAATACTGCCAGCGCGGCGGCACCACCGGTCAGGCCGGCTGCGGCGACAGCGGGCAGATTCCCGCCCAGCATCGCCGCACGCCGCACCGCGGGCGCCGGGATGCCGGTGGCGGCGGCAACGGCGTCGGTCATGATCCCGGCCAGTGCTCCCTGACGCAGCTCTCCGGACAGCAGCCCCCGCAGAAACGTCTGCTCGGTCGCGGTGGCGGCGGCAAACAGCCGCGCGACCAGATCGGCGCGCCGTCCCTGCGAACCCTTACCGGAGGTAGCGCCGATTTGCGTGAAGGCGGCGTGGACCCGGTCGACGGTCAAGGTTGGCTGCGCAGCGGGCGGCGGCAGTGAGCGCAAGGAGGCCCACCCGACGCCGATTTGGCGTTGCGGCAGCTCGCCGGAGAGCCAGGAGACGATGATCTCGACCAGCCTGGGATCGGGGGCGGCGCGGTGGAGCAGTTCGGCGATGCGCGCGACCTTGGTGCGACGTGCGGTCACGCCGGCCACGTCCAGCGACGTGGTCGCCACGTCGATCAGCAACACAGCTCAGCTTTACACGGCTGGCCGACAACGTCATGCACGGCCGCGATACCGTGCATCTACCGGAACAAGGAGGTTTGAATGGAGATCAACGGCAAGAAGGTGGTCGTCATCGGCGGCGCTTCGGGGATGGGGCGTGCCAGCGCCGAACTGCTGGCCGCGCGCGGCGCCAGTGTCGCGATACTCGACCGCGAGGGTTCCGACGGCAAGGACGTCGCCACTGCCCTCGGGGGCCCGTTTCATGCGGTGGACGTCACCGACTTCGCCGGGACCGAGAAAGCCCTGCAGGCTGCGGTCGACGATCTGGGCGGTCTGCATGTGACCGTAACCACCGCCGGCGGTGGGATCGCCAAGCGCACGCTGACCAAAGAGGGCTCGCACGATCTCGAATCCTTCCGCTCGGTGGTGGACCTGAACCTCATCGCGACCTTCAACATCAGCCGGCTGGCCGCGTGGCACATGAGCAAAAACGAGCCCGAGGACGAGGAACGGGGGGTCATCGTCAACACCGCGTCGATCGCAGCGTTCGAAGGACAGATCGGCCAGGTCGCCTACACCGCGGCCAAGGCAGGCATCGCGGGCATGTGCCTGACCATGGCACGCGACCTGGGGTCGCTGGGCATCCGGGTTTTAGCGATTGCGCCGAGCCTGTTCGCGACCGGGCTGACCAAGGGCATCCCGGAGGAATACGCGACCGCGCTGACCAAGGACGCGGCGTTCCCGCGACGGCTGGGCCGTCCCGAGGAGTTCGCCAAACTGGTCGCGGCCATCGTGGACAACCCGATGCTCAACGGGCAGTGCCTGCGGCTGGACGCCGGACAGCGGTTCGCGCCCAAGTGATGCCCTCGCCGCCAAACAGAAGCCACGGTCGTGCTCGATCGCGAGATCACAGCCGTGGCTTCTGTTTCGCGGCGCTAAGCGGCAGCTAGCCGATTAAGTACACTCAAACCACCGCCCGTCCCGTCTAGGAGGAGGGCCCTGATGGGTATCGCATTAACCGACGACCATCGCGAGCTCGCCGAGGTGGCCCGCGGGTTCCTGACTGCTCAGAAGGCGCGCTGGGCGGCGCGGGCCCTGCTCGATTCGGCCGACGAGCCCCGGCCGCCGTTTTGGCAAGAGCTGGTCGAACTGGGCTGGCTCGGTCTGCACATCGATGAGCAGCACGGCGGATCCGGCTACGGACTGCCCGAGCTGGTGGTGGTCGTCGAGGAGCTCGGCCGGGCGGTGGCGCCGGGACCGTTCGTGCCGACGGTCGTCACCTCGGCGGTAATCGCACATGGCGGAACCGCTGAGCAGAAGGCGCGGCTGCTGCCGGGCCTGGTCGACGGAACGATCACTGGCGGTGTCGGTCTCGAGGGCGACGTTGTGGTCGACGGCGGCGTCGCCAACGGTGAGGCCGGCATCGTCTTCGGGGCGGGACTGGCTGACGTGCTGTTGATCGCCGCCGGCGAGGATGTGCTGTTGCTGGACCGCGGCCGCGACGGCGTGTCGATCGAGGTTCCCACGAACACCGATCCCACCCGGCGCTCAGGGCGTGTCACGCTAAGCAACGTAGCGGTCACCGCCGACGACATCCTGCCCGGAGCCCGCGAATCGGCGCTGGCCCGCGCGCGAGTGTTGGTGGCTGCCGAAGCGGTCGGCGGGGCGGCGGACTGCGTCGACGCCGCCGTCGAGTATGCGAAAGTGCGCCAGCAGTTCGGCCGCACCATTGCGACCTTCCAGGCGGTCAAGCATCACTGCGCGAACATGTTGGTGGGTGCCGAGTCGGCGACCGCCGCGGTGTGGGACGCGGCCCGGGCCGCCGGCGAGGACGAGGAGCAGTTCCGGCTGATCGCGGCGGTGGCTGCGGCGCTGGCTTTTCCGGCCTATGCGCGCAACGCCGAACTCAATATCCAGGTGCACGGTGGCATTGGGTTCACCTGGGAGCACGATGCGCATCTGCATCTGCGCCGGGCGCTGGTGCTCAGGGCACTGTTCGGCGGTGATGCGCCCGCGCGAGATGTTTTCGACCGCACCGCCGCCGGCGTCACTCGCTCCAACAGCCTGGACCTGCCGGCCGAGGCCGAAGAGCTGCGCGCGCGAATCCGCGCCGATGCCGCCGAAATCGCCGGCCTGGACGAGAAGGCACAGCTGGCCAAGTTGATCGAGACCGGCTATGTCATGCCGCACTGGCCCAAGCCGTGGGGGCGGGCCGCCGACGCGGTGGAGCAGCTGGTGATCGAGCAAGAGTTTGCCGCGGCCGGCATCAAGCGCCCCGACTACTCGATCACCGGCTGGGTGATCTTGACGCTGATCCAGCATGGAACCGATTCGCAGATCGAACGATTCGTGCTTCCCGCGCTGCGGCAAGAGGAGATCTGGTGCCAGCTGTTCTCCGAACCTGACGCCGGCTCGGATGCCGCCGGCATCAAGACCCGCGGCACTCGGGTGGAGGGGGGCTGGAAGGTCAACGGGCAGAAGGTGTGGACCAGCGGAGCCCAGTATTGCCGCCGCGGGTTGGCGACTGTGCGCACCGATCCGGACGCCCCGAAGCATGCGGGTATCACCGCGATGATCATCGACATGAAGGCGCCAGGGGTCGAGGTGCGACCGCTGCGGCAGATCACCGGCGGTTCGGAATTCAACGAGGTGTTCTTCAACGACGTGTTCGTGCCCGACGAAGACGTCGTCGGGGAGCCCAACGGGGGATGGACCGTGGCACGTGCGACCCTGGGCAACGAGCGGGTCAGCATCGGGGGCGGCGGGTCGTTCTACGAGGGCATCGCGTCACAGCTGGTGCAGCTGGCTCAGAAACGCGCGGATCGCTTGGCGGGAGCGGCTATTCGCGTCGGCGACTTCCTGGCCGAGGATCATGCGCTGCGGCTGCTGAACCTGCGCCGCGCCGCCCGCAGTGTCGAGGGTGCGGGCCCGGGACCGGAAGGCAACATCACCAAACTCAAACTCGCCGAGCACATGGTCGAGGGCGCGGCGATCGCCGCGGCGCTGTTGGGGCCCGAGATCGCGCTCGCCG
Source organism: Mycobacterium xenopi (assembly GCF_009936235.1). Classification (NCBI taxonomy): domain Bacteria; kingdom Bacillati; phylum Actinomycetota; class Actinomycetes; order Mycobacteriales; family Mycobacteriaceae; genus Mycobacterium; species Mycobacterium xenopi. The sequence continues at coordinate 3,545,388 of NZ_AP022314.1, read as the reverse complement.
AGGGTGCGGGTGGGCTGATCGCGCGGATGGTGATGGGCGCCCGGGGCATGACGATCGCCGGCGGGACTTCTGAGGTGACTCGTAACCAGATCGCCGAGCGTATTCTCGGGATGCCGCGCGACCCGCTGCTCAACTAACGGCTGGTGCGCTTGCGCTACTGGCCGGACCGTCGGACGGGGCGAACACCGGGACGAAGACGGCATCTGCGCCAGTTCCCTGCTGCTCGAACTGAACCTCGACGGGCATACCGCAGGCCACCGAATCCGGTTCGCAGTCAACGATATTAGTGGCAAGCCGTAACCCCTGCTGCTCGGCGAGCTCGACGATGGCGATGACATACGGTGTCGGGACCGCCGGATTATAGGGATGGAAGTTCACCGTATACGTCAATACCGTGCCGCGACCGGACACGGGGCGGGCGATCAGTGGACCGCCGCACTGCGGGCAGTGTCCGCTCGGAGGATGAACCCAGCGCCGACAACAATCGCAGTGCTCGATGAGCAGTCGGCCGGCGGCGTCGCGCGACCATAGGGTGCGGTCGTGAGGAAGCATGCGGGGGGCAGGCGACGATGGCGGCTCGCTCGGCACGGCTAATAGAGTACACTTTATTGATTCTCGGTCTGGCGGGCGGAGCTGATGCGGTACTTCGAGAAGGACGCGATCCTGTCCGGTGTCGGTATTTCGCGGATCGGCCGCCGCACCGGCATTCCGGGGCTCGAACTGACGCTGGAGGCGGTGCGCGACGCGATCGCCGACGCCGGCTTGGCGGTAAGCGAGGTCGATGGCATCGCCACGCTCGGGGATACCCCGCCGGACGAGGTCAGCGCCGAGCTGGGCATCCAACCCGCCGACTGCGGAACCGGCTTCGACACCGGCGGTCTGTTGAGCCCGGTGATGTCGGCGTGCCTTGCGGTCGCGGAGAAGCGAGCGCGTCATGTGTTGGTCTACCGAACGGTCCAGATGATCGGCGGCACGGTGCCGACGTCGCCGTCATCGGCCAACGCGCCACGTCCTGCCCTGGCGCGGATTGTCGAATCACCCGCCGATGGCGATCGACCGGCTATTGGCCCGATGGACGATGTGGCTGAACTCGTTGCAGCCCACGCTTATTCCGCGGCGAACTGGTTGGCGTTGAATTGCCGCCGCCACATGCAATTGTATGGAACCACCAAGGAGCAGCTGGGTTGGCTGGCGATCAACAGCCGGCGCAATGCCGCGTTGAATCCGCTTGCGGTGTACCGAGAACCATTGACAATGGCCGAGTATCTGGCGGCGCGGCCGGTGTCGTCGCCGTTCGGGCTGCTGGACTGTGACGTACCGGTCGACGGGTCGATTGCGGTGGTGGTGTCGGCGGCAGGTTACGCGCGTGACTGCCCTCACCGGCCTGTGGCGGTGGAGGCGATCGGCGGGTCCAACGGTGCCGGTGGCTGGTTTCACCGTGAGGACTATCCGAAGATGGCGTCGGTCGATGCTGCAGCCCAGCTATGGTCGCGAACGGATCTGCGGCCCGCGGACGTGGACATCGCGGAGTTGTACGACGGGTTCACTTTCCTGACGTTCGCGTGGCTGGAAGCGCTTGGCATCTGCGATGACGGCGAGGCTGGCCCGTTCGTCGAGGGCGCGACGCGGATCGCCCTTGACGGGGTGCTGCCCCTGAACACCTATGGTGGCCAACTATCTGCCGGGCGGATGCACGGCTACTGGGTGTTACACGAGGCGTGCCTGCAGTTGCGCGGGGACGCCGGCCAACGGCAGGTGTCGCCGCGCCCGGAAGTAGCCGCGGTAGCGGTGGGCGGCGGCCCGATCGCTGGCTGCATATTGCTGACAAGCTGAATTCCCTTGCGGCAGCTTTCATGACCACTAGCAGCGGATTTCCGACTACGACGGACGGGCCGTGGAATCCGAGTGTGAGCAGTGCCGGCCTTGACCAGCGCTCCGATAAACGGGCCGCGCAGATCGCTCGGCGCATCGAAGCCGACATTGTTCGTCGAGGCTGGCCCATCGGGGAATCATTGGGGTCCGAACAGGCTCTACAACAACGCTATCGGGTGAGCAGGTCAGTCCTGCGGGAAGCCGTTCGCCTGGTCGAGCACCATCAGGTTGCGCGTATGCGGCGCGGACCAAACGGCGGCCTGTTCGTCGCCGAGCCCGACCCGGCAGCGGCAACTCGGGCGGTCGTGATCTACCTGGAGTATCTCGGTGTCACGATCGACGATCTGCTCAATGCACGCCTCTTGCTCGAGCCGTTGGCAGCAGCGCTGGCCGCAGACCGGATCGACGAGGCCGGGATCACCCGTCTCCGTGAGGTGTTGAAGGCGGAGGAACCGCTTATCCGCGGCTCAGCGATGGCTCGCGACGAATTCCATGTCGCACTGGCCGATCAAGCGAAAAACCCGGTGCTGCAACTCTTCATCGAAATCCTTATGCGGCTGACCGTGCGATTCGCCCAAGGTTCGAGCCTGGATACCGCGGGTGACGCAGTCGAGGCGTTGCACCGCACGCACGACGACCACGCGGCGATTGTCGCTGCGGCTACCGCTGGTGATTCTGCGCGCGCAAAGACGCTTACCGAGCGTCACGTCCAATCGGTGACTGCGTGGCTGCGGCGACATCACGGTTCCGGCCGGGCAATGCCCTCCCGACGTCGGCACCGCGATACGAAAGAGGCATCACACGTCAAGCTCGCTGAGCAGTTGGCCGCCACCATCCAAGACGATATCGCTGCCAGCGGCTGGCGGCTCGGTTCGGTCTTCGGAACCGAGAGCCAGTTGCTGGACCGCTACCGGGTGAGCCGGTCGGTGTTTCGAGAAGCGGTGCGGTTGTTGGAATATCACGCTGTCGCTCTCATGCGGCGAGGGCCCGGTGGCGGGTTGGTCGTGGCAAAGCCGCGGGCGCAGGCAAGCATCGACGCCATCGCGCTGTACTTGCAATACCGCAGACCGACTCGCGAAGACTTGCGTATGGTGCGCGATGCCATCGAGATCGACAATGTCGCGAAAGTGGTTAAACGGCGCAAACATCCAGACGTGAAAGCATTTCTCGACTTACACCGGCACCCGATCGACGAGATCACCGATGATTTCCGCAAAGCCGGGATGGCGGAGTTCTTGTTCCACACCGGGCTGGCTCAGCTCGCGGGAAATCCCGTCTTGCAGTTGTTTCTTCGGATACTGGTGGAGCTGTTCCGCCGGCAGTGGGTGAGTCTGGACCAGCGGCCCCTCAGCCGTGCCGATGCCGTCGAGGTTGCGCACGCCCACCTGCGGATCATCGGGGCGATCGACGACGGTGACGATAGCCTGGCCCGTTACCGCACCCGCCGCCACCTCGACACCGCCACGTCGTGGTGGCTGTAGCAGGTCTGCTCGCCGTCACACCGGACTGTCGCCGCGGCCCATCAACTCCAAACCGGCCATCGCCTGTTCGGCGCCGGCCCGATCGGTCTTCTCGACCACGAAACCCATGTGGATGATCACCCAGTCGCCCGGGGCGAACGTCTCGTCGGGCAGCATGCCGACGTTGACCTTTCGGGTTTCGCCGGCGACGTCAACCAGCGCGAGCTGTCCGTCGTAGCCGTCGAGCATCTCGACGACTTGGCCGGGAATTCCCAAACACATCGCTATCAAACCTCCCGCGCCGCCGCGTCAGCCAGCATCGCCACCGCCGACTCGACCGCTGCTACCGCCTCCGGCACCGCTGCACGCACAGGCTCGCTCAAGCCCATCCCGTCGGCGACGTCGGCGACCTCACACCCCACCACGATAGTCCTCGGGACCACCCCGCCAAGGGCGCGAACGCTCGCGAACACCGCCGCGGGGTCCATCGCGTGCGCGTCGAGCGCAGGCGTGGACGCCAGCCAGCCGTGGTCGGCCTCGAAGACGTGCACCGTCCCCGGGCAACCACGGTTGGGCAGCGCGTCGACCAGGACCAAGGCGTCCCATTCTTCGAGCAGGTCGTAGGCCAGATGCATGCCCCCGATTCCGTAGTCGCTGACGCGCACCGACTCCGAGGCCAGCCGACCGGGCAGTTGCCGCAGCACCTCCGGGCCAAAGCCGTCGTCGCCGAGAAAGATGTTGCCGATACCGGCCACCAGGATGCGGGCGCTGCGCGCCGACATCGTCACGGCGACTCGCCTGCCACGAATCGGCGCAACCAACCGAACCAGGCCGACATGCCGTCACCGGTGCGGGCGCTGACCGGCAGGATGGTCGCCGTCGGGTTGACCTCGCGGATGTGGGCGGTGTAGCTGTCCACGTCGACATCCAGATACGGGACCAAGTCGATCTTGTTGAGCAGCACCACGTCCACCGCGCGGAACATCACCGGGTACTTCAACGGCTTGTCGTCACCCTCGGTGACCGAGTAGACCATCGCCTTGGCGTGCTCGCCGACGTCGAATTCGGCTGGACATACCAGGTTTCCGACGTTTTCGATGATGACCAGATCCAGCTCGGCGAGATCCAGGCCCTGCAAGGCACGGTTGACCATGGGGGCGTCGAGATGGCATTCGCCGCCGAATCCGTTTCCGGTGTTGAGCAGGGATATCTGGGCGCCGCGGCCACCGAGCTTGGCCGCGTCCAGGTCGGTGGCGATGTCGCCCTCGATCACACCGACGGCGATCTCCCCGGCGAACTCGTCGAGGGTGGCTTCCAGCACGGTCGTCTTACCGGAGCCCGGCGAACTCATCAGGTTCAGCGCCTTGACGCCGTGTATTTCGAACGCCTCCCGGTTGTAGCCGGCGCGAAGGTCATTTTCGGCGAAGATCGATTCCAGCACGTCGACGCGCTGGCGGCTGGTGTCGTAGCCGCTGTGGTCGCCGTGCTCGTGGGTGTGCGGGTGGTCGCCGTGCTCATGGGCATGCGCGGTGCCGTCGTCGTGCCGGTGAAACCTACCCATGGCATGCACCTTTCATGAAACGTCCAGCGAGGTCACCAAAAACTCGTCACCGCGCAGTATTTCGACGTCGGCGCTCTGGCAGTTCGGGCACAGCAGCGACCACTGCGAGCTGATTGCGGACTGCCGCCCGCAGGCTCGGCACTGCACCTCGGCGGTGACGAATTCCATCTCCAGTTCGGCGTCGGGCATGTCCTCGTAGTCGCGGACAAGTGTCCAGCAAAACGACAACGATTCGGGGACCACCTGGCGAAGTGCTCCGATCTTGACTCGGACGACGTCGACGTGGCGGCCGTCGGCATAAGGTTTGACCACTCCGGCGATCGCCTGGCACAACGACAGCTCATGCATGGTTGGTCACCACGCCCATGAGCACCGTTGTACACCGCTGAGACGGCCCGGGTGGCAAAACTCTCGCGCCGGTGGGGGTCGCTGCAAGCACAATGGGGGCAGAGAGGAGCCGACCATGGGCATTGCGCTATCCACCACCGTGGACACCTCGTTTGAAGACGCCGTGACGCGGACCCGAGAAGCTCTGGCGCACAAAGGCTTCGGTGTGCTGAGCGAGATCGATGTGAAGGCCACGTTGAAAGCCAAGCTGGGCCAGGACATGGAGGACTACCTGATCCTGGGTGCCTGCAATCCCCAGTTCGCGCATCAGGCAGTCAACCTGTACCGACAGATCGGCGTGCTGTTGCCGTGCAACGTGGTGGTCCGCCGAGATCGGGACGCCCCGGAGAAGGTGATCATCGACGCAATGGATCCCAGGTTGATGGCCGACGTGACCCAGGAGCCTGGCCTGGGCGCGATCGCCGACGCGGTCACCGGCCTGCTGCAGGAAGCTTTGCAGGAGGTGAGCCGGGGTCCACAGGGTGCCGAAGGCAACACCTAAAGGAGTTGCACGGCCTTGGCACCAGCGTCTACTCTCGCGCACGTGCAGCGTCTTGCCGTAGTAGCCAGCACCCGCAGCGGGGTCTGACCCGGACCGACCCCCCGCTGTGGGTCGGAAGCTACTACCCGTCGGTCATTCCTGCAGACCAGAGAAGACCGCACATGACCCCAACATCGCTGAGCCGAAAAACCAGCCGATCCACCACTGCGAGCTCGTGGTTCGCCGACCAGTTCGGCGTCCCGATGCCCCGCGGGCTGCGCGAGCAGGCCGATGCCATGACGTGGGAGAGCTTCGCGGCCACCTACGGTCCGAACTCCGGCCCGCTGCGGTTGGGCGACTGGGCGTGCCTCGACCAGCCGCGGTCCGCCACCCGCCTGGGCCCGCAGTGTCGCAACTTCCGGGCCGTCATCGCCGTCGGGGACCGCATCACCACGTCAATGGCGGCCGCGAGCGGGCCGGTGGCGGCGCTGACTGCGATGCTGCACGAACGCGGCGTTCGCGTCGAGACGCTGCGGTTCCACCAAATACACTCCCGCGAACACACCGCGACGTTCATCTGCGGCAGCAACGGCGTCCGCTCCGAATGGGCGATGGGCTGGTCGCAAGACCGCACGGAATCCGCCCTGCGGGCCGTCATCGCCTGCGCCAACCGGCTGCTGGCCTGTGCCGAGCAGACGTAAGGGCGCCCTCCAAGCGGTGTGTTCGGATGCCTTTGTGTCTGCTCGCCCCCCGGGAACTAGAGCGGCCGCAATACGATCGGCATGCCGTCGATCGGGATTGGCATGCCACCGTAGTCGTAGCGCGGCCGGTAGCCCGGACGCGGCAATTCCAGCCGGTAGCGGCGCAGCAGCCGGTGCATGACGGTCTTGACTTCCAACTGCCCGAACACCATTCCGATGCACTTGTGCGCCCCGCCGCCGAACGGCGCAAATGCGTAGCGATGCCTCTTGTGCTCGGCGCGTGGTTCGGCGAAGCGCTCGGGGTCGAACTTCCGCGGCTCGGTCCACAGCTCGGGCAGCCAATGGTTCATGCCCGGCCAGATCATCACGTTGGTGCCCGCCGGCACGTAGTAGCCGAGCAGATCGGTGTCGCGCACCGTCTGGCGCATATTGAACGGCAGCGGCGTCACCAGCCGCAGCGACTCGTTCATCACCAGGTCCAGCGACTCGAGCTTCTCCAGCGACTCGATGTGCAGCGGGCCGTCGCCCAGCCTGGCCGACTCGTCACGGCAGCGCTCTTGCCATTCCGGGTGGGCGGCCAGGTTGAAGGCCATCGTGGTCGTGGTCGACGTCGAGGTGTCGTGGGCGGCCATCATCAAAAAGATCATGTGGTTGACGATGTCCTCGTCGGTGAAGCTGTTGCCGTCCTCGTCCTCGGTGTGGCACAGCACGGTGAGCATGTCGGTGCCCCGGGCGTTGCGGCGCTCTTTCACCCGCTCGTAGAAGTAGTCTTCGAGCACCTTGCGGGCGCGCAGGCCGCGCCACCATTTGAACGGCGGCACCGGGTAGCGGACGATCGCGCCGCCGGCGCGGGTGGTGATGGTGAAGGCGTTGTTGACTTTGGTGACCAGGTCGTGGTCGGTGCCCGGCTCGTGGCCCATGAACACCATCGAGGCGATGTCGAGGGTGAGCTCTTTCATCGCCGGATGGAACAGGAACCGGGCGTCGTTGGTGGGCCAGTCGGCCACGATCGCGCTTGCCACCCGGTCGATGTGCTCGACGTAGCCGGCCAGCCGGGTGCGGGTGAACGCCTCCTGCATGATCCGCCGGTGATACAGGTGTTCGTCGAAGTCGAGCATCATCAGCCCGCGGTTGAAGAACGGGCCGATCACCGGATGCCAGCCCTTCTGCGAGAAGTCCTTGTTCTTGTTGGTGAACACCACCTGCGTGGCGTCGGGCCCCAGCGCGGTGACCGACGGCAGGATCGGCGAGTCGACGAACAACACCGGACCGCGCGTCTGATACAGAAACAGCGGATAGTCCGGTCCTTCCCGGAACAACTCGATGATGTGGCCAAGGATCGGCAGCCCGGAATCGCCGAGAACGGGTTTGAGGCCGCTTCCCGCGGGTGGTTCCGCCAGCACCTTGGTCTTCCACTCATGGGCGAGCAGCCGCTTTTCGATCGCCCCCATGCCCGGAATGTTGTTCAGCGTGGGGGTGAATCGACGTCGCGCCTGGTCGAGCAGGTAGTGCGGGGTGCTGATGGTCGCCATCGACGCTCCTTACCGGTTGTGGCAGCCGTCACTGACGACAATCCTTCGGTCAGAGTTGACGGCTGTCAAGTTTTCTTTTGGCCGCATGTGGGGCATGGTCGAAGCGTGAGCACCCAGCACGACACCGGAGCAGCGGCCGCTGGGACCCGTGCTGCGCCGGTTCCGCCGAGGCGGGGCGATAGGCAACGACAGGCAATCCTGCAGGCGGTGCGGGAACTGCTGGAGGAGAAGCCGTTCACGGAACTGTCAGTGAGCACCATCAGCGACCGCGCCGGTGTGGCCCGATCGGGGTTCTACTTCTACTTCGACTCCAAATACGCGGTGCTGGCCCAGATTCTGGCCGAGGCCACCCATGAGCTAGAAGAGCTGACGGAATACTTCGCGCCCCGGCGGCCCGACGAGTCGCCAGCGGCGTTCGCCAAACGAATGGTCGGCAGCGCCGCCGCGGTCTACGCCCACAACGACCCGGTGATGTCGGCGTGCAACGCCGCCCGCAACACCGACGCCGAGATCCGCAAAATCCTTGACCAGCAGGTCGACACGGTGATCGAGCAGATCATCCGAATTGTCGAAGAGGAGATCAAAGCCGGTACCGCGCATCCGATCAGCGACGACATCCCGGCTTTGGTTCGGACCTTGGCGGTCACCACCGCGCTGATGCTCTCCGGTGACACAACGTTTTTGGGTCCCGACGGGGACGTGCAGCGGGGCATTCGGGTGCTGGAGCAGCTGTGGCTCAACGCGTTGTGGGGTGGGCAGGCATAGCGGCGCCGGTATGGTCACCGCCATGGCGCAGAAACAGCTTCCCGGGTATTTCGCGGGTAAGAGATGCTTTCTCACCGGCGCGGCCAGCGGCATCGGCCGCGCCACCGCGTTGCGGCTCGCCGCCCAAGGTGCCGAACTGTATCTGACCGACCGCAACTCCGACGGCCTGGCCGAAACAGTGGCCGACGCGCGTGCGTTGGGTGCTCAGGTGGCCGAGCATCGGGCGCTGGATGTCGCCGACTATCACCAGGTCGCCTCGTTCGCCGCCGACATCCACACCCGCCACCCGGCGATGGATGTGGTGATGAACGTTGCCGGGGTGTCGGCGTGGGGAACGGTTGACCAGCTCAGCCACGAGCAGTGGAGCAAGATGGTCGCGATCAACCTGATGGGCCCGATCCACGTGATCGAGTCGTTCATCCCGCCGATGATGGCTGCCGGCCGCGGCGGGCATCTGGTCAACGTGTCCTCGGCGGCCGGGCTGGTTGCTCTGCCCTGGCATGCCGCGTACAGCGCAAGCAAATTCGGGCTGCGCGGGCTTTCCGAAGTGCTTCGCTTCGACCTGGCCCGCCATCGCATCGGGGTGTCGGTGGTGGTCCCCGGGGCAGTGAACACCCCGCTGGTCAATACCGTCGAGATCGCCGGCGTCGACCGCGACGATCCGAAGGTCAAACGCTGGGTCGACCGCTTCAGCGGTCATGCGGTGTCACCGGAGAAAGCAGCGGAGAAGATCCTGGCCGGGGTGGCCAAGAACCGGTTTTTGATCTACACGTCAGCCGACATTCGCGCGTTGTATGCGTTCAAACGGGTGGCCTGGTGGCCCTACAGCGTGGTTATGCGCCGGGTCAATGTGTTCTTTACCCGGGCGCTGCGGCCGTCGGCGCTGCCGCGGTGAAATCACGTCGGCATCTGCAGTTCCAGGCGCACACCCAGCAGCCGGACCGGCCGGTCCAGCTCGAACAGGTCGAGCACCCGCAGCGCGGCGGCGACGATGACGCCGGGGTCGGTGGACGGCGCATCGAGCTTGCGGATTTTGGTGCGGGTGTAAAACGTTGAGGTGCGCACTGTGACGGCGACGCGGGTCACGATCCGCGACTGCGCCACCACGTCGGCCAGTGCTTGCTGCGCCAATTCGGTTACCGCAGCATTTATTTCGGTTCGGTCGGTGAGGTCACGCGGGAAGGTGACGACGTGGCTACGGGACCGCGGAACCCAGGGCGCGGCACTGACGTCGGTGTCGCCGCCACCTTTGGCCAGCAACAGCAGCCATAGCCCGGTCCGCGGGCCGAACGTCGATGTGAGCACTTCGGCGTCGGCGCGGGCCAGCTCTTTGACAGTTGTGATCCCAAGGCCCGCAAGCTTTTTCGCAGTCTGCGGGCCGACGCCCCATAGTGCGTCGACTGGACGGTCGGCCATGACGGCCATCCAGTTGGCATCGGTGAGCTGGTAGATGCCGGCGGGTTTCGCGAATCCGGTCGCGACCTTGGCCCGCTGCTTGTTGTCGCTGATTCCGACGGAGCAGGAAAGCCCGGTCTCTGCCGCGACGAGGGCGCGGATCTGTTCGGCGACGTCGACAGGATCGGCGCTGGCGGGCAGCCCGATGTAAGCCTCGTCCCAGCCCCACACTTCGACGGGGTAGCCCAGGTCGCGCAGCAGGCTCATCACCTGATCGGAGGCCGCGTCATACGCGGCCGGGTCTGCGGGCAGGAAGGTGGCGTCGGGGCAGCGGCGGGCGGCGCTGCGCAGCGGCATGCCCGCGTGCACCCCGAACTTACGGGCCTCATAGGAGGCGCAGGTGACCACCTTGCGCGGTTCGTTCGGATCACCGCTGCCGCCCACGATCACCGGCAGCCCGGCCAGCTCGGGATGGCGGCGCAACTCGACCGCGGCCAGGAACTGGTCCAGGTCGACATGCAGCACCCACCCGGTGCTCAGCGTCCGCACAGCTTGCGTGCCAAGCTTTCCCACGCGTAACTCAAGCTCTCAAGCGTGTGGCCACGGTGGTGGAGTTGATGCGCGACATAGTCCGCGTCGAGCAGGGCCAACAACGCGTCGGTTTGGGCGTCTAGATCGCCGGTGGTCTCGGCGGAGGCCAGCAACATCCGAACATGGGTGTGCAGCACCCTGGCCGGCGCGCTGCAGCGGCTCTGCGGATCGCGGTTGGTCGCGGAGAGCAGCGTGTGGTGGGTGTGGACGAAGCGCAGTCTTTCGCGGCCGAACGCCAGCAGGCGCTCCAGCGGGGGCGCGTCCGGGCCGAGCGGCGGCGGCCCGAACAGAAATGCCTGCTGAAGGTGGCGTTCGTCGTCGTCGAGCAGCGCCATCATGAGACCGGCGCGGCTGCCGAACCGGCGAAACACCGTGCCCTTGCCCACACCGGCGGCCGCGGCGATGTCGTCCGTGGTGACCGCCTCGGCGCCGCGTTCGCCGATTAGCCGGCGGGCCGCGTCCAGGAGCAGCGCGCGATTGCGGGCCGCGTCTCCGCGCTCGTATGGCGCGCAAACAGCCAGCTCACGGGCATGGTCGGCAACGCTCACCCCTGCACTGTAGCGCGACCGGAATAAATCGGACCATGGTCCGGTTCGGTGCCGCGAGGATATAGTCCACTAAGCGAAAGGGTGCACATGTCGGATCGCAAACCGGACGTCAAGGTGCTGGCGCTGGTGGGAAGCCTGCGCGCCGCGTCGGTGAACCGTCAGATCGCGGAATTGGCGGCAGACGTCGCCCCGGATGGCGTCACCGTCACCGTATTCGACGGACTTGGTGGTTTGCCGTTCTACAACGAGGACATCGACAACGAGACCGACGTGCCCGCTTCGGTGACCGCGCTGCGTGCCGCCGCTGCCGACGCCGACGCGGCCCTGGTGGTCACTCCCGAATACAACGGCAGCATTCCCGGCGTGCTGAAGAACGCGATCGACTGGCTGTCGCGGCCCTTCGGCAACAGTGCGCTGAAAGACAAGCCGCTGGCGGTGATTGGCGGATCACTGGGCCGCTATGGCGGGGTGTGGGCGCACGACGAGACGCGTAAGTCGTTCGGCATCGCCGGGCCCCGCGTCGTCGAGGCGATCAAGCTCTCGGTGCCGTTGCGGTCGCTGCAGGGCAAGCATCCGCGGGAAAGCGCCGAACTGGCGTCGAACGTGCGCGACGTGGTGGGCAAGCTGGCCGCCGAAGTGAGCTAACCCGGCGCGCCGTGCCGCCGGGCCGCCTCGTTTAGCCGCTCGGGGGCTTTGCTGTGGCGCGGTGATGTCGCCGACGATGTCGGTGGGTGGTGCTAAGACGGTCGAGATGGCGATGACGCGACCGCAGTGACCGAAATGTGATCTACGACACGCCGACGCCAGACCTTCCACTGCGCTTACGACCTGGGAATTTCACGAATGTTGTTCAGAACATCTTGTATCCCTTCTTATCGGGACCCACTAGGTGTAGTGTTTGAAGCATCGACAGACCCAAAGGCTCACCAAGTCCGTACGGGTGGTGAAGTTCGGGGAATCCGGCCTGTGTGTGCGGACCCGCGACCCAGCCGGGCACCGGAGTTTCCGGGTCTGACGGTCTGTCGAGCAGTAGCGCAGAGGTAGTGCCTGAGAAGTTGCCAGTCCGTGCCCATTCGTTCAGCAGAGGAGCCGAATCGCCGATGAGCATCACCGTGTACACCAAGCCCGCGTGTGTGCAGTGCAACGCCACGCACAAGGCGTTGGACAAGCAGGGCATTGCCTACGAGACGGTCGACATCACGCTGGATCCAGAGGCGCGGGACTACGTGATGGCGCTGGGCTATCTGCAAGCTCCCGTGGTGGTGGCGGGAGACGAACACTGGTCGGGCTTCCGTCCCGACCGCATCAAGGCGCTCGCGAATGGAGCAATATTGTCATCTGATGCAACATTGGTGAGCTAGCAATGTTGTCTGTTGTAGCAGCTCAGGGGTCGGGGGGTGAGACCTCGACGCGAATCGCCGATGGTCAACACCGCCCGAAATCCTCATGCATCGATGATGCATCTGCTACAACGGGTGTTGTGACTAGTGATTCCCAGGGCGCGGCCCGACGGGTATTGGCGCCCAATGTTGTTCATCTCGATCCGGAGCAAGCTGTTCTTGAGGCCATGCTGCAGGGCTGGGAAAGCCAGCAGCGAGCACGGTTTTTGCGGGACGCGACGATCGTGCCGCGGCTTCGGTTGGTGCGGCGATTCGTGGAGTTCTCCGGGCTGTATCCGTGGCAGTGGACGCCGGCCGAGGGCGAGGCCTGGATCAGTGATTTGCGTTCTGGTTCTTCGCCGTTGCGAGTGTCGACGGCACGTAACTATGAGATCGATATCCGGATGTTTTGCGAGTATCTGCTCGACCAACGCTACGGCTGGGTTGCCGAATGTTCGCAGCAGTTCGGCCAGGTCCCGCAGCAGGTATTTCACGAAGACAACTCCATCATCCATGTCGGGGAGTACGAGGGCGACCCGACTCGGCGTCCGCTGACCTATGACGAGGTGCAGGCGCTGTTTGATGCCGCCGATGCCCGTGTTGGATTGATTCGCTCACGGGGCCGCAAGGGTGCCATGACGGCGCTGCGGGACGCAGCGATGCTGAAGTTCTGCTACGCCTACGGGTTACGCCGTCGTGAGGTCGTCTACTCCGATGTGGTTGACCTGCGCCGCAATTCGAAGATGGATGAGTTCGGCAGGTTCGGTGCGTTGTCGGTCCGTTATGGCAAGGCATCGCGGGGCGGAGCGGCCAAGCGGCGCACCGTGCTCACGGTTCCAGAGATGAGCTGGATCGTCGAAGTTCTCGACCACTACCTCGCCGAGGTGCGTCCACAGTTTCCGGCGGATACCGGTCAGGCGTTGTGGTTGACTGAGCGCGGCACCCGAATCGGCACGCGCATGCTCAATGTGGCGTTCACGACGGTACGTGATGAGGCCGGGATTGATCCGACGCTGGATCTGCACTCGCTGCGGCATTCCTACGTCACGCATCTGGTGGAGTTTGACTATCCGGAACGGTTCATCCAGGAGCAGGTTGGGCATTCGTTCTCCTCCACGACCGCGATCTATGTCGGGGTGTCCAACGAGTACCGCAATCGGCTGATCAGCCAGTCGATGCAGTCACGTTATGGCCAGCACTTCGATCGGCGGCCGCGATGAAGCAGATGGATTACGCGTGGCATCTGCGCATGAAAATGGCTGAGAAGGGCATGTTTTCGACTACCGACCTGCAGCCGCACCTGGCCGATCGCGGCGTGAGCCTCTCACGGGAGCAGGTCTATCGCATGGTCACGGGGCAGCCGCAACGGTTGAGCATGCACACCCTCATCGCGTTGTGCGACATCCTGGAGTGCACTCCTAACGATCTCATCGAACCGAAGATCACTGAGGTCGCCACGAGAAAAGCAGCAGGACAGTCGAATAGCACCGTGACGGCTATGTCCTCGGCGCGGCGCACCAAGATCCGGCGGCCCGGGGAGCAACGATGACCGCCGCCCTCGCCACGTCATTCACCGCGATCGCCGACAGCCTCGCCGCTGCCGACATCGTCATTGCCGATAGCGAGCTCGAGAACCTGCTCCAACGCGCCGACGCCGCCAAGCCGCGTTCGCGGCAATCGCTGGCGGCTTATCTTATGGAGCAGGCCACACCGTGGACCACGCCGAATCCACACTGCCCCTACGCGTTCGCGCGCATGGCGTATCTGCTGTGGCAGTCGGATTACCCGGTGCAGCCGGTCGCGTGTGCTCAATGCGGACGCATCACCCCCAAGCTCGACCGAGTCATTGACGGTGCCCGCTGCTGCGGATGGTGCGCATCTCGGCGCACCCAGCACATCTGCGAGCGCTGCGGTCGACTCGGCCATCGAGTCACCACTACCGAAACAGGTGGGCTTTGCCGCCGCTGCTACCAGAAAGACCCGGCCAGGCGGGAAACGTGTGGTGGATGCGGTCAAAGCCACGTCCCGTCGAAACGCACCGCTGAGGGCTTGCCACTGTGCGGCAACTGCGCTCGGCCCAAATACGTGTGCGTTGGTTGCGGCCGCACTGACCACGCCAAGAAGCTCACCAGCGCCGGCCCGTTATGCCAGCGGTGCTACGACGCACCGGCACGCGCCTGCGGCCAGTGCGGCACCGTCGGCCCCATCGCGGTGCGTGCTCAACGCGGCCTGAAGGATCTATGTTTCCGTTGCGCCGATAATCCTTATGCGCGGTGCGCAATCTGCGGCCACCAATGCCCAGTACACACCCGCTGGCCGGTTGGGCCGGTATGCCTTCGGTGCTACCGACGCACGATCGCCTACCCAGAGACCTGCGCCGCTTGCGGTGACACCAAGGTGCTTATCGCGCTGGACGCGACCGGAGCCCGCGTCTGCGGATCATGCGCGAATGTCTCGATCGACTACACCTGCCGCAGCTGCGGTCACAGCGGCCCGCAGCACTACGCCGGCATGTGCTTGCGTTGCTCGGTCGTACAGGCCACCCGACTGCTCATCACCGTCGACGGAACGATGCGGCCAGAACTTGAGCAGCTGCCCGTCATCCTGGCCGATCGGGGCCAGCCGGCCTCAACGCTGCGCTGGCTGAGCAAGCCAGCCGCAGAATCGGTGCTGCACACGCTCGCCGCGGATCCAGAGCCGTTGTCCCACGCCACCCTGGATCAATGCCCGCCGACCAACACCCGACACTGGGTGCGCGCGATGCTCGTCGAGGCGAACATTTTGCCGCGACGTGATGAGCCCATCGAGCGGTTCGAGACCTGGGTCAATGAGCTGACCGCTGGGTTGCCTGCTCGCCAGTCCAGCCTGATCGGGCCGTATGCCCGGTGGGCGGTGCTTCGGGCGGCGCGCCGCCGAGCTCGCCGCCGCGGCTACACCACCGGTGCCGCTGATTCTGGTCGCGAACGGATCCGTACCGCGGTGCGACTGCTTGATCACCTTGACGAGCAAGGCATCCAGGTCGGTGACCTGACACAGCCCATGCTCGATGGTTGGACAGCCGGCAACGCACAACGAAGCGCCAACATCGCAGGATTTATTCACTGGCTTGCCCAAAGACGAATCACTGCAAGTGATCTCAAGGTCGTACTTCAACGCCCAGCTTTGCCCAGCGAGATTGTCTGCGAAGACGCTCACCATGAGCGCATCGACAGGCTCCTCGATGGTGACGGCGCGCAGGACCTGTCAACTCGAGTTGCCGGGCTTCTCGTGCTGCTTTACGGCGCACGGCTGACCCAAATCCAACAGCTCACGACCGGCGATATCACCACCAGCGCTGGCAGCACGCTAATCAAGCTGGCTCAACATCCACTGCAGCTACCCGCCCCCGTGGGCGCACTCGTCAACGAGCTCGCCGCCGCAGCACGCAACGAGCGGCGGGCCCGCACACCCAACGGCGAGCATTACCTGTTCCCCGGCGGTCAGCCCGGCATGCCGATCCACACGGCAACACTGAGCAGAAAACTCACAGACGCTGACATTCCGGACCGAATCAGCCGCAGCCGTGCCCTTCTGGCCCTGGCCAACGACGTTCCCGCTGCGGTCATCGCAGCTCAACTCGGTCTCCACGCCACAACCACATCCGGCTGGGCCAAGTTCGCCCAACGGGACTGGAGCGCCTACACCGCCAGCCGCCTCGAAAGCCTTTCAGAACAGACAGAAGAAACCGCATGAAAACAACCGAGAGGAATCAAGAGATGAATATCGCCACAACGAATATCGACACTCCGCCAGCCGGAGCCGCGCTCACCGCGTAAAGGAGATTGCGGTGCCGTCGTCCAGCTTGGTTTATTTCTCCAGCGTGTCGGAGAACACCCACCGCTTCGTGGAGAAGCTGGGTATTCCGGCCACGCGGATACCGCTGCACGGGCGCATCGAGGTGGATCGGCCCTATGTCTTGGTGTTGCCCACCTACGGCGGCGGCCGGGCGACCCCGAACATCAACGACGGCGGCTACGTGCCCAAGCAGGTCATCGCGTTCTTGAACAACGAACACAACCGGGCGCTGCTGCGCGGCGTGATCGCGGCGGGCAACACCAACTTCGGTGCGGAGTTCTGCTACGCGGGCGAGGTGGTCTCGCGCAAGTGCGGCGTTCCCTATCTCTACCGATTCGAACTGATGGGCACCGACGAGGACGTGCAAGCGGTCCGCGCGGGCCTAGCTGACTTCTGGAAGGACGAGACGTGTCGCCAACTGCCACAGCTGCAGAGCCTGTAACGTCCAGCGGGCACGCGCTGCCCGGGGAAACGGACTACCACGCGCTCAACGCGATGCTGAATCTGTACGACGCGGACGGCAAGATCCAGTTCGACAAGGATATTCAGGCAGCGCACCAGTTTTTCCGGCAGCACGTCAACCAGAACACGGTGTTCTTCCATGACCTGGACGAGAAACTCGACTACCTCGTCCAGCAGGAATACTACGAGCCGGAGGTGCTCGAGAAGTACTCGCGAGCGTTCGTTAAGTCGCTGTTCGATCGTGCATACGCCAAGAAGTTCCGGTTCTCGACGTTTCTTGGCGCGTTCAAGTACTACACCTCCTACACGCTGAAAACATTCGACGGGAAGCGCTATCTGGAGCGTTTCGAGGACCGGGTGTGCATGGTCGCGCTGACCCTGGCCGCCGGTGACACCGCGCTGGCCGAGAAGCTCGTCGACGAGATCATCGACGGTCGGTTCCAGCCGGCTACGCCGACGTTCCTCAACTCGGGCAAGAAGCAGCGCGGTGAGCCGGTGAGCTGCTTTCCCGCTGGGACGCCGGTGTATACGCCTGAGGGTCCTAAGGCCATCGAGACTTTGCATGCCGGTGACCGGGTGCTCTCGCATGACGGGTCCTATTCCGTCGTCGAATCCGTTGTCGAGAATCCGAACAACCAAGCCCTGGTATCGATCTCACACTTCGGGCACAAAGAACCGATTCGATGCACTCCGGAGCACCCGATTCTGGTATGGACGACGCGCGAGGTCGAGAGCCTTATTGAAGGGGATGGTGCCGACCCCTTCAATGGATTCGTGTGGCTGGCTGCCAAAGACGTTGACGCTACAGACTTCATCGTGACTGCAGCGCCGCTTGAGCGACGCGAGCGACGTGTGTATGACCTAATGGAGCACGTCGGCCCAGGTGTTCACGAAGAAGTCGACGGACTGATCCGGAAGGTTAACTCCGACGCCAAGAATCGAAGCAAGCAGCGTCACCGGATCGGCTTCGTTTCGGTGAACCGCTATGTCGAGGAATCGTATGACCTCGGTCTTATCCTTGGTTGGTACGTATCTCGGGGCCACATCTCCAAGCGGACAGATTCACGAGTACCTAACGGTGTCCACTTCACAGTCGGCGCACACGAAATCGAATACCAGCAGGAGTTGGCCCTAGCATTCAAGCGGGCGTTCGC
Source organism: Mycobacterium xenopi (assembly GCF_009936235.1). NCBI lineage: Bacteria > Bacillati > Actinomycetota > Actinomycetes > Mycobacteriales > Mycobacteriaceae > Mycobacterium > Mycobacterium xenopi. The sequence goes on along the minus strand of NZ_AP022314.1, from coordinate 3,527,266 downwards.
AGCTGATCTCGCCGTCCATGAGGACGCTGTCGATCACACGGTCCGCATGGTCTGCAACAGCAGGATTGTGGCGTCACTCGTTCTTTCCATGGCTGGAACCGGCTACGGCGCAAAGCGATTGTCCCCGGATGTCTTGACGGCTGATGAGGAGTTCCAGCGTGGGCTGCTGGCCGGATTGTTCCGGGGGGACGGGTGCAGCACCACCGGTGGGATGATGCTTGACCTAGTAAGTCCAGAGCTAGTTGATCAGGTACAGCTGATCCTGCGTCGTCTGGGGATCGTTTCGGTCGTTCGCCAATACATCAACCAGGCGGGCAACCTGACTGGTCAGGTGTTCGTTCCCGGGCTTCCTGGAACGAATGAAGAGTTCATCTTCGAGGTCGGCAAGAACCTGCACAACTACGTGGGCCGAAGAGGATCGTCGCGCAAGACTTACCAGGTCGTGCACGGGCGGCACGTGTACGGAATCCGCGAACTGAAGCACACGCAGGAAGTTCCGGAGAAGGTGTACAACCTTCACGTCGAGGGCACGCATACTTACACGGTTCGTGGCGCGGTCGTCCACAATTGTTTTCTGCTTCGCATCGAAGACAACATGGAGTCGATCGGGCGCGCCATCAACTCCGCGCTGCAGCTTTCGAAGCGGGGTGGGGGAGTCGCATTGCTGCTGAGCAACATTCGTGAGCATGGCGCACCGATCAAGAACATCGAAAACCAGTCCTCGGGCGTCATCCCGATCATGAAGCTGCTTGAGGACTCGTTCTCCTACGCCAACCAGCTTGGCGCGCGCCAAGGTGCTGGAGCGGTGTACTTGCATGCCCATCACCCCGACATCTACCGCTTCCTAGACACCAAGCGCGAGAACGCCGACGAGAAGATCCGGATCAAGACGTTGAGCTTGGGCGTGGTGATCCCCGACATCACCTTCGAGCTGGCCAAGCGCAATGACGACATGTACCTGTTCTCGCCGTACGACGTGGAGCGGGTCTATGGGTTGCCGTTCGCCGACATCTCGGTCACCGAGAAGTACTACGAGATGCTCGACAATCCGCGGATCCGCAAGACCAAGATCAAGGCGCGGGAGTTCTTCCAGACGCTGGCCGAGTTGCAGTTCGAATCGGGTTATCCCTACATCATGTTCGAGGACACGGTGAACCGGGCGAACCCTATCGAGGGCAAGATCACCCACTCGAACCTGTGCTCGGAGATCCTGCAGGTGTCCACGCCGTCGGAGTTCAATGCCGACTTGTCGTATGCCAAAGTGGGCAAAGACATTTCATGCAATCTCGGGTCACTGAATATCGCCAAGACCATGGACTCGCCCGATTTTGCGCAGACCATCGAAGTGGCGATCCGTGCACTGACCGCGGTATCGGATCAGACGCATATCTGGTCGGTGCCGTCGATCGAGAAGGGCAACAACGAGTCTCACGCGATCGGGCTGGGGCAGATGAATCTGCACGGCTATCTGGCCCGGGAGCGGATCTTCTACGGGTCCGAAGAGGGCATCGACTTCACCAATATCTACTTCTATACGGTGCTTTACCACGCGCTACGCGCGTCGAACAAGATCGCCATCGAACGCGGCACGCATTTCAAGGGATTCGAGCGGTCTAAGTATGCGACCGGTGAGTTCTTCGATAAGTACACCGACCAGGTGTGGGAGCCCAAGACGCCCAAGGTGCGCCAGCTCTTCGCCGACGCCGGTATCCGCATCCCGGATCAGAACGATTGGCGGCGGCTGAAGGAGTCAGTGCAGGCGCACGGCATCTACAACCAGAACCTGCAGGCGGTGCCGCCGACCGGGTCGATCTCCTACATCAACCACTCGACGAGTTCGATCCATCCGATCGTGTCGAAGATCGAGATCCGCAAAGAGGGCAAGATCGGCCGGGTCTACTATCCAGCGCCGTACATGACCAACGACAACCTGGAGTACTACCAGGATGCCTACGAGATCGGCTACGAGAAGATCATCGACACCTACGCCGCAGCCACCCAGCACGTGGACCAAGGGCTGTCGCTGACGCTGTTCTTCAAGGACACCGCGACTACTCGCGACGTCAACAAGGCCCAGATCTACGCCTGGCGCAAGGGCATCAAGACGCTGTATTACATCCGGCTGCGCCAGATGGCCCTGGAAGGCACCGAGGTCGAGGGCTGCGTGTCCTGCATGCTTTAAAGGCCCACCCGCGAAGCGGCGCGGTTCGGCATTTTGCGTGACGCCAGTGACCGCCCGACAGCAAAGGTAAAGTGCTTGACGTGGTGAGAATCCCCCGACCCCACCCCGGCACCAAACCGGGCGTGAAGGTCGATGCGCGCAGTGAACGCTGGCGCGAGCACCGCAAGAAGGTGCGTCGCGAGATCGTCGAAGCGGCCTTTCGCGCCATCGACCGGTTGGGGCCCGACGTGAGCGTCCGTGAGATCGCCGCAGAAGCCGGCACCGCCAAGCCCAAGATCTACCGGCACTTCACCGACAAGTCGGATCTGTTCCAAGCGATCGGCGAACGCCTGCGCGACATGCTGTGGGCGGCGATTTTCCCGTCGATCGACTTCTCCACCAACTCTGCGCGCGAGGTGATCCGGCGCAGCGTCGAAGAGTACGTCAACCTCGTCGACCAGCATCCCAACGTGTTGCGGTTTTTCATCCAGGGCCGCTTCCCGGAACAGTCCGAAGCGACGATCCGCACCCTCAACGAAGGCCGCGAGATCACGCTGGCGATGGCCGAGATGTTCAACAACGAGCTGCGGGAAATGGAGCTCGATCGTGCCGCGATCGAGCTTGCCGCGTTCGCCGCCTTCGGGTCGGCGGAGTCGGCGACCGACTGGTGGCTGGGCCCCAGCCCGGACAGCCCGCGCCGGATGCCTCGCGACGAGTTCGTCACCCATCTGACGACCATCATGCTGGGAGTGATCAACGGCACCGCCGAGGTGCTGGGCATCCAGTACGACCCTGACCTGCCGCTGCACAACGCGGTGCCACGCAACTCCGCGGCCAGCTAAGTCGGCGGCGTTGACATCGCCGCGGCGATCGACCACACTTATCCGATACCTTTGGTACTGGATACTTGTGCCGTGGCGGCGCCGACGTGCCGGCGGCCAGCGAACCCCGAACAGAAAGACCGATGCGCGATGACCGTTGCCGAGCCGATGCCACAGCCCGCCACCCAGGCGCCCCCGGTGCACACCCGCGCGCTGATTATCGGCACCGGGTTCTCCGGCCTCGGCATGGCCATCGCGCTGCAGAAGCAGGGTGTGGACTTCCTCATCCTGGAGAAGGCCGATGACATCGGCGGCACCTGGCGTGACAACAGCTATCCCGGCTGCGCCTGCGACATCCCGTCGCACTTGTACTCGTTCTCGTTCGAACCGAAGCGCGACTGGAAGCATCTGTTTTCTTACCAAGACGAGATCTGGGACTACCTCAAAGGCGTCACCGATAAATACGGGTTGCGCCGCTACATCGTGTTCAACTCCCTCGCCAACCGCGGGTACTGGGACGAAGACGAGTTCCGCTGGCACGTGTTTACCGACGACGGCCGCGAGTACGTCGCGCAATTCCTGATTTCGGGTGCGGGCGCTTTGCATATCCCGTCCATTCCCGACATCGAGGGACGTGACGATTTCGTGGCTGCTGGAGGCGTCGCGTTCCATTCCGCGCAGTGGAATCACGACGTGGACCTCACCGGCAAGCGGGTGGCGGTAATCGGCACGGGCGCCAGCGCCATCCAGATCGTGCCGGAGATCATCGACCAGGTCGGTCAGCTGCAGCTCTACCAGCGCACTCCGCCCTGGGTGGTGCCGCGCACCAACGAGGAACTGCCAGCGTGGCTGCGGCGCGCCTTGACTAGTGTTCCCGGCCTCGCGTGGGCGCTGCGGATGACCATTTACTGGGGCCAGGAGGCCTTGGCCTACGGCATGACCAAGCGGCCGAATGCCCTCAAAGTCATTGAGGCGCTTGCCAAGTGGAACATCCGTCGGGCAGTGAAAGACCGCGAGCTGCGCCGCAAGCTGACCCCGAACTACCGGATCGGTTGCAAGCGCATCCTCAACTCGTCGACCTACTATCCGGCCGTGGCCAACCCGAAAACCGAACTGGTCACTGACCACATCGCGCGGATAACACCCGACGGGATCGTCACGGCCGACGGCACCCACCGCCCGGTCGACGTGATCGTGTTCGCCACCGGCTTTCACGTCACCGACTCCTACACGTACGTGCAGTTCAAAGGACTGCAGGGCGAGGACCTGGTCGACCGCTGGAACCGAGAAGGTCTGGCTGCCCACCGCGGAATCACCGTCGCCGACGTGCCCAACCTGTTTTTCCTGCTGGGCCCCAATACCGGACTGGGCCACAACTCGGTGGTCTTCATGATCGAGTCGCAGATCCACTACGTCGCTGAGGCGATCGCGACGTGCGACCGGCTGGGCGCGCAGGCGCTGGCTCCCACCCGCGCCGCACAGGACCGGTTCAACGCCGAACTGCAGGGCAAGCTAAGTCGCTCGGTGTGGAACACCGGCGGGTGCAGCAGCTGGTACCTCGACGAGCACGGCAACAACCGGGTGCTCTGGGGCGGCTACACCTGGCAGTACTGGATGGGCACCCGCTCGCTCAAACCCGCCGAGTACCAGTTCTTCGGGGTGGGCAAGACCGCGTTGGCCGACCGCATCCGCTGACGGCACGCCCAAGACACGCCCAGACACAAGGTGTTGTGCTGCGGCGAGTTGTCACCCACCAGGGGTAGTGTTTGACGTTAGGGGACAGCAAAAAACGTCCTGGTGAAATGGGGTGCTGGTGACCGAGAACGTGAAGCTGATCGACCGGGTATCGGCGATCAACTGGAACCGGCTGCAAGACGAAAAGGACGCCGAGGTCTGGGATCGGCTGACCGGAAATTTCTGGCTGCCCGAGAAGGTCCCGGTGTCCAACGACATTCCGTCCTGGAACACGCTTACTGCCGGCGAGAAGCAGCTGACCATGCGAGTCTTCACTGGGCTGACGCTGCTCGACACCATCCAGGGCACGGTGGGGGCGGTCAGCCTGATTCCGGATGCGCTGACCCCTCATGAGGAAGCCGTCTACACCAACATCGCGTTTATGGAGTCGGTGCACGCGCGCAGCTACAGCAACATCTTCTCGACGCTGTGCTCGAGCGCCGAGATCGACGACGCCTTCCGCTGGTCAGAGGAGAACCCCAACCTGCAGCGCAAGGCCGCGATCGTCATGCAGTACTACCGTGGCGACGAGCCGCTCAAGCGCAAAGTCGCCTCAACCCTGCTGGAAAGCTTCCTGTTCTACTCCGGGTTCTACTTGCCGATGTACTGGTCGAGCCGGGCCAAGCTGACCAACACCGCCGACATGATCCGGCTGATCATCCGCGACGAGGCCGTCCACGGCTACTACATCGGCTACAAGTACCAGCGCGGGCTGGCGCTGGTCGATGAGGCCAAGCGCCAAGAGCTCAAGGACTACACCTACGAGTTGCTGTTCGAGCTCTACGACAACGAAGTGGAGTACACCCAAGACCTCTACGACGAGGTGGGGCTCACCGAGGACGTCAAGAAGTTCCTGCGCTACAACGCCAACAAGGCGTTGATGAACCTCGGCTACGAGGCGCTGTTCCCACGCGACGAGACCGACGTGAACCCCGCGATCCTTTCGGCGTTGTCGCCCAACGCCGACGAGAACCACGACTTCTTCTCCGGCTCGGGATCGTCGTATGTGATCGGCAAAGCCGTCGTCACCGAAGACGAAGACTGGGACTTCTAAAGCCGGCTGATCCGAATCTGCCGTTATGGCTGTGAACGACGTGTGACCTGCGTCAATTACACAGCGGCACAGTGGCGCCGGTGGGCCCGCTGCCGGAACACTGGTGGTATGGCGAGCGAGTCGTTTCTAAATTCGGTGTTGGAGTGGCTACGGGCCGGCTACCCCGACGGTGTGCCAGGACCTGACCGCGTGCCGCTTTTGACGCTGTTGCGCAGCACTGACCTGACCGACGACCAGGTTCGCGAACTGATCCAGAAAATCACCACACCCGGATCGGCAGCGCTGGCCGCTGGCACCGGCGAAGGCGACGTGGTCGCGGAATTCGTCTCCGACATGACCCACTACGACGCCGGCCCGGAGAACGTCAGGCGTGTCGCCGGAACGCTCGCCGCTGCCGGCTGGCCGCTTCACGGTGTGAACCTCGACCGGGCCGACTCGGCCTGATCGGGCTCCGCCTACAGTGTTGAGGTGTCGATGACGAAGCGGTAGCGCACGTCGCTGGCCAGCACGCGCTCGTAGGCTTCGTTGATGTAGTCGGCCTCGATGACTTCGATTTCGGGCCGCACGTCGTGCTCGGCGCAGAAGTTCAGCATCTCCTGCGTCTCCTCGATACCGCCGATGTTCGACCCGGCCAGGCTGCGGCGCATCAGCACCAGCGCAAAGGCTGGCACGGGCATCGGGTGCTCGGGAATGCCGAGTTCGACCAGGGTGCCGTCGACGTCGAGCAGATTCAGGTACGGGCCAAGGTCTAGGTTCGCGGAAACCGTGTTCAGGATCAGGTCGAAGCTATTGCGCAGCTTGCGGAAGGTGTCGCGATCCGAGGTCGCGTAGTAGTGGCTAGCGCCCAAGCGCAGCCCGTCCTCCATCTTCTTCAGCGACTGCGACAGCACCGTCACCTCGGCGCCCATCGCCTTGCCCAGCTTGACGCCCATGTGGCCAAGCCCGCCGAGGCCGATGACCGCAATCCGCTTGCCAGGCCGGGCGTTCCAGTGTCGCAGCGGCGAGTACAGCGTGATGCCCGCGCACATCAGCGGCGCGGCAGCATCCAGCGGCAGCGCGTCGGGGATGCGCAAGACATAGTTCTCGTCGACGACGATCGCTTGGCTGTATCCGCCGTAGGTCGGTTGACCGTCTCGGCCGACACCGTTATAAGTCGTGGTCATCCCCGGTTTGCAATACTGCTCCACACCTGCAAGGCAGCTGCTGCACTCGCGGCAGGAGTCCACAAAGCAACCCACGCCGACGCGGTCGCCGACCTGGTATTTGGTGACATCAGAACCGATCGCGCTCACCACGCCGGCGATTTCATGACCCGGGACGACGGGGTAATTCGGTTGGCCCCATTCGGCTTTGGCAGTGTGGATATCCGAGTGGCAGATACCGCAGAACTTGATGTCGATCACCACGTCGTGGGGGCCCGGGTCGCGGCGAGTGATCGTGGTCTTCGTCAGCGGTTCGGTGGCCGATGTGGCCGCATACGCAGAAACTGTGCTCATGGCAAACCTCGTGGGCGCGTCTACTTCACCATCAGAATATTGCGGGAACGCCACCAGATTAGCATAGGTATCCTATGTATTCGGGTGCGTTCTGGACGTCGAACACGACGGGAGGTCAGCCCGGTCGTCAGTTGATCGGGGCGTTGACCCAGCGTAGGTCGTCGACGATGCCGCGGGCCGCGACCACGCCCTGCCCGGTCTGCCATACCTCGTTGTTGACCACGAACACCCGGTTATCACGGTTGGCGGACAGCTTGCGCCACGCGTTGCTGTCGAACACGGTGGGGGCGCGGTCTTTGGCGGCCGGCGAGGTGAACGACACGTAGACGATGTCGGCGTCGGCCGCCGAAAAATCCGGCGCGCCCGCGAGATCGGTGTCGCTGGCGCCGATTTCGACATACGGCTTATCGGTGAATCGCTGCGACGCCGGCCGGTCGACGCCGACAGCGGTGAGCACGCTGCCCGGGAAGTTGTTGGCGCCGAAAACTCGCACCGTGTTGGTGGTCAGCTGGACGATCGACGCTTGGTAGTGGCTGGCGTCATGCGCGGCGCCGATGTGCGCGGCGTGGGCGGTGAACTCGTCGACGATCTTGTCGGCGGCGCCGGCGCGTGCCGTGGCCGCGCCTACCCCACGCAGGTTATCTTCCCAGGCGGCGCCGGGCGCGCCGGTGAAGACGGTCGGCGCGATCGCCGTCAGGGCCGGATACAGGTGTGGCGTCAGCGCTATCGAGCCCAGGATCAGATCCGGTTTGGCCGCCGCGATCGCCGGCACGTCGGGAGCGCTGCGCGTGCCCACGCCGGGCAATCGGTGGATGGCGCTGCCCAGGTAGGCCGGCTGGCTCGACGAGCCGTCCGGTAACGCCGCGGCCACGATCCGCGACTGCAGCCCTAGCGCACACAACGCGTCGAGCTGGTCACCGGCGAGCACCACGATGCGTTGCGGTTCGGCGGGGACGTCGGCCGCTGCGGGGCTCACGCCGGCGGCGTTGGGCGCGGAGCGGGTCGGGGGACCCGGGTCCACCGGCGCCGGTTGCGGCGCGCACGATTCATCGGGGCGACGCTGATTCCCCAGGACGCCGGCACCGGCGATGGTGGTGGTGCTGGTGATCACCGATCGGGTCGGCGACGTGCGCTGGCCGCCGAGCGGCGCGGGTTTGCAACCAGAGCACAGCGTCACAAAAATCGCTGTTGCCACCGCGGCCGCGGCCGGCACAACGCCGGGTCGCACACGGCTGAACAGCACGTGCACGACGGTAACATCCGACCGCCGTGCACCGGCCCGGCTGCGCGCGCTGTTACGACGGTATGTAGGACTAAGCTCTTTACCGAACGGATCGGACGCTAGGATTCCACAGAAGACCAGGGGTATCTGCCTCTGAGGATGTTTGGAGGAGCTCGTGACAGCCGAAGCGCCCCCGCTGGGAGAACTCGAGGCCAGTCGTCCGTTTCCGCCCCGCACGGGCCCCAAGGGCAACTTGGTCTACCGGCTAGTGACGACCACCGATCACAAGATGATCGGGATCATGTATGTCGTCACCTGCTTCGCCTTCTTCTTTATCGGCGGCATATTGGCGCTTTTGATGCGCGCCGAACTGGCCGCGCCCGGGCTGCAGTTCCTGTCGAACGAACAGTACAACCAGCTGTTCACCATGCACGGCACGATCATGCTGCTGTTCTACGCCACTCCGATCGTGTTCGGCTTCGCCAACCTGGTATTGCCTCTTCAGATCGGTGCACCCGACGTCGCCTTCCCACGGCTCAACGCCTTCTCCTACTGGCTGTTTCTGTTCGGTTCCTTGATCGCGATCGCCGGGTTCATCACCCCTGGCGGCGCCGCCGACTTCGGTTGGACCGCCTACACGCCGCTGACCGACGCGATCCACTCGCCCGGCGCCGGCCCCGATCTGTGGATTATGGGCCTCATCGTTGCCGGTTTGGGCACCATCCTGGGTGCGGTGAACATGATCACCACCGTGGTGTGCATGCGTGCCCCGGGCATGACGATGTTCCGCATGCCGATCTTCACCTGGAATACGTTGGTGACGTCGATCTTGGTGCTGTTGGCGTTCCCGCTGCTGACCGCGGCGCTGTTCGGTCTGGCCGCTGACCGGCACCTGGGCGCCCACATCTACGACCCGGCCAATGGCGGAGTTCTGTTGTGGCAGCACCTGTTCTGGTTCTTCGGCCACCCCGAGGTCTACATCGTCGCGCTGCCGTTCTTCGGCATCGTCACCGAGATCTTCCCGGTGTTCTCCCGCAAACCGATCTTCGGCTACACGACGCTGGTCTATGCGACGTTGGCTATTGCTGCGCTCTCGGTGGCGGTGTGGGCGCACCACATGTTCGCCACCGGAGCCGTTCTGTTGCCGTTCTTTTCGTTCATGACGTATCTGATCGCGGTGCCCACTGGGATCAAGTTCTTCAACTGGGTGGGCACCATGTGGAAGGGACAGCTGACGTTTGAGACCCCGATGCTGTTTGCGATCGGCTTTGCGGTCACCTTCCTGCTCGGTGGTCTCACGGGTGTGCTGCTGGCCAGCCCGCCGCTGGACTTCCACGTCACCGACACCTATTTCGTGGTCGCGCACTTCCACTACGTGTTGTTTGGCACCATCGTGTTCTCCACGTTCGCCGGGGTGTATTTCTGGTTTCCGAAGATGACCGGCGGCTGCTCGACGAGCGGCTGGGCAAGCTGCACTTCTGGTTGACGCTGATCGGGTTTCACACCACGTTTTTGGTGCAGCACTGGCTGGGCGATCAGGGCATGCCCCGCCGCTACGCCGACTACCTGCCCAGCGACGGTTTCCAGCCGCTCAACGTCGTCTCCACGATCGGGGCGTTCATCCTCGGCGTGTCGATGCTGCCGTTCGTGTGGAACGTGTTCCGCAGCTGGCGCTACGGCGAACCGGTCACGGTCGACGACCCGTGGGGCTACGGCAACTCGCTGGAGTGGGCCACCACCTGCCCGCCGCCACGACACAACTTCTACGAACTGCCCCGCATCCGGTCGGAGCGTCCGGCCTTCGAACTGCATTACCCGCACATGGTGGAGCGACTGCGCGCCGAAGCGCACATCGGCCGCAGCCACGGCCCCGAAAGCGGTGACGTCACCAGAGCCGACGACGTAAGCGTTCGCACGTAATGCGTTGTAGCGGCGGCAATCTGGGGTGAGCACACCGCGAAAGGTGTCGGTGTTGATCACCGTCACCGGTGTCGACAAGCCCGGTGTCACCTCCGCACTGTTCGAAGTGCTTTCCGGGCACGAGGTCGAGTTGCTCAACGTCGAACAGGTGGTGATCCGCGGCCGATTGACGCTGGGCGTGCTGGTGTCTGCTGCGCTGGAAGAGGCCGAAGGCAACGCCCTGCGGAAAGAACTCGAGGCGGCTATTCACGCCAAGGGCCTGGACGTCACCATCGAGCGCAGCGAGGGGCTTCCGGTCATCCGGGAACCGTCGACGCACACCATCGTCGTGCTGGGTCGACCGATCACCGCCGACGCGTTCGGCGCGGTGGCCCGCGCGGTGGCCGCACTCGGTGTCAACATCGACGTCATCCGGGGTGTCTCGGACTACCCGGTCACCGGCTTGGAGCTGCGCGTCTCGGTGCCACCGGGCGCCGGGGGCCAGCTGCAGGCCGTCCTGACCAGGGTGGCCGCCGACCAGGGCATCGACATCGCGGTCGAGGACTACAGCCTGGAGCGGCGGGCCAAACGACTCATCGTGTTCGACGTCGATTCGACGCTGATCCAGGGCGAGGTCATCGAGATGCTCGCCGCCCGCGCGGGCGCGCAAGACACGGTCGCGGCGATCACCGAACAGGCGATGCGCGGCGAGCTTGACTTCACGGCATCGCTGCAACAGCGGGTCGCCGCGCTGGCGGGCTTGCCCGCAGAAGTGCTAGACGAAGTCGCCGACGAGTTGCAGCTGACGCCCGGCGCGCGGACCACATTGCGCACGCTGCGGCGGCTAGGTTTTCACATCGGCGTGGTGTCCGGGGGGTTCAGGCAGATCATCGAGCCGCTTGCCCACGAGCTGATGCTCGACTTCGTTGCCGCCAATGAACTCGAGGTCGTCGACGGCAAACTCACCGGCCGACTGGTCGGCCCGATCATCGATCGGGCCGGAAAAGCTAAGGCGCTGCGCGACTTCGCGCACCAGGCGGGGGTGCCGCTGGAGCAGACGGTCGCCGTCGGCGACGGCGCCAACGACATCGACATGCTGGCCGCTGCGGGCCTGGGCGTGGCGTTCAACGCCAAACCCGCGTTGCGCGAGATCGCCGACGCGTCACTGACCTACCCGTACCTGGACACCGTGCTGTTCATCCTTGGCGTCACGCGCGGGGAGATCGAGGCCGCCGACGCGGTCGACGGGGTGTTGCGGCGCGTCGAGATCCCGCCCGAGTGAGCGCGCTCGCGGGGTGTGCGGCACCATTGTCGGGTGCCCGAAACCGCAAGTGACGCAGTCGACCCTGATCTGCTGATCGACTTCAGAAACGTTTCGCTGCGCCGTGACGGGCGAGTTCTGGTGGGTCCAGTCGATTGGAAGGTCGAACTCGACGAACGCTGGGTGATCGTCGGGCCCAACGGGGCGGGCAAGACATCGCTGCTGCGGATCGCCGCCGCGGCCGAGCACCCGTCGTCGGGGGTAGCCTACGTGCTCGGCGAGCGGCTGGGCCGGGTCGACATGACCGAGCTGCGCTCCCGGGTGGGCTTGAGTTCGTCGGTGCTGGCGCACCGGGTGCCGGGCGACGAAGTGGTGCGCGACTTAGTGATGTCGGCCGGCTATGCGGTGCTGGGCCGGTGGCGCGAGCGCTATGACGATGTCGACTACACCCGGGCGATCGACATGCTGGAGAGCCTGGGCGCCGAGCACCTGGCCGATCGCACCTACGACACCCTCTCCGAGGGTGAACGCAAACGGGTGTTGATCGCCCGCGCGCTGATGACCGATCCCGAACTGCTGCTGCTCGACGAGCCGGCGGCCGGCCTGGACTTGGGTGGCCGCGAGGAGCTGATGGCGCGGCTGACGGACCTGGCCGCCGACCCCGACGCTCCGGCCCTGGTGCTGGTGACCCACCACGTCGAGGAGATTCCGCTCGGCTTTAGCCACTGCATGCTGCTGACGGAAGGGCAGGTCGTGGCGGCGGGCTTGTTGCCGGATGTGCTTACCGCCGAAAACCTGTCGGCGGCGTTCGGCCAGTCGATCGCGGTGGACGTCATCGACGGCCGTTACTTCGCTCGGCGCACCCGCGCCCGCGCAGCCCACCGGAGGCGATCATGACCTCGTCGACCGACGAGCCGTTCGTGCCGTTGACACCGCGCCCGGCGGCGACCGTGATGCTGGTTCGCGACACCGCCGACGGCCTGGCCGTATTTTTGATGCGCCGCCATTCGGCCATGGAGTTCGCCGCCGGGGTGATGGTGTTTCCCGGGGGCGGCGTCGACGACCGCGACCGCAACGCCGACATCGCCTGGACGGGACCCCCGCCGAGCTGGTGGGCCCAGCGGTTTGGTATCCAGTCCGACTTGGCCGAGGCGCTGGTGTGCGCCGCCGCCCGCGAGACCTTCGAAGAATCCGGGGTGCTGTTCGCAGGTCCCGCCGACGACCCGCACGGCATCGTCGGCGACGCCGCCGTGTACCGGGAATCGCGCCGCGCGCTGGCCGACCGGACGCTGTCGTTCGCCGACTTCCTGAGGCGAGAAAACCTGGTGTTGCGTGCCGATCTGCTGCGGCCGTGGGCTAACTGGGTGACCCCGGAGGCCGAGCGTACCCGCCGCTACGACACCTACTTCTTCGTCGCCGCACTGCCTGAGGGTCAGCGCGCCGACGGGGAGAACACCGAATCCGATCGCGCCGGGTGGACCACGCCCGAGGCCGCTATCGAGGACTTCGCGGCCGGGCGGAGTTTCCTGCTGCCACCGACCTGGACCCAGCTCGACTCGCTGGCCGGTCACACCGTCGCCGAAGTCCTGGCGGTTGAGCGACGGATCGTCACCGTGCAAGCTGACCTGGCGATGAAGGGCGACAACTGGGAAATCGAGTTCTTCGACGCCGACCGCTACAACCAGGCGCGAGGCCGACGGTGGCGGTAAGCGAGTTCGTCAGCGTCTACCTCGGCGCCGACCATCCGGGCGTGGCCACGCTGGTGCTGTCGCGGCCGCCCACCAACGCGGCGACCCGCCAGATGTACCGGGAGATCGCAGCGGCGGCTGCCGAACTGGGCCGCCGCGACGACGTTGCCGCCGTCATCGTGTTCGGCGGCCATGAGATCTTTTCCGTCGGCGACGACATGCCCGCGCTGCGGGCCCTGACCGCGGAGGAGGCCGAGACATGGGCGCGGGTGCGCCACCATGCCGTCGAGGCGGTGGCCGCCATCCCCAAGCCCACCGTGGCCGCTATCACCGGCTACGCGCTCGGTGCGGGGCTCACCCTGGCGCTGGCGGCCGATTGGCGGGTCAGCGGCGACAACGTCAAGTTCGGCGCCACCGAAATCCTGGCCGGCCTGATTCCCGACGGCGCCGCGATCACCTGGCTGACCCGCATGCTCGGCCCCAGCCGAGCCAAAGACCTGGTGTACAGCGGGCGTTTTTTCGGTGCCGAAGAGGCGTTGACGCTGGGCCTGATCGACGACATGGTGGCCCCCGACGAGGTATACGACGCGGCCGCAGCGTGGGCCGCCGCTTCGTGGAAGGCCCCGCATATGCTTTGGCCGCCGCGAAGGCCGGCATCGGCGATGTCTTCGACGTGAGCCGCGACGAACGGATGGCCGCTGACAGACGCCGCTACCTGGAGGTGTTCGCCCGTACCGCTGACCGGGACGGTGGCTAGGCTGGCGTCTCATGACGAGGAGTTCGAAGGTCGCCGGGCAGCCGTCGCCGCAGCCGCATGCCACCGCCGAGCAGATCGAGGCGGCCCGCCACGACAGCAAGCTCGCGCAAGTGCTCTACCACGACTGGGAGGCGGAGAACTACGACGAGAAATGGTCGATCTCCTACGACCAGCGCTGCGTCGACTACGCCCGCCACTGCTTCGACGCCGTAGTCCCCGACGAGGAGATCCGCGTGCTGCCTTACGACCGCGCCCTTGAATTAGGCTGCGGCACAGGCTTTTTCTTACTGAACCTGATCCAGTCGGGGGTTGCGCGGCGCGGTTCGGTTACCGACCTGTCGCCGGGCATGGTCCAGGTCGCCACCCGCAACGGGCGGTCACTGGGACTCGACATCGACGGTCGGGTCGCCGACGCTGAGGGCATTCCCTACGACGACGACACATTCGACCTGGTGGTCGGACACGCGGTGCTGCACCACATCCCGGAGGTCGAGTTGTCGCTGCGCGAGGCCATCCGCGTGCTGCGCCCGGGCGGGCGGTTCGTGTTCGCCGGCGAGCCGACCACCGTCGGCGACCGCTACGCGCGCACGTTATCCACGCTGACCTGGCGGATCACCACCAGTGTCACCAAGCTGCCGGGCTTAGGAGGCTGGCGGCGCCCGCAAGCCGAGCTCGATGAATCGTCGCGGGCCGCGGCGCTGGAAGCGCTGGTCGACCTGCACACTTTCACGCCCGGCGAGCTTGAGCGAATGGCAACCAACGCCGGCGCAGTCGACGTGCGAAGCACCACCGAAGAGTTCAGCGCGGCCATGCTGGGCTGGCCGCTGCGTACCATCGAGGCCGCGGTCCCACCGGGGCGCTTGGGTTGGGGCTGGGCGAAATTCGCGTTCACCGGTTGGAAGATGCTCAGTTGGGTCGACGCCAACCTGTGGCGGCGCGTGGTGCCGAAGGCGTGGTTCTACAACGTCATGCTCACCGGGGTAAAGCCGCCCTGAACGGCGGCTTCAGGTTCAGCCGCGACGACGTCAGCTACCTGCGGTCGGAATCGGGCGCTGCGGCGCTGCACGTGGTCGCCGGATTCGCGTTGACAGAAGCCACCCGTCTTGCCGATGTTGCCGCGGCGCGGGTTCGTTTCGGCGAGCGGGCGCCCGCGCTGGTGGAGACCACGCTGCTGCGCCGGCGAGCGGCCGCCAAGCTGGCCGGGCTCTGCGATGTGTCGAACTGGCTGTTCACCGACGAGGCGCTGCAGCAAGCCAGTGCGGGCGCGGTAGCGCGACACCGGGCGAACCGGTTGGCCGGTCGCCTCGTCCACGATGTGACCTGCTCGATCGGCACCGAACTGGTCGCGCTGCGCGCGGTTGCTACCCGGGTGCTGGGCAGTGACATCGACCCGGTGCGGCTGGCGATGGCGCAGCACAACCTGGCCGACACTGTCGATCTGTGCCGCGCCGACGCCCTGCATCCGGTGACCCGTGACACCACCGTCATGGCCGACCCGGCCCGGCGGCACTGTGGCCGCCGGCGTTTCGACCCGCGCGACTACCAGCCCGCACTGGACCACCTGCTGAGCGTCTACCGTGGTCGGGATCTGGTCGTAAAGTGCGCTCCCGGAATCGATTTCGACGTCCTCGGGTTCGACGGTGAGGTGGAGGTGACGTCGCATGGCGGCAGTGTGCGCGAAGCATGCCTGTGGTCGTCGGGGCTGGCCGAGCCGGGGGTACGCCGCCGGGCTAGCATGCTTGACCGCTGCGAGCAGATCACCGACGCCGAGCCAGACGATTGCCCGGTGCGCCCGGCCGGGCGATGGATCGTCGACCCCGACGGTGCCGTCGTGCGCGCGGGCCTGGTCCGCCACTACGGCGCGCGCCACGGCCTGTGGCAGCTCGACCCGGACATCGCCTACCTATCCGGCGACCGGCTGCCGCCAGGGCAGCGCGGCTTCGAGGTTCTCGAGCAGCTGGAGTTCAGCGAGAAGCGGCTGCGCCAGGCGCTGACGGACCTGGACTGTGGCCCGTTGGAGATCTTGGTCCGCGGTGTCGACCTTGATCCCGACGCGTTGCGGCATCGACTGCGGTTACGCGGTAGCCGGCCGTTGTCAGTAGTGGTGACCCGGATCGGCTCGAGGCCGGCGGGTGCTGCGACGGCGTTCGTGTGCCGTGCCTCCCGGTAGGGTCCAGGTAGGCTGGGAAGCCAGTTGCTTTCTGGCGTTGCTGATGCCGTTTTGTCTGCGGGGATAATTCGACGCATGCGTAATGTGAACGCGGCCGTACTGGTGGCTGCTGCCGTGCTGGCGACCGGCTGGCCCGGCGCGGCGGGCGCGGTATCGCCCTGCGCCAGCCTGGGCGGAACCGTCGAAGGCCAGACGTGCCAGGTGCAGGCCTCCAGCGCCACCTACACGGTGAACATGAGCTTTCCCGTCGATTACCCCGACGAACAGGCGATCGCCGATTTCCTCACCCAGAACCGCGACGGGTTCGTCAACGTCGCGCAGACGTCGGCGTCACGCGATGTGCCCTACCAAATGGACGTGACGTCGGAGCAGTACCAGTCCGGCCAACCGCCGCGCACTCGCAGCGTGGTGCTCAAAGTGTTCGAGGACCTCGGCGGGCCTCGCCCGTCCACCTTCTACAAAGCGTTCAACTACGACCTCCCGCGACGTCAGCCGGTGACGTTCGACACCCTCTTTGCGTCCGGGACCAAGCCGCTGGATGCCATTTACCCGATCGTCCAGCGCGAATTGGGTCGCCAAACCGGGCTCGGCGGTGCGGTCCTGCCCGGCACCGGCCGCGACGCCTCGCACTACCAGAACTTCGCCATCACCGACGACGACGTGATCTTCTACTTTGCGCCGGGGGAACTGCTGCCCCCGCGGCCGGCGCCAGCCAAGTGCGAGTGGCGCGCAAAGATATTCCGCCGCTAACGGTGTAGGGCGCGGGGTCATTTCGGCGCGAAGCTGTAAACCTGGCCCTCGCTGGTCGCGGTCACCACACTGCGATCGTGGCCGACGGAGACGCCCACCGGATATCCGGTGGCCTGCGGCAGCGGATAGCTGTTGATCGTGTGACCGTCGGCCGGATCGAAGACCAACAACGACAGGCCTGCTGCACCCGGGCCGGGCGCGCCGCTGGCCACGGTGTAGCTGACGCCGTCGCCGGCCAGGCTCGACGACGACAGCGGGTTGATGTCGTCGCGGCGCCACAGTGGCTGGGCGTGATCGCCGGCATCCCTGAACGCGGCCAGCCGGGTGTCGGGCCCGCCGCCGGAGACGATCAGCCCACCGGGCGACACCGCAGGCGGTGTCTGTGCCAGAAAGTGCAGTGGCACAGACCATTTCGGCTTACCATCAGCGGCGTTGAGCGCCCACAGTTGCTCGTCGCGGCCATTGACGTACACGGTCGACCCGTCGGCCGACAACACCGGGCTGGCCAGCACACCTGCAGCGACCGCATCGCTGGCCCATTCGCGGGTCAGCAGCGGACTCTGGCCCCGGTGATATTTCAGCGCCACCAGCTCCGCGGCGTTGGCGCCCGGGGGCCACAGGCCGATCACCACCATCCCGCTGGACGCCGCGAAGGCGGCGCCGCCGCGACCGGACAGCCCGGCCGGGCGGGTGGGCAATCGGCTAGCCCGCGCGTCGGATCGGTCGGATCGACGCCGTCGACCAGATCCAGCGGGCTGCCCACCACGGTGCCGCGATGCGCGTCGAACACCACGACCTGGCCCAGGTGGGTGACCACGAGCAGTTGACCCTCGTCGAGAATTCTTGGAGTAGAAGGCATTCCGATCACCGGTGCCCGCCAGCGGGTCCATTGTGTTGGCGGGAACGACAAGATAGCCCCGGGCTGACCGACGTAGACGTTGTCGAAGCCGTCGAACAGCGGGCCGGCAAAGCCACCGCCCTGAACCAGCCGCACGCACCAACGTTGTCGGCCGTTGTCGTTGTTCTCCCACTCCATCAGCGAACAGCCGCTTGGGGTTTGGGCGTTCAATACCAGCCAACCGCGACTGCTGAGCGCTGGTCCCGCAGCCAGGCTGCCCTTGACCGAGCGAGTCCATCGCAGTGTCAGCGTGGTGGCCCCGGCTGTCGACGTGTAGCTGCTGTTGGCCGCGTCGCCGTATTGCGCCGGCCAGCCCGGGGCCGGCGCCGCCTGCACCCACGAGTCGGTGTTGCCGCACCCGGCCGCCATGATCGCGGTCAGCGCCGCCGCGGCCACCTTCATGCGCCGAGTGTGCGGGTTATGGCGAAAAATGCCGCTATTTGCCTCCATAACCCGCACACTCGGCGTACGGGGGCAGGGGAGTCGCCCGAACACGGTGCCGAGACTAGCGTGCGCCTCACCGCAGACGCCCGACTAGGCTTTCCGGCCATGACGAGCATGTGGGGCGCACCGCTGCATCGGCGCTGGCGCGGATCGAGGCTGCGCGACCCACGCCAGGCCAAGTTCCTGACGCTGGCATCGCTGAAGTGGGTGCTGGCCAACCGGGCCTTCACCCCGTGGTATCTGGTGCGGTATTGGCGGTTGTTGAAGTTCAAGCTGGCCAACCCGCACATCATCACCCGCGGCATGGTCTTCCTCGGCAAAGACGTGGAGATTCACTGCACGCCCGAACTGGCGCAGCTGGAGATCGGGCGCTGGGTGCACATCGGCGACAAGAACACCATCCGCGCGCACGAGGGCTCGCTGCGGTTCGGCGACAAGGTGGTGCTCGGCCGCGACAACGTCATCAACACCTACCTCGACATCGAACTCGGCGACTCGGTTCTGATGTCCGACTGGTGCTACATATGTGATTTCGACCACCGGATGGACGACATCAACACGCCGATCAAAGACCAGGGCATCGTCAAGACACCGGTGCGGATCGGGCCGGACACCTGGATCGCGACCAAGGTGACCGTGCTGCGGGGGACCACCATCGGGCGAGGTTGCGTGCTGGGATCGCATGCCGTGGTCAAGGGCAACATCCCGGACTACTCGATCGCGGTCGGCGCGCCTGCCAAAGTCGTCAAAAACCGGCGATTGGCCTGGGAAGCGTCGGCCGCTCAGCGCGCCGAGCTGGCAGCTGCGCTGGCCGACATCGAACGCAAGAAGGCGGCGCGTTAGCGGTCCGGCAGCGCGTGTTCGACGATCGGCAACCGTGGAAGTGGTTGGCGTTCACGGCGTTTGGCTGCGAGGTAGACCTGCGTGGTTTCCTGGGCGACGGTGCGCCAATCGAAATCCGAAGTGAGTCGTTGGCGGGCGGCCAGGGCACGCTGCTGCGCCGCGTCGGGATCGTCGAGCACGGCCCGCACCGCGGCTGCCAATCGCGCCACGTCGCGCGGCGGGCAGGACAGCCCGGTCTGTCCGTCGATCACCGCCTCACCCAGGCCGCCGATGTTTGACGTGACCAGCGGGGTGCCGGCTGCTGCTGCTTCCAGCGCCGCGAGTCCGAACGGTTCGTAGTGGCTGGGCAGCACGGCAACGTCGGCGCGGTGCAGCGCTGCCAATAGCTCGTGGTGGTCCAGGTGCCCGACGAAGTTGACCGCCTTGCGCACACGATGTTTACGGGTCTGTTCAACGAGCCAATCCTGCTGGGTGCCATCGCCGGCGATGGTCAACGTGGTGCCAGGGTGGCTGCGCCGGATTCGCGGCAACGCTGTGATGAGGTCGTGTACGCCTTTCTCGTACTCCAGCCTGCCCACATACAGCAGCTCCGGCGGTCCGGTGCGTGGACGGCGTGTTGCGAACGGCCAGCGGTCGGCGTCGATCCCGTTGCGGATGACCGTGATTTCGGCCAGCCCTGGTCCGAACAGCTCGGTGATCTCCTCGCGCATCGACGCCGAACAGGTGATCAGCGAATCGGATTCGCGTACCAGCCAGGATTCGATTGCGTGCACCTGGCGGCTGAGCGCACCCGACACCCATCCGGAGTGTCGACCTGCCTCCGTCGCGTGAATAGTGGAAACCATTGGCAAGTCATAGAATTCGGACAAGGCAATGGCCGGGTGGGCCACCAGCCAGTCGTGTGCGTGCACTACATCGGGGCGCCAGGAGCGGTTGGTGCCGGGCTTTTTCAACGCCAGCCCGGCACGGATCATGGCGTGTCCCATCGCCAGTGTCCAGGCCATCATGTCGGCACCGAAGGTGAACTCGTGCGGATCCTGCGCAGCCGCGACAACACGCACGCCCTCGTTGATTTCGTCGGACGACGGATGCGTGCTCGGGTCGGTACCGGTGGGACGGCGAGACAGTACGACGACGTCATGGCCGGCCGCGGCCAGCGCGGTCGACAAGTGGTGGACGTGCCGGCCAAGCCCGCCGACCACCACCGGCGGGTATTCCCACGACACCACAAGGACTCTCACTCGGGTGCCCGCCCTCTGCGCAAGGGGGCCCGAAATGTCGCGACCAACCGCGTGTCGCTGTCCGGACGCGCCCGCTCGTGACGCGGAATGGCCGTCATCGCGGCAGCCTTCGTGCATCCAGCGCACCGAACAGCCCGTCGGCACGGTTCCAGCCGTCGGCGAGCCGCTGGGCGGTCTCGCGCCGCCCCGACGCCAACGCGCCGGCGATCTCGCGGGTCGCGTGCGCATGCAGGTGGGCCCGGTAACGCGCATAGTCGGCGGCGGAGTCCTTGCTTACCATGAACGGCCAGTCGCTGGACACCGTGAGCAGCGTCTCCCGCAGGATCTGGTCGGCGATCTGATCGCGCGGCGTCGGGCCGTCCAACGACGCAGTTTGGGCCAACGCCTTGTCTACCGTTGTCAGCGCGGTGTCGACCACTTCGGCGTTGAGCTGCACCAGATCGGCCACCTTCTCACCGGCCCAGACTTGCCAGTCCTTGCCCGAACCCCAAGAGCTGGGCGGTAATTCGACTGCCGAGCCGACGAACCCGTCGGCGATCGCGTCGGAGAGCGTACCAACCCGCACCCCCGCTGCGGGCAATGCGCGCAGCACGCGCTGCAGCCACGTCGGTCCCTCATACCACCAGTGACCGAACAGTTCGGTGTCGAAAGCCGCGATGACATGCGCCGGGCGGCCGATCCGTTCGGTTTCGCCGAACAGCCGGCGACGGACCACGTCGACGAAGTCGGCGACGTGGGTGTCCACTGTGCGATCGGCGCGCTCGGGATCGTAGGGCGCCTTGGCGTCCGCCGGGACGTTGCGGCCGGTCACCCGGGCGGGCTTGAGCCCGGTGAGGTGGTCGTAGGTGTGGAAGTCGCGATAGGCGGCGTGGCCGGGGTAACCGGACTTCGGCGACCACACCCGGTAGCTGACCTGCAGGTCGCGGCCGAACGCGACCACGTCGGTGTCGCCGACCGGGCGGCCCAGGGCGGTGTCGCCGTGCAGCGAGGGGCCGTCGACGATGAAGTGGCTTACCCCGGCGGCGGCGTAGTCGTGTTCCATGCCTGGGGCGTAGGCGCATTCGGGCGCCCAGATCCCGGCGGGGGTGTGCGCCAACCGCTGCTGAGCGTCGGCCAGCCCTTCCCGCAGCGCGAATTCGCGCAGCCTCGGATGCAGCAGCGGCTGGAAGGGGTGTGCGAGCGGGCCGCCGAGCAGTTCGACGACGCCGGCGTCGATCAAGGCGCGCAGCAGCGGGCTGGCGCCATGGCGCCACAGGGTGGCGAAGTCGTCGAGGGCCCGGTCGGCTTCGGCGCAGTCGCGAATCCCGAAGACGCGCAAGGCGTTCGGCGAGCATGCAGTCACTGGTTCTGACTGGGCGCCGGGTCGCAGGCTGGCGGCCTCGGCCGCGCGCAGCCGCCAGTTCGCCAGCCAGTAGTGCATGCCGTCGAGGCAGTACGGGTCGTCGAGCTGCGCGGCAACCACCGGTGTCATCCCGAGTGTGACCAGTCGGTGGCGGTCCTCCTCGGCCAGCGCGCGCAGTACCCGCAGCACCGGCAGGTAGGCCGCTGCCCATGACTGGTAGAGCCATTCCTCGCCGACCGGCCAGCGGCCGTGGTGGGCCAGCCACGGCAGATGCGTGTGCAGCACCAGGGTGAACAAACCCGGCACCCGACTAGCGGTGGCGCTGTGGTTCATCGGCGCAACTCCTCAATCCCGGCTACGCCGGCATCATCGTTGCTGAGGCGGCTCACGCCCGCACCGCTATCGCGACCAGGTCGAGGCTGTCGTCGATGTCGCGGTCGGTGGCCTCGACGATCTCGAAGTCGGCCGTGGTGACCGCCGCGACATCGTCAAACAGGTCAGCCGGCCACGGCGCGTCGGCCACTGCCCGGGCAATCTGGGCCTCGATGATCGAGCCGCCGTGCCGGGCGTCCATTTCCCGCAGCCGCGGCCCGTGGAACACGCCGCTCATGTTTACCGCCAAGAACCCGTTGTCGACCAGGAGCCGGGTCAGCTGGGCGGCATCGAGTTCGCGGGTGTGAAACGGGTTGAGCGGGGTGTCACGGCCCGGTGAGAACGTGAGGCGGTTGGGGGTAGACACCATCAGCATCCCCGCCGGACGCAGCACGCGCGCGCACTCGCGGACGAACCGTGGCTGGTCCCACAAGTGTTCGACGACCTGGAAGCTGACCACCGCGTCCACCGAGTCGTCGGCCAGCGGCAGCTCGGTCAGGTTGGCGTGCAGCGCCTGCACCCGCGGGTAGCGGGCACCAACATGGGCCACTGCGGTGTGGTCGTAGTCGACGGCGATGACCCGGCGCGCCACCCGGGCGATCAGGTCGGCGCCGTAGCCCTCCCCGCAGCCGGCCTCGAGCACCTCGCGGCCCGCACAGCGCTGGGCAAGCTGCTGGTAGACGACCTCGTGGCGGCGGAACCAGTAGTTCTCCTGCGCCAGGTCCGGCACGGTGCGTTCACCGGTCAGCGCCAACGCGGCGGGCGCGGCGTCGACACAGCGCGGATTCTCGATGGCGTTCATTGCAAGGCAGGCTATCCTGAAGCGCCCCGTCGGCGAACCGTCCACCTCGATAAGACGCTGGGCCCCGCGCCCGTTCGAGGGGAGGAGCCGAACCTTCGGCTTAGCACGACCCGCTATGGTGTGAGAGCGAAACCGCACAAAAGCTACCGACTAGTAACACGCGGGTGTGGCCGCGCACCAACGTAACCAAGGTCTTGCCGCCGACGGCTGCAGGACTCCGTCAAGGAGGACGAACCACAGTCATGACGAACATCGTGGTCCTGATCAAGCAGGTCCCAGACACTTGGTCGGAGCGCAAGCTCCGCGACGACGATTTCACCCTGGACCGCGAGTCGGCCGACGCCGTGCTGGACGAAATCAACGAGCGCGCGGTCGAGGAGGCGTTGCTGATCCGGGAGAAAGAAGCTGCCGACGGCATCGAAGGCTCGGTGACGGTGCTGACCGCGGGCCCAGAGCGGGCCACCGAAGCGATTCGCAAGGCGCTGTCGATGGGTGCCGACAAGGCGGTGCACCTGCTCGACGAGGGGATGCACGGTTCGGATGTCATCCAGACGGCGTGGGCGTTGGCCCGCGCGCTGGGCACCATCGAGGGCACCGAGCTGGTGATCGCCGGTAACGAGTCCACCGACGGGACCGCCGGTGCGGTGCCGGCCATCATCGCCGAATATCTCGGGCTGCCGCAGTTGACCCACTTGCGGAAGGTGTCGGTCGAGGGAGGCAAGATCATCGGCGAGCGCGAGACCGACGAGGGCGTGTTCACCCTCGAGGCCCCGTTGCCCGCAGTGATCAGCGTGAACGAGAAGATCAATGAGCCGCGCTTCCCGTCCTTCAAGGGCATCATGGCGGCGAAAAAGAAGGAAGTGATCAAGCTGACGCTGGCCGAGATCGGCGTGGAACCCGACGAGGTAGGCCTGGCCAACGCCGGCTCGACGGTTTTGGCGTCAAATCCCAAGCCACCCAAGACCGCTGGCGAGAAGGTCGTCGACGAGGGCGACGGTGGCACCAAGATTGCCGAGTACCTGGTCGCTCAAAAACTGATCTAAGACCCCTTCGACACTGAAAGACACACGAAACCCATGGCTGAAGTACTGGTGCTCGTCGAGCACGCTGAAGGTGCGCTGAAGAAGGTCACCGCGGAACTGCTCACCGCGGCCCGTCGGCTGGGCGAACCCGCCGCCGTCGTCGTCGGTACCCCGGGCACGGCCGCCTCGCTGATCGATGGGCTGAAGGCCGCCGGCGCAGAGAAGATCTATGTCGCCGAGTCCGACATCGTCGACCAGTACCTGATCACCCCACAGGTCGACGTACTGGCCAACCTTGCTGAATCATCGTCACCGGCAGCGGTGTTGCTGGCTGCCAGCGCCGACGGCAAGGAAATCGCCGGTCGGCTGGCCGCACGGATCGGCTCGGGACTGCTGGTCGACGTGGTCGACGTCCAACCCGGCGGCAAGGCACTGTATTCGATCTTCGGCGGCGCATTCACCGTCGAGGCACAAGCCAACGGCGACACGCCAGTGATCGCCGTGCGAGCCGGTGCGATCGAAGCCGAGCCAGCCGAAGGCGCCGGCGAACAGGTCACCGTGGAGGTGCCCGCGCCCGCGGAGAACGCCGCGAAGGTCACCGCTCGCCAGCCCGCCGTCGCTGGCGACCGCCCGGAGCTGACCGAGGCTGCCATCGTGGTGTCCGGCGGACGAGGGGTGGGCAGCGCGGAGAACTTCCGCGTGGTCGAGGAGTTGGCCGACTCGCTTGGGGCCGCGGTGGGTGCGTCGCGCGCCGCGGTCGATTCGGGTTACTACCCTGGCCAGTTCCAGGTGGGCCAGACCGGAAAGACGGTCTCGCCGCAGCTCTACATCGCCTTGGGGATCTCCGGGGCCATCCAGCACCGCGCCGGGATGCAGACCTCCAAGACGATCGTCGCGGTCAACAAGGACGAGGAAGCGCCGATCTTCGAGATCGCCGACTTCGGGGTGGTCGGTGACCTGTTCAAGGTGGCCCCACAGCTGACCGAGGCGATCAAGGCCCGCAAGGGGTAGCGGCCCCGGCAAGCAGACGCTAAAGCCCCCCATTTCGTGCGGCGGATTGAGGGGCTTTTGCGTCTGCCCGGCCCCCTCACACCGGCCGGTATCCTGGGCGAGTCATGGTGTACCTCGATCACGCCGCCACCACTCCGATGTATCCCGCAGCCATCGAGGCGATGACGGCTGTGCTGGCCACCGTCGGCAATGCCTCGTCGCTGCACAGCACCGGCCGCGCGGCACGCCGGCGGATGGAGGAATCACGCGAGCTGATCGCCGAGAAGCTGGGCGCTCGACCGTCGGAGGTGATCTTCACCGCGGGCGGCACCGAAAGCGACAACCTGGCCGTCAAGGGCATTTACTGGGCTCGCCGCGACGCACAGCCCCGCCATCGGCGCATCGTCACCACCGCGGTCGAGCATCACGCCGTGCTGGACTCGGTGACCTGGCTCGCCGAACACGAAGGCGCCGAGGTGACTTGGCTGCCGGTCGCCCCAGATGGATCGGTGTCGCCGGCGGCCTTGCGCGACGCTCTCGACGGCTACGACGACGTGGCCCTGGTGTCGGTGATGTGGGCCAATAACGAGGTCGGCACGATCATGCCCATCGCCGAACTCGCTGCCATCGCAGCCGAATTCGACGTGCCTATGCATAGTGATGCCATTCAGGCCGTGGGCCAGCTGCCGGTCGACTTCGCCGCCAGCGGCCTGTCCGCGATGAGTGTGGCCGCGCACAAGTTTGGCGGTCCGCCCGGGGTAGGGGCTTTGGTGTTGCGCCGCGACGTCAGCTGCGTACCACTGTCGCACGGCGGCGGCCAAGAACGTGACATCCGTTCCGGCACACCGGATGTCGCTGGTGCTGTCGCGATGGCGACGGCGGCGCAGATCGCGGTCGACGAGCTGGAGGCCAACAGCGCACGGCTTCGCCTGCTGAGAGACCGGCTCATCGACGGCGTCCTCGCCGGGGTCGAAGGCGCCCGGCTCAACGGGCCGAGAGAAACCAGGCTGCCCGGGAACGCTCACTTCACGTTTGACGGCTGCGAGGGCGACGCACTGCTGATGTTGTTGGACGCTAACGGAATAGAGTGCTCGACCGGATCTGCATGTACCGCTGGCGTTGCCCAGCCGTCGCATGTGTTGCTCGCGATGGGCGCCGATGCGGCCAGTGCGCGGGGTTCGCTGCGACTGTCTTTGGGACACACCAGCGTCGACGCCGACGTCGACGCGGCGCTGCGGGTTTTGCCGAGTGCGGTGTCCCGCGCGCGGCAGGCCTCCCTGGCAGCGGCGGGGGCGTCGCAATGAGAGTTCTCGCCGCGATGAGCGGTGGTGTCGACTCATCGGTGGCCGCTGCCCGGATGGTCGACGCCGGTCACGACGTGGTCGGCGTGCACTTGGCTCTTTCGCAAGCGCCCGGCACGTTGCGCACCGGCTCACGCGGCTGCTGCTCCAAGGAAGACGCCGGCGATGCCCGCCGGGTCGCAGACGTACTCGGAATCCCTTTCTACGTATGGGATTTCGCGGAGAGGTTCAAGCAGGACGTGATCGACGATTTCGTGTCCTCCTACGCCCGCGGGGAAACTCCCAACCCTTGTGTGCGGTGCAACCAGCGGATCAAATTTTCTGCGCTGTCAGCGCGGGCGCTGGCTTTGGGTTTTGACGCCGTGGCCACCGGCCACTACGCCCGGCTGTGCGACGGAAAGCTGCGCCGCGCCGTCGACCGGGACAAGGACCAGTCGTATGTATTGGCGGTGCTCACCGCAGATCAGTTGCGCCACGCCGCGTTCCCGATCGGTGACACGCCCAAACCGCAGATCCGCGCCGAGGCTGCCCGCCGGGGCTTGGCGGTCGCGGAAAAGCCGGACAGCCACGACATCTGCTTCATCCCGTCCGGGAACACCCGCGCGTTTCTCGGCGAGCGCATCGGCGTGCGCCGTGGAACCGTCGTCGATTCGCAGGGCACCGTGCTGGCCGAGCACGACGGTGTGCACAGCTTCACGATCGGGCAGCGCAAAGGGCTGGGCATCGCCGGTCCCGGCCCAAACGGTCGAGCCCGTTACGTGACCGCGATCGACGCCGACACCGCCACCGTGCGGGTGGGCGATGTCGCCGACCTCGACGTGTGGACGCTGACCGGGCGGGAACCGGTGTTCACCGCCGGCACGCCGCCGTCAGAGCCTGTCGAGTGCGTGGTGCAGGTTCGTGCCCACGGCGAAACTGTCCCTGCTACAGCAGAATTGGACGACGGCACGCTTGTGGTTCGGCTTCTTGCCCCGCTGCGGGGTGTGGCTCGCGGGCAGACGCTGGTGCTGTATCGACCGGATCCCGACGGTGACGAGGTGATTGGCAGCGCCACGATCGCCGCCACCTCGTAAGCTCTCGCCGAGCGTGAAACTGTTGCGAAACTCTGGCCTCAGACTCAAGCGGTGGCTGCAACACCTGATCGGTGAGGGGTGGGCCAGTTTCTCGCAACAGGTTCACATTCGATGCTAGCCAGGCACTTTCGCCGTAATGTTGGTCATCACGATGTCAGGCACCGACTCGGGAAAACCGCAGAAAGTCACTTCCACCAAAACCGATGCCTTGACCCGATAGTCGCGCCCGCAGGCACCCGGCCTGGTGTGCAGCGAGTCGGCGTCGGCGCTCCACTCGCCCACCAATAGCCAGCCCGCCGACGTGGCCGCGCAGTGCTCCACGGTGCCAACCAGGGCCTCGAAGCTGCGGCGCGCGGTGTCGGCGTCGCGGTACCCGGCGGCGCCTTCGGAGATCAGCGCGCCCTTGGGCGGGGCCTGAAACGTCGTTTTGTGGAACTGCTCGACGTCAGGCCCGAACACGGCGGTGTCGGCGTAAACGAACCGGCATTGCGGCGGCGCCGTCGCGGCCAGCGAGTCCAGGTCTACCAGTTGCTTGCCGTCCATCGACGGGATGATCGTCAGGTCGTCACCGGTGCCGGTAATCGCGCGCATCCGCGACTGGTCCAACAGAACGTCGTCGACGTCGACGCCGGACAGGCCACCCAGGGGTCCGAACGCTGGGACGGCTGCGCCCCCCACCACGCGGGTGCATGCTGCGGCCAGCAACGCCGCACAACACACCAGCAGCGGTCGCGACATCTTGTGCAGTCCTTCCCTGCTGTCAGCGTAGCCGCGGGGCGCCAGTACGGTTGGGCGATGAGCGTTTTCGCGACGGCCACCGGCAACGGCTCGTGGCCGGGCGACTCGCCGCGGCAGGCCGCCGAGGTGGTCGTCGGTGAGCTGGCCGACGCATTGGCCCACATTGTGGAGTTGCCCGCCCGCGGCGTGGGCGCCGACATGATCGGGCGTGCCGGAGCGCTGCTGATCGACGTGGCGATCGACACGGTGCCGCGTGGCTACCGGGTCGCTGCCCGGCCTGGCGCGGTGATGCGCAGGGCGGCAAGCCTGCTCGACGAGGACATCGATGCGCTGGAAGAGGCCTGGGAAGAGGCGGGCCTTCGCGGCAGTGGTCGCCCGGTCAAGGTGCAAGCCCCCGGACCGGTCACGCTGGCGGCCGAGTTGGAGTTGGCCAACGGGCACCGGGCGATCACCGATCCCGGTGCCGTGCGTGACCTCGCCGCGTCACTGGCCGAGGGAGTCGCCGCTCACCGGGCCGCGGTATCGCGGCGGCTCGACACTACGGTCGCGGTCCAGTTCGACGAGCCGTCGTTGCCGGCCGCGGTGGCCGGGCGACTGACCGGAGTGACCGCCTTGACCCCGGTCGATCCGATTGACGAGGCGCTGGCCACCGCGGCGCTCGACACCTGCGCCGCCGCCGCCGGCGCCGATGTGCTGCTGCACAGCTGCGCGTCGTCGCTGCCGTGGAACTTATTGTGCGCCAGCAAGTTTCATGCGCTTTCGATCGGCGCCACCACCACCCCGCACAGTGCGGACCTCGACGGTATCGCAGAGTTCATCGAATCGGGACGCACCGTCATGCTCGGCGTTGTGCCCGCCACCACCCCCGCGCGGCGGCCCTCCGTCGAAGAAATCGCAGCGGCCGCCGTGGCGCTCACCGACCTGCTTGGTTTTCCTCGCGCGCAGGTGCGTAATCGCGTCGGCATCACCCCGGCGTGCGGCCTGGCCGGTGCGACGCCGGAATGGGCCCGCACCGCCATCGGGCTCGCTCGGAAGGCCGCCGAGGCTCTGGCCGAAGACCCTGACGCGATCTAGCCGATCCTAAACGCAACCGAAAGGTTGCGCTTCATCGCCGCGCATGGTGTACTGACACGCAACTAGGAAGTTGCATATGGGTGCCGATCGAATCGAAAAGCAGGTGGTGGTGCGTGCACCGCTGGAGCGGGTGTGGCGGGCCATCAGCGACGCGGAGGAGTTCACGCGCTGGTTTGGCGTCCGCTTCGACGGGCCGTTAGTCGCCGGGATCGCGGTCACGGCGACGATCACCCCGACCACCATCGACGACGATCGTCGCCCGGCTTCAGCAGCCGCACTCCGGGACCTGAAGCACCTGGCAGATCGTCGCGGTCGAGCCGCCGAGAAGGTTTGCCTACCGCTGGCATCCGTGTGCGGGCGAGCCGGACGTCGACGAGGAGCCCACCACTTTGGCCTTGGCGGAGACCCTGACGGCGTGTTGCTCACGATCATGGAAAGCGGCTTCGACGCACTGCCCGAGCCGCGCCGATCCGACGCATTCGAAGCCAACAGCGGCGGCTGGGCCCATCAGGTCGAATTGGTGCGCAAGTACCTCGCAGGAGTGTCTGCGGCACCCAAGGACGAGGCGGTGTGACCACAGCTGTCGGCATCGAGGGGTCGGCACCGCTCTTCGGCGCTCTAGGCGACCCGAATCGGCTCCGCATCGTCGTCCGCCTCTGCGAGGCCGGTCCGAGCTCGACCACCCAAGTAACCCAAGCGCTTCCGGTTACGCGGCAGGCGGCCAGCAAACACCTGCAGCTGCTGGAGCAGGCGGGCCTGGTCAGCAGCCGCCGCCGGGGCCGCGAGCGGATCTGGGCGGTGCGCACCGAGCCGCTGACCCAAGCCAGCGACTACCTCACGCAGTTGTCGCGGCGGTGGGACGCTGCCATCGACCGGTTACGCGCCTACGTCGAGCAATGACCCGGAAGCCGTGTCGGGTTTCTCGGATAACCTGCGACTGTGGGTTCGGCAGAGGTTGACCAGGTCGCGCCGGACATTCGGCGGCAGTGGCAGGAACTCGCCGACGAGGTGCGCGAACACCAGTTCCGCTACTACGTGCGCGACGCACCAATCATCTCCGACGCGGAATTCGACAAGCTGTTCGCCCGGCTGGTCGCGCTCGAGGAGCAATACCCGGAACTGCGCAAACCCGACTCGCCGACCCAGCTGGTGGGCGGCGCAGGGTTTGCCACCGACTTCATGCCGGCCGAACACCTCGAGCGCATGCTGTCGCTGGACAACGCGTTTAATCAGGAGGAACTCGCCGCCTGGGCGGCTAGGGTTCGCGCCGAGATCGGCGATCAGGCACACTATCTCTGCGAACTGAAGATCGACGGGGTGGCGCTGTCGCTCGTGTATCGCGACGGCCGCTTGACCAGGGCGGCAACCCGGGGGGATGGCCGCACCGGTGAGGACGTCACGCTCAACGCGCGCACCATCGACGACGTCCCCGAGCGGCTGCAGGCCAGCGACGACTTCCCGATACCGACGGTGCTGGAGGTGCGCGGAGAAGTATTCTTCCGGCTGGCCGACTTCGAGGCGCTCAACGCCGCCCTGGTCGCCGACGGCAAGTCGCCGTTCGCCAACCCCCGCAACAGCGCGGCCGGATCGCTGCGGCAAAAAGACCCCGCGGTCACCGCGCGCCGCAAACTGCGGATGATCTGCCACGGGATAGGACACACCGAAGGCTTTAGCCCGCAAACCCTGCACGAGGCGTACCTGGCGCTGGCGGCCTGGGGTCTACCGGTCTCGGAGCACACCACGCTGGTCGACGACATGGGCGGCGTGCAGCGGCAAATCGAGTACTGGGGCGAGCACCGCCATGACATCGACCATGAAATCGACGGGGTCGTTGTCAAAGTCGACGAGGTGGCGCTGCAGCGCAGGCTGGGCTCGACGTCGCGGGCGCCGCGGTGGGCCATCGCCTACAAGTACCCGCCCGAAGAGGCGCAGACCAAATTGCTGGACATCCGGGTCAATGTCGGTCGCACTGGGCGGGTTACACCGTTCGCATTCATGGAACCGGTGAAGGTCGCCGGCTCGACGGTCGGGCTGGCCACCCTGCACAACGCGTCGGAGGTCAAACGCAAGGGTGTGCTCATCGGGGACACGGTGGTGATCCGCAAGGCCGGTGACGTGATCCCTGAGGTGCTGGGCCCGGTCGTCGACCTGCGCGACGGCTCGGAACGCGAATTCGTCATGCCGACAACATGTCCCGAGTGCGGCACCCGGTTGGCGCCGGAAAAAGAAGGCGACGCCGATATCCGTTGCCCCAACGCGCGTTCATGCCCGGCGCAATTGCGGGAGCGTGTTTTCCACGTCGCAAGCCGCGGCGCGCTGGACATCGAGGGGCTGGGCTACGAGGCCGGCATCGCGCTGCTGCAGGCCAAGGTCATCGCCGACGAGGGTGACCTGTTCACCCTCACCGAGGACGACCTGTTACGCACCGAGCTTTTCCGAACCAAAGCGGGTCAGCTGTCGGCCAACGGCAAGCGGTTGCTGGCCAACCTGCAGGAGGCAAAATCCCGGCCGCTGTGGCGGGTGCTGGTGGCACTGTCGATCCGCCACGTGGGGCCGACGGCGGCGCGGGCACTGGCGGCCGAGTTCGGCAGCCTGGATGCGATCATGTCGGCGTCCACCGAACAGTTGGCGGCGGTCGAGGGCGTCGGGCCGACGATCGCCGAAGCGGTCAAGGAATGGTTCAGCGTCGACTGGCACCGCGTGATCGTCGAGAAGTGGCGGGCCGCGGGCGTGCGGATGGCCGACGAGCGCGACACCGGCGTGCCGCGCACCCTGGAGGGTCTGACGGTTGTCGTGACCGGGTCGCTGACCGGGTTCTCGCGCGACGACGCCAAGGAGGCCATCGTTGCCCGCGGGGGCAAGGCAGCCGGTTCGGTGTCGAAGAAGACCGACTACGTCGTGGCTGGGGATTCACCCGGGTCGAAATACGACAAGGCCGTCGAGCTGGGCGTGCCTATCCTCGACGAAGAGGGGTTTCGGAAGCTGCTGGAAAAGGGGCCGGCCGGTATTTCGGATGCAACGTAACCGCCCAGGCTTGGTTCACCACGGCACGGGCAGTTCGACGAGCCCCCGGGCCAGGACGTCGCTGCGCACGGTCAGCGTCGCCGGATCGACCGCCAGATGCATTGACGGGAAACGCGAAATGAGTTGTACGAAAACAATTTTTAACTCAATGCGGGCCAGCGGCGCCCCGATGCAATAACGTGCGCCGTATCCGAAGGTGACATGGGGTGCTTGCTTGCGGGCGATCTGGAGACGGTCGGGCGGGCAGAACACCGTCGGATCGTGGTTGGCCGATCCGATGTCGAGCAGCACAAGGTCTCCGGTGTCGCCTGCTGTTTCGCCACGCCGCCCGCGAACCCGAGTTCCGCGACGTCGTCGAAGCCCTCCACGAGATCTCCACCGAAATCACGCGCCGCCACCTAGCAAGCATCGATGACGAGCGCTGGCGCAGCTGGGCGGCACATCTGTTGCCGACCCTCACCACAGACGCCGTCATCGCCTGGCTTGACGCCGGCCAGCCAGACCCCGAGCAGGCGCCGGAGCGCATCCGCCGCATCGTCGATGCCGTGATCGCAGCCGCGACGCGCTGACCGAACGACTGGCCGCGCTCAGCGCAGCATGGTCGCGACGATTCCGGCCAGATAGCCCAACCGCGCCACTTCCGAGGGGCGGAATGCCGGTCCGCCGGGCCGGCCCAGCATCACCGCGGTGTGCGTATCCAGCAGCGGCGCCGCCACCAGGGTGGTGTCCAGATTGCGCCAGGTCTGCGGCACCCAATCGGCGTCGCCGTCCAAGACCTCGGCACGCTCGATCGGCAGCCACGGCGCCGAATCCAGCTTCGTTTCGGGCGCGCCCGGACTGCCGACCACCACATCCACCCTCGTGCCGCCGCTGCGCATCACCGTGCACCAGCCCACCCGCAGCACCCGGGGAGCCTCGTCGACGAGCACCTTCAGCCGGGAATCGTTGTCACCGGCCGCGGCGACGTGGTCGAGTAGCTCAAGCTCACGGTGCGCCTCCAGCAGCCCGGTATGCGGCCGCAGGCTATCCACCCGGATGCCCTTGAGCGCTTCGGCGGCGGTGATCAAGGTGTCCGGCATCGCCCCCGGCGGCAGCTCGACCACCAAGTCGTCGATCGCATACCCCGACGCGCGTTCCACCACGTCGAGCGACAAAATGTCGGCTCCCACCGAGCCGAGCGCCACGGCCAAAGAACCAAGGCTGCCCGGTCGGTCCACCAGCTGGACACGCAGCAGATATGACGGCACGCGCATCACTGTGACACAGCGATGGGCCGACGGCATTTCGACTGTGCGGCCTGTGGCTGCGTGACGGTGTCGGGAGCCGCGAGATTAGGCTTTTCGGTCGTGTCCCAGATCTCCCGTGACGAGGTTGCGCACCTGGCCAGGCTGGCCCGGCTGGCGTTGACGGACGCCGAGTTGGACAGCTTCGCCGGACAACTCGACGCCATCCTGACCCACGTCAGCGTGATCCAGGCGGTCGATGTCGCCGGGGTCGAGGCGACCGGCAACCCGCTCAAAGACGTCAACGTGACCCGACCGGACGAGATCACGCCGGGCCTGACCCAACAGGAAGCGCTGGCCCAGGCGCCCGAAGCTATCGACGGGCAATTCGCCGTTCCGAAGATCCTCGGTGAGCCGCAATGACCGACATTGTCCGGCTTAACGCTGCCACGCTGGCCGCCAAACTCGCCGCCAAGGAGTTGTCGTCCACCGAACTCACCCAGGCCTGCCTGGACCAGATCCAGGCAACCGACGAACGGTACAACGCCTTTTTGCACGTGGCCGCCGATCAGGCCTTGGCCGCGGGCGGCGCCGTCGACAGGTCACTGGCCGCCGGCGAGCCCCTGCCGTCCCCGCTGGCCGGCGTGCCGCTGGCGCTCAAGGACGTGTTCACCACCGTCGACATGCCCACCACGTGCGGATCCAAGATCCTCGAGGGCTGGCGATCCCCATATGACGCCACCGTGACCGTCCGGCTGCGTGCGGCCGGGATCCCCATCCTGGGCAAGACCAACATGGACGAGTTCGCCATGGGCTCGTCGACCGAGAACTCCGCCTACGGCCCCACCCGCAACCCGTGGAATGTCGAGCGCGTCCCGGGCGGCTCGGGCGGCGGCAGCGCGGCGGCGCTGGCCGCGTTCCAGGCGCCGCTGGCCATCGGGACCGACACCGGCGGCTCGATCCGCCAGCCCGCCGCACTGACCGCGACTGTCGGCGTCAAACCCACCTACGGCACGGTGTCGCGCTACGGGCTGGTGGCCTGCGCGTCGTCGCTGGATCAAGGCGGTCCGTGCGCGCGCACCGTGCTGGACACCGCGCTGCTGCACCAGGTGATCGCCGGGCATGATCCGCGCGACTCCACGTCCATCGGTGCCCCGGTGCCCGACGTGGTCGGGGCGGCCAAGGTCGGCGCGGACGGAGATCTGCGCGGGGTGCGCATCGGGGTGGTCCGCCAGCTGCACAGCGGCGAGGGCTACCAGCCCGGCGTGCTGGCGTCGTTCAACGCCGCCGTCGAACAGTTGACCGCACTCGGCGCCGAGGTGAGCGAAGTCGACTGCCCGCACTTCGATTACGCGCTGGCGGCCTACTACCTGATCTTGCCGTCGGAGGTGTCGAGCAACCTGGCGCGGTTCGACGCGATGCGCTATGGGCTGCGAGTCGGCGACGACGGCACGCACAGCGCCGAAGAGGTGATGGCGTTGACTCGCGCCGCCGGGTTCGGCCCAGAAGTCAAGCGGCGCATCATGATTGGCACCTATGCGCTGTCGGCCGGCTACTACGACGCCTATTACAACCAGGCGCAAAAGGTCCGCACCTTGATCGCCCGCGACCTCGATAAGGCTTATGAATCCGTCGATGTTCTGGTGTCGCCGACGACCCCGACCACCGCGTTCCGGTTGGGGGAAAAGGTCGACGATCCGCTGGCGATGTACTTGTTCGACCTGTGCACGCTTCCGCTGAACCTGGCCGGCCACTGCGGCATGTCGGTGCCGTCGGGCTTGTCGCCGGACGACCAGCTGCCGGTCGGGCTGCAGATCATGGCTCCCGCCCTCGCCGACGATCGGCTCTACCGGGTGGGGGCGGCTTACGAGGCTGCGCGCGGTCCGTTGCCGTCGCCCATCTAGGGCGAGCAGACGCAGAATCGCATTAATTGCGACCATTGTGTGCGATTCTGCGTCTGCTCGGCGCACCTACCCGCGACCTCGGTGCAAGATGAGGGCATGCGGATCGGGATTCTCACCGGGGGCGGCGACTGTCCGGGGCTCAACGCCGTCATCCGGGCGGTGGTGCGCACCTGCGACGCCCGCTACGGGTCGGCGGTCGTCGGCTTTCAGGACGGTTGGCGCGGGCTGCTGGAGAACCGGCGCATCCAATTGCACAACGACGACCGCAACGACCGGTTGTTGACCAAGGGCGGCACGATGCTGGGCACCGCCCGCGTGCACCCTGACAAGCTGCGCGCCGGGCTGAACCAGATCATGCAGACCCTCGACGACAACGGAATCGACGTGCTGATCCCGATCGGCGGCGAGGGGACCCTGACCGCCGCGCACTGGCTTTCCGAGGAGAACGTGCCCGTCGTCGGCGTGCCGAAAACCATCGACAACGACATCGATTGCACGGACGTGACTTTCGGCCACGACACCGCGTTGACGGTGGCCACCGAGGCCATCGACCGACTCCACAGCACCGCCGAATCACACCAGCGGGTGATGCTGGTGGAGGTGATGGGCCGCCACGCCGGCTGGATCGCGTTGAACGCCGGGCTGGCATCCGGCGCGCACATGACGCTGATCCCTGAACAGCCTTTCGACGTCGAAGAGGTGTGCCGTCTGGTCAAAAGTCGATTCCAGCGCGGGGACTCGCACTTCATCTGCGTGGTCGCCGAAGGCGCCAAACCGGTCCCTGGGTCGATGAAGTTACGCGAAGGCGGCATCGACGAGTTCGGTCATGAACGCTTCACCGGCGTGGCCGCGCAGCTGGCCACCGAGGTGGAGAAGCGCATCAACAAAGACGTGCGGGTGACGGTGCTCGGCCATGTTCAACGTGGTGGCACACCGACCGCTTTCGACCGGGTGCTGGCCACCAGGTTTGGGGTGAACGCAGCCGATGCCGCCCACACCGGCGAATACGGGATGATGGTCTCGCTGCGCGGCCAAGACATCGGTAGGGTGCCGCTGGCCGACGCGGTACGCCAGCTCAAGCTCGTGCCGCAGAGTCGCTACGACGACGCCGCCGCGTTCTTCGGCTGACCCGACCGTCGATCCGCCCACGGCGAACGAACGGCTTCCGTCCCGCATCGTTGGCGTTTACCCGCCGTGCACCACATGTTTCACGTAATTTGCCAGAGTTGGCGCGAACCCTGCCAGTCACACCGGTTACCGTCGACAACATGAACAACCGCGGTGCTTATCGCGGCGAGGTTCAGCGACCGGTGTCGTCGGCGCAGCCGACCGGCCAAGCAGTTGCCCACCGGCCCCCGCAGGGCCGACCCGTTCGCCCTAACCCCGAACCCAACATCGCCCCGCGGTCCTACCGCCGAGACCCAGCGGCGTATCAGCCGCCGCCGCGGATCCGGTCATCCGCCGACACCCCGACCGTGCCCGCGCGCCCGATGCCAGAGCCGGTTGGCCGACGTCCCAGCTGGGACACCCTCGACAGGCTCGAGGGGTTAGAGAAGCTGCCGGCCGGCCACCCATGGCAGGGCCTGGTGAACCGGCTCGCGCGGCGACTCCGTCCTTCGGGCAGGGACCGCGAATACGAGCTGAGCCTTTGCAACCGGGTTCGCGCCCCGGTAGGCGGCGTGTTCCCCATAGCAGTCCTCAACTTCAAAGGCGGCGTGGGCAAGACCGCGGTGGTTGAGGCGTTGGGCTCAACCTTCGCCCATATACGCGACGACCGAGTTCTTGCTGTCGACCTCGGCGGCGGAGACCTCGCCGACCGGCACGGT
Organism: Mycobacterium xenopi; assembly: GCF_009936235.1. Lineage (NCBI taxonomy): Bacteria > Bacillati > Actinomycetota > Actinomycetes > Mycobacteriales > Mycobacteriaceae > Mycobacterium > Mycobacterium xenopi. The sequence continues at coordinate 3,490,136 of NZ_AP022314.1, read as the reverse complement.
AAACCGAAATCCATTGAGCCTGCTCGACCTTGTCGCTGACGCAGCGGCAGGGCGGTATGTCGACATAGGGGCATATACGTGGCGCAACCGTGCGGGGCTAGAACTACTCACTTGCCCGGATTATGCCGCCAGTGATGGACTAGTAGGCCGCGATGACTTCGTCAAAGCGTTTTCCCTTCTGCGAAGGCATTATTCGGTGGCATTAATCGACTGCGCGTATAGCCTCGCACACGGCGCCATCGAGGCTGTGCTACGGGAGTCACGAGCTCTCGTAGTGGTCACCAGCATATCCGCCGGTGCCGCGCGGAAGACCGGTACGACGCTGAAGTGGTTGCGCGCCAGTGGATATCAGCGACTGGGCGAATCAGCAGTGCTGGCGATCAACCGCATCGAAGGCGTCAAACCCAACACCCTGGCCGCCACGGAACTCAAGCGGTTGGCGTCTCAGTTCCCGCCTCAGCGTGTCGTGGTGTTGCCGTTCGACCGGCATGTGCATGAGGGCAGGGCCATCAGCCTCGAGCGGCTGAGCAACCAGAGCAGGCGTCGATATCTAGAAATGGCGGCTGCGCTCGCTTCGGCGTTCCCCCAGCGCAATTGAGTTAGCATTCCTGTTCCACGGTTGGCATCCCACCCGTGATGCTCGCACAATCGCTGCCTGGCTGGGTGGCCGGAGGCAAGTTTGGGGCGCTAGTCGGCCTGGATCGATGCTTCGTGGCTGGAATGCCACCACGGCACCGGTGGCAATCGGCATGATGCGAGGCATGAGTGATACACCTAAGCCGTCGGTCCCTTCGACTTCCGCCGCAGCGCCGCCATCGGTCGGGAGTTCGCCATCAGAGCCGGACCGGCTATATCAGACTGCAGCGCAGGTCGCGATCGGCGCGGGGATCATTGTGTCAGTGGCGACCGTCGTCGTTGTCTTGTTCGCGATCTGGTGTTTGGTCACCAAGAGGACCCCACCATGGTTTCAGGCCGGCGGCGACCGGCGAAACCCGCATCGATAGGCGCCATCTTTCGCCGTGGCCTGGTGCCGGCCAGCGTGACGTCACATGGTGGCGTCCGAGTTAGCGCAGTTCTGCCGCGGTGACGTCGCATAAGCCAGCTGACGCCGACTTCTTCAGCTTCATTTCAGCTTCGCTGGCTAGCGTCGCGGATCGACATGGACGTAGCGCCGACGCCGCCGAGCATGCCAACCAGCCAGGGCAGCTGTTCGCGCGTTGAAGGCATCGACTCGGATCGCGCGGTGTGAACGGCGATGTCGACAACCGCTGAGGCGCTTCAGCGGCGAACGTCGCACGCCCTCGATGTGCTGAACTTCTCGTTGGGGGGTGTTCGCGAGGGGCTCGGCCCGTACCTGTCGATTTACCTTCTGCTGGCTCACCATTGGGATCAGGCGTCGATCGGGTTCGTTCTGATGGTGTTTACCGCCGTGGGAATCCTCGCTCAGACGCCCATCGGCGCCTTGGTCGATCGCACGGCGGCAAAGCGGGCACTGATGATTGCCGCCGCTATCGCGATCAGCGTCGCGTCCTTGGCGATGCCGCTGGTTCCCGGCATCTACAGGATCTCGGTCCTGCAAGCCGTGGTCGGGATCGCGTGCGCCGTGCTCACCCCGACGTTGGCGGCGATCACGTTAGGCGTTGTCGGGGTGCGGTTTTTCGCGAGGCGAATCGGGCGCAACGAGTCGTTCAACCATGCGGGCAATGCCACGGCCGCTGCGGTTGCCGGCGTGCTGGCCTATTTCTTCGGCCCCCTGGTGGTGTTCTGGCTGCTCGCCAGCGTTGCCGCGATCAGCGTCATTGCAACGCTGCGGATCCCGGCCGACGCGATCGACCACGCGGTGGCCCGTGGCCTGCGCGGCGCGGCGGGCGAACAGCACCGCCAGCCGTCCCGGTTGGCAGCCCTGCTGCACAACCGCCGGTTGGCGACCTTCGCGGTCGCGATCGTGCTGTTTCACTTCGCCAACGCGGCCATGCTGCCGCTCGTTGGCCAGGAGCTGGCCTTGAACAACACACACGTCGGAACCACGCTGATGGCGGCGTGCATCGTCGCTGCGCAGGCCGTCATGGTCCCGGTCGCGTTCATCACGGGTGCCCGCGCCGACCGCTGGGGACGAAAGCCGATTTTCCTGGTCGCCTTTGCCGTGTTGACCTTGCGAGGTTTTCTGTTCCCTCTTTCAGACGACTCCCACTGGCTGGTCGGTGTGCAGCTGCTGGACGGTGTCGGAGCCGGCATTTTCGGCGCGCTGTTTCCCCTAGTGGTCTCCGATGTCACGCAGGGAACTGGCCGGTACAACGTCAGTCTCGGAGCGGTCATCACCGCGTGGGGCATCGGGGCGTCGCTGTCGAACCTGGTGGCAGGCATCGTCGTGGTCGCGTTCGGTTACCACGCCGCGTTTGTCTCACTGGGCGCCATCGCCGCAGCCGGCTTCGCGCTGTACCTGTTCGCCATGCCAGAAACCCGTCCCGCCGGCGAGCCGCTCGGTGCCGGGGTCAATGGCCCTTCCTGATGGCCACCGCCCGGCCGATCGAATTTCCCGCAGGCCGCGGGTCTCGGTCGAAAAGCCAGACGGCACATGCCATCTCGGCTACCTGTAGCAAGTCGCTGCGGCCGGTGACCCGGCGGCCGTCACGCGGCGCCGCCGGGTCGGGCTGCAAAGCCTCGCCAAGCCCTTGCGCAAGCGATAGTAAACGATATATCTTTCCCTATCGTAGATAACTACCTGCTCCACCCGAAAGCGAGTGATCACCATGACTGAATCGCAAGCGCCCAGGCCCCGGCGTGGACGAGCGAAGAAAGACAAGGCAGACGAACTGGTCACCGACCCGCTGACCGGCGACGAACTCAGCGATCGAGGCGACAACGCTCCTGTAGAGCTAGAAGCTGTCGGCGAACACCAGCCTGCGGGCCACGACGCACCGTCGAGAATTCAAGCACCGCATCCCGAAGACCTCGACGTGTACGAGGGCGATCTTCCGGTCGAGTGGGACTATGACGAACCCGAACCGGATTACGACGAGGAACCCGAATTCGAGCCCGACGACGAGGAATTCGAACTGGAGCCCGACTACGACGAGGAGGCCGATCTCGGTGGCCGCCATCTTGGCCCCGGCCGCGAACCCAGGTTGGCCACCGGACCCAGGCATGGCCCCGGCCACCACGACAGACCGCCCCACGAACACCACGGCCCAGGCCCCAAGAAAGCCCCCGGCAAGAAGGCTGTCGGCAAGAAGGCGCCTGCCAAGAAGGCCCCCGGCCCGAAGAAACACCCCGGCCACCCACCGCCCCCGCCGCATGAGCACGGGCCCGGCCACCCACCGCCCCCGCCGCATGAGCACGGGCCCGGCCACCCACCGCCCCCGCCGCATGAGCCCGGGTCGGAGCACGGCCCGGGCGGACCTGGGCCGGAAGCGGATTTTGGCCTCGGGCCCGGCGCTAGCTTGGGTTTCGGGCCCGGCCCCGACTTCGGTTTCGACTTCGGCTTCGGCCCAGGCGCCCGCGGCCAGCGGCGCGGGCCCGGTCGCCGCGGCCGCCGCGTGCGCCCTGGTGATGTCCGTGCGGCGATTTTGCATTTGCTCGCCGAGCGCCCCATGCATGGCTACGAAATGATTCAGGAGATCGCCGAACGCACCCAGGATGCCTGGCGGCCCAGCCCGGGCTCGGTCTATCCGACGCTGCAGCTGCTGGATGACGAGGGTTTGATCGTCAGCTCTGAAACCGAAGGGAGCACAAGACTTTTCGAGCTGACCGACAAAGGACGCGCTGCGGCTCAGAAAATCAAGACGGCTCCCTGGAAGCAGTTCGCCGAGGGCGTCGACCCAAATCGGGCCAACCTGCGAGCGGAGTTGGCTCAATTGTTCGGCGCAGTGGCGCAATCCGCATACGCGACTACTGCTGAAGTACAGCAGCGGGTCGTCGCGATCCTGAAGAACGCCCGCCGCGAAATCTACAGGTTGCTCGCCGACGCCGAGTGACACCGGGGGTTCGGCATGGATCGGGGCATGCCGGCAAGCAAGACGTGATGTCTTCACTACGATCGAAGCCATGACGGTTGCCGCAAAGGTCGCTGGGGTCGAGCTGCTCGACTACGACGAGGTCGTCGCACGCTACGAGCCGGTCCTCGGCCTGGAGGTGCACGTCGAGCTATCCACCGCCACCAAGATGTTCTGCGGCTGCCCCACCGCATTCGGCGCCGAACCCAACACCCAGGTATGCCCGGTGTGTCTGGGGCTGCCGGGTTCGCTGCCCGTGGTCAACCAGGCCGCAGTGGAGTCGGCGATCCGGATCGGGCTGGCACTCAATTGCGAGATCGCGCCGTGGTGCCGGTTTGCGCGGAAGAACTACTTCTACCCGGACATGCCGAAGAACTACCAAATCTCCCAGTACGACGAGCCGATCGCGGTCAACGGCTACCTGGAAGTGCCGCTGCCGGACGGCACCAGCTGGCGGGTCGGCATCGAACGCGCCCACATGGAAGAAGACACGGGCAAACTGACCCACCTCGGTAGCGACACCGGCCGCATCGAGGGGGCGACCACATCGCTGATCGACTACAACCGCTCCGGCGTGCCGCTGATCGAGATCGTCACCAAGCCGATCGAGGGAACCGGCGCCAAGGCACCCCAGATTGCCCGCGCCTATGTGACGGCGCTGCGAGACCTGTTGCGCGCCTTGGACGTCTCCGATGTCCGCATGGACCAGGGTTCGATGCGCTGCGACGCCAACGTGTCGTTAAAGCCCATCGGCACAAGCGAATTCGGTATCCGTACCGAGACAAAGAACGTCAACTCGCTCAAGAGCGTCGAGGTCGCGGTCCGCTATGAAATGCAGCGCCAGGGCGCTGTCCTGGCATCCGGGGGCCGGGTCATCCAGGAAACCCGGCACTTCCACGAAGCCGGCTACACCAGTCCCGGCCGCACCAAGGAGACCGCCCAGGACTACCGGTACTTCCCGGAGCCCGACCTGGAGCCCATCGCTCCCAGCACCGAATTTGTCGACCAGTTGCGCCAAACCATCCCCGAGCTACCGTGGTTGCGCCGCAAGAGAATTCAGCAGCAGTGGGGGCTCTCCGATGAGGTGATGCGCGATCTGGTCAACGCTGGTGCCGTCGACCTGGTCATCGCCACCGTCGAGCACGGCGCGCCCAGCGAGGCGGCCCGCGCCTGGTGGGGAAACTTCCTGGTGCAAAAGGCCAACGAGGCCGGAGTCGAGCTCGACGAATTGCCCATCACTCCCGAACAGGTCGCTGCCGTTATCGCACTGGTCGACCAGGGCAAGCTGTCGAACAAGCTGGCCCGCCAGGTCGTCGAAGGCGTACTGGCGGGCGAGGGCGAACCCGAACAGGTGATGAACGCCCGCGGGTTAGCGGTGGTGCGCGACGATTCGCTGATCCAGGCCGCGGTCGACGAAGCGCTAGCCGCCAACCCCGACATCGTCGAGAAGATCCGCGGCGGCAAAGTACAGGCGGCCGGCGCCATCGTCGGCGCGGTCATGAGGGCCACCAAGGGCCAGGCCGACGCCGCGCGGGTGCGCGAACTTGTGCTTTCTGCCTGCGGGCGGGGCTAGGCCACACAGACCACACCGGGATAGGATCACCCGCTCGAACACCCGAATGGGTGGTTCGTCTCGGAACGGATTGCCGCAGCGTATGTGCCTTCTTGTGCTGGCAGGTCTGTCTGCACTCGTTAGGAAGGTAGTACCAGTGCCGCCGTGGCGACTCCGCGACTTTCACGACGACGACCTCGATCAGGCGATTTCGGTCTGGGACCAGAGTCGCTGTCCCGGTGAGGCGTCACCCGTTTTCCCGATCTCGGAGGTGGTTTCGGCCGCCAGGTCGGGTCAGCCGGCGATCGTCGCCGTGGTCGGCGACGAGCTGGTGGGCATCGCCGTGGCCCAATTTCAGGCCGAACGAGCGTGGGTTTCGATGGTCGGGCTGAGCAACCGATGGCGTAATCGGGGTATCGGTAGCGCACTGCTGGCTGAACTTGAACTGCGGCTGCGTTCGCTTGGTGTCCGGCGGATCGGTGCACTGCTGCCGGCGGAGGCGACGGGAACGGCGGCGCTGCGCAATTCCGGCTACCACGAGCGCACCGAGCTGGTGTATTTCGAGAAGGTCGACCCCCTCGGCGCATCGGACGCCGGGCTGCTGGCCGAGCTCGGTGGGCAACCGATGCCTCGCGGTTTGTGGCACGCGCTGGCCGGCATGGAAAAGGAAAAGCAGGTCATCGAACGGCGGATCGTGCTGCCGCTCACCGAGCCAAACGTCGCCGAGCAGTACGGGGTCTCACCACCGAAAGCGGTGATCCTGTTCGGGCCCCCGGGGACCGGCAAAACCACCTTCGCCAAGGCCGTTGCGGGTCGGCTCGGTTGGCCGTTCGTCGAGTTGTTCCCGTCGCGGTTGGCGGCACCCGACGTGGCCATGGCAAGCGCGCTGCGGGAAGCCTTTACGACGTTGACGGAGCTGGACGCGGTCGTGGTATTCATCGACGAGGTCGAAGAGATCGCGGGGTCACGCTCGGGCGTGCCGTCGGATCCCGCGCACGGTGCCACCAACGAGCTGCTGAAGCTGATCCCGGTGTTTCGTCAGCGCGACGAGCGGTTGCTGATCTGCGCGACGAACTCGGTGCATTCGCTGGACTCGGCGTTCCTGCGGCCTGGCCGGTTCGACTACGTCATACCCGTCGGACCTCCCGACGCGGCGGCGCGGGCGGCGATTTGGGCCAGATACCTTGGCCGCGCGGCCGATTCCGTCAACGTTGACGCGCTCGTCGAAGCCACCGAGATGTTCACCCCGGCCGATATCGAGTTCGCCGCCCGCAAGGGCGCACAGTTGGGGTTCGAGCGCGAGATCGAGTTCCGCCGCGGCGAGCCGGCCCACACGGAGGACTACCTGACCGCCATCAAAGAGACCCGCCCGTCGCTGACGGAGGCCGTGCTCGCCGAGTTCTTCGATGACATCGAGCAACACACGCGGCTGTGACGCGATCACCACTGGGGCGGTGCGGCGCCCCTGCCGAAGCTCCAGGTGGACTGGCCCAGTCTCGGCTTCTGGCGATCCTCGGGCAGGTGGCGCCGAAACTGCGCTGCCAGAATGGGTTCCGGGTCGTCTCCCTTGGTGAGCGCCAGACACGGGGCGCTGAATTGGCAGGCCTGGCAGTGCGGGGCGAACGTCGGATAGATCGCGGGCTTACCGCTCATGTCGAGAGCCTCCGAACCGATCAGGGCGCCTACCGCGCCGATCTCGGCGCGGCTGCGGCGGATCCGGGTTCGCCGCAGCGGGCCGACCGTGCACTGCTGGATGCGGGCCGAGTCGTCGGCGCGTGATGCGCGTGCGGTTAACCGCCGGTGCTGCGGGATCGCTCGACCGCCCCCGCTGCCCTCGCTTTGGCGCACCCGGATCCCCGGACTGCCGGCAGACAAGGGCCGATCGAGTGGACCGCTGAGGCGTATCTCGTTGTGGATCGTGCCCGAGATCTCCATCCCGAGATACTCCTGCTCCCATGCCCAGCATTGCGCGACCGCAGCCTCGTCGCGGATCAACATCTCCGGGTCCTGCCATGCGTTTGCGATCCGGTGGCCAACCACCCAGTACTCGTCGGCCGCGTCGACCGCCAACAGATCTATTCGGCACGTGTAGATCACCGCGGCCCCGTCCGCGGTCTGCAATCCCCGTTCCGGATCGCGCGGATCGGGTACCAATCCTTGGACCTCGTGCTCGACCTTCACCGGAGCGAAGTCGTCGACCGTGCTCGCCCACGCGTCGTAGGTGTCGAGCAGCGTGATCGCGGTCGGCAGCGCATGAGTCGCACCGGCGTCGTCGAGAGAACGCTTGACGGCCTTGTGGACTAGCGATTGCTTCAATTCGTGCGGCCAGTCCCAGGTGCCCGGGTAGTAGTAGACCGCCAGCGCATCTTTGAGGGCGGTTGGCAAGGGGGAACCGGCGGCGCCGACCGGCTCGAGATCGCGCCGGTGCGGCGAGGCGAAATCCCATTCTCGCCGGCACCGTTTGAACCGAGCCCGGTCGTCTGCAGTGATGCGGTAATCCACGCTGCGGCCCGTCGGTCAATGGAAGTGTGGCCACGGCTCGTCCAACGGCCAGCGGCACCGATCGGTATGCGAGGCCATCGACTCCAGCTCGGCGAGTAGATCGTCGAAGAACGCCCGCAACCGGTCGGGATCATCCAGGGGCCATGCCGCCGAGAACGACATCCACGCATCGGGCTCGGGTTCCTCCGCCGGCCGCACGCCGACGCTCTCGTCGCCGGCGGGCACAATCCGCCAGTTGTAGTCATCGGCACGTCGTTCGAGATACACGACGTCGTCACGACCGGGGCGCGCCGCCTCGATCGAGGCGAACAGCTCGTCACGGTTCATAGTGCTTTACGGTGCGCCCCGCCGATTCAGGATAGCTCGGTTGTGCGGCAAAGCCAGCGACCAATATGCGGGAGCCAGCTAACTGCAATTGATTCGCATGACCGACTTGCAACTAATTCGCATGACGGTCGTTGCGCAAATTCGTGTAATACACACCTAGGCGGCTCGCAGCCGCCGTTATTGACGGCCCAAGCCTACCTTGTGCTTCGACGAAACGCGGCGAATTCGTGGAAGTAGACGCTGATTTTCCGTGGCGCCAAAAGGCCGTTGACAACATATCGCGGCGCGAGTAAACCAGCAAATAGCGCCGCGTAAGTGGGCCGACGGTCGACTCCGGCGGCGTCAGGGGCCACAGCCCAGTCCAGCCCCGGAAAGCTGCAGTATGCCAACGGAAGCAGCAGTCAAAGCGGAAGACACCCTGATTCACGTTCTCTGGATCAACGCGGGTTTGAGTTGTGACGGCGATTCGGTGGCGTTGACTGCCGCCACCCAACCCAGCGTGGAGGAGATCGCTCTCGGCGCGCTCCCCGGGCTGCCCAAGATCGCTGTGCACTGGCCGCTGATCGACTTCGAGTGCGGACCTGAAGGGGGGGCGGACGATTTCCTCGAGTGGTTCTTCAAGGGCGAGCGCGGTGAGCTGGAACCGTTTGTGCTCGTCGTGGAGGGATCGATTCCCAACGAGCAGATCAAGGACGAAGGTTATTGGTGTGGGTTCGGCAACAACCCGGCGACCGGCCAGCCCATAACTACGAGTGAGTGGCTGGACCGGTTGGCGCCCAAGGCGACCGCGATCGTCGCGGCCGGCACCTGCGCCACCTACGGCGGCATCCACGCCATGGCCGGTAACCCGACCGGCGCGATGGGGGTACCGGACTACCTCGGCTGGGACTGGAAGAGCAAGGCCGGAATCCCGATCGTCTGCGTTCCGGGCTGTCCGATCCAACCGGACAACCTATCCGAAACGCTGACCTACCTGCTTTACATGGCTACCGGTCAGGCGCCGATGATCCCGCTCGACGAGGCGCTGCGGCCCAGCTGGTTGTTTGGCCACACCGTGCACGAGGGCTGCGACCGGGCCGGGTATTACGAGCAGGGTGACTTCGCCACCGAGTATGGATCACCGAAATGCATTGTGAAGCTGGGTTGTTGGGGGCCGGTCGTGAAGTGCAATGTGCCCAAGCGGGGGTGGATGAATGGTGTGGGCGGCTGCCCGAACGTCGGCGGGATCTGCATCGGCTGCACCATGCCGGGGTTCCCGGACAAGTTCATGCCGTTCATGGACGAGCCGCCGGGCGGCAAGGTCTCGGGTGCCGCGTCGGGGCTATACGGCTCGTTCATCCGCCCCCTGCGGCGCATCACCGCGCGCACCCTCGACAAGGAGCCGCGCTGGCGGCACAAGCGCGCAGAACTCACCACCGGAGCCCGGCGCACCTGGTAGGGCGTGGCAGACCATCACTAGATAGAAAGTGAAGTTCGATGACACAGATCATCCCCAAGCCATCGCATGAAAAGAGAGAACCCGGCCAACTGGTGGAGATGGCGTGGGATCCGATTACCCGGATCGTGGGCAGCCTCGGGATCTACACCAAGATCGACTTCGAGAACAAAGAAGTCGTCGAGTGTCACAGCACGTCGTCGATTTTCCGCGGCTACTCGATCTTCATGAGGGGCAAGGACCCGCGAGACGCGCACTTCATCACCAGCCGCATCTGCGGGATCTGCGGGGATAACCACGCCACCTGTTCGTGCTACGCGCAGAACATGGCCTACGGAGTGGTGCCACCTCACCTGGGCGAATGGATCGTCAACCTCGGCGAGGCCGCGGAATTCATGTTCGACCACAACATCTTCCAGGAGAACCTGGTCGGCGTGGACTTCTGCGAGAAGATGGTCAAGGAGACCAACCCGGGGGTGTTGGCTCGGGCCGAGAACACCCCAGCCCCGCACGCCGACGCGCACGGGTACAAGACCGTCGCCGACATCATGCGCTCGCTCAACCCGTTTAGCGGCGAGTTCTATCGCGAGGCGTTGCAGGTGTCCCGCTACACCCGGGAAATGTTCTGCCTCATGGAAGGTCGGCACGTGCACCCGTCGACGCTGTATCCCGGCGGGGTCGGCACCGTCGCGACGGTTCAGCTGATGACCGATTACATGGCCCGGCTGATGCGCTATGTGGAGTTCATGAAGAAGGTCGTGCCGATGCACGACGATCTCTTCGACTTCTTCTACGAGGCGATCCCCGGGTATGAGAAGGTCGGCTTGCGGCGCACCCTGTTGGGCTGTTGGGGCTCCTTCCAGGATCCGGAATACTGCAACTTCGACTACCGGGATATGGAGTCCTGGGGTCGCAAGATGTTCGTCACACCCGGAGTAGTGGTCGACGGCAAGCTCGTCACCACGTCGCTGGTCGACATCAACCTGGGCATCCGGATTCTTTTAGGCAGTTCGTATTACGACGACTGGACCGACCAGGAGATGTTCGTCAAGACCGACCCGCTGGGTAATCCGGTGGACCGTCGGCACCCGTGGAACCAGCACACCCTGCCGCACCCGCAGAAGCGGGACATGGACGGTGGCAAGTACAGCTGGGTAATGTCGCCCCGCTGGTTCCACAACGGTGACTACTTGGCACTTGATACTGGCGGCGGGCCGCTGGCGCGGCTGTGGGCGACCGCGCTGGGCGGGCTGGTCGATATCGGCTACGTCAAATCCACCGGGCATTCCGTACAGATCAACCTGCCCAAGACCGCGCTCAAGGGCCCGGTTGAATTCGAGTGGAAGATTCCCAAGCACGGCTCTAACACCATCGAGCGCGATCGGGCGCGGACCTACTTCCAGGCCTACGCGGCCGCGTGTGCGCTGCACTTCGCCGAGAAAGCGCTCGCCGAGATCCGGGCCGGCCGCACCAAGACCTGGGAGAAGTTCGAGGTGCCCAAGGAAGGCATCGGTTGCGGGTTCACCGAGGCAGTGCGTGGGGTGCTGTCCCACCACATGGTGATTCGCGACGGCAAGATCGCCAACTACCACCCGTATCCGCCGACGCCGTGGAATGCCAACCCGCGCGACTTCTACGGCACGCCAGGTCCTTACGAGGACGCGGTGCAAGGTCAACCGATCTTCGAGGAGAACGACCGGGAGCACTTCAAGGGCATCGACATCATGCGCACGGTGCGCAGTTTCGACCCGTGTCTGCCGTGTGGGGTGCACATGTATCTGGGCAAGGGCAAGACGCTGGAGCGGCTGCACTCGCCGACGCAAGCAGCTACCGGGGAGTAATGGATGGCTGATCGCCCCGAGGAGTTGGGAGGGCACGCGCAATGGCGCACGGCGGGCGATCGGATCCAGACGCTGCTGGACGCCACGTCGGCGGCCGGGTCCGCTGCACGTGAGCGCGCCGAGCAGCTGGTCCGCGAGGTAGTCGAGCTCTACGGCGCGGGTCTAAAACGGATCGTGGAAATGATCGACGATCCGGGGCTCGTCGAGCGACTGGCCGGCGACGACCTGGTTGCCAGCCTGCTGCTGGTGCACGGGCTACACCCGCACGACCTCGAGCGCAGGGTCGCAGACGCGTTGGACCGCGTCCGGCCTTACCTGGGTTCGCACGGCGGCGACGTGCATCTGCTCGACATCGTCGGTGACACCGTTCGGCTGCGGTTCTCCGGCAGCTGCAAGAGCTGCCCGTCGTCGGCGCTGACACTGGAATTGGCCGTCGAGGACGCCGTGCGGGCCGCCGCGCCAGAGATTTCGTCGATCGAAGTCGTTGCGGCCGAAGCCGATTCGACGCACATAATCCCGGCCGAATCACTGCTGGCGAAGGTGCATTCGAACGGCGCTGCCTGGCATCAGGTGCCCGATATAGCCGAGTTGGCGCCCGGCGAAGTGGGCGGGTTCTTCGTCGCGGGCGTATCCATCCTGGCCTGCCGGGTCGGTGAGCAGCTGTACGCCTACCGTGACTACTGCCCGGTATGCGAGGGGTCGCTGGCCGGTGCGGCACTGCACCGGGCGGACGACACCGGTGCACCGGTGCTGCGTTGCCCGCGATGTCGCAACGATTTCGACGTCGTGCACGCTGGTGCCGGGCTGGGTGATCCAGCGGCACACCTAGATCCATTCCCGCTGCTGGTTCGCGACGGGGTGCTGTCGGTGGCGGTGCCCACCGAGCCGATGGGAGCCTCGGCATGACCGCGCCGGCGACGTTGCGCTGCGAAGCGATGAGAAGGGGCGGCGGGCATGACTAGCGCCTACGATGTGCTGTCCCGGATCACCAGCCGGCGCGCGCCCGCGCCAGTGGGCCAGCGATGTGACATGTGCTCGGAAGCGATCGCCGACTCGCACCAACACGTCGTGAATGTCGCTGCCCGCCAACTGATGTGCGTGTGCCGAGCCTGCTATCTGCTGTTCACCGACCAGCATGCGGAGTTGAAGTACCGCGCGGTCCCCGACCGCTACTTGGCATTCCCCGATTTCCGGTTGGATCGGCGGGCCTGGGAGGCGCTGCAGATTCCGGTCGGGGTGACGTTCTTCTTCCGCAACTCGACGCTGGGTCGCATCGTCGCGTTCTATCCGGGGCCCGCTGGTGCCACCGAGTCCGAACTCGACTTGGACGCCTGGACCGCGATCAGCGCCACCGAACCCCGTGTGGGCCTGCTCGCCGACGACGTCGAAGCGCTGCTGGTGCGCGTACCCGACGTGGGAGACCCGATCTGCTATCTGGTGCCCATCGACGCCTGCTACGAATTCGTCGGGACTCTGCGGAAACTGTGGCGCGGTTTCGACGGGGGGCAGGAAGCCCGCGAATTCATCGATGATTTCTTCGCCGCGCTCGCCGCGCGCAGTGCGGAGCGACGACCATGACCGCGGCCGATCTCGCCTTCGACGTCATAGACGTGGCCCCGGAAGCCTACGCCGTGACGCCCACGCTAACCGCGCGGGTCGCGATCTCGGTTGCCGACGGCCAGCCGGTGCAGGCCATCGCCCTGCGCTGCCAGGTTCGCATCGATCCGTTGCGGCGCAGTTATTCCGACGAAGAGGCCGCCGGGCTCGTCGATTTGTTCGGGCCACGCCAACGCTGGGCGACTACCCAGCGAAGCTTCCTGTGGCAGCACTGCGCGGCAATGGTGCCGGGGTTCACCGGCGCCACCGAATTAGCCCTCGCGCTGCCGTGCACCTACGACTTCGAGGTGGCCGCAGCCAAGTACTTCCATGCCTTGCGCGATGGTGTGGTGTCGTTGCAATTTCTTTTCAGTGGAACGGTATTCATGGCCGGCGACCGCGGCTTTTCGGTACAGCAAGTGCCGTGGGACTGCGAGGACCGATACGACATGCCGGTCGCGGTGTGGCGGGATCTCATCCAACAGCACTACCCGAACAGCGGATGGGTCCGGCTTTCTCACGACACGGTGGCGGCGCTGGCTGCGTATAAGTCCGCGCGAGGCTTCCTGGGTTTCGACGACGCGGTCACCGCGCTGCTGGCCGCGGCGCACGAGGAGGTCCCATGAGCGCAAACTGGGACCGCGCCCGCAGCGTCGCCGACGCCGTGCTTTATGAAGGCTATCTGCTATATCCGTACCGCGCGACGTCCAGCAAGAACCAATCACGTTGGCAGTTCGGTGTTCTCGGCCCTCCAGGTGCCGCTGTTGCCGGGATCGGCGAGGACGCGGACATGTCGGCGCAGTTCCTCGTCGAGAACGCGGACGCGGTCAAACTGGTGGTGCGATTCCTGCAGCTGCAGCATCGCGGTGCCGAGCGCGACATCGGGTGCGGGCGTTATCAGCCAGTCGATGAACTGACGACTGCGGCGGGTTCCTGGCTTTCATGGGACGAAGCAGTGGAACGCGAGTTGTGCTTCGGTCCTTTCGAATTCGCTGAGCCTCCGGGGTCGTGGATTGTGCCTGTGACGGCGCCGGCGGGAACCGACATCGAAGCGGTCGCCGGTGGCCGGCTAGTGCGCACGAGGCAGCAGATCTGTGCGTCGCTGTCAGTGGGAGTCGAATGTGACGGCGCACTGGACCGCGTCACCGTTACCCTTCACAACACCGGTGCACCGGCGACGGATAAAGACGACGCGATCGCCCGATCCTTGATTGGCAGCCACATCATCGCGGAAGTTATTGGAGGCGAGTTTATTTCGCTGCTCGAGCCGCCTGAATACGCTGCGGCGGCCGCAGGCCGTTGCGAGCAGCACCGATGCTTCCCGGTGCTGGCCGGCGCACCCGGCGACCGCGATCTACTGCTGATCTCACCCATCATTCTCTACGACCATCCCGAAATCGCCGAGCAGAGCCGGACCGCGCTGTACGACGCCACCGAGATCGACGAGATACTCACCCTGCGGGTGATGACCATGACCGAGGAGGAGAAGGCGCAGGCGCGCGCGACCGATCCGCTGGCTGCCCAGATCATCGATCGCTGCGACGCAATGTCGCCCGAAGAGATGCAGCGCCTGCACGGGGTGCTGCGCCAGCCCCATCAGAGCGCAGATGCCACCGGTCGGCGGCTCCTCCCCGAAATACCCGAGGGGGTGGACTGGTGGGATCCACTGGCGGACAACGCAGTGCGCCCGGAGATCGACGCCGTGCTGGTGAACGGTGTTGCGGTGGCGAGAGGCAGCAGGGTGCGGCTGCGCCCAGCGCGCCGCGCCGATGCGCAAGACCTTTTCTTCGCAGGCAAGACCGCTCGTGTCACGTCGGTGCACGAAGACGTCGACGGCAACAAGCATCTCGGCGTCGTCGTCGACGATGATCCGGCAGCGGACCTGCACGACTGGTACGGCCGGTACCTGTACTTCTCGCCCGACGAGGTTGAGCCGCTTGAAGCGCAGCCCTCCGAATGAAAGGAAATCGACATGGAGATCGTAGGTTGGGTGTTTGTCGGCATCCTGGCGCTCATAGTCGTTGCCGCCCTGGCGATGGGCATCATGTCTCTTCCCGATGCCCGCCGCTACCTCAAGATTCGGCACATGTAGCACGCGGCACGCGGCGCGTAAAGCCGCTTGGCGGTCGACATGACTGACACGTTGGTGCGGTCTGACACCGCCCGGCAGCGGTTCACCGTTACCGGGGTGGTGCAAGGCGTCGGATTTCGGCCCTTTGTCCACCGGATCGCCACCGAGCTGCGCCTGACCGGTTTCGTCGGCAACGACTCCGGCGCAGTCTTCGTGGAGGTGCAGGGGCCGCGGCAAAGTCTGGCCGAATTCGGGCGCCGATTGCGTGCCAATGCGCCGCCGCTAGCGAAGATCAACAGCGTCGACGTCGTCGACATCGGAGTCAGGGCTGACGGTGGTTTCCATATCGTGGAAAGCCAGACGGTCCCGGGGGCCACTACGCCGATCCCGCCCGACATCGCAGTGTGCGAGGACTGCGTCGCCGAGCTGTTCGACCCTGCCGACCGCCGTTACCGGCACCCGTTTATCACCTGCACCAATTGCGGCCCGCGATTCACCATCATCAAAGCGTTGCCGTACGACCGGCCGGCCACGACCATGTCGGCGTTCGCTATGTGTGAGCGCTGTGCCGCCGAATACCACGATCCCGCCAACCGCCGATTTCATGCTCAGCCCATCGCTTGCCCGGGCTGCGGACCGTCGCTGTGGTTTTCGTACTCAGGTCGGCGGATCGACGGAGCCGACGCAGCACTTGCCGCCACCCAGCAGGCGCTGGCAGCAGGAGCCATCGTCGCGGTCAAAGGCATCGGCGGCTACCATCTTGCCTGCATCGTCGACGACGAGACGGCGGTCGCCCGGCTGCGCACACGAAAGGCGCGCGGCGCCAAGCCGTTTGCCATGCTGGTGCGCGACTTGGAAGTGGCCGGTCGCTACGCGCAGATCGAGCCCACCGAGGCCGAGATCCTGGCCAGCCCGGCCCGCCCTATCGTGTTACTGCGGCGGCGTGAGGACGCGCCGGTCGCCGACGCCGTCGCACCGGGTAACCCGCTGCTGGGGCTGATGTTGCCGTACTCGCCGATCCATCACCTGCTGCTCGCGCCCGTCCCGGGCGCCGAGGCGCCGGTGCCCGACGCGCTGGTGCTCACCAGTGCCAACCGTTCCGACGAACCGATTTGCTTCACTGAAGACGATGCTGCGCAGCGACTTTCGCCATTGTGCGACGCGGTGCTCGACCACAACCGGCCCATCCACGTACCCTGCGACGACTCGGTGGTGCGCGTGGTCGACGGCCACGAACTGCCGATCCGCCGATCGCGTGGCTATGCGCCGCTGCCGGTCGACCTCGGCCGCGACGCACCGGCCGTGTTGGCGGTGGGCGGGGAACTGAAGAACACCTTCTGTCTCACCGACGGTTCGCGCGCATTCATGTCCGGTCATATCGGCGACATGGCCACCCTGGAAACGCTGCGCGCCTTCGAGCGTGCAGTCACCCAGCTCAGCGAAATCCGGCAGCACCCTGTGCGATTGGCCGCCGACCTGCATCCGGGATATCAGACGCGCGGCTGGGCCGAGCGCCATACCGGCGACCGCCCACTGGATCTCGTCCAGCACCACCATGCCCATGTCGTGTCGTTGCTGGCCGAGCAGGGGCGGCTCGGCGAACCGATCATCGGCGTGTCCTTCGACGGCACCGGCTACGGCAGCGACGGAACCATCTGGGGCGGTGAGATTCTCGCGATCGGACCCGACAGCCACCGGTTCACCCGGGTCGGCCACCTGCTGCCGGTACCGCTGCCCGGCGGCGACGCCGCGGTGCGCAACCCCTGGCGGATGGCGCTGTCTGAGCTGTGGATGGCCGGCATCGAGTGGACCCCGGATCTGGCCCCGGTGGCAGCGGCGACGCCTGCCGAGCTGCGCGCCACCCGTTGGCAATTGGAAACGAACGTGGGATGTGTGCCGTGTTCGAGCATGGGGCGGCTGTTCGACGCGGTGGCCTCGCTGTTGGGCGTGCGGCAGCGAATCGACTACGAGGCCCAGGCCGCCATCGAACTCGAGGTGCTGGCCGAAACGGCGGACGAGCCGATAGAGCTGTGGCTGGAGGTGCGCCGCGACGGGGTAATCGACCCGCTCGGCATGGTCCGTGCGATCGCGTCGATGCTGCGCGTCGGGGCGAACCCGGCCGATCTCGCGGCCCGGCTTTCACCAAGCTGTCGCGGCCGCGGTCGCGGATGTGGTCGGGCTGATCGCGGGCGACGTGCGGTTGGTGGGCCTTACCGGCGGGGTGTTCCAGAACGTGTTGCTGCTGACTTCATGCCGAAATCTGCTGCAAAAGACAGGATTTGAGGTGTTGACCCATCACACGGTTCCGCCGAACGACGGTGGGCTGGCGCTCGGTCAGGCCGCGGTTTGCGTGCTCACCGCGCTGGATGATGCGGTCAAGGACTCTGTCGAGGGGAAACTGTTCGGTGAGGAGAGGGTGGTACAGCGATGACTACCACCGCGGTCGACCGCGGCCTAGGCGCGGATCTGACAGCGGATTTGGCCGCTACCGCGTTCACCTTGGCGAGGCGGTTCGCAGCCGGCGCGACCATGTGGTCCATCGCGCCGGGCTGGGAGCCGCACGCCCTGCATATCGCGGTCGAATTCATTCACCCGGTGATCGTCGGCAAGCGGGCATTGCCGGCCGTGGCGATTACCGGTCCTGATGTCGTC
Organism: Mycobacterium xenopi; assembly: GCF_009936235.1. Classification (NCBI taxonomy): domain Bacteria; kingdom Bacillati; phylum Actinomycetota; class Actinomycetes; order Mycobacteriales; family Mycobacteriaceae; genus Mycobacterium; species Mycobacterium xenopi. The sequence goes on along the minus strand of NZ_AP022314.1, from coordinate 3,472,168 downwards.
GACGTGGTGCGGATTTCGGTGCGCCCCGGTGACATTGTGATCGCGGTTTCCGGCGCCGACGATCCGCAGGTGCGCTCGGTAATGCGCCGATGCCCGGCATGGGGTGCCACCACCGTGTGGATCGGCAGCGGCCAGCGGCCGCAGCCAGGGATGGCCGACCACGTGCTCTGGCTCGACGACCCCGATCCCCGCGTCCCCGCCACCGGTGGGTTCGTGCTGTTCTACCACCTGTTGTGGGAGCTCACCCACGTGTGCTTCGAGCACCCGGGCTTGCTGAAACAGCAATGCGCCGACGACGTTTGCGTCACCTGCAGCGACGAAGGCCGCCTCGGCGAGGTGGTCGCGCCGTCGGCGGACGGCCTGGCCCAGGTGCGCACCGCCAAGGGGATCGAGACCGTCGCGACCGCGCTGGTCGACCCGGTGGCCGACGGCGATCTAGTGCTGGTGCACGCGGGAACGGCGATCAGCAGAGTCGAGGAGGACGGCTGATGACCGACGAACCCACCAACTTCCTGTACCCGTTTATCGACGCCCAGGAAACCGATCCCAAGTCGCTGTTGGCCGACCTGACCGCGTCGGCGCAAGCCAAGGCGGCCGAAAGCCTGACGCTGCGCCGCCACACCCTGGAAGAAAACGCCGAACTGCTGCACCGGGCGGCAACCGAGATGGCGCGCCGCTTCGCCACCGGTGGGCGGCTATTCACCTTCGGCAACGGTGGCAGCTGCACCGACTCCACCACGCTGGCAAGGCTATTCGCCCGTCCACCCGTCGGGGCACCGCTGCCGGCCTGGTCGTTGACCGCCGACCAGGCGATCCTGACCGCACTGGGCAACGACGTCGGCTTCGAGCTGGTCTTCGCCCGGCAGCTGATCGCCCGCGCCAAACCGGGCGACATCGCGATCGCGATGTCGACCAGCGGCAGCTCGCCGAACCTGATGGCGGCATTGGCCGAAGCGCGTCATCGCGACATGTACACCGTCGGCTTCGCCGGATACGAGGGCGGCGCATTCGCCAAAAGCGCGGACGTCGACGCGTGCTTTGTGGTTCATTCGCAGAGCGTGCACCGGATTCAAGAAGCTCAAGCCCTGCTGGGCTACGAGCTGTGGTTGGCGGTACATGACCAGCTGGCCAGTCAGCGAGCGGAGGCCCGATGAGTAAGTCGGCAAGCGAATACCTGTCCTCGGGCCCGCGTTTCGCCGAGAGCGATGTGATCGATCGCATCGAGTCGTTTCGCCGACGCCGGCCCCGGCTGCTCGACGAGCATGTCACGCTGGCGCACGGCGCCGGCGGAAAGGCCTCGGCCGCACTGGTCGACGCGGTTTTCGTCGAAGCATTCCGGAATCCGTTGCTGGAACCGCTCGGCGATGGCGCTGTTGTGAGCCTGCCGAGCGGTGAGCGGCTGGTGTTGTCGACCGATTCGTTCGTGGTGCAGCCCAGGAGCTTTCCCGGCGGCTCGATCGGCGAGCTGGCTGTGCACGGGACGGCCAACGACCTCGCAGTGACAGGCGCTGTTCCGCAATGGATTTCAGCGGCATTCGTTCTCGAAGAGGGTTTTCCGATCGCTGAGTTGAAGGAGATCGTCGCCGACATGGCCGCGGCCGCAGCCGAAACCGCTGTGCAGATCGTCACCGGGGACACCAAGGTGGTGCCCAACGGGGCAGCAGACGGCGTGTTCATCACGACGACCGGCGTCGGCGTTATTCCCAAGGGTCGTCGGCTGTCCGCGGAATCGGTCCGTCCCGGCGACAAGGTGCTGCTGTCGGGATCAATGGGCGATCACGGCATGGCGGTGATGCTGGCCCGCGGTGATTTGGCGATCGAAGCTGATATCCGTTCCGACACGGCGTCGGTGAGCCCATTGGTGGAGCTGCTATTGGCGGCGGCGCCGGCCACGCGGTGGCTGCGCGACCCCACTCGCGGCGGGGTGGGCACCGTCTGCAACGAGTTGGCGCAGGCATGTGGTTTGGGAGTGGTGCTCGACGAAGACAGACTTCCGTTGCACCCCATGGTCAGTGGCGCGTGCGAGCTGCTGGGTATCGACCCGCTCTACGTCGCCAACGAGGGCAAGTTTGTCGCTGTCGTCCCAGCGGAGGAAGCCGATGCCGCGCTGGCGGCGTTACGGTCGCATCCGCTTGGCGCCGAGGCGGCCGAAATCGGGCAGATCGTGGCGGAGCCCGCGGAGACTGTGGTGGTGCGCACGGGATTCGGCGGCACCCGCATCGTCGACATGCTCGTCGGTGACCCCCTGCCGCGGATCTGCTGAGGAGGTGGAGCTGAAATGTGTCTGGGAATACCGGGGCGCATCGTCGAAATCACCGACGCTGAAAACTATTTGGCTAAGGTCGACGTTAGCGGCGTACAGCGCACGATCAGCGTGCGGCTGCTGGAAAACGATATGCCACAGCCCGATGACTGGGTGCTGGTTCACGTCGGCTTCGCGATGGCCAAGATCGACGAAACCGAGGCATTGCTCACGCTGGCGGCGGTCAAGAAGATGGGCGACGCGTACGCCACCGAGATGGAAGCTTTCGATTCCACCGCGATCGTCTGACTGGAAGGCTTTGCGATGAAATTCGTCGACGAGTTCCGCGATCCCGCCGCGGCCCGCAGACTGCTGGTTGCGATCAAGCACTTGGCTAACGACAGCGAGCATTTCAAGTTCATGGAGGTGTGCGGCGGGCACACCCACACCATCTACCGCCACGGCATCGAGCACCTGCTGCCCGAGAACGTCGAGCTGGTACACGGCCCCGGCTGCCCGGTGTGCGTGATCCCGATGGGCCGCATCGACGACGCGATGTGGCTGGCCGAGCAACCTGACGTGATCTTCACTTGCTTCGGCGACATGATGCGAGTGCCCGGCTCCAACGGCAACTTGCTCGACGCCAAGGCGCGCGGCGCCGACGTGCGGTTCGTCTACTCACCGCTGGACGCGCTAAAAATCGCGGTCGACAAGCCCGACAAGCAGGTGGTGTTCTTCGCCATCGGCTTCGAGACCACGGTTCCGTCCACCGCGGTGACGTTGGTGCGCGCCCGCGAACTGGGGTTGAAGAATTTCAGCGTGTTCTGCAACCACGTCACGATCGTGCCGCCGATCAAGGCCATTTTGGAATCACCGGACCTGCGGCTGTCCGGTTTCATCGGGCCCGGGCATGTGTCGACCGTTGTCGGCAACCGGCCGTACCGGTTTGTGCCCGAAGTGTACGGAAAACCGTTGGTAGTCTCCGGTTTCGAGCCGCTGGACATCCTGGCGTCGGTGGCGATGCTGCTGACTCAGATTCGCGAGGGACGCTGCGAGGTGGAGAACCAGTACTCCCGGGTGGTGCCCGAAAACGGCAACCCGGCCGCACTGGCGCTGATGGCCAGGGTGTTCGCGCTGAGGCCGCACTTCGAATGGCGCGGATTGGGCTTCATTTCGCAGAGCGCACTACGGCTAAACGACGACTTCGCAGACTTCGACGCAGAACTGCGTTACGCGATGCCCGGTGTGCGGGTGGCCGACCCGAAGGCGTGCCAATGCGGCGAGGTGCTCAAAGGCGTGCTCAAGCCTTGGGAGTGCAAGGTTTTCGGCACCGCCTGCACTCCGGAGACTCCGATCGGTACCTGCATGGTGTCCCCCGAGGGCGCGTGCGCGGCCTACTACAACTTCGGGCGAATGCACCGTGACGCCGCCAAGCTCGTCGGGTCGTCAGGACGGGCATGACCGCGGCTGCGCTGGATGTTCGCGGGGCGGAGATGTTCGCCCGCTACGCCTATGCCCCCAACGCACTGGGCTACTGCGGCCCGCCGCTGGCAGCCACGTTGCGGGACGGCTCGGTAACGCAGATCCGGGCGGCGGCCAGGAAGTTCGCTGGCGCGTGGCCGTATTTGCAGGTTTTGTCGAAAATGACCGGCATCGCCGACCCGTTGGACTATCGTCTGGTCGAATCCTACTGGCTCGGCGGCGGGCTGGGCGCCGACCTCGACCCGGAGCAGTTCGTGGATGAGCTGCTCGCCATCATCGGCCCGCAGGCGGGACACTACTGGTCGCATCTCGGGCCGGGTTTGGTTAGTGAGGCGGCTGCTAACCACTGCTTCCACGTGTTCGGCATCTACCCGTGGTCGCGCCTATTGGGCCGGGGCGTCGACGAGCATCCGCTCAGCGTCTTGGACAATTGCCGGATCACCTGGGGCACAGTGCTTTCCCGCGACGGCGACGATGTCGAGGTGTCTTGCCGCGTTCTGGTCTGGGATGGGCACGCGCTGGATCTGTCCGAGCCGGTGGCACGCCGACTCGACGTGTGGGCGGACGGCTACAGCGCGGTGCCCGACGTGGCCGTCGGTGACGAGGTGGCGATCCATTGGGGCCGGGTGTGCGGGCGGCTGCAGGCCGAGCAGATCGAGGCGTTAGCGGACAGCACGACGCGCCAGCTTCGGGTCACCAACCAGCGGCTGGCCCAGGTGTAGTTGCGTTTGGTGGCGTCGAAGTCTTCAGCGCCGGTCCATGATGATCGGGTGGGCGACGAATCCTTCGACCGGCTGGTCGCGATGCTGGATTACCCGATGTACGTGGTGACCACGCAGGCCGGCGGCCATGCGTCCGGTTGCCTGGTCGGCTTCGCCACCCAAACCAGCTTGCAGCCACGCCGGTTTCTCGTCGGACTGTCACGGCGCAACCACACCTTCGGGGTAGCGGCCCGCTCGGAGCACCTCGCCGTGCATCTCTTGGCGCGCCGCCACCTCGGCCTGGCCCGGCTGTTCGGCGGCCAAACTGGTGACCAGATCAACAAATTCGAGCGCTGCTCGTGGCACAGTGGGCCCGCGGGCATGCCGATTCTCGATGACGCGATCGCGTGGTTCGTCGGCAAGACCCTGAGCCGGATCGACCTCGGCGATCATGTTGGCTACCTGTTGGAACCCGTCGCCGCCACCGCCGCCGACCGCTCCGAGGCCCTGGTCAGCTTTTCCGACGTCGCCGACCTCCAACCCGGCCACGAGGCGTGAGACCGGCTTAGGTCGATCGTTTCGCTGCTGCGTGCGCCGTCGTACGGGCGCGCATCGACAGCTTTAGGTCTTGTCCTCGTTGGTGCGTGGGAAGCCGCCGCCCTGCGGGAACAACGGGAAGACCACGTCGTCGAGCTTTTCCGCGTCGCCCGCGGTCTTGTTGATCGTCGCGCCCCAGACGTTGCCGTCCGGGGCCATCCGCACCGCCCAGGCGTGGGCGTGGGTGTCCTGGCGGACCACCTCGGGTGCGCCGGTGACCGCGCCGGTCGCCGGCGCCAGGTGGACGGCCACCGTCTGCTTGGTGTTGACCAAGTTGACCAGGATGGTGCCGTCCAGCGCGGCGCATCCGGCCACACCGGGCCGATCCGGCCACGTCCAGACCGTGGAAACCCGCGAGTCCCGGGCGATCCGCTGCAGGCGGTCCGCGGTAGGGGCGCGGTCGAGGACATACAGCGAGCCGTCGACGGGGTCGGTGCACAGCCCGCCGCCGGCGCCGATGCCGGTGAGCGCCGTGGTCGGCGGCGCCTGATTGATCGTGGTCGGCTGCTCGATCCGGATGACTTTGCCCGCCAACGACGCCGGGTCGCCAGCCGCTGCGGGGTTGCCCGCGTCGCCGGTGAGCACCACCAGCGTGGTTTTGCTGGTGAAGTGCAGCGCGCCGGTGTTGCCGGTGGCACCTTTCGGGATGCCGGTCAGGATGTCCTTGGGCACGTCGCCGTCAGCGATGCGGATGACCCGGTTGTCGCTGGGCGTGCTGACGTAGGCATACATCAGCCGGTCCTGTGAGTACGTCGGTGACAGCACAATGTCCATCAGCCCGCCGTCACCGGAGGGGTCGACGGGGATGACGGTCTTGACTTTCGGTTCGGCGCTGACCGATACCTCCTTGACCGCGCCGGTAGTGCGTTCGGCGACCAGCGCAGACTTGCTGTCGGGCAGCATGATCAACCCGCTGGTGCTCTCCAGGCAGCCCTGCATGACCCCGGGCGCGGGGCATTGCTTGGGGAACGGTTTGGCCGGCAGCGGCGGGGGCGGGGGAGGTGTGGAGGTGGCCGGCGGTCGCCGCTGCGGTTCGGTGGTGAACGGCTGCGACTGGGCGTCGTTGAACCGCGCGCAGCCGCTCGAGACCAGCATCGCCGCGCATATCGCGGCGAGCCCGCCCCGCGGCGATAGCCGTACCCGCATGATGGCCAGGTTACCGCGCCACCTCCGCCCACTCGGTCCGTCAATGCTCGCGGCAGCCGATTCGCCCACAGGGCGGCCCGCCGGTGTCTCGCGGTGGTGACGTGTCGATTAAGTCCCGCGAAAGCGCCGCTCAAATCCCCAATTCCGGCGAAATTGCCCTTACCCTGGCACGCGTGACCAGTCAATCGAATGACTCGAATTGGCGGCGACCGGACGATTCCGCGGCGCCAACCCAGGTCCGTCCGGCTTCCGCCAGCCTGGTCGACCCGGAAGACGACCTGCCGTCAGCCAACTATGCAGGCGATTTCGAAACCACCACGATCCCGCACTACGGCAGTGGCACAGGCGACGTGCGACGGGTCGGCTCGGGCTTCGGCTTGACCGGCCAACAGCCACTGCCCTACCTCGAGCCGCAGTCCGGTGGCCGCCACGCGGCATCGGGGCCGGACGAGATCGACACCGGTGAGGACGACGAGCGCATACGTGCCGCCGGCCGGCGCGGTACCCAGAACCTTGGCCTATTGCTGCTGCGTGTGGGCCTGGGCGCGGTGCTGGTCGCGCACGGACTGCAAAAGCTGTTCGGGTGGTGGGGTGGCGAGGGGCCGACCGGATTCAAGAACTCGCTGTCCGACGCCGGCTACCAGCATGCGGAGGTCTTGACCTACGTGGCCGCGGGCGGCGAGATCGTTGCGGGCGTCCTGCTGGTACTGGGCTTGTTCACGCCGGTTGCCGCCGCGGGGGCGCTGGCCTATCTGCTCAACGGCTTGCTGGCCGACATGTCGGCGCAGTCGAACCCTGGATCATTTCGGTTCTTCCTACCGGGCGGACACGAATACGAATTGACGCTCATCGTTGTCGCCGCCGCCGTTATCCTCATCGGCCCGGGCCGCTACGGCTTCGACGCCGGCCGAGGCTGGGCGCGGCGGCCGTTCGTCGGCTCCTTCGCCGCGCTGCTCCTCGGTATCGGCGCCGGAGCCGCCGTCTGGGTTTTGCTCAACGGCGCCAACCCCCTGCATTAGCAGGCCGGCGCGCTCAGGCGTACGGGTTGGGCACCCGGCCTCCGCTGGCCTCGGTCAACAGTGGCAAGGTCGCGAAGCTGACCGCAGGCAACCGCAGTTCGCCGCCGCTTTTGAGCCGCGCCCGCGCCCACGAGCCCCGAGTGAACCGCAGCCCGTCGATATCGTCCCAACGGATCGTTCGGCTGCCCAGCAGCGTCCGCGCCGTGACTCCGTCGTGGTCGGCGATCGTGCGTAGACGAATGATCAACGCGGACAAGATAATCGGAATCGCTAATAGCGGTAAGGTTGGCGGCCACGTCAACACGGGCACGAGCAGGCCCAGCATCAGAAAGCCCACCGCGAAGTGTGCTATCGGGGAAATCTTGATCACCACCGAGGCCGCGGGGGACGGTTGCTCCGAAGAACCGGTAGCCACCCCTGCATCATGTCACCGCCGACCGGCGCGGCCGACCGGCAACCGGCTCAACCGCCGAGATTTGACGGTTGACCTGTGCGGAGACTACCGTCGGTCGTCATGGACAGCCGCGAAATGCTCGTAGTACTTGGTCGGCGCGTTGGTGGCTGACTAGCCCACGCCGGGATAGCTTTCGAGCACCAACGCGCAACCCTCGTGCAGCAGCTGAGCTGGCGGGGGTTTTTTGTTGTCGCCGTTCCCACACCAACGAAGAGGACCCAAAGAGGACACCGTGAGTGCACCCACCGCGCCGTCGGCGCCATCGCAGCCCGTCAACGGCACCCGGACAACGACAAAGTCGTCAAACCCACATCAGAAACGTATTGCGCCGCAACAACTTACCGGCGCACAGTCGGTGATCCGGTCGTTGGAGGAACTTGACGTCGAGGTCATCTTCGGTATTCCCGGTGGTGCCGTGCTGCCGGTGTACGATCCGCTGTTCGACTCGAAGAAGCTGCGCCACGTGCTGGTGCGTCATGAGCAGGGCGCCGGGCATGCCGCCAGCGGCTATGCGCACGCCACCGGCAAGGTGGGTGTGTGCATGGCCACCTCCGGTCCCGGCGCCACCAACCTGGTGACCCCGTTGGCCGATGCGCAGATGGACTCCATCCCGGTGGTGGCGATCACCGGGCAGGTCGGGCGCTCGCTGATCGGCACCGACGCCTTCCAGGAGGCCGACATCTCCGGCATTACCATGCCGATCACCAAGCACAACTTCCTGGTCCGCGAGGGCGACGAGATCCCGCGGGTGCTGGCCGAGGCCTTCCACATCGCCTCCACCGGCCGACCCGGCGCGGTGCTCGTCGACATCCCCAAGGACGTGCTGCAGGGCCAATGCACGTTCAGCTGGCCGCCACGGTTGGACCTGCCGGGCTACAAGCCCACCACCAAGCCGCACAGTCGGCAGGTCCGGGAGGCCGCCAGACTGATCGCGGCCGCCCGCAAACCCGTGCTGTACATCGGTGGTGGGGTCATCCGCGGCAATGCCACCCAAGAGCTGCGCGAGCTGGCCGAGCTGACCGGTATCCCCGTGGTCACCACCTTGATGGCGCGCGGCGCCTTCCCGGACAGCCACCCCCAGCATCTGGGCATGCCGGGCATGCACGGCACGGTCGCGGCGGTGGCGGGCCTGCAGCGCAGCGACCTGCTGATCGCGCTGGGCACCCGTTTCGATGACCGGGTCACCGGAAAGCTCGACTCGTTTGCCCCGGAGGCCAAGGTGATCCACGCCGACATCGACCCCGCTGAGATCGGCAAGAACCGTCACGCCGACGTGCCGATCGTGGGTGATGTCAAGGCTGTCATCACCGAGCTGGTCGCGGCGCTGCGCCACGACGGAGCCGCCTTCCACTTCGACGAGTGGTGGCAGTACTTGCGTGGGGTGCAGGCCACCTACCCGCTGTCCTACGGACCGCAGAGCGACGGCAGTCTCAGCCCTGAGTACGTGATCGAAACGCTGGGCAAGATCGCCGGGCCCGACGCTGTCTACGTCGCCGGGGTGGGGCAGCACCAGATGTGGGCGGCGCAGTTCATCTCGTTTGAAAAGCCGCGCACCTGGATCAACTCCGGCGGGCTGGGCACCATGGGCTTCGCCATCCCGGCGGCGATGGGGGCCAAGATCGCCCGGCCGGACGCCGAGGTGTGGGCGGTCGACGGCGACGGCTGCTTCCAGATGACCAACCAGGAGCTGGCCACCTGCGCGGTCGAGGGCGCACCGATCAAGGTGGCGCTGATCAACAACGGCAGCCTGGGCATGGTGCGCCAATGGCAGTCGCTGTTCTACGCCGAGCGCTACTCGCAGACCGACCTGGCCACCCATTCGCACCGTATCCCGGACTTTGTCAAGCTGGCCGAGGCACTGGGATGCGTCGGATTCCGTTGCGAGCGTGAAGAAGACGTCGTCGAGGTCATCAAGGCCGCCCGCGCGATCAACGACCAACCGGTGGTGATCGACTTCGTCGTCGGCGCCGACGCGCAGGTGTGGCCGATGGTGGCCGCGGGCACCAGCAACGACGAGATCCAGGCCGCCCGCGGGATCCGTCCGCTCTTCGACGACCCTAATGAAGGCCACGCCTGATGAGCGCGACGACTCACACGCTGTCGGTGCTAGTCGAGGACAAACCCGGTGTGCTGGCACGGGTGGCGGCACTGTTCAGCCGGCGTGGCTTCAACATCGAGTCGCTGGCGGTGGGGGCCACCGAACAAAAGAACATGTCCCGAATGACCATCGTCGTCTCCGCTGAAGACACTCCGCTCGAGCAGGTCACCAAGCAACTCAACAAACTGATCAACGTCATCAAAATCGTCGAGCAGGATGAGGACAATTCGGTCTCCCGAGAACTGGCGCTGATCAAGGTACGAGCCGATGCCAGTACCCGCAGTCAAGTCAGCGAAGCGGCAAACCTGTTCCGCGCCAAGGTGATCGATGTATCCCCGGAGTCGCTGACCATCGAGGCCACTGGTACACCAGCCAAGCTGGAAGCCCTGCTGAAGGTGTTGGAGCCGTTCGGTGTCCGCGAGATCGTCCAATCCGGTCTGGTGTCGCTGTCCCGCGGTCCACGCGGAATGGGCGGAGCCAAATAACAACCAAGGAGAGAAAACACGTGGCAGTGCAGATGTTCTACGACGACGACGCCGACCTGTCGATCATCGCCGGCCGCAAAGTCGGTGTCATCGGCTACGGAAGCCAGGGCCATGCACACTCGCTGAGCCTGCGCGACTCGGGTGTCGACGTCCGCGTCGGGCTGAAGGAAGGCTCGAAGTCGCGTCCCAAGGTCACCGAGCAGGGCTTGCAGGTCGACACCCCGGCCGAGGTCGCCAAGTGGGCCGACGTGATCATGCTGCTGGCACCCGACACCGCGCAGCCGAGCATCTTCGCAGGCGACATCGAGCCAAACCTGCAGCCGGGCAACGCCTTGTTCTTCGGTCACGGGCTCAACATCCATTTCGGGTTGATCAAGCCGACACCCGACATCACGGTCGCGATGGTGGCGCCCAAGGGGCCCGGGCACCTGGTGCGCCGGCAATTCGTCGACGGTAAGGGTGTGCCATGTCTGGTTGCGGTGGCGCAAGATCCGGGCGGCGACGGGCTGGCGTTGGCGCTGTCGTATGCGAAGGCGATCGGCGGCACCCGTGCCGGCGTCATCAAAACCACGTTCAAAGACGAGACCGAAACCGACCTGTTCGGCGAGCAAACGGTATTGTGCGGCGGCACTGAGGAATTGGTGAAGGCGGGCTTCGACGTGATGGTGGAAGCCGGTTACCCGCCGGAACTGGCCTACTTCGAGGTGCTGCACGAGCTGAAGCTGATCGTCGATTTGATGTACGAGGGCGGCATCGGCCGGATGTATTACTCGGTCTCCGACACCGCAGAATTCGGTGGCTACCTGTCCGGTCCGCGGGTGATCGACGCGGGCACCAAAGAACGCATGCGCGAAATCCTGCGGGAAATCCAAGACGGCACCTTCGTTAAGAAACTGGTGGCCGACGTCGAGAACGGCGGCAAGCAGCTGGCCGAACTGCGCAAGCGCAACGCCGAACACCCCATCGAGGTCACCGGCAAGAAGCTGCGCGGCCTGATGAGCTGGGTGGACCGTCCGATCACCGAAACCGCCTGAGCCATCTTCGCGCGGTTTGACCGCCATAGCTGCACGGCTGGAAGGCGGCTGTCCCGCGAAGCCTATTAGTCTGGCCGAGTGAGCTTGCCTGTTGTATTGATCGCCGACAAACTCGCCGAATCAACCGTCGCCGCGCTCGGTGACGACGTCGAAGTCCGGTGGGTCGACGGCCCCGACCGGCAGAAACTGCTGGCCGCGGTGCCCGAGGCCGACGCGCTGCTGGTGCGTTCTGCCACCACCGTCGACGCGGAGGTGTTGGCCGCGGCGCCCAAATTGAAAATCGTCGCGCGCGCCGGGGTCGGCTTGGACAACGTCGATGTCGAGGCTGCCACCGCGCGCGGTGTGCTCGTCGTCAACGCACCGACGTCGAACATCCACAGCGCCGCCGAGCATGCGTTGGCGTTGCTGCTGGCGGCGGCGCGCCAAATCACCGCGGCCGACGCCTCGTTGCGCGCCCACGAGTGGAAGCGCTCGTCGTTCACGGGTACCGAGATCTTCGGCAAGACCGTCGGAATTATCGGGCTGGGCCGCATCGGGCAGCTGGTCGCCCAGCGACTGGCCGCGTTCGGAGCCCACCTGATCGCCTACGACCCCTACGTGTCGCCGGCACGGGCAGCGCAGCTCGGCATCGAACTGCTCAGCCTGGACGAGCTGCTGGCCCGGTCGGACTTCATCTCCGTGCATCTGCCGAAAACCCCGGAGACGCTCGGGCTGATCGACAAGGAGGCGCTGGCCAAGACCAAGCCCGGCGTCATCATCGTCAACGCCGCACGCGGCGGCCTGGTCGACGAAATGGCGCTGGCCGAAGCCGTACGCAGCGGACACGTGCGGGCCGCCGGTATCGACGTGTTCGCCAAGGAGCCGTGCACCGACAGCCCGCTGTTCGAGCTGCCGCAAATAGTGGTCACCCCCCACCTCGGCGCCTCCACCGCCGAGGCGCAGGACCGGGCGGGCACCGACGTCGCCGAAAGCGTAAAGCTCGCGCTGGCAGGAAAATTCGTTCCCGATGCGGTCAACGTCGGGGCCGGGGCGGTCAGCGAGGAGGTGGCGCCGTGGCTGGATTTGGTGCGCAAACTCGGTTTGCTTGCTGGTGCTCTTTGCGACGAGCTTCCGGTGTCGCTGTCGGTGCAGGCACGCGGTGAGCTAGCCGCGGAAGACGTTGCAGTGCTGCGGCTTTCGGCCCTGCGTGGCTTATTCTCGGCAGTCATCGAAGAGCCCGTGACATTCGTCAACGCCCCGGCCATCGCCGAAGAACGCGGAGTCGTCGCCGAGATCAGCACTGCCACCGAAAGCCCCAACCACCGCAGCCTGGTCGACGTGCGGGCAGTGGCCGCCGACGGCTCGGTGGTCAACGTCGCGGGCACGCTGTCGGGCCCCCAGCTGGTGCAGAAGATCGTGCAGATCAACGGTCGCAACTTCGATCTGCGCGCCGAGGGCATCAACCTGATCATCAACTACATCGATCGGCCAGGTGCGCTCGGCAAGATCGGCACGCTGCTCGGCGCGGCGGGGGTCAACATCCACGCCGCACAGCTGTCGGAGGACACCGAGGGTCCCGGTGCGACCATCCTGTTGCGCCTCAACCGCGACGTGCCCGAGGATGTGCGGGCGGCCATCAGCGCGGCCGTCGACGCCAACAAGCTCGAAGTGGTTGACCTGTCTTGATGCGCGCCAGCGACGATGCAGAGCAAAGCGATGAAAAGGAGCGGCGCCATTGAGACTGGCGATTATCCCAGGGGACGGGATCGGCCCCGAGGTGGTGACCGAAGCCGTCAAGGTGCTCGACGCGGTACTGCCCGATGTGGAGAAGACGAGCTACGACTTAGGTGCCCGCCGTTTCCATGCCACCGGGGAAGTGCTGCCCGACTCGGTTCTCGACGAGTTGCGCGCCCACGACGCGATCCTGCTCGGCGCGATTGGTGATCCGTCCGTTCCCAGCGGGGTCTTGGAGCGCGGTCTGTTGCTGCGGCTGCGCTTCGAGCTCGACCATCACATCAACCTGCGCCCGGCGCGGCGATACCCAGGGGTGATCGGCCCGCTCAGCGGCAACCCCGAGATCGACTTGGTCGTGGTGCGCGAGGGCACCGAGGGCCCCTACACCGGTACCGGGGGCGCAATCCGCGTCGGCACCGCCCACGAAGTGGCCACGGAGGTCAGCGTCAACACCGCGTTCGGGGTTCGCCGGGTCGTGCACGACGCGTTCGAGCGCGCGCGGCTGCGGCGCAAACACCTGACCCTGGTGCACAAGACCAACGTTCTGACATTCGCCGGCGAGCTATGGTCGCGGACCGTCGATGAGATCGGTGAGAAGTTCCCGGAGGTCGAGGTGGCCTATCAGCACGTCGACGCGGCGACGATTCACCTGGTCACCGACCCGGGCCGGTTCGACGTCATCGTCACCGACAACCTGTTCGGCGACATCATCACCGACCTGGCGGCGGCGGTGTGCGGCGGCATCGGCCTGGCCGCCAGCGGCAATATCGACGCCACCGGCACCAACCCGTCGATGTTCGAACCGGTCCACGGCAGCGCGCCCGATATCGCCGGTCAGGGCATCGCTGACCCGACCGCGGCGATCATGTCGGTGGCGCTGCTGCTCGCCCACCTCGGTGAGGACGCCGCCGCGGCGCGGGTGGATCGGGCGGTGGCGGCTCACCTGGCCAGCCGGGCGAACGAGCGGTTTTCCACCGGCCAAATCGGCGACCGGATCGTCGCGGCGCTGTAGCGGATAGCCCGGGCGGGACCAGTCTGGCCGGTACCAAAGGCACCGCGACCAGCGGAAACAGTCCGCAGACCGCCCACGCGAGCGGGTAGCCGCCCGAGGCGATCAGCGCACCGAAGATCGGCTGTCCCACGGCCGCCGCTAGCCGTTGGGTGGTGTTCTGGGTGCCCAGCGCGCGCCCGCTCCAGTACGGCCCGGCGAACTCGGTGATCGCGGTGGACTCCAACCCGTTGTCCAGTACCGCGATAACCGACGCGATGACCATGCACCACACCGCGGCCGAGGAGTCGAGGTGATCGGTGAATCCCAGCACCATCAGGGTCGCAGCCGCGGTGGCCGCGATCGTACGCACGGGCCGCATCCGTGACCCGACCCGGTCAGACCATCGCCCGACCAGAATGCGGCCCAACGCGCCGAGTAGCTGCGAGGCAGTGACCAGCGCGCCCGCCGCCCCCACCGACCAGTGGTACTCGTTGAGCAACCAGATCAGCATGAAGGTCACCGTCACCGTCTGCGGGATCATCAGCAGAGCCGACACCATGTGGATTCGCCACAGCACGCTCGATCCGCGATAGGGGCTGGCCAGCTCCGCAATGGTGGCCGTTGCCCGCGGTTTTCGCGGCGGGTCGAGGACACCCAGCGCACACGCCACGCCCGACAGCATGCAGATTACGGCAGGAAACATCATCGCGGCCGCGAAGCCGTGCTCCGCCAGTTCGGGAATCACCGCTGCCCCCAAGGCAATTCCCAGCGGCTGGGCCGTCTGGCGGATTCCCATCGCCACCCCGCGCCGCTGCGGCGGAAACCAGCCGGTCACCAGTCGGCCGGTGGCCGAATTGGCCCCCGCTGCGGCCATGCCGCCGAGGAACAGGAATGCGCCCACCACCACCAGCGAGTGGGCCGACGCGGCGGCGAACGCGGCCGCTGCCGTCAGCGCGGAACCCAACCTCAGCACGATGCGCTCGCCCGCGTGGTCAACCAGATAGCCCCAGGCGATCAGGGTGACCACCATGCCCCAGCTCGGCATCGACGACAGCAGGCTGGCTCCCGTCAGCGTGATGTCTCGGTTGGCTTCCAGCTCCGGGATCATGAAGGCCACGCCGTTGATGAACAGAAATGACGACAACGTCGCTACCGACGCGATGACCAACATCGACCAGCGCGCCCCGGTGCTGACCGATTCCGTCGGCATCAGCCCATGGTTTCACAACCGCCTGCAGATCAAGCGGTGCGAAACTCAGCGAACGCGCGGGCTCGGCCGTGCCGCGGCGACGTCCGTGTGGTGCGGCCGCGCACCCACCGGCACCACCGGCAGCGCCAACAGCGGAAACAGCGCGCACACCGCGAACGCCACCGGATACCCACTCGCGTCGATCAATTCGCCGAAGACGGGCGGCCCGGCGCCAGCCGTCAACCGCTGAGTGGTGTTTTGCGCTCCCATCGCACGCCCGCTCCAGTACGGACCGGCGATTTCGGGGATGGCGGTAAACGCTAACCCGTTGTCGAGCACGGTGATCACCGACGCGGCGAGCATGACCGCCACCGCAAGGGGCCAGCGCAGGTGATCGGTGAGCGCCAACACCAGCATCACCACCGCTGCCGTGACGGCGATGATGCGGATCGGGCGCATCCGCGAGCCCACGCGATCCGACCAACGGCCCGCGGCGATGCGGCCCAGCGCGCCGAGCAGTTGTGAGACGCTCACCAGCACGCCGGCCGAGGCTGTCGACCAGCCGTGCGCCCGCATCAGCCAGACCAGCATGAACGTCAAGACGACGGTCTGCGGCACCATCAGCAACGCCGACGCCAGATGGATGCGCCACAGCACCGTTGTGCCGCGGTAGGGGTTGGCCAGCTCCGCCGCGTCGGCGGTGGCCCGTTTCTTTCGCGGCGGGTCGAGCACGCCGACCGCGCTGACGAGCGCCGAGGCGGCGCACACCGCGGCCGGAAACAACAACGCCACCGAAAAGTCGCGCTCCCCGAGCTCGGGAAGAACCAAGGCAGCCAACGCGATTCCCAGCGGCTGAGCCGTCTGGCGGATCCCCATCGCCAGGCCACGCTGGTCACGCGGAAACCAGCCGGTCACCAGTCGGCCGCTGGCAGTATTGGCGCTGGCGGCGGCCATGCCGCCGAGGAATAAAAACGTTCCGACGGCCACCAGCCCATGAACCGACGCCGCGGCGAAGACCGCCGCCGCCGTGAGCGTCAAGCCGACGGTGAGCACCACCCGCTCGCCGACCAAATCCAGCAAGTAACCCCAGGCGATCAGGGTCACCACCATGCCCAGGCTGGGCATCGAGGACAGCAGACCGGCCTCAGCCAAACTGATGCCGCGCTCAGCGTCCAGCGCGGGGATCAGGAAGGCGATGCCGTTGATGAAGACGGTCGCGCACAGCGTCGACGCCAGCGAAATCGTCAGCAATACCCAGCGCCGGCCGGTGCTGATCGATGTCGTCGGCACGGTTCCATGGTTCCAGGTGTTAACCCGCGGCAGCCAGCGCGTCGTGGCGGCGGTAGCTGCGATCGCCACCGGTCGCGGTGAAGCCGCGGGCGACGAACCGGCGCCGCGACCATTGGCCGAACTGCTCGCTGAACCGGGTCGCGCCCGGCACCAGCCGCCGCAGTTCGAGCACCCGGTTGATCGCCGACGTGGCCAGCACCGCGGCCTGCAGCGGTTTGTTGTCCGGCAACCCAAGCTGGTCGGCGTTCGACCGGCCCAGGACCAGCCGGCTGTAAGAGGAGAGGTAGCCGCGGGCGAGCGCGGTCAGCGGGTCCTCGCCCGGTGGGCCGGAGTGCAACGCTTGGGCGAGCCGGTAGGAGTCCTCATCGGGCTGGAATTCGGTGTCGGCTTCCAGCCAGAACAGCCGCCAGGTGTCGTCTTCGGTGGCGGGAAGCAACTCCGGGTGAACACCCATGAGCAGCCCGACATAGCGCCAGAGGTGGAAGATCGCATCGCGTTCCCGCCGCGAGAACCGCAGCCCCATCGCTTGGCAACCGGCCAGGTTGGCCAGCGAGAACAGCATCAGCGTGCCGGCCAGTTGCACCTGGTTGATCGGGTGGTCCCATTCGTCGAAGTTCCAGTCGGCACGCCGGCACATCGCAGCGCGCACCAAGGCGTGCATCAAGCGAACCCGCAGGGTGCCGGTGAATCCGGGAGCGAAGCGGCTCAGGCCGCCGGGCGAGGTCACGTCGATAAACCAGGTCGCGGTTTCGTTGAGCCGCCGAGGCGCCATCCGCCGCAGGTCGCCGGTCCCCACCAGCGGCTTGTCGGCCTTCGACGCCAGGTAGCCACCGGTAAGAGCCAGTCCGGGCAGCGCTAGGGCGATGCTCCACAGGCCGGTGCGCATCGTGACCCGCACCGCCAGATCAAGCTTGGCCTGGTCCAACCAGTAAGGCCGGTCGTCGACCTGCGCGAAGAAGGCCACGAGTTCGTCGGGCGGGTAATCGACCGCATTGATGCCGTGGTCGACGGCAAGTTCGAATATGCGCCGGCCTTCGCCGGGTGGCAGCCGCTGCATCATCGCGACGACGTCATCGGCTAACGGGTCACCGAGCTTGGCGAAGCGCCGAAACGACTCCCGCTGGGCGACGGTGGCTCGGATATCACCCGGTGCCAGCAGGCGCGTGAACACGTTCAGTGGAAATCCTGACAGGAACGGCGGGTCGGGCAGTTTGCGCTCGTCAAGCCTCATTTCTGTCCTTTCCGCAGCGCTACGCAGACTATCTGGGGACAGTCTTCACCAGATGGTTCGACCGGGTCAAGGATGCGAGAATCGTGTCTGTGGCGGGTTCGGCGCGCACCTATGGCGGCGCCACCCATAGCGAGCGGCGATCCAGACGGCAGGCGCTGTTGATCGACGCCGCGTTGGATCTGATCGCTGACGGTGGCGTCGGGAGCCTGACCGTGCGGGGTGTGTGTTCGCAGGCTCGGCTCAACGACCGCTATTTCTATGAGAGCTTCCGCAGTGTCGACGAGTTGCTGCTAGCCCTGCTCGACGACCAGATCACCCGGGCATTCGACGCCCTGCTTCCCGCGATCGAGGCCAGCCCGCCCGACCCGATGCTGCGGGCGCGCGCAGCGATCGGCACCGGTTTGGGTTTCCTCGGCGAGGATTCTCGCCGCGCCCGGCTGCTCATCGAGTCGCAGGCCACCGAGGTGTTGCGCACGCGCCGGCGTGACCTGATCAAGATGCTGGCGCAGGTGATGGCCGATCAGGGGCGGGTGCTGCTGGCCGGACAGGACGCACTGGATCCCGATATCGACCTGGCTGCGCTCACCCTGGTCGCCGGCGGGTTCGAGGTGGTCACACAGTGGTTGCGAGGCGAACTCGATGTCACCCGCGAACACTTGGAGGACTTTCTGGTCGCGATGGTCACCGCGCGGTAGGCGTGCGCGCGGCGGTTAGGCTCTGATGAATGCGCCTCGGTCGAATTGCCAGCCCGGATGGCGTCGCCTTCGTCAGCATCGAGGGTAAAGCCGGCGATCCCGCTGCGATGATCGCTCGTGAAATCGCCGAACACCCTTTCGGCACACCGACCTTCACGGGCCGAACCTGGCCGTTGGCCGATGTGCGGCTGCTGGCGCCGATGCTGGCCAGCAAGGTGATCTGTGTCGGCAAGAACTATGCGGCCCACGTCGCCGAGATGGGTGAGACCGCACCGGCCGATCCGGTGATCTTCCTTAAGCCCAACACTGCGATTATTGGACCGAATGTGCCAATTCGGTTGCCCGCCAACGCATCACCGGTGCATTTCGAGGGCGAGCTGGCTGTGGTGATCAGCCGCCCGTGCAAAGACGTCCCCGCGGCCCGCGCGGCCGAGAGCATCCTGGGCTATACCATCGGCAACGACGTAACGGCCCGCGATCAGCAGCAGGCTGATGGGCAGTGGACACGAGCCAAGGGACACGACACGTTCTGCCCGGTCGGGCCGTGGATCGTCACCGATATCGACCCGGCAGACCTCGAGCTGTGCACCGAGGTCAACGGTGAAGTCAAGCAGCGCAGCCGCACGTCGATGATGATCCACGACGTCGGCGCGATCGTGGAATGGGTTTCAGCGGTGATGACGTTATTGCCGGGCGATCTCATTCTCACCGGCACACCCGACGGTGTCGGTCCGATCGAGGACGGCGACACCGTCAGCATCACCGTGGAAGGTATCGGCACGCTGACCAATCCTGTTGTGCGAAAGGGGCGATCATGAGTAGCGGTGTGCGGGTGCGGTTCTGCCCGTCGCCCACCGGGATTCCCCACGTCGGGCTGATTCGCACAGCCCTTTTCAATTGGGCTTACGCCCGACACACCGGCGGCACCTTTGTATTCCGCATCGAAGACACCGATCCCGGCCGCGACAGTGAGGAAAGCTATCTGGCGCTGCTCGATGCGCTGCGCTGGCTCGGTTTGAACTGGGACGAGGGACCCGAAATCGGCGGCCCTTACGGCCCATATCGGCAATCACAGCGCACGCACATCTATCGCGACATTATCGACCGGCTGCTCGCGGCCGGAGAGGCCTACCAAGCATTTTCGACTCCGGAGGAGGTCGAGGCCCGCCACATCGCCGCCGGGCGCAATCCCAAGCTGGGATACGACAATTTCGACCGCGATCTCACCGATGCCCAGCGGGCATCGTATCTGGCGGAGGGCCGTAAACCCGTGGTAAGGCTGCGAATGCCGGACGACGACATCAGTTGGCACGATCTGGTGCGCGGGGACATGGTATTCGCGGCCGGCACTGTGCCCGATTTCGCGCTGACCCGCGCGACCGGTGATCCGTTATACACGTTGGTCAATCCGGTTGACGACGCCCTGATGAAGATCACCCACGTGCTGCGTGGTGAGGACCTGCTGCCGTCCACCCCGCGGCAGATCGCGCTGTATCAGGCGTTGATGCGTATCGGCGTGGCTGAGCAAATTCCCGAATTCGCCCATCTGCCAACTGTTTTGGGCGAGGGAACTAAGAAGTTGTCGAAACGCGACCCGCAGTCGAATCTGTTTGCTCATCGAGACCGTGGTTTTATCCCGGAGGGCCTACTGAATTACCTAGCGTTGCTGGGGTGGGCGATCTCCGGTGAGCGCGATGTGTTCAGCCTTGACGAGATGGTCGCGGCTTTCGACGTGGTGAACGTCAATCCCAATCCCGCCCGGTTCGACCAAAAGAAGGCCGACGCAATCAACGCCGAGCACATTCGTCTGCTCGACGCCGACGATTTCGCTAGGCGCCTGCGTGATTACTTCGCTGCGCACGGCTATGACACGGGCTTGAACGACGCGGGTTTTGCCGTCGCGGCAAGGCTCGTGCAGACCCGCATCGTCGTCCTCGGTGACGCGTGGCAGTTATTGAAGTTTTTCAATGACGACGAGTACGCGCTCGATCCGAAGGCCGCCGCCAAGGAGCTGGGACCGGATGCCAGGGCGGTGCTCGACGCTGCGCTGACTGCACTGGAGGCCGTGACGGACTGGACCGCCGACCACATCGAGGCTGCTCTCAAGGATGCGCTGGTCGAGAAGCTGGCGCTGAAACCGCGGAAAGCGTTCGGACCGGTCCGGGTCGCGGTCACCGGAACATCTGTCAGCCCGCCGTTGTTCGAGTCGATGGAGTTGCTCGGGCGCGACCGCAGCCTGCGGCGGCTGCGCGGCGTCCGCGACCGGACGGTGCACGCCTGAGCTGTGCGACGCTAATCTTTGATAGTCTGCACGTCGGCCGCACCGGCTGGCGGGCACTGCCCGCAGAATCCGATTACGGGTTCTGACCAGCGGTTTTAGGCAACCATTGGGGTATGGTGTAATTGGCAACACAGCTGATTCTGGTTCAGCCGTTCTAGGTTCGAGTCCTGGTACCCCAGCAAAATATGCCCGCCGCAAGCGATTAGGAGGGCATTCCCAGGTGGGTTATGCTGACAGCTCGGATCGGTTCTGGCCCCGTCGTCTAGCGGCCTAGGACGCCGCCCTCTCACGGCGGTAGCGTGGGTTCGAATCCCATCGGGGCTACTTGTGTCGGCGCGGTCACCCGGCTGGTTTGCCTGCCGCGACGCTCGGCGCTGTCGAGCCGCCGACCGGCATATGGGGCAGTCCAAGCTTGCGATGATCCCACGAGCGGGTGCGCCGTGTGACGATGCGCACAGCGATCCGCTTGTGCATCATCTGGTCCACCGCCGGTTTCAGCTCGTCGGTGTAGGGGCCGGTATAGCGCTCCCAGACGCTGACACCGACTCGGAAGATAGTCTCAGGGTCGTCGACGATTTCGCCGACGCCTTCGAAGGAGACCCCCCGCAGCGTGTCGTAGGTATCGCCGTCTTCGATCAGGAAACTGACCCGCGGGTCGCGCCGAAGATTCACCGCTTTCTGCGACTTGGCCTTGGTCTCCAGCCAGATCTCGCCGTCGACGACGCCGTACCACATCGCGGTCAGGTGCGGCTGGCCGCCGGGACCAATGGTGGCCAGCGTGCCCGTGCGGCTGCGGGCGACAAAATCGGCGATCTCGGCCTCCGACATGACAATCTGCGCGCGCTGATTGGTTCCCATGAAGCGTTAGTCTGTCAGGTCGTCGCCCAAGGGCCCCGCGCAGCTGCCGGGGCGCCGTCGGGGGCCATCACGTTCACAGCAGACGGGTAATTGCGTCCGCTGCAGCCAATAGGTCGGCGGCCCAACGTGCGCCGGGGCGGCGGCCCAGGCGGTCGATCGGTCCGGAAACCGAAATCGCGGCGACCACTGAGCCACGGGAGTCTCGCACCGGCGCCGAGACGCTGGCCACGCCGGGCTCGCGCTCGGCCACGCTTTGGGCCCAACCACGCCGCCGCACCTCGGCCAACGCGCGCTCGCTGAACTTCGCCGCGGGCAGGATGGCTTGCTGGGTGGCCGTGTCGCTGTAGGCCAGCAGCACCTTGGCGCCTGAGCCGGCCGTCATCGGCAGCCGCGCACCCACTGGCACCGTGTCCCGAAGGCCCGCAGGCGGTTCCAGCGCGGCAATACAAATCCGCCAATTGCCGTCGCGGCGGTATAGCTGCACGCTCTCGCCGGTGACCTCGCGCAGCGAAGCTAGCACCGCCGGGCTGGCCGCCAGCAGCGGATCATCGACATGGGCCGCAAGTTCGCTCACCGCGGGACCTAGCCGCCAGCGGCCTTCACTGTCGCGAGCCAGCAGACGATGCACCTCGAGGCCGGCGGCAAGCCGGTGCGCGGTGGCCCTGGGCAAGCCGGTGCGTTCGCACAGTTCAGCCAAGCCGCACGGCGATTCCGCGATCGCGTGCAGCACACCCACAGCTTTGTCGAGCACCCCGATGCCGCTATCCTGTCTCACAAAGAGATATTAGCGTCTCGCATTGTGAGAACACGCGAGGTGTGGGACTGAAGAATCGGGGTGGCGATGGCGCGTACGTTGGCGGAGAAGGTTTGGGACGACCACGTTGTGGCTTCCGGCGGTGGCGACGATCCGGACCTCATCTACATCGACCTGCATTTGGTGCACGAGGTCACCAGCCCGCAGGCGTTCGACGGACTGCGATTGGCCGGCCGCCGGGTTAGGAGACCCGACTTGACCCTTGCCACCGAGGATCACAACGTGCCGACCGTTGACATCGGCAAGCCGATCGCCGACCGGGTATCGCGCACTCAAGTCGACACGCTGCGGCGCAACTGCGCTGAATTCGGCATCCGCTTGTACCCGATGGGAGATATCGAGCAAGGCATCGTGCATGTGGTGGGACCGCAATTGGGTCTCACCCAGCCGGGTATGACGATTGTTTGTGGCGACAGCCACACCTCCACCCATGGCGCTTTCGGCGCGCTGGCGATGGGCATCGGCACGTCGGAGGTGGAACACGTGCTGGCGACCCAAACGCTGCCACTGCGACCATTCAAGACGATGGCGGTCAACGTCGACGGCCAGTTGCCTGCCGGAGTGACGGCCAAGGACGTGATCCTCGCACTGATCGCAAAGATCGGCACCGGCGGCGCGCAGGGCCATGTCATCGAATACCGGGGCAGTGCCATCGAATCACTGTCGATGGAAGGCCGGATGACGATTTGCAATATGAGCATCGAAGCCGGCGCACGTGCGGGCATGGTGGCACCGGATGAGATCACCTACGAGTACCTGCGAGGGCGGCCGCACGCGCCGACGGGCATGCAGTGGGACGCCGCCGTCACGTACTGGAACCAGCTGCGCACCGACCCCGGCGCCGAATTCGACACCGAGGTCGAGCTGGAGGCGGGCTCGCTGAGTCCGTTCGTCACGTGGGGAACCAATCCGGGACAAGGGGTGCCGCTGGACGCCGCGGTGCCGGACCCCGAGCTGTTCACCGACGACAGCGAGCGCCAAGCCGCCGAGAAGGCGTTGGCGTACATGGACCTTCGCCCCGGCACGCCAATGCGCGACATTTCAGTTGACGCGGTGTTCGTGGGCTCGTGCACCAATGGCCGGATCGAGGACCTGCGTGCTGTGGCCGAGATATTGCGCGGCCGCAAAATAGCTCCAAGCGTGCGGATGCTGATCGTTCCCGGCTCGATGCGGGTGCGCGCACAGGCCGAAGCGGAAGGGCTCGGTGAAGTTTTCACCGCTGCGGGCGCCGAGTGGCGCCAGGCCGGCTGCTCAATGTGTCTGGGAATGAACCCCGATCAGCTCGCGGCGGGGGAGCGCTGCGCTGCGACGTCCAACCGCAACTTCGAGGGGCGGCAGGGCAAGGGCGGCCGCACGCACTTGGTGTCGCCGGCGGTCGCCGCCGCGACCGCCGTGCGCGGCAGGCTCTCCGCCCCGGCGGATTTGGATTGAGCAGCGGATTTGGATCACGTAGCGACAGGAGATGAGCATGGAAGCGTTTCGCACCCACACGGGGATTGGCGTGCCGCTGCGGCGGTCCAATGTTGACACAGATCAGATCATTCCCGCCGTTTATTTGAAGCGGGTCTCCCGAACGGGTTTCGCCGACGGATTGTTCGCGACGTGGCGCACGGACCCGTCGTTTGTGCTGAATCTCAGCCCGTTCGACAGGGGTTCAGTACTAGTCGCGGGACCCGATTTCGGCACCGGATCGTCGCGTGAACACGCGGTGTGGGCACTGATGGACTACGGATTCCGGGTGGTGATCTCGTCTCGGTTCGGTGACATTTTCCGGGGCAACGCGGGCAAGGCGGGCCTGTTGGCGGCCGAAGTCGCCCAAGAGGGTGTCGAACTACTCTGGAAGCTTATCGAGGCCAGCCCGGGGCTGGAAATCACTGCCAATCTTCAAGATCGAAATATCACCGCCGGAACGGTGCTGCTGCCGTTCAAGATTGACGATTACACCGCCTGGCGATTGCTCGAAGGACTTGACGATATAGCCCTTACGCTGCGGAAACTCGGCGAAATCGAGTCTTTCGAGGCTGCCCGTCCGCAGTGGAAGCCGCGTACTTTTACCACTTCCTGACGTGTCGATCAGGGCCGAATTTCGGCCCTCCAGGGCCCCTGTCCGTTAGCTGTTTTTGGGCCTGGCGACCGGCCAAGGGGGGCAAGTAGATTCCTAAAAAATTCGCTAAAGGCCCCTGAAATTGCGCGTGGCTCTTGGAAATCAACCGTGTAAGGGTTTACCGTGTCTTCTAGTCGGTCCAAAGAGGGCCACTGACTTCGGAGGGTTTTGGATGAACAAAGCAGAGCTCATCGACGTACTCACGGAGAAAATGGGTACAGACCGTCGATCGGCGACGGCCGCCGTCGAGAACGTCGTCGACACCATTGTGCGCGCGGTGCACAAGGGTGACAGCGTCACTATTACCGGCTTCGGTGTTTTCGAACAGCGCCACCGCGCAGCGCGTGTGGCCCGCAATCCGCGCACCGGGGAGACGGTAAGGGTGAAGCCGACGTCGGTGCCAGCGTTCCGTCCAGGGGCCCAATTCAAAGCGGTTGTCTCTGGAGCGCAGCGTCTCCCGGCGGAAGGTCCAGCCGTCAAACGCGGCGTCCTCTCGGGCGGGGCCAGGAAGGCGGCGAAGAAGGCGCCGGCCAAAAAGGCTGCCAGAGCGGCCAAGAAGGCCGCAACCAAGGCACCTGCCAAGAAGTCGGCGGCCAAGAAGGCGCCGGCGAAGAAGGCCGCGATGAAGCGGACTGCGGCCAAGAAGGCGACCAAGTCGACCGCCAGGAAGGCCGCTAAGCGGACTGCCTCGAGGGCTACTGCCCGCAAGGCGCCGGCCAAGAAGTCGACCGCCAAGAAGGCGCCGGCCAAGAAATCCACTGCGAGAAGAGGCCGGCGGTAAACCGATAACAGGTCCAGACGCAAACACCCTTCGGGCGGCTTTATCCCGGAGGGTGTTTGCCTTTACGTCACGGCGTTGACCGCCAAAGCGCTGCCGATGTGGTCGGCCGCGATCAGCCGGCCATCGGCCAGTGACAGCACCCAGGTACTGCCTTTACGGTTGCGTGATTTATCCGGCCGCACACCGTCGCGAGCGCACCACCACGCGATCAGGTCGGGAATCACCTTGCCCTGGGTGCAGATCACCGGTGTATGCCCGCGCGCGGCGATTTCCAGAACCCGGCGCCGGGCACGCTTGGGGTTTTCCGCGTAAGCCTCCTCGGTCAGCAGCGGTTCGTTGCCGATGACCACACCCAATTCCTCGGCAAGCGGTTCAACGGTCTGATGGCAGCGCAACCTATCCGCGGCGTATACATCAGTGGCGCCGAACGCCAATAGCTGCGCGACGAGTGCCTCGGCCTGCGCACGGCCCTTCTTGTCCAGGGGCCGCTTGGCGTCGTCTCCCGAGAAGCGCGACCGGCTGCCGGCAGTACCGTGCCGGACGATCAGCACGGTCTGGGTGTCTGCGGGGTGTTTGGCGAATCTGCGCAGAACCTTTCGATCCTGTGCGTAGGCGACCTTCTTCATCGCGGCCGGTACCGGCAGCCAGACCAATTGGTCGACTTCGTGGTTGGGGGTGAATTCGCCGCCCGTGCTGCGCGCCGCCCAGTAGCGCACCTTTTTCACACCTTGCTCGATCGGGTAGCTCACCGCGGCGATCCGCCGACCCAGATGCGCTCGGTGACCGGTCTCTTCGAACACTTCGCGCACCGCCGTCACCGGTTCGGTCTCACCGGCATCGACCTTTCCCTTAGGCAGCGACCAGTCGTCGTAACGCGGACGGTGGATGAGCGCGATTTCGACTCCGTCCTCACCGCGGCGAGGCCGCCACAGCACCGCACCGGCGGCGGGCACGGCTTTACCCGCCGGGCGTTGCCCATCCACCGAGGTCCGTGTCGACACCTCAACTCCTGCAGGCTAATTCGGGCCGCTCGTAACCATGTATATGCGGTCTGGCGGTCATGATTGATGCGGTAGGTCAGGGGCTGCGGTGCCGCTCCATGAGCGATACCTGGTGGTCGCGCACCTGGCGCCCATCCTTCGGCGACGCCGTCCACTGGCCGTCGGGCCCCAGTTCCCAGCAGCGAGTGGCCGGATCCAGCGCGGATTCGAACACGTCATTCAGTTGCGCGGTCAGCCGCGGATCCTTGACTTGCGCCATCACCTCGACTCGGCGGTCAAGATTGCGATGCATCATGTCGGCACTACCGATCCAGAACTCGTCGATGGCGCGAAAGTGGATGATCCGGGAGTGCTCCAGGAAACGCCCCAGAATGGAGCGAGCGACGATGTTTTCGGAGTAGCCCTTGGCACCCGGACGCAATGCGCAGATGCCGCGGACCACCACCTCGACCCGCACGCCCGCCTGCGACGCGCGATAGAGCGCATCGATGACCTGTTCGTCGACGAGCGCGTTGAGTTTGAGCCGGATCCGCCCGTTGCCCGTTTCGCGGTGAGCGGCGACCTCGCGCTCGACTCGTTCGATGATGCCCGTGCGGATGCCGTGCGGGGCCACCAGCAGATTGCGGTAGGACACCTTGCGCGAATAGCCGGTGAGCGAGTTGAACAAGTCGGTCAGGTCGGCACCGATATCGGGAGCGGCGGTCAAAAGGCCGATGTCCTCGTAGAGCCGCGCCGTCTTGCTGTTGTAGTTGCCGGTGCCGACATGGCAGTAGCGGCGGATGGCCGAGCCTTCGCGCCGCACCACCAGCGCGGTCTTGCAGTGGGTCTTCAGCCCGACGAGCCCGTAAACCACATGCACGCCAGCCTGTTCGAGGGTGCGCGCCCACCGGATATTCGCCTGCTCGTCGAAGCGCGCCTTGATTTCGACCAGCGCCACCACCTGCTTTCCGGCTTCGGCGGCCTCGATCAGCGCGTGCACGATGGGCGAATCACCGGACGTGCGGTACAACGTTTGCTTGATCGCCAGCACGTTGGGGTCGGCGGCTGCCTGCTCGATGAATCGCTGCACGCTGGTGGAAAACGAGTCATACGGGTGATGGACCAGCACGTCGCCTTCGCGCAGCGTCGCGAAAATGCTTTTCGGCGTTTCCCGCTCGGCGAACGCCGGCGGTGTAGCCGGCACGAACGGGGGATCCTTCAGGGTCGGCCGGTCAAGGTCGTAGATCTGCCAGAGCGACGACAGGTCAAGCAGGCCAGGCACTTCGATGACGTCGCCGGGATGCACGTCGAGCTCGCGCAGCAGCAGCTCCAGCATGCTTTCGGTCATGTCGTCGGAGACCTCAAGTCGCACCGGCGATCCGAACCGCCGGCGCGCCAATTCCCGCTCCAGCGCTTGCAGCAAGTCCTCGTCGCGGTCTTCTTCCACCTCGAAGTCGGCGTTGCGGGTGATGCGGAACACGTGATGCTCGACGATCTCCAAACCCGGGAACAGGACCGGCAGGAAGGCCGCGATCAACTCCTCCATCGGCAAGAACCGCACGACCGCCTTTCCGTCCGGGCCCGCACGCCCGGCCAGTTCGACGAAACGATCGACGTTGTTGGGCACCTTGACCCGCGCGAAATGCGTTCCGCCGTCCTCGGGGCGCTTCACCGTGACGGCCAGGTTCAGGCTCAGGCCGCTGACGAACGGGAAGGGGTGGGCCGGATCGACGGCCAGCGGCGTCAAAACCGGAAAGACCTGCTCGTGAAAGTAGGTCGAGAGCTGATCACGTTCAGCCTCGTCGAGGTCGGCCCAGGTGACAACGTGGATGCCTTCCTCGGCGAGCGCGGGGCGCACCGAATCGAGGAACACGCGCGCGTGCCTGGTCGCAATCTGCTGGGTCTGCTCGCCGATGCGGCGCAGTTGCTCGCGCGGGGTCAGACCATCGGCCGAGCGCACCGACAACCCCATCTCGTCGCGGCGTTTGAGCCCGGCGACGCGCACCATATAGAACTCGTCGAGATTGGAGGCGAAAATCGCGAGGAACTTGGCGCGCTCCAACAACGGCAGCGAGGTGTCGGCGGCCAGCGCCAGCACCCGCGCGTTAAAGTCCAGCCAGCTCAGCTCCCGGTTCAGATAGCGGTCCTCGGGAAGCTCTGCCTCGATGACGGCTGTGGTTGCAGCGGGCGGAGCCGCCGGGGCCGAGTCACCCGGATGCCACACGCTCTCGTCAGGGCGCACCTCGGCTTCGATTTCGGTCATTTTTCGATCATTGCGCATTACCCGCTGGTGCTGCCACACTGCGGCGGCCATCCGTTCACCGTTGGCGTGCTGTTCACTCCATTGTTATCGGTCCGGGGCCGCATTGTGTCTCGCCCGGACACCGGGCCGGGCTAATGGCCGGCTAAGGCTCGTGCGGTGGCGGGACCGACTCCCAGGCGTCGGGCCACCGCCAGGTCGTCGGGCGTGTCGATATCGCAGCGCAAACCCGGCCACGCACCCGTGAGCTCCACCGCACCCGAACGGCGGTGCCGCGCTGAGGAATCCGGCCCGAATTGTGGCTGCAGCTCGGTTCCGAACGCGCACAGGGCCGCGGTGCCGGTGCCGAGCCGGTCGGCGACAAAGCTTCGCGGGTGGTTGCGCGCCGCTGCGATCGCGTCAGACAGCTCCTGCGGCTGCAATGCGGGCAAATCGCCTTGCAGCACAACAAGATTCGGCACCGATTCGGCCACCAGACGTTCCGCGACGGTGATCGCGTTGTTCAGTGAATCGGGGTGGCCCTCGGGCGTCGGATCGGCGAGCACCTCGGCTCCCAGCTCGGCTGCGGCGGCGCGGGCAGCGTCGTCGGGCGTGATCACGGTGATCGAGCGCAACGAGTCAACCGCTGCAGCCGCGGTCAGGGTGTCGACGAGCATGGCCAGCACCACCGCCTCGCGGGTTCGGGCCGAAAAGATCGGCGCCAGCCGCGTCTTGGCGACGGTCAGCCGCTTGACGGCCACGATCAGGCCAACGTCACCGTGACCGTCGGCCCGGGTGCCGCTCATGCGCTCATCCTGCCAGCGCGGATACGGGCTGCGCCTCCGCCGGGCTAGGGTGGGCGCCTGCGGATGCAGCAGACACACGGCATTGGGAGTTGGTATCGGTGGCTGGCGTGGACGGTGCGGTTGCGGTGATGGGCGCCGGTGCGTGGGGCACGGCGCTGGCCAAGGTGTTGGCCGAAGCCGGCACTGCGGTGACGTTGTGGGCCCGCCGTGGCGAGGTCGCCGAGGAGATCAATGCCACCCGCTGCAACACCGGCTACCTGCCCGGCGTCCAGTTGCCCTCGGCGATCCGCGCCACGGCCGATGCCGCCGAGGCGCTCAGCGGCGCGTCGACCGTGCTGCTGGGTGTTCCGGCACAGACCATGCGGGCCAACGTCGAACAGTGGGCGGGTTTGTTTGCCGAGGGCGCCACCCTGGTCAGCCTCGCCAAGGGCATCGAACTGAACACGCTGATGCGGATGAGCCAGGTGATCGTCGCGGTGACCGGCGTCGATCCGGACCAGGTTGCGGTGGTTTCCGGCCCCAACCTGGCCAGCGAGATTGCTCAGCGTCAGCCCGCCGCCACCGTCGTGGCGTGCAGCGACTCCGGGCGGGCGGTCGCATTGCAGCGCGCGCTGAACACCGGCTACTTCCGTCCGTACACCAATGCCGACGTCATCGGCACCGAGATTGGCGGCGCATGCAAGAACGTCATCGCGTTGGCGTGCGGGATGGCGGCCGGTGCGGGGCTCGGCGAAAACACCGCCGCGGCGATCATCACCCGGGGGCTTGCCGAGATCATGCGGCTCGGGATCGCACTGGGAGCCAAGGGTGCCACGCTCGCCGGCCTGGCCGGGGTGGGCGACCTGGTGGCCACCTGCACCTCACGGCGGTCGCGCAACCGGTCTTTCGGCGAGTGCCTGGGCCGGGGCGGCACAATGCAGTCGGCCATGCAGGCGCGTGACGGCCATGTAGTCGAAGGGGTGACGTCGTGCGAATCTGTACTGGCGCTGGCGTCCAGCTACGACGTGGAGATGCCACTGACCGACGCCGTGCACCGCGTCTGCCACAAGGGCCTATCCGTCGACGAAGCGGTGGTTTTGCTGCTGGGCCGCAGCACTAAGCCGGAGTGACCCGTCATCGGCCCAGGTCAGGGCCGCCGTACCGGGTGCCAGGCCGCCATGGCGGTAGCCTCTTGAGGTTGTGAGTGCTCGCCACCGGCCCGCGTCGAGCGGAGACGCCGGATCGCCGACATCCCAAGGCCGTACCCGCGTCGCTGTGGTCTACGGCGGACGCAGCAACGAACACGCGATTTCGTGCATGTCTGCGGGCAGCATTCTGCGTCACTTGGACCGGCAACGCTTCGACGTCGTGCCGGTAGGCATCACGCGTGATGGCTCCTGGGTGCTCACCGACGCCCGCCCGGAAACCCTGGCCATCACCGATGGCCGGTTGCCTGAGGTCAGCGCGGCATCGGGCACCGCGCTGGCGTTGGCGCAGGATCCGCGCCAGCGCGGCCAGCTGGTGTCGGTCAACACCGAGGGGAAGCTGAGCGCCGGCGAGGTGCTCGCCTCGGTCGACGTGGTGTTTCCGGTATTGCATGGCCCGTACGGCGAGGACGGCACCATTCAGGGTTTGCTCGAACTGGCCGGCGTTCCCTATGTGGGCGCCGGCGTGCTGGCCAGTGCGACCGCAATGGACAAGGAGTTCACCAAAAAGCTGCTGGCCGCTGACGGGCTCCCGGTCGGCGCCTACGAGGTGCTGCGGTCGTCGCAGCCGACGTTGACGCCCGAGCAGCGGGAACGCCTGGGACTGCCGGTTTTCGTCAAACCTGCGCGCGGCGGCTCGTCGATCGGTGTCAGCCGGGTGACGGACTGGGCCCAGCTGCCCGCGGCCATCGACCACGCCCGCCAGCACGATCCCAAAGTCCTTGTGGAGGCCGCTGTGGTTGGCCGCGAACTAGAGTGCGGTGTGCTCGAAATCCCAGACGGAACAGTCCAAGCCAGCAGCGTCGGGGAGATTCGATTGGCCGGGGTCCGTGGTCGCGATGACCCCTTTTACGACTTCGCGACCAAGTACCTCGACGACGTTGCGGAGCTCGACGTGCCGGCCAAAATTGACGACGACGTCAGCGATGCGATACGTGATTTGGCGATCCGGGCGTTTCGGGCTATCGACTGCGAAGGGCTGGCCCGGGTCGATTTCTTCCTCACCGACGACGGGCCGCTGATCAACGAGGTCAACACCATGCCCGGATTCACCACGATCTCGATGTTTCCGCGGATGTGGGCGGCCAGCGGGGTCGACTACCCCGCGTTGCTGGCGATCATGGTCGAGACCGCGTTGGCCCGTGGTGTCGGGCTGCGCTAGCGGCACCCGACCGCTGCGCTAGCCCGTCGGCGGTGCCGGCGCTATCGGTACCGCAGCGATGCTGCGGTCGATCACCTCGGATATTTCCTGAATCGGCGTGCTCCCCGACCCCGGCGGCAGTGTGAGCGCCACATACACCGGCCGGTCGACCGTGTACCACGTGCTGCGGCCCGCTTGGCCGCCGGCCTGGGTGTCCATCTCCTGAAACCACTGCACTCGGTCGACCACCTGAATCGGCGAGCCCACCACGAAGTCTGGCGGCCGGGTGAGACCGCACCGCAGTACCACCGGCTCGGCGGTGCCGCGGGCACGCCAGGCCGCAGCCCCGGGCGGCACGGGCCGCGCTGCCGGGGCACGCTGGTAGTCGCCGAGCCGCTGCGGCAGCGCCTGCAGCAACGCCCGGCAGGCCGGATCGTCGGCCTGCGGGGCGGGAACGGCCGGGATCGCGACCGGTTGCTGCGGCGGGTGGCGAGTGGCCGCGATGGCCAACATGATCCCGATGACGACGACGGTCAGCAGCAGTGCTGCGATCAGCAATGCCCGTGGCGGCCCGTCCGAACCGGCCAGCTGCTCACTTTTCGATTGCGCGTCCATCGCGTCGTAGTTTTCGGGGCGGTCCCATCACCTGCTTACACTCCACGTGTCCGCCGCCGAAGTCGGCGGACCAAACTTACCGCAGGTCGACCGGTATTCATCGGGGATCAACGGGCCGGGAGGAAGCGACGTGAGCAGCGGCGAGCCTGGGCCCACCCTCAGACAGCTCGGCGAGTTCGGCATGATCGACCGGCTGTTGGCAGGCCGCCGGCAACCGCCCACAACCGCGCTCGGACCCGGTGATGACGCGGCGGTGGTGCTCACCGGCGACGGCCGGACAGTGATCTCGACCGACATGCTCGTGCAGGGCCGGCATTTTCGGCTGGATTGGTCGACGCCGGAGGATGTCGGCCGCAAGGCCGTCGCGCAAAACGCGGCCGATATCGAGGCCATGGGCGCGGCGCCGACCGCGTTCGTCGTCGGCTTGGGCGCACCGCCCGAAACCCTCGCCGCACGTGTCAGCGAGTTCGCCGATGCCATGTGGGACGAGGCGGGACAGATCGGGGCCGGCATCGTCGGCGGCGACCTGGTCAACTGCCCGCAGTGGGTGGTCGCGGTGACGGTGCTGGGCGATCTGGCCGGGGGTGCGCCGGTGCTGCGAGCAGGAGCCCGCCCGGGCTCGGTGATCGCCGTCGCCGGCGAGTTGGGATATTCAGCTGCCGGATATTCCTTGTGGCGCAGCGGAATTGAGGGCTTCAACGAGTTGCGGCGGCGCCATCTGGTGCCGCGCCCGCCCTACGGGCAGGGCCGGGCGGCCGCCAGGGCCGGCGCGCAAGCGATGATCGACGTGTCCGACGGGCTGGTGGCCGATCTGGGCCATGTCGCCAAGGCGTCCGGGGTAGGGATCGACGTGTCCACCGCAGCGCTGGCCGCCGATCATCGGGCGCTGACCGCGGCCGCCGACGCGGTGGGCGTCGACCCGTGGTCGTGGGTGCTCAGCGGGGGAGAGGACCATGCGTTGGTTGCGGCTTTCGCCGGGGGCGTCCCGGCGGGCTGGCGGGTCATCGGCCGGGTGCTGGACGGTCCCGCCCGGGTGCTCGTCGACGGGGTGGAGTGGCGCGGATACGCGGGCTGGCAAGCATTCAACAGTCGTTAAGGTAGCGCCGTGACCGTGTATGCGATCGCTCAGCTCAGATTCACCGACCGCACCGCCTACGACCGTTACCAGGCGAAGTTCATGGAGGTCTTCTCGCGCTACGCCGGAACACTGCTGGCCGCCGACGAAGCTCCGCAAGTCGTCGAAGGCCAGTGGGACCGCGAAAAGGTGGTGCTGATGTCGTTTCCCGACGAGGCGGCCTTCTGGAGTTGGGCCGAATCGCCTGAATACCAACGCATTTCGCAGGACCGTCGGGCGGGCGCAGATACCGTGGTGCTGCTGGCGCAGGGACTGCCGTGACCGCGCGACCGCTGCACGAATTAGTCGAGGACGGCTGGGCCCGCGCGCTGGTGCCGGTGGCCGAACAGGTCGCCGCGATGGGGCGATTCCTGCGAGCCGAGCTGGCCGCTGGGCGCCGCTACCTGCCGTCCGGACCGAATGTGTTGCGAGCCTTCACATTTCCATTCGAACAGGTGCGGGTGCTGATCGTCGGACAGGATCCGTACCCGACTCCCGGACATGCGGTGGGGCTCAGCTTTTCGGTGGCCCCCGGTGTGCAGCCGCTGCCGCGCAGCCTGGAGAACATTTTCGCCGAATACGTCGACGACCTGGGCTATCCCACACCGTCGTCCGGCGACTTGAGCCCGTGGGCTCAGCGCGGAGTGATGCTGCTGAACAGGGTGCTCACCGTCCAACCGGGAAACCCGGCGTCACATCGTGGCAAGGGCTGGGAGATGGTCACCGAGCACGCAATTCGGGCCCTGGCGGATCGCAAGCAGCCGCTGGTGGCGATTCTGTGGGGCCGTGACGCCTCCACGCTCAAGCCAATCTTGGCCGGCGGCGACTGCGT
The DNA here is from genome assembly GCF_009936235.1 of Mycobacterium xenopi. Classification (NCBI taxonomy): domain Bacteria; kingdom Bacillati; phylum Actinomycetota; class Actinomycetes; order Mycobacteriales; family Mycobacteriaceae; genus Mycobacterium; species Mycobacterium xenopi. The sequence continues at coordinate 3,438,052 of NZ_AP022314.1, read as the reverse complement.
CGCGATCGAGTCGGCGCATCCCTCGCCGCTGTCGGCGTCTCGAGGTTTCTTCGGTTCACGGCCGTTCAGCCGGGCCAACGAGCTGCTGGAGAAGATGGGCGCCGAACCGGTCGATTGGCGGCTGCCCTAGTTCCTCGGCCGAACAGAGGCTGGCGTCGTGCGACACGCCGGGCGAGTGGGTTGGTTTGCGTCTGCTCGTGAGCCGCTAGCCGCGGGCGACCTTGCCGGCTTTCATGCAGGACGTGCACACGTTGAGCCGCTGCTTGTTGCCGCCGGGACGGGCAACGGCGCGCACGGTCTGGATATTGGGGTTCCACCGCCGGCTGGTCCTGCGGTGCGAGTGCGACACCGATTTGCCGAAGCCGGGGCGCTTTCCGCAGATGTCGCAGACGGCGGCCATGACGAAACTCCTCAAATCTTTGGGGCCAACAACCGGGCTACGGGTGACCCGACGACTTGGCCAGGATAACCGGCGGCGTGGCGATGCGCCAAAACGACCAACACCTGGCGATACTGTGTGACCTGTCCTGTCGGCTCAACTCGCTAGGCTGGCGCCACCAGAGGAGGTGTGCGAGGTGGTGTCCGATGTGGCTAGGTCGGATCGTCCCCTGGACGCATTCGCACTGCGCGACTGGGCACACACCGCCGTCAGCGACTTGATCATGCACATCGACGAGATCAACCGGCTCAACGTGTTTCCCATCGCCGACGGCGACACCGGCACCAACATGCTGTTCACCATGCGCTCGGCGCTGGCTGAGGCCAACGCGGTCGCGAACTTCAAATCCGGTTCCGCAGACGTGGCCCGAGTGGCGGCGGCCCTCTCTGCTGGTGCGCTGCATGGCGCGCGCGGCAACTCAGGAGTTATTCTCTCGCAAATCCTGCGCGGTATCGCCGACGTGACGGCCACGGCCGCCGCCGAGGCCGGTGGTGAACTGCCCGACATCGACGCCGCCGTGCTCGGGGCCGCGCTGCGCCACGGTGTGGACCTGGTGGTCGCCTCGATGGGTGGGCAGGAGGTCGCCGGCACCATCGTGTCGGTGCTGCAGGCCGCGGCCGACGCTGTCGAGCAGTGCGCGGACGACGGAGAAGGGCTGGCACAAGCGATTACGGCCGCCGGTGACGCTGCGGTCGTGGCGCTGGAGAAGACTCCCGAACAGCTGAACGTTCTCGCCGACGCCGGCGTGGTCGACGCCGGCGGGCGCGGCCTGCTGGTGCTTCTCGATGCGTTCAGCGCGACCATCACCGGCCTGGCGCCGGCTCGTACGGTGTATGCGCCGTCACCGCGGCTGCTATCAGCCCAGGCCCCCCGCGAAATCCCAGCGCCGCAGTTCGAGGTCATGTATTTGCTGGGTGGCTGCGACGCCGCCGGAGCTGATGCGCTGCGGGATCGGCTTGGCGAGCTCGGTGACTCGGTGGCGATCGCGGCCTCGGCATCCGATGCGGTCAGCGGCTACTCGGTTCATGTCCACACCGACGACGCCGGCGCCGCCGTCGAGGCCGGGCTGGTGTTCGGGACGCCGCGCCGGATCCAGATCTCAGCGCTGACCGGGGCAGCGACCCGATTGCCGCCGGGCAGCTGGACGCGTGAGCGGGCGGTTCTGGCTGTTGTCGACGGTGACGGTGCCGCGGAGCTGTTCGCTGGCGAGGGCGCTTGCGTGCTGCGGCCTGACCCTGAGGCGGCCGAACCCGCTACCGCGGTCAGCGCGCAGCAGCTGTTGCGGGCAGTGGTGGACACCGGCGCTGCGCAGGTCATGGTGTTGCCCAACGGTTATGTGGCCGCCGAAGAACTCGTGGCCGGCTGCACCGCCGCCATCGGCTGGGGGATCGACGTGGTGCCGCTGCCGACCGGGTCGATGGTGCAGGGGCTGGCCGCGCTCGCGGTGCATGACCCTGAGCGGCAGGCAGTCGACGACGGCTACACCATGGCCCGCGCGGCCAGCGCCGCCCGACACGGGTCGGTGCGCGTTGCCACCGAGCAAGCACTGACCTTCGCCGGCCCTTGCCGGCCCGGTGACGGCTTAGGTATCGCCGGTGATGAGGTGTTGATCGTGGCCGACGATATCGGCTCGGCGGCAACCGGCCTGGTCGATCTGTTGCTGGCTGCCGGTGGCGAGCTGGTAACCATGTTGGTCGGCGCAGGCTTGGATGCCGATGGCGCCGTCGTCGAATCCACGATGAAAGTCCATGTGCACGACCATCATCCGGGCACCGAGGTGGTGAGCTACCGCACCGGGCATCGCGGCGACGCGCTTCTGATCGGGGTCGAGTAGCCGTGGTGGCGCTGACCGACCGGCTGGATTACGTCCTGGGGGCGAAATCGGCCGACCCGCTCGACGAGGCATTCGGCATCCGCACGGTTCAGGATTTGCTTCGCCACTATCCGCGCACCTACGTCGAGGGCGCGGCGGTGCGCGGTGTCGGCGACGAGCGGCCGCCGGCGGGCGAGCACATCACGCTCGTCGACACCGTCACCGGCGCGGTGTCGCGCCCGATGAAGAAACGTCCGAAGGAGAAGTACCTGGTCATCACGATCGGTTCTGGCCGCAACCGGGTGACCGCGACGTTTTTCAACGTCAAGCAGTGGTTCGTAGACCAGCTCGCCAAAGGAACCCGGATCATGCTGTCCGGGGAGGTGAGCTATTTCCGGGGCACCATGCAGCTTACGCATCCCGATTTCCTGATATTGAACTCTCCGGACGGCAAGGACCACGGCAGCAAGTCGCTGCGCTCGATTGCCCACGCCTCGAAGAAAATCAGCGGCGAGGTGCTGCAGTCGGCGTTCGAACGGGCCTTCTACCCGATCTATCCGGCCAGCACAAAAGTGCAAAGTTGGGACATCTACGCATGTGTGCGGCAAGTACTCGCCGTGCTAGACCCGGTACCCGACCCGCTGCCGGAGTCGGTTGTCGCCGAGTACGGTTTGATCTCCGAAGACCAGGCGTTGCACGCGATACACCTCTCGGAAAGCGAAAGCGAACGCCAACGGGCCCGCCAGCGGCTGACTTTCGACGAAGCCGTCGGCCTGCAATGGGCGTTGGTGACTCGCAGGCACGGTGAACTCTCCGAATCCGGTCCTTCGGCACCGCCCCGGTCCGACGGTTTGGCACAAGAACTGTTGCAGCAGCTGCCATTTGAACTCACCGTCGGTCAGCGTGAGGTGCTCGAGGTGTTGCGTCGCGAACTCGCAGCGACCCGCCCGATGAACCGGTTGTTGCAGGGTGAGGTCGGTTCAGGGAAAACGATCGTGGCGGTCCTGGCCATGCTGCAGATGGTCGACGCCGGATACCAGTGCGCACTGCTGGCACCGACAGAAGTACTTGCAGCACAACATGTTCTATCGATAAACGAGGTGTTGGGGCCGCTGGCAATGGGCGGGCAGCTGGGGGGCGCTGAGAACGCGACGCGGGTGGCGATGCTCACCGGCTCGATGTCTCCTGCGCAGAAGAAACAGGTGCGAGCCGAAATTACCAGCGGGCAGGCGGGTATCGTGGTCGGCACGCACGCGCTTCTGCAAGATGCCGTGGAGTTCCACCGGCTGGGTATGGTAGTTGTCGACGAACAGCATCGTTTCGGAGTGGAGCAGCGAGATCAGTTGCGGGCCAAGGCCCCTGCCGGCATTACACCGCATCTGCTAGTGATGACCGCAACACCGATACCTCGGACCGTTGCGCTTACCGTCTACGGCGACTTGGAAACCTCGACATTGCGTGAACTTCCGCGTGGCCGCCAGCCGATCACTACGACCGCGATTTTCGTCAATGACAAGCCGACATGGCTGGACCGTGCCTGGCAGCGCATCATCGAGGAGGTCTCGGCCGGACGCCAGGCCTATGTGGTAGCGCCACGGATCGACGAGACCGATGACCCTGGCCAGACTGAAGAGAGCGGCCGACCTTCGGCCACCGCGGTCGACCTGTTCGCGCGGCTACGTAGCCGTGAATTGGCCGGCCTGAGGCTCGGTCTCATGCATGGGCGGCTGCCGGCGGAAGATAAAGATGCCGTCATGGCGGCATTTCGCGCTGGCGATATCGACGTGCTGGTCTGCACCACCGTCATCGAAGTTGGTGTCGACGTGCCCAACGCCACGGTAATGCTGATCATGGACGCCGACCGGTTCGGCATCAGCCAATTGCATCAGCTGCGCGGTCGCATCGGCCGAGGCGCGCACCCGAGCGTGTGCCTGCTGGTGAGCTGGGTCTCCCCGGATTCGCGGGCGGGCACTCGACTGCGCGCGGTCGCTCAAACCCTGGACGGATTCGCCTTGGCCGACCTCGACCTGAAGGAGCGCCGCGAGGGAGATGTGTTGGGCCGCACACAATCTGGTCGTGCCATCACGTTGCGCCTGTTGTCGCTGGCCGAGCATCGAGAGATCATCGAAACCGCACGGGACGTGTCCGAGCGGATTTACGACGAGGATCCTGGCCATCCCGGACTGACACTGCTGGCAGCGCCATTCACCACCACCGAACGCGTCGAGTACCTGGACAAGGCATGAACGCGCCGGCGACGATGCAAAGCGTAGCGATGAGGAGGCGCGACGCTTGTGAATAAGAAAGCGTTGCTCTGGCTTTCGGTGGTTGCCGCGATCGCCGTTGTGGTCGCCTATCAGGTGACGTCGTCGGCTGGAGATCGCGCGAAGGAATTCGCCGCGCGTGCCGACGTTCCGACCTTGCAACCCGGCACCGACGTGTTGGCCGGAATCACGGTGGTGCCGGCCAGAATCCATCGCTACGACTACCGCCGGGCCGCGTTCGGAGATGCCTGGGACGACGACAACGATGCGCCCGGGGGCCACAATGGCTGCGACACTCGCGACGACATCCTCAACCGCGACCTGACCGACAAGACCTATGTGTCGATCAAACGCTGCCCCGAGGCGGTGGCCACAGGGACGCTGCACGACCCGTACACCAACGCGACCATCCACTTCCAGCGCGGCGCGCGGGTGGGTCAGTCCGTGCAAATCGACCACATCGTCCCGCTGGCGCTGGCGTGGGATATGGGCGCCTACAACTGGCCGTATCCGCAACGGTTGCGCTTTGCCAACGATCCGGCCAACCTCCTAGCCGTGTCGGGACAGGCGAACGAGGACAAGGCTGATTCGCAGCCGGCCCTCTGGATGCCGCCCAACACCGCGTTCTGGTGCCAGTACGCCGTCCAGTACGTCGCCGTACTGCGCGGTTACGCGTTGCCCGTCGACCAGCCATCCGCCGACGTGTTGCACCGTGCCGCCGCCACCTGCCCCACCGGATAACCCTCAGCGCGAGCAGACACGAAATCCCCCGAATGCGGCCGTAAATGTGCGCTTTTGCGTCTGCTCGCCGTCTTTAGGTGTCCGTGTAGGTCAACGGGTCCTCGCGCACGCGGGTGCCGTCGTTGAGGCCGCTGAGCGCGTCCATGTGCTCGGCGGCTAACTCGAAGTCGAAGATGTCGAGGTTGCTTGCGATGCGTTCGGGTTTGCCGGAGCGGAAGACGACCGAATTGCCCAGTTGCACGTTCCAGCGCAGCAACACCTGCGCCGGGGTCCGCCCGTATTCGGCGGCCACGGAGGTCACCGTCGGGTTGTCCAGCAGACGGCCAAGGGCCAGCGGACTATAGGCCTGGGTGACCACGTTGTGCTCAGCGTTGGCCTTGCGCAGCTCGGCCTGGTTGAGCAACGGGTGCAGCTCCACTTGGTTGACCGCGGGCGTGAAGAAGGTCAGGTCGATCACCGTCGACAAATGTTCCTCGGTGAAGTTCGAAACGCCGATCGAGCGGGCGTAGCCGTCACCCCGGGACTGGATCATGCCGCCAAAGCTGTCCACATACTTGCCGAGCTGTGGGGCCGGCCAATGGATCAGGAAAAGGTCGACATAGTCCAGACCGAGCCGGTCCAGGCTTGCTTTGCACGCCTCCTGTGAGCTAGTGAACCCTTGGTCGGGGGTGGCCAACTTGGTGGTGACGAAAATTTCGGCCCGGGGGATGCCAGACGCGGCAATCGCGCGTCCGACGGCGGCTTCGTTGCCGTATGCCGCTGCGGTATCGATCAGCCTGCAGCCGATTTCCAGCGCCGCCGACACTGCGCGTTCCGTCTCGGTGTCGGACAATTCCGCGACACCGACGCCGAGCACTGGCATCGTGTTCTCGTCATTGAGCGTTACCGAGGGGATCAAAGAACGCTCAGCGGCGCTGCCAGTCAACGTCATTCACCTGCCTGTGAAATTGAAGGTTCGTGGATCAGGGCCAAGCCGGGTTCCGTCATCGAGCGAGCAGATCGACGCCATCTGGTCCGCACTGAGTTCGAAATCGAACACGTCGAAATTACTCGCAATCCGTGCCGGGTTCACCGACTTGGGGATCACGATATTACCGAGCTGGATGTGCCACCTAATCAGCACTTGTGCCGGTGTGCGGCCACAGGCCTCGGCGACCGCGGTGACCGTCGGGTGAGTCAGCAGCGAGCCCTGCCCGAGCGGCGCCCACGCCTCGGTGGCGATGCCGAGCTGGGCATGCACCTCACGCAATGCGGTCTGGGGAAATCGCGGATGCAACTCGACTTGATTGACGGCGGGAACGATGCCGGTGGCGTCGATGAGGACCTTCAGGTGCTCAGGTTCGAAATTGCTGACCCCGATCGACCGGACCCGGCCTTGGTCGCGCAGGTGCACGAACGCCTTGAAGGTGTCGACGAACTTGCCCGCCGCAGGCAGTGGCCAGTGGATCAGATATAGGTCGAGATAGTCGACGCCCAGCCGTGCCATGCTGGCGTCGAACGCCGCCAGAGTGCTGTCGTAGCCCTGGTCGGCGTTCCACAGCTTGGTGACCAGATAGATCTGGTCCCTTGGGATGCCCGAGTCGGCAACCGCCCGACCGGTCTCGCGTTCGTTGTTGTACATTGCCGCGGTGTCGATGTGCCGGTAGCCGGCTCGCAACGCCGCGCGGACAGCCTGTTCGGTCTGTTCGGGTGGAATCTTGAATACGCCGAACCCGACTGCGGGGATCGAATGACCGTCGTTCAGGGTGACGAGGGGAGCAGTCATGACGAAAAGTCTGCCAGGCGCGCCCGACCTGCACCGGTGGCCGGTTCGCTTCCAGAGCACCGCCACTAACGTTGGGCTGAAGGTCATTCCGTGGATTCCAACGGGGGCCAAGCGCCTGCTCACCGGCGGGCGGTCAGTGATCATCGACGGCAATACGCTCGATCCCACATTGCAGGTGTTGTTGGCCGCGCAGCGGGCTGTCGGCATCACCGGCTTGGTGGTCGACGACGACGTGGTCGCCTCCCGGACCCTGATGCGCGAGGCATGCCGGGCGCTGCCTGGGCCGCAGATTCACGTCGCGGTGAACGACATGTCGATACCCGGACCGGGCGGCGACATCCCCGCTCGGCATTACCGCCCGGCCGTCGCCGAGCCGACGCCGTTGCTGGTCTTCTACCACGGCGGCGGCTGGACCATCGGCGACCTGGACACCCACGACGCGCTGTGCCGGTTGACCTGCCGTGACGCCGACATCCACGTGCTGTCGATCGATTACCGGCTGGCCCCCGAACACCCGGCTCCGGCCGGTCTTGACGACGCCTACGCGGCCTTTCGCTGGGCCCATGAACACGCCGCCGAACTCGGCGCAATCCCGGGCAAGGTGGCGGTCGGCGGCGATAGCGCGGGCGGCAATCTGGCGGCCGTCGTGTCGCAATCAGCGCGGGCTGACGGCGGCCCGATGCCCGCGCTGCAGTGGCTCGTCTACCCCAGAACCGATTTCACCGCGCGCACCCGCTCGCTGTCGTTGTTCGCCGACGGTTTCTTGCTCACCAAACGCGACATCGACTGGTTCGAAACCCAATACCTGGCCGACTCCGATCTCGAGCCGACCGATCCACGGGTGTCGCCGTTGCTTGCCGAGGACTTGTCCGGGCTGCCGCCCGCGTTGATCGCAACCGCCGGCTTCGACCCCCTGCGCGACGAGGGCGAGCAATACGCCGCGGCACTGCGAGCCGCCGAAACCCCGGTCGACGTGCGCTCCATGAGGTCGCTGACCCACGGTTTCGCCAATTTGTTCCCGCTCGGCGGCGGCTGTGCCGCTGGCACCGCCGAGCTCGTTTCGGCGCTGCGCGCCCATCTGAGCCGGGCATGAGCCTGCCCGCCGGTACTCTAGAGGCGCCAAGCCGCCAACCGGAGGATCCGCGAACCTGTGGCCAGCAAACCTAACCGTCCCGCGCGCTACGACTTGAAGGCAGCCGATCGCAGGCGCAACCTGTTGATCCAGATCGGGCTGACGGGGATCGTGGTGATCTTCGCGGTCGGCCTCGTGCTGTATATCGTGCTGACCCACGGCCACAAGCCCGCCCCCGGCCAGCCGGTGCGGGTGACGTCGAGCAAGCTGATCACCAAGGACGGCACCAAAGACCCCAAGGCCGTGGTCGCGTTCTACGAGGACTTCTTGTGCCCGGCGTGCGGTAATTTCGAGCGCACGTTCGGGCCGACGGTGTCCAAACTCATCGACAGCGGCGCCATCGCCGCCGACTACTACATGGTCGGCATCCTCGACAGTGCGCGCAATGACAACTATTCGTCGCGAGCCGGGGCGGCGGCCTACTGCGTCGCCGACGAATCCATCGACGCGTTCCGGCGTTTCCACACCGCGTTGTTCACCAAGAACCTCCAGCCGTCCGAAACCGGCTCGACTTTTCCCGACAATGCGCGGCTGATCGAGATTGCCCGTGAAGCCGGGGTGGTGGGCAAGGTCCCCGATTGCATCAACAGCGGCAAGTACGTGCCGAGGGTCGACGGCATGGCCTCGGCCACAGGTATTCACGCCACCCCGACGATCCGGATCAATGGCCAGGACTACGAACCGTCAACGCCTGAGGCGCTGGTCGCCAAGATCAAAGAGATTGTCGGCGACGTGCCGGGCCTTGACGCGGCCGCGGCACCAGCCGCGTCGTGACAGTTACCGTGTCGGCGCAACCCGTCCAGCCGCCCGGCGGGCAGGCAGCCGCGCCGTCGGTGGCGTTGCCCAGCGCGTGGTGGGTGCTAATCGCCGGGGTCATCGGGTTGGTCGCCTCGGTGACGCTGACGGTGGAAAAGATCAAGACCCTGACCAACCCGTCGTATGTGCCGTCGTGCAACCTCAACCCGGTGGTGTCGTGCGGGTCGGTGATGGCGACGCCGCAGGCGTCGCTGCTGGGATTTCCCAATCCGCTGATCGGTATCGCCGCGTTCACGGTGGTCGTCGTCACCGGCGTGCTGGCCGTGACGAAAGTGCCATTGCCGCAGTGGTATTGGATCGCACTGGCTGCCGCCACACTGGCTGGTGCCGGGTTCGTGCACTGGCTGATATTCCAAAGCCTGTATCGCATCGGCGCGCTGTGCCCCTACTGCATGGTGGTTTGGGCGGTCACCATCCCACTGCTCGTGGTAGTCGCGTCGATCGCGTTTGGCCCGGCCCAGGGGAGCGGTGTCGGCGCGGCGCTGACGCTCTACCGGTGGCGGTGGTCGATCACCACGCTGTGGTTCACCGCAGTCATCCTGCTGATCCTGGTGCGGTTTTGGGACTACTGGTCGACACTCTTCTAGCCCGGCTAAGGCGGTGACGTGCGGTGGTGGTGAACTGACGCGGATCATCGCCGGAACGGCACGCGGCCGGCGCCTCGCGATCCCGCCGCGGGGAACACGACCGACCACCGACCGGGTGCGCGAGTCGTTGTTCAGCATCTTGACCGCGCGGCTGGAGCTGGCCGGCCTGTCGGTGCTCGATCTGTACGCCGGTTCCGGCGCGCTGGGGCTGGAGGCGTTATCACGCGGTGCCGCGTCGGCCCTGTTCGTCGAGTCGGATCAGCGGACCGCGGCCGTGCTGGCCCGCAACATCGAGGCCGTCGGCCTGCCCGGGGCGACACTGCGCCGCTGCCCGGTGGCGGCGGCTGTGAGTGTCGAGGCCGAGCACCCGGTGGACCTGGTGCTGGCGGATCCGCCCTATGACGTCGACACCGGCGAAATCGAGGCGGTGTTGGGCGCCCTGACCGCCCACGGGTGGGCGAGCGCGGGAACCGTGGCGGCGGTGGAGCGGGCCGCCGCCAGCACGCCGCTGAGCTGGCCGTCCGGTTGGTTGCCGTGGCAGCACCGCGTTTACGGCGACACCCGGCTGGAATTCGCCGAACTGAGCGGTCCGGCGAGGTGAACGGTTCCTGCTACCGTCATCGGTCATGACCACCGGCGACGATGCCGAGCGCGGCGAGGAGGAGGAGCGGCGCATATGACCGGCGCGGTATGCCCGGGATCCTTCGATCCGGTGACGCTGGGCCACATCGACATTTTCGAGCGCGCCTCCGCTCAGTTCGACGAGGTGGTCGTCGCCATCCTGGCCAACCCCACCAAAACGAGCATGTTCGAGCTCGACGAGCGGATCGCGATGATCAACGAGTCGACGACGCACCTGCCCAACCTGCGGGTCGAGGCCGGGGAGGGGCTGGTGGTCGACTTCGTCAGATCTCGCGGCATGACCGCGATCGTCAAGGGTCTGCGCACCGGCACCGACTTCGAATACGAGTTGCAGATGGCGCAGATGAACAAACATATCGCCGGGGTCGACACGTTCTTCGTGGCTACCACACCGCGGTATTCGTTCGTGTCGTCGTCGTTGGCCAAAGAAGTCGCGATGCTTGGCGGTGACGTGTCTGACCTGCTTCCTGAACCGGTGAACCGGCGCCTTCGCGAAAAGCTTTCCCGCGGAGGGTGATTCACGCGCCAGCTGCTGTTCGACGGTGCGCCTGCGGTACCGTTGGGTGAGTTGCGAGACCCTGGTCGATCAACGGATGCCCGACCGCCGGGCTGCCGGTCGGGATTCGAGCGGCCAGAATTCTCAGCAGTGCCCGTGGTGGTGATGGTCGTGCTCTGCGTCCGGCGGACCGCCCATCATGCGAAGCATCGGCACGCCCCCGGTCGCCACGAATCTCGCGAGAAGAATCGCCGCGATGGCAAGGAACACGATGTTGAGCCAGGTGGTGTAGTTCCACGAGATCCCGGCGTGCATCACGGTGGCGTTGCGGTGGCTGGGAACCAGATGTGCTGCGCCGAACAGTAATTCGACGAGGTAGCCAGCTCCGACTATTGCGGCGTAGAAGGTGCCCAGCAATGTCACCATCATCGCGGTGCCGTAGTACTTACGGTAGATGTTGAGAATCGGCAGAATCAGTAGGTCGGCGAAGATGAAGGCCACCACGCCGCCAAAGCTTATGCCCCCGTTCCAAAGGACCGCGGCCAGTGGCACATTTCCGATCGAGCAGACGAACGATGCGATCGCGACCAATGGTGCCACGATCGGGCCCCAAAGCGCGGACAGCGCGTGATGTTGGGTGAAAAAGAATGTCTGCCAAAATGATTCAGGAACCCAGGCAGCGATGGCGCCAGCGATCAACAACCCGATCACGAGGTCGCGCAGGATTGCCGCCCACTCCATGACGAATACATGTGAGACCGATGTGAAGCCCTGCGGCGAAAAGAGCCGCTGCCAAAACGAGCCTTCGCGTTGAACGGACATGTCCATCGCGGCGTGGCCTTCCATCGAACCGGCGATTCCGCGCTCGGCTTGTCGGCGGGCGGCGGCGACCAGCGGTGGGCGTACAAATAGCCGGAACAACACGGCTAAGATCACGATCATCAGTGGGCCGCCGACGAATTCGGCCGCGGCGAACTGCCAGCCCATTAGCAGGGCCATGATGATGCCCAATTCGACCACTAAGTTCGTCGAGCCGATCTCGAATGCCATGGCGGCGGTGAAGTCGGCGCCTTTACGAAAGAGCGATCGGGCCAGTGCGACTGCGGCATAGGAACACGACGACGATGCGGCGCCCAGTCCGGTCGCCACGGCGAGGGTGCGCGGCCGATTGTCGCCCAGCAGGGCGACGATCGTCGAGCGGCGTACGACCGCCTGCACGAGCGCCGACAGCAAAAACCCCACCACCAGGGCCCAGAGGATCTCCCACGTCATGGAACCCGCCAGCGCCAAAGCGCGCTCGACCGCATCCAGCACGGTGCCCAACAGATCCTCCTCGTTCGCGGTTCGGTGGCCAGCGGTCGATGCGGCCCACACCATGCTAACCGCGCCCGTTTATACCCCACAGGGGTATATTCGCCCGTGGGCCGACGATTGACACTAACCACCGGGGCGGAGAGTGACGGCGCGTGGTGGAGCTGGGCGGCAACGCCCCCGGGGTGGCAATGTTCGACACACCGGACCCGCCAGCGCCGTCACAGAGGCAACACCAGGCACACTGGTAACAACAACGATGCCGGGAGGGTGTTGCCGTGTACCGAGTTTTTGAAGCGCTGGACGAGCTCAGCGCGATCGTCGAAGAAGCCCGTGGCGTGCCGATGACGGCCGGTTGTGTGGTGCCTCGCGGCGACGTGCTGGAACTTATCGACGACATCAAGGACGCGATTCCCGGTGAGCTCGACGATGCCCAGGACGTGCTCGATGCGCGGGAATCCATGCTGAACGAGGCCAAGGCCCACGCCGACTCCATGGTGTCCTCGGCAACCACCGAGTCGGAGTCGATGCTCAACCATGCCCGTGCCGAAGCGGACCGGATACTTTCCGAGGCGAAGGCCCAAGCCGACCGGATGGTCAGCGAGGCCCGCCAGCACAGCGAGCGGATGGTCAGCGATGCGCGCGACGAGGCGGTCCGCATCGCGGCAGCGGCCAAACGCGAATATGACGCCAGTACCAGCCGGGCCAAGGCAGAATGCGACCGGCTGGTCGAAAACGGCAACATCTCTTATGAAAAGGCCGTGCAAGAAGGCATCAAGGAACAACAGCGGCTGGTGTCGCAGACCGAAGTGGTGCAGGCGGCGCGCGCCGAGGCCACCCGTCTGATAGACGCGGCGCACGCCGAGGCGGACCGGCTGCGCGGCGAGTGCGACATCTACGTCGACAGCAAGCTCGCCGAGTTCGAGGAATACCTGAACGGCACGCTGCGGTCGGTGAGTCGCGGTCGTCACCAATTACGCACCGCTGCCGGCACCCACGACTACGCCACCCGTTAGCCTGCGGCGGCAGCACCGGGCTGCCGGGACCGTAGGATTGGGCTATGGCGAGGCAGCATAGCCCAATCGCATCACGGCCGCCGATTTCGCCGCTGATCGTCAACATCGCGCGGCTGGGCCGGCGCCCCGGAGCGATATTCGCGCTGCGGGACACGGTGAGCAGTCCGACGCGAATCGGATTGGAGCTGATCGCGATCCAGCGCGGTGCGCCGCTGGAATTGGATCTGCGGGTCGAGTCGGTGTCAGAGGGCGTATTGGTCACCGGCACGGTGGCGGCACCCACCACTGGGGAGTGCGCGCGTTGCCTGACCACGGTCAGCGGGCGGGTGGAGGTCGAGTTGACCGAATTGTTCGCGTACCCGGATACCCTCACCGAGGAGACCACCGACGAAGACGAGGTCGGTCGGGTTATCAACGACACGGTCGACTTGGAGCAGTCGATCATCGACGCGGTCGGCCTGGAACTGCCGTTCTCTCCGGTATGCCGGACCGATTGCCCGGGCTTGTGCCCGGAATGCGGTGTTCCGCTGGCCTCCGCCGAGCCAGGTCATCACCACGATCGGATCGATCCGCGCTGGGCCAAGCTGGCCGGAATGCTGGACGCACCCGAGGCCGACCTGTGAGCCGGTCATACCAGCCGCTGCTCGATGCCCTGGGGGTCGACCTGCCGGACGAGTTGCTGTCGCTGGCGTTGACGCACCGCAGCTACGCCTACGAGCATGGCGGCCTGCCCACCAACGAACGCCTGGAGTTCCTCGGCGACGCGGTCCTCGGCCTGACCGTCACCGATGAGCTGTTTCACCGCCACCCGGACCGCTCGGAGGGCGATCTTGCCAAGCTGCGCGCGAGCGTCGTCAACACCCAGGCGTTGGCCGATGTCGCACGCAAGTTGACGGACCAGGGTCTCGGCGCCTACATGTTGCTGGGCCGCGGCGAGGCCAACACCGGTGGAGCCGACAAATCCAGCATCCTGGCCGACGGCATGGAGTCGCTGTTGGGTGCGGTCTACCTGCACCACGGCATCGACACCGCTCGCGAGGTGATCCTGCGGTTGTTCGGTGCACTGCTGGACGCCGCGCCGACGCTGGGCGCGGGGCTGGATTGGAAAACCAGCCTGCAGGAGCTGACCGCGGCGCGCGGCCTGGGCGCGCCGTCATACGTGGTGACCTCCACCGGGCCGGACCACGACAAGGAGTTCACCGCCGTCGTCGTCGTGATGGACACCGAATACGGCACCGGGGTGGGCCGATCCAAGAAGGAAGCCGAGCAAAAAGCGGCGGCGGCGGCGTGGAACGCGCTGGAGAGCGCCTGAGCTGAATGCCCGAGCTACCCGAAGTCGAGGTGGTGCGGCGCGGCCTGCAAACCCATGTCGCGGGAAAGACGATCACGGCGGTCCGAGTTCATCACCCCCGCGCGGTGCGCCGCCACGAAGCCGGGCCCGCGGACCTGACCGCACGGCTACTCGGCGCGCGCATCACCGGCACCGATCGTCGCGGGAAGTACCTGTGGCTGAGGTTGGATGACGCGGACACCGCCCTGGTCGTGCATCTGGGCATGAGCGGACAGATGCTGCTGGGTGCCATCCCGAATACCGCGCACCTGCGCATCGCGGCGGTGCTCGACGACGGCACCAGGCTGAGTTTCGTCGATCAGCGCACGTTCGGCAGCTGGCTGCTGGCCGATCTGGTAACAGTCGACGGCAGCGCGGTGCCCGTCCCCGTGGCGCACCTGGCCCGCGATCCGCTCGACCCGAAATTCGACGCCGACGCGGTGGTTAATGTGATGCGGCGCAAGCATTCTGAGCTCAAACGCCAGCTGCTCGACCAGACCGTGGTGTCGGGCATCGGCAACATCTACGCCGACGAAGCACTGTGGCGCGCCAAGGTGCACGGCTCACGGTTGGCCGCCGCGTTGCCGCGCCGACAGCTGGCGGTGGTACTGCAGGCCGCCGCGGACGTGATGCGCGACGCGCTAGCCCACGGCGGGACCTCGTTCGATTCGTTGTACGTCAACGTCAACGGTGAATCGGGGTACTTCAACCGCTCCCTCGACGCTTACGGTCGCGAGAACCAGCCGTGCCGGCGCTGCGGCTCGCTGATTCGGCGCGAGAAGTTCATGAACCGCTCGTCGTTCTATTGCCCGAGGTGTCAGCCGCGGCCGCGGCTTCGGCGATGACCGGTCTCGTTGCGCGAAGGGGCGTTTTGTCCACCGACACGCCATGAAGGCGGTACCACGACGCCCGCTCGCGCGGCCCAGACGGCACGGTAAGAAAGAAGCCATGACGCAACTGTGGGTCGAACGCACCGGGGTGCGCCGCTATACCGGGCACAGCTCACGCGGCGCGCAGGTACTCGTCGGTTCCGAGGACGTCGACGGTGTCTTCACCCCCGGCGAGCTGCTCAAGATCGCGCTCGCCGCCTGCAGCGGGATGGCCACCGACCAGCCGCTGGCTCGCCGGCTCGGCGACGACTACAAGGCGACCATCCGGGTGTCTGGGGCAGCCGACCGTCAGCAGGAGCGGTATCCGCTGCTGGAGGAGACGCTTGAGGTCGACCTGTCCGGGTTGACCGAGGCTGAGGCAGAGCGCCTGCTGGTCGTCGTCAACCGCGCCGTCGATCAGGCCTGCACCGTCGGCCGAACCCTGAAGTCGGGCACCACCGTAAAACTGGAGATCGCCGATGGCAGAGCCTGAGGTTCGCCTCACCGCGCTGATCCGCGGGCGGGTGCAGGGAGTCGGTTTCCGGTGGTGGACCCGCTCGCGCGCGCTGGAGCTCGGCCTGACCGGGTATGTCGCCAACCGCCTCGACGGACGGGTGCTGGTCGTCGCCCAGGGACCCCGCGACACCTGCCAACAGCTGCTTGACCTGCTACGAAGCGGCGATACACCCGGGCGGGTGGACGCCGTCGACGTCGAGTGGTCAGAACAAACCGAGGACATCCCCGGATTCAGCGCGCGCTAACCGGTGTCGGCTTGATCGGGCGGTAGTCTGGCACGTCGTGTACCTCAAGAGTCTGACGCTGAAGGGCTTCAAGTCCTTCGCCTCACCGACGACTCTGCGGTTCGAGCCGGGCATCACCGCGGTGGTGGGTCCCAACGGCTCGGGCAAATCCAACGTGGTCGACGCGCTGGCCTGGGTGATGGGCGAGCAGGGGGCCAAGAGCTTGCGCGGCGGCAAGATGGAAGACGTCATCTTCGCGGGGACTTCCTCGCGTCCGCCCCTGGGCCGCGCCGAGGTCACCGTCACCATCGACAACTCCGATAACGCATTGCCGATCGAATACTCCGAAGTGTCGATCACCCGCCGGATCTTCCGCGACGGTGCCAGCGAATACGAAATCAACGGCAGCAGTTGCCGTTTGATGGATGTGCAGGAGCTGCTCTCCGACTCGGGCATCGGCCGCGAGATGCATGTCATCGTCGGGCAGGGCAAGCTGGAGGAAATCCTGCAATCCCGGCCCGAAGACCGCCGGGCGTTCATCGAGGAAGCCGCGGGCGTGCTCAAGCACCGCAAGCGCAAAGAAAAAGCGCTGCGCAAACTCGATGCGATGTCAGCAAACCTGGCCCGGCTCACCGATCTGACCACCGAGCTGCGCCGCCAGCTCAAACCGCTGGGCCGGCAGGCCGAAGTCGCCCGCCGGGCGCAAACCATCCAGGCCGACCTGCGTGATGCCCGGCTGCGGCTGGCCGCCGACGACATCGTCACCCGTCGGGCCGAACTGCAAGACACCAGCCACGCCGAGGCAGCGCTGCGCCGCGAGCATGACGAGGCCTCCGCCCGGCTCGCCGTGGCCTCCGAGGAGCTGGCGGCGGAAGAGGACGCGTTGGCCCGCCTTTCCGAACGCGCCGAATCGGCCCAGCAGCTCTGGTTTCGGCTGTCCGCCTTGGCCGAACGGGTGGGCGCGACCGTGCGCATCGCCGACGAGCGTGCCCAGCGCCTCGACCTCGAGCCACCCGCGACCGGCGGGCCCGACCCCGACGCACTGGAGGCGGAAGCCCAGCAGGTGGCGGTGCAGGAGCAGCAGCTGTCTGCGGAGCTGGCCGCGGCGCGAAGCCGGCTGGATGCCGCGCGGGCGGAACTTGCCGAGCGTGAGCGCAGCCTCGCCGACGCCGAAAGGGCCCACCTGGCAGCGGTCCGCGCGGAGGCCGACCGGCGCGAGGGGCTGGCCCGGCTGGCCGGCCAGGTCGAGACCATGCGTGCGCGGGTGGAATCGATCGATGACAGCATCGCCAAATTGTCCGAACGCATCGAAGAGGCAGCCACGCGTGCCCAGCAGGCGCAGGCCGAATTCGAAACCGTGCAGGCCCGGGTCGGCGAATTGGACCAGGGCGAGGTCGGCCTCGACGAGCATCACGAGCGGATGGTCGCTGCGCTGCGGCTGGCCGATGAGCGGGTCGCGGAGCTGCAGGCCGCCGAGCGCGGCGCCGAACGGCAGGTGGCGTCGCTGCGAGCCCGCATCGACGCACTGTCGGTCAGCCTCGAACGCAAGGACGGCACCGGGTGGCTCAGTCGGAACCACAGCAGCGCAGGGCTTTTCGGGTCGATCGCAGAGATGGTCAAGGTGCGCCCGGGCTACGAGGCGGCGCTGGCCGCGGTGCTCGGGGCAGCCGCCGACGCGCTGGCCGCCGACAGTTTGGGTGCGGCCCGGGCCGCGGTGACCGCGCTCAAGGAAGCCGACGCCGGGCGGGCGGCGATCGTGCTCAGCGACTGGCCGGCGAACGACGACCCGGCGCGTGCCACCTACCCCTGCCCGACGGCGCCCACTGGGCGGTCGACCTCGTCGAGGCGCCCGGGCGGCTGCGCGGCGCGATGACCGCGATGCTGTCCGGTGTCGCGGTGGTCGGCGACTTGTCCGACGCGCTCGACCTGGTGGCGGCGCACCCGCAGCTGCGCGCGGCGACTGTCGACGGCGATCTGGTCGGCGCCGGGTGGGTCAGCGGCGGTTCGGACCGCAAGCCCTCGATGCTGGAGCTCACCTCCGAAATCGAGAAGGCCCGCGCCGAGCTGGCCGCCGCGGAGACCCAGGCCAACGAGCTGGGCGCCGCGCTTGCCGGCGCGCTGACCGAGCAGGCCGCCCGCCAAGACGCCGCTGAGCAGGCGCTGGCCGCGCTCAACGAATCCGACGCCGCGATCTCGGCGATCTACGAGCAGCTCGGCCGGCTCGGCCAGGATGCCCGCACCGCCGAGGAGGAGTGGGTTCGACTGCTGCGGCAGCGCGAGGAATTAGAGACCGGCCGCGCGCAAACGGTCGAGGAGCTCACCGAATTGGAGTCCCGGCTGCGCACCGCTCAACAGACCCAAGCCCTGTCCGCGGGCGACCCCGTCGACCGGCAGCAGATCGCCGCCGAGCGCAGCCGGTTGGAAACCGCCCGCGCCGACGAGGTGGAAGCCCGCCTGGCGGTGCGCACCGCCGAGGAACGCGCCAATGCCGTTCGAGGACGGGCGGATTCGCTGCGGCGAGCCGCCGCCGCCGAGCGTGAGGCACGGCTGCGCGCGCAGCAGGCCCGCGCTGCCCGAGAGCATGCCGCAGCGGTCGCTGCGGCGGTAGCCGATTCCGGACGATTGCTGGCTGGGCGGCTCAGCCAGGTCGTGACTGCAGCCTCGCGTCGCCGCGACTCGTTAGCCGTTGAGCGCCAACAACATTCGGCGGCAATGGCCGCGGTCCGCGAGGAGGTGGACGCGCTGCGCACCCGTATCGCGGCGCTCACCGAGGCGCTGCACCGCGACGAGGTGGCCAAGGCGGAGGCGGCGCTACGCATCGAAGGGCTCGAGCAGATGGTGCTCGAGCAGTTCGGGATGGCGCCCGACGACCTGGTCGCCGAGTACGGTCCGCAGGTCCCGCTGCCACCCACCGAGCTGGAGCTCGCCGAGTACGAGCAGGCCCGGGAACGCGGCGAGCAGGTCACCCCACCGGCACCGATGCCGTTCGACCGGCCCACCCAGGAACGCCGGGCCAAGCGCGCCGAACGAGAGCTGGCCGAGCTGGGCCGGGTCAACCCGCTGGCGCTGGAGGAGTACGCCGCGCTGGAGGAGCGCTACAACTTTTTGTCCACTCAGCTCGAAGACGTCAAGGCCGCGCGCAAGGACCTGCTCAACGTCGTCGCCGACGTCGACGCCCGCATCCTGCAGGTGTTTACCGAGGCGTTCGCCGACGTGGAACGCGAGTTTCGCGCGGTGTTCGCCGCGTTGTTCCCCGGCGGGGAAGGCCGGCTGCGGTTGACCGATCCCGACGACATGCTCACCACCGGCATCGAAGTCGAGGCCCGCCCGCCCGGCAAGAAGGTCAAACGGCTGTCGTTGCTGTCTGGCGGCGAGAAGGCGCTGACCGCGGTTGCGATGCTGGTCGCGATCTTCCGGGCCCGGCCGTCGCCGTTCTACGTCATGGACGAGGTGGAGGCGGCCCTGGACGACGTGAACCTGCAGCGGCTGCTCGGGCTGTTCGAAGAATTGCGGGAGCAATCGCAGATCATCATGATCACGCATCAAAAACCGACCATGGAGGTGGCCGACGCGCTCTACGGCGTGACCATGCGCGACGACGGCATCACCACAGTGATCTCGCAGCGGATGCGCGGCCAGCGGGTGGACCAGCTCGTCGGCAGCTCACGATAGCCAGGAGCACATGGTGTCCGACGCTGTATGGATCGTCGTCGCGGGTGTCGCCGCGCTGGTGGTCGTCGCTGCGCTGATCGCGGGCCTGATCCGCTACCGGCGTCGGCGGATCCGCCTGTCGGCTCGTGCGCAGACCGCTGGTGCCGATCGTGGCGGGGGATACACCACGTCGTCGGGCATCACGTTCACCCAGGGGACATCGCCGGAGGTCCTCGACACCACGGGACTGCCCGGTGTGGGCGACGACGCAGCCATTCCGCGCGACACCGTCAAGCGGTCGATCGCCGACGTCCAACTGCCCGAGCACGCGCCGGCGCCGCCCGTCGTTCCCGATATCAGCGCCATCGCCCCACCCGAAGGGCGCCTGGAAAGGCTGCGCGGGCGGCTCGCCCGATCGCAGAACACTTTGGGCCGCAGCATGCTGGGCCTGCTCGGCGGCGGCGACCTGGACGAGGACTCCTGGCAGGACGTCGAGGACACCCTGCTGGTGGCCGACCTCGGCCCGGCGGCCACCGCGTCGGTGGTCACGCAGCTGCGCAGCAGGCTGGCTAGCAGCAGCGTGCGCACCGCAACCGACGCCCGCGCCGTGCTTCGGGAGGTTTTGATCGCCGAGCTGCGGCCCGAGCTGGACCGCACAATCCGCGCGCTGCCGCACGCCGACCACCCGTCGGTGCTGCTCGTCGTCGGCGTCAACGGCACCGGGAAAACCACCACTGTCGGCAAGCTGGCGCGGGTGCTGGTGGCCGACGGCCGGCGCGTGGTGCTCGGCGCCGCCGACACCTTCCGGGCCGCGGCGGCCGACCAGCTGCAGACCTGGGCCGCGCGGGTGGGCGCCGAAGTGGTGCGGGGCGCCGAGGGCGCCGACCCGGCCTCGGTGGCCTACGACGCGGTCGACAAGGGCATCGCCACCGGCGCCGACGTCGTCGTCATCGACACCGCCGGGCGCCTGCACACCAAAACCGGGCTGATGGATGAGCTCGGCAAGGTCAAACGGGTAGTGGAGCGACGCGCCGCCGTCGACGAGGCACTGCTCGTTCTCGATGCCACCATCGGCCAGAACGGGCTGGCGCAGGCCCGGGTATTCGCCGAGGTCGTCGACATCACCGGCGCGGTGCTGACCAAACTGGACGGAACAGCCAAGGGCGGCATCGTTTTCCGCGTCCAACAGGAACTCGGGGTACCGGTGAAACTGGTCGGGCTCGGCGAGGGACCCGACGACCTCGCTCCGTTTGAGCCGGCGGCGTTCGTCGACGCCCTGCTCGGTTGACGCTGGACCCGGTGAGAATCACGTAACTTCGGCGAAACGTTGAGGCACTAACGCCGCAACAACTTTTGCGCATTGTCTGACAAGGTCATCGGTCACCGTTGGCGGCCGGGACCGCGCCGACCGGAGGTGATGTCGAGTGGACCAATTCCCAACCATGGGCATTCCCAATACTGGCGACACCGCCTGGATGCTGGCGAGCTCGGCTCTTGTGCTGTTGATGACGCCCGGCCTGGCGTTCTTTTACGGCGGCATGGTCCGCGCCAGAAGCGTGCTCAACATGATCATGATGAGCATCAGCGCGATGGGCGTCGTGACGGTGCTGTGGGTGCTCTACGGTTACTCGCTCGCCTTCGGCGACGACGTCGGCAACATCGCCGGCAGGCCAACCGAATACTGGGGCCTGAAGGGTCTTATCGGTGTCAACGCCGTCGCCGAGGATCCGAGCACCCACACCGGGGGTGTTCAGATCCCGTTGGCGGGCACCATCCCTCACGTCGTGTATGTCGCGTTCCAGCTGATGTTCGCGATCATCACCGTCGCGCTGGTCTCCGGAGCGGTGGCCGACCGGATGAAATTCGGCAGCTGGACGCTGTTCGCCGGATTGTGGGCGACATTCGTCTACTTCCCGATCGCGCACTGGGTGTTCGCCGCCGACAAGTTCGCGGCCGCGCACGGCGGCTGGATCCTGAACAAGCTGCACGCCATCGACTTCGCCGGCGGCACGGCCGTGCACATCAACGCCGGGACGGCGGGCCTCGTGCTGGCGATCGTCCTCGGCAGGCGGCAGGGCTGGCCCAAGACGATCATGCGGCCGCACAACCTGCCGTTCGTGATGCTGGGTGCTGGGCTACTGTGGTTCGGCTGGTACGGGTTCAACGCCGGATCGGCTACCAGCGCCAACGGCGCCGCCGGCTCCACGTTCATGACCACCACGGTGGCAACCGCCGCCGCCATGTTGGGGTGGCTGCTCACCGAACGCATCCGCGACGGACACGCCACCTCGCTGGGCGCCGCGTCGGGCATCGTTGCCGGACTGGTCGCCATCACGCCGTCCTGCTCGTCGGTCAACGTGGTGGGGGCCTTGGTGGTGGGCGTCGCGGCCGGCGTGTTTTGCGCGTTGGCAGTCGGGCTGAAATACCGGTTGGGCTTTGATGATTCGCTCGACGTGGTCGGAGTGCATCTGGTCGGCGGTCTGGTGGGAACGCTGCTGGTGGGTCTGCTGGCCGCCCCGCAGACCACGGCCATCGCGGGTGTCACCGGCGTGTCACCCGGCCTGTTCTACGGCGGCGGATTCGCTCAGTTGGAACGCCAGGCAATCGGCGCATTCAGTGTTCTCGGGTATTCAGCGGTCGTCACCGCTATCTTGGCCCTGATCCTGAAATACACCATCGGGCTGCGCCTGAGCGCCGAGGACGAAGCCTCAGGCATCGATGAGGCTCAGCACGCTGAGAGCGGCTACGATTTCGCGGTCGTCAGCGGTTCGGTTCCTGGTCGTCACGCCTTGGAGGAGAGTGGAAATGAAGCTGATCACCGCGATCGTGAAGCCGTTCACGCTCGACGACGTCAAGACCAGCCTGGAGGAGGCGGGCGTCCTGGGGATGACGGTGAGCGAAGTGCAGGGGTACGGGCGGCAGAAGGGTCACACGGAGGTTTACCGGGGCGCTGAGTATTCCGTCGAATTCGTCCCGAAGGTTCGGATCGAGGTTGTCGTCGACGATTCCGTCGTCGACAAGGTGGTCGACAGGGTGGTCCGCGCCGCGCGCACCGGCAAGATCGGCGACGGCAAGGTGTGGGTCACCCCGGTGGAGACTGTTGTGCGGGTGCGCACGGGCGAGCGCGGACCTGATGCGCTGTGAGAGCTACCGCGAGTATGCGCGGGCAGAGGCGAAGGTACCCGATTCCGTGGGCGCTGAGGAGCCTTTGCGTCTGCTCGGCCAGATAGCATGAGACCGCGCAGACTGGATTCTGCCCCTGACTCTCGGTGGGAGGGCCCGGCCGCTGGAAGTGCCCGCCCGGCAACCGATTTGGTCGCAGCGCGGGAGCGGCTACTTACCCGGGATCCGGGCGAACAAAATGCGGCCGCATTGCGAAAGGCATGGCAGGAGCTGCATGAGTCCTGGCTGACGACGAAAGCCGTGGAGATCGGCATCACGCAAGACAGCGGCTTCGCAATCGTCGCGACCGGATCGTTGGGCCGACGCGAGCTGCTGCCGCACTCCGATCTGGACCTGATGTTGGTACACAACAATATGCCCACCGACATCGTCGGCAGGGTCGCCAACCTGTTGTGGTATCCGCTGTGGGACGCCAACATTCGTCTTGACCATTGCGTGCGAACCGTCGCCGAGGCAATGCAAATCGCCGATGCGGACATCTCCTCGGGTCTGGCGATGCTGGAAGCGCGCCACATTGCCGGCGATGCGGCCCTGTCGGCGCATCTGGTCGACGGCGTCCGCCGACAATGGCGGAGCGGAATCCGTTCGCGATTCGCTGAACTCGTCGAGGCAACCCAGGCCCGCTGGCAGCGCACCGGCGAGATAGCGCACCGCGTTGAACCGGATCTGAAGTTCGGGCGTGGTGGCCTGCGCGACATCCAGTTGCTGGACGGCCTGGCGATCGCGCAGCTCGCCGATCGCCAGGCGATTCGCAACCCCGAGGTCGCGGCGGGTTCAGTGGACCACGCCTGTCGCGCACTGGTTGACGTGCGCACCGAACTGCGCCGGGTATCCGGCCGCGGGCATGACGTGCTGCTGGCCCAGTACGCCGACGACATCAGTTCGGCGCTGCAGCTCGGCGACAGGTTCGATCTGGCGCGCATGCTGTCCGACGCCGCGCGCACGATCAGCTATCACGTCGACGCCGCGTTAAGGACCGCCGCCAATTCGCTGCCGCGGCGCGGCATGTCGGCGTTGCGGCGGCGACGCCGCCGGCCGCTGGACGAAGGCGTCGTCGAGTACGCCGGGGAGGTCGTGTTGGCCCGCGATGCCCGACCAGAACACGACCCCGGCCTGCTGCTGCGAGTGGCCGCCGCATCGGCTGTCTCCGGCGTGCCCATCGCGGCCGCCACGCTGAGCCGACTCGCCGACGCGGCACCCGATTTGCCTACCCCGTGGCCACCCGACGTTCTGGATGACCTGTTGGTTCTGCTCAGTGCGGGGCCGGCCACGGTCTCGACGATCGAGTCGCTCGACCGCGTCGGGCTGTGGGCCCGGGTGCTGCCCGAATGGGCTGCAATCCGCGACTTACCGCCCCGCGACGTGATCCACACCTGGACCGTGGATCGTCATCTGGTCGAAACTGCCGTGCAGGCAAGTGCTTTCACTACCCGCGTGGCACGGCCTGACCTTCTGATGCTTGGTGCACTGCTGCACGACATCGGCAAAGGCCGGTCCACCGACCACAGCGTGATCGGCGCCGAGTTGGCCACGGCGATTGGTACCCGCCTGGGTATGTGGCAGGCGGACGTGGCGATGCTGGCGAAACTCGTTCGCCACCACCTGCTGTTGGTCAAGACGGCGACTCGCCGTGATCTAAACGACCCCCAGACCATCGCGACTGTCGCAGACGCGGTCGGGGGAGACCCGGTGCTGCTCGACGTGCTGCACGCGATGACGGAAGCTGACGCGTTGGCCACCGGCCCCGGGGTGTGGGGTGACTGGAAAGCCTCGCTTGTCGGCGAATTGGTGCGCCGCTGCCACATGGTGATGGCCGGGCAAAATTTGCCGCACCCCGATCCCATTGACCCCGAGTATCTTTCGCTGGCCGACGACCACGGGGTGCACGTGGAGGTCAGGCCGGGCGACGGTACGCGCTACCACGTGGTGATGATCGCGCCCGATCAGCGGGGCCTGCTGTCGAAGGCCGCGGGCGTACTGGCGCTGAACTCGTTGCGAGTGCACTCCGCTGCGGTCAACGTTCACCACGGCGCCGCAATCAACGAATTCGTGGTGTCGCCGCTTTTTGGTAGCCCAGCCGCGGCCGAGCTGCTGCGCCAGCAATTGGTCGCTGCGTTGGCCGGAGACCTCGACATCCTGGGCATGCTGGACCGCCGAGAGGCGGACGAGGACAGCAGCCCCATCGGGGAGGTGCTGACCGGGGTGCCCGGCTATCGGCCGACCCCGCCGCCACGCATTCTGTGGTTCGGTGGCACGCCCGATCAGCTGATCGTCGAAATCCGCACGTCCGACCGGACGGGGCTGCTCGCGTCACTGACCGGAGGATTGGAGCGCGCGGGCGCCGATATCATCTGGGCGAAGGTCACCACGCTGGGGTCGATGGTCGACGACGTGTTCTGCGTCAGGGCGTCCACCGACGCGGCCGAGGTGCCCGCGAAAGTGCAGGCGGCGGTGGAACGGGAACTGATCGCCGTGTTGGACACCGCCGTGGTCGACAGATCCGTCGACTACGCCTACTAAACGGCCTACTGAACGCCGGTTTTGACGGCCAGCCGGCGGGCCCTGGCTTCGTCACACCAGGACGGTCTTGGGCATGACGGTGGGCTTGACTCCGTATCGCGGTGTGCCGAAACCGTAGCCGCTGCGCCCAGCCGACGCCACCGACGGCATCCCGGCCGGCACCGTGGCCACAGGCATTTCTTCTTCCGGAGCCACCGTCCAGCCCGAGCCCTCGAATTCCGCGGCGGCGCTGGCTGCCGGGGCGGCCGAGGACCAGGTGCCCGGCACCGACAAGCTGCCCACCAGAGAGGCCTGCCCCATACCCGCCGCGACCGGGGCCGCGCCGTAGCCGCCGGCCGCTGGTGCGGTCGAGCTCGCAAGGATTCCACCGCCCAGGCCCGCACCCAGGGGGTGACGTCGCCGACGGTGACGCCCGCCAGGGCGTTGCTGATGAAATGTCCCAAAGTCGCCCCCGCCGAGATCATCATCATCGTGCACCACGACGCCGTGACATCCACGGAGTTGATGCTGTTGAAGACGATGCCGGTGTTCATCAGGTCCTTGAGACCTTGCCAGATCGAGGTTCCCGAACTCGCGTTCGCCGCCAGGCCGAGCGGGTTGGCGAGCGCTCCTTGTGCGTTGGTGAGGCTGGACAGCACCCCGTTGAGTCCCGATGTCGTCGCGCTGCTGCTCACGGCATTGGAGACCGCGGCAGCTTGTGCACCCAGACCCGCCGGGTTGGTGGTCTCCGCCGGCGGAGTCACCGGGGTGAGCTGCGCGGCGGCCGCCGAGGACGCGGCGTAGCCATACATTGCGGCGGCGTCCTGGGCCCACATTTCCGCGTATTGAGCCTCGTTGGCCGCGATCGCCGGGGTGTTTTGCCCCAGGAAGTTGGTCGACACCAGCATCGCCAGCTGCGCCCGGTTGGCGGCGATAACCGGCGGCGGCACCGTGGCGGCAAAGGCGGTCTCGTAGGCGGCCGCCGATGCGATGGCCTGGGAGGCGGCGTGCTGCAGTTGCCCCGAGGTCGTGCTCAGCCAGGTGATGTAGGGCTCGGCGGCGGCGGCCATCGCCGCGGCCGACGGACCCTGCCAGGCTGAGCCGGTGAGTTGTGAGATCACCGACTGGTAGGACGCCGCCGTCGCGCTTAGCTCACCGCTCAAGTTGCTGAACGCCGCGGCGGCGGCCACCATCGGGCCTGCCCCGGCACCGGAGTACATGAGCGCCGAATTGATTTCCGGGGGCCGCGCTGCGAAATCGAAGAACATTTTCTCCAGATCCTGTCTATAAAATCCAGTGGCGCATCGGGATTACCGGACACCGTTGGCCGGCTCAATTTTCTAAACGCTGGGTTTGGGCATTACCTTTGGTTTGACGCCGTAGCGTGGGGCGCCCAAGCCGTAGCCGCCGCGACCGGCCGACGCGACCGACGGCATTCCGGCGGGCATTGTGGCTACCGGCGCGGTCTCCGGCGCGGCGGTCGTC
The DNA here is from genome assembly GCF_009936235.1 of Mycobacterium xenopi. Taxonomy (NCBI): domain Bacteria; kingdom Bacillati; phylum Actinomycetota; class Actinomycetes; order Mycobacteriales; family Mycobacteriaceae; genus Mycobacterium; species Mycobacterium xenopi. The sequence continues at coordinate 3,411,273 of NZ_AP022314.1, read as the reverse complement.
CAGCTGTGAGCCGCCAGGCGTACCGGAGCGCTGGCCGCCGACGCTTCGCCGGTCCAACTGGGCGGGACCGACATGCCCCCGACCGACGATGCCTGCCCGACCCCGGCCAACACCGGTGTGGCGCCCAGCGCCGCGGCACCGCCGCCCCCGCCGGGCTGACCGTGCCGGCCAGGTCGGCCAAGCCGCCTTCCAGTCCGCCTTCGGCGGCCTCTTCGGGCAGGGCGGTGAGAAGACCGCCGCCGGCCATTCCGATCAGGTCCGATCCCGCCGACGCCCAGTTGCCGGTGTTGATATTCAATAAGTTGGCGATGGGACTGCTTAGCGGCGAATTACCGAGCGCCTGGGCCAAGCCTTCGAGGATGTCGCCCAGGCCCGTGGCTTGCGTCGGCGCGGCAGCCGGCGACGCCCCGACCAGGGAGCTCAGCCCTGTCAGCGGCGTCGAGGCGGCCACCGCCTGGTTGGCCGCCTCGGTTTCTCCGTAGGACCCGGCGCTGGCCGCCAAAAGGTTCACGAATTGTTGGTGAATGGCTTGGGCTTGGGCGCTGGCTGTCTGGTAGAGCTGGCCATAGGTGGAGAAAATTCCCGCCTGTAGCGCCGACACCTCGTCCGAGGCTGCGGGGGCGATGGCCGTGGTCGGACCGGCGGCGGCGGCGCTCTCGGCGGCCATCGAAGTGCCGAGACCCTCCAGCTGGCTGGACGCCGCTGCGAGCGCTTCGGGCAGCGTCTTCACGAAAGACATGTACTTCTCCTAGGGAAATAGGTCGACCCGTTAAGAGGGCCGACCGGGGTGATCACCGTGTGATGATGTCTGGCAATGGATCCACGGCTATACCTTCGCGTAGCGAGTGCGGAAACCCCAGCGCGTTAATTGCTTCTTAACGTCGGCGGACGAACTTTTAACAAATTGCTTCCGGTGGCCGCCCATTTTCAGGCATCCAGTGGTGCCGGCGACCACGTGCGAGATTTCTCGCGGTGGCCATAACCCGATCGCTGGAGTCGGCGAACTTAAATCCGCAAACTGACGCGCCGGTGTGTGATTTGCGATCAGGTAAAAGGCTGGTTACGCCCAGTCACCGTTAAGGTGCCGTTACGGAATGCTCACATATGTGGTCGCTTGGTGTGAGTTGACGGAGAGGCGCTCGCTGTGGACGGGTTCAGCGCCATCGCCGCCCAATCGAGACGCCACAGCGACTGGAATAGTTTGCGGGCGAACGCTTCCAGGTTGGCGGCGTCGGCTGGGGTTGCCTGGGACGTCCGCGCCGCCGCACAGGCGGCAATCTGTCGAATCGTGCGACGCCCGTCGACGTGCTGTACGAACGGCAACTGAGCCGGATTCATGGTCATACGCGCGCCGGGCCAAACAATGTCGGTGCCAAAGACGCCGCAGCGGGTGCGCAGCATCGGTACGTATTCGAGGGCGTCGACGGTCGAGAAATCGATCGTGTAGCTCTCTTTGGGCCGCTCCGAGCGACACGCCATGAAGAAATGGCACCCGTTCAATGTCTGTAGACGCTCCATCACCGACCACAACTTCCTTTCCGGCAACGCATTTACGGCCGAATAGAACTTGCTGGCCGGCGCGAACAAATCGTGCGGGTAATACGGCGCCTTATGGAACCACCCTTGAAATACCAGCCCGGCAGAGGTGACGAGGTCAATACATTCGTCTACCGTATAGCTGCGCGCACGGCCATGCAGAAACGTGTCGACCAGCGCGGCGTCGGACTGCAAATCTCGCGCGATCTTCAAATAATTCTGAACAGGGTGATCCGGCGGAAGCGCCGAGAGTGTGTCTTTGACAATTTTGACCGATGTTTCGTCCTGGCCGAGTCCCATGTCGCGAAATACAGACTCCAGCAGCTCGACGCCGATACGGCCGTATTTCGCATAGAGCATCACTGCCAGCACGCCATCCCGCCGCAGGCATCCGGCGAGCGCTTTCATACCTTTCACGGGATCGGCCAGGTGATGTAAAACGCCGGTCGCTACGACCAGGTCGAAGTCGAGTCCAAGCGTCGTCAGCTTTTCGATGTCGAGCAGGCGCAATTCGAGGTTGTCCAGCTCATGCTTTTCTTTCAAATATTGCTGATGGTCCAGGGATGGCTGGCTGATATCGACGGCTACCACTTTTGCCAGGGGGTTGGTAAAGGCAAAAATTGCCGCCTGGCTTGTGCCACAACCTGCGATGAGAATATCGAGATCGGGTCTGTATTCGCGATCGGGCCACAATATTCGGTGCGCATGCGCGGGGTCGAACCATTCCCAGTGGTCAGCGGTCCAGGCCTCGAGATCCGCTACGGGGCGGGGATACCTCCACCGCTCATACTGGCGACGGACGGCATCCGCGCCCGGGTCGTCGTTCACTTCACCGGTGACCTCGTTGCGGGTTGATGCTGATCCTGGATCCGCGTCGGCGTAACTGGCTGCCCTGGCTAGCGGCGATTATGAGTTGCTGTCCGGCCTGCCGCAACCGAGCCCGAGCCTCGCCCTGCCGCGCTCCGCAGCGTGTGTCGTCGCCTCGCTACGCTGGTCGGCGTGTTCGAATCGCTTTCCGACCGCCTGACCGGCGCCCTGCAGAGCCTGCGCGGCAAGGGTCGGTTGACCGACGCCGACATCGACGCCACCACCCGCGAAATCCGGTTGGCGCTGCTGGAAGCCGACGTCTCGTTGCCGGTGGTGCGGGCGTTCGTCAGCCGCATCAAAGAACGCGCCAAGGGTGCGGAAGTATCGGGCGCGCTCAACCCCGCACAGCAGGTCGTCAAGATCGTCAACGAGGAACTGATCGGCATCCTCGGCGGCCAAACCCGGCAACTGGCATTCGCCAAGACGCCGCCGACGGTGATCATGCTCGCCGGTCTGCAAGGCTCGGGTAAGACCACACTGGCCGGCAAACTGGCCAAATGGCTGCGCGGACAAGGGCATACGCCGCTTTTGGTGGCTGCCGACCTGCAACGGCCCGCGGCGGTGAACCAGCTGCAGGTGGTCGGTGAGCGGGCCGGGGTCCCGGTGTTCGCGCCGCATCCCGGCGCGTCGCCCGACGCCGGTCCCGGTGATCCGGTCGCGGTGGCCGCCCAGGGGCTTGCCGAGGCGCGGGCCAAGCATTTCGACGTCGTCGTCGTCGACACCGCCGGGCGGCTCGGCATCGACGACGAGATGATGGCTCAGGCCGCCGCGATCCGCGCGGCCATCGACCCCGACGAAGTGCTGTTCGTCTTGGACGCGATGATCGGGCAGGACGCCGTCACCACCGCCGAGGCGTTCGGCGCGGGTGTCGGCTTCACCGGCGTGGTGCTGACCAAGCTCGACGGCGACGCCCGCGGCGGCGCCGCACTGTCCGTGCGCGAAGTAACAGGTGTGCCAATCCTTTTCGCGTCCACCGGCGAAAAGCTGGAGGACTTCGACGTCTTCCATGCCGACCGGATGGCCAGCCGCATCCTGGGCATGGGCGACGTGCTGAGCCTGATCGAGCAGGCCGAGCAGGTTTTCGACGCGCAACAGGCCGAGGCCGCCGCCGCCAAGATCGGCACCGGCGAGCTGACCCTGGAGGACTTCCTTGAGCAGATGCTGGCCATCCGCAAGATGGGACCGATCGGCAACCTGCTGGGCATGCTGCCCGGGGCGGGTCAGATGAAAGAGGCGCTGGCCGCCGTCGACGACAAACAGCTCGACCGGTTGCAGGCGATCATCCGGGGGATGACGCCCGAGGAGCGGGCCGACCCCAAGATCATCAACGCCTCACGGCGGCTGCGCATCGCCAACGGCTCCGGCGTGACCGTCTCGGAGGTCAACCAGCTGGTCGACCGGTTCTTCGAGGCCCGCAAGATGATGTCGTCGATGATGGGCAGCATGGGCATGCCCGGGCTGGGGCGCAAATCCGGGCGCAAAGCTGCGAAAACCAAAGCGGGCAAGGGCAAGAAAGGCAAGAAGCGCGGTCCCACACCGCCCAAAGCGCGAAGCCCGTTTGGCGCCGGTTTGCCGTCGGGATTTCCGGATCTGTCACACCTGCCGGAGGGGCTGAACGAACTGCCACCGGGTTTGGCGGACTTCGACTTGTCCAAACTGAAGTTCCCAGGCAAGAAGTAGCCGGATGCGGCTTCACATCCGCGGCAGGTGTCTGCCCGACGAAGCTGCGCTCGAGCTGTGGATCGTCGACGGGCAGATCAGCCTTGAGCCAGTGGCCGGTGCCGACACCGTGTTCGACGGCGGCTGGGTCATCCCGGGCCTGGTGGATGCCCACTGTCATGTCGGGTTGGGCGCGCACGGCGTCGTCGACCTCGACGAGGCGATCGACCAGGCCGAGACCGAACGCGACGTGGGCGCGTTACTGCTGCGGGACTGCGGTTCGCCGACCGACACCCGCAGCCTCGACGATCATGCCGATCTGCCGCGCATCATCCGCGCGGGCCGGCATCTGGCCCGCCCCAAGCGCTATACGCCTGGTTTCGCAATCGAACTCGACGATGAATCGCAGCTGCCCCAGTTGGTTGCCGAGCAGGCGCGGCGAGGTGACGGGTGGGTGAAGCTCGTCGGGGACTGGATCGACCGGCAGGTGGGCGATCTCGCGCCGCTGTGGTCCGACGACGTGCTTAAGGCGGCGATCGATGTCGCGCACACCCACGGAGCGCGGGTCACCGCGCACGTCTTCGGCGAGGATGCGCTGCCCGGGTTGATCAATGCCGGGATCGACTGCATTGAACACGGCACTGGGGTCACCGACGACACGATCGAGTTGATGGTCGAGCACGGCACCGCCTTGGTGCCCACGCTGATCAATATCGAGAACTTTCCGAGCATTGCTGCCTCCGCAGACCGCTACCCGACGTATGCGGCTCACATGCGCGACCTGCACGCGAGGTGTCATTCGCGGATCGCCGCGGCGCGCGATGCGGGCATAGCGGTGTATGCCGGCACCGACGCCGGCACCATGGTGGCCCATGGTCGCATCGCCGATGAGGTCGAGGCGCTCAAGCGGATCGGGATGAGCCCCATCCAGGCACTGGGCGCGGCGTCCTGGGACGCCCGGCGCTGGCTGGGCCGTCCCGGCCTCGATCACGGCGCATCGGCAGATCTGTTGTGCTACAACGACGATCCGCGGCTCGGCCCTGGCGTGCTGAGCAGCCCCGACGTGGTGATATTGCGCGGTCGGCTGTTCTGAGCCGACGCGCGGCTGCGACCGCCGATAGGATCGAGGGATGCCGTTGGCCCCTGGGTCGACCTTTGCCGGTTACACCATCATCCGGATGCTGGGTACGGGCGAAGCGGGTGAGGTCTATCTCGCTCAAGATCCCCGGCTGTCGCGCCAGGACGCGTTGAAAATCCTTCCCCGCGCGATGACAGCGGACCGCGAGTTTTGCGAGAGGTTCCACCGGGAAGCCCCGCTCGCCACAACGCTGTATCACCCGCACATCGTGCAGGTGTATGGCCGCGGCGAGTTCGACGGCCGGCTGTGGATCGCAATGGAATACCTCGACGGCATCAACGCCGCACAGCTCATCCGCGAGCAGTTTCCAGCCGGGATGCCAGCCGGTGAGGCGCTGTCGATCGTCGCGGCCATCGCCGGGGCACTGGATTACGCGCACCAGCGAGGAATGCTGCACCGCAACGTCACACCAGCCAACATCTTCTTGACCAACCCCGGCAATGGTGAACCACGAATCCTGTTGACGGACTTTGGAATAGCACGACAACTCGGCACCATCCGACGGCTGGGCCGCAGGAGCCCGGATGGGGGCGCGTTCGCCTACGCTGCGCCGGAGCAGCTGACTGGCTCGCGCATCGACGCGCGCGCCGACCAGTACGCGCTCGCGGCCACCGCGCTTCATCTGCTCACCGGAGCCCAACCCCGACGCGGCGATCGGCACCCGCAGTTGGGTCATCTTGACGGCGTGTTGTCGATAGCCTTGGCCGAAAAACCGGCCGACCGGTTCGGCAGCTGTGCCCAATTCGCCCATGCGCTAAGCGAACAGGCGGGCCTTCTCGTCGGTGACCGCAGCCCCGAGGCCGTCCTCGCCCTGGACTACCCCGATGAAGCAGCGGTCGAAAGTGTGGCCGGGGCAGGCCAATCGCCGTCGAAACGCGCTGGCAGTACTGCCCGGTCGCTGCTGACAGCGGTACGGCGACCGCTGTCAGGGCGGCGCAGCGCTCTGCCCTCGGTTGCCACCGCGCCGGTGCCGACGAGCCGCCGATGGTCGTGGATCTTGGCCGGGGCGGCGGCCGGGGCGGCGCTCACGCTGCTCATTGGCCTGCTGGCAGTGGGCACGATCTATCGCAAAAACGACACGACCCCCGCCCAGGCGGGCATTCCCGCGACGACATTAACCCGGGCTCCCACCACGACCAGCAGCACTCCCGCCGCGCCGCCCGCCATGCTCGAGGGCACCTACCAGGTGGACGTCAACCGCGCCCAGCAGACCTACAACGACATCCCCGACCCGCAACCGCCGAACGTGACCACCTGGTGGGCATTTCGTTCGTCGTGCCTACCGGCCGGATGCGTTGCCGGCGGGATCCTGCTCGACGACAACGACCACCAGACGGTGAGCACGGCAAGTGGCGGGCACACGCTTGTCCTGGATTTCCGTGACGGCGCCTGGCAGTCGCGACCGGAAATCGTCCAGTTCCCCTGCGTGGGCCCGAACGGAACGGCGGCCAAAGAGACCACCACGCAAACGATTTCGCTGCAACCGCAGACGCATGGGCCACTGCGCGGGGTGATGACGGTGACCGTCGAAACCGATGAGTGCGGTCAAAAGGGCGGGCGGATCGTAATTCCGGCTGTGGCCGCGCGAGTCGGCGAGGTGCCCCCTGGCATCGTCGTGCCCGTTCCTGCCACCAGCACTGCGGCGGCCCCGACGACAACTCGGTGAGGACACGCGCGGGGATTAAATGATTGTAAGTACTTACTAACTTTGGTAGGCTCGCAGAGACCTTGAACCCGGAGGGGCTGTGGGCTACGACGTCATCGTTCGCGACGGGCTGTGGTTCGACGGCACCGGCCGCCCGCCGCAGCCCCGCACGCTGGGGATTCGCGATGGCGTCGTCGCGGCCGTGTCCGCCGAGCCGCTGGACGAGGCGGGCTGCCCGGAAGTGATCGACGCGGCCGGCAAGTGGGTGGTCCCGGGCTTCGTCGATGTGCACACCCACTACGACGCCGAGGTGCTGCTGGACCCCGGATTGCGGGAATCGGTGCGGCACGGCGTCACCACGGTAGTGCTGGGAAACTGTTCGCTGTCGACCGTGTATGCCGACTCGGCGGACGCCGCCGACCTGTTCAGCAGGGTCGAAGCGGTGCCGCGCGAATTTGTGTTCGGCGCGCTGAAGGCCGGCAAGACCTGGTCGACGGCCGCCGAATACGTTGCAGCGCTTGATGATTTGCCGCTTGGGCCGAACGTCGGCTCGCTGGTCGGTCATTCGGACCTGCGCACGGCCGTGCTGGGCCTGGGCCGGGCCACCGACGATGGTGTACGACCGACTGGCGCCGAGTTGCAGCGGATGACGGCACTGCTCGACGAGGCGCTTGACGCGGGCCTGCTCGGCATGTCGGGGATGGACGCGGCCATCGACAAACTCGACGGCGACCGCTATCGGTCGCGAGCGCTCCCGTCCACGTTTGCCACCTGGCACGAGCGGCGCACGCTGATCGAGGTGCTGCGCCGGCGCAGCCGCATTCTGCAGAGTGCCCCCAATATTGCCAAGCCGGCGTCGGGATTGCTGTTCTTCTTGGCCAGCGGCCATATGTTCGGGCGCCGCAAGCCGGTGCGGATGAGCCTGCTGGTCTCCGCGGACGCCAAGTCGATGCCCGGCGCGGCCGCCGTGTTCGGCTTGGGCACACGACTGCTCAATGCGGTGCTCGGCTCGCAGGTGCGCTTGCAGCACCTGCCCGTGCCCTTCGAGCTGTATTCCGACGGAATCGATTTGCCGGTCTTCGAGGAGTTCGGCGCGGGAACCGCGGCGCTGCATCTCCGCGACCAGCTTGCGCGCAACACGCTGCTGGCGGACCTCGAGTACCGCCGGAAATTCCGGCGTGAGTTCGACCGCAAGAAGCTCGGCCCGACGTTGTGGCACCGCGACTTCCACGATGCGGTAATCGTCGAATGCCCCGATAAGTCGCTGGTCGGCAAGAGCTTCGGGGCGATCGCCGACGAGCGTGGGCTGCACCCGCTGGATGCGTTTCTCGACGTGCTCGTCGACAACGGTGAACGCAACGTGCGGTGGACCACGACCGTCGCCAACCACCGGCCCAAGCAACTGGACAAGCTTGCCGCCGAGCCCACCATCCACATGGGTTTCTCCGACGCGGGCGCGCACCTGCGCAACATGGCGTTCTACAACTATCCGCTGCGCCTGCTGAAGCGCACACTGGATGCCGCACGAGCCGGAGCGCCGTTTCTTACCGTCGAGCAGGCGGTGTATCGGCTGACCGCTGAAGTGGCCGATTGGTTCGGGCTCGACGCCGGCACGCTGCGGCGCGGTGACCGCGCAGATTTCGTGGTGATCGATCCAGACGGTCTCGACGAATCGGTGGACGGCTACTACGAGGAGGCGGTTCCCTTCTACGGTGGCTTGCGGCGAATGGTCAACCGCAACGACGCTGCGGTCGTGGCGACCGGTGTGGGCGGAGCGGTGGTGTGTCGCCACGGGCAGTTCCGCGACGGCTACGGCACAACGGCGAAGTCGGGCCGGGTCCTGCGCGCCAAGGCTCGCCAGCCCCGGGTTGCGCGCGTCTGAGATGGCTAGATCCCAGCGGCAACGCCGCGACGAAACAGTCGCCCGTCTGCTCGACGCCAGTATCGCGACCATCGCAGAAGCCGGGTACGCACGGGCATCCGCCGCTGCGATCAGCAAGCGCGCCAAGGTTTCCGACGGTGCGCTATTTCGGCACTTCGCCACCATGGGCGACTTCATGGCGGCCACGGCAAATGAGGTGTCACGGCGTCAACTGGAGTTGTTTACCAAGCAAGTCGCCGAAATACCCGCTGAAAGGCCGCCTTTAGAAGCGGTGCTGACCATTCTTCGTGACATCACTCGTAATTCGGCGAACGCCGTGTTGTACGAACTGATGGTCGCTGCGCGCACTGACGAAAAGCTCAGGGCCACTTTGCGGAGCGTCCTTGAACAGTACCGTTCGAAAATCTACGACGTCGCCCGGGCGCTTCCCGGTGCCGATAGCTTTCCGGAGGACATCTTCCCCGCCGTGGTGGCCATGGTCGCCAACACATTTGACGGGTCGGCCATCGTGCAGGCGGTGCTGCCTCAACCCGACATCGAAGCCCAGCGGATACCGCTTCTGATGTCGCTGCTCAACGGAATAGCCCGGGTATCGTTCGACGGCTGACTCAAGCGGTTCCTCGGCGTCACAGGGCTGACGCCGCCCGACTACAGCGCGCCGACGGCCGACTGCGGGCCTTGGGCGAATCCCCAGTCGAACAAAGCGGCGGCCTGGTCCCAGTAGGTCGGTCCACCCTCGCGCACCAGGCCGTACATCATTGCGATGACCAGCCGCCGGCCGTCACGGGCCGCGGCCCCGACGAACGTTTTGCGGGCAGCGTTGGTGAACCCGGTTTTCCCGCCGATCGCACCCGGGTAGCGCTGCAGCAGCTCGTCCTGGTTGACGATCGGCCGCTCGCCGCCGTCGCCGGGGAACTGCGCCGACGGGGCCGCGGTGATCTGCGCGAAAACCGGGTTGGCCATGGCCGCCCGGAAGATGACGGCCAGGTCGTGCGCGGTCGACCAGCCCGAGCCGCCCGGCCCGTCCAACCCCGAGGGGGTGGCCGCCTGGGTGTTCGTTGCGCCCAGGGCGGCGGCCTTCGCGTTCATCTTGGCCACCGCGGCCTGCTGGCCGCCCAGCATGCGGGCCAGCGTGTTGGCCGCATCGTTACCCGATACCAGCAGCAGACCGTCGAGCAGCTGGCGCGCGGTGTAGCTGCGGCCCGGTTTGACCCCCACACAGCTGCATTCGACCTGGGTGTCGGCGGTGTCGGCGACAACCGTGGAGTCCAGGTTCAGCTCGTCCAACGCCACCAGCGCCAACAGGACTTTGATGGTGCTTGCGGGCGGGTGGCGCACGTTCTCGTCGCGCGCGGCCAGCACCTGCCCGCTGTCGAGGTCGGCGACGATCCAGGTCTGTGCCGGACCGTCGGGGATCGGCACCGAGCCCACGGGCTGGACGGTGGTGTCGGCCGTCGCCGCAGGCGGATGCCACAAGAACGCGGCGGCAAGTGCCACAGCGAGACACGACACAAGCCTTCGCATGGTCGCTGAGCGTAGCCCGCGCCGCCGGATCGTGTTCAATCACCTTCTATGTTGAGCCTGGCCGAAATATCCGACCGATTAGAGATCCAGCAGCTGTTGGTGGACTACTCCACCGCCATCGACTCTCGTCGATTTGACGACCTCGACAAGGTGTTCATTCCGGAGGCATACATCGACTATCGCGCGATGGGCGGCGTGGACGGCCGCTACCCGCAGGTGAAGGCGTGGCTGGCCGAGGTGTTGCCGACCTTCGCCAACTACGCGCACATGCTGGGCTTGCCGTCGATCCGCATCGACGGCGACACCGCGACCGCGCGCACCTTCTGTTTCAATCCGATGGTGTTCGGCGGGGACGAACCCACCACGATGCTGCTGGGCCTGTGGTACGACGACGAGTTCGTCCGCACACCCGAGGGCTGGCGGATGAGCCGCCGGGTGGAGGCCAAGTGCTTCGACCGCCGCCCGTGACGTTTCGGCGGGGTCAGCCGGCCGGAATTCCACCGGACGCGTGTGTTCTGGCACAATGGGCGGCTGTCCACCGCGCGACGTGCCGCCGTTCGGCTTCGCCGGCGGGACACACACGCGAGGCAAAACCGGACCCCGGCATCCTGCCCGGGTCGCTGAATTGCAGCGTGACACGCACAGGAGAAGTCGCTGAATGGCTGTGAAGATCAAGCTCACCCGGCTTGGCAAGGTCCGCAATCCCCAGTACCGCATCGCCGTCGCGGACGCGCGGACCCGCCGTGACGGCCGCGCGATCGAGATCATCGGCCGGTATCACCCGAAGGAGGAGCCGAGCCTCATCGAGATCGACTCCGAGCGGGCCCAGTATTGGCTGTCGGTCGGCGCCCAGCCCACCGAGCCTGTCCTGAAGCTGCTGAAGATCACCGGCGACTGGCAGAAGTTCAAGGGGCTGCCCGGCGCCGAGGGCAAGTTGAAGACCCGGGCGCCCAAGCCGAGCAAGCTCGAGCTGTTCAACGCCGCGCTTGCCGCCGCCGAGGGCGCTCCGACCACCGAGGCCGCGACCCCGAAGAAGAAGCCTCCCGCCAAGAAGGCCGCCAAGAAAGCCGCCGAAGCCGACAAGACCGAGCAGCCGGCCGAGGGCGGCGAGCACACTGAAGCGGCGTCCGAGAATTGACCGGGCCGATGCATACCGTCGTCGTCGACGCGGTTGAGCACCTGGTGCGCGGCATCGTCGACAATCCCGACGATGTCCGGGTCGCCATGGTCACCAATCGGCGCGGGCGCACTGTGGAAGTGCATGTTCACCCCGACGATCTGGGCAAGGTGATCGGCCGCGGGGGCCGCACCGCCACCGCGCTGCGGACACTGGTCGCCGGCATCGGTGGCCGCGGCATTCGCGTCGACGTGGTGGACACCGACCAGTAGCGAACCCAAGGCTCATGGGACTCCCATGGAGTTAGCAGTCGGGCGTGTGGTGAAAGCCCACGGCGTGACCGGCGAGGTTGTCGTCGAGGTCCGCACCGACGAGCCCGATGCCCGGTTCGCGCCGGGATCGGTGTTGCGGGCCAAGGCAACCGACCAGGAGCGCAGCTACGTTGTCGACGCGGCCCGACCGCACGGCGGGAGGCTGCTGGTGCGGCTGGCCGGTGTGTGCGATCGCGATGCGGCCGACGCGCTGCGCGGCAGCTTGTTGGTGATCGATTCCGAGGATCTGCCGCCAATCGACGACCCGGACGAGTACTACGACCATCAGCTGGAAGGACTTCGGGTGCGCACCACGGCAGGCCAGGACATCGGCACGGTGAGCGAGGTGTTGCACACTCCCGCCGGGGAATTGCTGGCGGTCAAGCGCGACGACGTCGGCGAGCTGCTGGTGCCGTTCGTCAGCGCGATCGTGACCTCGGTGTCGTTGGAGTCCGGCATCGTCGAGATCGATCCGCCGGACGGTCTTTTGGATTTGAGGACCTAGTGCGTATCGACGTCGTGACGATATTTCCCAGCTATATGGATCCGCTGCGCCAGTCGTTGCCGGGCAAGGCAATCGAGTCGGGGCTGGTCGAACTCAACGTGCACGACCTGCGGCGCTGGACCCATGATGTGCACCGCTCCGTTGACGACGCCCCCTACGGTGGCGGCCCCGGGATGGTGATGAAGGCGCCGGTCTGGGGCGAAGCGCTTGATGAAATCTGTTCAAGCGAAACGCTTCTCGTGGTCCCTACGCCCGCCGGTGTGCTCTTCGACCAGGCGACCGCGCGGCGCTGGAGCACCGAGATGCACCTGGTGTTCGCCTGCGGCCGCTACGAGGGCATCGACCAGCGGGTCATGGACGACGCCGCCCGCCGGATGCGCGTCGAAGAGGTCTCGATCGGCGACTACGTGTTACCGGGCGGGGAGTCGGCGGCGCTGGTGATGATCGAGGCGGTGCTGCGACTGCTGCCCAACGTGTTAGGCAATCCGCAATCGCTCGACGACGATTCGCACTCGCCCGGGCGGGTGGGTCTGCTGGAAGGCCCGTGCTACACCCGGCCGCCGAGCTGGCGTGGTCTTGATGTGCCCGAGGTGCTGCTGTCCGGCGACCACGCCCGAATCGCCGCCTGGCGTGAGCAGGCGTCGCGGCAGCGCACCCGGGAACGCCGCCCGGATTTGCTCGAGTAGCGGAAGGTGCGCTGCGTCGACTGTGCAGCTTATTGGCGAGAAATCGGCGAATCCACGTCCATAACCTGCACAGTCGGCGCGATCAGATGCGACCGGTCGGGAACATCGTCTTGACGGCCTTGGTAATGGTTGCCCGAGCGGTGGTGTCATCGGAGGGCTGCAGCGACTCGACGACCATGATGTAGCGGCTGTCCGGGCCGACCACCCCGGTCGACAGGTGCATCCAGTCCTCGCCGATACAGCACATCCAGCCCTACTTTACCGCGACCGGTTCGGCGTAGAGCCCGTCGGGTATGCCGAACCGCTGCGGGTAGCCATCGACGCCGGTGGGGGTCGAGCTGGCCAGGTCGTCGATGATGATCTTGGCCCGCTCCGGCGGGAGGCCACCGGAGCCGTCGAGCAGCATCTGGTAGTAGCGAATCAGGTCCGGGGTCGAAGTGGTGGTGTCCCACCAGCGCCCGTCGCTGGGTGGCTGCGTGGCAGCGAGCCCGTAGCGGGCGGCGACGTCGCGGATGATCGTCTCGCCGCCGGCCTGGTTCCAGAACTTCTCGGCCGCGTCGTCGTCGGATGACTGAAGCATGGCGTCTAAGCCTGAATCCGTGGATGGGTGATTTCGTGTTGCCGTCGACGCGGTTGTTTTGGGATGCGGCCGAGTGTGGCGCGGTGGGGCGTGGGTGATCCGCTGGCCTGTACCAGCTTTCCTTTGGGTTCCTTGGGTCGGGCCTGGGATGGCGGGGCGGACAGGGCTTGGAAGGTGGGGTCAGGCGGCGCGGGGTTGCGCGATCGGGTAACCGATGACGTTGTGCCACAGGGCCTTCCATCTGGCTCGCCAATGCCAGTGGGCGGGTAGGTGCAGCATTGGTTTGCGGGCCGGGGCGGCGAAGCGGGCCGGGATGTTGATCAGGTCGCGGCGCAGGGTAGCCCCGCGGGCCACGGCATGGTGGCCACCGGCGAGGGTGCCGACGGCGCGCAGCAGGTTATGGGCGATCACCGCGCAGGCCAGCCAGGCGCAGTTGGCCGCGAACAGCCCCGACGGGATGTGTGCCAGTGGGCCGTCGATTAAATCGGCGAAGGTGGTTTCGATGATGGCGTGGCGTCGGTGGGTGATATCGGCCTGGTCGACCGGCAGCGCGGAGTTGGTGACAAACGGGTGATAGCGCCACACCGGAAACAACGCATCCAGGTGGCGGGCGTCTTTGACCCGGCGCACTACCAGCCGCACGGTCAGTGTTCGGCCGCGGGCCAGGCGCAGGGTGTAGGGGTTTCGGCGACCTGGGCATCGGAGATCAACGCCCCGGTGTCGGGGTCTTCGACCGCGCCCGGGTAGTGCACCGGGGTCCAGGCGGCCTCGTCGATGGCGGCGATCGCGGCGTTGATGCGCTTGTTGCGGCTGATCGACAGGGAGAATTCGGCGCCTCGCTGAATGCAGGTGGTGATCACTTTCTTGGTGCCAAACATTGAGTCGCCGCGCACCAGGATCGGCGCGTCGGGGTTGATCGCTTTCGCGGTGGTGATCGCCTGCTTGAGCTGGTATGCGGCACCGCGCCCGGAGGCGGCTTTGCCGCTCCGTAGCTGCGCCTCGGCGATCACCGGCGCGGCGGTCGCCGTGGAGATGGTGGTGATCTGTGGGGACAGGCCCAGCCGCAGCAGCGCGCGGCTGGCGATCTTGGCATGACCGAAGGAGGCGCCCTGCTTGGCGTGGCCGTAGACCGGGCGCAGCAGCGAGTCGATGTCCAAAAACATCCGCTCGTCGGCGCCAGCCAGCAGCGGGGTGCGCGCCGCCAGTGCGATCAGATGCTCGCGGGCCACTGCGGCGAGTTGTTTGGTATGCCCGAAGGTGAACTCGCGCAAAAAGATCCCCAACGTCGATGGGGCATATACCTCGTTGAACACCCGGGGTGTGCCGCCGGCGCGCAGCACATTGGCATCATCGATGCTGTCCGCGCCGCACATCATCCCGGCGACGATCGAGGTCAGCTTGCCAGCCGGGTTGACCGCGCCGGACTTCACCCGAGTCGACGGCAGATCCACGCGCTCGTTGATCAATTCCGAAAGACCGGTCTGCTCAGCCAGTTCCAGCACTGGCACCAACCCGGCCGCCGACAGCAGATTCTGCTCGTCAAACACCGCCGATCCGGTGGTGAACGTATACGATGAGTGCATCGAAAGTGCCTTCCCGGACTATGGACAAATGCGGCCTCAGCACTCGTATTGTCCCAGTTCAGAAGGCATTTTCGCTGTTCACACGCCGATCAAATCACCGGAACCATCCACGGATTTAGGCTAAGGTGTGGCGTTCGTCGGCCGACAGCGTGGCCTTGCCCTGGGATTCCTGCAGTAGTAGCTCGTCGGCGATGAACAGCTTGGCCACCGATGCGGTGGCGACCACCTGGGGGTCGCCGTTGACGATCAGCTGGTTGGTGGCCCGGTCGAGCAGCGCAACCGAAATCGTGGCGCCGTCGCTGGCAGCCTGGTCAGCTGCCTGCCGGATGCGGTCGCGCAGCCCGGCCAGGGCGACGGCCCGGGCCTGCGACTGCGGCGCAACGATCGCTTCGGCGGCGGCGCAACCGGGGCGGCGTGGGGCGGCGCCGGTTTGGCAGCCGCCGCGCCGTAGACCTTGGCCTCGCAGCCCGCGACCAACGCAGTCACCGCCAACGCGACGACTAGCATCGGCGGCCGCGATCGCATAGCCCTCCTCGGACGGTAGGTCGCCAATTCGACCCTGGCGCACTGCCACCCGCCTAGCGCATGTAGCAGAGGCGTTCCGGGTTGGTGTGGTTAGACCTGCGTCATATCTACCATCTGCGGACGTCCGTGCAGGTTAGCGATGCCCGGCGATTCGCTGTGATTTCGCTGCGGGGACGCCGTCTGGCACAATTGGGCAGTTGTCTCCAGCAGGTGTCCCCGGCAGTTGTCGGTGCGACGGGCTGCGCCGCCTGCTGCGAGATACGCCCAGTACCCGTCGGCTCGCTGACCGCCTCACGTTGGCGTGTGGGGTAGTCCCGCGGCCGCGACTGCAAGGAAGTGCTGTCGAAATGAACACGCTGGACTTTGTCGACAAGGCGTCGCTGCGCGACGACATTCCGGCCTTCAACCCCGGCGACACGGTCAACGTGCACGTCAAGGTGATCGAAGGTAACAAGCAGCGCATCCAGGTGTTCAAGGGTGTGGTGCTGCGCCGCCAGGGCGGCGGCATCCGCGAGACGTTCACCGTGCGCAAGGAGAGCTACGGGGTGGGGGTCGAACGGACGTTTCCGGTGCATTCGCCGAATATCGACCACATCGAGGTGGTGACCCGAGGCGACGTTCGGCGGGCCAAGCTGTACTACCTGCGGGAGCGTCGCGGCAAGAAAGCCAAGATCAAGGAGAAGCGCTGACCCCGTGCGGCTGGCGATACCGCGAATCGCGCTGGCTACGCTGATGTCGTGACCGAAACCGCGGACTCGTCGCCGCAGCCCCAATCCGATTCCGATTCGGCAGAGCCCCCAGTCGCCACTCGCGATCCCGCCGCGCCCGACGCCGCCGCCGAGGAACCGAAACGCACGAAGCGGGCGGCGATGCGGGAAACGGTGCTGCTGGTCGCGATCGCGGTGTTGCTCTACTACGTGATGCTGACGTTCGTGGCCCGGCCCTACCTGATCCCGTCGGAATCCATGGAACCCACCCTGCACGGGTGTTCGGGTTGCGTGGGCGATCGCATCATGGTCGACAAGATCAGCTACCGGTTCGGCTCGCCGCAGCCTGGCGACGTCATCGTCTTCCGGGGACCGCCGTCGTGGAACATCGGATACAGGTCGATCCGCTCGCACAACACCGTGGTGCGCTGGGTGCAAAACACGCTGTCGTTTGTCGGGTTCGTCCCGCCCGACGAGAATGATTTGGTCAAGCGGGTGATCGCGGTAGCGGGTCAGACCGTGCAGTGCCGAGCCAGCACAGGGTTGACGGTCGACGGTGTCCGGCTCAAAGAGCCGTACCTGAATCCGAAGGCGATGATGGCAGACCCGTCGATGTACCCGTGTCTGGGCAGCGAGTTCGGGCCGGTCACGGTCCCGCAGGGAAGGCTGTGGGTGATGGGGGATAACCGGACCCATTCGGCGGACTCGCGGGCCCACTGCGCCAGTGTCCCGGCGGATGCGCTCAAGGGACTGCTCTGTACCGGCGACCCGATGTCGGCGACCGTGCCGGTGGGCAATGTCATCGGTAAGGCCCGGTTCATTGTGTGGCCGCCGTCGCGCTGGGGCCTAGTGAGGTCGGTGAACCCGCAGCAAGGTCGATAGCCATGGCGACGACGTGGCCGCCGCGGACGGTGATCCGCAAATCCTCCGGATTGCGCACCCTGGAATCGGCTCTGTATCGCAGCGGGCTGGGCCCGGTAGCCGGGGTCGACGAGGTGGGCCGCGGCGCGTGCGCGGGACCCCTGGTTGTCGCCGCGTGTGTGCTCGGGCCAGGACGACTGGAAAGTCTTGCCGCCCTTGACGATTCGAAGAAACTCACCGAGAAGGCCCGGGAAAAGCTGTTTCCGGCGATTCGCCGCTACGCCCTGGCCTACCACATCGTCTACATCCCGCCCAGCGAAGTCGACCGGCGTGGGGTGCACGTGGCCAACATCGAGGGCATGCGGCGAGCGGTGGCCGGGCTCTCGGTGCGCCCCGGGTATGTGCTGAGCGACGGCTTCCGGGTGCCTGGGCTGCCGGTACCGTCGCTGCCTGTGGTCGACGGCGACGCGACCGCGGCCTGCATCGCCGCCGCCAGCGTGCTGGCGAAGGTCAGCCGCGACCGGTTGATGGTGGCGTTGGACGCCAAGCACCCCGGGTACGGGTTCGCCGAGCACAAGGGCTACTGCACGCCCGGGCACAGCGCAGCGCTAAATGAGCTCGGCCCGTGTCCGGAGCACCGCCATTCGTTCATCAACGTCCGGCGGGTGGCGACGGCATCGGGCACCCGGCTGGTCACGGAATTCAAACCGGCACCACCGGATCAGGCCCGTGGCAACGGCTGGGGGAAAATGGGAGCCGGGGAACTTGGCGAGGGAGAAGGACGGCTGGGCAAATGAGTGCCGAAGATCTCGAAAAGTATGAAACCGAGATGGAGCTCTCGCTGTACCGCGAATACAAGGACATCGTGGGCCAGTTCAGCTACGTCGTGGAGACCGAGCGGCGGTTCTATCTAGCAAACAGCGTGGAGATGGTGCCGCGCAACGCCGACGGGGAGATCTACTTCGAGCTGCGTCTCACCGATGCCTGGGTGTGGGACATGTACCGGCCAGCTCGGTTCGTCAAGCAAGTGCGGGTGGTGACCTTCAAAGACGTCAATATCGAGGAAGTCGAGAAACCCGAGCTGCGGCTCCCCGAGTAAGCACGTTCGTGTCAGGCGCCGACGGCGCGCTCCAAATCCTTTAGCGACGTCTCCAGATGCCCGAGCATGCGCTGGAGGTGTGGCACGCTGCGCCGACAGCCCACCAGCCCGAAGTCCAGGTTCTCGGCGTTGGTGGTAACGGTGATGTTCATCGCCTGACCGTCCAGAGCGATCGACAGCGGGTAGTTGCCGACCATCCGCGCGCCGCGCCAATACAGCGGCTCCCGGGCTCCCGGCACGTTTGAGATCACGATGTTGAACGGCGGCGGGGCGGTGCGGACGAAACCGGGAATCAACGCGAAGACCAGGCCCCCGGTCATGAAGGCAGACAGCGCCAATTGCTGCACCTGCGGTAGCTGGTTGAACACGGCCTTGCTGTCACACATCGAAACATTGATCGCCTCAAGGCGTTTCGCCGCATCCTCGATGTGGGTGTTCAGATTGCACAATACGGTGCCCACCCTGTTGCCGCCGTGGTCGCCCTGGTCCTCCCTTCGCAGGTTCACCGGGACCATCGCGACCAGCGGGGCGTCGGGCAACGCGTCCTGTTCGATCAGGTAGGCCCGCAGCGCACCGGCCGACATTGCCAGCACGACGTCGTTGACGGTGACCCCGGTGGCGGTCTTCACGCGATTGATCCGGTCCAGTGACCACGATTGAGCAGCAACGCGCCGGGCACCGCCGATGCGGACGTTGAACATCGTCTTGGGGGCTTGGAACGGCAACGTCAGTTGTTGCTGGAGCAATGCTGCGCGCGCCAGCGAGGCCGTCGAAGGACCAAGCGCGGCAAGCGATCCCATTGTTCCGGTCAGTAGCTGCAGCGGAGAGCGTCCCGGGCCGCCGCGGTGGCGTCGACGCGGCTTTAGCGCCCACGGCACCCTGACCTCGTTGTCGTTGGGGTCCGTGGTGAACGCCCGCTGCATCAACCGGGCAGCCGACACGCCGTCGAGCAGCGAGTGATGGAACTTGACGTAGACCGCGTAGCGCCCGTCGTTCAGCCCCTCCACCAGATGGGCTTCCCACAGCGGACGGTGCCGGTCGAGCAGACTGCCATGCAGGCGCGAAACCAATTCCAGGAGCTCGCGTACCCGGCCCGGGCTGGCCAGCGCGGATCGCCGGAAGTGGTACTCGAGGTCGATGTCGTCGTCGAAAGCCCATGCCAGGTTGGTGACCGGACCGAAGAAAGCCGGATGTTTGCGGAAGGTGGGCTGTACGTCGGTACACCCCAGCATCGCCTCGTAAGCCTCGCGCACGAACTCTGCCCCGGCGTGCGCAGGCGGTTGGAAAAGTTGCAAGCTGCCGACGTGCATGGGATGCTCGCGCGATTCGCCGAGCAGAAACATCGAATCGGTCGGTGATATCAGCTTCATCTTCCCTCTCCCACGCCGGGTATCTATCTACTGTGTCACTGCAACACATGCGCGTCATACTCGTTCGGTAATCGCGTGTTTGCGCTCTTAGCTCCGCCGGGAACAATGGCCGGATGGGGTTGACTGTCTCTGTCACCGGTCCGACCGGAGAAATCGGAATCGCCGCGGTGACGGCGTTGGAACACGAACCCGCGGTGGAGAAGATCGTCGGGATGGCGCGTCGCCCCTTCGACCCCGCCACGCTGGGGTGGGAAAAGACCACCTACCGACAGGGCGACATCGTGGACCGCGAGGCGGTCGACGCGCTGGTCGCCGACGCTGATGTGGTCATCCACCTGGCGTTCATCATCATGGGCTCACGGGAAGAGAGTGCCCGAATCAACCTGCAGGGCACGCGCAATGTGTTCGAGGCGACCGTCGCCGCCCAGCGCCCGAGGCGTCTGGTGTACACCTCGTCGGTGGCGGCGTACGGCTACCACGCCGACAATCCTGTCCCGCTGACCGAAGACGTGCCGGCACGTGGATCACCGGAGCATTACTACTCCGAGCAGAAGGCCGCCTGTGAGGCCGCGCTCACCGAAATCACGGCCGACTCGTCGCTGGAGGTGTTCGTCCTGCGGCCATGCATCGTCGCCGGCCCGAAAGCCCGGGCGCTCGCCGACGCAATGCCCTGGAACCAGCTGCCCGCCCCAGTGCGCGCGGTCACAGGTCTGCTGCCGGTGTTGAAGCCGGTGTTGCCCGATCCGGGGTTTCCGCTGCAGCTGGTCCACCACGACGACGTCGCCGCGGCGATCGCGTTGGCGGCGACGGCTCCGGCACCGCCCGGCGCGTACAACATCGCCGGCGACGGGTTGGTCACCGTGTCAGATGTGGCCAAGGCGCTGGGCGGCGGCCGGTGCGAGTGCCGGCCGCGGCTGCCTCGGCGGCGTCTGCGGCAATTTCACGGTTACCGTTCATCCCGTCGGCGCTGGAATGGCTGCATGTGGCGCGCGCGTCCGTGGTGATGGACACCACGAAAGCCAAAAAGGAGCTCGGCTGGCAGCCGACCTACACCTCGGCGGAGACTCTCGCAGCACTGGCCGCCGCGCTGTGACTGCCGACCCGCTTTAGGCGCCCGGGTTCAGCTTGCGGGAGGGCAACTGGCCGCGGTTTTCAATGACCGCCCGAGCTACGTCGGCCAGTTTGATGTTCAGGTCTTGCGAGTAGCGGCGCAGCAAATCGAAGGCTTCCCGCTCGGAGAACTTGTGGAGCAACATCAGCATGCCGATGGCCTTGCCGATCTCGCGATTGCTGAGCAGCCCACGCCGCAAGGTGGCCGCGTCTTCTCCCTGAGCGATGGCGTTGATGGCCACACTGGCGAACGCGGCCAGCACAATGGCCCGTCCCGCGGACTCGGTGTTGAAGCGGTTAGGGGTGTCGCTGAACAGGTTGAGCGCACCGGTTTTGCGGCGATCGACCAGGATCCGAAACCCCATCGCACCGCGCACCGGTGTCTCCGCGACGAGCCGCGCCGCAAGCTGGGGCCACTGCGACGGCGTGGTCAGGTCCGGTTCGATCTGCGGGGTTTCCTCCTCGATGGCGTCCAGACACGGCCCGTCGCCGACGCTGAGCTCGAGGTCGTCGATCTGCTGCGCGATCCGGTCACTGGCGCCGACGGTGACGTAGCCGCCGTCACGCCGCAGCAGCAGGCTGGCGTGGTCGCATCCGGGAACGATCAGGGTGGCAGCGACGCAGATCGCCGCGTACACGTCACTGGGGTCCGAGCCCTGGTAGATGATCTCGGCGAGGGCAGCGAACACGGTCGCGGGATCCGGTGCCGCGGCTGATGACGACGCACCGGAGCCCACGTCAGGCTCGTTTGCCACGTCATTCCCTCACTTCGGTAATTCCCGGGCCTGAATTGTCAGCGGCGCTCATTTCCCGGCAACGGCCGGGTCAGCAGGACTCATTTATATCGTTTATATCGGCTGCCCGCTCGATGGCCTAATTGCTCACTATTGTCATGTGTTGGCCGGGCGTCAACTCGGCCTTAGTGGCTGCAAGCGATGCTGCTGTCGGTTCACCGACCGGCGGCGTTCTCCGCCAAGATGGCGGCAACATGCCGCGCGGCGGCGGGTCCCTCATAGGCGTGGACCACTTCATCGACCGGGCCGATCATCTTGATCTGACCGTGGTCGATCCAGATGGCGGTCTTGCACATCCGCGCAAGGAATTCGTTGGAATGGGCCGCGAACACCAAGATGCCCGAACGCTCGACCAGGTTTTGCAAACGAACTAATGCCTTGTGCAGGAACTCTCCGTCGACCGATCCGATGGCCTCGTCGAGCAACAGGATTTCCGGGTCAATGCTGGTGACTACGCCGATGGCCAGTCGCATCCGCATGCCGGTGGAGTAGGTGCGCAGCGGCATCGACAGATATTCGCCGAGCTCGGTGAATTCGGCGATTTCCTCGACCTTCGACAGCATCGCTTTGCGGGTTTCGCCTAAAAACAGCCCACGGATGATGATGTTTTGGTAACCGGAGATCTCCGGATCCATGCCTATCCCGAGATCGAATACCGGTGCCACGCGGCCAATTACGTGAGCGTGGCCGCGGGTGGGTTCGTAGATGCCGGACAGCAAACGCAGCAGAGTGGTTTTGCCGGCGCCGTTGTGCCCCACCAGCCCGACCCGGTCGCCTCGGCGCAACGAGAAGCTGACGTCGCGCAGCGCTTCGACCACCACAACGTTGGACGCGTTGCGCCCGATGACCCCGCCCGCCTTGCCGAGGAACGCTTTCTTAAGCGATCGGGACTTGGCGTCGAAGATCGGGAACTCCACCCATGCATGGCTGACGTCGATGCTGACCGCCGGTGCCGGCGGTGCCGTCGTCAGCTTCGAGTGCGCATACATCCTTTGGTGCCGGTCGTGGAACACCGTCGCACGCGACCGAGGTCGCGCATAAGGTCCACCCCGAGTACGCGATCCGCGTAGCTGAATGCCTCGAACTTCGCACCCGGCTCAATGTGATCGGCGTTTTCGAGTTCATCCATCAGCTCGATCACGCGCGCGACATCGAGGTCATCGAGGGCGCCGACCACTGCGGTGCGCCAGCTTGCCGGAACCGGTCGACTCGACCACTGGCTCCACTGCGCGATGCGATCGCGCCAGCGGTCCAGCACAGCCTGCGAGCGCGCCAGCAGGGACGGCGTGATATCGAGCTGTTGCTGGTGTTTGGAGTTGGCCAACGCAAAACGCACGGCATCGGGCGCTGCTTGCGACAAAGGCACCGAGCTGTGCACAGGCGCCACACCCACTGTGGATCGCCGCATCGGTGCATCGTGGGTTCCCGTCGCGGTGATCACCACATTCAACGGTTTACCGATCCCGGCTGCGGCGTCAGCCTCGGTGGAGAACGTCCCTACCACCGGTCGCACCATAAGGCCGGAGCGGCTGAGAAGTTCGGCAACAGAGTCATTGCGAGTGATCAGGGCAGCCAGCACCTGGGCCGAGTGAATGTCCTCAAGCACCCGGCGCAAAAGATCGCCAACGACGAGCACGCGCACGTGAACGTTTCGGCTGTCGACGGAACCATCAGGCCGGCGCCGATTATGCTGCCCGCGGCAACGTGGCCGATCATCACGTCGACGTCACTGGAATCGCGGATTACCGTGGCTTCTCCTTCGCTGTACAGGCAGTGGTCTGCGAGGACCGGTGTTACGGGGTAGAAGCCATCAGCGCCTGACGGCGCAAACGAAGGCGGAGCTTCATCGCCGGGCCGCGAACGAGTTGTCGCGGTCATCTCCACGCTAGCAGCACGTTCGGCCAGCGGGCTAGGCTCGTGATCGGGATTAATGCTGGCGGTGGGACTCGCCTCCAACCGCGGCCCGGGTGCCGCCGATGGTTCCTGCGGACCAACCGATCCGATCAGGAGGCTGTCGTGCAGTGGATTTATCAGCTGAACCGAGCCCGCGTCGTGCGCGGTGACAAGGTGATCCTTGACGACGTCACCCTGTCGTTCCTTCCCGGGGCAAAGATCGGCGTGGTTGGCCCCAACGGAGCGGGCAAGTCGACTCTGCTGCGCGTGATGGCCGGGCTCGAGAAGCCGTCGAACGGGGACGCGCGAGCTGCGCCGGACATCTCCGTGGGCCTGCTGCCACAGGAGCCGGTTCTCGACGAAAACAAGAGCGTGCTCGACAATGTGCGCGCCGGAGTGGCCGATACCGAGGCACTGCTGGCGCGCTACACCGAGATCACCGCCCGCCTCGCCGACGACTGCAGCGATGAACTTCTTACTGAAATGGGTTCGCTGCAGGAGCAATTGGACCACCGCGGCGCCTGGGACCTTGACTCCCGTCTCGAACAGGCGATGGACGCGCTGCGCTGCCCGCCGTCCGACGCCGACGTGCGGGATCTTTCCGGCGGTGAACGCCGTCGAGTCGCGTTGTGCCGGTTGCTGTTAGCGCAGCCGGATCTGCTGCTGCTGGACGAGCCGACCAACCACCTCGACGCGGAGAGCGTGCAATGGCTCGAACTGCATCTCGCCGACTATCCGGGCACTGTTGTCGCCGTCACCCATGACCGCTATTTTCTCGACAACGTCGCGCAGTGGATTCTCGAGCTCGACCGGGGCCACGCTTACCCTTATCAAGGCAACTACACCACCTACCTCGACACCAAGGCCGCCCGACTGCAGGTCGAAGGACGCAAGGACGCCAAGCGGCTGCGTTACCTGCAGCGCGAGTTGGAATGGGTTCGCTCGGGAGCCAAGGCCCGGCAGGCGAAAAGCAGTGCACGGCTTCGCCGTTACGAGGAAATGGCGGCGCAGGCCGCCAAGACCCGTCGCATTGACTTCGACGAAATCCACATTCCACCCGGTCCAAGGCTGGGCAGCTTGGTGATCGACGTCGAAAATTTGGCCAAGTCGTTCGACGGTCGCGAGCTGTTTCGCGATCTGTCGTTCTCCTTGCCGCGCAATGGAATTGTGGGCATTATCGGGCCCAACGGCGTCGGCAAGACCACCCTGTTCCAAATGATCACCGGGAACGAGGCGCCGGACTCGGGCAAGATCAGAATCGGCGACACCGTCCGGATCGCTTACGTGGACCAGAATCGTGCGAACATCGACCCCAACCGCACCGCCTGGGAGGTTGTGTCAGGCGGTGACGACGTCCTGCGCATCGGGTCGGTGGAGGTTCCTTCGCGGGCGTACCTGGCTGCGTTCGGTTTCAAGGGCGCCGATCAACAAAAGCCTGCGCGGTTGTTTTCGGGTGGGGAGCGCAACCGGCTCAATCTGGCTCTTACCCTCAAGCAGGGCGGCAACGTGCTGCTGCTGGATGAGCCAACCAACGACTTGGATACCGAAACGCTCGAGTCGCTGGAGAACGCGATCGGCGAGTTTCCCGGGTGCGTAGTTGTCACCGCCCACGATCGGTGGTTCCTGGACCGGGTTGCGACCCATGTTCTCGCGTGGGAGGGCACGGAAAGCGATCCCGCGCAGTGGTATTGGTTCGAAGGCAACTTCGCCGCATACGAACAGAACAAGATCGTCAGGTTGGGGGCTGAAGCCGCGCGCCCTCATCGGGTGACCCATCGAAGGCTCACCCGCGACTGAGGGCCGCTGCTGTACCCGCCCCGCTCGCTTAGCGTGCGCCGAGGGACTCGCCTTCGAAGGAGTCCAGGATCGCCTCCTGCGCCTTCCTCGGCAGTAGATGCAGGGTCTCGCGGACGCGTGCCTGATGGCGGGTGACAGCTTTGCGCTCCGGCATGCCGGGCGTGGGGTTGATCTGCGGCGGCACACCTTCGATCTCTTCGACACCGCCGTGGTGGTGGCCGGCCTCGACCTGGGCCTGCTCCTCGGCCATGGTGGCCTCGTCCTTTTCCTCCGACATGCCGATCGGGCCGATGCGGCGGCCGTGGAGGAATTGCCGAACGACCGGCTCGTCACTGGTCAACAGCACCTCTCGGGCACCGAACATCACCAGCTTGCGGCGAAACAGCATGCCGATGTTGTCCGGCACGGTGCGTGCGATGTTGATGTTGTGCGTGACGATCAGGATCGTGGCATCGATCTGGGCGTTGATGTCGATCAGCAGCTGGCTCAGATACGCGGTGCGCACCGGGTCCAAACCGGAGTCGGGCTCGTCGCACAGGATGATCTCGGGGTCCAGCACCAGCGAGCGGGCCAGCCCGGCGCGCTTGCGCATCCCCCCGGAGATCTCGCCGGGGAACTTCTTCTCGTCACCGGCAAGACCGACCATCTCCAGCTTTTCCATGACGATGTCACGGATTTCGCTTTCCTTCTTCTTGGTGTGCTCACGCAACGGGAATGCGCAATTATCGAACAAATTCAACGACCCGAACAGCGCACCGTCTTGGAACATCACACCGAAGAGCCGCCGGATCTCGTAGAGTTCCCTGGCCGAACATTGCATGATGTCGGTGCCGTCGACGACGATCGAGCCCCGCTCCGGCTTCACCAAACCGATCAACGACTTCAGGAACACCGTCTTGCCGGTACCGGAGGGGCCGATCAACGCGCTAACTTCTCCCTCCGGCAGGGTCAGCGTCACGTCTTCCCAGATCCGCGACGATCCGAACGACTTGGTGAGCCCTTCCACTTGGATTGCAGTGCCCATGTGCGCCTCCCGCTATGGATGGTGTCGAGAAACTGGCCCTTGATCTCGTCATCGCGCCGTTGCGCGGAGATGCCGGTTAGCAGAATCCGGCAATGCCGTCCGTGGACCACGCGTGGTAGACGGTGAGTGGCCGGGCCGTTGGGTCTTCTAGCCACGGCTTGGTGATAGTGGTCCCGCACGAGGCCGCTGAAGCGTCTCACAACTCTCACCCGCCTTCTACCGTGACCATCACGCGGTAGAAGCCATCAGCCGGTGCGGCAATCAAGGCGAGCTTCATCGCCAACGTCAACATTACCCTGACGCAGAAGATCAAGCGTGCGCGTCGCGCGACCGATTAGGTTGTGGGTATGACCGATTCCGATCGTGGCTTGGGCGCCGACGAGGTGACCGAGGCACCAACGCAACGGTGGCTCACCCCGGGTGTCGGTGCGGTAGGAGCAGCCAGTTTCCTTTCCGACACCGGGCACGAAGTGACCACATTGAACCATCCCGGGTTTGATGCACACCTCGTTTCGTGTGACCGGTGTGCTTCCTGATCTGGTGGTGAGCGTAGTACGCGGCCGTAGACGCTAGGTTCGGTTCGACGAGTTGGTGTCGTACCAAGCAGTCCAGATCTCGGGGCGGAGCCGCCGCGGTCGGGTACCGGTAAGCCGGTGCCGCGAGCCCAGGCGCGGACTTCGGCGGTGGATGGCGTCGGCGCTGCGGGTGCCTGGTCGAGGTGGGCGATGTCGACTCTGATCGGTGAGATACGTTGCATGGCAGCGTGTTCGGTGGTCGCCCAGGCGTTGGCGGCGGCGAGGAACCGGTAGGTGTATTCCTCGGCGAGCTGGCGGGTCTCGCAGAACACGACGGGCACGTTCGGCCAGCGGATCTGCAACTCGGCGAGCCCGTCGGCGACCACCGCGGGCCGGATGCGGTCAAGTTGAACAGCTGCGAGTAGCGATCCTCGATGACCACCGCCGCGCGCGGGAGCGCGGCTAGGTCGCCGACCTGGTAGCGCAGCTTGCCGCCGGTGAGGCTGGCTACCAGATCGACCAGTGACTTGCGTTCCACGCTGGCGACAAGCTGACCATCAACGACGATTCCGTAGTCCCCGCACGGCAGCGCCCGCTTGACCGTGGTGACCTGCTGGGTTGCGAACCGGTAGGCGTACTGCTCGTGGCTGTCGACCACGATCTGCAGCTCCTCGATGCCGTGCGCGCGGGCGGTCGGGGTGCGCACGTTCGGGCGTGCCTGTTTGCGGGTGCGCGGCGACTGCCAAAACACCACGTCGCGGCCCCGAGCCTGGGTGAACACGAGCTGGGAGCGGTTGTGCCGGGACCGGTCGGCGATCACGTCGATCGCTGCGCCGCGCCGACGACACGACCGCAACCGCACTCGTTCGACGATTACCGGATCGTCGGGCCACTCGTCCAGCGGTACCGGGTAGGCGAACAAAGCTTTTTCCCGCGGCCAGGTTCCCGACGTGCGGAACAGCAGGTCACCGCCACCGAGCGGGACCCTCAGCAACAACGGCAGCCTGGAGTCTTCATCCGGGTTGACCGCGATCAACAACTCCGCCACAAGTCCCGAGTCTGCCATCGGTGTTGGGTGACACCCCCGTCGCGACCCGAGCCTACGGACTGCTGATGGGGTCGCCGGCTTGCAGCCGGGCGTAGTACTCGGCCTCGGCTTCGGCTGGCGGGCGGCGGCCAAGGCGGTGCATGAGCCTGGCGGTGTTATACCAGTGCACCCACGCCGAGGTGATGTTCTCCAGGTCGGCGAGGGTGCGGATCGGTCCGGTGCGGAACGGGGAGCCCGCGCGCACGCACTCGGTTTTGTAGAGCCCGATCGTGGTTTCGGCCAACGCGTTATCGAGGGCGTCCCCGACAGTCCCGATCGACGGGACGAGTCCGGCCAGCATCAGTGTCTCAGTGAAATGTGTTGCGGTGTATTGTGATCCGGCATCGCTGTGATGAATCGTGTCACCGGTGAGCGGATGTCCCTGCCGCGCCCGGTATGCCGTGGCTTGGCGGATCGCCCGCTCGACGAAGGCGGTGTTCTTCGTCAACGAGCACTCCCAGCCCGCGATCAGCCCGGCATAGGCGTCGATTACGAATGCGGTGTAGCCGAACCCGCCGCCATCGAGCGGCACGTAGGTGAAGTCCGCCACGTCCAGCTCGTTGGGCCGCGATGCATGGAAGCGCCGCCGCACCAGGTCCGGCGCTCTCGCGGCGGCCGGATCGCGCTCGGTAGTGCGTATCGTCCGGGCGCGCGTGGCCCCGCGCCAGCCGTGCTTGCGCATGATCCGTTCGACCGTGCAGCGCGCCACCGGGATGCCCTGGCGCTGCAGGTGCGCCCACATCTTCAGGCTGCCGTACAGGCACTCCGGTGGGCGTTTGCCGTGCTCGTCAGGCTCATAGACGCCGGCGAGGATCTCGGTGATCGTGGTGTCCCACAGGGCCCGTTTTGACGGCGCCGACGACCGGTGTGCCCAGTAGGTGCGTGGGGCGATCGCCACGCCCTGGACACCCAGGGCGCGGCACATCGGTACGACCCCGAACCGGTCCTTGTGTTCGTCGATGAACTCGCAGATCAGCGGTGTAGCGGGTCGCACTCCCGCGCGAAGAAAGTTGTTGCGGCCTTTAGTATTTCGATCGTTTGCTCAAGTTCCTTGGTTTTGCGGCGCAGCTCCCGCAGCTCGCGTGCGGTCTCAGTCGGCACACCCGCAGCCTCACCGTCGTCCACCTCGGCCTGGCGCACCCATTTGCGCAGCGTCTCCGCGCTCATCCCCAACCGCGCCGAGATCGCGCGCATCGCCGCCCACTCGGTCTCGTAGTCATCGCGATGCTCTCGGACCAGCCGCACCGCCTTGGCCTTGGTGTTCTCATCGTACTTGCTCGGCATCGTGCCATCCTTCCCTCAAAAGAAGGTGTGCACGAAACCCGGGACGGTTCACATCGGTGCTGCCAACGTTTCTGACGGGCACGCTGGGCGCGTCGGCGGCGGCCCTCGGCGTCATCGATGGGATCAGCGATGCTCTCATCGGCGTGATGAAGCTGATCGGCGGCCCGTTGGCGAACGACCCGGCCCGGCGAGGACGGATCGCCTCGGGTGGTTACCTCGGCACCGCGGTCGCGACCGGAGCGATCGGCGCGGCCCTGACGGTGTGGCAGGCCGGTGTGCTTCGCGCCATCGCATGGCTGTCCCGGGGTTTGCGTTCGCCGTCGCGAGATGCGCTGCTGGCTTCGCTGAGCCCAGAGTCGGCGCACGGCAGGGCATTCGGGCTCGAGCGGGCCGGCGACAACCTGGGTGCGGTGGCCGGCCCGTTGCTGGCGGCCGGGTTGGTGGCCTGGGTGGGTGTCCGGCCCGCGCTCTACCTGGCGGCAATTCCGGGCCTGTTCGCGGCCCTGGCGATCATCGTGGCCGCTCGCGAAGCCCGCCGCCGGGCCGGTGCCGCAACCACAACGGTGCGGCGACGCCTCGAGTTGGGCGCGTTGCGCGACGCCGGTATGTTGCGGGCCTTGTTGCCAGTGGCGTTGTTCGAGTTTGGCAATGTTGCAACGACTCTGTTGATACTGCGTGCCACACAGTTGCTTACCTCGCCTCATCGTTCCCTGACCGCGGCGACATCGCTGGCAATCCTGATCTATGCGGGCCACAACGTGATCGCCACGGTCGCGTCGCTGACTGCCGGGCGGTGGTATGACCGAACGGGGCCGCGCGCCGTCTTCGCGACCGGCGCGGCCGTGTACGTGATCGCTTACGGCGTGTTTGCGGCCGGAGGGCACAGCGTGGTGGCTGTCGCGTTGGCGTTCGGGGCGGCCGGGGCCGGAATCGGTCTCGCCGAGCCTACCCAATCCGCTGTGGTTTCCCAGCTGCTTCCGGATCGGTTGCGCGGCAGCGGATTCGGTGTCCTCGGCGCGGTGCAGGCAATCGGCGACGTGGTGGCGACCGTGGTCGTCGGCTTGCTCTATACGGTGGCTTCGCCGTTGGTGGCGTTCGGTTACGCGGCAGCATGGATGGTCGGCGCGGTCGTCGCCTCCGGAATGTTGCGTCCGGCTACCAGCAATTGACTGCCCGGATCTGCCGAAATCTCAACCGGATTCGACACGCTCGCCGCTGGCGTAGGCGGGTACGCCGAAGATGCGCCGGAATGAGTCCTCGCCGTGGCTGGTCGGCTTGGGCTCCCCGGGCAGCAGCCGGAAGGTACGCACACCATCGGGTCGGCGCTGGGCCCGCAAGAACAAGTCCGCCGGGTTGTGGCGCACATACAGACTGTGGGCGAGGTCGTAGAGATGGGTGACGAACACGACTTTGACGCCGCTGTCCACCATGGCGTAAATGATTCCGCGTGCGATCTGCGAACCCTCGCGTTCATTGGTCGAGGCAAAGGATTCGTTGCACAACAACAGCGATGTGGGCTCGATGTACTCGGCGATCTCACTCATCCGGGCGAGTTCTTCGTCGAGCTTGCCGCGCGTCAGGGTGATGTCTTCTTCGCGTTTGAAATGGGTGAAAACGCCGTCGCGGACGTTGGCGCGAAACGATTCAGCAGTGACGAACATACCGGCCTGCATCATCACCTGGGCCGCGCCCACACTGCGCAAAAACGTGGACTTGCCACCTTCGTTTGCGCCGGTGATCACGATCAGCGATTTGCCGTCGGCGTCGATGTCGTTGCCGACGACCTTTTTAACAGTGGTCAGACACAGCCCCACATCCCGTAGATCGCGGCACTGGAGTTCCGGCACATCGGCCGGCGTTGGCACCGGAAAACACGTCGGGACACCGAATTTGGTGAGCTCATCACGCAGGTTGAGGCACCCGAGGTAGAACCCGACTTCGGTACGCAATCGCTCGAAGAATCCCTGGACGTGGTCGGCGGATTGAGTGACGACGTTGGCGACGTCGTTGATAGCACGTCCGGCCAATTCGGTGAGGGCCTGCGCTCCTGCGTCGTCGCGGTCGTCCACTGTGAACCCAGATGCGTCGCTGTGGTTTCCGGTCAACCGTTCCCACCAGCTGCGCCGGGGCGCTTGGTGAAGCATGTAGCGTTCGCCTTTGTTGCCGACTCCCAGCTGCGCGCTGAGCAAAACGCCTCGCGGCAGCGCTAACTCGCTGAGGTGCTCGTCGAGCCTGCGTAGGTAGTCATCGGAAAGCTGTTCGGCGATCATGGCCACCAACTGCCGAAAGCCGGGAGAGCGAAACTGGCTCCCGTGTTGGTCGCAGACGCTGCGTATCTGTATGAGGTTCTCGGTGAGCAGTTCGAGGACGCGGATCGAGCGGCGCAGGATTGACTCGGGATTGCGCGACATCAACCCGCCCAGAAATACCTTGCGCCGCACTTCGGCGCCGTCCACCGCGATGTCATACATCTGTTGCACCACAGGACGGTTCGCGAGACAGTCGGCCAACACCTGTTGGCGGTAGACGATGATGTCCGGGTCGGCGACGCCCAGCGGTACCACCCGCTTTGCGGTTTCGAGCAGAAACTCGTCATTACCCGCCATGGCTTGGTAGACCCGCCGAAGCTCGAGGTCGTCGTCGATGATGTCCTGCAACTGCCACGGCAGCGTCGGTTTGAGTTCGGGGTCAGATTCGGGATGTAGCAGACGAACTCTCATCGCCCGATCCTTTGTCGCAGTACCTCAGGGTTCAGCGCATATTTATCGGCTAATGCCGCGGCATAGGCCAGGCCGTCCGCCGGCCGCCGGGTGAACTTGAAAGTCCGACGGGTCGGATCGTCGCGCGCGACTTCACCGACCATGCTGGCGCATGCCGGATCGAGGGTGGACAGTTCGTCCAAGAAGGTGACATAGACGGCCACGCAGCCCAGCTTGATGATGCGTTGGAGAACCTCCGTGCCGATCAGCAGGGCGTCGTCGGCGGTGGTGGACGAGAAGCTTTCGTTCATGATGACGATGCTCGCCTCGGTGGCGCGGCAAAGGATGTCGTGAATTCGCACCAGCTCGTCGTCGAGCTTTCCATGCAAGGTCGACAAAGACTCCTGTCGCTCGAAGTGGGTATAGATGTGGTCGGGCAGCATGAGCTTGGCCCGTCTTGCGGGTATCGGACAGCCCAGTGCGGCAAGATAGGCGCACTGGCCGATTGTTCTGGCGAACGTGGTTTTGCCGCCCTGATTGGGACCCGTTACTACGAAAATGCGCTCCGGTCCCGACAGCCGAAAGTCGTTACATACGATGGGTTTGTCTTCGTCAATCGATTTGATCGCCAGTGCCAGATCGAAGGCGTCGTCTACATCGACCGCGGTGGTTTCTGTGGTGACTTCCGGAAAAGTGAAAGCAAGCCCGGCCGCGGTGAAGCGGTGCACAAAGGCCAAATAGGCCAGATAGAAGCGGATCTCACGGTCGAAGCGAGCGATGGTGCGTTCGACGAAGTGCTGATTGCGGCGGCAGTATTCGTCGAGCAGCGCGAACACATCCGGATAGAGTTTGGCGACGCGCTCAAGGATCTGCTCCTCGACGTGGTTCATGTCGGGAAAGTCTTTGAGCGGCACACGGTAATCCTTGGTCGCCTCGGTGGCGAACCGGTCAAAGGTTGCGACCACTGCATTGCTGTAGTCGCCTTGGCCCTCGAATTTGTCGACATGCACCCGCAAGCCCTGGATGTGCACGGTGTAGCGAACATTGCGCAACTCGGCTCGTACCGCTTGGGTGTCAGCTACCAGTGCTTTGAAGGTGTCGCTGTCGACGTACTGGTTCACATGGTCGGCGAAGGCGCGCAACCCAGGAGAAGCCGGCTCGACCCGGATCAGATCGTCCCGCAGCGATTCCACCGCGGCGCGATAGGCTTCGACCGCGTCGACAAACCAACCTTGCCGTTGCAGTGGGTGCCACAGGTGCTGGGCCCGGTCGAGACGCCGCCGCATCGTGCGCATGCCGTCGACGAAGTTTTGGATTGCCCGACGCATCTGGTCGCGGTCGAGATCGCGGAATACCCGATGGCGGTAGTCGACTGCGGAAACGTCGCGCAACGGGGCGTAAAAGAAGTTCTCCAGATGATCGTCGGAATGGCCGCCGGTTACCGCGGCGATGATGTCGTCGAGGTGCAGATCGGGAAAGCAACTCGGAGCCACATCGGCAGCGACCACCGTCTCGGGATAGGGGGAAAGGATGCTGGTAAAGCCCGCCATTGGCACCGACCTCCGCACAAATCTGTGGTAGAAGCCATCAGCCTTTGGTGGCGGTCAAGGCGAGCTTCATCGCCTGGCCTGATGCTACCCGGCGCCCGTTTCGGCGTGTCAATGGACAGTTGGCGGGTTGTCGAGTCCGCCGAGCCACTAGCTGCCGGTTTGGCCGTAAGCCCATTGCATCGCCGTCTGATGTTGGTCAGGGCATAGTTCGCTGGTTGCTGCCCCGATGATCGCCCCGGCATCACGAGTGGTGAAGCCGCCGTTGTTCTTCAGTGTCGAGACCACCGCTGGGACATCGGCACCGTTGCGCAGTTCGTCGCACACCGATGAGCCCCAGTGCACGGCGTCGGGTTGCGACACATAGCTAACGTGGTTTCTGTCCAGCCGTGCGAGGTATCCAGCGTGGTCGGCGCTGGCGGGCACTGCCAGACAAACCGCGGCGACGGCGAGTCCACTTGTGAGAGTTAGTGTTCGAAACATCATTCTCCTTAACTGGCTTGTGCTGAGGTTTTGTTGCTCATCGAACTTGTGGAGCGGCCGTCATAGCGGACGGCGCGGCGTTCTGACACCGGAAAGGCGTTGCTTCTCGGTGAATTCTTCGTCGGTGAGATCTCCAGATTCGCGCAAGACGGCAAGGGCGAGTTCCCGCAGTTCGGCAGAGATCGCCGGCGCGGGATTGCCCGGCGGTTGTGGCTCCACGCGCGTTGTAGGTGCCATCGTAGGCGTGCGCTGCTGGCGGGCAGGGCTGACGGTGTTGCCGATGGCGCTGCCGGCCATACCGGCCAGGGCCATGCCGCTGACTAAGCTTCCCGGGTTTCCTGGCATCGCCGCTGGGGCGGCGGCGGTGCTGGTGAATGGCACCGCCAAGGCGGCAGCGCGTATCGCGGGGGCGGCAGTGGCCCAGCCTCGCGGCACGGACAGCGCGCCGAGCGAAGACGCCTGGCCAATGCTGGCCGATACCGGCGGTGTGGTCTTGAAGCCGGCACCCGCTGGGCCCTCCGGAAGCGGTGGGGGCGGCAGGAATGGCGCGCCTGGCACGCCGCCCCGAATGATGCCTTCGGCGGCCTCAGATCTTTCGCGTTGCTCCTGTAGCGCGATGTTGCGTGACGCCACCGCGGCCGACAGGAAGGAGAGGCGGCGCGCTCGTCGACGATGCGGCAGTGCTGGTCGTGGACGCGGTGGCGCTCGGGATCGACAGCAACGACAGCAACGACAGCGGCGACGGCGCTGCCGGCGGGTCGGCCGGTGCGGGTGCTGCGAGACTCTGCAACGCCCCGGGCACGGCCGACATGATCGACGACGCGTGGGCCGCGGACGACGTGCCGACCGTGTGGCCGACCGCGGCGGCCTGGGCGCCTAACCCGGCCGGGTTCGTGGTGATCGGCGGCGGGGCGAACGGTGTCAGCGTCGCAGCGTGCGCCGAAGTCGCGGCATACCCATACATCGCCGCGGCATCCTGGGCCCACATCTGTAGGTACTGCGCTTCGGTGGCCGCGATCGCCGGGGTGTTTTGACCCAGGAAGTTGGTCGCGATCAGCGACATCAGCAGGCTGCGGTTGGCCTCGATCACCGGCGGGGGCACGGTCATCGCAAACGCTGCCTCGTAGGCAACCACGGCCGCCTTGGCCTGGGCGGCGACTTGTTCCGCCTGGGTGGCCGTGGCCGTCAACCACGCCGCGTAGGGTGCGGCCGCAGCGGCCATCGACGCCGAAGCCGGGCCCAGCCAGGGCCCGCCGGTCAGCCCCGCGACCACTGCGCCATGGGCGGCCGCGGCAGAGTGCAGGTTGGCGGCCAGCGCATCCCAGGCGGCCGCGGCAGCCAGCATGGGTCCCGACCCCGGGCCGGTATACATTCTGCCGGAGTTGACCTCCGGCGGTAACGCCCCAAAGTCCATGCCACACCTCTCATCTGGCCGCGATGGCGTTAGCAGCCTCGGTGGCCGCATACGATGCGGCACTGGTATTCAGCGTGGTCGCGAACAGCTCGTGAATGGTCTCGGCTTGCGCGCCGACAGCCTGATACATCTGGGCGTGCATGGCGAATTGCATTGCGGTGAGCGTCGAGACCTCATCGGCGGCGGCGGGGATCACCCCGGTCGTGGGCGCGGCCGCAGCCGCGTTGTGGGCGGCCATCGCCGTGCCGATCCCCCGTAAATCGGCGGCCGCAGCAGCCAGCATTTCCGGCTGTGTGGTGACAAAAGACATGGCTCTACCTCCCTTAGCCTAAATCCGTGGATGGTTCCGGTGATTTGATCGGCGTGTGAACAGCGAAAATGCCTTCTGAACTGGGACAATACGAGTGCTGAGGCCGCATTTGTCCATAGTCCGGGAAGGCACTTTCGATGCACTCATCGTATACGTTCACCACCGGATCGGCGGTGTTTGACGAGCAGAATCTGCTGTCGGCGGCCGGGTTGGTGCCAGTGCTGGAACTGGCTGAGCAGACCGGTCTTTCGGAATTGATCAACGAGCGCGTGGATCTGCCGTCGACTCGGGTGAAGTCCGGCGCGGTCAACCCGGCTGGCAAGCTGACCTCGATCGTCGCCGGGATGATGTGCGGCGCGGACAGCATCGATGATGCCAATGTGCTGCGCGCCGGCGGCACACCCCGGGTGTTCAACGAGGTATATGCCCCATCGACGTTGGGGATCTTTTTGCGCGAGTTCACCTTCGGGCATACCAAACAACTCGCCGCAGTGGCCCGCGAGCATCTGATCGCACTGGCGGCGCGCACCCCGCTGCTGGCTGGCGCCGACGAGCGGATGTTTTTGGACATCGACTCGCTGCTGCGCCCGGTCTACGGCCACGCCAAGCAGGGCGCCTCCTTCGGTCATGCCAAGATCGCCAGCCGCGCGCTGCTGCGGCTGGGCCTGTCCCCACAGATCACCACCATCTCCACGGCGACCGCCGCGCCGGTGATCGCCGAGGCGCAGCTACGGAGCGGCAAAGCCGCCTCCGGGCGCGGTGCCGCATACCAGCTCAAGCAGGCGATCACCACCGCGAAAGCGATCAACCCCGACGCGCCGATCCTGGTGCGCGGCGACTCAATGTTTGGCACCAAGAAAGTGATCACCACCTGCATTCAGCGAGGCGCCGAATTCTCCCTGTCGATCAGCCGCAACAAGCGCATCAACGCCGCGATCGCCGCCATCGACGAGGCCGCCTGGACCCCGGTGCACTACCCGGGCGCGGTCGAAGACCCCGACACCGGGGCGTTGATCTCCGATGCCCAGGTCGCCGAAACCCCTACACCCTGCGCCTGGCCCGCGGCCGAACACTGACCGTGCGGCTGGTAGTGCGCCGGGTCAAAGACGCCCGCCACCTGGATGCGTTGTTTCCGGTGTGGCGCTATCACCCGTTTGTCACCAACTCCGCGCTGCCGGTCGACCAGGCCGATATCACCCACCGACGCCACGCCATCATCGAAACCACCTTCGCCGATTTAATCGACGGCCCACTGGCACACATCCCGTCGGGGCTGTTCGCGGCCAACTGCGCCTGGCTGGCCTGCGCGGTGATCGCCCATAACCTGCTGCGCGCCGTCGGCACCCTCGCCGGTGGCCACCATGCCGTGGCCCGCGGGGCTACCCTGCGCCGCGACCTGATCAACATCCCGGCCCGCTTCGCCGCCCCGGCCCGCAAACCAATGCTGCACCTACCCGCCCACTGGCATTGGCGAGCCAGATGGAAGGCCCTGTGGCACAACGTCATCGGTTACCCGATCGCGCAACCCCGCGCCGCCTGACCCCACCTTCCAAGCCCTGTCCGCCCCGCCATCCCAGGCCCGACCCAAGGAACCCAAAGGAAAGCTGGTACAGGCCAGCGGATCACCCACGCCCCACCGCGCCACACTCGGCCGCATCCCAAAACAACCGCGTCGACGGCAACACGAAATCACCCATCCACGGATTCAGGCTTAGAGATATGTCGAGGACCGGCGGGTGAGGGTGATGCAGAGCGCCCGCGCTACGGAGGACTCCCTCGAGCTTCTTTGCTTCTGTGTGCCGCTTTGCTTGCAAACACGCTGTGGCAGAAGCACTTACGAAGAGTCGACCGGGCCTGTGCAGCACGCACTTTAGTGTGCCGCCGCGGTCGGTCGAGCACCTGTCGCACGCGCATTACGGGGTAATCGAGTGCGGCTACCCGACGTTCACCCAGCCCGGTTCCGCCTATCCGCCGAGTGCCACCGGCACATCGGAAACACCACAGTAAGACCTGAACAAGGAATGCCACCAACCGCTCACCTACCTTCTACCCGACTCTCAGTCAGTCACGGGTAGAAGCCATTAGCCGTTGTGGCAGTTCAAGGCGAGCCTCATCGCCTGTCCGCGATGTTAGCCCACGGTTAACGGGACGTGCAAGTGAAGACACGCGCGCTCCGCTGGCGAATTTCCCTGCGGCGCGCGATGATGGACTGTGGTGGTGGGGCTCGCCGTAACCGCGGATGGCGCCGACAGTCCCTGAATGTCCTACCAGGGAAGACGGATGTCCACGACAACAGCGCAGGAGCCATCGTGAGTTCCCCGATGCGCCCAATCAGAAATCCCGCGCGCTTCGACGTCATGTTCTGGCTACCACCGGGCGGCACCGACAACGGCGTCTTTGCCAGCGCATGGGCGGAGCTCGCCGACGTTGGGCCCGATGATATCGACCCCGTGCTTAGTTTGCTCGCCGAGGCCGGCATTGGCGGTTACGTGGCGACACCGGGTGGTCGTTGGCGGCCCGGGCAGGCGGCAATCCGGCGCCTGTGGGTGGATTCACTGCAATACCACCGGGCTGAAGACGTCCTCATGACCTATCTGCACACTCGAGATCGGTCCTGACCGCTCGCTGTCGGCGATCGCCCGCATTGTGGGATCACGCAGCGATCACGCTCGGCTTGACCCACGGCGTCGCCGTTGGTTAACTTGCACCGGCGATGGAGCCCGTCCGGAAGTGCGACTTCCGAACCGCCACAAGGCTGATGGCTTCTACGAACGAAGGGGTCGTAGGTGGCGTGTGCTCATTTTCGCCGTCGCTCAACGCTCACGGCGGTAAGGCGATGACTTCCGTCGACGACTCGTTGGTCGAATTGCGTTGTGCGGTGGCGGTGGTCCGCGGCGATGCGGTGCTGCTGCTGCAGCGTCCCGACCGCGGCGACTGGGTGCTGCCCGGCGGGCGCCCGCATCCGCACGAAGGCATGGCATCCTGCGCGCGGCGGGAGACACGCGAGGAGACCGGTCTCGACGTGTACCCCAACAGGTGTGCCCTGGTCCTCGAAGTCAATGACCCCGTCGAGCATCGGCGCATTGTCGAGCTGGTCTTCATCGCTGAGGACTTCGACACTGCTGCCACTCCCGTTGCCCGCGAGCCGGACCGGCGGCCGGTGTGGGTTGGTTGGGACGAGCTGAGGACCGTCACTCTGCATCCACCGATCGCCGGGTTTCTTCCGGACCTGCGCCGTGGTGGATACGCCCGCTACCTGGGCAACCTGTGGCGCCCGGATCCGGGTGATCGATGACATCGTTGCCGCTACCACTGATCCAGGGTTTGCAGGTGGTGACCGTTGCTGCTGGTGCGCCAGGCATCAGTGGCTTCATCTCCTGGTTGGAAGCGCGGCTGCAGGGCCGCCGTGGTCCACGGATATTGCAGCCCTACTTCGACTTAGTGAAGCTCTTCGGCAAAGAGTCGCTGACACCAAACGGCGCGGGTCCATTCTTTCGCCTGGCGCCGGTCGCATCGTTTGCCTGCTACCTGACCGTTCCGATGTTGATTCCGGTGCTCACCAGTTACGCGCTGCCCCTGGGATACATGGGTGACATCCTCGGTGGGGGATTGATTCTGGCGTTTGCGAGCTTCCTGGTTGCTGTCGGTGCGGCCGAAACCGGCGATGCATACGCACAACTGGCTTCAAGCCGTGCCAAGACATTCGCTGCGATCACCGAGCCTGTCATGCTGTTGGTCGTTTTCACGGTCGCGATGATCACCACCACCGACCTGCCGTATGTGCTAGGAGCGACGGTCCGCAGCGGGCCCGACCAGATCGTGCGGCCCGCGCACCTACTCGCCTCCGCAGCGCTGTTCATGGTGATCCTGTATGAGACTGCCCGGATTCCAGTTGAAACACACACCGGCACAATCGAATTCGGGATGATCGAAACGGGGCGCGCATTCGAGTATTCCGGGCCAGACCTGGCCCTGCTGCACTGGGGATCGGCGGCCAAACAGTTCGTGCTGTACATCATTTTGCTGAACGTATTCGTCGCCCCCTGGGGGATGGCCGAGGGCACCTCCCCGCTTGAGATAGGGCTGGCCATCGCCGCGATATTGGCAAAGGCGATATTGCTCGGCTGTGCCATCGCCGTACTGGACAACAGCTACGCCAAACTGCGGCTCTATAAGATCACCGAATTCGTCTCGGCCGCACTGCTGCTCGCCGTCCTCGCGGTTTTCACCCTCTACTTGGGGGGCGGCTGATGGCGTTAGCGGATAACCAGTTCGTTCCCACCGTTTACGACGGAACCGCGAATACGGTTGCGCTGATCGTGCTGCTGCTGGAATTCGGGATGCTGCGGCAGGCGCTGTTGCGTGGCCAAGTGCGGCTGTACGCAGGACAGTCCCTGGCTGTCAGCGTGCTGGCCGCCGTCGTGGCCTTCCATCATCACGTTCCCGAGTTGTACGCGCTGGCTATCCTGTCCTTCTTGCTCAAGGTGATCGCTGTGCCATTGCTGGTGATGCGGCTGCTTCGGGAAGCACCCGAGGAGATTGCCGGCAGCGGCGTGGTCGGAGTTGCAAGCCAAGTGCTGATCTCGATCGGCATTGGCGCGTCCGGGTTTTTCTCGGTCGGCGTGCTTGGCATCCATTCCGAGGTGCTGCCCACCACTGCGCTGAGCCTGTCGGTGGCGGTCGTGCTGGTCGCGTTCGTCTTGATGATCGTTCGCCGCGACGTCGTCAGCCAGGCCATTGGATTCTTCTCCCTGGAAAACGGCGCGTCGCTGGCCAGTCTGGTGGTCGCTGCAGGGATGCCGCTGATCCTGGAGGTGGCTTTCCTGTTCGATCTGCTGGTAGCCGTGGTGGTGTTCGGAGTGCTGATGCGCACCCATCAACGGCGGACTCTGTCACTATCCACCGAGACACTCGACCGGCTCAGGGGGTAGCCGATGTCCGCTTTGATGGTGTTGCTCGTTGCCTTGCCACTGGTCAGCATGCTCATCTGTGTCCGGGCGCCACATCGGGTCGCCGCGGCGACGACCGCGCTGACCGGGATCGTTGCCCTGCTGCTCGCGGCGGCGTTGGTGCCGCAGAGCCTCGAGGGCACCATCAGTGCGGGGCACTACCTGCGCGCTGATGCGCTATCAGTGATCTTTTTGTTGGGAACCTGTTTTCTGTACGCGACCGTAGGGGTCTACTCCATCGGCTATTTCGCCGACGAGGAGCGGGCCGTGCGTTCCGACACCGCGGACGAGCAAGAGCTATTCGCTCGCTACAGCACTCGTTTTTTCCTTGGGCTGAATGCGTTTGCCTGGTCGATGATCTGTGCGCCGCTGGTGAACAGCTTGGCCGTACTGTGGATCGCGGTCGAAATCACCACGGTGGTCTCGGCGCTGCTGGTGGCATTGGATAACACAGAGGGGGCAACCGAGGCCGCATGGAAGTATGTGTTGATCGCTTCCTCTGGACTGGGAATCGCATTGCTGGCCACCATTTTCATGTACTACTCAGGGGCACGGGTGCTCGGCGAGTCCTACGACTTGGCGTTCGACCCGTTGGTCGCTGCTGGCAGTCAACTACCTGACACCCCAGTACGATTGGCGTTCGTCTTGGCAGTGGTGGGGTTCGGCACCAAGGTCGGTCTGTTTCCGGTGCACACCTGGCTTCCGGATGCCCACGCCGAGGCACCCACACCGGTTTCGGCGCTGCTATCGGGATCGCTGCTCGCGGTGAGCTTCTACGCGATTCTGCGTTACTACCAGATCGCCGTGGCAGCGCTGGGACCGCGCTTCCCGCAAACCGTGTTGCTGGTCTTCGGCGTGCTGTCACTGCTTCTGGCAGCGCTGTATCTGCTCGAGCAGCGGGATATCAAACGGTTGCTTGCCTATTCGAGCGTCGAACATATGGGCATCATCGCGATCGGTGTCAGCTTCGGGGCGCCGATCGCGTTTTCCGGGGTGCTGTTGCATGTCCTCGCGCACGCTGCCGCCAAGGCCAACGCGTTCATGGGCGCTGGTGTGCTCGTGCGCAAGTTCGGCACCAAGGAGCTCGGCCGCATGGCGCAGGGCGTCGCGCTGCTACCGTGGTCAGGACCGATGTTCTTGGTTGCCGTTCTGGCATTGTCGGCGATGCCGCCATTCGGCTTGTTTCGCAGCGAATTCCAGATCGTTTCCGGCGGCTTCACCCACAGCCGCAACATCGCCACGGTCGCGCTGGTCATCCTGGTCAACCTGGCCTTCCTCGGCCTGACGCTGGCGACGACGCAGATCTTGTTCCGGCCTGCGTCGGAGGTATCTGCCACCGGGCAGGCGGCATTGGGTCGCGGTGAACCCAGCCGCTGGATGGTGGCACCGGTGGTGGTGGGTGTGTTGGTCCTCGTGGTATTGGGGTTGGCGCCACCGTCGGATCTGGTCGACCTGCTCAACCGCGGCGCCACTGAACTCGGGGCAGGTGTGCAGTGAACACCACGACAACGGCCACTGTGGTCGATCTGAGCCTAGCTGAATGGCGCACGCGGATCGTCGATCTCGTCGCGCAGGGTGAGCGATTC
Source organism: Mycobacterium xenopi (assembly GCF_009936235.1). Taxonomy (NCBI): domain Bacteria; kingdom Bacillati; phylum Actinomycetota; class Actinomycetes; order Mycobacteriales; family Mycobacteriaceae; genus Mycobacterium; species Mycobacterium xenopi. The sequence goes on along the minus strand of NZ_AP022314.1, from coordinate 3,369,186 downwards.
GCCGGGGTTTACAGCACCCATCGCGGCGATGCGGCGCAACTGCACGCCTTGCTCGTCGGTGCCGGCTCGGTGGCCTGCCTGCGGACCGAGTTGTCACCGCAAACAGACGGCTCGCTGTCCTACCCGTCGCTGACACCCGATGTGCCCGCGGCGTTTTGGTACGAACGCGCGCTGCACGATCTCTCCGGTGTGGTGCCGACCGGGCATCCGCGGCTGGACCCCCTGCTGCTGCCCCGCGAACCCGGGCAACCCAGGCCGCGCCCTGGACATGCCGAACAAGCGACCCTTGAACGGCACATCCACTCCCGCGCGGCAGAGCAGCATGGGCCCGTCGACGTCAGAGGTGGCGGCGTGTTCACGCTGCCGCTCGGGCCGGTGCGCTCGGGGGTGTTCGAATCGATCGAATTTCTCATCGAAACGCCCGGCGAGGACATCCCGCATCTGAACATTCGGCCCCACTACAAGCATCGCGGTATCGCCAAGCGGTTCGAATCGTTGCCGGTGAGCGACGGGATTTTGGTTGCCGAACGGGTGGAGGGCGTCGCGTCGATCGCCCACGCACTGGCGTTCGCCCACGCCGTCGAGACACTTGCTGATGTGACCCCGCCGCCACGCGCGCGCATGGCACGGGTGATCCACGCCGAGCTAGAACGCATCGCCAACCACCTCGACGTGGTGATGCGGCTCTGCGATGCGGCCGGGATCGCCGTACCGACCGCGAGGTTCGGCTGGCACAAGGAGTGTGTGCTGCGGTTGGTCTCGGCGCTGTGCGGCAACAGGTTTGGTCGCTCGGTCGTCTGCCCCGGTGGCGTCAACGCCGAGCCGCGATTGACGCCGGCTGCTATTTCCGAACACGTCGGTGCCCTCCTTCGCCGCATCCACGGCGATCGGGACGCGTTGATGGTGGACGCGTCTTTCCTCGACCGGCTGCGGGGCACGGGGCAGCTCGACCCGGCGCTGGCCCGCTCGCACGGCGCGCTCGGCCCGGTGGGCCGCGGGTCGGGTTGCGACGACGATGCTCGCCAGCGCACCTACGACGGCTACGCCGAACTTCCGCCCATCGACGCGTCCGCGATCGACGACCGCGGTGACGCACTGGCCCGGCTGCGGGTGCGGTGGACCGAAATCGACGATGCCGCTCGGTTCATCGCACGGGCCTGCGAGCGGCTCGAAACGATTTCCGACCCACACATCGCCGCCCCGGTACCAACCGTCGACGGCTTCGCGCTGGGCTGGGCCGAGGCGCCGCAGGGCGAGGTGATCTACGGCCTCGAGGTACGCGACGGGGTGATCCGGCGTTGTTTTGCGCGCACGGCCTCGCTGCACAACATGCTGCTTTTCCACGACGTGTTCGGCGGCGACGTCTTCACCGACTTTCCGTTTATCGAAGCAAGTTTCGGCCTGTGCTATGCCGGGGTGGCGATGTAGATGCCGTGGGTGTTCAGAGGATTGCGGGACGGGGTCGTCACCACTCGATGGCCCAAGCACGCCGACGAGTACTTCGACCAATTTCCCGCTGCGGTCCGCGTGGTCGGCGATCCGGGCGCGACGGTGCCGGACGAAGTTGCCCAGGCGGCTGCCGCATGCCCGACCGATGCGATCTCGGTGCAGCCACGGCCACGGCTGGACCGGGGCCGCTGCATTGTGTGCGGGCGCTGCGTCAACCTGGCTCCTACCTGGTTTGCCTGGGAAAAAGGCTGCGCCACCGCGGAACTGGCCCGGTCAGCGCTGGTGGTGGGAGAAGTCGACGAAAGCGACGAGGCACTCGACGAGCTGCGCGCGAGCCTGGCCCGCCGGGTGCGTAGGCTGCGGCGCTCGGTGCATATTCGTCATGTCGACGCCGGGTCCAACGGCAGCGACGAATGGGAGATCCAGGCGCTGACCAACCCGGTCTACGACGTGCACCGCCTCGGAATCTTCTTCACCGCCAGCCCTCGTCATGCCGACATCTTGCTGGTGACGGGCATCGGTGTGTCCGGGATGGTCGAGCCGCTGCGCCGCACGCTCGACGCGATGCCCGCACCGACCGTGGTCATCGCCGTCGGCACCGATGCCATCAGCGGAGGGGTCCTCGGCGGCGGATACATCGGAGGTACCGGAGTCTCCGACTTGGTGCCTGTTGACGTGTGGGTGCCCGGCGCGCCGGCCTCGCCGTTCAGTGTGCTGCACGGCATCCTGCTCGCACTGGGTCGGGTTCCGTTGCGCCAGAAGAGGAGCGCGCAGTGATCGCCGTGGGACTGGCCTTGACGGCAGCGGCGGTATTGATCGGCTGGTGCGCGGGGATGGGGGGCACCGACCGGGCACAACTGCGTCTGGGCCTTACCGCGTGGGGGTTGAACGTCGCCGCTGCATCGGTGTTCGTGATCGCCGGTGCCCGCGGATTATCCGGTCATACCGGGCGTTTGGAGCTTGGTGGGTTGGCTGGACTCGGCCCGGCCAGTATGAGCGTTGATGCGCTGTCGGGATTGTTCTTGATCGTTTCATTCGGGGTTGCGGTCCCGGTCCTGGCGGCCGCAGCGGCGTCGGCTAACCGCAATCGTCCCCGGCTGTCGGCCGCGGTCGGCGCTGCACTGGCCGCAGTCGCAGTGATCATCACCACCGACAACTTCTTCGTGCTGCTGTTCGGTTGGGAAACACTGACGATCGCCTTCTACCTGTTGGCCGGCTACGACCGCGGCTTGCCAGGCCGTATGGAGGCGTCGGTGATCACCGTGGTGTTCGGAAAGGCTAGCGGTGCTGCGGTGCTGCTAGGGGCTCTGCTGCTGGCTGGGCGTACGCATACTTTCGTTTTCACCGCGAGCGCGGTGGATCCACGCAGTGTTGCCGGCCAGACGGCGTATGCGCTGCTGCTCTTGGGTTTTGGCATCAAAGTTGGGCTCGTGCCCGCCCACATCTGGATGCCACGTGGTTATGCGGCGGCCCCGGGCCCAGCACGTGCCGTGATGGCCGGTGTGGCCGTCAACGTCGGCTTCTACGGAATGTGGCGCACACTGAACGCGCTGGGTCCGCCACCGGTCTGGCTGGCCTGCGTGGTGCTGGTCGTCGGGGGAGCGACGGCCATCCTGGGCATTGCCCACGCCGCGGTCAATGCGGACCTGGCGGCGTTGATCTCCTGGTCGAGCGTGGAAAATGCCGGGTTGATCACTGCCGGTTACGGGGTGGCGCTGATGGGGGCCTCGGCAGGTGAGCCGGGATTGATCGCCGCTGGGCTGGTGGCCGGTACCGCCCAAATGATGGCCCACGCTTTGGGCAAGACACTGCTGTTCGTGTCGGCCTCGACGATCGAGCAGGCAACCGGAACCACCGATCTGGACCGGCTGGGCGGGGTGGCGCGTCGCCTACCTTGGGCGGGAACGGGTTTGGTGGTCGGGTCGCTGACCCTGGCCGGATTGCCGTTGACTGCCGGATTCGCTTCGGAATGGTTAACGCTCGAGTCGTTGATGCAGCAGTTCCGGGTGTCCAGCCTTGCCCTGCAACTGTCGACCGCCGCGGCCGGAGCATTGATCGCGCTGACGGTCGGCATCGCGGCGGTGACGTTCGTGCGTGTCGTCGCGCTGACGGCTTTCGGACCGGTGCGCATCGGAGAGCCGCCGCTCGATCCCGGTCTTGCGCGCCCAGACCGCCAATGGCCGTACCGCTTCGGCGTCGGCGTGTTGGTGGCCGGCTGTCTGGGAATCGGCGCGTTCGCACCGATGCAGGTACGAGTGATCGGAGCTGGCCTGTTGCCGTTGGTAGGCAACAACGCAGCGGGAGCAAACGCCAAACCGTGGGTGCTCCAGCCGGTTTACGCAGAGTTCTCAGCGCTATCGCCGAGTTGGCTATGGATTGTGCTTCCCGCGATGGCGGCTGTGATCGCCGGGTTTAGCGCGATGTTCGCCGGCCGTAACCCGTTCCGGACCCGTCGGGTCGTCCCATGGTCGTCGGCGTCGCCGGGCGTCGACCGGGGGGTCGGTTACACGTCGTTCGGTTATGCCAACCCGGTTCGCACCGTGCTCTCGACGGTCCTGCTGACTCGATCCGAACTGGTCGACGCCGCAGACGGCCCTGCCGGTCGCACAGCTGTGCCGCGCACCTACCGCGTGGACGTCGTCGATGTCGTCGAACGATACTTCTACCGGCCACTGGCACAAGCACTGCTATTTGTGTCGCGATCCGCCAAGCTGCTTCAGTCCGGCCGTCTGGACGCCTACATGACCTACATGCTCATCGCGGTGCTGGCCGTTCTCGCGGTGGTGATCGCGACCGCCTGAGGCCAGCCGGTCAGCGGCGGGCCAAGCCGAAGCCTAAATCTGGCGCAGCAGCAGCGATTTCGAGGAGGCGATTGTATTTGGCGACTCTCTCCCCGCGGGCTGGAGCACCGGATTTGATTTGACCACACCCACAGCCTACCGCCAGGTCGGCGATAAACGAATCGTGAGTTTCACCTGAGCGGTGTGAAATCATCGCGCCGTATCCGGCCGCTCGGCACACGCTCAGCGCCTCAAGGGTTTCCGACACCGTGCCGATCTGATTGAGCTTGATCAACGCCGCATTACCGATACCGTTGCGCACCCCGGAAGCAATCAGGTCGGGGTTAGTCACGAAATTGTCGTCACCGACGAGTTGCACCCGCTCACCCAACACCTCGGTGAGCTTCTGCCAGCCCGCGGTGTCGTGCTCACCCATGCCATCCTCGATGCTCCACACTGGGAAAGCCTCGACGATGCCGCGGTAACGGTCGATTAGTTCGTCGCTGGTCAGCGATTCACCGCACAGCTGGTAGCGGCCGTCACGGTGGAATTCACTGGCGGCGGGATCCAGCGCAATGGCGATACCGTCTCGGCCGGACGTGTAGCCGGCATCGGCTATAGCCTGCGTAAGCAGTGCTAAAACGTCTTCAGGACAGTTAATTTCGGGTGCAAAGCCGCCTTCGTCTCCCAGACCGGTCGCAAGTTTGCGGTCGGCCAAAGCCGCCCCCAGCTGCCGGTACACCTCGGTGCCTGCGCGAACCGCTTCAGGCAACGACGGTGCGCCGAGCGGGGCGATCATGAATTCCTGGAAGTCGAGATCATTGATCGCGTGGGCCCCGCCGTTGATGACGTTGAAGTGTGGCACCGGCAACCGGGGAACCACTCCCGTCGGAATCAGCCACTGCCACAAAGGCTGCCCGGCATCAAGCGCGAATGCCCGTGCCGCGGTCATCGAAACCCCAATGATTGCGTTAGCGCCCAACCGGGACTTGTCGACGGTGCCGTCCAATTCCCGTAAGGTCTGATCGATCTGCTCCAGAGACGTAAACGGTAGACCGGTCAATCTGTCGGCGATCGGCCCGTTGACATGCGCCACAGCGCGCCGCACACCCAGGCCGCCATAGCGCTCGTCGTGGTCGCGCAGTTCGACAGCTTCCCGGCTGCCGGTCGACGCTCCGGACGGCACGCCGGCGCCGACCCGACGTCCGTCAGCAAGTGTTGCCCGCACCGACAACGTCGGCCGCCCCCGGGAATCCAAGATTTCGATCGCCGATATCGACGAAAACTGCACCGCCACTTACATTCCTCCCAATCGCAACCGACCGGACACAGATGTCTCGGTGTCCCGTCGAGCACGTGTGTGTCAGGAGGGACCGTTGGCCGTCCGCTGTGGACGTACGGTTGTGGCGAGCCCCACCGCCATCTCGGGAGAGAATCTACCAGCACGCTGGTTGGAACAACACAAAACACTTGCACCGCAACCGGAGGAGCCTGGTGGACGAGGACTGCCTCAAGCTCAGCGCGTACTTCGACGAGCGTCAGCGCACCCGCGGCCGGTTCCTCGCCGATGTGTTGCTCGGCATATACGAAGAGCGACGAGTGGCAACCAGCATAGTGCTGCGCGGCATTGCCGGCTTCGGCTCGCGGCACCAGCTAAGAAGCGACCAATCCCTGAGCTTGTCCGAGGACCCGCCCGTCGCTGTCATCGCGGTGGATACCAGGACAGCGATCGAGGCGCTACTCGAGCCGCGACTTGCGATGCCGCGACGCGGGTTAGTGACCCTCGAGCGGGCGCGCTTGCTGCGCGACGACATTGGACCCGTCCAGCTGTCCGACGATCTGCACGAGGCGACCAAACTGACGATCTACGTCGGTCGCAAGGAACGCGTCTACGGCGTTCCCGCATACATCGCGCTGTGCGACCTGATGTATCGGCGTCAGCTCGCGGGCGCGTCGGTATTCCTTGGCGTCGACGGAACCGTGCGTGGACAGCGCAAACGTGCCCGGTTCTTCGACCGCAACGCGGATGTACCGATGATGATCATTGCTGTCGGAAGCGGTGAGCGCATCGGGCGGGTGCTGCCAGAACTCGGTGGACTGCTGCGGCGGCCGCTCGTCACGCTTGAACGGGTCAGGGTGTGCAAGCGCGACGGCGAGATGCTGGAAAGACCGCATGCGCTACCGGGAACCGACGATCACGGGCTGCCGCTGTGGCAGAAGCTGATGGTCTATACCTCCGAGTCAGCCCGCTGTGACGGCATGCCCGTGCACCGTGCGCTGATCCACCGACTTCGGCAGCGCAGGGCGTCCCGGGGCGCGACGGTGTTGCGGGGAATCTGGGGCTTCCACGGCGACCACGAACCGCACGGCGATCGCCTGTTCTCGCTGGGCCGTCGGGTCCCGGTTGTCACCATCATCATCGACAGTCCCGACAACATTGCTGAATCCTTCGACGTGGTCGACGAACTCACCCGCGAGCACGGACTGGTGACCAGTGAGATGGTGCCCGCGCTGGTGACCGGCGACGATGACGGTCGCGGTGATGGCATGCGCATCGCACGCTACGGGTACTGATATCTGTTGCCTGGCAGCGCTGCCCTCCTGCAACCGCGTTGAACAACAGCGCAACGCGCGTAGAATCGGCTTCCGATATCGGGTTTGTCCTAGTGCTGACAGGTGCGGGTGATGGGTGAATTCCAGCGCGGCGCGGTGCGGCTTCATATCTTGCATCATGCTTCCGAACAGGAAATCCACGGTGCCTGGATCACCAAAGAACTCGCGCGTCACGGCCACGACATCAGCCCGGGAACGCTGTATCCGACCCTGCATCGGCTGGAGGCCGACGGGCTGCTGAGCTCCAAGCGACGGGTGGTCGACGGCCGCGCCCGACGCGTTTATCGAGTCACGCAGGCCGGAAAGCGGGCCCTGCGACAAGACCGCAAGGCTTTGGCGGAGTTGGCTCGTGAAGTGCTCGGCGACCGGTTGCTACCGGACGTCAGGCCTGCGTCGCAGCGATCCTCGGTGCGCGGTAGCGCTCGACGCGGTGCCCGCTAGACGCGCATCGATCGAAAAGGCACCCGCGTCGGCGATATGTCATGCGAACACGTGGTTTGCGGCGAATCTCGGCACTGGCGCGTGAGCTTGAGGTTCACGAAAAGACCTGTCCACCGCCCCGGGATAGCGGTATCGAAAACCGATAGCGGCGAGTAACGTTCGACGGGTTGTTGTCCGCTGTCCGGATTGCTTGGTTAGTTGTCGGCGCGATATCGAGATGTGCGAGAGAGGGTTGCCCAGCGTGTCTGAACAAACCGTGCCGGGGCTTGGCCGGCGTGAGCTGCTGGGCATCTCGGTCGTTGCGACCGGTGGGCTAGCCCTGGCCGCCTGTGGCCGCCGGTCATCGGAACCGAATGCGCCCCAGCAAGAGGCGCCAGTCACCCCACCCGAAGACCTGATGCGCGAGCACGGGGTGCTCAAGCGGGTGCTGTTGATCTACCGGGAAGCCATCCGCCGTCTGGAAGCGGGCGAGCCGATACCGGCCCAGCCGTTGGCCGCCGGGGCCGGCATCATTCGCCATTTCATCGAGGATTATCACGAGCACCTCGAAGAGCAGTACGTGTTTCCCCGACTCGAACAGGCTGGCAAACTCACCGACGTCACTGCGATTTTGCGCACCCAGCACCAGCGTGGCCGCGCGCTGACCGATCGGGTTCTTGCTGCGACCAGCGCCCCGGCTGTCTCGGATCCACAAAGCCGGGAGCGGTTGCTGCATGACCTGTCGGCTTTTGTGCGCATGTACGAGCCACACGAGGCGCGCGAGGACACCGTCGTGTTCCCGGCATTGCGGGACACCATGCCCGCCAAAGAGTTTCTCGAGCTGGCCGACACATTCGAAGACGAGGAGCACCGCCGCTTCGGGCACGCCGGCTTCGAAGGCATCGTCGACCAAGTTGCCGACATCGAAAAAAGCCTCGGCATCTACGAGCTGGCCCAGTTCACCCCGTAGTTACTCGAGCTCGCGGGCCGGGCCCGCACGTCGCCCGCTGTGCATCGATGCGTGACTGGGGATAACCCGGCGCCGCGGTGTGGTGGCGGTATTGGGGTCGGCTTGCTGTGTCGGCCCTTCAAGGCACTGTGACGGCATGACGACGTTGACGCGAGCCGAGCTGGGAGCACTGGGTGAGCAACTGGCCGTCGATCACCTGACCCGGTCGGGGTTGCGGATTGTGACCCGCAACTGGCGCTGCCGGTACGGCGAGATAGACGTGATCGCCACCGACGCTGCTGCGCGCACGGTGGTGTTCGTCGAGGTCAAGACCCGCACCGGCGACGGTTTCGGCGGCCTGGCGAACGCGGTGACCCCGCAGAAGGCGCGCCGGCTGCGTCGGCTGGCCGCGCTGTGGCTGGCCGGTCAGGACCGCGGGTGGGCGGCCATCCGCATCGACGTCATCGGCGTGCGGATCGGGCGCTGCCGCACCCCCGAGATCACCCATCTGCAAGGGATCAGCTGATGGCGCTGGGGCGGGCGTTCTCGGTCGCAGTGCGGGGCTTGGACGGTGAGATCGTCGAAATCGAAGCCGACATCACCTCGGGGCTACCGGGCGTGCACTTGGTGGGCCTGCCCGACGCCGCCCTGCAGGAGTCCCGGGACCGAGTCCGCGCCGCCATCACCAACTGCGGCAATCAGTGGCCGATGAGCCGGCTGACCCTGGCGTTGTCGCCGGCGACGCTGCCGAAGATGGGGTCGGTCTACGACCTGGCCCTGGCGGCCGCGGTGCTGTCCGCGCAGCGAAGAAAACCGTGGCGGCGGCTACAAACCACGGTGCTGCTGGGGGAACTGGCTCTCGACGGGCGAGTGCGCCCAGTGCGCGGGGTGCTGCCGGCAGTGGTGGCCGCCAAGGCCGATGGCTGGTCGGCCGTCGTAGTGCCGGCCGGCAACCTGGCGGAGGCCAGCCTGGTTGACGGCATCGACGTCTGGGGTGTGCGCACCCTGGGACAACTGCAAACCTGGCTGGGCGGCGAGGCGTCGCTGGACGGCCGAATCAGCGCGATATCCGCTGCGCCCGAGTCGGCAGCCGATCTCGCTGATGTGGTGGGGCAGGCGCAGGCCCGCTTCGCGGTCGAGGTGGCGGCCGCCGGCGGGCATCACCTCATGCTGACCGGTCCGCCCGGAGTGGGCAAAACCATGCTGGCGCAACGCCTTCCGGGCTTGCTGCCGTCGCTGTCGGCAAGCGAGTCGTTGGAAGTCACCGCGATTCACTCGGTGGCCGGGCTGTTGTCGGATGCGACGCCCTTGATCACCAGGCCGCCGTTCGTCGCGCCGCATCACAGCTCCAGCGTCGCCGCGCTCGTCGGAGGCGGCTCGGGGATGGCGCGCCCGGGCGCGGTCAGCTGCGCCCACCGCGGGGTGCTGTTCCTCGACGAGTGCGCCGAAATCGGTGTGAGTGCACTGGAGGCTTTGCGAACACCGTTGGAAGACGGAGAGATTCGCATCGCGCGCCGCGACGGGGTGGCGCGCTACCCGGCGCGCTTCCAGCTGGTGCTGGCGGCTAACCCGTGTCCGTGCGCGCCTTCGGACCCGCGAGACTGCATCTGTCCGGCCGCGGCGAAACGGCGCTATCTGGGCAGGCTGTCGGGGCCCCTGCTGGATCGGGTCGACCTGCGCGTCGAGATGCACCCGGTGCGGGCCAGCGCGTTCTCCGCTACCCACAGCGAGTCGACGGCACAGGTGCGCCGCCGGGTGGCGCGGGCCCGCTACGCGGCGGCCGAGCGTTGGCGGCCACATGGATTCCGCACCAACGCCGAAGTCAGCGGCACCCTGCTGCGGCGAAAGTTCCGGCTGGACAGCGTGGCGATGGCACCGCTGCGGGCTGCGCTGGACCGCGGCCTGCTCAGCATCCGCGGCGTCGATCGCACTTTGCGTGTCGCGTGGACGCTGGCCGATTTGGCCGGCCGCTCAGCACCCGGTGTCGACGAGGTCGCTGCCGCGCTGAGCTTTCGCCAACCGGGAGCATCGCGATGACCGAGTCGGCGAACGGCCCGACACTGCGGGCCTGGGCGTACCTGTCGCGGGTGGCCGAACCACCGTGCGCCGAGCTGGCGGCGTTGGTTCAACGCGTTGGTGCGGTCGAGGCGGCCGAACGAGTTCGGCGGGGCCAGGTCAACGACAGGCTTGCGCGACACACCGAAGCGAGACGTGAAATCGACCAAGCGGCAGCCGATCTGGAGCTTCTGCGTCGGCGCGGCGGGCGGCTGATCACACCCGACGACGACGAGTGGCCGGTGCTGGCTTTCGCCGCGTTCGGCGGCGCCGCGGTGCGCGCCAAACCGCAGGGCAGGACACCGATGGTGTTGTGGGCGCAGGGGCCGGCGCGGCTCGACGAAACCGCTCATCGCGCCGCGGCCGTCGTCGGAACCCGCGCTGCGACCGCCTACGGCGAGCACGTGGCGGCCGACCTCGCGGCGGGATTGTCCGAAAAAGGCGTCACGGTGGTCTCCGGCGGCGCCTATGGCATCGACGGGACGGCCCACCGCGCGGCGCTGGCATCCGACGGGATCACCCTGGCTGTGCTCGCCGGTGGGATCGACATTCCCTACCCGGCAGGGCATTCGGCGCTGCTGCATCGGATCGGCGGGCACGGTCTGCTCGTCACCGAGTACCCGCCTGGTGTGCGGCCGGCCCGCCACCGGTTTTTGACGCGCAACCGGTTGGTCGCCGCGTTCGCGGGTGCGGCGGTGGTGGTGGAGGCCGGGCTGCGCAGCGGCGCGGCGAACACGGCGGCGTGGGCACGGGCATTGGGGCGGGTGGTCGGCGCGGTTCCCGGACCGGTCACGTCGTCGGCGTCGGCTGGCTGTCACGCGCTGCTGCGCGCGGGCGCGGAGGTGGTTACCCGTTCCGACGACGTCGTCGAGTTGGTCGGCCGCATCGGGGAACTGGTGGCCGACGAACCGCGGCCCGCGACGGCGTTGGACGCGCTCAGCGACGCCGAGCGGCAGGTGTATGAGGCGTTGCCGGGCCGCGGCGGCGCCACGATCGACGAGATTGCTGTGGGGTCGGGGCTAGCGCCGGCCCAGGTGTTCGGGCCGCTGGCGATGCTGGAGGTTGCCGGTTTAGCCGAGCAGCGTGAGGGCCGTTGGAGGATCGTCCGGGTGGGTACACAGCAGGCAGCGCAAACCGCCCGGCTCGTATAGTCGGGCGGACGGTCCGCTTTGGAGGGAGGCGATGTGGCGGGTCGACCAGTGCACAGCTTCGAAGTGGTGCGTCGTGAACAACTCGCGCCGCATCTGGTCCGGGTGGTGCTCGGCGGCAGCGGCTTCGACACGTTTGTTCCCAACGACTTCACCGACTCGTACGTCAAGCTGGTATTCGTCGCCGACGACGTCGACGTGGCCGCGCTGCCCCGGCCGTTGACCCTGGACAGCTTTTCCGGCCTGCCGGTCGAGAAGCAGCCGGTGATCCGCACCATGACCGTGCGCCGCGCAGACCCGGCAGCCCGCGAGCTCACCGTCGACATCGTGGTACACGGCGAGCACGGGGTGGCCGGGCCATGGGCAGCGACCGCCGAGCCGGGCCAGCCGATGTACCTGATGGGCCCTGGCGGCGCCTATGCCCCCGACCCCACCGCTGACTGGCATCTGCTGGCCGGCGACGAATCCGCCCTTCCCGCCATCGCTGCTGCCCTCGAAGCGTTGCCGGACAACGCGGTGGGTAAGGCATTCATCGAAATCTCCGGCCCAGAAGACGAGATTCCGCTCACCGCACCGCAATCGGTCCAGGTGAATTGGATCTACCGAGGCGGTCGAGCCGACTTGGTACCCGAGGACCGCGCCGGTGACCACGCGCCGTTGATCGAGGCGGTCAAGACCACCCAGTGGTTGCCCGGTCAAGTGCACGTCTTCATCCACGGAGAAGCCCAGGCTGTCATGCACAACCTTCGCCCCTACATCCGCAAAGAGCGCGAAGTCGACGCGCAACGGGCGTCGATCTCCGGTTACTGGCGGCGGGGTCGCACCGAAGAAACCTTTCGGCAGTGGAAGAAGGAACTCGCCGAAGCCGAGGCGGCGGGGGTCGCGGACTGATCGCGCCCTGGCATCCTCTTCGTCGTGGCGTTCTCCGACTACCAAAACGAAATCTACCTTCAGGGTTTGGCGGGTGTTGTCCCGTCGCTGCCCATGGCCTTGGCCGAGCTGGAAGCCAAAGCCCGGTCCGCGATGCCCCCGTGGGTGTGGTCATATGTCGCGGGCGGTGCCGGCGACGAACGCACTCAGCGGGCGAACTGCACCGCATTTGAACGCTGGGGCCTGATCCCGCGGATGTTCGTCGGCGCCAAGGACCGCGACCTCTCCGTCGAGCTGTTCGGGCTGTCGTTGCCGTCACCGGTGTTCATGGCGCCCATCGGGGTCATCGGCATCTGCGCTCAGGACGGCCACGGCGACCTGGCCACCGCGCGCGCGGCCGCCCGCACCGGTGTTCCGATGATGGTGTCGACACTGACCGTCGACCCGCTCGAACAGGTCGCCGCGGAATTCGGCGACACCCCGGGTTTCTTTCAGCTGTATACACCGACGGATCGGGAACTGGCCGCCAGCTTTGTGCATCGCGCCGAAACCGCGGGCTACAAGGGCATCGTGGTGACACTGGATACCTGGGTCCCTGGTTGGCGCCCGCGGGACCTGGGCACGGCAAACTTCCCGCAGTTGCGGGGCCACTGCCTGAGCAACTACACCAGCGACCCAGTGTTCCGCGCCGGACTGCAACGCCCGCCGGAAGAAGACCCGCAGGGCGTCGTTTTGCGCTGGGTACAACAGTTCGGCCATTCGCTGACATGGGATGACCTGCCGTGGCTGCGCTCGCTGACCAAGCTGCCGCTGATCGTCAAGGGCATCTGCCACCCCGACGACGCCCGGCGCGCCAAAGACGGTGGGGTCGACGCCATCTACTGCTCCAACCACGGCGGGCGCCAAGCCAACGGCGGTCTGCCGGCGCTGGACTGTCTGCCGGGCGTGGTCGAGGCCGCCGACGGGCTGCCGGTGCTGTTCGACTCCGGGGTGCGCAGCGGTGCCGACATCATCAAGGCTCTGGCGCTGGGCGCAACCGCGGTGGGCATCGGCCGCCCGTACGCCTACGGGCTGGCTCTCGGCGGAGTCGACGGCATCGTTCATGTGCTGCGCGCACTGCTGGCCGAAGCCGACCTCATCATGGCCGTCGACGGCTATCCCACGTTGCGCGATCTCACGCCGGCGGCGCTGCGACCGGTCGGCTAACCCGAAGTTCCCCCTTGTAGTGGGGGCTGAGGCCCGATCTGTGTTGTGAGCAGGTGTTTCTGTGTTCAACTGCCCGATATGTACTCATGTATTATTTAGAATAGTTCGGCGTGTCATTCTCTGATATCGCAACTATCGCGCTGCTCTTGTGTTAGAAAGTAATCATGTACATCACCCGGGTGCCCAACCGGGGATCCCCGCCGGCGGTGCTGTTGCGGGAAAGCTACCGTGAGAACGGCAAGGTCAAGACCCGCACCCTGGCCAACCTGACCCGCTGGCCGGAACACAAGGTCGACAGACTCGATCGCGCGCTGAAGGGCCTACCCCCGGCGGACTGGGATCTATCCGAGGCGTTTGACATCACCCGCAGCCTGCCGCACGGGCATGTGGCCGCCGTGTTGGGCACCGCCGCCAAGCTGGGCATCGCCGAGCTGATCGACCCGACGCCCTCGCGTAACCGGGATCTGGTGTGCGCCATGCTGATCGCGACGGTGATCGCGCCGGGGTCGAAACTGGCGATCGCGCGCGGGCTGCGCACCCAGACCGCCACCAGCTCCCTGGGTGTGGTGCTGGGTGTGGCGGGCGCCGATGAGGACGACCTGTATGAGGCGATGGACTGGGCGCTGGCCCGCAAAGATGGCATCGAAACCGCCTTGGCCGCACGTCATTTGGCCAATGGCACCCTGGTGCTCTATGACGTGTCCTCGGCGGCGTTCGAGGGCCACACCTGCCCGCTGGGGGCGATCGGACACGCCCGCGACGGCGTCAAGGGTCGGCGCCAGATCGTCTACGGGCTGCTGTGCTCACCGGCCGGGGTTCCGGTCGCGATCGAGGTGTTTGACGGCAACACCGCCGACCCGAAAACCCTGACCGCCCAGATCGATAAGCTCAAAACCCGGTTCGGGCTATCCAACATCGCCCTGGTGGGCGATCGGGGCATGCTCACCAGTGCGCGCATCCGCGACGAGCTGCGCCCGGCGGCCCTGGATTGGATCAGCGCGCTGCGCGCCCCGCAGATCAAGACCCTGGTCGAGGACGGGGCGCTGCAGCTGTCGCTGTTCGATGAGCAAAACCTGTTCGAGCTCACCCATCCCGACTATCCGGGCGAGCGGCTGGTGTGCTGCCACAACCCCGCCCTGGCCGAGGAGCGCGCCCGCAAACGCGGCGAACTTTTGGCGGCCACCGAAACAGAGCTGCAGACCATCGCCGAGGCCACCCGCCGCCAGAAACGACCCTTACGCGGGCAAGACAAGATCGCCCTGCGGGTGGGCAAGGTATGCAACAAGTTCAAGATGGCCAAACACTTTGACCTGCACATCACCGACGAGGCGTTCAGTTTCACCCGCAACCAGCAGGCCATCGCCGCCGAGGCAGCCCTCGACGGCATCTACGTGCTGCGCACCAGCCTGCCCGAGCACGCCCTGGGCCGCGATGACGTGGTGGGCCGCTACAAAGACCTCGCCGACGTCGAACGCTTCTTCCGCACGCTCAACAGCGAACTAGACGTGCGGCCCATCCGGCACCGGCTCGCCGAGCGGGTCCGCGCGCACATGTTCTTACGCATGCTGTCCTACTACATCAGCTGGCACATGAAACAAGCCCTGGCCCCAATCCTGTTCGCCGACAACGACAAACCCGCCGCCGCCGCCAAACGCACCGACCCCGTCGCCCCCGCCCAACGCTCCGATAAAGCCCTCGCCAAGGCCGCCCGCAAACGCACCGAAGACAACTACCCGGTGCACAGCTTCACCAGCCTGCTCACCGACCTGGCCACCATCTGCGCCAACTACATCCAACCCACCCACGACCTGCCAGCGTTCACCAAGACCACCACCCCCACCCCGCTGCAACGGCGAGCCTTCGACCTCCTGGGCGTCTCCCATCGCCACGGCCTGCCGTAGTCAGTAACACACCACAAAACCCCAGGTCAACCAGACAAATCAGCCCCAATCAGGGGGAACTTCGGGCTAACCAAATCTCTGAGTCCGACACACGCCGCGCCTGGCCGTCGTGCCCGGAGGGGTCTGCGACGGTAAGGGAGTGGCGGTTGACACCGAAGCCATCCTCGACGAGTTCGCCGAGTATCTCGCCCTGCGGCGCGGTCGGTCGGCCCACACCCGTCGCGCATACTTGAGCGATTTGCGCTCGCTGTTCGCATTTCTGGCCGAACGGGTCCCCGGCTCGGGGCTGGATGCGCTGAGCCTGGCGGTGCTGCGGTCCTGGCTGGCGGCCGAAGCCGGTGCCGGCGCAGCCCGCACCACGCTGGCCCGGCGCACCTCGGCGGTCAAGGCGTTCACCGCATGGGCGGTCAGGCGCGGTCTGCTCGACAGCGATCCGGCTGTGCGGCTGCAAGTGCCGAAGGCGCGCCGCACGCTCCCGGCGGTGTTGCGCCAAGATCAGGCCTTGGCTGCCATGGCTGCTGCGAAATCCGGTTCGCAGCAAGGTGATCCGCTTGCGCTGCGAGATCGGTTGATCGTCGAGTTGCTCTACGCGACCGGTATCCGGGTCAGCGAATTGTGCGGCCTAGACATCGACGACGTCGACCTCGGGCACCGGCTGGTGCGCGTCCTCGGTAAGGGCGACAAGCAGCGCACCGTCCCGTTCGGCGAGCCGGCGGCCGACGCGCTGCGCGCATGGATGGCCGACGGACGTCCAGCCCTGGCCACCGGCGAATCGGGGCGGCGCTGCTGCTCGGTGCCCGGGGGCGCCGACTCGACGTGCGCCAGGCTCGCACCGTCGTACACCAGACCGTCGCCGCGGTCAACGGTGCACCCGACGTCGGACCGCACGGGCTGCGGCACAGCGCGGCCACCCACCTGCTCGAAGGCGGGGCCGACCTGCGCGTCGTTCAGGAGTTGCTCGGCCATTCCAGTCTTGCCACCACCCAGCTCTACACCCACGTCTCGGTGGCGCGACTGCGCAAGGTCCACGATCAAGCCCATCCGCGCGCATGACTTGCTGCGCGGCTACCCGCGCAGCGGCTTGAGCCGGATCGGCGTCGAGCCCAGCAACCCCAGCGGGTCGAGATAGTCGGCGCGGGCCGCCGGCCCCCACATCGCGCCCCAGTGCAGGCACGCGACCGCGCCGCAGCCGGGGTGGCCCGCCTGCAGCTGGCCGATCACCGTTGCCGCGGCCACCCGCTGACCGACATGCACGGTGGCCTGCACCGGCTCGTAGCTGGTGTGCAAACCACCCGGGTGGGCCAGTGACACCACCGGTCGCCCCGCCAACACACCGGCAAACACCACGGTCGCCGCGCCGGCCGCATAGACGGGCTGGCCCGGCACACCGGCCAGGTCGACCCCCCGATGCCCCGGATGCCAATTGGGCGACGGCGCATCGAAACCGCGCACGACGGCCGGCGGCGGCCGCAGCGGCCAGTCCAGCCGGGCGTCCTCGGCAACGGCCCGGCCCGCACACAGCAACGCCACCGCCAGGATCGCAACCCATCGCACACGCTCAGTCCACCGCGGTGCGGGCACACCCGCCAGCCAGGCTGTGGACAAACCACCAGGTACCGGCGTGTAAACTCGTCGGCGCAGCCCGCAGCAGCGGGCTGACTTCGCGTGTCTGCGGCCAACCGGATGCCGCGCGGTCCCGCCAAAAGCCAGGCGGGTGCGGCATCTCGCAGGCGCCAGGGCCCGGTCTCACCCGATGCCGGGCGACAACCGACACATAAGGACATTGGCCGACCATGGCTGTTGTAACCATGAAGCAGCTGCTCGACAGCGGCACCCACTTCGGGCATCAGACCCGTCGCTGGAATCCCAAGATGAAGCGGTTCATCTTCACCGACCGCAACGGGATCTACATCATCGACCTGCAGCAGACGCTGACCTACATCGACAAGGCGTACGAGTTCGTCAAGGAGACGGTCGCCCACGGCGGGACCATCTTGTTCGTCGGCACCAAGAAGCAGGCACAAGAATCGATCGCCGCCGAAGCCACCCGGGTGGGCATGCCGTATGTGAACCAGCGGTGGCTGGGCGGCATGCTCACCAATTTCGCCACGGTGCACAAGCGGCTGCAGCGGCTCAAAGAGCTCGAGGCGATGGAGCAGACCGGGGGCTTCGAGGGCCGCACCAAAAAGGAAGTGCTGGGCCTGATCCGCGAGAAGAACAAGCTCGAACGCAGCCTGGGCGGTATCCGCGACATGAACAAGGTGCCGTCGGCGATCTGGGTCGTCGACACCAACAAGGAGCACATCGCCGTCGGTGAGGCCCGCAAGCTGGGCATCCCGGTGATCGCGATCCTCGACACCAACTGCGACCCCGACGAGGTGGACTACCCGATCCCCGGCAACGACGACGCGATCCGCTCGGCCG
Organism: Mycobacterium xenopi; assembly: GCF_009936235.1. Taxonomy (NCBI): domain Bacteria; kingdom Bacillati; phylum Actinomycetota; class Actinomycetes; order Mycobacteriales; family Mycobacteriaceae; genus Mycobacterium; species Mycobacterium xenopi. The sequence continues at coordinate 3,351,371 of NZ_AP022314.1, read as the reverse complement.
CGCTGCTGACCAGGGTGATCGCCTCCGCGGTGGCCGAAGGCCTGCAGGCCCGCGCCGGTCTGGGCCGCGGCGACGGCAAGCCCGAGGCCGAAGCTGCCGAGCCGCTGCCGGAGTGGGAGCAAGAACTCCTGGCCGCGACGACGCCGGCTCCAGAACCGATCACCACCGAAACCGCAACCGAACAGACCACAGAGCCCTCCTAGGAAAGGCTGAGCATTGGCGAACTACACCGCTGCCGACGTCAAGCGGCTTCGGGAGCTGACCGGCGCAGGCATGCTCGACTGCAAGAACGCGCTGGCCGATGCCGACGGGGATTTCGACAAGGCCGTCGAGGCGCTGCGCATCAAGGGCGCCAAGGATGTCGGCAAGCGCGCCCAGCGGGCCACCGCCGAAGGTCTCGTCGCCGCCACCGACGGCGCGTTGATCGAGCTCAACTGCGAGACCGACTTCGTCGCCAAAAACGCCGAATTCGGTGCGCTGGCCGATCAGATTGTCGCGGCCGCGGCGGCGTCGAAGACAACCGACCTCGACACGCTCAAGGCTTCTCCTATCGACCAAAGTTCGGGGACTAAGACCGTCGAGCAGGCCATCGCGGAGTTGTCGGCCAAGATCGGCGAAAAGCTTGAGCTGCGTCGGGTCGCCTACTTCGACGGCACGGTCGAGACCTACCTGCACAAGCGGGCCGCCGACCTGCCGCCCGCGGTGGGGGTCTTGGTCGAATACACCGGCGCCGGAGACCAGGCCAAGGAAGCCGCGCACGCGGTGGCCTTGCAGATCGCCGCGCTGAGAGCCCGTTACCTCAGCCGCGCCGACGTGCCCGACGACGTGCTGGCCAGCGAGCGCCGCATCGCCGAGGAGACCGCCAAGGCCGAAGGCAAGCCCGAGCAGGCGCTGCCCAAGATCGTGGAGGGTCGGCTCAACGGCTTCTTCAAGGATGCCGTGTTGCTTGACCAGCCGTCGGTGTCCGACAACAAGAAGACCGTCAAGGCGCTGCTTGACGACGCCGGCGTGACCGTGACGCGTTTCGTCCGTTTCGAGGTGGGTCAGCAGTAGCGGGTCGCCGCCGTTGCTAGCGTCGGCGTATGCGACATGTGCACGCCTTCGGCGACGACGCGCTCGGGGACCTCGACGGGGTGGCGCTCGCCGAAGCGATCAGGACTGGGCGGCTTGCGCGGGCGGACGTGATCGAGGCGGCGATTGCGCGCACCGAGGCCGTCAACCCCGCCCTTAACGGGCTGGCCTACCAAGCGTTCGACCAGGCGCGAGCCGACGCGGCGACACCGCGGGCCGGTTTCTTCAGCGGCGTGCCGAGCTTCGTCAAAGACAACGTCGACGTCACCGGCTTGCCGACGATGGAGGGTACCGACGCGTGGGTGCCGCGCCGGGCTGCCAGGGACGGCGAGTTCACCCGGCTGTACCTGGCGACCGGCCTCGTCGCGCTGGGAAAAACGCAGATGTCCGAGTACGGCTTCAGCGCATCGGCCGAGCATCCCCGACTCGGACCCGTCCGCAACCCGTGGAACACCGACTACACGGCGGGCGCCTCGTCGTCGGGTTCGGCCGCGTTCGTAGCGGCCGGTGCGGTGCCGATCGCCCACGCCAACGACGGCGGCGGCTCCATCCGGATCCCCGCCGCCTGCAACGGGCTGGTGGGCCTCAAGCCGTCGCGCGGCCGGCTGCCGGTGGACAAGGACCTGCGCCGCATGCCAATACGCCTGGTCGCCAACGGTGTGGTCACCCGATCGGTGCGCGACACCGCGGCTTTCCACCGGGAAGCCGAGCGCATCTGGCGTCAGCCCAACCTGCCGCCGATCGGCGACGTCACCCATCCCGGCAGGCAGCGGCTGAGGATTGCCGTGCTGACGCGTTCGGTGGTTCGCGAATGCAGCCCCGAAATCCGCGAGCTGACTTTGAAATCGGCACGGCTGCTCGAGGAACTGGGACATCGCGTGGAGCATGTCGAAAACCCGCCAGTGCCTTCGACTTTCGCCGACGACTTCGTGCTCTATTGGGCGCTGCTAGCACTGGGACAGCTGTACATCAGCCGGCGCCGGTTCGGCGACACGTTCGATCCCACCCGGCTGGACAACCTGACACTGGGCCTGGCCCGCCACGCGCGCCGCAACCTGCATCGGCTCCCGGTGGCGATCATGCGGCTACGCGGCGTGCGCCGGCACACTGCGCGTTTCGCCAAAACCTATGACGCAGTGCTGACGCCCACGCTGGCCGAGGAGACGCCGCGAATCGGCCACCTCGACCCAACCGCAGACTACGAGCAGATCATGGGCCGGATGCGCGAGTGGGTCGCATTCACGCCGCTGCACAATGTCACGGGCGAGCCCGCGATCTCGCTGCCGCTGGCCGAATCCGCCACCGGCATGCCGGTGGGCATGATGATCTCGGCCGACATCGGCTGCGAGGCGCGGCTTTTGGAACTGGCTTACGAACTCGAAGAGGCGCGACCGTGGCCCCGCATTCAGGCCGCAGCCGACAAGCACCGCGGAACACACCCGTAGCAGCTGCGCCGGACCTGCACGCGGTGTCACCGCGGGGAGCCGCTCACCTGACCCCTCAGGCGGGCAGCAGCCGACTGAATTCGTCGAAGTGGGTATGGATGTCCGCCGGATCGGCGTAGATAGCGGCCGCGCCCGCCTGTTCCAGCGCTTCCCGTGCCACCCCGCCGCACAGCACGGCGACGGTCGGCACACCCGCACGCCGTCCCGCCTCCACGTCCCAGACCGAGTCGCCGACGAACAGCGAGCGTGCCGGGTCGGCTTGGACGCGGTGCAGTGCGCTGACGACGATATCCGGATCGGGCTTGCCGCGGTCGACGTCGACGCTGGAGGTGACGTCACACACCAGGTCGTCGACGTCGAGCACCCGGCGCAGCAATTCCAACGTCTGGACCGACGCTGACGAGGCCAACACCGTGCGCCATCCCCGCGATGCGATCGCCTCGAGCAAGTCCCGGGTACCCGGCAGGGCGCGCAGCACCGGCTCAAGCTCGCCGAAATAGCGGCCGTGCACGCGCTGGGCTTCGTCACCGCAAGCGTCAGCCAGCTCATCACCGAGCAGAATGCGGACCAGTTCCGAGCCCGGGCGCCCGACAAGCCCGTGAATCCGCCAGCACGCGACGTCTTGACCGACGTCCAGAAACGCTCGATGCCAGGTCACCGCATGGTGGAAGTTGGAATCGACCAACGTGCCGTCGACGTCGAACAACACAGCTGGTGCGTCGACGGTGGATGTGGCCACGACAACCCGTCCTCTCGTCGCGTCGGCTCGTGTCGGCTCATCAGGTACTCCGACAGATACCCCGGCGACGTCCCCGGAAACAACCGCCACGGGCCGGCGGCGGACGGCGCGGGATTGCCGGGCGTCGACTTCGGGTAACCGGCGTCCGGGAGCAGCCGCCGACGAAGGAGTGCCGGTGAGTGAGTTACGCCAAGCCGCCGCGGGGGCGGCCGAGCGTGCGCGGCAGGAAGCCGACGCCTATCGCCGGGACAACCCGCGGCCGCTGCGCGGATACCTGGCCGTCTTGGGCATCTACGCCGCGCTGGTGGCCTTGACGGCGGTGATCGCCGCGGCGACCGGTCGCAGGCTGCCCGACCGGTGGCACTTTCAAGACCTGATCACGATCACGGTTGGTGCCCACAAACTTTCGCGGACGCTGGCCAAGGACTCGGTGACCAGCCCGTTGCGTGCACCGTTTACCCACTACGCGGGCAGTGGTGGTCCCGCCGAGGTGCAGGAAGAAAGCCGGCACGACAGCCAACCGCGCCACAGCCTGGGCGAGCTGATGACGTGTCCGTTCTGCCTGGACATGTGGGTGGCCACCGCGTTCGTCGTCGGCTTGATCTTTGCCCCGCGGCTGACCCGGCTGATTGCGGGCAGCTTTAGCGCTTTGGCCGGCGCCGATTTTCTCCAACTGGCCTACGCCAAGGCCCAGCAGTCCACGCAGGGATGAGGTAACAGCACAACGATCGGAGGTTTTGATGCCCAAGACAACCAAAGGCGGCAGGGCCAAAAAAAGCGAGCTGCCCAGCACCTTGCAGCGCTCTAGCGCCAAGGCGCAACGGACATTCGCGAAAGCGCACGACGCCGCCGCCAAGCAGTACGGCAGCGAGCAGCGGGCCCACCGGGTGGGCTATGCCGCACTCAAGCACGAGTTCGAGAAAGTCGGCGACCATTGGGAGCCTAAGAAGCGGAAAGGCCCCTCTGACAAGGCCGCCGAGCGCGGGGGCCCGCGGAACACGGCTCCGTCGGCGGAAGGCGTTGACGCCAACGCCAGCAAAAAGCACCTGCTCGACGTGGCCCGCCGACTGGATGTGCGCGGGCGGTCGACGATGAGCAAATCCGAACTCGTCGACGCGATCAAGAAGGCCAACCGTCGCGCGCGGGCCCGCTAAGCGCAGTGCTTAGCAGGGCCACATCGGCGCCTACCGGGACGCGTGCTGTGCTGGAGGTCAGCCGAGCGGGTCAGGACGGCTGGTTCGAGCTGTCCCATCCCGCGCCCAGGCGACGCGCAACGAAGTCGGCGGCCTGGCCTTCCATGCCGTTCACCGAATACACGGCGTGCGCGGCGTTGTCCGTGCCGTCCGGGGAGCAGATCGGGTCGCCCTCGGCACACAGTTCGATGGTCTTGGCTGAATAGCGATGGCCGATGGTGATCGGCGGTGCGTCGTGCGCCTCCAGCCAGGCGTTCGATGGCTTGCCGAACAACGCGACCGCGGCGACATGTTCCGCCACCTCCGCCGGCAGCGGCCCGGTGATGCCTGCCGGCGGGGTGTAGCCGGCGGGGATGGTGTCCGCGGTGACATAGCCGGTAACAGCGGCTCCCTGGGAGTACCCGCCCAATACCATCTTGGTGTTCGGACAGTTCCGGGTCATCGAGATGAGATGGTTGCCCGCGTCGATGACGCCGTCGACCGCGGTCGGGAAGTCAAGACTGGCAGGGTAATTGACGGCATACACATCGATCGGCTTGTTACCGATTCGCGAACTCAGTGCGTCGACGAATGCCTGCCCGGTTCCGCCGATGCCGGGCGGCTCCATCGTGCCCCGGGCAAACACCACTTGAATGTCCGGGCACGAAGCACCGAAGGCGGGGGAAAAACCGAGCGGCGGGCTGAGCGCGGCGGCTGCTGTCAGCGCAGCAGCACCAAGAAACCGGGCAAGCGGTGGGGTCAGGCCCACCGGCCACCGGCGTGTCTTCTTTGCCTTCATCCATCCCAAGGCGTTCATTTTCACTCCACACGTCGCGGCACCCTGACACTTCCGCCATCGCAATACCCGTTGTTCGACGTCGCAAAACACGGTCTGAGGTGCGTGGATAGTAGAGCCTGCGGTGAGGTTCGGATCGTTGCCGGACCGTGGCCGCGGCCTGGACGCTTTCGGCGAACCGCCGCGCGCCAAATTCGCTGTGTTAGCAGTCGGCGGTCCGGCTCAAGGTCTGCTAGATGAGCAACGTCTCCTTCGTGCCGGAGGCCGTGGTGATGCGCCGGTGCGGGATAGGACGGTGAAAAGTCGGAACCATCTGCTCAAGCAATAACCCGTAACCGTTGGCCAGCAAGCTCATCCACAACTCCGGACTGGCCTCGTTCTCGGCAAGCCACGCTGTGATCGGCTCCCACTGTTTGGCCACCGGCTCATCGTTCACCCCCAGCAACCGGAGAAGCTCGGGCAGGGTCCGCGGCTCGGTCGACGTGACATTGTGATCGACGGCAGTTCCCATGCTGGCTACCTCCCCACCAGCCGAACGCGTGTTGTGCGCCAGTGCTGCGCTCGCCCGCCGGCCGGGGATATTCGGTCTGCGCCGCACGTCGCCGAGCGCAGCACAACTGTGATCAAGTCTCTACCCAAATCGAGACACAACAAAACGCTCGACCAGTCGGGTAATCCGCAATTGCGGTGACCGTCAAATCATCCGGAGCAAACTGCGAACACAAATCGGTGTACCGGGGATTCCATTTAGCCACCTGCGCTTGAGGGGGCAGAAGTCGGCGCAGTGGGCGGCACCGGCTTCGGGCATCAGCAAACAGTCGAACGGAAAAATTAAAGGCACCTTGAAAACCGTTCGAGCAATCGTTACACGCTCGACGCACATTCGCCGCGTTTCCGTGATGAGCTGGCGGGGTCCGACGGGCTGCGGTTTCGGCCATGTGTACGCCCACCGACTCGTCCACCGATCCGTCGCCTCGCTGACCAAACCGCGGCTTGCCAACCGAAGGTAGCCCGCGCGGCCCGCGTCGGTCGCCGCCGAAAAAATTCGTCGTTTAGGCAGGCGGTCGCATGGGCACCTCCTGCGGCATGAATGTACTTCCCCGCCTTCGTTTCCTGGGCCCCGCGCTGGTAGCCGCCGCGGGGGGCCTCAGCGCATATGCCCTGTCCGGTGTGGCCGCGCCATCCGCGTCGGCCCAGCCATGTCCGGATGCACAGGTGGTATTCGCCCGCGGTACCGGCGAGCCTCCGGGTCTCGGTCCCACCGGCGAGGCCTTCGTCAACGCGCTCGATTCCCGTGTCGGAAGGCCGCTCGACGTATATCCGGTCAACTACCCCGCCAATGACGATTGGGCCACATCGGGTCTCGACGGAATCAGAGACGCGGGCGCCCACGTCGTCTCCATGGCGGCGAACTGCCCGCAGACCAAGATGGTGCTCAGCGGCTACTCCCAGGGCGCCGCGGTCATGGGCTTCGTCACCTCGCCCGCGGTGCCGGATGGCGTCGACCCGGCGACCGTGCCAAAGCCTCTGGCGCCCAGCGTGGCTGACCATGTTGCCGCGGTCGTCTTGTTCGGCATGCCGAACGTGCGGGCCATGAACTTCCTCGGCCAGCCACCCGTCGTCATTGGCCCGGCGTACCAGGGCAAGACCATGAAGGTGTGTGCTCCCGAGGACCCGGTGTGCTCTGACGGGATGAACTTCGCCGCGCACGATGCATACGCCGACGACGGCAGCATCATCGACAAGGGAGCGGACTTCGCAGCAAGCCGTCTCGGCGGAGGTTCCGGTGCGCCGGTGACGGTCGCGTCTCCCGGCGGCGGCTTTGGGGGGTGATCTCCGCCTGTCCGGCGAGGCAACGTCTCGTCAAGGCGTCGATTGGTAAGCGGCGCGGGCCGATTGGAAGGCCGTGCCAGGGTGTCGGCTGGACCGGTCAGGATTGCGGGCTTGGCGGCCCGGCGCTCGCAACGCCTGGATCGTCTTCGGCGGGCGCTCCGGGTCACGCTGTTTCCTCGGCGCGACTGGGGCGATCGCCTTGCGGGGTCCCGCATAGCTCGAGGCAGTGCCAACCGAATTTGCCGCGGCCCGTCGCCTGGACGCTGGGCGACCAACTTCGACCATCGGTGTTTGAGGACGCTGTGGACCGGTTATGGACAGTTGCGTGCGGTGGAGTTCGCCCAAAGCGTGCGCGCCGCCGGAACAAAAGCTGGGCTCCATCGAGAGGAGATAGCGTGAAGTTCACCAGGGCCGCTGTGAAAGCGGCAATCGGCGCGGCCGCGGTAGCGACCGCCACAGTGTTCACTGCTGCAACGGCTTCTGCCGTCAACCCGACGATCCAGAGATTCGGCACCACCGAACAGCTGGTCGACGGACCGCTGGTGACGGCCTATACGGTCAGCAACCTGCAACCGAGCAACGTGGTGATCCCGGGCTACCCCCCGGCCGGGAAGATCTGGCAGGCGGACGTGACCGCGGTGGCGCAAAGCGGCACCGTCACCCCGCTGGTCGCAGACTTCAATGCCCGGGCGGGCAACGGTCAGAACTACCGGGTGATCATTCCGCCGCAGCCGGCACCGAACGGCCTGTCCGATGCTCCGCTCGCCCAGGGCCAGCAGGCCAGCGGGAAGATCTACTTCGACGTGACCGGCGCTCCGCCGGACAGCGTCGTCTACAACGACGGAGTCGAAGACGTCCTGATCTGGACCACCAACGCATAAATCGCCCAGGCTGGCCTCCCCGCGTCGATCGACGCGGGGAGGTTGCGTCTGGTGACGGCACAACGACACCGCGGTGCGGCCGCGAGGTGTCCTGCGGGAGAAGCGGGCACCTCTCCGTGCGAGCGATCGCAGGCCATGGCCGGCGGGGCGAAGATTCCCGTGTCGACGATAGGGCTACGTCGATTATTCGGCGGTGTCAGCTGCTCGGGCGGGTAAGGCGTCCACGCGATTCGGCGATCTGCCTGTGGGGAGCGAAATTGCTGGCGGCTCAGCAGCGGGTGGCAGCGCGAACCCGTTGCCGCTGCTCGTCGGTATGACCGGCGCTGGACACCACACGCAGGCGCGCCGCCATCCGGGCGTATTCGGATTGGCGGTCAGCCCCGGCCCCGAAGCCGTCGGTTGCCGGCGTCATGTCGACATACGAGCCGTGTATTCCCTGAAGCGCACCGCGTTCGTCGTAGAACGGCGCGCCGCTGACTACCACGTCATGGATGTGGTCATCGACGTCCACGATGCGGTGCCGCGAGCTGAACGGACGCGGTGTGCGCCGTAGTGCCCGCAAGGTGTGGGCTACCTGCGCTAGATCGTCGGGATGAACATGGGACAGCACCAATTCTGTGGTTGGAACTGCCGTCCCCGGGCGATAGCCATGCATTTGCTCGACTTGGGGTGACCACACCCAGCGGCCGTCGCCGAAATAGAAACTGAACCAACCCAGGTGCTCAGACCATCCACCGGTGAGCGGTGGCGTCCAGCCGGGCTGTGCGCCGCCGTCTTCCAAGGACAGAAACCGCGTTGGTGTGTCCATGATGATTCCCCGTATATCTCATCGGTACGACACGCCATCGTTGGTTGAACGACCGAGTCTGCGTGAAACTGAGCGCGGCTACGCCGCCGGGAAGGCCGCTCGTCGCCTAGCTGATCCCATTTGGTCCGCGCCGGTAAGTAAGTGGCCCGGGCACTAACCAATTGAACATGGCGATCGTGAACCGGTGATGAACCGACGCGGTGACATTTGCCACACCGGGGCTTACCCCACCGCTGCACAGCCGACGGGCCCGGTCCATGTGTCAAGAACCGGGCCCGTCTTTTCTGCCGAGCTATTCCTGGTGGGTTTGCTGCTTCTTCTCCGCGGCCTCCGCGCCGCCGCGGGCCGCTTCGGCTTCGGCTTCCTTCTTGGCGGCGTCTCGCTGCGCCTGGGCCTTTTCTTGCTGGGCCTTGCCCTCACGGGCCAGTTCGTCTTGGCCAGCTAGGTTGCCGACCGCTTCCTTGGCCTTGCCCTTGACGTCTTCGACGACGCCCTTCACGCCTTCTGCGGGTCCGCTCCTGTTTTCTTCCGCCATGGATTCCTCCTCGTTGGCTGCTAATCGGCGCCGCGAGGCCATGTCGTTGAGTTCATGGATTTCCCCGCCGCAAGCGTCGCATTCCCGCGCGGCCGGAGAGTCAAACATGCGCCGCGGCCTTCGCCAGCCGCGTCGGCGCGGTCACCTGCCGGTCGGGTGCTGTGCAGCGGGTCGTGCTCGACACGTGCCATGTCCTCGCCCGGGCGGCCCGACCGCGGCGGCGCGGGTCTGGCTGGGGCGACGGTGCAGCCCACGGGTATTAAGTTGGACGGCGAGCGCGCAGCCACCGCTTGAATCCAAGGGCGAAATTTTCGCTCTGGTTTCACGTTCGGCGCAGAATTACCTCCCGGGGGACGGCCATGCGGGAGGATCGGGTTGCCGTTCTAGGTGTGGTCGCCGGGATGGCGCTCTTATACGAGGAGTCTGATGACCGAGCCGCAGGACAACGGGCAAGGCGGCGACCTGTCGAGCCGGCCCAAGTACGCGCGCGTGCTGCTCAAGCTCGGTGGCGAGATGTTCGGCGGCGGGCAGGTGGGCCTGGATCCTGACGTGGTGGCGCAGGTGGCCCGCCAGATCGCCGAGGTGGTCCGCGACGGCGTGCAGGTCGCAGTGGTAATCGGTGGCGGCAACTTCTTCCGCGGTGCCCAACTGCAGCAGCGCGGCATGGAACGCACCCGCTCCGACTACATGGGAATGCTGGGCACTGTCATGAATAGCCTTGCGCTGCAAGACTTTCTAGAGAAAGAGGGCATTGTCACCCGCGTTCAGACCGCCATCACCATGGGGCAGGTCGCCGAGCCGTACATCCCGCTGCGGGCCCGTCGGCACCTGGAGAAGGGGCGAGTGGTGATCTTCGGCGCCGGCATGGGGTTGCCCTACTTTTCCACCGACACGACGGCCGCGCAGCGGGCGCTGGAGATCGGCGCGGACGTGGTGCTGATGGCCAAAGCGGTCGACGGGGTGTTCGCCGAGGATCCACGGGTCAACCCCAACGCCGAACTGCTCAGCGTGATCAGTCACCGTGAGGTCATCGACCGCGGACTGCGGGTCGCCGACGCCACCGCGTTCAGCCTGTGCATGGACAACGGCATGCCGATCTTGGTGTTCAACCTGCTGACCGACGGCAATATCGCCCGCGCGGTCGCGGGTGAGAAGATCGGAACGCTGGTCACCACCTGACCGGGGGGAGGAGCGGCGCAGATGACACCCGCCTGCGACGATGCACAGCGCAGCGACGAAGAGGAGCGGCGGAGATGATCGACGAGGTTCTTCTGGACGCCGAGGAGCGAATGGAAAAAGCCGTTTCGGTGGCCCGCGACGATCTGGCGACCATCCGGACCGGCCGGGCCAATCCCGGCATGTTTTCCAAGATCGTCATCGACTACTACGGTGCCCCCACCCCGATCACCCAGTTGGCCAGCATCAACGTGCCCGAGGCCAGGCTGGTCGTCATCAAGCCGTACGAGGCCAACCAGCTTCACGCCATCGAAACGGCCATCAGGAACTCCGATTTGGGCGTGAACCCCACCAACGACGGCACCCTGATCCGGGTGGCCGTGCCGCAGCTGACCGAGGAACGCCGCCGCGAGCTTGTCAAACAAGCACGGCACAAGGGCGAGGAAGCGCGGGTCTCGGTGCGCAACATCCGTCGCAAGGCAATGGAGGAACTGCACCGTATCCGTAAGGAAGGGGAGGCCGGCGAAGACGAAGTCGGTCGAGCCGAAAAGGACCTCGAGAAGACGACGCACCAGTACGTCACCCAGATCGATGAACTGGTCAAACACAAGGAAGGCGAGCTGCTGGAGGTCTAGCGGCCGATCAGCAAACCATGTCCGTGGCAGACACAGATACAGGTGCAGGCAGTTCGCGCAAGGAGCCCGCGCCCGAGACCTCTCGGGCCGGCCGCAATCTGCCCATCGCAATCCTTGTGGGCGTTCTTTTGGGTGGCGGTGTCGTCGCCAGCCTGGTGTACGCCCGGTATGCGTTCGTCGGGATACTCGCGGTCGGTGTGCTGCTGGGCACGCTCGAGGTCGCCCGGCAGCTGCGGGCCGCCGGATACGTGTTACCGATTGTTCCGCTGGTAATCGGCGGCCAGGCCACGCTGTGGCTGAGCTGGCCGTTCGGCACACGTGGCGTGTTGGCAGGCTTCGGTGGCACCGTCGTGGTCTGCATGATGTGGCGGTTGCTGAGCCGCCACGGCCGCACGGCAGCGCCCCGTCCCGATGCTGCCCCGGCGAATTACCTCCGCGACGTGTCGGCGACGGTGTTGCTGGCCGCCTGGGTTCCGCTGTTTGCGTCGTTTGCTGCCCTGCTGGTCTACCAGCACGACGGTGCCGGACGGGCGTTTTCCCTGGCGGTCGGTGTCGTCGCCTCCGACGTCGGTGGGTATGCCGCGGGCGTGCTGTTCGGCAGGCACCCCATGGTGCCGGCGATCAGCCCGAAAAAAACCTGGGAGGGCCTGGCCGGCTCGCTGGTCCTCGGGATCACCGTGACCACCGTGAGCGTGATCTATCTGACCGGCAAGCCGGGGTGGACGGGGGCGTTGCTGGGGCTGGTCCTCGTGGTCACGGCCACGCTCGGCGACCTGGTGGAGTCCCAAGTGAAACGCGACCTCGGCATCAAGGACATGGGCAGCCTGCTACCCGGTCACGGCGGGATCCTGGATCGGTTCGACGGGTTCCTGCCCTCGGCGGTGGCGGCCTGGATCGTGCTGACGCTGCTGCCCTAATCGCGCCGATACTGGACTAGTCATGGCTCCACCACTGGTGTTCGAGGCTCCCCGGCACAAGCTGCCGCCGCGGCACCTGGCCGACCTCGACGCGGCCGGGCGCGTCGCCGCGGTCCAGGCACTGGGCCTGCCGGCGTTTCGCGCCAAGCAGCTTGCGCACCAGTACTTCGGCCGGCTGACCGCCGACCCGCACCAGATGACCGATCTGCCGGTTGCGGTGCGTGACCAGGTAGCCGCCACCATGTTTCCGAACCTGCTGACCGTCGTCCGTGTCCTCGCGTGCGACGCCGGGCAGACCCGCAAAACATTGTGGCGCGCCAGCGACGGCACCACATTCGAGTCGGTGGTGATGCGTTACCCGCAGCGCAACACGGTCTGCCTCTCCTCACAGGCCGGCTGCGGGATGGCGTGCCCGTTCTGCGCGACCGGGCAGGGCGGGCTGACCCGTAACCTGTCGACCGCCGAAATCCTCGAACAGGTGCGCACCGCGGCCGCGGCGCTGCGCGACGACTTCGGTGAGCGGTTGTCGAACGTGGTGTTCATGGGCATGGGCGAGCCGCTGGCCAACTACGCGCGGGTGGTCGCCGCGGTGCGCCGCATCATCGAGCCCTCCGGGTTCGGGATCTCGGCCCGGGCGGTGACGGTGTCGACGGTGGGATTGGCGCCGGCGATCCGCAAGCTCGCCGACGAGCGTCTCGCTGTGACGTTGGCGCTGTCCCTGCACGCTCCCGACGACGAGCTGCGCGACACGCTGGTTCCGGTCAACACGCGGTGGAACGTCGGGGAGGTCCTCGAGGCCGCCCGGTACTACGCCGACGTGACCGGGCGGCGGGTGTCGATCGAATACGCGCTGATCCGCGACGTCAACGACCAACCCTGGCGCGCGGAGTTGCTGGGCGAGCGACTGCGCGGGGCGCTCGGACGGCTGGCCCACGTAAACGTGATACCGCTCAACCCGACGCCGGGCAGCCGGTGGGACGCCAGCCCCAAGGCCGCGCAGCGGGAATTCGTGCGCCGGGTGCGCAGAACAGGCATCTCCTGCACCGTGCGCGACACCCGAGGTCGTGAAATCAGTGCCGCCTGCGGCCAACTGGCCGCCGAGAACTGAACCGGGAGCGAATCGTCGGCGTATTTTGAACAAACCAGGCCAGCTTTGCGTGGTTAAGGGCAGCACATGAAAGTAGGGGTCTGCCATGAGAATTCACTTCGCAGTCTTGATCAAAGCGTTGGTCGTCGGCGTCATCGCCGCCGCGCTGGCGTTCGGGTTGAGCGTCGCACCGCGTGCCATGGCAGGCGACGATCGGTTGAACTTCACCGCCACTACCCTCAGCGGCGCCCCCTTCAACGGGGCGAGCCTGCAGGGCAAGCCGGCTGTGCTGTGGTTCTGGACGCCGTGGTGCCCGTTCTGCAACGCCGAAGCTCCGGGTGTGAGCCAAGTGGCGGCGGCCAACCCGGCGGTCACGTTTGTCGGCGTGGCAGCACGCTCCGACGTCGGCGCGATGCAGGATTTCGTTTCCAAATACAACCTGAACTTCACCAACCTCAACGACGCCGACGGCGCGATCTGGGCCCGCTACAACGTGCCGTGGCAGCCGGCGTATGTCTTCTATAAGGCGGACGGCTCCTCCACATTCGTCAACAACCCCACGGCGGCCATGCCGCAGCAGGAGTTGTCCGACCGTGTGGCCGCGCTCACGCGGTAGCAGGCGCTATTTGTGAACCACGGCCTTGTCGGCCTGGCCTTCGCCGCCGGATTGGTCGCAGCGCTGAACCCGTGTGGTTTTGCGATGCTGCCGGCCTACCTGGTGCTGGTGGTGCGCGGCGAGCGCGCCGGCCACTCCCCGGCGGTGGGCGCGTCGGTGGCGTCACTGGGCCGCGCGCTGGCCGCCACCGTGGGCATGGCCCTGGGATTTGCCACCGTGTTCGGGCTATTCGGGGCGCTGACGGTCTCTGCGGCGGCCGCGGCGCAACGATACGTGCCCTATCTGACCGTGCTGATCGGCAGTGTGCTTGTGGCGCTGGGAGTTTGGCTGCTGATGGGGCGTGAGCTCAAGATGTTGACGCCGCTGGGCAGGCGGGGGGCGCCCACCGTGCGGCTCGGGTCGATGTACGGCTACGGCGTCAGCTATGCGATCGCCTCGCTGTCGTGCACAATCGGGCCGTTCTTGGCCGTCACGGCGGCGGCGTCGCGCAGCGGCTCCCTGCTGGTGCGGGTGTCGGTCTACCTGGCCTATGTCGGCGGCCTCGCGTTGGTGGTCGGCGTACTGGCGGTGGCCGCCGCGGCCGCGAGTTCGGCAGTGGCCGACCGCATCCGGGCAATCCTGCCGTTCGTCAACCGGATCAGCGGCGCGCTGCTTGTCGCGGTCGGCCTCTACGTCGGCTACTACGGCCTCTACGAGATGCGCCTGGCGCACGCCCACGCCAATCCGCGCGACCCGGTGCTCACCGCCGCCGGCCGCATCCAGCGGGTGCTCGCCGGATGGGTGCACCAGCATGGCGGCTGGCCGTGGGTTGTGGCGCTCGCGGTGCTCGTGGCCGGGCTCGCGGCCGCAACCGTCTACCGTCGGCTGCGGCGCTAAGCCCTACCTGATCCAGCCCCGGCGGCGGCCCCACCAGTCGCGGACGACGAAAAACAGTGTCGCGCCGGCGAACCCGACCAAGAACCAGTCCTCGATATGGCCGACGTGATTGCCGCGCAGCATGCACAACAAAAACACGACGATGGCCAGGCCGGTGATGCGCCAGGTCCGGTAGTTGATCTTGCTCCAGCCCCATGCCGCAGATGGCACCTCGGCGGTGTCGACCTCGACGCGGCGCTCGACCTCGGTACTGACCACGGCGACTCCTCGGTTGGGTTGGCGGTGTCGGGCGCCATTGTGGCACACGGCGATCGCCGCGCCTGGCGCACCAGATTGATGTCGTGTGATGACATCATGATGATGTCATCATGGCGGCATGGACTTGCAGCCGTACGTCGACGCCGTGCGAGCCGAGCTCGATGTCGCGGCCGCGGCGAGTGGCCCGGATGCCCAAGCGCTCGCCGAGCGGCTCACTGCTGCGCTGGAATCCGCCATCCGGCTGGCCCTGCTGCAGGCCCTGTCGGAGGCTGCCGAGGAAATCACCGGTGAGCTGGCCCCGCGCGCGGTGGAAATCCGGCTGCGTGGCCGCGACCCGGAGTTCATCGTGTCCGCCCCGCTCGGCGAGCCCACCGACGCACGGCTGGCCACGGGCGACGACGGGGGCGGCACCTGGCGGATCACCCTGCGGGTGCCCGAA
This sequence comes from Mycobacterium xenopi, assembly GCF_009936235.1. Taxonomy (NCBI): domain Bacteria; kingdom Bacillati; phylum Actinomycetota; class Actinomycetes; order Mycobacteriales; family Mycobacteriaceae; genus Mycobacterium; species Mycobacterium xenopi. Next base: position 3,336,087 of record NZ_AP022314.1, on the reverse strand, counting down.
GGCCTGCGCCCGGCGATCGAGGCCGCCGCTCGCCGCGAGGGGTCGTCGCTGAACGCCTGGCTGGTGCGTGCCGCGGCCGCCGCCGCGCAATCCGCCACCGGTCATCACGTCGCCGGCTGGGTGCGCTGACGCCAACATAAGGAGAAATCGATGCCGACCTTTGCCACCCCGCAACCGATCACGGCGAGCATCCAAGCCGATAGCGGCTCGGTCCGCCTGGTCGCCACCGACCGCCGCGACACCGTCGTGGAAGTTCGCCCGCACGACCCCTCCCGCCAAGCCGACGTCCGGTCCGCCGAGCAGGCCCGCATCTCCTGCGCCAACGGCAAACTGGCCGTGGCGCCGGCCAAGCACGGTTTTCTGGGTTATCGGATGGGCGCGGTCGACATCGTCGTCGAATTGCCGTCGCAGTCCGGTGTGCAGGTGGCGGTGGCCTCGGCCGACGTGCACGCCGAGGGCGAATTCGCCTCCTTCCGGTTTGCCTCGTCCAGCGGCAACCTGGCGGTGCAGTCGATCGTCGGCCGGCTCAAGGCGGCTACCGCGTCAGGCAATGTCGACGTGGGCCTGCTCGACGGTGACTTGAAATTCCAGGCTGCCAGCGGCTCGCTGACCGTCGACCGGCTTTGCGGCACGGCGAAGTCGCAGACCTCGTCGGGTGCGGTCAACGTCGTTGCCGCGGTTCGCGGCGCGGCGGTCGCCCACACCAGCAGCGGCGACATCGAACTCGGCATACCCGAGGGCACCGCCGCTCAACTCGACATCGTGACCGGCTCAGGCGTCGTCACCAACCAGCTGCGGTCGTCCGAGGGACCCGCTGAAGGGGACGAGACGCTGCTGATCCGGGTGCGCACCGGCTCCGGCGACGTCGACATTCACCGGGCCGTGCAGGCACACGGCACAATAGGTGGGTGACCAGCCGCCGCGTCAAAGTTCTGGTGCTGGGCAGCACCGGCTCGATCGGCACCCAGGCCCTGGAGGTCATCACCGCCAACCCGGACCGCTTCGAGGTGGTCGGCCTGGCGGCGGGCGGCGGGCATCCCGAGCTGTTCGCCCGGCAACGCGCCGAGACCGGCGTGAGCAATGTCGCGGTCACCGACGAGGGCGCGGCCGAGACGATCGGCGACGTCGCCTACCGCGGACCCGATGCCGTCATCCGGCTAATCGAAGACACGCAGGCCGACGTCGTGCTCAACGCCCTGGTGGGGGCGCTCGGCCTAAAGCCCACCCTGGCCGCGCTGGCCACCGGCGCCAGGCTGGCGCTGGCCAACAAGGAATCGCTGGTCGCCGGCGGCCCACTGGTGCTGCGGGCGGCCAAGCCGGGGCAGATCGTGCCCGTCGACTCCGAGCATTCCGCGATGGCCCAATGCCTGCGCAGCGGCGCCTCCGACGAGGTCGCCAAGATTGTGCTCACCGCCTCCGGTGGGCCGTTCCGCGGCTGGTCGGCCGCTGAGCTCGAGCACGTCACCCCCCAGCAGGCCGGGGCGCATCCGACCTGGTCGATGGGGCCGATGAACACACTGAATTCGGCGTCGCTGGTCAACAAGGGGCTCGAGCTGATCGAAACTCATCTGCTGTTCGGCGTGCCCTACGAGCGCATCGACGTCGTCGTCCACCCGCAGTCGATCGTGCACTCGATGGTCACGTTCACCGACGGCTCGACCATTGCCCAGGCCAGCCCCCCGGACATGAAGCTGCCGATCGCGCTGGCGTTGGGCTGGCCCGACCGGGTGCCCGGCGCCGCCGCTGCCTGCGACTTTTCCACGGCGTCTTGCTGGGAGTTCGAACCGCTGGACACCGAGGTCTTCCCGGCGGTGGAGCTGGCCCGGCGCGCCGGGCGGGCCGGCGGCTGCCTGACCGCCGTCTACAACGCCGCCAATGAGGAAGCAGCCGCGGCATTTCTGGCCGGGCGGATCAGCTTTCCCGCGATCGTGCGCACCATCGCCGACGTGCTCGCCGATGCCGACGAGTGGGCCGCGGAACCCGCTACCGTGGATGACGTACTCGATGCGCAGCGCTGGGCGCGTGAACGGGCGCGCCGCGCCGTCACCCAGGAGGTCATGCCCACCCGATGATGTTCGTGTTCGGCGTCGTGGCATTCGCGGCGGCCCTTTTGATCTCGGTGGCGCTGCACGAGTGCGGGCATATGTGGGTAGCGCGCGCCACCGGGATGAAGGTCCGTCGTTATTTCGTCGGGTTCGGCCCGACATTGTGGTCGACGCGGCGCGGCGAGACCGAATACGGCGTCAAGGCCATTCCGGCGGGCGGTTTTTGCGACATCGCCGGGATGACGGTGGTCGAGGACCTCGCGCCCGACGAACGCGACCGCGCCATGTACAAGCAGAAAACCTGGAAGCGCGCCGCGGTGCTGCTCGCCGGCCCGGGCATGAACTTCCTCATTGGCTTGCTGCTGGTCTACGTGATCGCCGTGGCCTGGGGCCTGCCTAATCTGCATCCGCCCACTGCGGCGGTTGTCGGCGAAACCGCGTGTGTCCCAGCGGAAGTAAGTAAAGGCCAGTTCGCGCAGTGCACCGGCCCCGGTCCTGCCGCGGCCGCCGGGATCCGCGTCGGCGACGTCGTGGTCAAGGTCGGCGACACCGATGTGCGCACCTTCGACGAGATGGCGGCCGCGGTGCGCAAGCAGCACGGCACGGTCCCGTTCGTCATCGAGCGCGACGGCAAGACGCTCACCTTGCCGGTCACCGTCGTCCCCACCCAGCGCTGGGCCGGCAACAGTGACACGCCGTCGAGTGTCGGCATGATCGGCGTGGCGCCCAAGGCCTACCCGCCGACGCGGTACAACGTCATCTCCGCCGTCCCGGCCACCTTCACCTTCACCGGCGACTTGTCCGTCGAGCTGGGCAAGGCGCTGGCCGCGATCCCGACCAAGGTCGGCGCGCTGGTGCATGCCATCGGCGGCGGCCAGCGCGACCCGGAGACACCGATCAGCGTGGTGGGCGCGTCGATTATCGGCGGCGACACCGTCAACCATGGGCTGTGGGTGGCGTTCTGGTTCTTCTTGGCCCAGCTGAACTTTGTTTTGGGTGCGATCAACCTGGTGCCGTTGCTGCCGTTCGATGGCGGGCACATCGCGATCGCGGTGTACGAGAAGATCCGCAACATGATCCGCTCGGCGCGCGGCATGGTCGCGGCCGCGCCGGTGAACTACCTCAAGCTGATGCCGGCAACTTACGTAGTGTTGGTGCTAGTGGTCGGCTACATGCTGTTGACCGTGACCGCCGATCTGGTCAACCCGATCAGGCTGTTTCAGTAGGAGAACCGATGAGCGTCGGCCTAGGGATGCCGGCATCGCCCGCGCCGACTTTGGCGCCGCGCCGCAAGACGCGTCAGTTGATGGTCGGCGACGTCGGGGTGGGCAGCGACTATCCGATCTCGGTGCAGTCGATGTGCACCACCAAAACCCACGACGTCAACGCCACCCTGCAGCAGATCGCCGAGCTGACCGCCGCCGGCTGCGACATCGTGCGGGTGGCCTGCCCACGCCAGGAGGACGCCGACGCGCTGGCCGAAATCGCCCGGCACAGCCAGATCCCGGTGATCGCCGACATCCACTTCCAGCCGCGCTACATCTTCGCCGCGATCGAGGCGGGCTGCGCGGCGGTGCGGGTAAACCCGGGCAACATCAAGGAGTTCGACGGCCGGGTCGCCGAGGTCGCCAAGGCCGCCGGTGATGCCGGCATCCCGATCCGCATCGGCGTCAACGCCGGCTCGCTGGACAAACGCTTCCTGGAGAAGTACGGCAAGGCCACCCCCGAAGCGCTGGTCGAGTCCGCGCTGTGGGAAGCCTCGCTGTTCGAGGAGCACGGCTTCGGCAACATCAAGATCAGCGTCAAGCACACCGACCCCGTCGTCATGGTGCAGGCCTACGAGCTCTTGGCATCCCAATGCGACTACCCGCTGCACCTCGGTGTCACCGAGGCCGGGCCGGCGTTCCAAGGCACCGTCAAGTCCGCGGTGGCCTTCGGCGCATTGCTGAGCAAGGGCATCGGCGACACCATCCGGGTCTCGCTGTCGGCGCCGCCGGTCGAGGAAGTCAAGGTCGGCAACCAGATCCTGGAGTCGCTCAATCTGCGGCCGCGTTCGCTGGAGATCGTGTCCTGCCCGTCGTGCGGTCGCGCCCAGGTCGATGTCTACACGCTGGCCAACGAAGTCAGTGCCGGGCTCGAGGGCCTTGAGGTGCCGCTGCGGGTGGCGGTGATGGGCTGTGTGGTCAACGGTCCGGGGGAGGCCCGCGAGGCCGACCTGGGCGTCGCGTCGGGCAACGGTAAGGGCCAGATTTTCGTGCGCGGGGAAGTGATCAAGACCGTCCCCGAGTCGCAGATCGTCGAGACGCTGATCGAAGAAGCCATGCGGCTGGCTTCCCAGATGGGCTCCGAAGCGGGCACAACTACGAGCGGTTCACCCGTTGTGACCGTAAGCTAATAAAGGCTATTCGGGCCACCCGGCCGCACAGAAAGACTCCCTATGTCGGCTCCGCCCATCTTTCGCCTGGTCGACGAGCGACGGGTGTCGGTGGTGCGCGACGCCGCGGCCGTGGGCCGGGTCCTCGACGCCGACCCCGTCGGATCGTGCATGGTCGCCGCGCGGGTCGCCGACCACGGCATCGACCCCAACGCGATCGGCGGCGAACTGTGGACACGCCGCGGAGCTGACGAGTCGCTGTGCTATGCGGGAGCCAACCTGATTCCGCTGCGCGGCGCGCTGGAGGATCTGCACGCCTTCGCCGACGAGGCGATGAGCGCGGCGCGCCGCTGCTCGTCGCTGGTCGGGCGGGCCGAACTGGTGATGCCGATGTGGCGGCGGCTGGAATCCGCTTGGGGCCCGGCCCGCGACGTGCGTGACCGCCAGCCGTTGATGGCCTTGAACTGCATGCCCGCCTGTGCGATCGACCCCGAGGTGCGCCAGGTGCGGCCTGACGAGCTCGACGCGTATCTGGTCGCGGCCGTCGACATGTTCATCGGCGAGGTGGGTGTCGATCCGCGGCTAGGCGACGGCGGTCGAGGGTATCGCCGCCGGGTCGCCAACCTGATCTCGGCGGGGCGCGCGTGGGCGCGCTTCGAGGACGGCGAGGTCATCTTCAAGGCCGAGGTCGGCTCGCAGTCGCCGGCGGTGGGCCAGATACAGGGGGTCTGGGTGCATCCGGAGCGCCGCGGGCGGGGTTTGGGGGCCGCCGGCACCGCCACGCTGGCGGCGGTGATCGTGGGCACCGGACGCATTGCCAGCCTGTACGTCAACGACTTCAACACCGTGGCCCGCGCCGCCTACGCCCGGGTCGGCTTCCGTGAGGTCGGCACGTTCGCCACCGTGCTGCTGGACTGACGGCGCCGCGCGCGCATCGCGGCGACGGAATAAGCGACCCCGAGTTATTCGCAGTGGCATGTCGCTCCGCGATCCCGCCGTGCGTAACGGTTCGGTATCGGTGTGGCTTTCGCCGCGAGGCCGACACCGCGCTTAACATCAGCCTCAATGGCAACAAAAACCTCATTTGTATCAGCCCCTGCGTGCTTGGTTTTGGCTGCGGTGCTCGCCGCAGCGGGTTGCACCCCGCGTCCCGACGGCCCCGGTCCGGCCGCCGAGCGCTTCTTTGCCGCACTGGCCACCGGTGACACGGCCACCGCGGCCCAGCTCACCGACGATCCCAGCGATGCCCGCGCAGCGCTCAACGCGGCCTGGGCGGGCCTGCAGGCCAGCCACCTGGATGCCCGGGTACTGGGCGCCAAGTACACCGAGGACACCGGAACCGTCGCCTACCGCTACACGTGGCATCTGCCCAAGAACCGGACCTGGACCTACGACGGCCAGCTGAAGATGGCGCGCGACGAGGGCCGCTGGCAGGTCCGGTGGACCGCTACCGGATTGCATCCCAAGCTCGGCGACCACCAGACGTTCGCGCTGCGCGCCGACCCGCCGCGGCGGGCCTCGGTGAACGAGGCCGGCGGCACCGACGTGCTGGTCCCGGGCTACCTGTACCACTACACGCTGGACGCCAGCCGGGCCGGCGCTCAGCTGATCGGCACGGCCCGCGCGGTGGCCGACGCGCTGCGGCCGTTCGACGACACGCTGGATCCGCAGCAGTTGGCCGAGCAGGCCAGCTCGTCGCGCAAGCCGCTGGACCTGATCACGCTGCGCGTCGACGACAACAACCGTGTCGCCCCCGCGATCGGCAACCTGCCCGGGGTGGTGATCACGCCGCAAGCCGAACTGCTGCCGACCGATGACCGGTTCGCACCGGCCGTCATCAGCGAGGTGAAGAAGGCCGTGGTCGACCAACTCGACGGCCAGGCGGGCTGGCGGGTGGTCAGCGTCAACCAGAACGGTGTCGACGTGGCCGTGCTGCACGAGGTCGAGCCGTCACCCGCTCCCTCGATCACGATCAGCCTGGACCGCGCGGTGCAAGACGCCGCCCAGCACGCCGTGGACAACCAGGCCCGCAAGGCCATGATCGTCGTGATCAAGCCGTCGACCGGGGAGATCCTCGCCGTCGCGCAGAACGCCGCCGCCGACGCCGACGGCCCGGTCGCCACCACCGGCCTGTACCCCCCCGGCTCGACCTTCAAGATGGTGACCGCCGGCGCGGCGCTGGAGCGCGACATGGCCACGCCGAACACGCTGTTGGGCTGCCCGGGTGAGATCGACATCGGGCATCGCACCATTCCGAACTACGGCGGATTCGACCTCGGCGTGGTGCCGATGTCGCGCGCGTTCGCCAGTTCGTGCAACACCACGTTCGCCGAGCTGGCCAGCCGGATGCCGCCACGCGGCCTGTCGCAGACGGCCGCCCAGTACGGGCTGGGCCTCGACTACCAGGTCGACGGCATCCCCACTGTGACGGGATCCGTTCCGCCGACCGTCGACCTGGCCGAACGTACCGAGGACGGGTTCGGCCAGGGCAAGGTGCTGGCCAGCCCGTTCGGCATGGCCCTGGCCGCGGCCACGGTCGCGGCCGGCAAGACGCCGCTGCCGCAGCTCATCGAGGGACGACCGACGAAGGTCGCCGGGGACAGCACCGCGATCACCCCCAAGATGCTCGACGGGCTGCGCCCGATGATGCGGCTGGTGGTGACCAACGGCACCGCATCCGACATCTCCGACTGCGGCGCGGTATTCGGGAAGACGGGTGAAGCCGAATTCCCCGGCGGGTCGCATTCCTGGTTCGCCGGCTACCGCGGCGATATGGCGTTCGCGTCGCTGATCGTCGGCGGCGGCAGTTCGGAGTACGCGGTGCGGATGACCAAGTTCATGTTCGATCAACTGCCCGCCGACTACCTGACCTGATATCCCGGGGTTTCCGCGACAGCCCACACACCCGGGCAGCGGTACATTAAAACCGCTATGACCCGCCCCGACGAATTGGCCGACCTGCGGATCTCGGACGCCGACCGCAACGGCACCCTGCGGCGGCTGCACAACGCCGTCGCGCTCGGACTGATCGACATCAACGAGTTCGAGCAGCGCTCGTCGCAGGTCTCGTACGCCCGCACCCGTGGCGAACTTGACGGCCTGGTCGGCGACCTGCCCGGCCCCGGCGCGATCGTCACGTCGGCTGCTGACCGTGTCGAGTTGCGCGGCTGGCTGGGATCACTCAAACGCCACGGTGAATGGATCGTGCCGACCCGGCTGGCGCTGGTGCGCCGCCTGGGCCCGGTCGAATTGGACCTGGTCAAGGCCCGTTTCGCCGGACCTGTGGTGGTCATCGAGCTCGACATGAAATTCGGCGGCGTCGACATCCGCCTGCCCGACGGTGCCAGCGCCTCGATCGACGACGTCGAGGTCTACGTCGGCAGCGCCACCGACCGCCGTAAGAACGCCCCGGCCGAAGGCACTCCGCATGTGGTGCTGACCGGCCGGGTGGTGTGTGGATCGGTGGTCATCCGCGGGCCGCGCCGGTCCTGGCTGAAACGCCGCTAAGTCTGATCGCCCGGGGGACCGCCAGTAAGCTGGCGGCATGCCTGTGCGAGCCGCGCTGTCCCCTGGCGTGCTGTCTCCGACACTGCCGGTGCCCAAGTCGATCCCGCGTCCGGAATACGTGGGCAAGCCGACCGCGCGAGAGGGCAGTGAGCCGTGGGTGCAGACGCCCGAGGTCATCGAGAAGATGCGCATCGCGGGCCGGATCGCGGCCGGCGCGCTGGCCGAGGCGGGAAAGGCGGTCGCGCCTGGGGTGACGACCGACGAACTGGACCGTATCGCACACGAATACATGATCGACCACGGCGCCTACCCGTCGACGTTGGGCTACAAGGGTTTTCCGAAGTCGTGCTGCACGTCGTTGAACGAGGTGATCTGCCATGGGATTCCGGATTCGACGGTGATCGAGGACGGCGACATCGTCAACATCGATGTCACCGCCTACATCCACGGAGTGCACGGTGACACCAACGCGACGTTTCTGGCCGGTGACGTCTCCGAGGAGCATCGGCTGCTGGTGGAGCGCACTCGCGAGGCAATGATGCGCGCGATCAAAGCGGTCAAACCGGGCCGTTCGTTGTCGGTGATCGGCCGGGTGATCGAGTCCTACGCAAACCGGTTCGGCTACAACGTCGTTCGTGACTTCACCGGGCACGGCATCGGCACTACGTTTCACAACGGGCTGGTGGTGCTGCACTACGACCAGCCCGCTGTTACCACCGTCCTCGAGCCGGGGATGACGTTCACCATCGAGCCGATGATCAACCTCGGTGCGCTGGACTACGAAATCTGGGACGACGGGTGGACGGTGGTAACCAAGGACCGCAAGTGGAGTGCTCAGTTCGAGCACACGCTGCTCGTCACCGACACCGGCGCCGAAATCCTCACATGCCTCTAGCGCGAGCAGACGCAGAATCGCACTTTCGAGGTGGCGATCGTGCGATTCTGCGTCTGCTCGCCACAGCAACGTGAGCGGGGCCCTGCTGGTGGCCGGCACCTGCAGCGACGCCGGCAAGTCCATCGTCGTCGCGGGCTTGTGTCGGCTGCTGGCCCGCAAGGGGCTGGGCGTCGCACCGTTCAAAGCCCAGAACATGTCCAACAATTCCGTCGTCACCGTCGAGGGCGGCGAAATCGGCCGCGCACAGGCCATGCAAGCCCGGGCCGCGGGCCTGGAACCCAGCATCAGGTTCAACCCGATCCTGCTCAAACCCGGTGGTGAGCGCACATCGCAGCTGGTGATCCGGGGACAGGTGGCCGACTCGGTCACCGCGGCCGGCTACTGGGCGCACCGGGATCGACTGGCTGCAGTGGTGGCCGCCGAGTTGTCAAGCCTGCGAGCCGAATTCGACGCGGTGATCTGCGAGGGTGCTGGGTCGGCCGCGGAGATCAACCTGCGCGCAACAGATTTGGCTAACCTCGGCCTGGCCCGGGCGGCACACCTGCCAGTGATCGTGGTCGGTGACATCGACCGCGGCGGCCTGCTGGCCCACCTGTTCGGCACCGTCGCGCTGCTCGACCCGCAAGACCAGGCACTCGTCGCCGGGTTCATCGTCAACAAATTCCGCGGTGATCCCGCGCTACTGGCCCCTGGTTTGCGACAACTTCACGAACTGACCGGCCGGCCCACCTACGGCGTGCTGCCGTACGCCGAACAGCTCTGGCTCGACGCCGAGGACTCGGTGTCGGTGCAGGCCAACCGGGTACTGGGCCTCCCAGCGCCGCCGCGCGGCCGCCAATGGCTGCGAGTCGCCGCATTGCGCCTGCCGCGGATCTCCAATTCCACCGACATCGAGGCGCTGGCCTGCGAACCCGGTGTGCTGGTGCGCTGGGCCAGCGAACCCGCCGACGTGGCCGACGTCGACGTGATCGTGGTGCCCGGCAGCAAGGCCACCGTCGCCGACCTGCGCTGGCTGCACGAGCGCGGACTGGCCCGGGCCGTGATCGCCCACGCCCGGTCGGGCCGCGTGGTGCTGGGCATCTGCGGTGGTTTTCAGATGCTGTGCCGGACCATCGACGACGCGGTCGAAACCAAATCCGGGCAGGTCGAGGGGCTCGGCCTGCTGGACGCCGACATCGTGTTCGACACCGACAAGGTGCTTCGCCGATGGCAAAGCCCGCTCACCGGCTACGAGATCCACCACGGCCGGGTGCAGCGCTGTAGCGAGGCGACATGGTTCGAGGCGGGCGACGGCCCGCAGGGCTATCGACGCGGTCACGTGTTCGGCACCCATTGGCACGGGCTGTTCGACAACGACGCGTTTCGCCGGCGGTGGTTGACCGACGCTGCGGCCGCGGCCGGCCGCCACGGGTTCGTGGTCGCCGCCGATGTCGACGTCGCGGCCTGCCGCGATGCCCAATTGGACTTGATCGCAGATCTATTGGCCGCGCACGTCGATATTGACGCGATCACCGGGCTGCTGGACGACGGGCCGCCCCCGCGTCCGCACATCGCCTGCCGGCTGGGCGAATAGCAGTGCCGCAGTTGCCAATACGCCCCTCCCGTATACGTGTGGGTCAATGCGGCGAGTACGGATCCTGATATTGCCCTGAGAGACTTGAGAGAAACGGCCCGCGGACGAGCCGAATGACGTACCTTGCATCGAGTGCCCTCGACGATGATGACTACCGTCGACGGCTTCCCCGTCCCGGTCAGCGTGACCGGTCCGGACAAGGGCTCCGTCGTGGTGGTGCTTGGTGCGGCGCAGCGTGCGGTCGCCGCGTACGACGCGGTGTGCGAACGCCTGCATACCGCGTCGCTGCGGACCATCGTCGTCGGCCCGGATCCGAGGCTGACCCCCAAGTCGGTGGTCGGCATCCTCGACGCGCTCGACATCCAGTGGGGAGTGGTGGTCGGCGACCGCGCCGGTGGGGACGTCGCGTGGGAACTGGCAGCGACCCGGCTGGACCGTTTCACCGGTTTGGTCGCCATCGACCGAGGGCATCCGCGCGTGGCCGATCTGACCGGCGTCATCCGCGACGCGCACTGCCCGCCGGTGGAGGTCAACACGACCGCCCTGGTCAGCACCCCCGCCGCGCGGGCGGTGGCGCGGGCCAGTCAGCGATACGTCTACGCCGACTACCGCATCGTCGAGCTGCTGGGACGGCGCAATGCGCATGAGGCAACCGCGCAACTGGCAGCCGAGATCGTGCTGCGCACCCACACCTTCTAGCCACCCGGCGGGCGCTGCCAGCGGGCCATCCGTCGGACGCAAATACGATGGTCGAGTGCGGTGCGGTCGTCACCGAGGAGAGGATGCGCGGTATTGAACGCCTCCCGATCCGCTAAACCGGTGGTGGGCATGACCACCTACCTGGACCAGGCCCAGAGTGGGATATGGGACGTGCGTGCCGGATTTCTACCTGCCGCCTACTTCGACGGTGTCACGCGGGCCGGCGGTATCGCGGTGTTGTTGCCGCCGCAGCCGGTCGATGCCGACATCGCCGATCGTGTGCTCGACGGCTTGGACGCACTGGTGATCACCGGTGGTAAGGACATCGACCCCTGCGCCTACGGCCAGGTGCCCCATCCGGCCACCGACGAGCCGGGCCGCGACCGCGACGCCTGGGAGTTCGCGCTGCTCGACGCGGCGCTGCGGCGCGGGCTGCCGGTGCTGGGCATCTGCCGCGGGGCCCAGGTGCTCAACGTCGCCTTCGGCGGCACGCTGCATCAGCATCTCCCCGACGTCATCGGCCACAGCGGACACCGGGCCGGCAACGCGGTGTTCACCACGTTGCCGGTACGCACCGTGCCCGGCACCCGGCTGTCCGCGCTGATGGGCGAGTCTTGCCAGGCACGCTGCTACCACCACCAGGCCATTGCCCAAGTCGGCGACGGCCTGGTGGTCAGCGCGTGGGACGCCGACGGTGTGGTCGAGGCGCTCGAACTGCCCGGCGGCAACTTCGTGCTGGCCGTGCAGTGGCATCCCGAGGAAAGCCTCGAGGATCTGCGGCTGTTCGCGGCGGTGGTGGACGCCGCGCGGGCCTACGCCGACGCCCGGGTGAGCACGATCGAAACCGGCTGAGCCGACCACGTACGCGTACCGTGCGCGCAATCGCGTTGTCGTGGCGGTGTTTTGGTCGGGGAGCAGCGGCCTTCGTTGGGGCGGTTGCGACGGCACAAGACCACGGCTTACCCTCACCCGGCCGACGGTGAGCGGGGAATCACAGTCGGCCGCAAGGCGTATTGGGACGCGGGAGCGTTCAAACCGCGCCCGCCCATGGACCCGATCGGCATCACGGGCGGCACGCTCGCCGCCCCGGTTGCCGGTGCGGCCCCGGCGGTGGATCCCGCCAACCCCGCAGCAGGCTGGCCGACGCCGCCGGCCGGCGCGACCGCCGTCCATGCTTGCGGTACCGACAACGGGCCGATCGACACCGCGTGGCCGATACCCGCCGATACCGCAGGCCCGCCCGAACCCAGGCTCGCGGATGAGCCCATCGTGGCCATCAACGAACCCAACCCGCCTGCTATGCCCGATTGCCCCGCTTTGACACTCGAAGCCGCGGCCGTGGTCGTCGACCCCAGTGATTTGGCAATGGAATTCAACGAATTGACGCTCGTGATCGGTGTGTTCGCCAGATACGCGGCGGTCCGCACCGGGGTCGAAAGGGTGTTGAGGGTGTTCACCGCAGACATCAGCGAGCCCGGCGAGTTTGACGAGCCGGGCGAGGTGAGGTCCTGCAGCGCCTTCGGTATTGCGGCAGTCAACTGGGACAGTCCCGTCTGTGTCTCTGTCGCGCCAGACGTACTGGCGGCTTGTGCGAGCGCCGCGCCCTGCCTGGCTAGTCCGGCCGGATCTACGGTGGTCGGCGGTGCACTGAAAGCAGTCAGCTTTGATGCGACCGCTGCGCTGCCGGCATAGCCGTACATCGCAGCCGCATCTTGCGCCCACATCTGGTCGTAGTGTGCTTCGGTGGCAGCAATCGCCGGACTATTTTGGCCCACAACGTTTGTCGCGACCAACGACATCAGCTGCGCGCGGTTGGCGGCGATCAACGGCGGCGGCACCGTCATCGCATACGCCGCCTCGAAAGCGGCCGCCGCCGCCTTGGCTGCAGCGGCGGCCTCTTCTGCTTGACCGGCTGCGGCGGCCAGCCACGCCACAAACGGTGCGGCGGCCGCGGCCATCGAGGACGCGGACGTGCCCAGCCACGCCCCGCTGGTCAGCCCGGAGACCACCGAGCCGTAGTCGACGGCCGCGGCGCTGAGTTCCCCGGCGAGCCCGTCCCAGGCCGCCGCGGCGGAAAGCATCGGTCCAGAACCGGGGCCGGAGTACAGGAGCGCGGAGTTGACTTCCGGCGGCAGCATCGCGAAATCCATTGCTACACCTCCTCGTAGCTGGCCGTCACCCAGTTGACGGCGTTGCTGGCTGCATACCAACGGCAGCCAGATGGCGTCGTGCGATGGCGCGCTGCGGCCGACGAGTTGGCTGCCAATGTGGGCGGTTGGATGGTTACTAAAAACATCGACTTCTCCTCAACGACACGGGTATATGGAATAGAGAGATGGGTGCCGCCACGTGGCGCACAGGTTGATTCGGCACAGGGCGAATTGCCTTGGACGCCAGTACCCGACGATGGGCGTGACGGTTGAAGACGGACAGCGCTCATCCACCGTTGCTGCGAAGGCAACGGGCAGCGCTAAGCGATCAGCGCCGAGCGACGCAGAACTGTGTTAAGAGATCTTGACCGGCAAGGGCAATGACGGGCGCAGCAAAATCGGCTCCGCCCAGCTGCCGACCCGCGGCGCTAACGGCGCCGGGCAGCGGGGATTCCCGCAACGCCGGCATCAAGCGCAGCGACGGCTCGGGGCGATTGCGTTTCAAGCCTGCAGGTTTGAACGCCGTCTGGCTTACCGGCGATTTTGTGTGGTCGAAATGCGGCTGGTCGGCATGCGCGCCGGCCAGTGATGTCGCGGAAGCGGGCAGCGGGACCGATACGGCACGCTCGAACTGCAACGCCCAACCGCCGAAGACGGCAGCGAACAGGCACAGCGCCGCGACGATCGCGATCGCCGATCGCGAACGCGGCGGTCTGTCGCTTCTGGTCACGGTGGCTCAACTGTACCAGCGCAAAAGCGATGGTCAGCGGCCGACGGCCAACTACGCTGTGAATTCTTCCCACCACGGTCCGCGGGCGGGTCAGCTGGACTCAGCCGGACACCTGTCTGAGTCATCGGCTACGCGGAGTGCGCCGCAGGCGCACCGGCAACCGGTTGCTTACCCCGCGGCTGGTGGGCGTGCCACGACCGTGGGGCGGAAGCCGTATTTCGGTGCAGCGCTTAGGCCATGGCCCGTTCCGCCGACTAGTGGCATCGCCGGCACACCAGCCGCGAGCCCCGGCGGACCGGCAAGGGGAGTGCTGCCTAACGCGGCCGGCAGCCCGCTTGCCGGCGGGGCGACCGCCGTCCAACCGGGCGGTTGCCACCAGTTGCGCACGGTTAGCGGCGATCACCGGCGGGGGCACGGTCAATGCGAAAGCGGTTTCGTACGCCCCGGCAGCCGCTTCGGCACGACGAGCGGCCTCGCCGGCCTGGGCCGCGGTGACACTCATCCAGGCCGTATACGGCGCCGTGGCAGCGGCCATCGACGCCGACGCGGACCCTTGCCATGGCCCGCTGATCAGGTTGACGATCAGCGACTTGTAATCGGCAGCAGCCGAAGCTAAATCGGCGGCTAACCCCTCCCAGGCCGCTGCTGCGGCCAGCATCGGACCCGAGCCGGGACCGGCATACATGCGACCGGAGTTGACTTCCGGTGGTAGTACCGCGAAATCCATTGCTCAGCACCTCCATTAGCTCGCAGCGATCGCGTTGGCGGTTTCCGTCGCCGCATATGAACCGGCGCTGGCTGCCAGAGCAGTGACAAACATCTGATGGATCGCGGCGGCCTGGGCGCCGAGTGCCTGATATACCCAGGCATGCGCGGCGAACTGGGCTGCTGTGAGCGCCGACACCTCGTCGGCGGCGGCGGGAATCACCCCCGTCGTCGGTCCTGCCGCGGACGTGTTGGCAGCGTTGATAACTGTCCCAACCGCCTGCAAGCTGTCTGCCGTTGCTGCGAGAAGCTCCGGCTGCACGGTCACGAAAGACATGAAATCCTCCTAACGGGAATTCGATCGATCCAGCCGCTGTGGTAACGTGTCGACCGCATGCCGTCCTGCGATATACAGGTGCATGTAACGTGAAGTGACGCAACCATGTTCAGCATGTGATCAGTGGGAGCAGCCGGATCGAGAAAAGGGGCACCGATCAGCAATAACGGCACCCGGGAACTGGCGCCCATGCGTTACCACGCGTGTGATACCGCGGTTTGGCGCACACAATTACCCGGGCGGGCGCATGCAATGCGCTCGTCACACCAAAATTGAAGGATTTAAACCGAATCGGGCTCGGCGGCGCTCGCGGCTTGGCGCTGATCCAAGCCAGTTCGTCGTCGACGCGCTTTACCCGACGCGCTCGGTTTGCACGCTCCACTTCTCCTCGATGCGGCCATAGCGCCAAACAAGCAGGGCCACAACCCAAGTCAGGACAAACAGTGCGACAATCGCAAACCCGACTGTGTTGAGGTCGAGCCCGCCGATCCAGTCCCAGAATGCGCCGGTCCAGCCGAACTGCTCGGCCAGCAGCCCCAGGAGTTCCACGCTGCCCACCAGCAGGGCGACCGCCACCGACAGCCCGGTGATCGTGATGTTGTAGTAGACCTTTCGCACCGGGTTGGAAAACGCCCAGCCGTAGGCGAAGTTCATGAACGAGCCGTCGACGGTGTCCAGCAGGCACATGCCGGCGGTGAACAACACCGGCAGGCACAAAATCGCATACCACGGCACGCCCGCCGCGGCACTGCTACCCGCCAACACCAGCAGTGCGACCTCGGTGGCGGTGTCGAAGCCCAGCCCGAACAACAGTCCAACCGGGTACATGTGCCATGACTTGGTGATCGATTTGGTGAAGCGACCCAGCAGCCGGTTGAGCAATCCGCGGCTATTCAACTGTTTCTCGAGTTCGGCCTCGTCGTAGTGGCCGCGGCGCATCCGCGCGAACACCCCCAGGATGCCGACCAAGATGACGACGTTGATGGCAGCGATCAGGTACAAAAACGCCCCTGACACGCTGGTGCCGATCACGCCGGTGTAATGGTGCAGCCTCGACGAGC
Source organism: Mycobacterium xenopi (assembly GCF_009936235.1). NCBI lineage: Bacteria > Bacillati > Actinomycetota > Actinomycetes > Mycobacteriales > Mycobacteriaceae > Mycobacterium > Mycobacterium xenopi. The sequence goes on along the minus strand of NZ_AP022314.1, from coordinate 3,320,011 downwards.
CCTGCTCGACGGGCCCGACGATGGCCTTGACCCCGATGGCCAGCAGCACCGCCAACCCGAACACGACCGACGAGTGACCCAGGGAGAAAAAGAACCCGACGGCCAGCGGCCGCTGCCCGTCATTCATCAGCTTGCGCGTCGTGTTGTCGATCGCGGCGATGTGATCGGCGTCGAACGCGTGCCGCAGCCCCAGCGTGTAGGCGGTGAGCCCGACGCCGAGGCCAAATGCCTTGTCGCCGAGGCTCAAATGGGCCGGCTCGACGACCAGCACCAGGGTGATCCACCCGATCAGGTGCAACGCGACGATCACGGCGGACATCGATCCCAGCCGCAGCCACTCGTCGGGCGCCAGCGCAGCCCGTAGCCTCGACCACGTCGACGGCTGCTCTTCCAGGGCACCCCCGAGCATGTCGCGTCCCCTCAGAGTCGGTACACCCCGGCCGCACAGAACGGTAGATCACGGATAGGTGTCTTGCGGGTGATTGGCAGGAAAAATGCAAGTGTTTCGCAGGTGCCGACGGCAGACGGTCAGCCGCGGAACACGATCAGCGGAATCGCCATCTCCGCGGCGGTCGCGGCGCCGTGCAGGCCGATCAGGCCGGCCACCTCGGGCGGCTCGTGGGCGGTGGCCAGCACCGCCGCCTCGCCGGTGCAGATGACGACGACGTCGCCGAGTCGGGGCAGGTGTTCCGGGCGTACCGGGCCGAACAGCCCGGTCGCCACGGCGTCGTCACGGCTGTATACCTCGGCCCGCCCGGCCAGCAGTTCGCTCCAGGCCGCCAGCACATCGGCCGCGGCCCCGGGTTCGGTGTACAGGTAGCGCACCCGTGGATCACCGGCGACGACCCGCACTCCCGCGGCCAGCCGAGGGTCGGTGTCGAGGTCGACCCGGGCCTCCGGTGCGACGTTCACGCCGCCGTGGTCGGCGGTGACCAGCAGCGCCGCATCCGCCGGCAATGACTCGACCAGTCGCCTCAGCAGCGTATCGACATAGGTTGCCGCGGCGTGCCATTGCGGTGAGCCGATCCCGGACAGATGCGCGGCGGTGTCCAGGGCGGCCGTGTAGCTGTAGATCAATCCCGGTGCCGCGCCGATCTCGTCGGACAGTTGCTCGCCGTAGTCCGCGTCGCGGGTGATCGGGCGGATCCGGGCTCCGCGGTACACCGCATCGGTGAGCCCGCTGCCGACAAATGCCGCCGGCAGGACCGCGCGGGCGCCGACTCCGGCGCGGGCCAGCCGCTCGAACCATGTCGGGACGGGCTGCCACTGGGCCGGCAGCGGGTCGTCGCGCCAGTAGATGTGGTTGAGCACCCGGTCGGTGTGCGGCACCTTCAGCGTGAAGCCCAACACGCCGTGGTCACCCGGTTGCGTGCCGGTCCCCAGCGACACCAGGCTGGTCGGCGTGGTGGAGGGAAACGTGCAAACCAGTTCGTCGAGCCTGCCGACCTCGCCGGCCACCACCGACGCCAGCAGCGGCGCGTCGGCGACCAGTTGCGGCAACAGGTGCCAACCCAGGCCGTCGACCAGCACCACCACAACGCGCCGGACGTCGCCGACCCAGTCGCTCAGCCCGAGCGCATCGACGGCGTCCGTGACTTTCAGCATCGCCGCCGCCGTGGGCAACACGTCGCAGATGGAACGCAGCGAGTCGGCGCGCGACAAACTCGACACGACGGCCAGTCTGGCAGCTGCGCCAACCGATCCGGTCAATGGCTGTGCTTCGCCGCCGCGGTGCGTGATACTGAAGGGGTGACCGGGCCATCGGCGTTGGACGCGGCCGTCACCGAGCGGATCGGCGAATTGTTGCGCGCCCACGGGCTGCGGCGGATGGCGTCACGGATCGCGGTGCTGGCGGTGCTCGAACCGGTCAACGGTCACCTGTCGGTGGCGGAGATCCATCATCGGCTGCGCGAGGCCGCCCCGGCCGGGGTGACCCCGCCCGACTTGGCGACCGTCTACCGAACGGTGACAACGCTGGTCGACCAGGGAGTGCTGCACGCGTTGACGCTCGAGAACGGGGTCACAACCTACGGATTGGCCGCAGACCCACACCATCACGCGGTGTGCACCCGGTGCGGCGCGATCATCGAAGTGCCGGCACGACGGCTGAGTTCGGCGCTCGAGCACGCGAGGGCGGGCAGCTCCTTCGCGCTGTCGGAGCAGGCGGGGTTGACGCTGCACGGGCTCTGCCCGCAATGTCAGGCCGCGGACTGACCGGGCCGGCGGGCAGCTCCGGTCACCGCAGGTTCAGCAGCGCGTTTTCGACGACCTCCGGCAGCGCCGGATGAATCCAATACTGGCCGCGGGCCATCTGCTGGGCGGTCAGCCCGAAGCTCATCGCCTGGATCAGCGGCTGGATGATCGAGGAGGCCTGATGGCCCATGATGTGGGCGCCCAGTAACCGGCCGCTGCCCCGCTCGGCGATGATCTTGACGATCCCGGTGGTGTCCTCCATCGCCCAGCCGTAGGCCACGTCGCCGTAATCCTGGATCGCGCATAAGATATCGAAACCCTTTGCCACAGCTTGATTTTCAGTCATACCTACGCTGGCGACCGGCGGATCGGTGAACACCGCCGACGGCACGTAGCGGTGGTCGGTCATCACCATCGACTCGGTATCGTCCCAGTCGCACAGCAGGTTGTGTTGCACCACGCGGGCTTCGTGGTTGGCAACGTGTTTGAGCTCGTAGGGCGAGGAGACGTCGCCGAGCGCGAAAACGTTTCGGGCGCATGTACGTTGGTATTCGTCGACCACCACCCTGCTTTCATCGAGATCGATGCCGGCCTGTTCGGCGTCCAACAAATCGCCGTTGGGCATCCGGCCCGTGGCCACCAGCACGGTGTCGGCGCGCACGGTCGAACCGTCGTCGAGTTCCAGCACGATCTGCGAACCCTTGTGGTGCGCGCCCACGACGTTGCGGTGGCTGCGCAGCTCCCATTTCGTCGATGCGAGCCGGGTGAAGCGTTCGCAGATGGTGTCATCGGCATGCCGAAGCAGTGTGCCGCCGCGGATCACCAGCGTGATCCGCACACCCAGCGCCGAGAAGATGTGCGCGAATTCGGCTGCGACGAAACCGCCGCCGACGATCACCAGATGCTCGGGTAACTCGGCGATCCGCATGATGGTGTCGCTGGTGTGGTATTCGACCCCGCACGCAAGGATCGCCGGCGGGATCATTGGCCGTGACCCGGCGGCGATGACCACTTGTTCGGCGGTGAATTCGTCGCCGAGGTCGGTGCGCAGCAGGTAGCGCCCGTCGGGTTGGACCGGACCGAAGCGGGTGTGCTGGGCGTAGACGTCGATGTTGGGCGAGGAGCGCCGATAGTCTTCGCCGCTGATCGCGATCGGGTCGATGCGGCCGAAGATGCGCGAGACGATGTCGTCCCAGCGCACCCGGTCGATGTGCGCATCGACGCCGTAACGGGCTGCACCGCGGACGGTTTGGGCTACCTCGGCGGCGTAGACGAACATCTTGGTGGGAATGCATCCGACGTTCAGACAGGTGCCGCCGAAGGTGCCCTGCTCGCAGATCGCCACCCGCTTTCCGGCGTAGCGTTCGTCGAGAATGCTATTGCCCGAACCGGTCCCGATGATCGCGAGATCGTAGGTTTCCACGCTGCTCACCCGTCCCCGGACATCACCGGGGCGCCGAGGTAGGCGTCCAGCCAGGCGTCGAGTTCGCGATAGGCGACTTGCCGCGGCCCCGGCATCGACAGAAAGACATCGTGTTTGGCGTCTTTCACCGGGACGATATTGGTGCGGTTGCCGATGCAGCCGGCCCAACGGGCGATCTGGGCGACGTCGAGCACGGCGTCACCGCATTGCAGCGTGGTCTGGTCGGCGTTTTCGGCGACGCTGTGGTCCGAGCGCAGGATCAGGTTCGGCACGCCGACGTCGAGCCCGCGATGCAGCCGAGCCTGGCCGCGCCGGACAGCGTGGAGCCAGCCGAAGGTGATCGGAAAGCCGCCCGGGGGTTTCCACTGCAGGTTGTAATCGAACTCGCCGTGGTAGTCCCGATGCAAGCTGGCGCCGTATCCGCCCGCGCCGGGGGTGCGGGCCACCCCCTTGCCGTGCAGTCGCGCGACCGCGGCGATCAGCACCGAGGTCACCGCCCAGCGCAGCACCGGCGAGCCGTGCAGATCCAGCCAGGGGCTGTTGAGCACCAGGCCGCCGATGCCGGCCTGTGCGGTGGCGCCCCGGCGACGCAAGCGGTCCAGCCATAACGACACGATCAGCCCGCCGGTGGAATGACCGTAAACCAGCACCGTGGGCGGGCCGCTCTGGGCGCGAATCACCGCCAACGCCGAGTCGAGTTCCCGGTCGTAGTCGGCCAGATCGGTGGCGAAGTGCGGGGTCTGCCCGGCGCGCCAGGACCGGCCGCACTTGTGCATGTCCAGCGCGTAGAACGCGAAACCACGCTCGGCGAAGTGATCGGCCAGCGCGGCGTTGAAGAAGTAGTCGGTGTAACCGTGCACGGCCAGCACGGCGTGATCGGTCTTGGTGGGCTCTCCGCGACGGACCAGCGTCGCCGCGATGTCGCCCTCGCCGTGGGGATCGGGGCCCAGCGGGATCGTGTGCTGCCAATAGCCGGGCAGGACATCGGGCACCCAGCCAGTCACGCTCGCCAGCTTAAAGCGTGCGAGGTGCCCGGGATAACCTGAGGACGCCCGGACAGCCGTACCCGTAAGGACGAACTATCTGGTGTCAGACGCGAAGCTCGCCAAGGCCGATGTCGTGCTGGTCGGGGCGGGCATCATGAGTGCCACGCTCGGCGCATTGTTGCGGCGATTGGAGCCGGGCTGGTCGATCGCCCTGGTCGAACGCCTGGACGCGGTCGCCGCCGAAAGCAGCGACCCGTGGAACAACGCGGGCACCGGCCACTCCGCGCTCTGCGAGCTGTATTACACGCCGGACCGTCACGGCCGCGTCGACATCGCCAAGGCGGTGCGAGTCAACGAGCAGTTCCAGGTAACCCGCCAGTTCTGGGCCTACGCCGCAGAAACCGGCATGCTGACCGACGTGCGCAGCTTTCTGAACCCGGTCCCGCACGTCGCCTTCGTGCAAGGGGCCGAGCGCGTCGACTACCTGCGCCGCCGCCATCACGCCCTAGCCGCTAACCCGCTGTTCGCGCGCACCGAATTCATCGACGACACCGACGAGTTCGCCCGCCGGCTGCCGCTCATGGCCGCCGAGCGGGACCTGTCCAAACCGGTGGCGCTGAGTTGGGCCGACGACGGCACCGACGTCGACTTCGGCGCACTGACCAAACAGCTCGTCGGGTTCGGGCTGCGCACGGGCATGACGGCATGGTTCGGCCACGAGGTGCGTCAACTGAGTCGTCGCCGCGACGGCGGCTGGATGCTCAAGGTCCGCAATCGCCGTACCGGAGCACACCGCAAGCTCAACGCGAAATTCGTGTTCGTCGGCGCCGGCGGCCATACGCTGCCGCTGCTGCAGAAAGCGGGAATTAAAGAGGTGAAGGGATTCGGCGGGTTCCCGATCGGCGGCAGATTCCTGCGCAGCGGCAACCCGGCGCTCACCGCCGCGCACCGGGCCAAGGTATACGGCCTGCCCGCACCCGGCGCGCCCGCGATGACGGCCCCGCACCTGGACCTGCGGATGGTCAACGGCAAGCCGTGGCTGGCGTTCGGGCCGTTCGCCGGTTGGTCGCCGAAATTCCTCAAGCATGGGTGCGTCGGTGACCTGCCCCGCTCGCTCAGGCCGGCCAACGCGCCCTCGATGCTGCGCGTCGGGATTGGGCAGCGACACCTGGTCGGCTACCTGCTCGGCCAACTGGCGCTGTCGCAACGCGCGCGGATTGACGCGCTGCGGGAGTTCGCCCCCGGCGCGGTCGACTCCGACTGGCAGACGACGGTCGCCGGCCAGCGCGTGCAGGTGATCCGGCGGGGTCGGCTGGAGTTCGACACCACCGTGGTGAGCGGGGCCGACGGCAGCATCGCCGGCCTGTTGGGTGCCTCGCCCGGGGCGTCGACCGCGGTGTCGGCCATGCTGGAGGTGCTGCAGCGCTGCTTTGCCGACCGCTATCGGTCGTGGCTGCCCGCGCTCAAAGAGATGGTGCCGTCGCTGGGCATCGCCTTGTCGAGTGAGCCGACGCTGTTCGAGGAGGTGTGGTCGTGGGGCACGAAGGTGTTGGGCTTATGACGGTCGCGCTGCGCCGGGCGTGGGCCAAAGACCTCGACGCGCCGACCCTGTACGAACTGCTCAAACTGCGGGTGGAGGTGTTCGTCGTCGAACAAGCCTGCCCGTATCCGGAGCTGGACGGACGCGACCTGCTCGCCGAAACCCGCCATTTCTGGCTGCAACAGCCCGACGGCGAGGTGATCTGCACGCTGCGGCTGATGGAGGAGTATCCCGGCGGCGAGAAGGCGTTCCGCATCGGCCGGCTGTGCACCAAACGCAGCGCCCGCGGCCAGGGCCACACCACCCGGCTGCTGCGTGCTGCGCTAGCCGAGGTGGGCGACTACCCGTGCCGGATCAACGCCCAGGCCTACCTGGCGGAGATGTACGCCCAGCACGGGTTTGTGCGCGACGGTGACGACTTCGTCGAGGACGGCATTCCGCATGTCCCGATGCTCAAGCCCGCCAGCCCGCCTCCTCCGCGGGCCGTTACCCGGCCCGCATCGTCGGCGCGCGGGCCCCGCACCGGTGTAAAGGTGCAACCGTGAAGCCGTATCCGTTCAGCGCGATCGTCGGGCACGACCAGCTGCGGCTCGCGCTGATCCTGTGTGCGGTCCGCCCGGAGATCGGCGGGGTGCTGATCCGCGGCGAGAAGGGCACCGCCAAGTCCACGGCCGTCCGCGGTCTGGCCGCGCTGCTGTCCCACGGCGCCGAATCTCGGCTGGTCGAGCTGCCGATCGGCGCCACCGAGGACCGGGTGATCGGCTCGCTGGATTTGCAGCGGGTGCTGCGCGACGGGGAACACGCGTTCTCGCCGGGGCTGTTGGCCCGCGCCCACGGCGGCGTGCTCTACGTCGACGAGGTCAACCTGCTGCACGATCATTTGGTCGATCTGCTGCTCGACGCCGCGGCGATGGGCCGGGTGCACATCGAACGCGACGGCATCTCGCATTCGCACGAGGCCCGGTTCGTGCTGATCGGCACCATGAACCCCGAAGAGGGCGAACTGCGCCCGCAGCTGCTGGACCGGTTCGGGCTCACCGTCGACGTGCGCGCGTCGCGTGACGTCGAGGTGCGCGCCCAGGTGATCCGGCAGCGGATGGCCTACGAAGCCGATCCCGACGCGTTCGCCGAGCGCTACGCGCCCGCCGACGCCGAGCTGGCCCGCCGGATCGCCGCGGCCCGCGAGTCGGTCGCCGCTGTGGTGTTGGGGGACAACGAGTTACGCCGGATCGCCGCGCTGTGCGCGGCGTTCGAGGTCGACGGCATGCGCGCCGATCTGGTCGTGGCCGCACCGCGGCGGCGCATGCCGCCTGGCGCGGTCGCGACACCGTCGACGACGACGACATCCGGGTGGCGGCCGAGTTGGCGTTGCCGCACCGGCGCCGCCGCGATCCGTTCGACGACCCCGGCCTGGACCGCGACCAGCTCGACGCCGCACTGGCCCAGGCCGGCGACCACGACCCCGAGCCCGAGCCGGATCCCCCCGGCGGTGGGCAGAGCGCCGATGATGCTGCACCGCAAGGGAAATCGATGCGCTCGACGCCGCAACCGCCGAAACCAAGCGCGCCGCCCACGGCGCCGTTTCGCACCCGGGTGCTGACCGTGCCCGGGATGGGCGCCGGAGCGCCGGGCCGTCGCTCCCGGGCCCGCAACGCGACCGGCGCCGTGGTGGCCGCGACTGACAGCGACGACGGGCATGGCCTGCACCTGTTCGCCACGATGCTGGCCGCCGCCGAGCAGGCTTACAGCGCCGGGCGACTTCGATTACGGCCCAGCGACATTCGCCGTGCCGTCCGCGAAGGCCGCGAAGGCAATCTGGTGATCTTCGTCGTCGACGCATCCGGGTCGATGGCCGCCCGCGACCGGATGGCCGCGGTCGGCGGCGCCACATTGTCGCTGCTGCGTGACGCCTACCAGCGGCGCGACAAGGTCGCGGTGATCACCTTCCGCGAACGGGGTGCGCAGTTGCTGCTCCCGCCGACGTCGTCGGCGCACATCGCCAGCCGGCGACTGGCCCGCTTCGACACCGGCGGCAAGACGCCGCTGGCCGAAGGCTTGCTGGCCGCGCGCGAACTGGTGGTGCGGGAGAAGGTGCGCGACCGCGCGCGCCGGCCCTTGGTGGTGGTGCTCACCGACGGGCGGGCCACCACTGGCCCGGACCCGTTGGGCCGCAGCCGGCTAGCGGCAGCGCGGCTGGTCGCCGAGGGCGCGGCCGCGGTGGTCGTCGACTGTGAGACGTCGTACGTGCGTCTGGGGTTAGCTGAGCAGCTGGCCGCGCGGCTGGGGGCACCGACGATTCGGCTGGAGCAGTTGCGCGCCGATCATCTGAGCCGCGCCGTGCGTCGCGTCGCCTAAGCCGGTGGGGTAAACGGTTATGCCACAAGGCCGTCCACTGCAGGTCCCCGACGACGGGCTGACCACCCGGGCCCGCCGCAACACGCCGGTGCTGGCCGTGCACACCGGCGCGGGCAAGGGCAAGTCGACCGCCGCGTTCGGGATGGCGCTGCGGGCGTGGAACGCCGGAATGGACATCGCGGTCTTTCAGTTCGTGAAGAGCGCCAAGTGGAAGGTCGGCGAGGAGGCGGCGTTTCGCCAACTCGGGCGGTTGCACGACGAGCACGGGCTGGGCGGGCCGGTGCAATGGCACAAGATGGGCGCCGGCTGGTCCTGGTCGCGGAAGCCCGGCGGTGTCGACGACCACGCCGCGGCCGCCGCCGACGGGTGGGCCGAGATCGCGCGGCGCCTCGCCGCGCAACGGCACGACTTCTATGTGCTCGACGAGTTCACCTACCCGCTCAACTGGGGCTGGGTCGACGTCGACGAGGTGGTCGACACCCTGCTGGGCCGCCCCGGCCGCCAGCATGTGGTGATCACGGGCCGCGATGCGCCGCCGCAGCTGATCCAGGCCGCCGACCTGGTCACCGAGATGATCAAGGTCAAGCACCCGATGGATGCCGGTCGTAAGGGGCAGAAGGGCATCGAGTGGTGAGCAGCTCTGGCGCTGCTCGCGACCGAGCGTGCCCGTCCACCGACACGCCGTTGACGCCGTCACTGTGCGCGGGCTCGCGGTGGCGGACACGACGATGAGCGCGCCCGCCGTCGTCGTCGCCGCGCCGACCTCGGGCAGCGGAAAGACCACGATCGCAACGGGTTTGATCGGCGCACTACGGCGGGCCGGCCACCGGGTCGCGGCCTTTAAGGTCGGCCCCGACTTCATCGATCCCGGCTATCACGCGCTGGCCTGCGGGCGGCCCGGACGCAACCTCGACCCCGTCCTGGTGGCAGAGCAGCTGATCGGCCCGCTATACGCCCACGGCGCCGCCGGCGCCGACATCGCCGTGGTGGAGGGCGTCATGGGTCTTTTCGACGGCCGTATCGGCCTCGATGCGGCCACCCCGGCACCGGGTTCCACCGCGCACGTCGCCGCGCTACTGGGCGCCCCGGTGATCCTGGTGGTCGACGCGCGTGGGCAAAGCCACAGCATCGCCGCGCTGCTGCACGGGTTTTCCAGCTTCGATCCGGCTACCCGCATCGGCGGTGTCATCCTCAACCGGGTCGGATCGGCCCGGCACCAGCAGGTGCTGCGGCAAGCCTGCCGGCACGCCGGCGTGCCGGTTCTCGGCGCCATCCCGCGAAGCGACGAAATCGAATTGCCCACAAGGCATCTCGGCCTGATCACCGCTGTCGAGCATGGCCGTCGAGCCCAGTCTGCGGTCGAAGCGATGACGGCGCTGGTCACCCGTCATGTCGATGTCGCGGCCGTGGCGGCCGCCGCCGCAAGCCGGGTCGCCGATCCGGCTTGGGATCCCGCGGCCGCGATCGGTGAGGTCGAGCGCAGGCCCGTCACCGTGGCCCTGGCGGCGGGGAAGGCGTTCAGTTTCTCCTATGCCGAACACGCCGAACTGCTGCGGGCGGCCGGGGCCGAGGTCGTCGAATTCGACCCGTGCGTCGACTCCCTGCCCGACGGCAGCGGCGCGGTGGTCCTGCCCGGTGGCTTCCCAGAACAGTTCCCCGCCGAGCTGTCGGCCAATACCACGGCGCGACAACAGATTTACGAGCTGGCCGCCGCCGGTGCCCCGGTGCACGCCGAATGTGGCGGGCTGACCTACCTGGTCTCCGACCTCGACGGGCACCCGATGTGCGGCGTGCTGGCCGGCTCGGCCCGGTTCACCGCCGAACTGAGCTTGGGCTACCGCGATGCGGTCGCGGTCGCCGATTCCACGCTGTTCGGCGCCGGCCAGCGGGTCGTCGGACACGAATTCCACCGCACCGCAGTAACTTTCACCGATGCCGTCCAGCCGGCGTGGGTCTATCGCGATGGCCAGGCTCATACGGTACGAGACGGCGCGGTGCATGCCGGCGTGCACGCGTCATACCTGCACACTCACCCGGCGGCCACACCGGGCGCGGTGGCCCGCTTCGTCGCGCATGCCGCCCAGCACGGTTCTAAACTCGCCGGGTGACGACACCTGAGAACGCGTACCTGGTCGGGTTGCGCCTGGCCGGCAAGAAGGTCGTCGTCGTCGGTGGCGGCACTGTCGCCCAGCGCCGGCTACCGCTGCTCATCGCCAGCGGTGCCAACGTGCACGTCATCACCCGCAGCGCCACCCGCGCCGTCGAGGCGATGAGCGGAATCACCTTGTCGCGGCGGGAGTATCGCGACGGCGATCTCGATGGAGCGTGGTACGCGATCGCGGCCACCGACGACCCGGCCGTGAACGCGGCGGTCGTCGCCGAGGCCGAGCGACGGCGAATCTTTTGTGTGCGCGCTGACATTGCCGTCGAGGGCACCGCGGTCACTCCGGCGACATTCGACTACGCCGGCCTGTCGGTGGGGGTGCTGGCGGCGGCGAGCATCGCCGCTCGGCGGCGATCCGCTCGGCGATCCGCGAGGCCCTGCAACGCGGCATCATCACCGCAGCCACCGACGACATCGTGCCCGGCGGTGTCGCACTGGTCGGCGGCGGACCCGGCGACCCGGAACTGATCACCGTGCGGGGCGGCGCCTGCTTGCCCACGCCGACGTCGTCGTCGCAGATCGGCTGGCGCCGGCGGAACTGCTGGCCGAACTGCCGCCTCACGTCGAGGTGATCGACGCGGCCAAGATCCCGTACGGGCGGGCCATGGCCCAGGACGCGATCAACGCGGTGATGATCGAGCGGGCCAAAGCCGGCCAGTTTGTCGTCCGCCTCAAGGGCGGCGACCCATTCGTCTTCGCCCGCGGCTACGAAGAACTGCTGGCGTGCACCGACGCCGGAATCCCGGTGACGGTGGTGCCCGGTGTGACCAGTGCCATAGCGGTGCCGGCGCTGGCCGGTGTTCCGGTCACCCACCGCGCGGTCTGCCACGAATTTGTGGTGGTCAGCGGCCATATTGCGCCGGGGCATCCCGAATCGTTAGTGAATTGGGACGCATTGGCCGCGCTGTCGGGCACGATCGTTTTGCTGATGGCGGTGGAGCGCATCGAGCAATTCAGCGAGGTGCTGATCCATGGCGGTCGACCAGCGGATACGCCGGTGCTGGTGGTGCAGCACGGCACCACCGCCGCGCAGCGCACGTTGCGGGCCACCCTGGCCGACGCGCCGGAGAAGATTCGCGCCGAGGGCATCCGGCCTCCCGCGATCATCGTGATCGGCGCGGTGGCGGCTTTCGGCGCTTAAACAATTCTTAAGGTTACTGTAGGGTTGCGCCTTATGACGGCTCTCAACGATGCAGAGCGGGCGGTCCGGCACGCGACCAGCACAGGCCCCAGACGGGTAGTATCGGCGCGCTCCGGACAGGCTGCTTTGGACCGTATGAGCAGGTACTCCCCGACGTGGCTGCCATCGTGGCGGTTCGTCGCCGCGGTGGTCGCGATCGGCGGCATGCAGCTGATGGCGACCATGGACGGCACCATCGCGATCGTCGCGCTTCCTAGGATTCAGAACGAGCTGAGCCTGTCCGACGCCGGACGAAGCTGGGTGATCACCGCCTACGTACTGACCTTCGGGGGGCTGATGCTGCTCGGCGGCCGCCTCGGTGACACCATCGGCCGCAAGCGCACTTTCATCGTCGGTATCGCGCTGTTCACGATCGCCTCGGCCCTGTGCGGTATCGCCTGGGACGAGGCCACGCTGGTCATCGCCCGGCTGCTGCAGGGCATCGGCGCGGCCATCGCCTCACCGACGGCTCTTGCGCTGATTGCCACCACGTTCCCGAAGGGACCCGCGCGTAATGCCGCCACCGCGGTGTTCGGCGCGATGACCGGTGTGGGCTCGGTGATGGGCCTCGTCGTGGGCGGCGCGCTGACCGAGGTGTCGTGGCGGCTGGCGTTTTTGGTGAACGTACCGATCGGACTGCTGACGATCTACCTGGCCCGCACCACGCTGCGCGAAACGGTCAGGGAGCGGATGAAGCTCGACGCCACCGGGGCCTTCCTGGCCACGTTGGTCTGTACGGCAGCGGTGTTCGCGTTTTCGATGGGCCCGGAGAAGGGGTGGATCTCGGTCACGACGATCGGTTCGGGCGTGGTGGCGGCGGGGGCTTTCGTGGCGTTCGCCATCGTCGAACGCACCGCCGAGAACCCGATAGTGCCCTTCGACCTGTTCTTTGACCGCAATCGGCTGGCCACGTTCGCGGCCATATTTTTGGCCGGGGGCGTGCTGTTCACGCTCACCGTGCTGATTGGCCTGTACGTGCAGGACATCATGGGCTACAGCGCATTGCGCGCGGGTGTCGGCTTCATCCCGTTCGCCATCGCGATGGGCATTGGCTTAGGGGCGTCGTCGCAGCTGGTGTCGTGGTTCCCGCCGCGCGCGGTGGTGATCGCGGGCGGTGTGCTGGTGCTGGGTGCAATGCTCTACGGCTCGACCCTCAACGGGAGCATGCCGTATTTCCCCAATCTGATAATGCCGATCGTCGTCGGCGGGATCGGGATCGGCATGATCATCGTCCCGCTGGCGCTGTCGGCGATCGCGGGCGTCGGGTTCGACCGGATTGGACCCACGTCGGCGATCGTGTTGATGTTGCAAAACCTGGGCGGCCCGGTGGTGCTGGCCATCATCCAGGCCGTCATCACCTCGCGGACGCTGTACCTGGGCGGCACCAACGGCCCGGTGAAATACATGAACCCCGCCCAGTTGCATGCGCTCGACCACGGCTACACCTACGGCCTGCTGTGGGTCGCCGGGGTGGCCATTATCGTCGGCGGTGCGGCGTTGCTGATCGGATACTCAGCCCAGCAGGTCGCGCACGCGCAAGAGGTCAAAGACGCGCTGGAGGCCGGCGAGCTGTAGGCCCCTTCATCGGCGAGCAGACAGAGAATCGCATTCCGTCGGGTGGTTCTGTGCGATTCTGCGTCTGCTGACGGTCGCCATTAGGCTCGCTTGCTGTGATCACCCGGATGTCCGAGCTGTTTTTGCGCACGCTGCGCGAGGATCCCGCCGACGCCGAAGTGCCCAGCCACAAGCTGCTCATTCGCGCCGGCTACATCCGGCCGGTCGGGCCCGGCCTGTACAGCTGGCTGCCGCTCGGGTTGCGGGTGCTGCGCAAAATCGAGCGCGTCGTCCGCGAAGAGATGAATGCGATTGGCGGACAGGAGATCCTGTTTCCCGCGCTGCTGCCGCGGGCTCCATACGAGGCGACCAACCGGTGGACCGAATACGGCGACAGCGTGTTTCGGCTCAAAGATCGTCGCGGGAACGACTATCTGCTCGGCCCGACACACGAGGAACTGTTCACGCTGACGGTCAAGGGCGAATACAGCTCGTACAAGGACTTTCCGCTGGTGCTCTACCAGATCCAGAACAAGTATCGCGACGAAACACGGCCTCGGGCCGGCATTCTGCGTGTCCGCGAGTTTTTGATGAAAGACTCCTACTCCTTCGACCTCGACGACGCCGGGCTCAAGGCCTCCTACCATGCGCACCGTGAGGCCTACCAACGGATTTTCGACCGGCTGCAAATCCGCTACGTCATCGTGTCTGCGGTGTCCGGGGCGATGGGCGGCAGCGCCTCCGAGGAGTTTTTGGCCGAAAGCCCGATCGGTGAGGACACGTTCGTGCGATGCCTGGAATCCGGGTACGCGGCCAACGTCGAAGCGGTCGTCACCGCGCGCCCGGATGCGCTGCCCGTCGACGGATTGCCGGAGCCGGTGGTCTACGACACCGGTGACACCCCGACCATTGCCACGCTGGTGGATTGGGCCAACAACGCCGGCCTCGGCCGCAGCGTCACCGCCGCCGACACGCTTAAAAACGTGATGGTCAAAGTGCGCCAGCCGGGCGGTGATTGGGAGCTGTTGGGCATCGGGCTGCCGGGTGACCGCGAGGTCGACGAGCGGCGACTGGCCGCCGCGCTCGAGCCGGCCGAATACCAGCTGCTCGGCGACGACGACTTCGCCGAATACCCGTTCCTGGTGAAAGGCTATATCGGGCCAAAAGCATTGCAGAAGAACGGCATTCGTTATCTCGTTGACCCGCGGATCGTGGACGGTACCAGTTGGATCACGGGCGCCGATGAGCCCGGCAAGCATGTCGTCGGGCTGGTCGCCGGACGGGACTTCACCGCCGACGGCACCATCGAGGCCGCCGAGGTGCGCGACGGCGACCCGTCCCCGACGGCGCGGGTCCGTTGGTGTCTGCCCGCGGCATCGAGATCGGCCACATCTTCCAGCTCGGCCGCAAATACACCGACGCCTTCGCCGTCGACGTGCTCGGCGAGGACGGCAAACCGGTGCGGCTGACGATGGGCTCCTACGGTATCGGGATTTCCCGGCTGGTGGCCGTCATCGCCGAGCAGCATCACGACCAGCTGGGCCTGCGCTGGCCGCCGGCCGTGGCACCGTTCGACGTGCATCTGGTGATCGCCAACAAGGACCCCGAGGCTCGTGCCGGAGCCACCGCGCTGGCCGCCGATCTGGACCGCCTGGGCATCGAGGTGCTGCTCGACGACCGTCAGGCATCGCCCGGGGTCAAGTTCAAAGACGCCGAGTTGCTGGGCGTGCCTTGGATCGTCGTGGTAGGGCGGGGCTGGGCCGAGGGCGTGGTCGAGTTGCGCAACCGCTTCGACGGCCGGACCCGCGAACTCGCGACAGGTGTCTCGCTGGCCACCGACATCACCGCCGCGGTGTCGAACTGACCCGCGTCTATCCGCTGCCGCCCGGGAAGGCGGTGGTGATCGGCCAGGCGCCCACTACCCGGTTCCACCGCGCGGTCCACACCGCGCTCTGGGTCAACGCGGTCACGGAGAACGACCGGTGATCGGCGGTCTTGGCCTGCTCGACCACCACCCGCCACGCCGCCGCGGCATCGTTTTCCATCCGTACCGCCAGGCGCGCCGCGTCGGTGGCGTTGTTCACCGGGATGGGCAGCTGATAGCCGGCGGCGGCGACGGGCCCGGTGACCGACTGGGCTGCCAGCATCGCGATCACCGCGTCGCGGCGGCGGCGATGCTCGCGCAGCGCGGCCGCGACCATCGCGTTGAGATCGGGCGTGGTGTGCGCCGACACGATGCCGTAGCCGTAGACGACTGCGTGCTCGGTGGCCAGCGCGTCGCACAGGGCGGCGTCTTCGGGGTCACCCGAGCGGCTCGACGCGTCGGTGGCCTGGGTCGGCTCGGCCGAGGTCACCCCGTTGCCCCTTTCGGCGCCAGCGCGACCGTGTAGGCCGCCGTGCATGCGGCGGCGATGGAAGCCAACAGCCCCGCCCGGTAACCCGACGAGGCGGTCGCCAGCCGAGTCGCGGAATCCGCCGAGGCCCGCAGCGAGTTGAGCACCTCGGTCAGCGGCGGCGGCGCCGCAGCCTGGGTGGGCGTGGGGCTGGGCGATGCGCTTGAGCTTGCCGGGGTCCGCCCGCTGACCCGGGCGATTTCGGTGTCCAACGCCACCGCATGCCGGGCACGCTCCGCGGCGACCTGCTTCAACGCGGCCGCCATCTGCGGCGGCGCGCCGGCGGCCGCTGCGGTGGCGAGCTCGCTGTCGTGGCGCGCCTGCCTCGACTGTGCGTCCAGCTCGTCGACCTGCTGGGGCGGTTGCCCAGAGCCGCACGCCGACGCCACCGCCCCGAGCACAGCCAACACGGTGCCGCCGGCCAGTACACGCCTTCGGGTGACGACTGGTACTGCGCTTGACACAGCAACATCCTGCCATTGGGCGCTGGCGGCTCAGACGCCGGACGAATAGTGGGCCCGCCAGCGGCGCTGGCCGCTGAGACGCGTTTCCTGGCGTATCGTTGGTAGCTGATTCCCCTGGAACGCCGACTGATGCGCGCCGGAGGGTCGCCGGAGCCGCCCCGCCGGCGACACCCAGCGATGACCGGACAACTCAAGATGAGGAGCTCGCCGTGGCCACCGGGCTACCTTCGCAGACTGAGGTGATCGAGCTACTCGATGGGGAGTTCGCGCGCGCCGGCTACGAGATCGAAGATGTCGTCATCGACACTCGGCGCCGTCCGCCCCGCATCATGGTCATCGCCGACGGCGACGAGCCGCTCGACCTGGACACGATCACGGCGCTGTCGCGGGCCGCGTCGAGATTGCTGGACGGGGTCGACAGGATCCGGGGTCAATACGTGCTGGAGGTCAGTTCGCCCGGGGTGGGCCGGCCGCTGACCAGCGAGAAACACTTCCGCCGGGCGCGTGGGCGTAAGGTCCACTTGACGTTGACGGACGGATCGCAGCTGGTCGGCCGGGTCGGCGAGACGCGCGGCGACACGATCAGGCTCGTCGTCCGTGACGACCGTAACCGCGATTGGACGGTGCGCGAGCTGGCGCTCGATGAAATCGCGAAAGCGGTTGTGCAGGTCGAGTTTTCGCCACCCGCCCAACGAGAGTTGGAGTTGGCGACCACGGGTGGGTGTGCGGGAACGGAGGCCGCAACATGAACCACGCCAGCGACGAGGCACAGCGTGGCGGTGAGGAGGAGCGGCGCTGATGAACATCGACATGGCCGCGCTGCACGCGATCGAAGCGGACAAAGGCATTTCGGTGGATGTCGTGGTCGAAACCATCAAATCCGCGCTGCTGACCGCCTACCGGCACACCGAAGGGCATCAGCCCGACGCGCGTATCGACATCGACCGCAAAACCGGTGCGGTACGGGTGATCGCCCGCGAAACCGATGCCGACGGCAACGTCATCAGCGAATGGGACGACACTCCCGAGGGTTTCGGCCGGATCGCGGCGACCACCGCGCGTCAGGTGATCCTGCAGCGGCTGCGCGACGCCGAGAACGAGCGCAACTACGGCGAGTTCTCCACCCGCGAGGGCGAGATCGTCGCCGGAGTGATCCAGCGTGACAGCCGCGCCAACGCTCGCGGCCTGGTCGTGGTCCGGCTGGGCAGTGAGACAAAGGGCTCCGAGGGCGTGATCCCGGCCGCCGAACAGGTTCCCGGCGAGGTCTACGAGCACGGCAACCGGCTGCGCTGTTACGTGGTCGGCGTCACCCGCGGCATTCGCGAGCCGCTGATCACGTTGTCGCGCACCCACCCGAACTTGGTGCGCAAACTGTTTGCACTGGAAGTTCCCGAGATCTCCGACGGGTCGGTGGAGATCGTCGCCGTGGCCCGCGAAGCCGGTCACCGCTCGAAAATTGCCGTGAAATCCAACGTTCCGGGCCTGAACGCCAAAGGTGCTTGCATCGGCCCGATGGGCCAGCGGGTGCGCAACGTGATGAGCGAGCTTTCCGGGGAAAAGATCGACATCATCGACTACGACGAGGATCCGGCGCGTTTCGTCGCCAACGCGTTATCACCGGCGAAGGTGGTCTCGGTCACGGTCATCGACCAGGCGGCGCGGGCCGCCCGGGTAGTGGTGCCTGATTTCCAGTTGTCGCTGGCCATCGGCAAGGAGGGGCAGAACGCCCGGCTGGCGGCGCGGCTTACCGGCTGGCGTATCGACATCCGGGGTGATACGCCGTCACATCCGGCGCCTCAACCCGAGCACGGCGCCAGCCACGGGATGGCCCACGACCGCTAGCCCGGGCACCGGCATGATCGATCTGCGTTCGCTGGCACGGTTGAGCGGCGCCCAGTCTCGGTCCATCAGCCCGGAGAACTTCGACGGAGCCAAGGGCGGCGGCGCCCGCGCCGCCGACGGCACCGGCGCGGCCTGCGCGGCCGACCTGGGGCCGGGGTGGAAGATCTCACCGAGCGTCCACGTCGACGGGCACACCACGTTCGAGCTGGCCGGCATCGAGGGACCGGCGCTGATCACGCACATCTGGCTGACCACGGATCGCAGCCACTGGCGCAGCCTGATCTTGCGCTGCTACTGGGACCGCGCCGAGGAGCCCGCGGTCGAGGTCCCGCTCGGCGATTTCTTCGGGCAGGGCTGGTGTGAGTTCGCCCAGCTGTCCTCGGTGCCGGTCGCGGTGAACCCGCACGGCGGCTTCAACAGCTATTGGCCGATGCCCGCCCCGCGGCACGCCCGGCTGACGCTGGAGAACCGCGCGTCGCACCCCGTTGCCGTCTATTACCAGATCAGCTACGAGATCGACGTCGACGTCACCGGCGCCGGCTACCTGCACAGCCAGTTCCACCGCAGCAACCCGCTCGCGGTCGGCACCGTGCACCCGATCCTCGACCGGGTCCGGGGGGCGGGCAAGTATGTGGGCACCTACCTCGCCTGGGGTGTCAACCGCCCCGGCTGGTGGGGCGAGGGCGAGGTCAAGTTCTACTTCGACGGCGACGAGAAGTTTCCCACGATCTGCGGCACCGGCACCGAGGACTATTTCGGCGGCGCCTGGAACTTCGACGTGCCCGGCCAGGGCTACACCGCGTACTCGACACCGTTCCTCGGCCTGCACCAGATCATCCGTCCCGACGGCCTGTACCGCAGCCAGCAGCGGTTCGGCATGTACCGCTGGCACCTGCTGGACCCCATTCACTTCCACGCTGAGCTGCGGGTGGACATCCAAGCGCTCGGGTGGAAGTCGCGGGGGCGCTACCAGCCCCGGCATGACGACATCGCCTCCACCGCGGTGTTCTACTTGGACCGCCCCTCTACCACGCGCCCGCAGCTGCCCGACGCCGACGATCTTGAAGTGGGCTAGCTTGGCCGGGTGGTTCTGACTGACGGTTCGATGACGGTAGACTGAGCCGTGATCCAGCGCGAGACTTCGGCGACCGATGCGCGCAGGCATCGGCGCACCGATGGGCCGGTGCGAACGTGTGTCGGCTGCCGAAAGCGAGAGTTGGCCGTCGAACTGCTTCGCGTGGTCGCTGTGTCGACCGGGAACGGCGAATACGCCGTGATCGTTGACCCAGCGGGTAGCCTTCCGGGGCGGGGTGCATGGCTGCATCCCGACCCGCAATGCGCGCGGGAAGCGATCCGGCGGCGAGCTTTCGCCCGAGCGCTGCGCATCGCCGGTTCACCGGACACCTCCGCGGTGGTCGAGCACTTGGAATCTCTGAGTACGCTCGACTCACCCGGCAACAGAACAGGTACCAAAGAACATGAGCACACCGTGAAGTCCCAATGACCATGCGTCATAGCTAAACCCGAGGCGCGGCCCACCACCGCTGTCGCCTCATGGACAGGAGAAGTAGTGGCAGGCAAGGCCCGCGTACACGAGTTGGCCAAGGAACTCGGTGTTACCAGCAAGGAAGTTCTCGCCCGGCTAAGCGAGCAGGGTGAATTCGTCAAATCGGCGTCGTCGACGGTGGAAGCACCCGTCGCGCGTCGGCTTCGGGAGTCCTTCGGCGGCGGAAAGGCCGCCGCCGAGAAGGCAGCGGATAAGGCCGCGGGCAACGGCAAAGCGGCTGCCGAGGCCACCAAGGCCGCCGGTGACGGCGGCGTAGCGGCCGCACCCGCGAAAACCGCCGCTCGCAAGCCGGCTGAACCGGCCGCAGCCGAGCCGCCCGCGGCGTCCGCGGCTCCTCCCGCCGAGTCTCCCAGCGCGACACGTCCGCCGACACCCGGGCCACGGCCCAGCCCGGGACCCAAGCCGGGGATCCGCACGCCGCGCGTCGGCAACAACCCGTTTTCGACCGCGCAACCGGTCGAGCGGCCCATTCCGCGGCCGCAGGTTCCCCGTCCCGGCGTTGCCCGGCCCGGGGCACCGCGTCCCGGTGTGTCACCGGGCAGCATGCCGCCACGCCCCGGCGGGCCTGCTGCCGGACAAGGGCGCCCGCCCCGTCCGGGTGTGCCGCGGCCCGCTCCCGGCGGCCGAACGGGAATCCCGACCGGCGGTCGCGCCGGCGGGGGCGGTGGTCCATACCGTGGTGGGGTCGGTGCCCCGCCCGCCGGCGGTTTCCGCGGTCGTCCCGGGGCCGGCGGCGGCCCGGGCAACGCGGCGGCGCTGCCGGTGCGTTCGGCCGTCCCGGTGGCGCTCCCAAGCGCGGTCGCAAGAGCAAGCGGCAGAAGCGCCAGGAATACGACTCGATGCAGGCGCCGGTCGTCGGCGGCATTCGGCTGCCGCACGGCAACGGTGAGACGATCCGGCTGGCCCGCGGTGCGTCGCTGTCGGATTTCGCCGAGAAGATCGACGCCAACCCGGCCGCGCTGGTGCAGGCGCTGTTCAACCTGGGCGAGATGGTCACCGCCACCCAGTCGGTCGGCGACGAAACGCTCGAGCTGCTCGGCAGCGAAATGAACTACAACGTCCAGGTCGTCAGCCCGGAAGACGAAGACCGTGAGCTGCTGGAGTCGTTCGACCTGAGCTACGGCGAGGACGAGGGCACCGAAGAGGACCTGCGGGTGCGTCCGCCGGTCGTGACCGTCATGGGTCACGTCGACCACGGGAAGACCCGGCTGCTGGACACCATCCGCAAGACCAACGTCCGCGAGGCCGAGGCCGGCGGCATCACCCAGCACATCGGCGCCTATCAGGTGTCGGTCGAGCATGACGGTGTCGAGCGGCCGATCACGTTCATCGACACTCCCGGTCACGAGGCATTCACGGCCATGCGCGCCCGCGGTGCCAAGGCCACCGACATCGCGATCCTGGTAGTGGCCGCCGACGACGGTGTCATGCCGCAGACGGTGGAGGCCATCAACCACGCGCAGGCCGCCGAGGTGCCGATCGTGGTGGCAGTCAACAAGATCGACAAGGAGGGTGCCGACCCGGCCAAGATCCGCGGGCAGCTAACCGAATATGGTTTGGTGCCAGAGGAATTCGGCGGCGACACCATGTTCGTCGACATCTCCGCCAAGCAGGGCACCAACATCGACCAGCTTCTGGAGGCGGTGCTGCTGACCGCCGACGCCGCGCTGGACCTGCGCGCCAACCCCGACATGGAAGCGCAGGGCGTGGTGATCGAGGCGCAGTTGGACCGCGGCCGCGGCCCGGTGGCCACCGTGCTGGTGCAGCGCGGCACCCTGCACGTCGGCGACTCGGTGGTGGCCGGCGACGCGTACGGCCGGGTGCGCCGCATGGTCGACGAGCACGGCGAGGACGTCGAGGCGGCGTTGCCGTCGCGGCCGGTGCAGGTCATCGGGTTCACGTCGGTGCCCGGCGCCGGTGACAACTTCCTGGTCGTCGACGAGGACCGCATCGCCCGCCAAATCGCCGACCGGCGCAGCGCCCGCAAGCGCAACGCGCTGGCCGCGCGGGCGCGCAAGCGGATATCGCTGGAGGACCTGGATTCGGCGCTGAAGGAAACCAGCCAGCTCAACCTGATCCTCAAGGGCGACAACGCCGGTACGGTCGAGGCCCTGGAAGAGGCGCTGATGGGCATCCGGGTCGACGACGAGGTGGCGCTGCGGGTCATCGACCGCGGTGTCGGTGCGATCACCGAGACCAACGTCAACCTGGCGTCGGCCTCGGATGCCATCATCATCGGCTTCAACGTGCGCGCCGAGGGCAAGGCCACCGAGCTGGCCAACCGCGAGGGCGTGGAGATCCGCTACTACTCGGTGATCTACCAGGCCATCGACGACATTGAGAAGGCGCTGCGCGGGCTGCTCAAGCCGGTGTACGAGGAAGTCCAGCTGGGCCGCGCCGAAGTGCGGGCACTGTTCCGCAGCTCGAAGGTCGGCCTGATCGCCGGTTGCCTGGTCACCTCGGGCTCGGTGCGGCGCAACGCCAAGGCGCGGCTGCTGCGCGACAACATCGTGGTCGCCGAGAACCTGACCGTGCAGTCGCTGCGCCGGGAAAAGGACGACGTCACCGAGGTCCGCGACGGCTACGAATGCGGTCTGACGCTGG
This sequence comes from Mycobacterium xenopi, assembly GCF_009936235.1. Classification (NCBI taxonomy): domain Bacteria; kingdom Bacillati; phylum Actinomycetota; class Actinomycetes; order Mycobacteriales; family Mycobacteriaceae; genus Mycobacterium; species Mycobacterium xenopi. The sequence continues at coordinate 3,297,746 of NZ_AP022314.1, read as the reverse complement.
GCTACGCGGACATCAAGGAAGGCGACGTCATCGAGACCTACGAGCTGGTTCAAAAGGAACGCGCCTGATGGCCGATCCGGCCCGGGCGCGCCGGCTGGCCAAGCGGATCGTCACGATCGTCGCCTCGGCGATCGAGCACGAGATCAAGGATCCGCGGCTGGCCGGGGTGACCATCGTCGACGCCAAGGTGACCGGCGACCTGCACGACGCGACCGTGTATTACACGGTGATGGGTCGCACGCTCGACGAGCCACCGGATTACGCCGGTGCGGCCGCGGCGCTCGAACGAGCAAAGGGAGTGCTGCGCACCAAGGTCGGGGCCGGCACCGGTGTGCGGTTCACCCCCACTTTGACGTTCATCCGCGACACCGCATCCGACACCGCGCAGCGGATGGAGGAGTTGTTGGCCCGGGCCCGCGCCGCCGACGCCGATTTGGCGCGTGTGCGATCGGGCGCCAAGCCGGCCGGGGAGCCCGACCCGTACCGGACGAACCCGGATGTTAAGGATGTCGGTGACGACGACCGACCCGACGACTGACCTCGTCTCCGACGCCAGACGCGTCGACGCCGCCGGCGCCGCGCAGGTGCTCTCCGACGCTTCCGCGATCGGCGTTGTCTGCCATGTCTTTCCCGACGCCGACACCATCGGCGCGGGGCTGGCGCTGGCCTTGGTGCTCGACCGCTGCGGCAAACAGGTTCAGGTGAGCTTTGCCGCACCGGCCGTGCTGCCGGAATCGCTGCGGTCGCTGCCCGGCGGGTGGCTGATGGTGGAGCCGGACGACATGCGCCGCGACGTGGATGTTGCCGTCACGGTTGACATTCCGAGCCTCAACCGGCTGGGCGGGCTTGGTGATCTGGCCACAACGGGACGCCAGCTGCTGGTCATCGACCATCACGCGTCGAATCAGCTGTTCGGCACCGCGAATTACGTTGACCCGTCGGCGGATTCCACCACAATGCTGGTCGCTGAGCTGCTTGATGCGTGGGGTGAGCCGATCGACGTCGACGTGGCGCACTGCCTGTACGCGGGGCTGATCACCGATACCGGGTCATTTCGCTGGGCCACTGCCCGCGCCCACCGGTTGGCGGCCCGCCTGGTCGAGCTCGGTGTGGACAACGCCGCAGTCAGCAGGATGCTGCTGGACACCCATCCGTTCGCCTGGCTGTGGATGCTGTCGCGGGTGCTGGGCTCGGCGCAGCTGCTGCCCGACGCGGTGGGTGGTCGCGGATTGGTGTATGTGGTTGTGGCGCACCAGGAGTGGACTCAGGCGCGGCCAGAAGAAGTTGAAAGCATCGTCGACATCGTGCGCACCACGCAAGAAGCTGAAGTGGCGGCCGTGTTGAAAGAGGTTGAGCCGCAGCAGTGGTCGGTGTCCATGCGGGCGAAAGCGGCCGTCGATCTGGCGGCGGTCGCGTCAACGTTCGGCGGTGGTGGACACAAGCTGGCGGCCGGGTACTCGACCGTCGGCTCGATGGCCGATGTTGTCGCGTCGCTGTGCGCCGCGCTCGGCTGACGAGTACGCGCGCGCCGGTGGCCGGCAGATCGCTGGCTTGGCCCTGCCGGCGTTGGGTGTGCTGGCCGCCGAACCGCTCTACTTGTTGTTCGACACGGCGGTCGTTGGCCGGCTGGGTGCCGTGAGCCTGGCCGGATTGGCGATCGGTGCGCTGATACTTGGCCTGGTCGGTTCGGACCTGACGTTCTTGTCGTATGGCACGACGGCGCGTTCGGCGCGCTACTTCGGCGCCGGCGACCGCGCCGCGGCAGTGGCCGAAGGTGTTCAGGCGACGTGGTTGGCGCTGGGCCTGGGTGCGCTGATCGTCATCGTCGTAGAGGCGGTCGCTGTGCCGGTGGTGTCGGTTGTCGGCTCGCGCGCCGAGATTGCGACGGCGGCGTTGCCGTGGCTGCGCATCGCGATCCTGGGTGCGCCGGCAATTCTGGTGTCGTTGGCGGGCAACGGCTGGCTGCGCGGGGTGCAGGATACTGTGCGGCCGTTGCGCTATGTGGTTGCGGGGTTTGGGCTTTCAGCGCTGTTGTGCCCGTTGTTGGTATACGGCTGGTTGGGCTTGCCGCGGTTGGAGCTGGCCGGTTCGGCGGTGGCCAACCTCGCCGGCCAGTGGCTGGCGGCGCTGCTGTTCGGCCGCGCACTGCTGGCCGAACGGGTGCCGTTGCGCATCGACCGCGGCGTGCTGCGGGCCCAGCTGGTGATGGGCCGCGACCTGGTGGTGCGAACGCTGGCCTTTCAGGCGTGCTTTGTGTCCGCGGCGGCGGTAGCGGCCCGGTTCGGTGCCGCCGCGTTAGGGGCGCATCAGGTCGTGCTGCAGTTGTGGGAATTTCTTGCGCTGGTTCTCGATTCGCTGGCCATCGCGGCGCAGGCACTGGTCGGGGCCGCGCTCGGGGCAAGCCAGGTCTCGCACGCCAAATCGGTGGCGCGCCGGGTGACCATGTTTTCCGCGATCACGGCCGTCGCGTTGGCCGCGCCGCTGGCCCTCGGCGCGTCGGCTCTGCCGCGGCTATTCACCGATGACCCAGCGGTGCTGGCCGTCATCGGTGTGCCGTGGTGGTTTCTGGTGGCCCAATTACCGGTTGCCGGAACCGTTTTCGGCCTCGACGGGGTGCTGCTGGGTGCCGGCGACGCGCGATTCATGCGTACCGCGACCGTGGTGAGCGCGTTGGCGGGCTTTCTGCCGTTGATCTGGCTGTCGCTGGTGTTCGGTTGGGGGTTGGCAGGAATCTGGTCGGGGCTAACGACATTCATGGTGCTGCGACTGGCCTTTGTCGGGCCTCGCTCTGTTTCCGGTCGCTGGGCGGTGACCGGTACAAGGTGAGCAGCAGGAGAGGGGCTGGCCATGCCGCTGGGCCGGTCAGCGCCGGGCCTGGATGGCCCGGAGGATTTGGGCCGAAAGCTGGCGGTCGTTCAGCAGTTGGTCGATAAGCGCGCTGAGGACCTCTTGTCCGGTGACGCGAGCCAGTCCGAGACGGTCGGCTGCCTCTCGCTGCCAGATATCGAGACCCCGGTGCTGGGCCGCGGTGAGGTCGACGGTGCGTCGGGTGCGCCGCCCCCGCGATTGCCGGATGGCGGTGAGCCGTTCGGTGACCTCGGCCCCGTCCAATGAGGTGGGCGATGCAGCGGCTGCCGCGGGGGCGCGGAACCGTTCGGCGCCGGCGTCGTAGCGGTCGGCGGCATGGCTCATGGGGCGGACCTTCCGTTGCGCAGACTGGGCTAAATCAGCTTATCAACACCGGCGCATTTCAGGGTTTCCGACCGCCGTGGCACCGACCCGCCTTTGCATTGGAATCATATTCAGTGGGTCGACAAATTGATTTTTAGAGGCACGACTGAAACGACCACTCGCGCAATACTGTGATATGAGGATTGGCGATGACAAGCGCGTGACTGTTGATCGAATACTGATTTCCTCGGACGCGGATATCAGTCGTGCAGTATATGCGATGACATGCGAATATGTAGTTACGTAGGTACTGACGTCCAGTAGTTACTCAGATACGTACAACTTAGGCGTGAGGTCTCGAAATACGTGAAAACCGCTTCTTTCGCGCCCCAATTCTCGCGACGTGGCCGGGTTGCCTATAATGCCGATTGGTGAGATCAGTTGAATCCTTTGACAATTGCCAGACTTTTGGGTATTCAATTACATTGAACGGCAATTTAAGTCAGGGAATCGAGACGAAGGAGGTTTGTCATGTCGGTTTCGTCGGACGTGGCGCGTCGCGCGGCGATTGGTGCGGTGGGGGCCGGACTGGTCGGCGGCGCCCTGCTGTTCGGCGCCGCCCCGGCTGCCCATGCCACCCCGGCGCCCACATCGGCCGGGCCCGCCATGACCACCGTCACGAACGTCGCGGCCGCGGGCTACGGCTCGCCGCTGCCGCAGCACTGGTGGCATCACCGCGGCTGGTGGCACCGCTGGTGGTGGTGGTGGTGAGGTGGCTGGCTGGAGGCCGAGCAGGTGACTCGGCCTCCAGCCGCCGATCACGACGCCGACGCTGCCGTGAAGCCGCTTGTTAACAGCGCTGTTTGGCTGTCGGCGGTTGACAATCGACAAACCGTTGCTAAGGGCTCATGCGATGACTTCCCCACGACGCTGCACTGCAGAAATGACTTCCTTGCTGGCGGCACTCGGTGTGAGTGTCCTCGCCGGGTGCGGGCATCCGGCAGAAAGCAGGTCCTCCGGCGCATCGGCGGTGCAGCCGCCAGCGGCGTCGCCGGCACGCTCCGCATACGACATCTCGCGTGTCGAGCGCGTCAAAGACGACCTTCCGCCGGGCTTCGCGGGCGAGGCGGAACCTTCGAAAACCTTGAGCCAACAAGACATTGCCAGCTCTGGCATCACCGCGTTCACCGGTGCCCAGGTGGACCCGCCGCAATGTCGCGCGGTCCTCATCCCGCCCCATGTTGAACCTTCCGTTGGCACCCAGGCCGCCGGGGTCCGCGGCCAGGGAGATCAGGGCAACATCTACGTCGTCGCGATGCGGTTGCCCCAGCCGGTGCGCGCCAGCCAGCCACCGGCAGGCTGCGACCGGGTCTCGGTGTCCGGCTCCCCCAAGGCGAGTGGGACCGCCGAACGTATTCCGGCGCCGAACATTGCGGGCATCACTACCACCGGAGCCAAGCTGAGCGTGGATGCCGCCGACGACCCGGATTATGTCTTCACCGCGGCCCTCGACGACCAAACCTCCGTTGTCGTCATGGGCAGCACGGACGCGCAACTCAACCCGCAGGGGTTGCTCTCAGACCTGCTGGTGAAGGCCACATCGGCGGTGCGCGGCCAGTAGCAGCGCTCACTGGCTGGTCAGTGCACCTGCGCGCGTCCGCGCCGCAGCACCGCTTCGCGGTTGCTGGCGATGTCCTCGCCGGTCGCTGTGGTCATCCACTGCCTGGCCGCCGCGGCTTCCAACCATAGGCCCGCGCTGGTTTGTGATTCGTCGATGCGGTGATACGACGCCAGCAATGCGCGCACCGCGGGCTGGTTGTTGTTGACGATCGATGCCGCAACCTCGCGGGCGGCCGGCAGCAGCCGCTCGTGCGGCACCACGTCGGTGACCAGCCCGGCCCGCAGCGCGTCGTCGGCGGACAGATAGTCGCCGGTGAGACTCATCCGACGGGCAAGACCGATGCCCACTTTCTGCGGCAGCCGCACGCTGAGCCCCCAGGTCGGAAGCAGGCCCACGCGCGCATGGGTGTCGGCGAATCGCGCGCGCTCCGAAGCGATCAGGATGTCGCAGTACAGCGCCAACTCCAGGCCGCCGGTCACAGCGGCACCATTGATCGCGCCGATCACCGGCTTTGTCATAGCAGGCCAGCGCGGGGAGATGTCGGGCAGCGCCGACTGCTCGCCCAGCTCTTTGAGATCAAGACCCGCACAAAATACGGGGTCGGCGCCGGTGAGGATCACCACGTCGACGTCGTCGTCGGCCTCAGCCTGCGCCAAGGCCGTGAACAAGCGGTCCCGCAGCACCGCCGAGAGCGCGTTGCGCGACCTCGGTCGGTTGAGGGTCAGCGTACGGATCCGCTCGCTGGTGTCGACCTGCAAGGTGTTTTCGCTCATCGGATCACCGTAGCCAGTCGCCTGCAGGCCGCCGCGGGCGCACCTATCGTTGAGCCATGTGCCGCAACATCACCGAGCTGCGCGGACTGGTGCCCGCCGCCAGCGCCGAAGAGATCGCCGCCGCCGCACGCCAATACGTGCGGAAGGTCAGCGGCATCACACACCCGTCACCGGCCGGCGCCGAGGCATTCGAGGCGGCGGTCACCGAAGTCGCGGCGGCGACGACGCGTCTGCTGGACGCCCTGCCGCCGCGACGCCAACCCCCAAAACTATCCCGCCGCTGCGCCGGCCCGAAGTCCAGGCCCGAATGGCGGCCCGATGACACTAACCGCCACCGCGCCCGCGCTCAAGGAGTGGAGCGCTGTCGTGCGCGCGCTGCTCGACGGGCGCCAAACCGTGCTGCTGCGCAAGGGCGGGATTCACGAAAAGCGATTCGAAGTGGCGGCCGAGCAGTTTTTGCTGTTTCCGACCGTGGCGCACAGCCACGCCGAGCGGGTCCGACCCGAACATCACGATCTGCTGTTGCCGGCCGCTGCGGACAGCACCAACGAGCACATCGTAATCCGTGCTGCAGCGAAAGTTGTTGCGGCGCTGCGAGTTAACCGCCCCGAGAACATCGATGCCATCGAAGATCTGCATATCTGGACGGCCGACTCGGTGCGCGCGGATCGGCTCGATTTCCGGCCCAAGCACCGGCTAGCGGTGCTGGTGGTCTCTGCGGCGCCGTTGGCCGAGCCGCTGCGGTTACCCCGCATGCCCGACTACGCCGGCTGCAGCAGTTGGGTGCAGCTGCCGGTGACGCCGACGCTGGCCGCACCGGTGCACGAGGACGCCACGCTGGCCCGGATCGCGGCCCGGGTCCGCGACGCCGTCGGCTGACCGGTGCCCGCCAGAAGCGGGCTAGGCGAGCGGAAGCACCAGCCGGGAGGCGCCGAAGCGCACCACGTGCGTCGCTGGCTTCAGCTCTGTGCCCGACACCGGCGGCTCGCCGGTGCCGAGGTTGCGCGCGAAGCGCGGATGGCAGCCGCCGGCCACCAGCACACGAATGCGTGAGCCCGCGCGGAATCGGTGTGCGATGGCGTCCATTTCGAGGTGCACCGCGCCCGCGCCGCCGGTCAGCCGCCGGTAGCCGTCGCTGACATTGCGCGAGCGGGCTCGGGCATCCACCTCGCTGATGCGGACGAACACGTCGACGTGCGGATTGTCCGAGCTGTGCGCCAGCTCGATGACGGGATTGCCGTGCACGCACAGATCCTCGGTCAGCGGGTCGCCGGTGAAGCTCAGCACGTCGGCGCGGCGGGCCAGCGACGCGTCGTCGCGGTAACCGCCGTCGGGCGACAGCAGCCGACCGCCCACGGTGGGAGTCGGATCGGCGGGGTCATACCGGAACGACGCCGGCGTCGCCGTCGGCGGCGGTGGCGTGGCCCCCAGGCCGCCGTCGGGCTGCAGATACAGCACGCGTTCGGTGGTCGGCGGAGGCCAGTCGGGCAGGTTCAGCCAGCCTTGGCCGGTGATGAAGACGCGCACCCTGCTCGGCCGGGGTGGGGTGCCCGCACCGCCGAGGTGGCAGTCCAGCCACCTCAGCGATTCGCGAGTGATGCAGCCCAGCCCGTCGCGGAGCAGCTGCGTGTGCGTCCAGGGCCCGACCGTCAGCGCCACCTCGACGCCCCGCCGATCAAGGCGCCGATACTGCTCCAGCGTCTGGTCGAGGAAAATGTCCTGCCAGCCGCCGATCAGCAGCACCGGAATTTGCACGCGGTCCAGCGCGGCGTCGAACCGCAGCGGCCGCCAGAAAGGGTCATCACGGTCGGGATGTTCAAGCCACGACTCGTACCACAGGGCGCGCTCGCCCAGCAGCGCTCGTCCCGCTTCACCCAGCGGCAACCCCCGGGTTGCCCGGCTCAACCGTCGCCGGGCCCGGAGTTGACGGACGACGGTGCGTAGTCGGGGGCGGTCTTGCTGGTGGGCGACCAGGTCGCTCCAGCCCAGAAAGTCGTTGAGGTTGAACGACCCGCTGCCCCAGGTCGATGCGCTGAAATCGTGTGGGCCGGCGGTGATCACGGCCGCGGCCAACTCCGGCGGCGGTTCGAGCAACAGCGCCCACTGGGTGAAGCCCAGATAGGACAAACCGACGGTGGCGAATCGACCGGTGAACCACGGCTGACGGCGCAGCCAGGTGACGGTGTCGGCGCCGTCGTCGACCTCGTGGATCATCGGTTCGAAGACACCGCCCGAGCCGAACGTTCCACGCACGCTCTGCACTACCACGTGGTAGCCGCGGGCGGCATAGAGCGCACCGTAGAGCAGCGAGAACGGAAATCCGCGGCCGTAGGGCCCGCGGACCAGCAGCGTGCCGGCAGCCGGTGCGGTCGGCGCGTAGTGGTCGGCAAGCAGCTCGACTCCGTCGCGCATCGGGATGCGAACGGGGTTCACCGTGTACTGCGAGGTGGGCTCGGGCAGGCGTAACAGTCGGCCGAGAGCCCGCCCGGTGAGCCGGTTCACCCGCGTGCGCAGCGACCGACCACCAAGGTCGGTGGATGTGGCACTCACCGCCTCAGGTTATGGGTCCGGCGCCGGACGCCGCGACCGGACCGGCAAGCGGGCCCGCAAGACCTCAAAAGACGTAGTACGGCGAGAGTTCTTGTGCCCGCTGCAGGTTGGTGGACGGGCAGTCGACGTCGGGCACCGAATACACCGTCGAATAAAACAGCGACTGCTGGATCACCCCGTAGCTGGTCTTGAACGTCACCATGCAGGAGACGTACCAGTAGCTGTTGCGCCAGGTCGGCTTCAGCACCCAGTACTGGGCGGCGCGGTGGCCGTTGATCGTGGTCTCGACGGCGTCCGGGGGCAACGACTCGGCGTAGCCGCGCCAGATGATCGCCTCGACCGCCAGCTGGTAGTTGCCCGCGTCGTAGTGGCAGCGCAGCCCTTCCTCGTGCTCCGGCGGGGTGAAGCTCAAACCGAGCCGCTGGATGACGTCGAACGGGATGTCTTCACACGGGTCGAACGGGCGGGGGTTGGTCGTCGCGATGATCGGGCTCTTCATGGTGGTGGCCGGCTCCATCGGCGCTGCGGTGGACCGCAATTCGACGCTGCCGCCGCCGGTCGCAGCGGGCGGCGCGCTGTACCACACCACGATGACCGCGGCGACAAGCGCACCCAGCGCCGCGATCAGGCGCAGCTTGGTGACCATCACACCCCCTGACTCGACCTGATTGCCGGGAGTGTACAAGCCGGGTCGGCGCGGGCACAGCGGAAACAAGAACCTGTTCTACTTCGGCGGCGACCCGGATAGCGGGCACCCGGCCGGCCGACCGTTAGGCTGGGCAGTCGTGGCAGGACACGATCGCGCAGGCGGCGGGCAGCCGACGCTGTGGGCGGTCTCCGACCTGCACACCGGCCACATCGGCAACAAGCCTGTCACCGAATCGCTGCACCCTTCCTCACCCGACGACTGGTTGATCGTGGCGGGCGACGTCGCGGAACGCACCGACGACATCCGCTGGTCGCTGAATGTGCTGCGCCGACGCTTCGCGAAGGTGATTTGGGTGCCCGGCAACCACGAGCTGTGGACCACCGGCCGCGATCCGGTGCAGGTCTTCGGCCGCGAGCGCTATGACTACCTGGTCAACATGTGCGACGAGATGGGCATCGTCACGCCCGAGCATCCGTTCCCGGTGTGGACCGAACGCGGCGGCCCGGCGACCATCGTGCCGATGTTTTTGCTCTACGACTACACCTTCTTGCCGGACGGGGCCGCCAGCAAAGCCGAGGGACTTGCCATCGCCCGCGAACGCAACGTGGTGGCCACCGACGAGTTTCTGCTCTCTCCCGAGCCGTACCCCACCCGCGAGGCGTGGTGCCGCGACCGGCTGGCTATTACCCGCGCCCGGCTCGAGCAGCTCGATTGGATGACCCCGACCGTGCTGGTGAACCACTTCCCGCTGGTGCGCGAACCCTGCGAGGCGCTGTTCTATCCGGAATTCTCGCTGTGGTGTGGAACTACCGAAACCGCCGACTGGCACACTCGTTACAACGCGATCTGCTCGGTGTACGGGCATCTGCACATCCCTCGCACTACCTGGTATGACGGTGTGCGCTTCGAAGAGGTGTCGGTGGGCTACCCACGGGAGTGGCGACGCCGCAAGCCGTATGCCTGGCTGCGTCAAGTGCTGCCCGATCCGCAGTATGCGCCAGGCTATCTCAACGAGTTCGGCGGTCATTTCGTGATCACTCCGCAGATGCGCGCCCAGGCTGAGCGGTTCCGGGAACGGCTGCGGCAACGGCGATGACGGAGCCGACGTTGCTGTCGTCACTGCTGCCCGGCGATCGCGACCACCTGGCGTTTGCCGAGGTGTATTCCGACCCGCCGGGCCTGAAACCGCTACCCGAAGAGGAACCGTTGATCGCGCGCTCAGTGCCCAAGCGGCGCAACGAGTTCATCACTGTGCGCCACTGCGCCCGTATCGCGCTGGGTCAGCTGGGCCTGGCCCCAGCACCGATCCTGAAGGGCGAGAAGGGCGAACCGAGCTGGCCGGACGGGGTGGTGGGCAGCCTCACCCATTGCACGGGCTATCGCGGCGCCGTGGTGGGTCGCAGCCCGGCGGTGCGCTCACTGGGTATCGACGCCGAGCCGCACGACGTGCTGCCCGACGGCGTGCTGGACGCGATCACCCTCGACGAGGAACGCCACGAAATCGCGGCGTTGCCCGACCGTTTGCACTGGGACCGTATCCTGTTCTGCGCCAAGGAGGCTACCTACAAGGCGTGGTTTCCGATGACGCGGCGCTGGCTCGGGTTCGAGGATGCTCACATCGTGTTCGACGTCGATCCCGAGGGCACCACCGGTGTGTTCGTGTCCAAGATCCTCATCGACGGGACGGCGCTGTCCGGCCCACCGCTGACCGCTTTGCGGGGACGTTGGCTAGTGCGAAATAGCTTGGTGCTCACTGCGATTGTGCTATGAACGCGGGTATCGTCGTCATCGACAAACCAGCCGCAATGACCAGCCACGACGTGGTGGCGCGGTGCCGACGGATCTTCGCCACCCGCAAGGTGGGGCACGCCGGGACGCTGGATCCGATGGCCACCGGCGTGCTGGTCATCGGGATCGAGCGAGCCACCAAAATCCTGGGCCTGCTGTCAGGCGCGTCGAAATCGTATGCAGCGACGATCCGGCTTGGCCAGGCCACCTCGACGGATGACTCAGAAGGTGAACTGCTACAACAGGTTTCAGCTGAGCACCTTAGCGACGCGGCGATCGCCGCGGCGATGGGCAGGCTGTGCGGCGAGATCAGCCAGGTGCCGTCGGCGGTAAGCGCGGTCAAAATCGGCGGCCGGCGGGCCTACCGGTTGGCCCGCGAAGGCCAAACGGTGCAGCTGCAAGCCCGGCCGGTGCGGGTCGACCGGTTCGAGCCGCTCGCCGTGCGCCACCACGGTGAGCTGGTCGACATCGACGTCGAGGTGGACTGTTCGTCGGGAACCTACATCCGCGCGCTGGCCCGCGACCTGGGCGACGGGCTCGGGGTCGGCGGGCATCTGACGGCGCTGCGACGGACCAGGGTGGGCCGCTTCGGGATCGAGCAAGCCGTTACGCTCGACGAGCTGGCCGAGGGGCCGCGGCTAAGCCACACCCTCGATGAGGCGTGCCTGCTGGTGTTTCCTCGACGGCAGCTCACCGTGACGGAGGCCGCCGCGGTCGGACACGGGCGCCGGCTTTCGGCCGCCGGTATTGACGGCGTCTACGCCGCCGCCACTGCCGACGACCGAGTGGTCGCGCTGCTGCGCGACGAGGGTGCCCGCGCCAAGTCGGTGGTCGTCCTTCGGCCCGCCACGCTATAGCCGTGTCTGCTCGCGACCTCCTGGGTGCGGATGACGGGTGTGGACTGTGCCTCGATGAGCGCGAAGTACGACGATCCGTTGTCGCCGTTTCGTCAAGATCGGGATTTGCGAGGATCGACAAATGCGCCGCAAATCAAGCCTCTACGGCGGGCGAACCGCCGAGCAACGCCGCAGGGAAAGGCGCAAACGGCTGATCGGTGTCGCCCGCGAGATCTGGCGCGAAGCGGGCTGCTAACCGCTCACCCGCCTGGGGTCCCCCAGCTGCGCGAACAGACGCAAAATCACCCTTTCCCGGCGCGGAAAGGGTGATTTTGCGTCTGCTCGCCAGCGTTAGGCTATGTCGATGACCAACAAGGTGTATGTCGTCGGCGTCGGCATGACGAAATTCGAAAAGCCAGGGCGCCGTGAAGGCTGGGACTACCCCGACATGGCCCGGGAGTCCGGTACCAAGGCGCTCGAGGACGCCGGCATCGACTACAGCGAGGTCGAGCAGGGCTACGTCGGCTACGTTGCCGGCGACTCGACGTCGGGCCAGCGGGCGCTTTACGAGCTGGGCATGACCGGAATCCCGATCGTCAACGTCAACAACAACTGCTCCACCGGCTCGACCGCGTTGTTCTTGGCGGCGCAGGCCATCCGCGGCGGTGTGGCGGACTGCACGATCGCGCTCGGATTCGAGAAGATGCAGCCCGGCTCGCTGGGCGGCGGCGCGCAGGACCGCGAATCGCCGATGGCCAGACACGTCAAGGCGATGGCCGAGATCGACGAGTTCGCGATGCCCGTCGCACCATGGATGTTCGGCGCCGCCGGTCGCGAGCACATGCGCCAATACGGCAGCACCGCAGAACATTTCGCCAAGATCGGTTACAAGAACCACAAGCACTCGGTCAACAACCCGTATGCACAGTTCCAGGAGTCGTATACGCTCGACGACATCCTGGCCTCGCGGATGATTTCCGATCCGCTCACCAAGCTGCAGTGTTCGCCGACGTCGGATGGCTCGGCCGCGGCGATCCTGGCCAGCGAGCGGTTCGTCGACGAGCACGGGCTGGCCGCTCAGGCGGTCGAGATTGTCGGCCAAGCGATGACAACCGACTTCGCGTCGACCTTCGACGGCACCGCCAAGAATCTGGTCGGATATGACATGAATGTGCAAGCAGCGCAGCGAGTTTACGATCAATCCGGTCTGGGGCCTGATGATTTTCAGGTGATCGAGCTGCACGACTGCTTTTCCGCCAACGAGTTACTGCTCTACGAGGCGCTCGGGTTGTGCGGGGAAGGCGAGGCGCACAAACTCGTCGACAGCGGCGACACCACCTACGGCGGGCGTTGGGTGGTCAACCCGTCCGGCGGCTTGATCTCCAAGGGGCATCCGCTGGGCGCGACCGGTTTGGCGCAGTGTTCGGAGCTGACGTGGCAACTGCGCGGCACCGCCGGCAAGCGTCAGGTCGACAACGTGACCGCGGCGTTGCAACACAACATCGGGCTCGGCGGTGCGGCCGTCGTCACCGCCTATCAGCGCGCCGAACGGTAGCTCAGGCCACCACCCAGATCGCCCGCGCCGCAGGGCTGCCCAATTCGACTGTGCTGCAGGCTCCTTCGGGTGATTCGACGGCCACCGAAATCATCCCGGCGAACTCGCGGCGCGCCAAGACTCGCAGCCGCGCATCCAGGCTGATGCCGATGGAATCGAAATACCGCAGCATCTCCGGATCGGCATCCGAAATACGCGCCACCGTTGCCGAGTCACCGTCACGGCAGGCCCACAACTGACGCGCCGGTGGTGTGGGCACCTGTCCATCGGAGGCCGGGATCGGGTCGCCGTGCGGGTCGCGTCGTGGGTACCCCAGCTTGGCGTCGATACGGGCCACCAGCCGGTCGGAGACCGCGTGCTCGAGGACCTCGGCCTCGTCGTGCACCTCGTCCCAGCCGTAACCGAGCTCGTTGACCAGGAAGGTCTCCAGCAGGCGGTGCCGGCGCACCATCGCCAGGGCCGCGCGGCGGCCGGAGTCCGTCAACGTCACCGCCCCGTACTTCTCATGATCGACCAGACCCTGCTCGGCGAGTTTGCGGATGGATTCCGATGCGGTGCTGGCCGACACCCCGATCTTTTCGGCCAGCATCTTGGTGCTGACCTTCTCCCGCGACCACTCCTGGGCGTTCCAGATGACCTTCAGATAGTCCTGGGCAACCGCACTGAGCTCGCCGGGATCGTCGTCGGGGCGCACAACAGGAAGTTTAAGCAAGCCTGGCCTGATCGGGGGTCGGCGCAGCGCCGCCTCGACTGCGGTGAAGGTGCGCTGCGGACCGCTCCGTATCCCCGCGAGCCGTAGGCTTGCGATTGTGCAACGGTGGCGGGGGCAGGACGAGATCCCCACGGACTGGGGCAGATGCGTACTCACGATCGGGGTGTTCGACGGTGTGCACCGGGGACACGCCGAGCTGATCGCGCACGCGGTCAAGGCCGGCCGGACTCGAGGCGTGCCGACCGTGCTGATGACCTTCGACCCTCACCCGATGGAAGTGGTCTTCCCGGGCAGTCATCCCGCTCAGCTGACGACGCTGGCGCGCCGTGCCGAGCTGGTCGAGGAACTCGGCATCGACGTGTTCCTGGTTATGCCGTTCACCAGCGATTTCATGAAGCTGACGCCCGAGCGCTACATCCACGAGCTGCTCGTTGAGCACTTGCACGTGGTGGAAGTCGTGGTGGGGGAGAACTTCACCTTCGGCAAGAAGGCGGCCGGCACGGTCGAAACGCTGCGCCGCGCCGGGGAACGGTTCGGGTTCGCGGTCGAAGCGATGTCACTGGTGTCCGAGCGCCATGACAGCGAAACGGTGACGTTTTCGTCGACCTACATCCGCTCCTGCGTGGATGCCGGTGACGTGGTGGCTGCCGCCGAGGCGCTGGGCCGCCCGCATCGGGTGGAGGGTGTGGTGGTTCGCGGCGAAGGCCGGGGCATGCGGTTGGGCTTTCCCACCGCAAATGTGGCGCCGCCGATGTACTCGGCGATCCCGGCCGACGGGGTGTATGCCGCCTGGTTCACCGTGCTGGGGCGTGGACCCACGACCGGCACGGTCGTGCCGGGCGAGCGTTACAAAGCCGCGGTCTCGATCGGCACCAACCCGACGTTTTCCGGGCGCACCCGCACCGTCGAGGCATATGTGCTCGACGCCACCGCCGACCTGTACGGCCAGCACGTGGCGCTCGACTTTGTGACACGCATCCGCGGGCAGCGCAAGTTCGACTCGGTTCGCGACCTGGTAGCCGCGATGAACGACGACACCGACCGAGCCCGCGCACTGCTATCTGCGGGCTAGTTTGGCCGCTGCTAGACTTTCCGGCGCCACGGCGTGTAGCTGCAGTTCGCGGCGGCCGCGCCGAATTCACCCCGCGGACCGATTGATGGAGAGTATTTCGTGGCGCTGACAGCCGAGCAGAAAAAGGAAATCCTGCGAGAGTACGGCCTGCACGAGACCGACACCGGGTCTCCCGAGGCGCAGGTGGCGTTGTTGACCAAACGGATCGCCGACCTGACCGAGCACCTGAAGGTGCACAAGCACGACCACCACTCGCGGCGCGGGCTGCTGCTGCTGGTAGGGCGGCGCCGCCGCCTGCTGAAATATGTGGCCCAGATCGATGTGGAGCGTTACCGCTCGCTTATCGAGCGACTGGGCCTGCGTCGCTGACAGAGCCGATGCGCGCGCTGGCTGGGGCGGCGATCGCGGCAATCGCACTCACCGCGTGCGGCGGGTGGTCGCCCGGGCCCACCACCGGTGCCCTGCGGGTGGGCGACTGCCTGCGGCTCGAGGGCACCGCCCGACCGCCAGTAGCGGCCAAGGTGGCCTGTGGTAGCCGGGCATCGAACTTCAAGGTCGCGGCCACCGTCGTCGCCCGCGATCAGTGCCCGGGCGACGTCGACTCTGCCTACTCGATGCGCAACGGATTCAGCGAGACCCGCACCGCCTGCCTGGATATCGACTGGGTAGTCGGCGAGTGCATGAGCGTCGACCCCGCCAACCGCACCGACCCGGTCCGGGTGGACTGCAACGACAAATCCGTGCCGCATCGCCAGCGCGCCACCCAGATTCTCACCGGTCTGAGGGACCCGGTCAGCGTCGACCAGTGTGTCAGCGGCGTGGGCTACGCGTATGCGAAGCGGCGATTCGCGGTATGCGTCGAGGACGTCACCTAAAGGGTTGACCAGCCGCGCCGGAACGCCCCGGGCGTCGGGATTGGCAAGAACACGCAGCTAGACAGTGTAGAGTGGGGTCGTTCTGGGCCAGATCGCTCAGATCAGGTGCGGGCGCGCAATCCGCGCGTACCGTCCCAGCGCGTCACAACAGGATGACAAACCGCAGGAAAGGCGAGTCTGTATCGCGCGGTCTTCGGTAGTGGCTGCCGGGCGTACACCGGCCGCTTCGATCGACGGCCGTAGTCGGATTCAGACTCGCTGAGCTGCTGGTTTCCTGGAACCCACCGGGTTTGTGTGACCGCGCGAAACAGCTGAATATCCAGAGAGGCCGCACGGACGTCCATGTCTGTCACAGAAATTGAACAGGGTGTTTTCGAGTCGACCGCCGTCATCGACAACGGACGCTTCGGCACCCGCACCATCCGTTTCGAAACTGGCCGGCTGGCACAGCAAGCCGCCGGCTCCGTCGTCGCCTACCTCGACGAGGAGAACATGCTGCTGTCGGCGACCACCGTCGGCAAGACCCCCAAGGAACAGTTCGACTTCTTCCCGCTAACGGTCGACGTCGAGGAGCGCATGTATGCCGCGGGTCGCATTCCCGGTTCGTTCTTCCGTCGCGAGGGACGGCCGTCCACAGACGCGATCCTGACCTGCCGGCTCATCGACCGGCCGCTGCGCCCGTCGTTCGTCAACGGCCTGCGTAACGAAATCCAGATCGTGGTGACGATCCTGAGCCTGGACCCCAACGAGCTCTACGACGTGCTGGCGATCAACGCCGCGTCGGCATCGACCCAATTGGGCGGGCTGCCGTTCTCCGGCCCGATCGGCGGGGTCCGGGTCGCGCTGATCGACGGCACCTGGGTGGCGTTCCCGACGGTCGAACAGACCGAGCGGGCCACATTCGACATGGTGGTCGCCGGTCGCTTGACGGACACGACCGAAACAGGCAAGCCGGACGTCGCCATCATGATGGTGGAGGCCGAAGCCACCGAGAACGCCGTCGAACTGATCGCAGGCGGAGCGCAGGCGCCGACGGAAACCGTTGTGGCCGAAGGTCTTGAGGCTGCTAAACCGTTCATCGCCACGCTGTGCGCGGCCCAGCAGGAACTGGCCGACGCCGCGGCAAAGCCGACCGGCGAATTCCCGTTGTTCCCCGACTACGGCGACGACGTGTACTACTCGGTGGCTTCGGTGGCCACCGACGAACTGGCCGCCGCGCTGACCATCCCCGGCAAGACCGAGCGCAACAACCGCACCGACGAGATCAAGGCCGAGGTGCTGGCGCGGCTCGCCGACACCTATCCCGGTCGTGAGAAAGAAGTCAGTGCGGCGTTTCGCGCGCTGACCAAGAAACTGGTCCGGCAGCGCATCCTGACCGACCATTTCCGCATCGACGGCCGTGGCGTCACCGACATCCGCGCGCTGTCCGCGGAAGTCTCGGTGGTGCCGCGAGCGCACGGCAGCGCTTTGTTTGAGCGCGGCGAGACCCAGATCCTCGGCGTCACAACGCTTGACATGATCAAGATGGCCCAGCAGATCGACTCGCTGGGGCCGGAAACCACCAAACGTTACATGCACCACTACAACTTCCCGCCGTTCTCCACCGGCGAAACCGGCCGAATCGGCTCGCCCAAGCGGCGCGAGATCGGGCACGGCGCGCTGGCGGAGAGGGCACTGATCCCGGTGCTGCCCAGCGTCGAGGAATTCCCGTACGCGATCCGCCAGGTCTCGGAGGCGTTGGGCTCCAACGGTTCGACGTCGATGGGGTCGGTGTGCGCGTCCACGCTGGCGCTGCTCAACGCCGGGGTGCCGCTTAAAGCGCCGGTGGCGGGCATCGCAATGGGTCTGGTTTCCGACGATGTGGAGCTGCCCGATGGCCGCACCGAGCGCCGCTTCGTCACGCTGACCGATATCCTCGGCGCCGAGGACGCTTTCGGCGACATGGACTTCAAAGTTGCCGGCACCAGGGACTTCGTCACCGCGCTGCAACTCGACACCAAACTCGACGGGATCCCGTCGGAGGTGCTCGCCAGCGCGCTCGCTCAGGCGCGTGATGCCCGGCTGACCATCCTGGAGGTCATGGCCGAGGCCATCGACAGGCCCGACGAGATGAGCCCCTACGCACCGCGGGTCACCACCATCCATGTGCCGGTCGACAAGATCGGTGAGGTGATTGGGCCCAAGGGCAAGATCATCAATGCCATCACCGAGGAGACCGGCGCGCAAATTTCCATCGAGGACGACGGCACGGTGTATGTCGGTGCCACCGATGGACCCTCCGCGGAGGCAGCGATCGAGCGGATCAACGCGATCGCCAACCCGCAGCTGCCCAAGGTCGGCGAGCGGTTCCTCGGAACCGTGGTCAAGACAACGGATTTCGGCGCGTTCGTGTCGTTGCTGCCGGGACGCGACGGCCTGGTGCACATCTCCAAGCTCGGCAAGGGCAAGCGCATTGCCCGGGTCGAGGACGTGCTCAACGTGGGTGACAAGCTGCGAGTCGAGATCGCCGATATCGACAGGCGAGGCAAGATCTCCTTGGTGCCCCTCGGCGACGACGAGTCCGCGAGTTCAGGGGCCGCGCCAGCCGATGCCGCGACGGCCAGCAGTTAACAGGGGCGCCCTGCGGCGCGGCCCGCACAGCGCCGAGCCGTCCGCCGCGATCCGGCGCACCACGCTGCCCGGCGGGCTGCGCGTGGTCACCGAGTATCTGCCCGCGGTGCGCTCCGCGTCGGTGGGGGTCTGGGTCGGAGTCGGATCGCGTGACGAGGGAGCCACCGTCGCCGGGGCCGCGCACTTTTTGGAACACTTGCTGTTCAAGTCCACGCCGAGCCGCACGGCGGTGGATATCGCGCAGGCGATGGATGCTGTCGGGGGCGAGCTGAACGCGTTCACGGCCAAGGAGCACACCTGCTACTACGCGCACGTGCTCGACAGCGATCTCGAACTGGCGGTCGACCTGGTTTCCGATGTGGTGCTCAACGGTCGCTGTGCGGCCGAGGACGTCGAATTGGAACGCGATGTCGTGCTCGAAGAGATCGCGATGCGCGACGATGATCCCGAGGACACGCTGGCTGACCTGTTCTTGGGCGCCTTGTTCGGCGACCATCCCGTCGGTCGCCCGGTAATCGGCACCGTGCAATCGGTGTCGGCGATGACCCGCTCCCAGCTGCACTCGTTTCACACGCGCCGCTACACACCGGAGCGGATGATCGTCGCGGTGGCCGGCAACGTCGACCACGACGAAGTGGTGGGGCTGGTTCGCGAACATTTCGGGCCGCGGCTGGTGCGCGGACGCCGGCCCGCGGCGCCACGCAAAGGCGCCGGGCGGATCAATGGCCGACCGCGTATGGCGGTGCTCAACCGCGATGCCGAACAAACCCATGTGAGTCTGGGAGTGCGCACACCCGGCCGGCATTGGCGGCACCGCTGGGCGCTTTCGGTGCTGCACACTGCGCTCGGTGGTGGCCTGAGCTCTCGGCTGTTCCAGGAGGTCCGCGAAACCCGTGGCCTGGCCTATTCGGTGTACTCGTCGCTGGACATCTTCGCCGACAGCGGTGCGCTGTCGATATATGCCGCCTGCCTGCCCGAGCGGTTCAACGATGTCGCGCAGGTGACGTGTGACGTGCTCGAATCGGTGGCGCGCGACGGTATCACGGAGGCCGAATGCCGGATCGCCAAGGGGTCGTTGCGCGGCGGGCTGGTCCTCGGCCTGGAGGATTCCAGTTCGCGGATGAACCGCATCGGGCGCAGTGAACTGAATTACGGCGAGCATCGCAGCATCGAGCGGACCTTGCAGGAGCTCGACGCCGTCACCGTCGACGAAGTCAACTCGGTGGCGCGCCGGCTCCTGCGCAGACCCTACGGCGTCGCGGTTCTGGGTCCATACCGCTCGAAACGAGCGGTGCCCCAACAGCTTCGGGCGATAGTACAGTAGCGCCATGGTCTTAGGGTTCTGGGATCTCGAGGTCCCGGTGGTGGGAGCGCCGATGGCCGGCGGCCCAGGTACGCCGGCGCTGGCCGCCGCGGTGACGAATGCGGGCGGGTTGGGTTTCGTCGCCGGCGGATACCTGACCCCGGAGCGCCTGGCCGACGACATTGCGGCCGCGCGCGCCGCCACGACCGGCCCAATCGGGGTCAACCTGTTTGTGCCGCAGCCCAGCGTCGCCGACTACGTGCAGCTGGACCGCTACGCCGAAGAACTTGACGAGATCGCGGAGCACTACGACGTCGAGGTGGGCCAGCCCCGGTTCGGTGACGACGACGGTTGGCAGCGCAAGCTCGAGGTGATTGCCGACGTCCGGCCCGAGGTGGTGTCTTTCACGTTTGGTGCCCCGTCACCGGATGTGCTGCGGCGCTTGGGTGCCCAGGGAATCTTGCTGTTCATCACGGTGACGTCGGCCTATGAGGCCGGTGTGGCCCTGGCCGCGGGCGCCGACGGCCTAGTGGTGCAGGGGCCGGATGCCGGCGGGCACCGCGGCACCTTCGCCCCGGACATGAAGCCCGGCACCGAGCCGCTGGGTGAACTTCTGGGCAAAATCCGTGCCGCGCACGATGTTCCGCTGATCGCCGCAGGTGGCTTGGGAACCGCCGAAGATGTCGCCGGTGTATTGCGCAGCGGAGCGGTGGCCGCACAAGTGGGCACCGCGCTGCTGTTGGCCGACGAAGCCGGCACGTGCTCGGCGCATCGCACTGCGTTGCAAAACCCGCAGTTCGGCAGGACGTTGGTGACTCGGGCATTCTCGGGGCGATATGCGCGTGGACTCGAAAACGACTTCACCCGCATGCTCGATGACGTTGCGCCGCTTGGCTATCCAGAGGTCAACCACATGACGTCGCCGATCCGCAAGGCAGCCGCGGCTGCCGATGACCCGCATGGGATAAACCTTTGGGCCGGAACCGCGTTCGCTACGGCTCGCCCAGGCCCTGCCGCGGAGATCGTGGCGTCACTCGTGTAGTGCCCGCGCCATCAGGCGAGCACGCTTGCCGGGTCGGTGAACGGCATATCGAGGTCGTCAGCAACTTGCTCGCACAGCAGCGCGCCGTCGTGGGTTGAAAGCCCTTTGGCCAGCGCCGGATCGGACCGGCAGGCGGCTCTCCAACCGTGGTCGGCCAGCTTGATCACATAGGGCATGGTGGCGTTGGTCAACGCGAACGTCGACGTCTTCGGCACCGAAGCGGGCATGTTCGTGACACAGTAGAACACCGCGTCATGCACCGCGAACGTCGGACGGTCGTGCGTGGTCGGCCGCGAGTCCTCGAAGCAGCCACCCTGGTCGATGGCGATATCGACCAGCACTGCACCGGGTTTCATCTGCGCGACAAGGGAATTTGATAACACTTTAGGCGCCTTGGCGCCGGGCACCAAGACGGCGCCGATCACCAGGTCGGCGTGCTTTACGACGTCTTCAAGATCGTAGGCCGACGAGTATCTGGTGCGGACCTGACCGCCGAACGCGGCGTCAAGCTTGCGCAGTTTGTTGATGTTGATGTCCAAAACCGTGACGTGAGCGCCCATCCCGTTGGCGAGTCGGGCCGCGTTGTAGCCGGCGGTGCCACCGCCGATCACCACGACATCGGCCGGCTCCACGCCAGGTACTCCACCCATTAGCAGGCCCCGGCCACCGTGGGTGCGCATCAGGTGGTAAGCGCCGACTTGAGCGGAGAGCCGTCCGGCGATCTCGCTCATCGGCGCCAGCAACGGCAGCTCGCCGGCAGCAGTCTGGACGGTCTCGTAGGCGATCGATGTGATTCCGGAGGTCAGCAGCGCTTCCGTGCACGACCGCGAAGCCGCCAGGTGCAAGAACGTGAACAGGACCTGACCGCGTCGCAGGCGGGCGTACTCGCTCGGGGTTGGCTCTTTGACCTTGAGCACCAGTTCGGCAGAGGCCCACACCTCCTCGGCTGTGTTGACCAGTTGCGCGCCGGTGGCCTTGAAGTCGGTGTCGGCGATGGCCGAGCCCTCTCCGGCGCCGGTCTGGACAAGTACCTCGTGGCCCCGCCGGGTCAGTTCCGCGACGCCGGCAGGGGTGATGGCGACCCGGAATTCGTTGTTCTTGGTCTCGGCCGGAATCCCGACGCGCATGATCGCTCCTATGCCAGAGCTCGCTGAAAAGACCTTCTTCAATTGTGAAGAAAGTTCGATATGCCTGCAATCTAGCTGTCGATGATTCTCTAGACTGCGGCTTATGTCTGTAGATTCGACTGAAACCGCGCGTGCTGACGCACCCGGGGCGAAGGATCTTCGGCCAGCAGGTCTCGATGATGTGGACCGTCGAATCTTGAGCCTGTTGCATGCCGATGCCCGGATCACCAACAGCGCGCTCGCGGAGAAGGTCGGTGTCGCCCCTTCGACCTGTCATGGCCGGGTTCGACGGTTGGTGGAGCTTGGTGTGATCCGCGGCTTCTACACCGACCTCGACCCCGTCGCGATCGGACTGCCGTTGCAGGCAATGATCGCGGTCAACCTGCAGTCCAGCGCGCGCGGCAAGATCCGCAATTTCATCCAACAGATCCGGCGTAAGCCGCAGGTGATGGACGTCTACTTCCTTGCCGGTCCCGACGATTTCATCCTGCACGTCGCGGCTCGCGACACCGAAGACCTGCGGTCGTTCGTGGTCGAGAACCTCAACGCAGATGCCGACGTCGCGGGCACCCAGACCTCCTTGATCTTCGAGCATCTGCGTGGGGCAGCGCCGATCTAGAGGGAGGACCTGAAAATCGACCGCACCACCAGAATGGTCGTTAACACAACGGCTATCGGTGGCCTCTACCGGAAGTGAGTTCATAGCTCAGCCTGCTCGACCGCGTATTGAACTTCCACCTCACGATCGTCGAACTTGCCTGTATCGCAGTGCTATCCGGCGTTCCTTACCTCGCGGTGGGCATCGTTTGGGCCAGCACTCACACCGACCCACTTGGAGCACTTGCAGGGTCTGCACCTGACGCTGTCCGTACTCCGATCGATCGCGCTGTGGCCGGCACTGGAGCTCGGTGGCGTCTGCCTGGCCTAATCGTCGAGGATCCTTATGTCCGATTCGTCCGACCACCACGATGTCGCCCATCCCGGCAGACGGCGTATCTGCTCACCCTGTTGCGTCGCCTGGTGAACTATCAAGTCAGCATCGCCGCATTGCTCGAAGTTGCCTTGGTGTGCGCGATTCCCTATCTCGCCGTCGGCGCGATCGTTGCTGGCGCACGGTGAGGGCCTGCGCCAAGTGCAGGTCGAGCAGGGACACGACGCGTTGGTGACCTTCGTGGCGTCACTGATTTCCTGGCCGGTGTTGCTGTTTTCTCACTCCTGCGCGATGTAATGCGCGCGGGCGATGATCAGCAGCGCACCGGTTCGCCGACGGTAACCAACACCGTTACAATTTGCGCCGTAGTCATGGGAGGTGGCATGGCAGGGGAGTTCGTCCAGGTGGACCCGGCGGCGGTGGCGGCGGGCAGCACCCACCTGGAAGCCTCGGTCGGCGACGCTGCGATCAACTTCATGGTGCATGAGGACCAGCTGGCTGATGCCGCGCCGGGCTGGATCGGCGAGTCGGCTAAGGCGCTGTCGGAAGTGATGACGCGCTGGGAGACCCGTCACGCCGAGCACAAGCGCAGTGTGGGTGGGCTGTCGTACCACATGGCCATGGCAGGGACGGCCTTCACCGCCAACGAGGGACACAGCGCGCAGGAGCTTTCGGCGCTCGACCCGCGATGACCGACCTGACTCCCGACGACGTGCGTCGCTGGGACGCCGCCGCGGTGCTCAAGGTGTTCCAGGTGGCCACCAACCGCGCAACGACCCTGGGCCTGTTCGGGGAGGACTTGGGTCAGACAGGTCAGCTGCTCGCCGACTGGCAGGGCGAGGCAGGCTCGGCGTTTCACAGCAGCCTAGGGAGGCTGCGCACCGACATCGATAAGGACGGCCACGAGTCGACGCAAGTGGCCGCCGCGGTGAGCATGGCCTCGGCGGACGTGCAAAGCTGCAAGGCGATGATGAGCCAGGTCGACGAGACCGCCGAGACATTGGGCTTCACCATCACGGCAGACTGGAAGGTCAGCGTCGGCGAAACTGCCGCTTTGCTGCTGGGGCCGCAGGAAGCTGAGCTGCAGCGCCAGATTCTCCAAGCCGACCTCGACACGGTGAAGGTCAAGGCGCACACCACCGACCATGAACTGGCCACCGCGATGCGCGCCGCCGTCGGCGACGGCGGCCTCGGCTCCGACGGTGGTGCTGGTGTCTACTCTTCGCCTGGCAAGCAGAGCGGTGAGCAGCCCACCAAGAACGGCCAGGTTCAAGGCGCTGGAGCCGACGGCGGCGCGGCACAATTACCGTCAACGTCGACGCCGGCAGCGGACGGTCGCGCCGGCGAGGGCCCCGGGCTCACGGTGACGAAGGGGGATGTGGCGATCGGGGCTGCCGGTGCGGTGGCCGGTGGTACCGCCGAGGGCGTGCGTCAGACGACGCTCAGGTTGATCAACGAATCCCCTGGCACGGGCCCCGGCAAGGCTGACCCCGGCTTGCTGAAGTGGTTTGAGGATCCAAAGATCGGCGGAATCGAACTTAAAGGGTTCTCCCGTGTCGGCGGGGTGGTAGCTGCGGCCAGCGCGGTACCGGCCGTCATGTCGGACATCCATGACGGAGACTCCGTGGCCGAGGCCGTCACCCGGGAGGGAGCAGGTGTCGCTGCCGGACTATGGGCGGGCGCAGAGACTGGTGCACTGATCGGTTCGGCGTTTCCGGGGGCAGGGACAGCGGTTGGTCTGGTGGCGGGCGCTGTCATCGGAGCGGGCGCCAGCTTACTGGCATCTAAGGGCGTCGAAGCGGCGTGGCATCCGGTCGCGGATGCGGTCGGTAGTGCGGTGCACGGCGTGGAATCGATTTTTGGTTTCGGGTAGGGCGACGGCGATGCGATTCGATGAGTTCACAGAGAAGCATGGCCTCGTTGTGTCACCGGTCAATCGTTTCGCCGGTTTCCTCGTTGAGGTGGGGGCACCGAAGGGCTGGGAGCCCTTTGATTCGGCCCCCGGGGTTCGTGTGTGGGCTTGTCGCGACGATCCGTGCATCGACGTGTTTTGTGCCAACGCGGTGTTGACGATGCATCGCGTGAAGGCCCCACTGGACCCCGCCGAAGTGTTCACGATGCTGAGCGAGCAGCAGTTGCAATCGGCGCCGGGATGTCATGAGGTCCGCCGCGAACTCGGCCCGGCCGGCGAATCCGGCGGGATTCAGGGTTTACTCGCAATGCAGATCACGCATGAGCTCGGCGCGATCGATAGCGCGTCAGAGTCCCGGATCATCACGGCTGGCCAGGAGACGCTGATCGCGCAACTGACGGTGACTGCGCTACACGATTCACCGGTGGACCGGGCACATATCCGGCTGACCGTCCGGCCGGGTGCGGCGGCAGGCCCTGCGCCCGCAGGTTACCGCGGCGTTGTCCCAGTAATTACAACGCGAGAAGGTGACTGATGGCCGGCGGCGCGGCGAAATACCGTTGGACGCGCGTTGTGCGCTACAGCTTCGGCGGCGCCCTGTGCCTGTTAGCAGTCGTCAATGTGCTGATTGGATCGGCTTGGTACCTGTCTCTCGGCATTGCTGTGACCGGCGGCATCATCCTTTTCGGGCAGCGCCGGATTTTTCGTGCCGCGGTCAGCCGGTCGGGCGATGAGATTATCTGCCGCTACATTCCCTGGTACGAGGGCAACGCCTACAGCACATTGGTGTTGATCCCGCTGATGGGGGTCGCTATGGTCGCCGCGGGGTCCGCACCCGGCTATCCGGCGTGGCTAGCGTACGGTGGCGCCTTTCTCCTCTTAGGCGTGACCCCGCTGACCCTCTACGGCATCGTTCGGATGTGGCTTCGATGTCTTCTGCATATCACCCCCTCGGCCCTGGTTGTTCGGTTTGCCGAGCGCGGCAGCGAGTTGACCGAAATCCGACGTGAGCTGATTGAGTCGATCGAGCCCAGGCCCACTCCGCAGCCGGTGAGTGGTACGTGGTTGGAAGTCGCAATTACTTACCGTCCGGTGGAGGCTGGGAGTGTCGGCACCAAGACCGTGATAATAGGTTTGCGACTCACTGTTCAGCCGATCAACCTTCTCAACGCACTCGTCGTCTGGAAAGACAGCGCCAATGAAAACCCCAGCGAGCTGCTGGATCGGGTCGAACTCGTCCTTAGAGGCCGCTCAATGGCCGGCGTGTGACCACGTCACGCTGCTCATCAACACAATCCAATGATGAGTTCGGTCAGCATCGGCGCATTGCTCGAACTTGCCTTGGTGTGCGCGATTCCCTATCTGGCCACCGGCGCGATCGTTGCCGGCGCGCACGGTGAGGGGCTGCGCCAGGTACGGGTCGAGCAGGGTCACGACGTGTTGGTGACCTTCCTGGCGTCGCTCATTTCGTGGCCGATGTTGCTGTTCGCTCACTCCTGCGCGACGTGATGCGCGGCAGGCGCTGATCAGCCGGTGTCGTTTTCATCTTCGAAGAAGCGCTCGGGGTGGTGGTAGTTGTTGGTTCTGGGTTGACCGTGGTCCAGGTGGGGTGGGGGAATCCATTGGGTTTGTCCGTTGCCGAGTTTGATTGTGCGCCAACCCTGTTCGGCGAGGTTGTGGTCGGGTTGGCAGGCCAGGGTGAGTTTGTCGATGTTGGTGTGCCCGCCGCGCGCCCAGTCTTCGGTGTGGTGGACTTCGCACCAATAGCCGGGCACATCGCAGCCGGGAGCGGTACAGCCGCGATCTTTCGCATACAACACCACCCGCTGATCCGGTGAGGCGATGCGTTTGGTGCGCCCGAGATATAGGGGACGGCTGTCGTGGTCGTCGAAGACCGCCAAATAGTGGTATGCGTGGCCGGCCATGCGGATCAGGTCGCGCATTGGCAACAGTGTTCCGCCGCCGGTGACCGCATGCCCGGTGCCGGCGATCAGCTCCTTGAGCGTCGTGGACACGATCACCGTGACCGGCAATCCGTTGTGCACCCCTAGTTTGGGGTCGCCGAGCTGGCCGCGCACCAGCGCGTTGAGGGCGTCGTGTTGGCGCTGGGCATGGCTTCGCACGTCCTTGCTCGCCGCCTCGTGGTCGGGTTGGCCGCTAAGGCACGGGGTTGGGTCGTCGGGGTTGCACATGCCCGGGGCGGCAAATCGGGCAAACCAGGCATCGAGGTTGGCGCGCAGTTCGGGCGAGGCGACGAGCTTGCCGATGCTCATCCCGTCGCGGCGTTGGCCTGACCAGGTGAAGCCCCGCTGGCGGGCCCGATCAGTATCGGAGAACTTTCCGTCGGGGTTGATCAGGACCGCGCAGCGGTTGGCCACCTTCTCTAGCTGGTCGGGGCGAAGCTCGGCGGCCTGCCCCGCCAACAACCGCTCGGCATGCTCGACGGTGGCCGTCGGAGTGATCTCCGGCAGGTCGCGCACAAATCTCTGAATGACCCGCAGATGCTGCTCATCGAGCACTCCCTGGCGCCACGCCTGGGCGGTGGCCGGCAGTTGGGGCGGCAGCTTTTCTCCAGTGAGCGTGAGTCGGGGGGCGAGCTGTTCCGCGTTGTGGATGCGCCGGCGCGCCTCGGCGCAGCTGATGCGCAGCCAGTCGGCGATCACCTTATGGGGCGCCCCGCCGATGGCGGCGAACTCTTCTTTTGCCAGGCTGGCGATGAGGTCGTGGCTGGCCACCGCTTGGTGGCGCCGTGACGTCTCTAGCCGCTCCAAGGCCCGTAGCCGCACCGCGGGCTCGTAGGCGTCGAGGTCCAACTCGCGAACCTGGGCCACCGCCGCATCGAGGGCCTCTAAGGCGGCCCTCAGCTCCGGCGGAGCTGCCACGCGAGTCGAACTCATGTTCGAAATTCTATCGGCGGGCACCGACATTGGTCACCGCGCAAGCTATCCGCTGTGGATCAACGCCAAACTGTGGACAAGCCGACCACGACCGACCCGCATCGTCACCGGGCTCGTGTTTGAATTGCCCGGCTCCTCCTCGGGTCGTGCCGACCCGCATCGTCACCGGGCTACGCTGCACCTATGCGGGTAGGCGTGCTGGGAGCTAAAGGCAAAGTCGGCTCGACGATGGTGCAGGCCGTGCAGGCCGCCGACGATTTGACCCTGTCCGCCGAAGTCGACGCCGGCGATCCGCTCACTCTGTTCACCGACAGCCACACCGAGGTGGTCATCGACTTCACCCACCCCGACGTGGTCATGGACAACCTAGCGTTCTTGATCGACAACGGAATTCATGCAGTCGTCGGAACCACGGGCTTCACCGAGGAGCGGCTCCAGCAAGTGCGCTCATGGCTCGCCGCCAAACCCGGCACCGCGGCGCTGATCGCGCCGAACTTCGCGATCGGGGCAGTGCTGTGCATGCACTTCGCCAAGCAGGCCGCGCCGTTCTACGACTCCGTCGAGGTCATCGAGCTGCACCACCCCCACAAGGCGGACGCGCCGTCGGGCACGGCCACGCGCACCGCCCAGCTCATCGCCGAAGCGCGAAAAGATTTGCCGCCCAACCCCGATGCCACCAGCACGAGCCTGCCGGGTGCCCGCGGCGCCGAGGTCGATGGAATCCCCGTACACTCTGTGCGGTTGGCCGGACTGGTCGCCCACCAGGAGGTGCTGTTGGGCATGGCGGGCGAGACACTGACCATCCGCCACGACAGCCTCGACCGCACCTCGTTTGTGCCTGGGGTCTTGCTGGCGGTGCGCCACATCAAGGAGCGTCCCGGCCTGACGGTTGGCATTGAACCCTTGCTCAACCTGCAATGACGAAAAGCCCAGGCGCTCTGCGCATCCCACTGCTCATCGCGTTCATGTGTGCTGCGCTGCTGGTGTACTTGGCCCTGCTTGTCCGAATCGCCGTCGTCATGATTGGCTCCGGCCGAGCCGCCGCAATCGGTCTCGGGCTAGCGCTACTCGTGCTGCCGGCAATCGGGCTGTGGGCCATGATCTCAACGCTGCGCGCCGGGTTCGCCCACCAGAAACTAGCCCGCCTCATTGCCGACGAGGGAATGGAACTCGACGTCAGCGCACTGCCACGACGACCCTCCGGCCGCATTGACCGACGGGCCGCCGATGTCTTGTTCGACACCGTCCGCGCCGAACTCCAAGAGAACCCCAACGATTGGCGGCGCTGGTACCGGTTGGCCCGCGCCTACGACTACGCCGGCGACCGCCGCCGCGCACGGGAGGCCATGAAGAAGGCCGCGCAACTGCAGGGCGGTCGATGAGCAAAACCCTGCTGGTCGTTCACCACACGCCGTCGCCCGCGACCCGCGAACTGCTCGAGGCCGTGCTCGCCGGCGCCAACGACCCGGAGATCGAAGGCGTCGACGTGGTGGTACGTCCGGCCCTGGCTGCCACCGTCCCGGACATGCTCGACGCCGACGGCTACCTTTTCGGCACCACCGCCAACCTCGGTTACATGTCAGGAGCGCTCAAGCACTTCTTCGACACCGTCTACTACCCGAGCCTCGACCACGTCGCCGGCCGGCCCTACGGCCTGTGGGTACACGGCAACAACGACACCGTCGGCGCCGCAACGGCTGTCGGCAAGGTGGCCACCGGACTGTCGTTGATCAAAGCCGCCGACGTACTGGAGGTCGTCGGCGGCATCGACGCCGCGGCGCGCGAGCGGGCCTACGAGCTGGGCGGCACCTTGGCCGCCACATTGATGGAGTGACAGAGCCATGACGCTGCTGATCGCCAACCGCGGCGAGATTGCGCTTCGAATCATCCGCACCGCAACAGAACTGGGCATCGACACCGCAGCGGTATACGCCGAGGACGACGCCGACAGCCCGCATGTGCACGCCGCCGACGAGGCGATCGGCTTGCCAGGCACTGGCCCCGCCGCGTACTTGGATCACGCCGCGATCCTGGCGGCAGCTAAGAAGGCCGGGGCCTCGATGATCCATCCAGGCTACGGATTCCTCAGCGAGGACCCCGGGTTCGCGCGGGCCTGCACCGCCGCGGGATACCGGTTTGTCGGCCCAGCTGCCGACCTGCTCGAGCTATTCGGTGACAAGTCCGCGGCCCGCCGCGCGGCGATCGCCGCAGGGATATCGGTGCTGGATGCGACCGACGGACCCAGCAGTGTCGAGGACATTCACGCATTTTTCGCCGCACACAACGGCGCGATCATGATCAAAGCGATTGGCGGCGGAGGAGGCCGTGGTGTTCGGGTAGTCCGTAGCGCGGAGCAGCTCGACGACGCCTACCGCCAGTGCGCCGCCGAAGCGCAACTCGGCTTCGGCAACCCCGCGGTGTTCGCCGAGGCATTGTTCGAAGACGCCCGCCACATCGAGGTCCAGATCGTCGCCGCCGGCGCGCATGCTCTCGCGCTCGGCGACCGTGACTGCAGCGTCCAGCGCCGATACCAGAAGCTCGTCGAAATCGCACCGTCACAAGCTGTTACGGACGAAATGCGCTGCGATCTGCACGAAAACGCAGCGCGGCTGTGTGCTCATGTCAACTACCGCGGACTCGCCACTGTCGAGTTCCTGGTTGCCGGCGAGCGATTCGTGTTCCTGGAGGTCAATCCGCAAATCCAGGTGGAGCACACCGTCACCGAAGAAGCCACCGGGGTCGACCTGGTAGCCGCCCAGCTCGCCATCGCCGACGGCACGGCACTCGACGACTTGGGGCTACCCGCCGGAATCACGGCTCACGGCACCGATGTCACCGGTGAGCCGGCCCCGGCGCGCGGAATCGCGATCCAGACCCGGGTCAACATGGAGACGATCGACGCCGACGGATCCGTGGTTCCGACCGCGGGAACCCTGACCGGGTTCACGCCGCCGAGCGGCCCAGGAGTGCGCGTCGACACCTACGGCCGTCCCGGGCTCACCCTGAGCCCGCGCTACGACTCACTCCTGGCCAAAGTGATCACCCATGTGCACGGGACGTCGTTTCCGGCGGCCCTGCGTAAAGCGCGAACAGCGCTGGCCGACTTCAGCATCGAGGGCATCGGTACGAACATCCCATTGCTACGAGAAATCCTGTCCGCTAGCGAGGTTCAATCCGGGCTTGTCACAACCGGCTTTCTCGACGCCAAGCTTCCCGAGTTGGCGGCCGCCGCGTTGACCCGCCAACCGGAGATTCGAGTTACCGCACTCGAGCTGTATCCAGGTGAAGAAGCGCTGTGCGCACCGATGGCCGGCACCGTGGTCGAGGTCGCGCCCGAAGGAGCCGAATTCGCTGCGGGCCGACCGGTGGCGGTGCTGGAAGCGATGAAGATGCAGCACGTGCTCGCAGCACCCGACGCCCTGCGCACGGTCCGCAACCTCGTGAAGCCCGGACAGGTGGTCGGAACCGGTGACCCCTTGGTGGTATTTACTCGCACCGGCGCGGACACCATGGGCGACGCTGCTGCACAGCTCGACCTCGACCGGCCACGGGCCGACCTCGACGAAGTGCGCCACCGGCATCTCCTCACCCTCGATGAAGGCCGGCCGGAGGCAGTTGCTAAAAGGCATAGGCAAAATCGCCGCACCGCACGGGAGAACATTGCCGACCTCGTAGACCCGGGCAGCTTCGTCGAATACGGCGCGCTGGCGATCGCCGCGCAGCGCAGCCGCCGCTCCGAGGAGGATCTGATCACCAACACCCCGGCCGACGGCCTGGTCGCTGGCGTCGCGACCATCGGTGGTGCCGAGGTGGCGGTGCTCTCCTACGACTACACCGTGCTCGCCGGGACGCAGGGCATGCGCAACCACGCCAAAACGGATCGAGTCTTCGAACTGGCTGCCCGCAAACGTATTCCGGTAGTACTGTTCGCCGAAGGCGGCGGCGGTCGTCCCGGCGACACCGATCTCGGTAACATCGCCGGACTTGACGTGCCGACCTTCCGCGCGCTGGGTGCGTTGAGCGGACAGGTACCGCTGGTGTCGATCGTGTCCGGACGCTGCTTCGCCGGTAACGCGGCGCTGGCCGGGATTTGCGATGTGATCATCGCAACGCCGGACGCCAATATCGGCATGGGCGGGCCGGCGATGATCGAGGGCGGCGGACTCGGCGTATACCGGCCCGAGGACATCGGGCCGATCGACATGCAGCGGCGCAACGGAGTGGTCGGCTTGGCTGCTCGTGACGAGGCGCACGCGGTGTCGCTGGCCAAGCAATACCTGTCGTATTTCCAAGGCAGTACTGAGGATTGGGAAGCACCCGATCCACGGCTTGCCCGCCATGTGGTGCCGGAGAATCGGTTACGTGCCCACGACGTCCACCGGGCAATCGAATCAGTGGTGGACGTCGGCTCGACGCTAGAGCTACGCCCAGACTATGGGGTCGGCGTGGTGACGGCTTTGGTCCGAGTCGCGGGCATGGCGTATGGGTTGGTGGCCAACAACAGTCATCATCTCGGTGGTGCCATCGATGCCGAGGCTGCCGACAAAATCGCCGACTTCCTAACGCTCTGTGAAGCCTTTGGGCTACCGGTGATTTCACTATGCGACACACCCGGGTTCATGGTCGGCCCGGAGGTGGAAACCCAAGCGGCCGTCCGGCGGTTCAGTCGGCTGTTCGTTGTCGGTGCACGGCTAACGGTTCCGTTGGGAATGATCATTTTGCGCAAGGGATATGGGCTTGGCGCGATGGCGATGGGCGGCGGATCATTCCGTGCCCCAGACTTCACGGTCGCTTGGCCAACGGGCGAGATCGGCGGCATGGGCCTCGAAGGCGCGGTACGGCTGGGTTTCAAAAAGGAGCTGGCCGCGGTCGCGGATCCCGCCGAGCGCCAACACCTGTTCGAAAAGCTGGTCGATGCTGCCTACCAGCACGGCAAGGCCCTCACGTCGGCGACCACATTTGAGCTTGACGACGTAATCGACCCGGCTGACTCGCGGGCATGGATTACCCGGTTAGCCCGCCGCTGAGAGGAATTCGCGCGTGAAAGTTGCCCGGAAGACCGCGATTGTCACCGGCGGGGGCGGCGGTATCGGCGGCGCACTGGCGGCCAGGCTCGCACGCGACGGTGCGCGGGTCGTCGTCGCCGATCTGGACGCTCAAGCTGCGACCGCCGTTGCCGAAGACATCAATGCGGACCAACGGGACACAGCTGTTAGTGTAGGCGCCGACGCATCCGACACCGCCGAGATCCAGCGGCTCATCCGGCTGGCGGAAAGCGAATTCGGCCCGGTTGACCTGTATTTCGCCAATGCTGGCATTACCGGCGCGGCCGGTCTCGATGTCAGCGAAAGCGATTGGGATCGTAGCCTCGACGTCAACTTGCGCGCACACATCCGCGCCGCGCGATTGCTCGTTCCCGGTTGGGTCGAGCGCGGCGAGGGCTACTTCGTCAGCACCGCGTCGGCGGCCGGCTTGCTCACCCAACTCGGCTCGGCCACTTACTCGGTCACCAAGCACGCGGCGGTCGGCTTCGCCGAGTGGCTCAACATCACATACGGCGACAAGGGCGTCCGGGTGAGCTGCCTGTGTCCTATGGGTGTGAACACCAAGCTGCTGTACTCCGGTGAACAGTCCGGCGATCCGCTGGGCGATCTTGCCACGCGCGCGGTCACCACCGCTGGCGAAGTGCTAGAGCCGTCGAAGGTCGCCGACAGCGTGTTGGCGGCCATCGAGGAGGAGCGGTTCTTGATCCTTCCCCACCCGGAAGTACTGGACATGTACCGTCAAAAGGCCGCCGACTACGACCGCTGGCTGCGCGGCATGCGCCGCTACCAGCGCACCCTGCTAGGAGATAACCGATAACCGCGCTGTCGACGATGCAGAGCGAAGCGATGAGGAGGAGCAGCGCACATGATTACTGAAGATCTCACCGGCCGCACGGCGATCATCACCGGCGCTTCGCGGGGGATCGGGCTGGCTGTCGCGCAGCGACTGGCCCAGCACGGCGCCAATGTCGTGCTGACGTCACGCAAGCAGGACAGCGCGGACGCCGCCGCCGCGCAGGTCGGCGGCAACGCTCTCGGCGTCGCGGCCCATGCCGTCGAAGAGGCTGCCGCGCAACGGTGTATCGACTTAGCGCTGGAGCGTTTCGGCAGCGTCGACATTCTCGTCAACAACGCCGGAACCAACCCGGCGTTCGGCCCGCTGATCGAACAGGACCACGCCCGTTTCGCCAAGATCTTCGACGTGAACCTGTGGGCGCCGCTGCTGTGGACGTCGCTTGTCGTCAAGGCATGGATGGGTGAGCATGGCGGCGCGATTGTGAACACGTCGTCGATTGGCGGCATGCATTTTGCGCCGTACATGGGCATGTACAACGCGACGAAGGCCGCGCTGATCCACGTCACCAAGCAACTGGCACTGGAACTTTCACCGCGGGTCCGGGTGAATGCGATCTGCCCTGGCGTCGTGCGCACTCGGCTTGCCGAGGCGCTATGGAAGAGCAACGAAGAAGCCTTGGCGTCGACGACACCGCTGGGACGCATTGGTGAGCCAGTCGACGTGGCAGGCGCGGTGGCATTCCTGGTCTCCGACGCTGCCAGCTGGATCACCGGGGAGACCATGGTGATCGACGGCGGCCAACTCCTCGGCAACGCCCAGGCGTTCAGGAACGGCTCCAGTGACTAGCGTCGTTCTCGGTGTCGATCCGGCCGTCGTCGCAGACTGGATCGAACGGCTCGGGATCGCGTTCACCGGCCCGCTGAGCTTCGAGCGGATCGGGCTGGGGCAGTCGAACCTGACCTACCTGGTGCGCGACGCCGACGACCGCGAATGGGTGCTGCGCCGCCCCCCGCTGGGGCAGTTGCTGGCGTCGGCGCACGACGTGGCCCGCGAGGCGCGGATCCTGTCGGCGTTGCAGGACACCGCGGTGCCCACGCCAACGATCTACGGGCTGACCCGCGACCCGAACGACGTTCCACTGCTGTTGATGGAATACGTCGACGGCCTGGTGATCGACCGCATGGAAAAAGCGGAATCGCTAACGCCGCAGCGCCGCAGGCAAATCGGGCTCTCAATGGCCAAGACGCTGGCCACGATCCATGCCGTCGACATCACCGAATTCGGCTTGGCCGATCTGGCCAGCCACAAACCGTACGCCCAGCGTCAGCTCAAACGCTGGGCGCGACAGTGGGAGCTGTCGAAAACCCGCGACCTGCCCGACCTCGACGACCTGACCAGACGGCTGGCCGCCGCCGCTCCGGCACAACAGGAACTGACGTTGGTGCACGGCGACTTTCACCTGCGCAACGTCATCACCTCGCATACAAACGGGGAAGTGGTTGCCGTGTTGGACTGGGAGTTGTCCACGCTCGGTGAGCCGTTGGCCGACATGGGCAGCTTGCTGGCGTACTGGCCCGAGCCTGGCGAGGATGAGTGGGCCGGAAGCTTCGCCGCCGCCGCGCTCGACGGGTTCCCCGATCGTGCCGAGATGACGGCGGTGTATCTCGCCGAAACCGGCCGCGACGCGGCCGCCCTGAAGTACTGGCATGCATTGGGGCTGTGGAAGGTGGCCATCGTCGCCGAGGGTGTGATGCGCCGCGCCATGGACGAGCCGCAGAACAAAGCCGCCGCCGGCACGCCTACCGTGCAACGAATCGACGCCCTGGTCCGCAAGGCGCGCGAAGTAGCCGCGGACGCTGGCATCTGAACGGAGACCGAGATGAGCACCGACATCGCCGCAGACCTCGACACCCGGGTGCGCACACTGCTCGAGCAACACAATCCGGCGACCACCGACCCCCGCGAGTTTCTCGGCGCACGCTTCGACGCCGGGCTGGCATGGGTGCACTTTCCCCGCGGGTGCGGCGGCCTCGAGCTGCCGCGAACGTTCCAGCAGCGTGTCGAGGCCCAACTGGCTGCGGCGGGTGCGCCGCCGCCCGGTCTGGGCAGAAACGTCATCGGCATGGGCATGGCGGCGCCGACGATCGCGGCGTTCGGCACCGACGAACAGAAGCGAAAGTTCTTGCGGCCGCTCTACACCGGCGAACACATCTACTGTCAACTGTTCAGCGAACCAGGCGCCGGATCGGACCTGGCCGGGCTCGCCACCCGGGCGGTTCGCGACGACGGGGACTGGATCGTCAACGGGCAGAAGGTGTGGACCTCGATGGCGCAACACGCCCAGATGGCCATCCTCCTCGCGCGCACGGACCCGACCGTGCCCAAACACCAAGGGCTGACGTACTTCCTGTGCGACATGACGGTTCCCGGGATCGAGATCCGTCCGCTGCGTCAGATCACCGGTGAAGCCGAGTTCAACGAGGTCTTTCTCACCGACGTCAGAGTCCCCGACGCGAACCGGCTCGGACCTGAGGGCGGCGGCTGGAAGGTTGCGACCACCACCCTCAACAACGAGCGGCTCGCCATCGGCAACAGGCCCGGCGTTCCCCGGGAAGGCGGGATGATCGGCAAGGTCACCCACGCCTGGCGAAGCGAGCCGGCGTTGCGCAACCCCGCGATGCACGACCAGATGATGCGGCTGTGGGTTGACTCGGAGGTCATCCGACTAACCGGTGAACGGCTGCGCCAGCGGCTGGCCGCCGGCCAGCCGGGGCCCGAAGGCGCGGGCATGAAAATCGCCTTCGCACGTCTAGCGCAAGCGATTTCGGGATTCGAGCTGGAACTGCACACCGAATCGGGCCTGCAGTACGACGATTGGACGATGCGGCGACCTGAAACCGTCGACCTGATCGGGCGCGAGCCGGGATATCGCTATCTGCGGGCCAGAGGCAATTCAATCGAAGGCGGCACGTCGGAGATCTTGCGCAACACCATCGCCGAACGGGTCCTCGGGCTGCCGCCCGAACACCGCGTCGACAAACACGTCGCCTGGAAGGACCTGGAGCGATGAACGCCGACCTGCTGTATTCCGACACCGAGGAAGCCCTGCGCGACAGCGTCCGCCACTTGCTCGCCGACCGGTGTCCGCCGGAAGCGGTAATGCGCTTGTACGACCCTGGGCCGCCGAACTTTTCAGGTGTGTGGAAGCAGTTGGCGGCCGACCTCGGGGTGGCCGGGCTGCTGGTGCCCGAGGAGCTCGGTGGCGCGGGAGCCGGTGCCCGCGAGGCCGCCGTCGTCATGGAGGAGATCGGCCGGGCCGTCGCCCCGGTGCCATATCTGTCCAGCGCGGTGCTCGCCACCGTCGCGCTGCTGCAGGCCGGCGACACCGAAACCCTGCCGCGCCTAGCGGCTGGCGAGATCACTGCGGCGCTGGCAGTGCCGCTATCGAACGCGCCGGGCGACCCAGTCACCGGCGTCAGCACCGGTGCGGACGGTCTGGCCGGCGAGGTCACCAGCGTCGCTGGCGCAGCCGAAGCCGACGTGCTGGTGGTGCCGGCAACAGGCCCCGACGGACTCGAGCTGCACACCGTCTCGCGTACGGCGGCAGGAGTAGCAGTGACGCCGGTATTGGCGCTGGATATGACGAGACCCCTTGCCAGCGTGCGCTTTTCCGGCGCTACATCGTCGCGGGTTGCTACCGGGTCGGCGGAGGCGGCGCTCGCGGCGGCGCTGCACACCGGGGCGGCGCTGCTGGCCTCCGAGCAGCTCGGCGTCGCCCAATGGTGTTTCGACACCACGCTCGACTACGTCAAGGGCCGCAAGCAGTTTGGTCGCGCGATCGGGTCATATCAGGCGATCAAGCACCGGATGGCGGACCTGTGGCTGGAGGTGAGCTCCGCGGCAGCCGCAGCCCGCTACGCCGCCGACACCTGTGCGCGCCGTGACCCGGACGCGACGATCGCGGCGGCCCTCGCGCAGGCTTACTGCAGCGACGTGGCGGTGCATGCCGCCGAGGAATGTATTCAGCTGCACGGCGGAATCGGAATGACCTGGGAGTACCCGGCTCATCTCTACCTGAAGCGAGCCAAAAGCGACCAGCTGGCCTTGGGCACCGGTTACCGGCATCGCGCCACGCTGGCCGAATTGGTCGACCTGCCGCGCGACAGCGGGAGTTGAAATTGGACACGCGCACCCTGGGCAACGGCCTGGAAGTATCCGCAATCGGGTTGGGCTGCATGGGAATGAGCCGTGGCTACGGCCCACCTGGTTCCAGAAGTGACATGATCGCGGTGATCCGTTCGGCCGTCGAGCGCGGTGTCACGTTTTTCGACACCGCCGAAGCCTACGGAGACAACGAAGAACTGGTCGGAGAGGCATTGGCGCCGTTCACCGGTCAGGTGGTCATTGCGACCAAGTTCGGCTTCGCCTTCGACGCGACCGGCAACATCGCGGGACTCAACAGCCGCCCAGAGAACATCAGGCGGGTCACCGACGCGTCGCTGCGACGGCTGGGTGTGGAGTCCATTGACCTGCTGTACCAGCACCGCGTCGACCCGCAGGTACCCGTCGAGGACGTAGCCGGGACGGTCAAGGAGTTGATCCAGGACGGCAAGGTCAAGCATTTCGGCATGTCGGAGGCATCCGCCGAGGCAATACGGCGAGCCCACGCTGTCCAGCCCGTCACGGCCGTGCAAAGCGAGTACTCGATCTGGTGGCGCGCACCGGAAAGCGAGGTGTTGCCCACCTGTGCCGAACTCGGCATCGGCTTTGTGCCGTACAGTCCGCTCGGGAAAGGCTTCCTCACCGGAAGCATCGGCGCCGACACCCAATTCGACCGCACCGACATCCGCAACGCCATTCCGCGATTTGCCGCCGACGCCCGAGCCGCCAACCAGGCCGTCGTTGATCTACTGGACACGATCGCGGCACGCAAGAATGCGACACCCGGGCAGATCGCGCTGGCCTGGCTCCTCGCGCAGCAACCGTGGATCGTCCCCATTCCGGGCACCCGCCGCCTGGAGCGCCTCCAGGAGAACGTCGCGGCAGCCGATGTCGAGCTCACCGCCGACGACCTACGCGAAATTGATGATGCCGCAACGCGGATCACAGTGCAGGGCGCGCGCTACCCCGATTTCATGCAGCGGCTGATCGGCGACTGATTTGGCGAGCAACTTCGCCGTAGCGCTCGACGCGCTCCGGATCGGTCAGCGCGTTGTACAGCACCAGCCTGGTGGCGATTCCCGCATACTTGCCGGTCAGTGCATCGGCCAGCCCGTCCCAAGTTGACTCGGTAGCGAAGACCGCCAGGTGCTCGTCGGTGATCTGGGCGGCCATGCCGGCGAAGTCGCCGGCCTTCTGCTTCTCCCGAATCCGGGCGGTCGTGCCCTCGAACCCGGCCTCGTCCCAGATGAACGCGTAATTGGGCGTGCTTCCGTAGAAGGCGAGACTGGCCCGCACCTGTTCTCGTTCCTTGTCGCGCTCGTGGGCGCTATCGCCGACGATCGTCATCGCCGGCACGATCACGGCGATGTCCGATGGTGTGCGCCCGGCTTTGGCCGCTCCTGCAGCGATGTTCGGCATGGCGTGCCGGGCCAGGTAACCGGGCTCGGCGATGGGATGGATATGCACGCCGTCGGCCACCTCGCCTGCCATCCGCAGCATCCACGGATTCACCGCCGCGATATCAACTTTCGGGTCTGGGGCATCGATGGGCCCCGGGCTCCACTGGGGAGTGATGAAGTCGAGGTCGTAGAACTCGCCGTGGTGATCGAGCGTCCCCGTCCGAAACGCCGCGAAGCACGCCTTGACGGCGAGCACGTAGTCGCGCAGGCGCGGACCGGGCCGATCGAAGGGCACACCGTAACGCCGCACGACGTGCGTGCGCACCTGGGTGCCCAGACCGAGCCGGAACTTGCCGCCGGTTGCTTCGGCGAGCTCCCACGCCGTCGTCGCGGTGACGAAGGGACTACGCGGAAAGGCCACCGCCACACCCGTGGACAACTCCAGTCCGGGCGCGGCCTGCGAGGCCACGGCGGCGTTGAGATAGGCCGTGCGGCCCGTCTCGGTGAACAACAGCCCGGAGAACCCGGCCGACTGGGCTCGGCGGGCGAGGTCGCCGACGCGGCTCAGCGGCGCCGGGGTCGTCATGGCGTCGACGTGCATCGGCGGCACGCCGGTTATCCGGAGAGCTTGGCGCCGAAGAAGTCGCGCATCGCTGCCCAATGGCGCGCGGCGGCGGCCTCGTCATACGGCGGGTTGTCCGGGACCGCGAAGCCGTGCTCTGCGGCGTAGGTCTCGATGGTGTGCTCGACGCCGGCCGCAGTCAGCGCTTTGTCGAGCTGCTCGGCCTGCTCGGGGGTGAAAGAGCCGTCGTTCTGAGCTCCTGCGACGTACACGGCCGCCTGGATGCGATCGGCCAGCAGGTGTGGACTGTCCGGGCTGTCGGTCGCCAGCCCGCCGCCATGGAACGACGCGGCAGCCGCAACGCGGCCGGGCTGGCGGCCGGCCACGACCAGAGCCGTTCGCCCGCCCATGCAATAACCGCATACCCCGAACCGGTCTCCGCGCACCTCGGAGCGACCGGCGAGGTAGTCGAAGAACGCGCCTGCGTCGCGGGCCATTATGTCCGGGGTGACGCTGCCGATCATCGACATCAGCCGCTTGCGCTCCGCCGGGTCGCTGAACGCGGTCCGCATGTCGAACGGCTCCCAGTGGCCGTGGCGGTAATACACGTCGGGCAGCAGCACCGCGTAGCCGAAGCCGGCCAGCTTGGCGGCCATGTCGCGGAAGGTGTCGCGCACCCCGCCGGCGTCGGGATACATCACAACGCCGGGCCAGGGCCCGTCACCGTCGGGGGTGAACAGCTGGACGGTACAGCTGCCATCGGCAGTGGTTATGGTGTCGGTAATCTGCGGCATGGCATCCGTTCTACTCCCCGCGTCTCGACGTAAGCTGGGCGGCGTGCCAATCGCTACGCCGTACGAGGATCTGCTACGGCTGGTGCTGGAGCAGGGCACGCCCAAGTCCGACCGCACCGGCACCGGAACCCGCAGCCTGTTCGGCCAGCAGATGCGCTACGACTTGTCGGCCGGCTTCCCGCTGATCACCACCAAGAAGGTGCACGTCAGATCGGTGGTCTACGAACTGCTGTGGTTTCTGCGCGGCGACTCCAACGTGCGCTGGTTGCAGCAGCATGGCGTCACCATCTGGGACGAATGGGCCTCTCCCACGGGCGATCTGGGGCCGATCTACGGGGTGCAGTGGCGGTCGTGGCCGACCCCGTCGGGTGAGCACGTCGACCAGATCAGCGCGGCGCTGGACCTGCTGCGCACCGACCCCGACTCGCGGCGAATCATCGTCTCTGCGTGGAACGTCGGGGAGCTGCACAAGATGGCATTGCCACCGTGTCACCTGCTGTTCCAGTTCTACGTGGCCGGCGGGCGGCTGAGCTGCCAGGTTTATCAGCGCAGTGCCGACCTGTTCCTCGGGGTGCCGTTCAACATCGCTAGCTACGCGCTGCTCACCCATATGATGGCTGCGCAGGCGGATCTGGATGTGGGAGAGTTCATTTGGACCGGCGGCGACTGCCACATCTACGATAACCACGTCGAGCAGGTGCGTCTGCAGCTCAGCCGCGAACCCCGACCATATCCGGAAATTGTTCTGGCACATCGAGATTCGATATTCGATTACACTTATGAGGACGTTGTCATCAAAAATTACGATCCGCACCCGGCGATCAAGGCCCCCGTCGCCATATGACCCGCGCCGATGACGATGCAGAGCGGATTAACGAGGAGGAGTGGCGCACATGGGGGACGTGGGCCTGATCTGGGCTCAATCGACGTCGGGCGTCATCGGTCGCGGCGGTGGTATCCCGTGGCGGTTGCCTGAGGACCAGGCCCGCTTCAAACAGCTCACCCTGGGTCACACCGTGGTAATGGGTCGACGGACGTGGGAATCGTTGCCGGCCACGGTGCGGCCGCTGCCGGGTCGCCGAAACGTCGTACTGACCCGCCAAGCGGGCTACGTGGCCGACGGCGCCGAGGTTGTCAGATCCCTCGAAGACGCCCTGCAGGACGGCGAGGCCTGGGTTATTGGCGGT
The DNA here is from genome assembly GCF_009936235.1 of Mycobacterium xenopi. Taxonomy (NCBI): domain Bacteria; kingdom Bacillati; phylum Actinomycetota; class Actinomycetes; order Mycobacteriales; family Mycobacteriaceae; genus Mycobacterium; species Mycobacterium xenopi. The sequence continues at coordinate 3,256,377 of NZ_AP022314.1, read as the reverse complement.
GCGGAGCTCTACCCTCTCGCCCTTCCGCTGGCATCGCGATGCGAGGTCACCGAGGTCGACATCGACCTGGCCCGCCAGGACGGCGATGCGCTGGCACCGGTGCTCGACGAGACCTGGCAAGGCACGACCGGGGAGTGGCTGACCAGCAGCACCGGGCTGCGGTACCGATTGCGTAGCTACCGGCGTTGTCCAGCAGCGGTGGGTGAACCGTGACATACTCAACGTGGGTCGGTTTTAGTGGATCTAGCAGGTGTTTCAGAAAGGGGAGCGAGCCGTGAAAACCAGACCCGCAGACAGGTTTCCTCGCGTTCTCCTGGGCTACGATCCGATGGCCGTTGACGCCTGTATCGAGGAGTTGACCGCGGAGCGCCAGGTGCTGCTCGACGAGATCGAGAGCCTCAAGACCCGGCTGAAGACATCGGGCGATGAAGCCGCCGCGCTGCGAAAAGAGGTCGCGCTCCTCAACGACACCTCGCAATCGCCACACGCGATGGCGCATCGCATGGGCAAGCTGTTGCGGCATGTGGTCGACGAGGTGACCGAGATGTGCGCCGAGGCAAAAGCGGAGATGGAAGCGTTGGTCGCGGCCATCGAGTCGGATGCCGAGGACGCGCGGCGAAAGCACGACGAGCTGTTGGCAGAGGCGGAGGCGCAGCGAAGCGCCACCGAAGCCGAGTGTGCCGAAGCCAAAAAGGAACTTGAAGCCGAACTTGCCAGGATGCGCGCTGAAACACAATCGGCGATCGAGGACGCGTGGCAGAAGGCGCAGCAGGAGCGGGACCAACTGCTCGCCGACGCCAAGCGCGAGGCCGATGATTGTCGCGAGCAAGCCCGGCGCGTGGTGGACGAGGCGAATCTGCACCAGATCAAAATCCTCGAGCAACTGATGGTCGTCTACCGCGGACTCGAGGCTGTCCCGGCCATGCTCGAATCGGCGCATCAGGAGGGACACGAGCCGTCGAGCGACGGCGTCGTGGTGCCGTTCGAGCAGAAAAGCAGCGCGGGGTGAGCCGAATCGTTTGGGATCGCCCTAGGGCGTGTCGCGGATTTTCGCTCCCCAAGGCCGTCTCGATCAGTTTCGCAGGCCGGTGCGGGGCCCACCAGATACCGTCGGCGTGAGGGAAACCGGGCGATAAGGTGAGCGCCGTGGCCGAAACGGCGCCATTGCGCGTGCAGTTGATCGCCAAGACCGAGTTCTTGGCGCCTCCCGATGTGCCGTGGAGCACTGACGCCAACGGGGGGCAAGCCCTCACCGAGTTCGCCGGCCGGGCCTGTTACCAGAGCTGGTCGAAACCGAACCCGAAGACCGCGACCAACGCCTCCTACATCAGGCACATCATCGACGTCGGCCATTTTTCCGTACTCGAGCATGCGAGCGTCTCGTTTTACATCACCGGGATTTCGCGCTCCTGCACCCACGAGTTGATCCGCCACCGCCACTTCTCGTACTCCCAGCTGTCGCAGCGCTACGTGCCGGAACGCGACTCCCAGGTCGTTGTGCCACCCGGCATGGAAGACGATCCCGAACTAGAGCAGATCCTCACCAGGGCTGCCGATGCCAGTCGGGCCACCTACACCGAACTGCTGGCCAAGCTGGAAACCAAGTTCGCCGACCAGCCCAACGCGGTGTTACGGCGCAAACAAGCTCGTCAAGCGGCTCGCGCGGTGCTGCCCAATGCCACCGAAACGCGGATCGTCGTCACCGGCAACTACCGTGCGTGGCGGCACTTCATCGCGATGCGGGCCAGCGAGCACGCCGACGTGGAAATCCGGCGGCTCGCGATCGCCTGCCTGCGCCAGCTGATCGACATCGCCCCCGCCGTCTTCGCCGACTTCGAAATCACCACCCTGGCCGACGGCACCGAGGTCGCCACCAGTCCGCTCGCCACCGAAGCGTGAGAAACCGCAGACCTCCCGTGGCGAACCGCCGGCGGCGCACAAACGCGCCCGCTCGCGCCGGTCGCTGGGGGATGGGCAGGTAGCCTTGGGACCGTGAGCACCGGCGGATTCGACGTGCACGCCCGCCTGGGCACCCTGCTGACCGCGATGGTGACCCCGTTCGCCCCGGACGGCTCCCTGGACACCGCCGCCGCGGCCCGGCTGGCCACTCACCTCGTCGACGCCGGATGCGACGGCCTGGTGGTGTCCGGGACCACCGGCGAATCGCCGACCACCACCGACGACGAGAAGCTGCGGCTATTGCGGTCCGTGCTGGAAGCGGTGGGCGATCGTGCGCGTGTCATCGCCGGCGCGGGCACCTACGACACCGCGCATAGCATCCATCTCGCCAAAGCGTGCGCAGCTGAGGGCGCGCACGGCCTGCTGGTGGTTACGCCGTACTACTCGAAGCCGCCCCAATCCGGGTTGATCGCGCACTTCACTGCCGTGGCCGATGCCACCGAGCTGCCGGTGCTGTTGTATGACATCCCGCCGCGCTCGGTGGTGCCGATCGAACCCGACACTCTGCGGGCCCTCGCGGCTCACCCCAACATCGTGGGCGTCAAAGACGCCAAGGGTGATCTGCACCGTGGTGGACAGCTGATGGCCGAAACCGGGCTGGTCTATTACTCCGGTGACGATGCGCTGAACCTGCCCTGGCTGGCGATGGGAGCCACCGGTTTCATCAGCGTGATCTCTCATCTGGCCGCCGGTCAGCTGCGAGAGATGTTGTCGGCCTTCCAATCCGGGGATGTGGCTACCGCCCGCAAGATCAACGTCGAAATCGCCCCGCTGTGTGACGCGATGAGCCGTCTCGGCGGGGTGACGATGGCCAAGGCGGGCCTGCGGTTGCAAGGCATCGACGTCGGGGACCCCCGGCTGCCTCAGATGCCCGCGACCCCGCAGCAGGCGGACGAATTGGCCACCGACATGCGCGCGGCTTCGGTGCTGCGGTAGGCGACAGGTGAGCCGCAGGTGAACGAAGACCTCGCCCCGCCAGGTCCTCTCGCCCCTGGCGGTCTGCGGGTCACCGCGCTCGGCGGCATCAGCGAAATCGGCCGCAACATGACGGTTTTCGAGCATCTGGGCCGGTTGCTGATCATCGACTGCGGGGTCATGTTCCCCACCCACGACGAACCCGGTGTCGACCTGATCCTGCCGGACCTGCGCCACATCGAAGACCGGCTCGACGACGTCGAGGCGCTGGTGCTCACCCACGCGCACGAGGACCACGTCGGAGCCATCCCTTTCCTGCTCAAGCTGCGGCCCGACATCCCGGTGGTCGGCTCGAAGTTCACGCTGGCGCTGGTCGCGGCGAAATGCCGTGAGCACCAACTCAAACCGGTGTTCGTGGAGGTCAGCGAGGGCCAGCACACTACTCACGGCGTATTCGAATGTGAATACTTCGCCGTCAACCATTCCATTCCCGACTCGCTGGCCATCGCGGTGTACACCGGAGCGGGAACCGTCCTGCACACCGGCGACATCAAGCTCGACCAGCTTCCGCTCGACGGCCGTCCCACCGACCTGCCCGGCATGTCGCGGCTGGGCGACGCCGGCGTGGACCTTTTCCTGTGCGACTCGACGAACTCCGAAATCCCCGGCGTCGGGCCGTCGGAAAGCGAGGTCGGTCCCACCCTGCACCGGTTGATCCGAGGCGCCGACGGCCGGGTCATCGTGGCGTGCTTCGCCTCCAACGTCGACCGCGTGCAGCAGATCATCGACGCCGCAGTCGCGTTGGGCCGACGGGTGTCGTTCGTGGGCCGCTCGATGGTGCGCAACATGGGCATCGCCCGTGACCTCGGCTACCTGCGGGTGGCCGACTCCGACCTGATCGACATCAGCGTGGCTGAAACGATGCGGCCCGAGCAGGTCGTGTTGATCACGACCGGCACACAGGGCGAGCCGATGTCGGCGCTGGCGCGTATGTCGCGCGGCGAGCACCGCAGCATCACGTTGACGGCCGGTGACCTCATCGTGTTGTCGTCATCGTTGATACCGGGCAACGAGGAAGCCGTCTACGGCGTCATCGACGAACTTTCCAAGATCGGCGCCCGCGTTGTCACCAATGCTCAAGCGCGGGTGCATGTTTCGGGCCACGCGTATGCGGGCGAGCTGCTGTTCCTCTACAACGGGGTGCGGCCGCGCAATGTCATGCCGATCCACGGCACCTGGCGGATGCTGCGCGCCAACGCCGCTCTGGCCGCCCGCACCGGGGTGCCGCAGGAGTCGATCCTGTTGGCCGAGAACGGTGTCAGTGTCGACCTCGTTGCCGGTAAGGCCCGTATCGCGGGAGCTGTGCCGGTCGGCAAGATGTTCGTCGACGGCCTTATCACGGGCGACGTCGGCGAGATCACTTTGGGTGAACGGCTGATCCTGTCGTCAGGGTTCATCGCGGTAACCGTGGTGGTGCGGCGCGACACCGGGCGTGCGGCGGCGCCCCCGCATCTGCACTCGCGCGGCTTTTCCGAAGATCCCAAGGCGCTGGAGCCTGCGGTGCGCAAGGTGGAAGATGAGCTGGATTTGCTCGCCGAGGAGAACGTCACCGACCCGATCCGCATCGCCCAAGCGGTGCGCCGCACCGTCGGCAAGTGGGTGGGCGAGACCTACCGCCGTCAGCCGATGATCGTGCCGACCGTGATCGAGATTTAGCCTCGCGAACACCCGCTAAGCCTTTTGTTTCGAGCCTGAGCGAGGGGCGTTTACGTCTTCTCGGCGTACGCCGACCATTCGATCTCGGAGGCGGTGAGGTTGCGGCCCGTCGGCTGAACATAGCGGTGAACCAGCTGCTCGGGTCCGACCTGCTCGATCAGCCGCCAGCCGAACGGGGCGAGAAACTCCGCTACTTCTTCGGGCCGTAATCCGAAGTGCCATAATTGCCGACGCTGCCGCATCCGCCGGTACAACGTGGGCGCGCCATACAGATTGGTCCCGTCGATGAAGTCGCGGCGGACATAGGTGAACACCAGACGGCTACCCGACGCAACAGGCTGCAGTCCGTCCAACGCCGCGCGTACGGCATTCTCGGTGAGGTACTGGGTTACCCCTTCCCAGACGAAGAACACGCGATAGTCCGTCCGGTAGCCGTATTCGGCCAGTGCCGTGAGCAAGTCGTCGCGCTCGAAATCCAACGCCACCAACCGAACTGATCGTGGCGGCTCGCCGAACACCCGGCGCAGGGCCGCCGCCTTCCTCGCGATGTTGACCGGAAGGTCCACTTCGAAGACCGGAATGCGGCTATGCCGCGCCAACCGGTAGGCGCTGGTGTCCAGCCCAGCTCCCAGGATGACGACCGCGTCGATGCTGTCCAGCGCTTCGTGCAGCTTGTCGCCGATGTAGCGCTTACGGCAGGTCAGATTGGCCCACAGTCCAGGGCCGGAACGCTCCATCGTATCCACCAGTAGTCGGCGCAGCACCGACGAGCGGGTTGCAGCGGTGAGCAGCCGCGCCGGCGCCGGCAGAAACCCACCCGCCAGATCGTCATCGACCAGCCGCCGCCCGGGTGGCTCGTGCTGTTCGACAGCCGTCAATACCACTGGGCCGAAGGCGGTCTGCGCTACCGGATTTCGTGCCATAAGTTACCGTTTGTTCAGAAATCCGGCGTCGACCGGCAAGGTGATGCCGGTGATGTAGCGCGCCTGATCAGACACCAGCCACGCCACCGCGTTGGCGATGTCCTCGGGTTGGAGCACCTGCACCGGCAAAGCGTTGCCCATGTCTGGTGGCGAATCTGATTGAGCAACAATCTGGTTCAGCCAGGCTCGGGTGAACTCGTTGTTGATCATCGGCGTGTCGACGCCAGCCGGATGTAGCGAGTTAACCCGAATGCTATGCGGTGCCAGCAGATTGGCGTAGACACGCATCAACCCCACCATTCCGTGCTTGGCCGCGGCGTAGCCGATCGATCCGGCGTCGCCGCTGCCGATGCCGGCCAGGCCTGCGGCCGAGCTGATCAGCACGATCGACCCGCCGTCGCCTTGCTCGATCATCGTCGGTGTCGCCACTTCCACCGTGTGGTGCACGCCGGTGAGGTTGACGTCGATCACGTCACGCCAGCCGTCGGCGCCCGCCTGCATGGGCGCGATCCCGGCGTTGGCTACGACGATGTCCAGCCGGCCGAGCTCGTCCAGGCCGGCCTGCAACGCGGCCGCCAGCGACGCGCGGTCGCGGACATCGCCTTGGCAGGCCACGACGCGCGCACCCGCGTCCTCGACCAGCTTGGCGGTGGCGGCCAGGTCGTCGGGAGTGGCCAGCGGATAAGGGACGCTGGCGATCTGCCCACACAGGTCGACGGCGATGATGTCGGCGCCGTCACAGGCCAGCCGCAGCGCGTGCGCGCGGCCCTGGCCGCGTGCGGCGCCGGTGATGAACGCGACCTTGCCGCGCAGGGGCCGGTGCATCAGGGACGGAGCTGTCCCTTGCCGGGGTCGCCGGCGACGACGGGTGTCAGCGTTTTGATGTCCGGCGACGCGGCCAGATGTTCGCCGACCTCTTTCAACATCGTCGCGATCGCGGGCGCGGTGCTGTGGGCCTGCAGCGCGTCGGCGTCGGCCCATTGTTCGACGAAGACGAAAGTGTTGCCGCTTTCGTGCAGGGCGTAGAGCTGGCAGCCGGGCTCGTCGTGCACGTCGTTGACTCCACGCTTCAAGACCTCGCGGACCGTATCCACGGATTCGGGTTTGACGGTGAAGGTGGCAACGACGACGACGGGCATGCTGGGCCTCCTGCGGTCGGCTGACGGCGTGACGAGTGTCACCCTACCCAGGCGGCGTCGACCCCGAGGTACCTACATGGCCGTAACCAGTGTGGCGGATGGTGTCTATGGTGTTTTTGCGATTAGGCTTGCGACCATGGCTAGTAGGACCGTCGCCCGATCCGGCACCCGAACAGGCAGGTCAAAAGCCGTTTCGCGGGGTGGTTCCCGGTCGACACGACCGCGAACGCCACGCAAAAGGGTCAGGAAGCGCCGCGCGCGGTCGCTGCTGGTCACCATGGGGCTGAACTGCGGAGACGCTGCGCGCGGGACGTGGCTCCTGTTGGCCAGGACCGCGGGTGCCGCCGCCCGTTCGGTGGGTCGCGCCCACGACATCGAGCCCGGCCACCGCCGCGACGGGATCGCGCTGATGCTGCTGGGCGTAGCCGTCGTCATCGCCGCCGGCTCGTGGTTCGACGCCGCCCGCCCGGTTGGTGCCTGGGTGGACGCGGTGCTGCGGATGTTCGTCGGCTCAGCCGCCGTCGTGCTGCCACTGGTGACTGCCGGCGCAGCGGTCACGCTGATGCGCACCGAGCCCAACCCCGACGCGCGGCCGCGGCTGATCCTCGGCGCGGCGTTGGTGGGTCTGTCGGTGCTCGGCTTGTGGCATCTGTGGGCCGGGTCACCGCCGAGCCCTGATGCGCGTCGGCAGGCAGCCGGTTTCATCGGCTTCGCCATCGGCGGGCCGCTCTCGGAGGGGGTGACCGCATGGATCGCGGCGCCGCTGCTGTTCATCGGCGCGCTGTTCGGTCTGCTGCTGCTGACCGGGACCACGATCCGAGAAGTTCCCGAAGCGCTGCGCGCCATGTTCGGCACCCGGGCCTGCTACGGTGAACCCGACGTCACTGGCCTCAAAGGGGTTGCAGCAGAAGACTATTCGGACGGCTACTACGACGACAAAGAAGCACAACCGTGGTTGTCGGAGGAGGATGCGGTCAGGCCGGACGACACTCCCACCATCCCGGAGCCGACGGTTCGCAGCCGTCGTCGTGCCGACCGGTCGGCCCCCAAACACGAGACGCTGCCGCTGGACCGGGTGGTCGAAGGGCCCTACACGCTGCCGTCGCTGGACCTGCTCATCAAGGGTGACCCGCCGAAACGGCGCAGTCCGGCCAACGACCGCATGGTGGAGGCCATCACGTCGGTGCTGCAGCAGTTCAAGGTCGACGCCGCGGTCACCGGCTGCACCCGCGGGCCCACCGTCACCCGCTACGAGGTCGAGCTGGGGCCGGGCGTCAAGGTAGAGAAAATCACTGCGCTGCAACGCAATATCGCCTACGCCGTGGCCACAGAGAGTGTACGGATGCTGGCCCCGATCCCCGGCAAGTCGGCCGTGGGCATCGAAGTGCCCAACACCGACCGCGAGACCGTGCGGCTAGCCGACGTGCTCACTGCGCCCTCGACACGGCGGGACCACCACCCGTTGGTGATCGCGCTCGGCAAAGATATTGAAGGCGAATACATTTCGTGGAATCTGGCCAAGATGCCGCATCTGCTGGTCGCCGGTTCCACCGGGTCCGGGAAATCCAGCTTCGTCAACTCGATGCTGGTCTCGCTACTGGCACGGGCCACCCCGGAAGAAGTCCGGATGATCCTGGTCGATCCGAAGATGGTGGAACTGACACCGTACGAAGGCATTCCGCATCTGATCACCCCGATCATCACCGAGCCCAAGAAAGCGGCGGCGGCGCTGGCGTGGCTGGTCGACGAGATGGAACAGCGTTACCAGGACATGCAGGCGTCCCGGGTACGTCACATCGACGACTTCAACGCTCACGTGCGCTCCGGGAAGATCACCGCGCCGCTGGGCAGCCAGCGCGAATACCGGCCTTACCCGTATGTGGTCGCGATCGTCGACGAGCTGGCTGACCTGATGATGACCGCGCCGCGCGACGTCGAAGACGCCGTCGTGCGGATCACCCAAAAGGCCCGCGCCGCCGGTATTCACCTGGTGCTGGCCACCCAGCGTCCTTCGGTCGACGTCGTTACCGGGCTGATCAAGACGAATGTGCCGTCCCGGTTGGCGTTCGCGACCTCGTCGCTGACCGACAGCCGGGTGATCCTCGATCAGGGGGGCGCAGAGAAGCTGATCGGCATGGGCGACGGCTTGTTTTTGCCGATGGGCGGCAGCAAACCGATTCGGCTGCAGGGGGCATATATCACCGACGAGGAGATCCACGCCGTCGTCACCGCCTGCAAGGAGCAGGCCGAACCCGAATACACCGAGGGTGTTACCACCGCTAAGCCCACCGCGGAACGCCGCGACGTCGACCCCGACATCGGCGACGACATGGACGTGTTCCTGCAGGCCGTCGAGCTGGTGGTGTCCAGCCAGTTCGGCTCCACCTCGATGCTGCAGCGCAAGCTCCGGGTGGGCTTCGCCAAAGCCGGCCGGCTGATGGACCTGATGGAAACCCGCGGCATCGTCGGGCCGTCGGAAGGCTCGAAGGCACGCGAGGTGCTGGTCAAGCCCGACGAACTGGCCGCGACGCTGGCGTCGATCCGGGGCATCGGGGGAGACGAACCCGAGTAGCGCCGAGCCCTTGAGTCTGAGGGCCCAAATTTCGCAACCATTTCACACTCGGCGCACGACGCTCGGCGCAAGGCTTTCAGGCGCCGATCAGGCGTCGATGACTACGCGACCGTTTTTCGCCCGGGAGACGCAGACCAGCATTTCGTCGTCGCCCTCTGCGGCGCGACCCCGGCGATCCACCTGTCCGGCCAGGACTTTGACCTTGCACGTCCCGCAGAACCCTTGCTGGCAGGAGTATGGGGTTGCCGGGTCACGGTCGAGCATGACGGCCAGCGCCGAGCGGTTCGACGGCACGGACAGCACCCGTCGCGAACGCGCGAGTTCCAGCTCGAACGGACGCCCGTTGACCACCGGGGGTGGGCTGAACCGCTCGTAATGCAGTGGTGCGTCGGCGTATTCGTCGCGCACTGCACGCACCGACTCCAGCATGCCGGTCGGCCCGCACACGTAGACAGCGGTCGTCGAGTCGGCGTCGGCCAGCAGGTCCTCGGCGCCGGGCAGCCGCCCGCGCTCGTCGTCGGCCCACACCGTGACCCGGTCCGGGGCCACCGCCACCACCTCGTCCAGCAGTGGCATGTACTCCCGGCTGCGGCCGGCATAGACTGCGCGCCAATTGATTCCGTGCTGCTGGGCCAGCTGGATCATGGGCAGGATCGGGGTCACCCCGATACCGCCGATCACGAACAGCACGTCCCGTTCGTCGGTGACGAGGTAGAAGGCATTGCGGGGCCCTTCGAACACCAGCGTGTCGCCCACGTCGAACGACTCGTGCATCTCGACCGACCCGCCCCCGCCGTCGGTGATCCGGCGTACCGCGATGCGGTAGTCGGTGCGCCGACCGGGCGGGCCACACAGCGAATACTGGCGGCGGCGGCCCGAGGGCAGCCGCACGTCGATGTGTGCGCCCGGCGTCCATGACGGCAGCAACCCCCCGTCGGGGTCGGCCAGCGTCAACGCGACCACGTCGGGGCAAAGCTGTTCGCGCTTGGTGACCACCGCGGTGATGGCGCGCTGCACGGGAGTCACCCGCGACGGTGACCACCGCGACGCCGACGCCAGGCCGCCGAAGAGAACACCCACACCACACAATGCGGTCAGCACACGGTCGCGTTTGCGACGACCATAGAGGTCGGCGGGCCGGCTGTTCCAAATAGTGTGGGGCACAGGCAATCACCTAGGTTTGTCGAATGTCGAAGCGGGCGACGAGCCGAAGCAGCGAGGGACTGATCCGGCGCAGCGCGTAGGCCACCCGGGACTCGGCTGCGATCGGCAACACCGCCGGGCCGGTCTTGATCGCCTTGACAATCGCTTTGGCGGTGGCTTCCGGGGTGTAGTTGCGACGCCGATACGCGGCATCGGCCTTCTCTCGGGCCCGCTGCTGCTGCTCGGCCGTCATTCCCGCGTAGACGGTGCTTTTGGCGATGTTGGTGTTGACGAAACCCGGGCACACAGCGGTGACTGTGATGCCCTCGTCGGCCAGGTCTGCGCGCAGGGATTCGCTCAGCGCCAGCACCGCTGCCTTGGTGGTGCCGTAGGCGACCATCGACTTCGACGGCAGAAAAGCCGCCGCCGACGCCACATTGATGATCGTGCCGCCCTGGCCGCGCTCGACCATCCGGGCACCGAACGCGCGGCAACCGTTGATCACTCCGCGGACGTTGACGGCCATGACGGTATCCCAGTGCTCCGGTGTGGTCTCCAAGAACCGTCCGGCCATGCCGATGCCGGCGTTGTTCACCAGGATGTCGACCACGCCGTGCTTGCTCAGTACTTGTGCGGCAAGGTTATTCATCGCCGCTTCGTCGCTGACGTCGACCTGGTAGACCGCGGCCTCCGCGCCGGCTGCACGCACCGCGTCTGCGGTGTGTTCGGCGCTGGCGAGGTCGCGGTCGACGACCGCGACGGCGTGGGCGCCCTGGCGGGCCAACTCCACCGCGGTGGCCCGGCCGATGCCCGCACCGGCCCCGGTGACCAGCGCGAGTTTGCCGCGCACGTCACGCGGCCCGGTGTGCACGACGGACTCGCCTGCGCCGGGTGCACCCTCGATGACCCGGTCGACCCATTCGCTGGTGAGCCGGGCGATGACGTCGGGCCGGGAGCTGACCACCCAATGCCCGCCCTCGATGGGAATGACCCTGCTGCCAGGCGGGATCGAGCCGGTGAACCGCTGCAGGGCGGGGGAGACGAAATAGTCCTGGCGTGCCACCAGCACCTGCACCGGCACGGTGGTCTGCGGCAGCTGCTTCCCAGGCGCGAGAAACGGCCCGGGCATGTTGGCGCGGTACAGGTTGAGCCCGTTGAGGTAGTCACGGGTCGACCGGTACGCCGCAGGGCGCTGGCTACGGGTGCTCGATCGGCCGATACGCTCAACGGCCTCAAAGACTTTCACCGTTGCCCGGGTTCGGATCGCGATCTCCGGCACACCCGGGCACAAGAAGAACCAGATGTAGGACGAGGCCAGGATCTGTTTGGCAACGTCGGCGACGGCGCGCGGTGTGCGCGGTGACCGCAGAAATTTGCCCGCGTAGTTCAGGTGTGGCCCCGAGATCGACGTGAATGACGCGATTTTGCCGCTGACCGAGTCGTCGGTGACCGCCGCCCAGCACTGGATGGAACCCCAGTCGTGGCCCAGCAGGTGGACCTCGTCCACTTCTAGGCTGTCAATCACCGTGCCGATGTCCGAAACCAGTTGCGGGAACCGGTATCCCGAGCGATCCGCCGGTTCTGAAGAGTCACCGGCCCCGCGCACGTCGTAGGTCACGACGTTGTAGCGGTCGGCCAGTTCTGCTGCCACCCCGTCCCACACGTGGTGGTTATCGGGATAGCCGTGGACGGCCAGGATGGTCGGGCGTCGCTGATCAATCTCGCCGTACGGGTGCACGGCCAGGGTGACGCCGTCCGACGCCGTGACGTTGGTAGCTGTCATTGCTGGTCAGTGAGACGCGCGAGCGGCGGGCGACTTGGCCAAGTACTCCACGGCACGTCCCACCCCGCCCAGCTGGGACGGGTGGAAACTCGGCTTGTAATAGGCGCCGATGACCCGCAGGAACTCGAACGGGCCGGGTACCAAACCCCGGCGCGCCGCGCGGAAGTAGTCGCGCCAGCGCGGTTTGGTCCCCGCAGGCAGGTAGGGATCGACCGAGTACATGAACCGCACGCCGCGGACGAACAGCCACAACATCGCCGGTGTCACCAGCAGCTGGGTGCGCACCTGGCGCCAGTACCCCGCGCGCAGATGCTTCATGGTGTCGAACGCGACGGCTTTGTGTTCGACTTCCTCTGCGCCATGCCAGCGCAGCAGGTCGAGCATCACTGGGTCGGCGCCGAGCGCGTCGAGTTGCGGGGTGTCGAGAATCCATTCCCCCAAGATCGCGGTGTAGTGCTCGATGGCCGCCACGATCGACACCTGCTCGGCCAACCAGCGTTGCCGTCGGTTCGGGCCCCAACCGGGCCGGTCGCCGATGAGCTTGGTGAACAGCCAGCGGATCTGGTCGGTGAACGGTGTCACGTCGATGCCGTTGGCGGCGAAGTGCTCAAGCACACCGGCGTGCGCTTGGGAATGCATGGCCTCCTGGCTGAGGAAGCCCTGCACATCCAGCCGCAGTTGGTCGTCCTGGATCAACGGCAACGCCTTCTTGAACACCTCGACGATCCACTCCTCGCCCGCGGGCAGCAACAGGTGCAGCACGTTGCAGAAGTGGGTGGCGAAGGGCTCGTTGGGCACGTAGTAGAACGGCAGGTTGGCCCAGTCGAATTCGACGTCACGCGCCTGCAAGACGATGCGTTCGTGATCGAGTGACGCGTCGTGAGGACCCGCTGCCTGGTCATCGACGGTGAACATCAAGACCTCCCTCGTAGTAGCTAGGCTACTGCGTCGTCGCCGAGGCTCCCCCTCTCCGCCTCGGTGATCAGACGCTCACGCCGCAGGAACCCGACGAGGTTATCGACCGTCTCGGCCAGCGCCGGCTCGCGCCGGCGAACCTTGGCCAACGCTCGGGCGCGCCGGTACTGAATGTTGTCGTAGCGCTTGTCGCGCATCGCCTCGATCTTGCCGGCCGACCGGGTGAGGAAATCGACCAGTGGATACAGCGGGTCGCGCGGCGTGCACCGGCGGTTCACCTGCTCGGTGAACGACGGGATGTCGTGGTAGGTGAAGCGGTAGCCGTGGCGTTCGGTTAACAGCCGGGTGACGTCGGTGAGGTTGTAGTAGTCATCGGCGGTCATGTTGAACACCGTGCCCGCCTCTGCGGGAAGGTCCATCAGCGCGACGATGTGCTCCGCGACCAGGTCGGCCGGCAGCAGACTGATCTGGTTGAGAGCGTTGACAGCCAGGCCGTGCTCGATCATGAACGCGGTGAGGCGCACATAGATGTCGTCCTGGCTGCCGTAGCCGGCGCTGGTGGGGGAGATCAACGACGGCCGGTAGATGCGCACGTCGAGGCCTTGCCGCTGCGCGGCAAACGCGAGCTGCTCGGCGACCCACTTGGTCTGCGAATAGCCGAAGTCCAGGCCGCTCATCTCCTCGTTGGCATAGTCCTCCCCGACCACCGGCAGTGTGCTCCAGCCGTAGATGAAGGTGCTGGAGACCAAGTGGAACGCCTTCCGGTGCCCGGTCATGGCCAGTCGCAACAGCTCCCAGGTGCCGCCCACGTTGGTGGGCCGCAGGGCGTCGTAGGTCCGCACGTAGTTGACCAGGGCGCCGTTGTGCACGATGGCGTCAACACTCTCGGCGAGCTGTCGGAACGCCGCCTCGCCAACTCCCAGGAAAGGCTCGGCCAGGTCCCCGCACACCACGCGCACCCGCGCCCGGATCTCGGCTTCCACGGCCGCTGACCACAGCTGCGCCCGGCGCAGCGAGGCCACGATCCGGTCCAGGCCGTGTGCCGCATCGGTGGCGCGCACCAGGGCGTGGATGGTGTAGGACGTTCGCGCGAGCAAGCTGCTCAGCAGGAACGGCCCCAGGAAACCCGTCGCCCCGGTCAACAGGACGTCGCGGGGCGCGCCCTCTCGCGCCGGCGGCAGCGCCGGCAGCGGCAGCCGCGCGTCGGCGCGCATCCGCGCGGTCTCGTATTCCTCGTACTCGACCGAAATCTGATCCAACGCCTGCTGCAGGGCGTTCAGCGGCTGCCCGGAGCCGTCGCCGAATTCGCACATGAGCCGGAAGAACTCGGCGACCGTCAGCCGCTGCAGCAGGCGCGTGTTGACCTCCTCGGCCAGCTGCCCCGCGCCGTGCTCGTCCAGCAGGGCCTGTAGGTCCGAGCGGAGCTCGGCCAGGGCCAGCGAGTCGATGCCGAGGTCGGCGAACGAGCAGTCCTCATCGCCGGTGAGGTCATAGCTTTCGATGAGGTTGCGGAAGCGGTCCAGCGGACCAGCGGCGGCATCGGGGGCCTCGTGGCTCTGATACGTGTGGCTCGCGAGCACCGGCAACGTTTTGTCCAGCCAGAGTTGGCGGGTCTGCGCGCGCCGGATCTTGCCCGAGGTGGTCTTGGGAATGCTGCGCGGCGGCACGAACACGATCGTGTGCGGATCGACGTGGCAGTGCCTGCGGATCGCTCGCGCCAACGCCTTGGCGTCCGGCAGTGCGTGCTCGTCTCGCACCTCGGCGACCACGACCAGGGCTTCCTGGTCGGCATTCTCGACCGAGAACGCGGCCACACAGCCGTCGCGGACCTGCGACGCCGACCGCTCCACGACGGCCTCGATGTCCGAGGGATAGCAGTTGACGCCGCGCACGATGATCAGGTCCTTGGTCCGTCCGCAGACGAACAGCTCGCCCTCGTACAGGAAGCCCAGATCACCCGTCCGCAGATAGGTGTGCTCCTCGTCGCCGGCAATGCGGGCTTCGAACGTCTCCGCGGTTTTCTCCGGGCACCGCCAGTAGCCGCCTCCCTTGGAAGCGCCGTCCACCCAAACCTCGCCGATGCGGCCTTCGCCCAGGTCCTGCCGCGTGTGTGGGTCGACGATCCGGACCACGTTTCCGTCGAGCGGCTTCCCGCAGCTCACCACCGGAGCCTGATTGTGGTTTTCCGGCAAAGCTTTTTCGACCCGCGCGAGATTCTTTTCCAGCGCACGCTTGTTCAAAGTCACGGTCTGGCGCCCCCGAAGCGAGACGATCAGCGTGTTTTCGGCCAAGCCGTAAGCCCCCGTCAACGCGTCGGGCCGCAGCCCATAGGGCGCGAAGCGCTGCCGGAAACGTGCAAAGGTGTTGGCCCGCAACGGCTCTGCCCCGATGACCATGCTGTCCAAACTGCTGAGGTCTATGCCGGCGAGCTCGGATGCGGGAAGCTTGTCTTCGCGCAGGCAGTACTCGAGGGCGAAGTTCGGCGCCGGGGTGTGGGTGGCCCGTGCGTCGCTGATGAGCCGCAGCCAGGCCGACGGCCGCTGGAGGAAGTCGACCGGTGACAGCGCGTGCGTGGTCCCGCCCTTCAGCAGCACGAACAGGTAAGCCGAAATCAAGCCCATGTCGTGGTGCTGAGGAAGCCACGAGACGCACACTTCGTCACCGGTGAACGCCGAGGCGTTGGCGATGACGTTGGCGTGGCTGACGATCACGCCTTTGGGGTCGCTGGTCGAACCCGAGGTGTACTGCAGGAACAGCACCCGGCCGGGCGTGTCCGCCACCGGCGCGCCACCGAAGTCCTGGGTGCCGTCCGTCGCGAACCAGGGCAGCTCCAGCGGCCGCTCGACGTCTGGCCAGGGCAGCGCGCCTTGCCGGTGACCCAGCAGCAGGCGGTAGTCGTACTCCAACTGCTTGGTCGACAGCACCGCCTTGGCCTGGCAGTCGCGGGCGATGAAGCTGAGCTTGGCCAGCCCCGCTTCGAAAGCCACTGGCAGCGGAGGACTGACCGGTACGGCGATCACCCCGAGGCGGGCGCAGGCGAAGAATGCCGCGACCATCTCCAGTCCCGGGGGGTAGACCAGCAGCGCCCGATCTCCGGGTCTGAGCGCGGCCTCGGCGAACAGGTAGGCGGCCAGTTCGCGGGTCCGTTCGGCGAAGCTCTGGTACGTGTAGTGTTCGAGTTCGCGGCCCTCGACATCAACGAACCGGAAGAGGATCTGATCCGGCCTCTGCGCCTCCCACGCCCGCAGGTAGTCGATGAGCGTCTCCATCGTAGGAGTATCCCCTTTCCAGGTCGGTGGTGACCGAAATCAACAGAACAACTTCTTTGACTACATCCGCAAGGCTGATCCTAGCTCTGCTAATCGATGTCAAGCAAAATCTATTAAGCTTTTGCAGACACTATACATCTATCTCTCAAGAACTTTCCAGGCTAATTTCCAGGATCGGTTTTCATCTGTGTCGCTCAAGATAGGTCCTGATCCATCCTTGGCTTGACCAACGTTTGATGGATTATAAGGAGCTAAGTATCGTCGGATGTACTGGTCTCAGTATCTCATTACCCAAAGTCGCCTGTTGAAAGCAATTTTTCATGCGTGACTACGCTAATACTGACGTACTGATTAACGGATTAGTGTAATTGATGATAATCAGCCCGGAATCGGCCGGTGTTGGAATCGCCGATGGTCAATTAGTCCCCTGAACCTAGATATATAGCAAACAGCATCAGACCACCATTCCTCTGCTTAGCTGAGCCAGAGTTCAGGTCTTCAGCAACGGCCCATGCCGGGTATGGAAACGCGTCGGGCCAACGCCGTAACCTCGACCAGGTCGCGGCCGTCCGGCGGCACGGCATCGGGTGGGGTCGGTTGCCGCGCGATGGCCCCGATCGAGGATGCCAGCGCGCACGCCGCAACGCCGTCACTCATCAGTTACGGACCTACTGAGGACTGATATACTGATATACTGATATACTGACACACGCCGATAGGAGGTCACGCCATTATGAGCACCGTGGACCGCATGAAATCCGACGCCGAACGGTCGCGCCCGCGCGCCACCCCACTGACACCATCGGTTGCAGCGGCACCCACCGAACCCGTCGTTCTCGGACGAACACGCGTCACCCGAACCCGCCGAACGGTCGACCTCTCGCCCGCCCAGCACCGTGCCCTCGACATCTGGCAGCGAGACGCGGCCGACCGGCTGGGGCTCGCCCGGGTCACCGGACAAGAGGTCCTCTCGGCGCTCGTTGACCAACTGCTGAGCGATCCGAAACTCTCCGCCCAGATCATCCGCACCATCCGCGACCGGCGGTGAGTTATCGCCGGTCGCGCCGGACGGCACCGGTCGACGCCGCCACCCGGGCGATGCGGATACGCGGCCCAGCGCGGGCCACGAGTTTGACGATGCCGTCGAAACGCTCGCCGTCGATGATCGGCGACAGCGGTTCATCCTCGGCCTCGATGGTCATTTCCTGGCCGTTGACATCGCGGACCCGCCGGCCGCGAACCGTGCCGCGGGTGAGTGCCGCGGGAAGCTGCACGACGATTAACGATGGCCTCAATTCGCCGGCTTGAAATTGCAGCGCCCCGGGTTCGCATGCCTTGGGGAACAGCCGGAACGGGCCGCCGATGCGCAGGTCGATCGCGCCGGCGTGCAGCAGCCGATGCGCCCTCGTCGGGACCTCCTCGCCGTCGATGACGACGCGGGCGTGCGTCGGGGCGAACAGGTGCGAGGCCCAGTCACTCCGATGCAATCGCCCGGGGGCAACTTTGGAGGTTATGTAGTCGCCGAACATGCGGCCGATCACCCGGGCGACGGCCGCGCGGCCATGATCCGGGTTGGCGTAGTACTTGTCGTAGAACCGGTTGCCGACGCCTCCGGCGGCCAGCCCGAAACACAGCCGATGAAACGGTGCGCCATCGGCGGTTTCGCCGTCGAGTTCCAACATGTCCAGGCACACCTCGGGCGGAGGCCGATCCGACTCGGCGGCAACTACCAATGCGCGCACAATCGCATCCGCTTTGCCGCGCACCCGCGCCTTGCGGGCAACGGCGTTGACGCTGCCGTGGTTGGTGGGCACGAACGTCGGCCAATGTTGCGGATCAGCGTCGCATTGCCGGACTTCGTTGATCAACCAGTGCAGCGACCCGTCCCCACCATCGCCCACCAGGTGAGTGACCCGCGGACACAGCTGCTGCACAGTGTTGCGGAGGTCCTCGACGGAGGCGGTTTCGTGGACCTCGCCCCAGGCACCGACGATGCGGCGCAGTGCGGCGCTGCGATCACCCGGCGCAGCAAGATTCTTGCGTGCTTTCGGGTTGACGACGATTCCTAGATACATCCGGAGGCCGTCGACGTCTGCTCGACGCGGGTGCATCGCGGTCGCGCCCGCCGGCGACCGTTGTCGGACGGGGCTGACGAGGCGGATACGTCGCGTCGCACTTGAATACTCCTCAGCGGGGGACATCGGCCACCCAAATGGGCCGCCGCGGCTATCCCCAGGACGATACCGGTGGCGTCCCCGGTGGCCGGCGGCCCGGGCAAAGCCGCGGACAACTCCGCATTAGTGTGGCCGCCATGGCTGGATGGACCGCAGCAGACCTGCCGTCGTTCGCCGGGCGCACGGTCATTGTCACCGGGGCCAACAGCGGGCTGGGTGAGGTGACCGCACGCGAATTGGCTCGGGTCGGGGCCCGGGTGATCCTCGCGGTCCGCGACACCGAGAAGGGCAAGGCGGCGGCCGAGCGCATGACCGGCCCCGAAACCGGTCAGGTCGAAGTGCGTCATCTCGACCTGCAGGACCTGTCGTCGGTGCGGCGCTTCGCCGACGAGGTGCACACTGTCGACATCCTGGTCAACAACGCCGGGATCATGGCCACCGACTACACGCTGAGCGCCGACGGCTTTGAGAGCCACATCGCCACCAACCATCTCGGTCATTTCGCGTTGACGAACCTGCTGCTGCCCAAGCTCGCCGATCGGGTGGTGACCGTGTCCTCGCTGCTGCACACGATCGGCTACCTCAGCATCA
The DNA here is from genome assembly GCF_009936235.1 of Mycobacterium xenopi. Lineage (NCBI taxonomy): Bacteria > Bacillati > Actinomycetota > Actinomycetes > Mycobacteriales > Mycobacteriaceae > Mycobacterium > Mycobacterium xenopi. The sequence goes on along the minus strand of NZ_AP022314.1, from coordinate 3,237,278 downwards.
AAGACCTGAACTGGCAGTCCCGCCGGTATTCGAGGTGGCTGGCTTATGGCCAGTCCAAGCTCGCCAACCTGCTGTTCACCAGCGAGCTGCAGCGGCGGCTATCCAGCGTCGGCTCCGCGCTGCGCGCCCTGGCCGCCCACCCCGGCTGGTCGCACACCAACCTGCAAGGCCGCTCCGGCCACAGAGTCAGCGACGCGGTGGTATTGGCCGTCGACCGTGTCGTATCCACCGATGCCGACTTCGGTGCGCGTCAAACGTTGTACGCGGTGTCGCAGGACTTGCCGGGTGACACGTTCGTCGGACCGCGGTTCGGTCTCTACGGCCGCACCCAGCCGACCTGGCGCAGCTGGCCGGCCAAGCGTGCAACCACCGCCGCCGCGCTCTGGGAACTGTCCGAACAGCTCACGGGTATCAAATTCCCGCTTTGAATCCCCTAGAGAATCAACAGCATTCGCGAGTTGCCCAGGATGTTCGGCTTGACATAGCTCAGGTCCAAGAACTCGGCCACACCCAGGTCATACGAGCGGCACATCTCCTCGTACACCTCGGCGGTCACCGGCGTGCCCTCGATCTCGGTGAAGCCGTGGCGACTGAAAAACTCGGTTTCGAACGTCAATACGAACAGCCGTTGCAGTTGCAGCTCACGCGCCACCTCGATAAGACGATCCACGATCGCGTGGCCGACACCGCGACCGGTCATATCGGGACGCACCGCAACGGTGCGTATTTCGCCGAGGTCCGACCACAAAACGTGCAGTGCGCCGCAGCCCACCACCTCCCCGTCGTGTTCGGCCACCCAGAATTCCTGGACTGCCTCATACAACGTCACCAGGTTCTTTTCCAACAAGATCTTCCCGGCGTAGGTGTCGACAAGTCGTTTGATCGCCGGGACATCCGAGGTTCGCGCGCGCCGGACCACTGGCCGGGTGCCCGCTGAACTTCCCGCTGGGTCCACGCGTGCACAGTATCGGGATTCGGGACGTGCCAACTGGGCACCCGTTATTCTGAGGCGGTGTCGGGACAGCCTCAAACCGGTCCCACGGTGGGGCGCGTCCGCGTCACCAATGTCGCCAACATGCTGACCGGTTTACGGCTGGCGCTGGTCCCGATTTTCGTGCTCGCGCTATTCGCCGGTGATGGCCATGACACCACCAGCCGCATCGCGGCTTTCGTGATCTTCGCTGTGGCCGTCGTCACCGACCGCTTTGACGGGGCGCTGGCCCGCACCTACGGCATGGTGACCGAGTTGGGCACGTTGGCGGACCCGATTGCGGACAAGGCGCTCATCGGGGCGGCGCTGATCGGGCTGTCGATGCTTGGTGACCTGCCGTGGTGGGTGACCGTGCTGATCCTCGTTCGTGAGATCGCGGTGACGGCACTACGCTTCGCGGTGCTGCGCCGTGGCGTCATTCCGGCCAGCTGGGGCGGCAAATTGAAGACGCTCGTCCAAGCGGTGGCGATCGGCCTGTTTGTCCTTCCGCTTTCGGGATCCTGGCTCATGGTGGCCACGGCGGTGATGACCGCGGCCCTGGTGCTGACGGTTGTCACCGGGGTCGACTACGTCGCATCCGCGGCCTGGGAAGTTCGCTCCACGACCCGCTGACCGGGAACCACGCCGCGGCGGGCGGCGTTGACGTTAATGACCGCTGCGAAACACCGACGACCCGGACAAAGGAGAGCGCGATGGCGTCATTGTTACGGGAGGTCATCGGCGACGTGCTGCGCCGGGCGCGGACTTCGCAAGGACGTACGCTGCGTGACGTATCCGATTCTGCGCGGGTCAGCCTGGGATATCTCTCCGAGGTCGAGCGTGGCCGCAAGGAGCCGTCCAGTGAGCTGCTGAGCGCGATTTGTGACGCGTTGGAGGTTCCGCTGTCGGAGGTGCTCATCGACGCCGGTGAGCGGATCGCAGCCTACGAACGCGCGGCCCTCCCCACGACGGCCAGCGCGGCCAACATCGATGAGAGCACCAAGGTGGTCATCCCGCCGGTGTCGTTGGCGGTGGCCTGAGCCGCGTTGCCCACCGTATCCGGCGGGTGGGCAGCATGGGTGCCAGGATCGACGCTGAACCGATAAATTGAGCACCAGGCGGGCGTGGCAGTCCACCAGCACATCTCGATACGAAGGCGGAGCTCACTCATGGCCAATCCGTTCGTCAAGGCGTGGAAGTACCTGATGGCGCTGTTCAACGCGAAAATCGACGAGCACGCCGACCCCAAGGTGCAGATTCAGCAGGCCATCGAGGAAGCCCAGCGCCAACACCAGGCGCTGACGCAGCAGGCGGCGCAAGTGATCGGCAATCAGCGCCAACTCGAGATGAGGCTGAACCGCCAGCTCGCCGATGTGGAAAAGCTTCAGGTCAACGTTCGGCAGGCGCTGACCCTGGCCGACCAGGCCACCGCCGCAGGAGACACCGCCAAGGCCACCGAGTACAACAATGCCGCCGAAGCCTTTGCCGCCCAACTGGTTACGGCCGAGCAGAGCGTCGAAGACCTCAAGGCGTTGCACGACCAAGCCTTGCAGGCCGCTGCCCAGGCCAAAAAAGCCGTCGAACAGAACGCGATGGTGCTACAGCAGAAGATCGCTGAGCGCACCAAACTGCTCAGCCAGCTCGAGCAAGCCAAGATGCAAGAACAGGTGAGTGCGTCGCTGCGGTCGATGAGCGAGCTAGCCGCGCCCGGCAACACGCCGAGCCTCGACGAGGTGCGCGACAAGATCGAACGCCGCTACGCCAACGCCATCGGCGCGACCGAGTTGGCGCAGAGCACCGTTGCCGGCCGCATGCTGGAGGTCGAACAGGCCAGCGTGCAGATGGCAGGCCATCAACGCCTCGAGCAGATCAGGGCGTCGATGCGCGGTGAGGCGTTGCCGGCAGGGGGAACCTCCGGAGCGACCGGCACACCCGCCACTCCCGCGACAACTTCAGAGCCAACCCCAGAAAAGCCCATCGGCCAGAAGTAAACGGGAGAGTCGCAAATGGCGGTGAAGTCGAGCCAGCAGGCGATGGGCGGCGGAGGGTGGCGCACGTTGTGGCAGCGTGGTCTCGACACCGCCAACGAGCTTTCCGACTTACTCGCACACAAGATCAGCGCGGTGACCGATCCGCGCGCCCGGCTGCTGCGGCGACGCCGCCGGGCATTGCGATGGGCTGTGATTTTCGGTGTGGCGTCAGCGTTTTGGGCAACCGTGACGGTATTGCTCGCGGCTTGGGGATGGTTCGTGGCGTTGCTGGTGGTCACCGGATCTGTCGCGGCGGGCTCGGCCATTCCGGCGACGCTGTTGTTGATGCGCTACCGATGGCTGCGCTCGTTGCCGCTGCCGACGCAGCGACCCGCCAGCGTGCGCCGGCTGCCGCCGCCCGGCTCTGCGGCGCGGCGGCGATGCATGCGCTGGGCGCATCCGAGCGTGGATTCTTCTCTTTGCTGAGCGTCATGGAGCGGGGCAACATCTTGCCCCCCGACGAAATTCGGGACCTGACCGATGCGGCGAACCAGACCTCCGCTGCCATGGCGGCCACCGCGGCACAAGTGGTGTCAATGGAGCGAACCGCCAACTTGAGTCCGCAATCGCGGTCTCACCTGGCCCCCACGATCAATGCGTTGACCGCACAGTTGAGCGCCGGTGTGCGTCAGTACAACGAAATGGTAACTGCCGCAGCACAATTGGTGTCATCAGCGAACGGGAACGGCAGCCCAGCAGCTACCCCGGCGGCATTGCAGCAACGCTACCGCGACGAACTGGCCGACGCGACCGACCGCCTGATCGGCTGGGCGCGGGCGTTCGACGAACTGGGCGGCTTGCCGCGGGTCTAGGGGATTTCGGCGACGGCCTTAGAACGACGGTCGCAGCGACGGGAACACGGCGGCGGCCAGCGCACGCACCGTGGCCTTGAGCATGTCGTAGAAGTCGAAGTAGTCGCGCCACAAGGTGATTCGGCCATTGTGGACCTCGAAGACGCCACAGACCCAGAACTGCAGCCGCAACGGGCCCACGATCAGCGCATCGGTGCGTTCGGTGAGCACCGCGGCACCGTCGGCGGCGATGCGGTGGATCTTGACCTCGAACTTGACACGGCCCTGCATCCGGCGGAACAGACTTATCGTCCGTCCGCGGCCGTAGATGGTGGGCAACCCGACGTTCTGGTAGACCACCTCGTCGGCTAATGCGGCGTCCGCGGCTTCGAAGTCCTCGTCCTGCAGCGCGTAGAGGAACTGCTCGACGGTCCGGGTGTTGTCAACAGTGGTCGGCTCGGTCATGGTTGTCAGCCTAAAGACGGCGGCTGTGAGAGCAATGATCAGAACCTGTGGATGAGCCTCGGCGAGGCGGCGTGATTGGGCGCACCTTCCCGAGGATGATCTGAAGTCCATTTGTCTGATCAAGGACCGGCGTTGACGCGCTGGTTCGGGAAGGTACGACCCATGCTCAATGTAGTCCCTGAGGCCGGCGATCGTGATGGTTCGGCTGCGCCTGTCGTGTTGGCGGGCCCGGTGTCGTCGGTGATCGATGAGATCGTGCGCGAGGGTGCGCAGCAGATGCTGGCCGCGGCGTTGCGGGCCGAGGTGGCCGCCTATTGTGCCCAGTTCGCCGATGAGCGCGACGAGAACGGGCATCGGCTGGTGGTGCGCAACGGCTATCACGAGCCGCGTGAGGTGACCACCGCCGCGGGTGCGATCGAGGTGCACGCGCCGCGGGTCAACGATAAGCGGGTTGACCCGGAAACCGGTGAGCGGGTGCGGTTTTCCTCGGCGATCCTGCCGCCGTGGGCGCGCAAGACCCCGCAGGTGGAGCAGGTGCTGCCGCTGCTGTACCTGCATGGGCTCTCGTCGCAGGACTTCGGGCCGGCGCTGGGCCAGTTTCTGGGCTCGACCAAGGGCCTGTCGGCGGCCACGATCACCAAGCTGACCCAGACCTGGCAAGCCGAGCAGAAGGCGTTTTCGGCCCGCGACCTCTCGGGTGTGGACTATGTGTACGTGTGGGCCGACGGCATCCACGTCAACGTGCGCCTGGAGGAGACCAAGCTGTGCCTGCTGGTGCTGATCGGGGTGCGCGCGGATGGCCGCAAAGAGCTGATCGCCCTCGATGACGGCTACCGCGAGGCCACCGAGTCGTGGGCGGATCTGTTGCGTGACTGCAAGCGGCGCGGCATGCGCGCGCCGGTACTGGCCATCGGGGATGGCGCACTGGGGTTCTGGGGCGCGCTGCGCGAGGTGTTCCCGGAGACCAAGGAACAGCGCTGCTGGTTTCATAAGATTGCGAATGTTCTTGCCGCACTGCCGAAATCCGCGCACCCCGGCGCGAAGAAGGCGCTCGCAGAGATCTGGAACGCCGAGGACAAACGCCACGCGCTGAACGCGGTCAAGGCATTCGAGGCGGCCTACGGCGCCAAGTATCCCAAGGCGGTCGCCAAAATCACCGACGACCTCGACCAGCTGCTGGCCTTCTACGACTTCCCCGCCGAGCATTGGGTGCACCTGAGAACGACAAATCCCATCGAATCCACCTTCTCAACGGTGCGTAATCGAAGCAAGATCACCAAGGGTCCGGGCTCACGCGCGGCGGGAATCGCCGTGGCCTACAAGCTAATCGAGGCCGCCCAGTCACGCTGGCGCGCGGTGAACGCACCCCACCTGGTCGCCCTCGTCCGGGCCGGCGCCAAGTTCGAGAACGGCAAACTCCTCGAACGCACCGACGAACCGGCCACCGAGGAAGCCCGGAAGGAGGCCGCCTGAAATTCTCCATCCACAGATATTGACAATTGCTCGGCTGTGACAAGGTAGGGGTGATGCGAGTCGCGGTGGTCGCCGGGCCGGATCCCGGGCACTCGTTTCCCGCTATCGCGCTGTGCCAGCGCTTTCTGGCCGCAGGTGACCAGCCGATTTTGCTCACCGGCACCGAATGGCTCGACGTCGCCCGCGCCGCCGGCATCGAGGCCGCCGAGCTGGACGGACTGGAGCCCACCGCGGCTGATGACGACCGCGACGCCGGGGCCAAGATTCACCACCGGGCGGCGCGGATGGCTGTGCTCAATCTTCCCCGTTTACGGGCGCTGGCAGTCGATCTGGTGGTATCCGACGTCATCACCGCCTGCGGTGGCATGGCCGCGGAACTGCTCGCCATTCCGTGGATCGAACTCAGCCCACATCCGCTGTATCTGCCGTCGAAAGGGCTGCCGCCGGTGGGTAGCGGGCTGGCGGCGGGCACCGGCATCCGCGGTCGCCTGCGAGACGCGGTACTGCGCTCGCTGACGGCGCGATCGCTGCGTGCGGGGACGCGCCAGCGCGCGGCGGCCCGGGTCGGCATTGGCCTGCCGCCCGCGACCCGGGGCCGTCGCGGCGGCTGATCGCCACCCTGCCCGCTCTGGAGGTACCCCGCCCGGACTGGCCGGCCGAGGCCGTCGTGGTGGGTCCGCTGCACTTCGAGCCGACCAACCACGTGCTGGCGATCCCGCCCGGTTCTGGACCGGTTGTGGTGGTAGCACCGTCGACGGCGTTGACCGGTGCGCGGGGGATGGCACAGGTCGCCTTGGACTGCCTGGTTCCCGGCAGGGGGTTGCCGGCGGGTGCGCGGGTCGTGGTGTCGCGGCTCAACGGTCCCGATCTGACGGTCCCGCCGTGGGCCGTGGTCGGCCTGGGACGCCAGGACGAACTGCTCGCGCAGGCCGATGTGGTGGTGTGCGGCGGGGGTCACGGGATGGTGGCCAAGGCGCTGCTGGCCGGTGTGCCGCTGGTGGTGGTGCCCGGCGGCGGGGACCAGTGGGAAATGGCGAATCGTGTTGTACGCCAAGGCAGTGGGCTCCTGGTTCGGCCGTTGAGCGCCGACGGGCTGGTCGCTGCGGTCGGTGAGGTGCTGTCGTCACCGCGTTACCGGGAAGCCGCTCGGCAGGCGGCGGCCAGCGTCGCCGAGGTGGCCGATCCGGTCGAGGTGTGTCACCGCGCGCTTGCTGGGTAGGTTCGCGGGTATGCGGTTGACGGAGTTCCACGAGCTGGTCACCCTGCGCTTCGGCGCGGCCTACGGCGCCTCGGTGCTGGTCGACCACGTGCTGACCGGTCTGGATGGGCGCACCGCGGCCCAGGCGATCGAGGACGGCGTGGATCCGCGCGACGTATGGCGGGCGCTGTGCATCGACTTCGACGTCCCGCGCGAGCAGTGGTGAGGCCCCCGGCGAGCAGATGCAAACCCCTCTAGTGTCCCGCGCCAGAAATTCGTTTCATTAGTCGTTGGATGGACTGGAGGATCTGTTCGGCGGTCTTGGTCCACACGAATGGTTTGGGGTTGTCGTTCCAGGCGGCGACCCAGGCACGGATGTCTTTTTCGAGTGCTTGGACGCTGCGGTGGTCGCCGCGTTCAAGGAGTTGGCGGGTCAGCTCGGCGAACCAGCGCTCAACTTGGTTGATCCAGCTGGAATAGGTTGGGGTGTAGTGCATGTGGAAGCGAGGGTGGCGCTCGAGCCAGCTTTGCACGGTGGGCGCTTTGTGAGTGCCGTAGTTGTCGCAGACCAGGTGGACGTCGAGGTGGTCGGGGACCTGGGCGTCGATCCTGGCCAGGAACTTGCGGAACTCGATGGCGCGGTGGCGCCGGTGCAGCGCGGTGATCACGGTGCCGTCGGCGATGTCGAAGGCGGCGAACAGGCTGGTGGTGCCCGAGCGCACGTAGTCGTGGGTGCGTTTCTCGGGCATGCCGGGCATCATCGGGAACGCCGGCTGGCTGCGCGCCAGCGCCTGGACCTGGCTCTTTTCGTCCACGCACAGCACCACCGCGGCCTCGGGCGGGTCAAGATAGAGCCCGACGATGTCATAGACCTTCTCCACAAACAGCGGATCATTGGACAGTTTGAAGTGCTCGGCCCGATGTGGTTGCAGCTCAAATGCTTTCCAGATCCGCCCGATCGTGGACTTCGACAGCCCGCAGCGTTGGGCCATCGAGGCCCGCGACCAGTGCGTGGCGTTGGCCGGAGTGGACTCCAAGGTGGCCACCACCACGTTCTCGACCTGCTCGGCGCTCACCGACGCCGGCCGGCCCGGCCGGGGGTCATCGACCAGCCCGTCTAGCCGTGCCTCGACGAACCGGCTCCGCCACTTGCCCACGGTCGGCTGCGATACCCGCTCGCGCGCCGCGACCTGCTTGTTGGTCAAGCCCTCGGCGCAACCGAGCACGATCCGTGACCGCAACGCCAGCGCCTGGGCGGATTTGCGCCGCCGCGCCCACCGGGTCAGCGTCTCGTGTTCTTCATCGGTCAACACCAATTCCGCTTTCGGTCGCCCCTGTGATGCCACATGCGAATCATCCCACGCACCAATGCGTTTCGCCGTGGAACACCGCCGATCCGCACCGATTACATTTATGTAACGAATTTCTGGCGCGAGACACTAGCGGGGTTTTGGGGTGTTTTCGCCGTCTGTTCCCGCGATCTCGGCGCGCCTACTTGCTGTCGAACACACGTTCGCTACTGTGGTGGGGGTTCGGAGACACCGACTTGTCGGTGGGCTGTCCTAGCGTCACGGCCAACTGACCAATACCGGTCAACCGAACACCGACTACAGGAGAGGCATCATCATGACGCAAGCCCCGGACCGGGAGAAGGCTCTCGAGCTGGCAGTGGCCCAGATCGAGAAGAGTTACGGCAAAGGTTCGGTGATGCGCCTCGGCGACGAGTCGCGTCAGCCGATCTCGGTCATTCCGACCGGATCCATCGCATTGGACGTTGCGTTGGGCATCGGTGGTCTGCCGCGTGGCCGGATCGTGGAGATTTATGGCCCGGAGTCCTCGGGTAAGACCACCGTCGCATTGCACGCGGTGGCTAACGCCCAAGCTGCAGGGGGCATCGCGGCGTTCATCGACGCCGAGCATGCGCTGGATCCGGAGTACGCCAAAAAGCTCGGGGTCGACACCGATTCGCTGCTGGTCAGTCAGCCCGACACCGGTGAGCAGGCACTAGAGATCGCCGACATGCTGATCCGCTCCGGCGCGCTGGACATTCTGGTCATCGACTCGGTGGCCGCGCTGGTGCCGCGTGCGGAGATCGAAGGCGAGATGGGCGACAGCCATGTCGGCCTGCAAGCCCGCCTGATGAGCCAGGCAATGCGGAAAATGGCTGGCGCACTGAACAACTCGGGCACCACCGCCATCTTCATCAACCAGCTGCGGGAGAAGGTCGGGGTGATGTTCGGCTGCATGAATTACAGCACCCGGGTGACGCTTGCCGACGGCACCACCGAAAAGATCGGCAAGATTGTCAACAACAAGATGGACGTCGAAGTACTGTCCTACGACCCCGACACAGACCGGATAGTGCCCCGCAAGGTGGTGAACCGGTTCAACAACGGACCAGCCGAACAGTTCCTGCAGTTCACTGTCGAAAAGTCCGGTGGCAACGGCAAATCGCAGTTCGCAGCGACCCCCAACCACCTCATCCGCACGCCGGGCGGCTGGACTGAAGCTGGTGACCTCAACACCGGAGACCGAGTACTGGCGGCCGAACCACACCTGCTCAGCGACCAGCAGTTCCAGGTGGTACTTGGTTCGCTGATGGGTGACGGCAATCTGTCGCCTAATCGGCGTGATCGCAATGGTGTTCGGTTCCGGCTGGGACACGGCGCCAAGCAGGTTGAGTATCTGCGGTGGAAGACCGCGTTAATGGGGAACATCCGGCATGTGGTACGGGAAAACGACAAGGGTGCGAGCTTTGTCGACTTCACTCCACTGGCCGAACTCGCCGAGTTGCAACGCGCAGTGTACTTAGGAGACGGCAAGAAATTCTTCTCTGAAGAGTATCTCAAGGCGCTGACGCCGCTGGCCCTGGCCATCTGGTACATGGATGACGGTTCATTCACCCTGCGATCGAAGGGATTACAGGAACGTACCGCTGGCGGCAGCGGGCGCATCGAAATATGCGTTGAGGCCATGTCTGAAGGCACCCGTGTGCGGTTGCGTGACTACCTACGCGACAGTTACGGACTGGATGTTCGTTTGCGCTCAGCCGACTCGGCCGGTAAGGCGGTGCTGGTGTTCTCCACGGCTGCGACGGCGAAGTTCCAAGAGATGGTAGCTCCCTACATGGCGCCTTCCATGGAGTACAAGCTGTTGCCACGGTTCCGCGGTCAGAGTCAGGTGACGCCGCAATTTGCCGAACCTACACAGCGGCTGGTGCCAGCCCGTGTTCTCGATGTGCATGTCAAACCGCACACTCGATCGATGAATCGCTTCGATATCGAGGTGGAGGGCAATCATAACTATTTCGTCGACGGGGTGATGGTACATAACTCGCCCGAAACGACAACGGGTGGAAAGGCTTTGAAGTTCTACGCCTCAGTTCGGCTGGACGTCAGGCGAATTGAGACGCTCAAGGATGGCACTGACGCAGTGGGTAACCGCACCCGGATCAAGGTTGTCAAGAACAAGTGCGCACCCCCCTTCCGTCAAGCCGAGCTGGACATCCTGTACGGCAAGGGCATCAGCCGGGAAGGCTCGCTTATCGACATGGGGGTGGACCAGGGTTTAATCCGCAAGTCTGGTGCCTGGTTCACCTACGAGGGCGAGCAGCTCGGGCAGGGTAAAGAGAACGCCCGCAACTTCCTGCTGCAGAACACCGAAGTGGCCAACGAGATCGAGAAAAAGATCAAGGAAAAGCTCGGCATTGGCGCGGTGGTGACCGATGACGACGTCTTGCCCGCCCCCGTCGACTTCTGACGGGGCGCTGGCCCGCGAGGAGCAGGCGCGGGCGTTGTGCCTGCGCCTGCTCACCGCGCGGTCCCGCACCCGCGCTGAGCTCGAAGGACAGCTGGCCAAACGGGGATACCCGGCCGATGTCAGCGACCGGGTCCTGGACCGCCTGGCCGCTGTCGGCCTGGTCGACGATGTCGGTTTTGCCCAACAATGGGTAGATTCCCGGCGGGCGAATGCAGGAAAAGGCAAGCGCGCGTTGGCCGCTGAACTGCACCGCAAGGGCGTCGGCAACGACGTGATCACCGCGGTGCTGGGCGGCCTTGACGCCGGTGTGGAACGCGACCGGGCCGAGCAGCTAGTGCGGGCCAGGCTGCGGCGCGAGACCCTGGCCGACGACGATGTGCGGGTCGGCCGCCGGTTGGTGGCCATGCTGGTGCGCCGGGGGTACGACCAGACCCTGGCCTACGACGTGGTCAGCACCGAACTGGCCGCCGAACGGGAGCGCCGCCGGGTGTAGGCGTGGCCGCCCGTTGAGCGGCCGTACCATGGCGACGTGGGTTCCATGACAGCACCAGCGGTGGCGGCGGCGTCGCCGACACGCACCTACGAGGTGCGCACCTACGGCTGTCAGATGAACGTGCACGATTCCGAGCGGTTGGCGGGATTGCTGGAAGAGGCCGGCTACCGGCGCGCCCCCGAAGGCGCCGACGCCGACGTGGTGGTGTTCAACACGTGCGCCGTCCGGGAAAACGCCGACAACAAGCTCTACGGCAACTTGAGCCACTTGGCCCCGCGCAAGCGGCATAACCCGGACATGCAGATCGCGGTCGGCGGTTGCCTTGCGCAGAAGGACCGAGACACGGTGCTGCGCAAGGCGCCGTGGGTCGATGTCGTCTTCGGCACCCACAACATCGGGTCACTGCCCGCACTGCTGGAGCGAGCCCGCCACAACAAGGTTGCCCAAGTTGAAATCGCCGAGGCGCTGCAGGTGTTCCCGTCAACATTGCCGGCAGCCCGCGAATCTGCTTACGCCGCTTGGGTTTCCATTTCCGTCGGCTGCAACAACAGCTGCACCTTCTGTATCGTGCCGTCGCTGCGGGGAAAGGAGGTCGACCGCAGTCCGGCCGACATCCTCGCCGAAGTGCAGTCGTTGGTGGACGCGGGCGTGCTGGAGGTCACGCTGCTGGGCCAGAACGTCAATGCCTACGGCGTCTCGTTCGCCGATCCACGGTTGCCCCGCAACCGTGGCGCCTTCGCCGAGCTGCTGCGGGCGTGTGGGCGCATAGAGGGGCTAGAACGGGTCCGGTTCACCTCACCGCATCCGGCGGAGTTCACCGACGACGTCATCGAGGCGATGGCGGAAACCCCCAACGTTTGCCCGGCCCTGCACATGCCGCTGCAGTCGGGTTCCGACCGGATTTTGCGTGCGATGCGGCGGTCCTACCGGGTCGAGCGCTACCTGGGCATTATCGATCGGGTGCGCGCGGCGATACCGCACGCCGCCATCACCACCGACGTGATCGTCGGCTTTCCCGGTGAAACCGAGGAGGACTTCACCGCCACGCTCGAGCTGATGCGACGGGTTCGGTTCGCGGGTGCGTTCACCTTCCAGTATTCCAAGCGCCCCGGCACACCGGCCGCGGACCTCGACGGGCAGGTGCCCAAAGATATTGTGCAAGAACGCTATCAACGGCTAGTTGCCCTACAGGAGCAGATCGCGCTGGAGGAAAACCGCGCCCAGATCGGCAACACCGTCGAACTGCTCGTCGCCACTGGTGAAGGCCGCAAAGACAGCCGAACCGCGCGCATGAGCGGGCGGGCACGTGACGGTCGGCTCGTCCACTTCACACCCGGCGAGCAGCAGATACGGCCTGGTGACATCGTCACCACCGTGGTCACCGGTGCCGCGCCGCATCACCTGATCGCGGACACCGGCATTCTTTCGCACCGCCGCACCCGCGCCGGCGATGTGCAGGAGCAGCGGCCGCGCGCGGTGGGCCTCGGCATGCCCAGAATTGGGTGCCGATGAACGAGTTCGACGCGTTCAAAGCGGACCTGGAGGACGCCGAGCGTCGCATAGCGCGTGAAATCGACCCTGGCGCAAGAGGTTTCGTTGTCGCCATCCTGGTGTTCGTGCTGCTGGGCTCGTTTATCCTGCCGCACACCGGCGATGTCCGGGGCTGGGATGTGCTGTTCGCCAGCCACGGAGCCGCCGCCGCCGCCTTGGCGCTGCCGTCGCGGGTGTTCGGCTGGCTGGCGCTGGTGTTCGGCGTCGGCTTTTCGATGCTGGCGTTGATGACCCGGCGCTGGGCGTTGGCCTGGGTGGCGCTGGCCGGCTCGGCGCTAGCCAGTGCCGTTGGGCTGCTTGCGGTCTGGTCGCGGCAGACGGTGGCTGAAGGTCATCCCGGCCCGGGTGTGGGTCTCGTTATTTCGTGGATCACCGTGATCCTGCTGACGTTTCACTGGGCCCGGGTGGTGTGGTCGCGCACCATTGTGCAGCTTGCCGCCGAGGAACAACGCCGCCGCGCTGCCGCGGGCCAGCAATCCAAAACGCTGCTGGAAAGCCTCGACAACCCGGACGAAGACAAACCGCCGGGTCCCGGCCGGCGGCCCTAGGGTTTGCGGGTCAGCGCGTCGGCGGCGGCCTCGGCCCACTCGCGCCACTGCTTGGCGTTGGCCTTGGCCTCGTCGGCTTCTTGGCTACGGCCGGCGGCCTGCGCCTTTTCGGCTTGGCGTTCGAATTGCTCGGCGCGGGCGCGGAACTGCTCGGCCCGGGCCTGCGCCTGCGGGTCGGACCAAGTCGGCTCAGTCGCGTCGCGCACCCGCTTTTCCACCGCTCGCAGCCGTCGTTCCAGCTCGGCGGAACGCTCCCGTGGCACCTTGCCGATCTTGTCCCACCGCTCGGCGATCGACCGCAGCGCCGCTCTGGCGGCGTCGTGGTTGCTGGTGTCCAGCTTCTCGGCCTCGGCGAGCAGCGCCTCTTTGGCGGCGGCGTTGGCGCGCAACTCGGCATCGCGCTCGGCGGTCGCGGCGTTACGCGCCTGAAAGAACTTGTCCTGGGCGGCTTTGAAGCGCCGCCACAACGCGTCGTCGACCTCGCGGGCGGCCCGCCCGGCCGCCTTCCATTCGCCCAGCAATTTGCGGAACTCCGCGCTGGTGGTGCTCCAGTCCGTCGATTCGGCGAGTTCTTCGGCGCGCTGACACAGCCGCTCCTTGGTGTCGCGGGCCCCGGAGCGTTCCCGGTCCAACTCGGCGAAATGCGATCCCCGCCGGCGGTTGAACATTTCGCGGGCCGCAGCATACCGCTTCCAAAGCGCATCGTCGGTTTTGCGGTCCACCCCGGTGATCGTCTTCCACTCCTCGAGGATGGCGCGCAGCCGGTCGCCGGCGGCCTTCCACTGCGTCGAATTGGCGGCCAGCTCTTCGGCCTCGGCGGCCAGCGCCTCCTTGCGCGCGGTCTGCGCCGCGCGATGTTCTTCGCGGCGGGCACGGTCGGCGGCGGCGATGGACTCGGCATGTTCGCGGATCGCGGTCAACCGGGCGGCCAGCGCGTCGACGTCGCCGAGCACGTTCGCCGTTGGCAACGACTCGGCCAGCGCCGACGCGGTGGCTTTGATCTTGCGGGCATCGCCGGTGCCGGATGCGAGCCGCTCCTCCAGCAACGCGACTTCAGTGCTCAGATCGTCAAACCGCCGGCCGAAATGCGCGAACGCAGCTTCGGAGTCGCCGGCTTGCCATGAGCCGATCACCCGCTCGCCGCTCGCCGTGATCAACCACACCGTGCCGTCGTCGTCGACACGGCCGAACCGGTGGGGGTCGCTGACCGGGGTCGCCGCGACGGGGTGCAGGGACGGCCGTGATGTCGGTCGGGGCCCGGGACGTGGCCCGGGGCGGGGTGCCGGACGGGGCGAATCGTTGCTGCGAGGTTCTTCAGCCGTCATACGCTGCCGTCACCACCCTTCGCGCGGTTGCGTCCGCGCACCTGCCGCGCACCGCGGCGCCATCAGCTGCAAGTCAGAAGCAGTGCTCCTGACCGGTTCCAACTGTATTCAAGCAGCTTGGCGGGCAACATGCGGGCACGTTTGCTTTTGCTCGTTGTCGTCAAACCGGCGGGCCGCGGTGGTATGCAAGCGTTACAGATCGGGCACGACCCAGCCGTGGGGCGCGCGTCTTCGGGGCGATGCGACCCTGCGCGAGCACAATGGGGGCTTCGTGGAACGGTCGCTGAATAGCAGGCAGGTAACGGCTTGCGGGCCGGCCAGCCGGTTAGGGGGTCACCCATCGCGAAGGTGGATATCGCCGCGCTGCTTGCCCTGATCGCCGCGTTGATATCCGGAGCGGGGGATGTGATCCGCCAGCGGTCTGCGCAGGAGATCACCGACGAGCCTGTGGGGCACCTGCAGCTGTTCCGCATGTCGCTACGCGACACCCGCTGGTGGCTGGGCGGTGTGGCCGCGGTTGCCAGTTTCGGTTTGCAAGCCGTGGCATTGGCGCTGGGGTCGGTGGTGTTGGTGCAGGCGCTGCAGGTGACGGCGTTGCTGTTCGCGTTGCCGATCAATGCCAGGCTCACCCGGCATCCGGTGAGCCGTTGGGAGTGGGTGTGGGCGGTGCTGGTGGCGGCGGCGGTTGCGGTGTTCATCGTCGTAGGTGATCCGAGCGCTGGCGTCCAGCGCGGGTCGGCCGCGGCGTGGACGGTGGTTGCCGCGGTGATGGGACCGGCGTTGGTGTTGTGTGTCCTGGGGGCGCGGATCTGCCCGGGGCCGGCGGCCGCCGTGCTGCTGGCGGTGGTGTCGGCGTCGGCGTGGGCGCTGTTCGCGGTGCTGACAAAGGGGATTGTCGCGGTGCTTGGGCAGGGGCTGGGACCGGTGCTGCACGCGCCGGAGCTGTATGCCTGGCTAGTGGCCGGGCTGGTCGGAACGGTTTTTCAGCAGTCGTCGTTTCGGGCCAGCGCGCTGACCGCCTCGTTACCGACCATGACGGTGGCCGAGCCGGTGGTCGCATCGGTGCTCGGGGTGGTCGTGCTCGGTGAAACCTTGCAAACCCCGGGTGCCGAGATTCTCGTGCTGATCGCGACGGTGGTCGTCGTGGTCGTGGCGACCGTAGCCCTGGCGCGCGGCGAGGCCGCCACCATGGCCGCCGGCGCCGAACGGCGACAGGATGTCGGGCTAGGCGACGCAGTCTCGCGCCGGGTGCTTCCCCTGGTTGGCCAGGTTGGCGGGCGCAATAGAGTGTTTCTCGGCCCGTCGGGGAACAGCGGGTGAACGGTAAGTGTGCGTAACGGCTTGCGGGCCGGACGTCGGCGAGGAGATCAGCCCATGTCGAATACCGATGTTGCGACGCTGTTCGCCTTGTGCGCTGCGCTGGCAGCCGCGATCGGGAGTGTGATCCGTCAGCGGTCCGCGCAGCTGGTCACCGACAAGCCCGTCGGCCACTTGGCGCTGTTTGGCATGCTGTTGCGCGACGTCCGGTGGTGGCTGGGCGGAATGGGGGATATTGCCAGTTACTGTCTGATTGCCGCAGCGCTCGACCACGGCTCGGTCATGTTGGTCACCGCGCTGCAGGTCACGGTCATACTCTTCGCCCTGCCGATTTATGCGCGGGTGACCGGTCATCGGATAACAGGGCGCGAGTGGATGTGGGCGATACTGCTGGCCGCGGCGCTGGCGGTGGTCGTGACCGTCGGGGATCCGACAGCCGGTGAGTCGCGCGGCTCGCTGGAAGCCTGGATCGTCGTGGCATTGGTGATGGGTCCGGCGTTGGGGCTATGTGTTTTGGGCGCCCAGATCTGGTCGGATCGGCCGGCTGCTGCGGTGCTGCTGGCGGTGGTGTCGGGCTCGTCGTTGGCGCTGTTCGCGGTGCTGACCAAGGGCATTGTCGACGTGCTTGAACACGGTGCCGGCCACTTGGTGCAGACGCCGGAGCTGTATGCATGGGTGCTCGCCGCGGTGGTCGCGATGGTCTTTCAGCAGTCCGCGTTCCGCGCCGGCGCCCTGACCGCCTCGCTGCCCACCATCACCGTGGCAAAGCCGGTGGTGGCCACCGTGCTCGGGGTCACCGTGCTCGGCGAGAGTTTGCGTGCCGACGGCGCCGAGTGGCTTGTGCTCGTCGTCGCCGCCGTGGTGGTGATGGTCGCAACGGTGGCCCTGGCTCGCGGTGAGGCCGCAACCATGGCCGCTGGCGCGGGGCGTGACGCGAGGGCCCGCGACCTACCGACCGCCGCGTCGCAACACCTGAGCGGCTAACGGTTCCCGGCGCGCCGCGCCTTGTTGCCCAGGGTCGCAGCAGGTTCGTGCAACAGTTGATATGCGCCGGCGCACGTCGGCGGGGAGGTCAGGCATGCCGAGGACGGACATCGCGGCACTGCTGGCGTTAAGTGCTGCGCTGTTCATCGCGGTCGGCAACGTGATCCACCAGCGCGCCGCGCGGCAGGTCACGGACAAGCCGGTCGGCCATGTCGGGTTGTTCGCCAGGCTGCTGCTATACCCCCGGTGGTGGCTGGGAAGTCTGGCGGGTGCCGTCGGCTTCGGGCTGCAGGCCGCGGCGCTGGGCTTGGGATCGGTGCTGTTGGTGCAGGCGTTGCTGGTGACGGCGCTGCTGTTCGCGTTGCCGATCAATGCTCGCGTGACCCGTCGCCGGATGACCAGGCGGGAATGGACGTGGGCGGCCTTGCTGGCCGTTGCGGTTGCAATCGTGGTGACCGTCGGCCACCCGTCGGCCGGTCACGCGCGCGCCTCGATCACCACTTGGGCCGTCGCGATCGTGTTGATCGGGCCGGCGCTGGTGTCCTGCCTGGTGGCGGCCCGCAAGTGTTCCGGCCCCGCGGTTGCGGTGCTGCTGGCGATCGCGTCGGCGTTGTCGTGGGCGCTCTTCGCGGTCTTGACCAAGGGCGTCATCGGTGTGCTCGGTGCCGGTGTGGGGACGCTGCTGCGGACCCCGGAGCTGTATGGCTGGCTGCTGGCCGCGTTGGGGGCGACGGTGTGGCAGCAGTCGTCGTTTCGCGCCGGCGCGCTGACCGCGTCGCTGCCGACGCTGACGGTGTGCCAGCCACTGCTGGGTTCGCTGCTGGGAATCGCCATGCTGGGTGAAGTGCTGCGGCCGGGCCAGGCCGGGTGGTCGACGCTGGCGATCGCGGTGGTCGTGATGATTGCGGCGACGGTGGCCTTGGCCCGCGACGAGGCCGCCACACTCGCCGTCGACCGCGGCGGCGCCGCCGCCACCCGCCAACCCGTGATGTCGCCGAAACGTTAGTTTTGGTGGCGTGCTGGGCGCCATTGCGATTATCCCGTCCGCACCGCTGCTGGTCCCGCAGCTCGCCGGAACCGCTGCCGCTGAGGTGGCCGACCTTCGCGAGGCGGTGATCACCGCTGCTGCTTCGCTGCCGGCGCACTGGATCGCCGTCGGCTCAGGGCGTTCGGATGGCGTGGTCGGACCCGAGAGCGCGGGCACCTTCGCCGGTTTCGGGGTCGAGCTGCCGGTGCGGCTCTCGCCGCATGCCCCCGTCGGCCCGGCGCACTGCCGCTGTGTGCCCTGATCACCGCGTGGGCACGTGAGCAGGCCCAGCCGCACGCCCGGGCGGAAGTCCGCGTCTACGCCGACGACCACCACGTCGACGCCGCAATGGCCCGGGGCCGACGCCTGCGCACCGAGATCGACCAGCTGGTCGAACCGACGGGAGTGCTGATCGTCGCTGACGGCGCGAACACCTTGACCCCGGCGGCCCCGGGCGGCTACCACC
Source organism: Mycobacterium xenopi (assembly GCF_009936235.1). Classification (NCBI taxonomy): domain Bacteria; kingdom Bacillati; phylum Actinomycetota; class Actinomycetes; order Mycobacteriales; family Mycobacteriaceae; genus Mycobacterium; species Mycobacterium xenopi. The sequence continues at coordinate 3,218,881 of NZ_AP022314.1, read as the reverse complement.
CGGGCGACGTCGACGTGCAACTCGCCCTCGACGACGCGCTGGCCTGCGGCGACACGGCTGCGCTGACCCGGCTGCCGGCCCAGGTGGTCGGGCGGGTGCCGTTTCAGGTGTTGGCCGGACTGGCCGAGCCGGCGCCGCGATCGGCCAAGGAGCTCTACCGCGGAGCGCCCTACGGCGTGGGCTACTTCGCCGGCGTCTGGCAGCCGTGACCAGGCCGCTGGCGATTGTCGGCCCCACCGGCACCGGCAAGTCGCAGCTGGCGCTCGACGTCGCCGAGCGGCTGGGTGGGGAGATCGTCAACGCCGACGCCATGCAGCTCTACCGCGGCATGGACATCGGCACCGCCAAACTGCCGGTCGCCGAGCGTCGCGGCATCCCCCATCATCAACTCGACGTCCTCGACGTCACCGAAACCGCCTCCGTCGCCCGCTACCAGCAGGGTGCTGCGGCCGACATCGAGGCGATCATGGCCCGGGCAGCGGTGCCGATCGTGGTAGGCGGGTCGATGCTCTACGTGCAGTCCCTGCTCGACGACTGGTCGTTTCCGGCGACTGATGCGGCCGTGCGGGCCAAGTGGGAGCAGCGGCTCGCCGACGTCGGGGCCGCTGGGCTGCATGCCGAGCTCGCCAGCCGCGACCCGGCCGCCGCCGCGGCGATCCTGCCCAGCGATGGCCGCCGCATCGTGCGGGCCCTGGAGGTCCTCGAAGTCACCGGGCGGCCGTTTGCCGCCTCGGCACCGCCGATCGGTCGGGCACGCTGGGACACCGTCATCGTCGGATTGGATTGCGACACTTCAGTTCTCGACGAGCGACTGGCCCGACGCACCGACACCATGTTCGAGTGTGGCCTGGTCGGCGAAGTGGTCGGCTTGCTCAAGCGGGGCCTGCGCAACGGCGTCACCGCGTCCCGGGCGCTGGGCTATGCCCAAGTGATCGCAGCGCTGGATGCCGGTGGAACGCCGGAGTTGCTCGACGACGCGCGCCGGCAGACCTACCTCGGCACTCGCCGCTACGTGCGGCGGCAGCGGTCCTGGTTTCGCCGCGACCACCGTATCCACTGGATCGACGCCGCCGCGCCCGACCGCGCCGCCACCGTCTCCGCGGTGCTGGCCGCCTGGCGGCACGTATCCTGAGCAGGTGATCCGCGCCGGCGACGATTCTGTCGGCGCAGCCGGGATCGAGGGGTGGCGCACATGATCTTCGCCAAAGGCCACGGCACCCAGAACGACTTCGTGCTGCTGCCCGACCTGGAGGCGAGGCTGGCCCTGACGGCGCAGGCGGTGGCCGCACTCTGCGACCGCCGTCGCGGCCTTGGCGCCGACGGGGTTTTGCGGATCACCACCGCCGCCGCCGCGCAGGCTGCCGGTGTGCTCGACCGCCTGCCCGACGGCGTCGACGCCGGCGACTGGTACATGGACTACCGCAACGCCGACGGCTCGATCGCCCAGATGTGCGGCAACGGTGCGCGGGTGTTCGCGCACTACCTGCGGGTCAGCGGGCTCGAGCGGCGCGACGAATTCGTGGTGGGATCGCTGGCCGGGGCTCGCCCGGTCACGGTGCACGACGTCAGCCAGGGCCACGCCGACGTCACCGTCGACATGGGCAAGGCCAACCGGCTCGGCGTGGGGGAGACCGTGGTCGGCGGCAGGCGGTTCAGCGGCCTGGCGATCGATGTGGGCAACCCGCATCTGGCGTGCCTGGATCCGCAACTTACGGCTGAAACGTTGGCCGCCTTGGATATTGGAGCACCGGTGACCTTCGACCGGGCGCAGTTCCCGGACGGGGTCAACATCGAGATCCTCACCGCCCCGCACGGCGGCGCGGTGTGGATGCGGGTACACGAACGCGGGGTCGGTGAAACCCGCTCGTGCGGCACCGGAACCGTGGCCGCCGCGGTCGCGGCGTTGGCGCATAGCGGCGCCACCACCGGCACACTGGCGGTACGGGTGCCCGGGGGTGAGGTCAGCGTCACCCTCACCGAAGCCACCAGCTATTTGCGCGGGCCGTCGGTGCTGGTCGCCGCCGGGCAGCTGAACGAGGAATGGTGGCGACGCCAACAGCGTTGATTCGGATGCACACCGCCGGTTCGGCGTGCACCATCGGTAATTGCCTATGACATATCCGGAATCCCCCGATCAGGTCTTGCCTGAGCCCAGCGCGGGCGAGTTGGCCCTCGACGACCGCTCGGCGCTGCGCCGGGTCGCCGGGCTGTCGACCGAACTCGCCGACATCTCCGAGGTCGAGTACCGCCAGCTGCGGCTCGAGCGCGTTGTGCTGGTGGGCGTGTGGACCGAGGGCAGCGCCGCCGACGCCGAGGCCAGCCTGGCCGAATTGGCCGCACTGGCCGAAACCGCCGGCTCCCTGGTGCTCGAAGGGCTTATCCAGCGACGCAGCAAGCCTGACCCGTCGACCTACATCGGCTCGGGGAAGGCCCAGGAGCTGCGCGAGGTGGTGCTGGCCACCGGCGCCGACACCGTGATCTGCGACGGCGAGCTGTCGCCGGCGCAGCTCACCGCGCTGGAGAAGGCGGTCAAGGTCAAAGTCATCGACCGCACCGCGCTGATCCTCGATATCTTCGCCCAGCACGCCACCAGCCGGGAAGGCAAGGCGCAAGTGTCGCTGGCACAAATGGAATACATGCTGCCGCGGCTGCGCGGCTGGGGTGAGTCGATGTCGCGGCAGGCCGGTGGCCGCGCCGGCGGCAGCACCGGCGGCGTGGGCCTGCGTGGTCCCGGTGAGACCAAGATCGAGACCGACCGGCGCCGCATCCGCGAGCGGATGGCCAGGTTGCGCCGCGACATCAAGGGCATGAAACGGGTCCGCGACACCCAGCGGCGCCGCCGGCTGGCCAGCGACGTGCCCTCGATCGCGATCGTCGGCTACACCAACGCCGGCAAGTCGAGCCTGCTTAACGCCCTCACCGGCGCGGGAGTGCTGGTGGAGGACGCGCTGTTTGCCACGCTGGAACCCACCACCCGGCGTGGGCAGTTCGACGATGGGCGGTCCTTCGTGATCAGCGACACCGTCGGTTTCGTGCGCCACCTGCCCACGCAGCTCGTCGAGGCGTTTCGGTCCACACTGGAGGAAGTCGTCGACGCCGACCTGCTGGTGCATGTCGTCGACGGCTCCGACGTCAACCCGCTCGCGCAGATCAGCGCGGTGCGCCACGTGCTCTGCGAGGTGATCGCCGACCACCACGGCGATCCGGCACCGGAGCTGCTGGTGGTGAACAAGGTCGACGCCGCCGGCGATCTCGCGTTGGCCAAGTTGCGCCGCGCGCTGCCGGGGGCGGTGTTCGTCTCGACCCGCACAGGGGAGGGCATCGACATCTTGCGCAAGCGCATGGCCGAGCTGACTGAGCTGTCTAAGCCCACTGACACCGCCGTCGACGTGGTGATCCCCTACCACTGCGGCGACCTGGTGTCGCGAGTGCACACCGACGGCCGTGTGCAGGAAGCCGAACACCATGCGCATGGCACCCGGATCAAGGCGCGGGTTCCGGTCGCGCTGGCCGCCAGTCTGCGCGAGTTCGCGGCGGCGGGGAGTCAGGCAACAACCTCGTAGACGCAGTCGGCCGGCACGGCCAGCAGACGCCCCGCCAGGTCGGCCTTCAGCTCGTCCAAGCGGGTCTCCTCGGCGACGTCGCGGTCGGGTTTGCCTGCCAGGTCGATGAATTCCTCGGTGACGAAGCCGTCCCGCAGCAGCAGGGTCGCAGACCGGTCACCAAGGTGAACCGCGAACACGAAGCTCTGCCGCAGCCGGCCACACTCGGGTCGGGTCAAGTCGAGGTCGACCGTGTACCGCCCGTCGGTGACCGCTCTGGTGACCAATTCGAACCCGTCGCGCGCACCGGGCCCCTGGAACGCGGTGCGAACCACGACGCAGCGCCGCTGCGGCGGTTCGGTCGGTGACAACAGGTCGAAGGCGTACTGCATGACTTTGAAAGCGTTCGCGACGCCGGCAGGTGAATACGGGCGGCGTAGCGCAGCATGTCGGCGAAGGTGAACTCGAGAACCTGCCTGCGCTCTTGCACCCGGAGCTTTTCCGCCATGGGCCGAGGGTAAGCGCTACCGCCAGTCCGCCCAACCATCCGGTTGGTATATGTTGGGCGGCAAAGCCGCGTCCGCCGGAGGTCGTCATGGATAGTGCTGTCAAATACGAGCGCACCCTGTTCGAACCCGAACACGAACTGTTCCGGGAGTCTTACCGGGCTTTCCTGGATCGCCACGTCGCCCCCTACCACGACGATTGGGAAAAGGCGAAGATCGTCGACCGCGGCGTGTGGCTGGAGGCCGGCAAGCAGGGCTTTCTGGGCATGGCGGTGCCCGAGGAGTACGGCGGTGGGGGTAACCCCGACTTCCGCTACAACACGATCATCACCGAAGAGACCACCAAGGGACGCTACAGCGGAATCGGGTTCGGGCTGCACAACGACGTCGTCGCGCCCTACCTACTGCGGTTGGCCACCGACGAGCAGAAGCAGCGCTGGTTGCCGAAATTCTGCACCGGCGAACTGATCACAGCGATCGCGATGACCGAACCCGGCACAGGTAGCGACCTGCAAGGCATCAAGACCCGCGCCGTCAAGCAGGGCGACCACTATGTGCTCAACGGCGCAAAGACGTTCATCACCAACGGGATCAACTCCGATTTGGTGATCGTGGTGGCCCAGACCGATCCCGACAAAGGCGCGCACGGCTTTTCGCTGCTCGTCGTGGAACGCGGCATGGAGGGGTTCGAACGCGGCCGTCATCTGGACAAGATCGGCTTGGATGCACAGGACACCGCCGAACTGTCTTTCACCGACGTCAAGGTCCCGGTGGAGAACTTGCTCGGCGAGGAGGGCAAAGGGTTCATCTACCTCATGCAGAACCTGCCCCAGGAGCGGATCTCAATCGCCGTCATGGCCGCCGCCGCAATGGAAACAGTGCTTGAGCAGACACTGCAATACACGAAGGAGCGCAAGGCTTTTGGCAGGCCGATCGGCAGCTTCCAAAACAGCCGGTTCCTGCTCGCGGAGTTGGCGACCGAGGCCACCGTGGTCCGGATGGTGGTCGACGAGTTCATCCGCCTGCATCTTGACGGCAAGCTCAGCGCCGAGCAGGCTGCGATGGCCAAGTGGTATGCGACCGAGAAACAGGTGCACCTGGTCGACCGGTGTCTGCAGCTGCACGGCGGGTACGGCTACATGCGCGAATATCCGATCGCCCGAGCGTATCTGGACGCCCGGGTGCAGACGATCTACGGCGGCACCACCGAGATCATGAAGGAGATCATCGGCCGCAGCCTTGGTGTCTAGGCACGGCGCGTCAGCGCGGATTGCGCGTGTCGTGAGCCTGATGAGCTTGACGCAGCAGCTTGATCAGGTCGTCTTCCTGGCTGATATGGGCTTTGTATTTGCTTGGTAGCGCGCATAGTTGGCGTTCCTCGTCAAGTAGCTGGGCGAAGATCTTTTCCCGTTCGGCCGGATCCGTTTCGTAACGCTGGTCGAGGTATTCGCTCGCGTGGCGGCGGACGCGTGCTACGGCGTTTTGGGCCCGTCCTCGCATCGACAGCGACGACACCACCGTTGTGAGGAGCAGGATGATGCTGATCACAGCCAACGACGCGGTGGTGTTCACTTGGGCCACAGGAACCGGCTTGCCGCCATTGATGAACGGAATGTTGTTCTCCCGCAACGCTTGCAGCGTCAGTTTGACGCCGATGAACGCAAGTATCAGGGCCAATCCGTAGGACAGGTAGACCAGGCGGTAGAGCAGCCCGTCGATCAGGAAATACAGCTGGCGCAGGCCCAGCAGCGAAAGAGAGGTGGCGGCGAATATCAGGTGAACGTTTCGGGAAAGGCCGAACAGCGCTGGCACTGAGTCGAATGCGAACAGCAGGTCGGTGCCGCCAAGGGCCGTCATCACCAGCAGCATCGGCGTCATCACCCGTCTGCCGTTCTCGACGATGAACAAGCGGTCGCCGTCGTAGTTGTGCGAGGTGCGCAAGAACCGCTTGGCGATGCGAATGACCAGCGTATCTGCGGCGCGGCGCTCGGCTGCCTCGGGTTTGGCAAGGACCACCGCCGTCACCAGCAAAACCACTGCGAAGAAGTAAAACGCCCAGTCGAAAATCCTGACAAACGCCGCACCGAGAAGGATGAATCCGGTGCGCGTGATTAGCGCGAAAACAATGCCGAACAACAACGCTTTCTGCTGAGCGGTCCGAGGCACCACGAAGCTAGCCATGATGACCAGAAAAACGAACAAATTATCAACCGATAACGCCTCGTTGCTGAGATAGCATGCGAAAAACTCAATGCCCATCGTGGCGCCGCCAACCATTACCACCACGCCGCCGAACACAATCGCCGCGCCGATATAGGCGGCCGACCAGATAGCGGCATCGCGCACAGTCGGCACGTGTGACCTGCGGACGTGGAAAAGGTAGTCGAATAACGCCAAAGCGACGACGACTGCGATGGTCAGGCCCCAGACCAATGCGGAAACGCCCATGTGGTGCCTATTCCTCCCGGCATGTGTCGCACGGTCTTCGGCCTCGGATCGGGACGTCCCCGGGACGTGGCGAACCCAGCCTTGCGGAGTGAAGCCCCAATCCCGGACGGTAACGCAATCTGCGCGCGAGATGTACCGGCCACGCCCGCGACACCGGTATGGCGTGCATCATTTCGACATCGGCTGGGTATCTCTTTCCGTAATGTCTGTACTGTGACTTCGCAATTGCGGTCGGGTGCTAAAAAGGCGTTCTGGCGCGACAATGATGCGGACCTGCGTGAGGAGGAATCCCCCCAATTGGCGCCCGCGAGATCTAGCAAGAGCCGCGGTCAGGGAGGGCCGATGACGATGCGGCGAGGCGGGCTCGTGGGCCGTGCGGTGCTGACGCTGGCCGCCGCGGTAGTGCCCGTGGCGGTGGCGCCGGTTGCGGTGGCGTCGCCGGAAAGCGACGCCGACGCCGCTATCACCGCGGCATGGGAAGCTGGCGGTGGCGCCGATTCGCGTCTGGGCCCCAAGCAGGGCCAGGTCTATGCCGTCGGCGACGGCTTCGTCCAAGACTTCGCCGGCGGCAAAATCTTCTTCACGCCCGCGACCGGGGCCAGATCGTTGTATGGGCCGATTCTGGACCTATACGAATCACTGGGCGGACCGGCCGGCAGCGATTTGGGCTTCCCGACCATTAGCGAAGTACCTGGCCTGGCCGGACCGGACACGTTGGTCAGCACGTTCTCCGCGAGCGACAAGCCCGTGATCTTCTGGTCGGCTGCCCACGGCGCGTTCGTGGTGCGCGGCGCCATGAACGCCGCGTGGGACAAGCTCGGCAGCTCGGGCGGGCCGCTGGGCGTTCCGGTCAGCGACGAAACCTACGACGGCGAAAACGCGACCCAGTCGTTCAGCGGCGGACGCGTGTCATGGAACCGGATGACGAAGGTGTTCACCACGGTTCCACCGGAGTTGGCGCAGCAACTGACCGGCCTTCAGGTGCCCATCGATGCCACGGCGGCGATCAACACAGCGTGGCGCGCAGCCGGTGGAGCGACAGGTCCACTGGGCGCCAAGCAAGGCGGACAATACCCGGTGGGCGACAACGGAGTAGCCCAGAACTTCGTCGGCGGGAAGGTCTTTTTCAGCCCGGCCACCGGGGCCAACGCCGTAGAAGGCGACCTGTTGGCGAAATACGAGTCACTCGGCGGGCCAGTCGGCAGCGACCTGGGCTTCCCGACGGCAAACGAAACCGACGGCGGCATCAAGCCGGCCAGTCGCATCAGCACTTTTTCCGCCGCGGACAAGCCGGTGATTTTCTGGACACCGGCCCACGGTGCCTTCGTCGTGCGCGGCGCGATGAAAGCCGCGTGGGACAAGCTCGGCGGCGCGAAAGGCAAGCTCGGCGCGCCGGTTGGCGATCAGACGGTGAACGGTGACGTGGTCTCGCAGAAATTCACCGGCGGCACCATCTCCTGGAACCGCGCCACGAACACCTATGCCGCCGAGCCGCCGAGCCTGGCGTCGTCGCTGTCAGGTCTGCAGGCGCCGGGCCAAACCCAGCCGAGCCGACCCGTCATGCCCGCTGGCGGAAAAACGACCTGGCGCTGGTGGTGGCTAGCGGTAGTGGTCCCGGCGTTGCTCGTGGCGGGTCTGCTGGTGTCGGCGACGCTGTGGGCGCGTCGGCGCAGGGTCGCCGCTCGACGCGCCATTAGCCGGGAAACCGCCCGCGATGTTGAACCCCCGCGCCCCGCATCCGTGCCGACCACCGACGACCAGTGGGCGATTGAGCCCGGGCGTGACCTCGGCTTGTCACCGTTCGCCCCGGGGTACCCGCAGATGCCGGGTCATCCCCAGCCGGTGGCCGCACCGGATCAGCCGGCGCCCAGCACGGATCGGATGCCCAGTGCGCGATACGCAGCGCCACGAGCGGCCGGCACCGAGCCTGCGGGCGGGGCACCCGCGCGCTTCGAGGACGAAATCGGTGTGGACGACCCCGACGCGGTCGACACCGCCCCCACCCGCATTCCGTCGGAGGCCCAGGTGCGCACGACGGGACGGCATGCGGCCGTCGAAACCGACGACGCCGACGCGCGGACTGCGGCCAAGCCCACGATCCATCTTCCGCTGGAGGATCCGCGTGAGGCGCCGGAGGGGTATCCCGTCAAGGGCAATGCCAGCTTCGGCCTTTACTACACGCCCGACAGCAAACTCTACGACGACGCCTTCGCCGAACTCTGGTTCGCCAGCGAAGAAGTCGCCCGTGCCAACGGCTTCATCAAGGCCCGCTAGGCGGGGCCTGGACTATGTCAGATCTTGCGGATGACGGTGACGACCTTGCCCAGGATCGCGGCGTCGTTGCCGGGGATCGGGTCGAATGCCGGATTGTGCGGCATCAGCCAGACTTGACCGCCGGTGCGTTTGAACGTCTTGACGGTGGCTTCGCCGTCGATCATCGCTGCGACGATGTCGCCGTTGTCGGCCACGTTTTGCTGGCGCACCACCACCCAGTCGCCGTCGCAGATCGCGGCGTCGACCATCGAGTCGCCGACGACCCGCAGCAAGAACAACGCACCCTCACCGACCAGCTCACGCGGCAGCGGAAACACGTCTTCGACGGCTTCCTCGGCCAGAATCGGCCCACCCGCCGCGATGCGGCCCAGCACGGGGACGAATGTCGGTTCGGGCAAGGCGTCCGAGCCGGAAACGTCGGTGAGAACAGGCGCTGCGGAGTCGTCGGCTCCGCGGACGTCGACCGCCCGCGGGCGATTCGGGTCGCGTCGCAGATAGCCTTTGCGCTCAAGCGTGCGCAGCTGGTGAGCCACCGACGAAGTCGACGTAAGCCCTACCGCGTCACCGATCTCGCGGATGCTCGGCGGATATCCACGGCTGGTGACCGAGGCGCGGATGACTTCCAGGATGGTGCGCTGCCGCTCGGTCAGCGCTGAATCCGCAGCTCGCGCGCGGCGGCCGATGCCGGTGGGGGTGTCGGTGCTATCGCTCATAGCCCCTTAATGTAGCCCGATATCGACCGATCCTCAAACATTTGTTCGACACGTGTCGCGTCGTGTTGCCTTGCCGGTCGGAGCACCCGCGATATGGCTCGGGAAGTTGTCGGTGCCATCGCTTACAGTTCAATGGCTTCGCAACGATTCGATCACGCGTTCGGAGATTTGCATCAAATCGAACGCACGAGCGAATACAGTCGAACATGCGATCGACCATGACAGGACGGGAGGACCCCATGACGCTCATCCAGGCAACGCGGCCGACCATCGGGCATTCGGGCAGGCCAACGCGGGCGGGCTGCCCGGACGCGGGGCGACGACCTGGACCGCCCCGCCCGCGGGTTGCTCCGCCGCGTTACCGCGGAACCGGGATGTGGATGTCCACGGCGCCACATCACCGGCGTCCGATCGGGCCCGCCACGACGGTGGGCCTTGCCTTGCTGGCCGCATTGATCACCCTGTGGTTGGGGGTGATCGCCCACTTCGGCGAGACGGTCGATGGTGCCAAGCCTGGGCCGCTGCCGGCTCGGCTCGCGGTGGTGCGCGTCGATGCCGGCGAGACGCTGCCGCACCTAGCCGCCCGCGTGGCGCCCGACGCTCCGGTCGGCCAGGTCGTCCAGCGCATCCGGGAGCTGAACGACCTGCGGTCGGCGACGCTGACCGCGGGCCAAACGCTGATCGCCCCGGTCGGCTGACGCGCCGCGATGCAGCGCGAAACCAGCGCGGGCCCAACGGGCGTCGGTGGTGGTGGCGGTGAAAATCTGCCGCGCACGGCGGTCGTGGCCCTGGCGCGGAGCTCGCAGGTAATCTCGAAGTGGTTTGAGATCTGCCGGCAGGACGAAGGAGCGGTCATGCACTGTCCGTTCTGCCGCCATCCTGATTCCCGGGTCGTCGACTCCCGAGAGACCGACGAAGGCCAGGCGATTCGGCGCCGCAGGTCGTGCCCGGAATGTGGGCGGCGCTTCACCACCGTGGAGACAGCGGTGCTGGCTGTCGTCAAGCGCAGCGGCGTCACCGAACCGTTCAGCCGGGAAAAGGTGATCAGCGGCGTGCGCCGGGCATGTCAGGGCCGCCAGGTCGACGACGATGCACTGAATCTGCTCGCCCAGCAAGTCGAAGACACCGTGCGCGCAAAGGGGTCGCCGGAAGTCCCCAGTCACGAAGTCGGCTTGGCGATCCTCGGTCCGCTGCGTGAACTCGACGAGGTGGCCTATTTGCGGTTCGCATCGGTGTACCGGTCGTTTACCTCGGCCGACGACTTCGAGCGGGAGATCGAGGCGCTGCGGGCACACCGCAAGGTGTCCGCGCCGAACTGAGCGGCCGTGGACCGGGCCCCCAACACCTCATCGTTAGGCTTGCGGCATGCCTGCTGAGCTACACCCCGACCTCGAAGCATTAGCGCCGCTGCTGGGCACCTGGGCGGGTCGTGGCTCGGGCAAGTATCCGACGATCGAACCGTTCGAATATCTCGAAGAGGTGGTGTTCTCTCACGTCGGCAAGCCTTTTCTGAGCTACGGACAAAAAACCAAGGCGCTCGCCGACGGCGCGCCGCTGCACGCCGAAACCGGGTACCTTCGCGTGCCGCAGCCGGGCCGGGTGGAGCTGGTCTTGGCCCATCCCAGTGGGATCACCGAAATCGAGGTGGGCACCTACTCGACGACCGGTGATGTCATCGACATCGAGATGGCCTCGTCGGCGATCGGGCTCACGCCGACTGCCAAAGAAGTCACCGCACTGGGCCGGCATTTCCGCGTCGAGGGCGACGAGCTGCGGTATTCGGTGCGGATGGGTGCGGTCGGGCAGCCGCTGCAGGACCACCTGACCGCGGTGTTGCGCCGCACGGGATGACCGGGCTTGGGTGGTGTTCACACGACGTGCATTACACCGTCGCTGACGACGCGGCCGGCGATTCGAACCCAACCTTCGGGGTTCCAGGTGGTCTGGATGACCGAGCCTTTGCCCTGGGTGATGGTGAGGTCGCGGCTGAGGTAGTCGGTGATCCGCACAGCCGCCGCTCCGGTCGCTTCGTCTTCGGGCACACCGACATTGCCGGCGAACATCCGCGCACGCACCAGTCCGGCAGACTGGTCGGTCCAGGTCCACAGGTAGTGCTGGACGTCGTCGGGGTAGTCCGCAGGGCTGGCGGCGAAAAGCTCCTCGAGCGAATTTAGGTCGTGGATGGCGAATTCGGGCGCCCATTCCGAGCGTGCGCTGACCGCGGTGAGTTCACCGACGTAGCTGACCTGCACGATGCCGGCCGGTACCTGCAGGGTGCGAATCGGCATGCCCTGCTCGCGAAGCCACCACGAAGCGCCAACAGTCGGGTGGCCGGCGAACGGAAGCTCGGTCAGGGGCGTGTAGATGCGCGCGTGTGCGGTGGTCGAGCCCGGTGTGGGCACATCGACGAAAATCGTTTCACTGTAACCTAATTGGCGTGCCAGGCTTTGTCGACGCCGCGGTTCCACGGTGCTGGCATCGATAACAGCCAGGGGATTTCCAAAGTTGCCCTGAGGATCGGTGAACACGCGTAGCACCGTGACGTCGATCGCCATGGGCTGACTGTACGACGTGGCGGCCGCGGGTGATCTAGGTGGCGCTGCGTTCGTCGGCGCCGATGGCGTTGAGTACCGCCATGCGGGTTCCGACCGGGCCGGAGACGGTGCGTTCGCCGCCGCCGGTGCGCAGCATTTCGCGGAGCATGTCTTGGTCGTATTCGGCCGGCTCGGTCGTATCGATAAAGCGCTCGATCACCTCGATGAAGCGGTCGGGATCGTCGTGAAAAGGAAAATGCCCGGAGTTTTCGAAGATCTCCAACTGTGAGCCGGGCATCGCCGCATGCGCCATCCACGCATGGCTGACCGGCACGACCACGTCATCTGTTCCCCAAATGATTTGCACTGGAACGGATTTCGTCAAATAACATCGATCCAGCATGGTCACCATCTGGCCGCGCCAATCCACCACTGCCCGCAGCGTGCGGGTGAACGCCGACGACGCCTTGGGCTCAGGCAAGTCGGCCAGGATTCGCAGCACGTCCGGCAGGTCGCGGCCCAGGGCGGTCGATCCGAACAGCCTTCCCGCAGCACGTCCGGCGATCTGCAGCGACGGCAGCACCAATGGCAGCCGCAGCAACGCCAGAGCTTCACCGCCCATGGGCAACGACGCCCAGCGCAAGACAATGTTGACGTCCCTGGTGACGCCGCCGGTGGCGACCAGGACTAGCCGTTCGACCAATTGCGGGAACTGGTAAGCAAATTGCATAGCCACCCCGCCGCCGAGCGAATGACCCACCACGGTGACCCGGTCGATGTCGAGGACACTGAGCAGATCCCGCATGCCGTTGGCGTATGCGGCCACCGAGTAGTCGGCGCGGGGTTTGTCGGACTGGCCGTGGCCGAGCAGATCGGGCGCAATGACGGTGAAACGCTGTGCGAGCTTGGCCTGCACCATTTCCCACGTGGTGGAGTTATCCGCGATCCCGTGAATCAGCAGGATCGCCGGCCCGGAGCCGGCGATTCGGAACGCCCGTCGATAGCCGTGGATGGTGCGAAATTGGAGTGACGGCGTCACCTCGCGCACCGGCCGGAGGTGGGGCTTCCGCTTGCTCATGTCGCCAACTCCGTCGTCGGGCCGGGCCGGACGCTCAGCTCGGGTCGTCGTCCTTGCGTTTCTTCTCTGCCTGCTGGGCCAAGAACCGCTCGAACTCCGCGCCGAGTTCGTCACCGCTGGGCAGATCTTCGTCGCGCGCCAGCAGTGACCGGTTCTCCTGTGCGGCGACGAAAGCATCGTACTGGCGCTCCAGGGCGGCCACCACTTGAGCCACCTCGGCGCTGGCCTCAACCTGCTCGTCGATCTTTGCCCGGATCTCGGCTGCCGCCTCGGCCAGCGCCGTCAGCGGGAGCTCGAGTGCGCCTGTCTTGGCGACCTGCTCCAGCAGCGCCTGGGCCGCGGCCGGGTAGTCGGTCTGGGCCAGGTAGTGCGGGACATGCACGGTGAATCCGACGACCTCGTGGCCGTGCTGGGCCATCCGGTATTCCAGCAAGTTCGAGGCGCTGCCGGGAACCTGCACCTCGGCGATCCACGGCGTGAAGTCGGCGATGAGCTCACGGTTGTTGGAGTGCGCGGTCATCGTGATCGGCCGCGTGTGCGGGACCGCCATCGGGATCGTCCCCAAGCCGATGGTTTGCCGCACCCCCAGCCGCTCGGCGAGCAGGCGCACCGCGGTGACGAAACGCTCCCACTTCAGATCCGGCTCCATGCCGGCCAGCAGCAGAAACGGTGTCCCGACGCTGTCGTGCAGCGCATACAGACTCAGCTCGGGATCGTCGTAGTCGGTGAAGTGGTCGGTCTTGAACGTCATCAGCGGCCGGCGCGAGCGGTAGTCCAGCAGCTCATCGATCGCGAACGATGCCACCAGCTCGGTGTCCAGGGAATTCTTGAGATGGGCTGCGGCCAGTCGGATCGCGTGACCGGCGTCGGAGAAGCCCTCCAACGCGTGCACCAAGACCGGGCCTCGACCGTCAGGCGACGACAACTGCGGCGCCGGCAACTCAAGCTGGTACATCCCCGTTTGCTCGGGTTGGTAGGGCTGCTTGTGTTCGTCGGCCATCGTTGTGCCTCCTCACCACGGCGCTGAATCGCGCCACGTCACCAGTTTCCCTCAAATCGACGGGTGCCAAGAATCTAATTCAGCACACTAGTTAGCCCGCCTGTATGTTCGAAACGCGGTGGCCTGGGGCAGCATTCCATACCCCGATGCTGGTGTCGGGTCCGGGTCGTCGGCGACGCCTCGGGCATGATGTACACCGATGCGGGCCATGGCGGTGATGGGGGTTGTACCGGTCAGCCTGGCGTTGCTGCTGTCGGCCTGCGGCCCGCCGGCAAGTCCCACGGTCACCTCCAGGGTGCGGGAGATGCGCGCCAGCCACCCCGTCGCGCGTGTCGTCGCCGGTCCGGTCGCGCCCGACCCGCGGGTGGGCGCCTTCTTCTTGGCCGGCGGTGACTTGCATACCTGCACAGGGTCCGTGCTCGACTCGGTCGGGGGTGATCTGGTGCTGACCGCCGCGCACTGCCTAGGCGGCGGCACCCAGCCGACCTTCGTCCCGGGTTTCGGTGGGCATACCGCGCCCGACGACACCTGGACCGTTGACGCGGTCTATCTGGATCCGCGCTGGATCGCCGGCCGTGATCCGCACGCCGACTACGCGATTGCAGCCCGATCAGCGGCCCGTTGAGCAGGCAACCAGTTCGACCCACAGTGCTGAATTCATCCACAGCCGCACCGCTGGGCGACCTCGCTTGCCTGCCGGTTGACGGTGCTGCAGACCAGCGTGTGGCCCATGACGACACATCGATCCGACTTTGAACTCGATCGTCCCGGCACGCTGATAGCCGCGTTACCGGCCGTCCTCGGTTTCGTGCCGGAAAAATCGCTGGTTCTGGTGTCGATCGACGGCGGCGAAATGGGCGCGGTGATGCGTGTCGATCTGTCCGCTGATCTTGCCGAGCGGGTCGGGCAGCTCGCCGAGGTCGCCGCGGCGGCTTCGCCCGAGGCCGCGATCGCGGTGATCGTCGACGCCGATGGGGCCCGTTGCCCGGTGTGCGCGGACGAATACCGCGAACTCTGTACAGCGCTCAACGACGCGCTGTCGCAACGCGACATCGTGTTATGGGCCGCTCATGTGGTGGATCGGGTGGCCGCGGGTGGACGCTGGCGCTGCGTCGACGGTTGTGGGTCCGCGGGTGTCGTCGATGATCCGTCGTCGTCGCCGCTGGCGGTGGCTGCCGTGCTGGACGGGCGGCGACTCTACGCTCGCCGGGCCGACCTGCAGGCCGTCATCGCGGTCGACGACACGGCGGACAGCGCCGAGTTGGCGGCAGCGATCGCCGAGCAGTCGGCGTCACGTGAGCAGGCGCAGCGCGGCGATCCCGACGCCACAGCACGTCGCGACATCAAGGAGCTGGTCGACGCGGCGGCGCGTGTTGCCGACGCACACCAGCTGTCCATATTGGAGCTGGCCAGGCTGGGTTGTGCGCTGAGCGATGTGCAGGTCCGCGACACGATGTATGCCCTTGCCATCGGTGTCGACGCGGCCGCGGCGGAGTGCTTGTGGGCGGTGTTGTCGCGCAGTCTGCCCGAACCCTGGCGGGTCGAAGCGCTGGTGCTGCTGGCGTTCAGTGCCTACGCCCGCGGCGACGGCCCCCTGGCCGGCGTGTCGCTGGAGGCGGCACTGCGCTGCGCACCCGGCCACCGGATGGCGGGCATGCTCGACCAGGCGTTGCAGTCAGGTCTGCGGCCCGAGCGGATTCGCGAACTGGCGCTTACCGGTTACCGGCTGGCCGCGCGGCTCGGCGTGCGGCTGCCGCGGCGAGCATTCGGTCGGCGCGCGGTGTGACGGTTAGACCTTTTCGACCTTGACGGCGTGTGCCATCTCGTGCGGCAGTGTCACATTTTCGTGACCCGGTATCACGATGGTCACCCCGCCGCCAGGGTTGGTCTCCACGGTCACGCGTGCATTGGGTACGACGCCCGCGTCCTTGAGTCGGGTGATCAGGTCGATATCGCCTTGGACGTGCTCGGTGAGCTGGCGGACGACCACGGCCACTGGCGCGCCCGACGGCAATTCAGTCAGCCGCACCAGGTTGGCGTCCTCGGCGCCGAAACCCGGTCCCACACCAAGGTCCTTCAGCCCGGGAATCGGGTTGCCGAACGGGGACGTGGTCGGGTTGTTGAGCACTTTCACAAGCCGGCGTTCGACGTCTTCGCTCATCACGTGTTCCCACCGGCAGGCCTCCGCGTGCACTTCCTCCCACGGCAACCCGATCACATCGACCAGCAGCCGTTCGGCCAGCCGGTGCTTGCGCATCACGGCGATAGCCAGCGCGCGGCCTTTTTCGGTGAGTTCCAGGTGCCGGTCGCCGGCCACCCGCAGCAACCCATCGCGCTCCATTCGCGACACGGTCTGGCTGACGGTCGGACCGCTCTGCTCAAGCCGTTCGGCGATCCGCGCGCGCAGCGGCGTCACGCCCTCCTCTTCGAGGTCGTAGATCGTCCGCAGGTACATCTCGGTGGTGTCAACCAGCTCGTTCATTCCGCACCCTCCATCGCCGCCGAGTCTACTTGCCGAGCTGCGGGAATGGTTTACGAACACTCAACGGCAACACGATGCCCGCCGCGACCCGCGGCGGGCATCTTTGCTCGTGTCAGCCGGTGTTCCTAGCTGGCGTACGAGCGCAGCCGGTCGGCGCGCTCGCCGTGGCGCAGCTTGGCCATCACCTCGCGCTCGATCTGGCGGACCCGCTCACGCGACAAACCGAACAGCTTGCCGATTTGATCCAGCGTCCGCGGTTGCCCGTCATCCAGCCCGAAGCGCAACCGAACCACCTGTTGCTCGCGCTCGTCGAGGGTGGCCAGCACGCTGCGGATGTCGGTGTGCAGCAGCTCGGCGATGACCGTGTTCTCCGCCGACGCCGCTTCGGCGTCCTCGATGAAGTCGCCCAATGGAGCCTCCTCGTCGGAACCGACCGGCATATCCAGACTCACCGGGTCCCGGCTGTGCTCCAGCAGATCGTTGATCTTGTCGATCGGAATGCCAGATTCCTCGGCCAGCTCCTCGTCGGTGGCTTCGCGGCCCAGGTTCTGGTGCAGCTCCCGCTTGATGCGGGCCAGCTTGTTGACCTGCTCGACCAGGTGAACCGGCAGGCGGATGGTGCGGCTCTGGTCGGCCATGCCACGAGTAATGGCCTGGCGGATCCACCACGTGGCATACGTCGAGAACTTGAATCCCTTTGTGTAGTCGAACTTCTCCATCGCACGGATCAGGCCGAGATTGCCTTCCTGGATGAGGTCCAGCAGCGGCATGCCGCGGCCGGTGTAGCGCTTGGCCAGCGACACCACCAGCCGCAGGTTGGCTTCCAGCAAATGCCGGCGCGCCGCCTCACCGTCGCGGACCACCATCGCCAGTTCCCGCTTGCGGTTCTCCCCGAGGCGCTTCCGGGTCTCCAGCAGATACTGGGCGTAAAGCCCGGCCTCGATGCGCTTGGCGAGCTCGACCTCGTCGGCGGCATTGAGCAGCGCCGTCTTGCCGATGCCGTTCAGATACACGCGCACCAGGTCCGCGGCTGGGCTCTGAGCATCCAGATCGCTGTCAACCCGGCCTGTGGTGGCATTTGCCATAGCGCCCTCCCGATCGGCTTGAACTGTCATGTGGTCCAACGACCAACCCACGTGATGAGTTCCCACCGGCGGGCTATCTCACACCGGTTGACGTGCGCGAATGCGCCGACGACCTGAGAATGTCCTGAGAACTGCGGCGAGTGACCGGTTATGCGGAACCGCCATGCGCCGGCGGTGGCGACTCCGGTTGCGGCGTCGACGGTCTGCGTGGCTCGAGCGCTGGACGTTCGGCGGTCGGGAATAGCGGCGTGCGGCGCCGCGTGCTGTCGAAGCGCCGGGGTTCGTCGGCGCGGCGCGGCGGCCGGTCGTTGGCGATCAACACCGCCATCCACGGCAACGGCACCGAGACGGCCACGATCAGCAGTGAGATCAAGCCGTTGTGCCACATGCCGTAGGCGAGTGCCGCTAAAACAAGTGCCGGGACCCGAAACGCCATCAGCGTGAGGTACTTGCGCACCCGCTCGCGGTGCTGCACTTCGTATGGCGGCGCGGCGGCGGTGATGAGGACTGGTCGACCATCGTCGTCGAAACCCGGCTCCGAGCCGTGCTTCATTTCTCCACTGTCCCATACTTGGCGGATCACGGCACAACCGGTTTCGGCAGCCGGTTTCCGGCACAATATGAGCTATGCAGACCCAAACGATCGAACGCACCGACACCGACGAACGCGTCGACGACGGGACCGGCAGCGACACCCCTAAGTACTTCCACTACGTCAAAAAGGACAAAATCGCTGAGAGTGCGGTGATGGGCACCCATGTCGTCGCCTTGTGCGGTGAGGTGTTTCCGGTCACCCGCTCGGCGAAGCCGGGCTCTCCGGTCTGCCCGGAGTGCAAGCGAATTTACGACAGGCTCAAAAAGGACTGACCCGCTCGTCGTTTTACGGCTCGAGCGGCGCGCCGCTGACTTCTAGCACCGCAGACATCTCGGTCAGCTTGGCTTCGTGCTTTTTGGCGTGATGCTGGCAGAAAAGAAGCTCAGCGCCGGACGGAAGCTTGGCACGCACACGGGCGGCGGCGCCGCACCGATCGCACCGATCAGCCCTGGTGAGTTCCGGACTGGTCAATGTGGCGTTCATAGCTTCTCCCCGTTCCTGGCGTATCTTTACTGTCTCAGACGTTGCGGGCTTCCGCGTTGTTCCCCAGTGGTTACCCGCTGTGTCGTTTCTCACGCCCGCTGCGGTTGCTCTCCGGGCAGGGTGGTGGCGTGAAACCTGGAGTGCTGGTGCATCTGTGCCCGGCGCTTGAGTGGTCGTCTGCTCAGGACTGCGGATACGTTCGCCCGGGCTCGCTGGCCAGCGCGGGTTTCGTCCATTTGTCGACGCCGCAGCAGGTCCACCTGCCCGCCAACCGGCTTTATCGCGGGCGTCAGGACGTGGTGCTGCTGCACATCGATCCGGGCCGGCTCGATTCACCGGTGCGTTGGGAGCGAGGCGAGTCAACGGACCCGGCGTCGATGTTGTTCCCGCACCTGTATGGCCCCTTGCCGGTCGCCGCTGTGATCAACGTCACCGCTTACCGGCCCGGCCCGGACGGCGCATTCCCGCCGCTGGACGACTCGACATAGGCGTCGGCCTCGATTTCGACCAGCAAGTGAGGGGAGATGAGAGCCGAGACCTCGACCATGGTGGCCACCGGGCGGATCTCGCCGAACACATCGGCATGCACCGCGGCGACCTCCCGCCAGCGCGAGATGTCGGTCACGTAGATGCGGGTGCGGATAACGTCGGTCAACGACGCGCCGGCCTCTTTCAAAGCAAACTCAATGCGGCGCAAGGCATCTCGGGTCTGAAGGCCAATGTCATCGGCTGGTCCGGCACCGGTGGTGCCGGCGACGGCGACGTGTCGGCCGACACGTACCGCTCGGGAATAGCCGACGGTTGTCTCGAAATCCGAACCCGTCGACACGTGAATGCGGTTGGCTGGCATGCGGTCACCGTAGGCAGCCACACCGCCTTCGATCCAGCTCTCAGTCCAGATAGTCGCGCAGCACTTGGGAACGGCTGGGGTGACGCAGCTTCGACATCGTCTTGGACTCGATCTGGCGGATGCGTTCCCGAGTGACCCCGTAGACCTGGCCGATCTCATCAAGCGTGCGCGGTTGGCCGTCGGTGAGACCGAAGCGCAGCCGTACTACGCCGGCTTCCCGCTCGGAGAGCGTCTCCAGCACCGACTGCAATTGGTCCTGCAGCAGAGTGAACGACACCGCGTCGACGGCCACCACGGCTTCGCTGTCCTCGATGAAATCGCCAAGCTGCGAATCGCCCTCATCGCCGATGGTCTGGTCGAGCGAGATCGGTTCCCGGGCGTATTGCTGGATTTCCAGAACCTTCTCCGGCGTGATGTCCATTTCTTTGGCGAGCTCCTCCGGAGTGGGTTCACGGCCCAGATCCTGCAGCAGCTCACGCTGAATGCGGCCCAGCTTGTTGATCACCTCGACCATGTGCACCGGTATCCGGATGGTGCGTGCCTGGTCGGCCATCGCCCGGGTGATGGCCTGGCGAATCCACCACGTGGCGTAGGTGGAAAATTTGTATCCCTTGGTGTAGTCGAACTTTTCGACCGCGCGGATCAGCCCCAGGTTGCCTTCCTGAATCAAGTCTAAAAACGCCATGCCGCGGCCGGTGTAACGTTTGGCCAGCGAGACCACTAGACGCAAATTCGCTTCCAGCAGATGGTTTTTCGCCCGGTCGCCGTCGCGGCAGATCCACATCATGTCGCGCCGCAACGCGGTCGGCAGCTTCTCGCCGCGCTCGGCCGTCTCGGCCAACAGCTGGCTGGCGTAGAGGCCGGCCTCGATCCGCTTGGCCAGCTCGACCTCTTCCTCGGCGTTGAGGAGCGCCACCTTGCCGATCTGCTTCAGGTAGGCGCGAACCGAGTCCGCCGATGCGGTGAGTTCGGCGTCTTTGCGCGCCTGGCGCAGCGCCTCCGACTCGTCTTCATCCCAGACGAAATCGCCTGAAGCCTTGTCCTTTTCGCTTGGCTCAGCGATCTCTTCGTCCTCGTCGACGGTGTCATCAACGGCCATGGTGGGCGCGGCCACGTCGACGTCGTCGGTGTCGGCTTGGTCGAGGTCGACGTCCGCACCTTCGGCTGCGA
Organism: Mycobacterium xenopi; assembly: GCF_009936235.1. Lineage (NCBI taxonomy): Bacteria > Bacillati > Actinomycetota > Actinomycetes > Mycobacteriales > Mycobacteriaceae > Mycobacterium > Mycobacterium xenopi. Next base: position 3,198,121 of record NZ_AP022314.1, on the reverse strand, counting down.
CGTCTTCGAGGTCGTCGAGGCTCAGGTCAGCGGCATCGATATCGAGGTCCTCGGGTTCGATGTCGGCGTCCGGTTCCCCCTCGAGGTCCGGTTCCACGTCGAGATCATCGACCGCGGAATCCAGCGCGTCGGCAACGACTTCGACATCCTTTGGCGCGGCGGTCTTCTTCGTGGCGCGGCTTCGCGCCGATGTGGGGGTGGCAGCCTTGGCCGGGGTGCGGCTCTTTTTCGTGGCTTGGGCTTTCGTGGTCTCGGCGCGTTTGGCGCCGCCGCCTTCGCGGCGCGTGGAGTTGTCTTGCTAGCGCGGGTGGTGTTCTTAGCGGTCCGCGTGGTAGCGGCGGAGCCGTGGGTGGACTTCGCTGCGGACCGTTTTGCCCCGGCCTTGGCGGGGGCCTTGGTGGCGGTGCGTTTCACCGGCTCATCGGTTGACGGGCTTGCCTTGGTCGCTGCCACGTACACCCCTTCGGTCGGACTCACTTCCGGTGCGCTTGGGCGTGCTTGACCGAAAGTATCGGTTATGTCGAATGTCGGCGTGGATACGCGCCGCTATCGGTTCAGGCGGCCGCCGCTGACCATTGTAACGACAGCCCGCGCTCCGACCCGGCTGAGCGGGCAATTTCAATGCGTGACGTCTGTGGTCGCCGCCATTGCCGCGCCGACAATGCCGGCGGTGTTCTGCAAGGCGGCCGGCACCACCGGGGTCCGGTTGGTGAGCAGCGGCACCCACTTGTCGGCCTTGCGGCTAATGCCGCCGCCGACGATGAACAGGTCAGGCCACATCGCATTCTCGATCGCCACCAGCACCTTGGTGACCTGCCGGGCCCATTTCTTGTAACTCCAGCCGCGCCTTTCCTTGACCGATGACGCCGCCCGGTGCTCGGCCTCCTTGCCACCCACCTCGAGGTGTCCGAATTCGGTGTTGGGCAGCAACTTTCCGTTGTGGATGACCGCCGACCCGATCCCGGTTCCGAAGGTGAGTAACACCACGACGCCGGATTTGTCTTTGCCGGCGCCGTAGCGTTCTTCAGCTAGCCCCGCCGCGTCGGCGTCGTTGAGCACGGTGACCTGTTGGCCGTTGAGTTCGGTGCTGATGACGTCGCGCGCGCTGATGCCGATCCACGACTTGTCCACGTTGGCCGCGGTCTGCACGACACCCTCGGTGACGACCCCGGGGTAGGTCACGCCGAGCGGCCCCGACCAACCGAACTCGTTGACAATCGCCGCAATCGTCTTGGCCACCGCCGCCGGAGTGGCAGGTTGGGGGGTGCTCAGTTTGAACCGGTCGCCGATGAGCGCCCCGGTGGCCAGGTCGACAACGCCGCCCTTGATGCCGCTGCCGCCGACGTCGACGCCGAACCCGCGTTGCGGCTGTGTGCTGCTGGTCATCGGATCTCCTCGACGAGAGGTGGCTGCCCACACCTTAGCCCGACGACCACGCGGACCTGGGTAGAACTGCTGGTCAGACGGCGCACGACCACTCGCCGTCGACCGCTGTGGTGCGATAGACCGGTGACGAGCACTGACAACCAGCCGGCGCAGCTGCGTTCGCTGGCCGAAACGCTGGCCGCGGAGGCCGCTGCGTTCGTGCGGCGTCGCCGTGGCGAAGTATTCGGCGCCGGCGCTCCCGATGCCGGCGACGCGCCGGTGCGGACCAAAAGCACGCCGACCGACCCGGTGACCGTGGTCGACACCGAGACCGAGCGGCTGCTGCGCGACCGGCTGGCGCAACTGCGTTCCGCCGACCTGATTCTCGGTGAGGAGGGGGGCGGACCAGCCGATCCCGCCACCGCCGCTGACGGCGCTGTCAGGTGGGTGCTCGATCCCATCGACGGCACGGTGAACTTCGTCTACGGCATCCCTGCGTATGCGGTGTCGGTTGCTGCGCAGGTGGACGGCGTCTCGGTGGCCGGTGCGGTCGCCGACGTCGCCGCCGGCAGGGTGTATTCGGCGGGCGCCGGGCTCGGGGCACACGTCACCGACGAACAGGGGACCCGCCCGCTGCGCTGCACGGCGGTCGAGGACCTGTCGTTGGCGTTGCTTGGCACCGGATTCGGGTACTCCAGGCGGCGCCGCGCTGCGCAGGCGGCGCTGTTGGCCCGGATGCTGCCGATCGTTCGTGATGTGCGTCGCATCGGTTCGGCCGCACTGGATTTGTGCATGGTCGCAGCGGGCCGGCTGGATGCCTACTACGAACACGGGCTGCACCTGTGGGACTGCGCGGCCGGGGCGTTGATCGCCGCGGAGGCCGGCGCGCGGGTCGTGGTGCCAGCACCGGATGGGCCGGGCGGCACCGGGGGTTTGGTGGTCGCAGCCGCACCGGGAATCGCCGACCAACTGTTGGCCGCGCTCGAGCAGTTCGACGGCCTGCAGCCCATCCGCGACTAGCGCACCTCAGCAGCTGTTGGCGTGGATCTTCGAGATCAGCGCGGGATCGGACTCCTCGGTTGCGCCCGGGCGCAGACTGGCCAGCACGGTCTCGATGTCATCGCTGTGCGCCAGCGTGGTGAAGTCGGTGCCAAGCGCGAGGTCGACGGAATCGTCGGCGCGGTCATCGCGGAACAGTTCGGCACACGGCGCAACCAGCCACACGGCGGCCGCCGACGCTTGGCCCGCCTCACCGAACCGGATCTGCGCCTGGCAGTTCAGCCGGGCCGTTCGCGTAAACCGGGTCGTTGGCGGCGCTCGGCTGGGCGAAACCGAGATCGCGCAAGGCATCCGCGACGTCGGCGGCCTGACCGCCCCGCCCGCTGGCGTTCAGCACGTGGATCTTGGTTTCGGCGAGTTTGGCCGGGGTGACGTTCGTCATCGCGCTTCGAGGCACTTGCTCGCCTAGCCGCGGCTGTTCGCCAGTGGTCAGGCGCGGGGGCGGATTGCACGCCGTGATCTCGTGGACCTCGGATGAGCGGGTGAGCGCCATCGTCCACACCACGGCCGTCGCGACCAGCAGAACCAGCAGCAGGGCGATGGCCCGGCCGAGGATTGCGTCGTCGAAAGGGCCGGCCGTGCTTGTCGAAAGCGGTGCCTTCGGTGATTTGCGCGACCACGTTCGCACTCTAAACGCGATGTTTAAAACCGCCCACCGAGGGCAGACTGGGTGTGTGATGTAAATCACACTTGAACACACGGCGATACGGGCACGAATCGTTTGGTGGATGCGTTCGACGCTGGTACAAAGCGTTGCTTGGCAAGGTAACGAGGGGATGCGAAATGCCTACCGATTATGACGCCCCACGGCGCACCGAGACCGATGACGTTTCCGAGGACTCGCTGGAGGAGCTCAAAGCACGGCGAAACGAAGCGGCGTCGGCCGTGGTCGACGTCGACGAATCGGAGTCCGCTGAATCCTTCGAACTGCCCGGCGCGGACTTGTCCGGCGAAGAGCTGTCCGTGCGTGTGATTCCCAAGCAGGCCGACGAGTTCACCTGCTCGAGTTGTTTCTTGGTGCAGCACCGCAGCCGGTTGGCCAGTGAGAAGAACGGCGTGATGATCTGTACCGACTGCGCGGCCTGACCGGGCGGGCAGGTCAACTGCGCAATGCCGAGAGCACCCGATCCGGGTGACGGCAACTCACCAGCCAGTACGGCGTCGGATCGTCGGGGTCGTCGAGCACCACGAGCACCATCGGCCCAACCCAGGCCCGATGCAGCACGTACGCCGCGGGATCCAGCTGGCGCCCGAGGGCCGCGGACTTGGCCGAGCGCGGGATCTCGGCGGAGCGTGCGATCGCGGTGACCGGTAAGTGTGCTTGGCCGGCCCACAATTCGACGCCGTTGTCGCCGACGGTCACCCGGATTTCGAAGCGTCCCAACCACAACAGCGCCCCGGCGGCCACCGCGAACAACGCGACGAACGGTAGCCAGTCGGGCAGGCCGGGTATGCCGAGATTGACTTCGAACGCGATGAGCGCGGCCAGCGCGAAACCCGGCGGCCACCACCACCACGGCACCCACAATCGCTCGTGGTACCGCACGCTGTGCGGTGCGACGCGCGCCCCGGACACCCGGTCAAGAGTAGTCTGTGGCCCCGTGTCGACCAGTCTGGCGGTTGTCCGCTTGGACCGCGAACTTCCCCTGCCCAGCCGGGCCCACGACGGTGACGCCGGCGTGGATCTTTACAGCGCCGAGGATGTCGAGCTGGCACCGGGTCAGCGCGCGCTGGTGCGTACCGGGATCGCGGTTGCCATCCCGCACGGCATGGTCGGCTTGGTGCATCCGCGCTCGGGTTTAGCTGCGCGCGTAGGGCTTTCGATTGTTAATAGTCCGGGCACCATCGACGCCGGCTACCGCGGTGAGATCAAAGTGGCGTTGATCAACCTCGACCCGGACACGCCGATCGTTGTGCATCGCGGTGACCGCATCGCCCAATTGCTGGTGCAGCGGGTGGAGCTGGTCGAGCTTGTCGAGGTCTCGTCGTTCAACGAGGCCGGGCTGGCCGGGACATCCCGCGGCGACGGTGGCCACGGTTCCTCCGGCGGACACGCGAGTCTGTGACCCGCCTGCGACGATGCAAAGCGAAGCGATGAGCAGGAGGAGCGGCGCTGGCTATGGCATTCGGTAAACGCAGATCCAAAACTGCCAATAGCGACGGTGTCGTCGAACCCGAGCCGACGACCGCACCGCCGCAAAGCGAAGCGGTCGAGCCCGGGCCATCCGAAGAGCTGACCGGTCCGTTCGACATCGAAGATTTCGACGATCCAGCGGACGCCGAACTGGCCCGCCTCGACCTCGGCTCGGTATTGATACCCATGCCGGCGGCGGGTCAGGTGCAGGTCGAGCTGACCGAGGCCGGTGTTCCGAGCGCGGTGTGGGTCGTCACGCCCAACGGCCGCTTTACCATCGCGGCGTATGCGGCGCCGAAGACCGGCGGCCTGTGGCGCGAGGTGGCCGCTGAGCTTGCCGAGTCGCTGCGCAAAGACTCGGTCAAAGTCTCGATCCAAGACGGTCCGTGGGGCCGTGAAGTGGTCGGCGTCGCGGCCGGTGCGGTCCGGTTCATCGGGGTCGACGGCTACCGCTGGATGATCCGGTGCGTGGTCAACGGTTCGCACGAAACCGTCGACGCATTGACCGAGGAGGCCCGTGCTGCCTTGACGGACACCGTGGTTCGCCGTGGCAACACCCCGCTGCCGGTGCGCACGCCGTTGCCTATCCAGCTGCCCGAACCGATGGCGGCGCAGCTGCGTGAGGCTGCGGCCGCTCAGCAGGCCGCGGCGCAGCAGCCCGCCGCCCCCAGCAAGGGCCGCGGCGCAGCGCCGGCGGCTCGGCGATGCAACAGCTGCGCAGCAGCACCAGCGGCTGACCCGACCGCGTCTACAGGTCGGCGAGCGCGGCCAGGCAGGCCGCGCCCAAAGTGGCGGGCTCGGCGCCGATTTGATCCAGGGTCACTGTCCGCAACGCGCGCGCGGCGCGGCACGGACCCATTCGACACCGACGTCGAGCGGGTGGATGGGGTCGTCCGTGGCAGCGGCCACCGCCAGCGGTGCAACCAGCCGGGCCAGTTCGGCGCAGGTCGGCGCGACATAGCTGGCCGCTTCCTCCATCGCGTCGGGCAGCTGCGGCCACTGGCTCAGCCACGACCGGGCCAATTCGTCACCGAGCCAGCGCGGGCTGGACGCGCGCATCTGCGCCGTCGCCGCCACCAACCCGTCGCGGCGCAGCTGCTGCGCCGAATGCCGTGCCGCGTCGGCGGCGGGTGCCGTCGCCGGCGCCCCGGTCCATGCGGGCAGCGCCGCCATCACCGCGACCGCGCGATCGGGATTAGCCAGTGCCCAGGCGGCCGCCACCGCCGCACCGATCGACACCCCGCCGACCACGATCGGGCCGTGGCGCGCCGCGGTGTCCATGGCAGCCAGATACCCGTCGACCAGGCGGCTGGGCTGCGGCCGGTGGGCTTGCACCACCGCACCGGCCTCGTGCAGCGGCCCGCGGAACGCCCGCGCGACGTAGTCGTCGTCGGAGCCGGTCCCGGGCAACAACACGGCCCTGACGCCGCGCAAATTCACAGCCACGCCCCGATACTGCCTGGCGATTACGGGTACTCCAACCAACCCCCGGGGAGTGCGTGGCATTGGGGAACCAACAGGTCTACGGTGTCCGTTGGCATTAATGGATGGCGTCCACGATGGACTGGCTGACGTGTCAGGAGAGGCCATGACGGCCGAGAGTTATCTGCGCCGGCTCACCCGGCGGTTGACGGAGGATCCCGAGCAACTCGACGTCGAGGAGCTGTCCGACGAAGCCGTCACCACCGGGGCCCAGCGGGCCATCGACTGCCAGCGCGGCCAGGAGGTCACGATGGTGGGCACGTTGCGCAGCGTGGAAGCCAATGCCAAGGGGTGCGCGGGCGGCGTTCGCGCCGAATTGTTCGACGGCACCGACACCGTGACCCTCGTGTGGTTGGGCCAGCGCCGGATACCCGGCATCGAGTCGGGGCGCACATTGCGGGTGCACGGCCGGCTGGGCACGCTGGAAAGCGGCGCCAAGGCGATGTATAACCCGCGCTACGAAATCCAGCGGTGAGGGGACCGCACACGACGGCGCCCCATCCGAGGGGGTAAACCATGGCGGTCGAGCGCAGCGCCGACCAGCGCCTGCTGGCACAGCTGGGCGGGGCCAGTGGGCTGGTCTACTCATCGCTGCCGGTGGTGGTGTTTGTGGGCGTCTCCAGCGTGTTCGGGTTGCTGCCCGCGATCGGCGCCGCGCTCGGCACCGCGGCGCTGGTCTTGCTGTGGCGCCTGGTCCGACGGGAATCGACGCAGCCGGCGGTGGCGGCTTCTTCGGGGTCGCTTGCTGCGCGGTGTTTGCCTACGCGGTCGGGGAATCGAAGGGCTACTTTTTGCTGGGCATCTGGACCTCGCTGCTGTGGGCGGTGATCTTCGCGGTGTCGGTGCTGATCCGACGGCCGCTGGTCGGTTACCTGTGGAGCTGGGCGAGCGGGCAGGACCGCGGCTGGCGGCGGGTACGCCGTGCGGTGTTGGCGTTCGACGCCGCGACCCTGGCCTGGGTGCTGGTATTCGGTGCGCGGTTCGTGGTGCAGCGGCTGCTCTACGACGCCGACCAGACCGGCTGGCTGGGCGTGGCTCGCATCGCGATGGGCTGGCCGTTGAGCGTCGCGGCGGCGATGGCGACCTACGCGGCGATCAAGGCTGCCCAACGTGCGATGCGTCCGGCGCAGGCTGGTGTTCCGGCAGCAGCAGCCGACGCAACTCCTCCTCCACCTCGGTGACCGCAACGAAGAGCAGCTCGTCGCCGCCTTCCAGCGGCTCGTCGGCGGCGGGCACGATGACCCGCGGCCCCCGCAGTATCGTCACCAGCGCGGCATCGCGCGGCAGCTGAAGCCTGCGCACCGGCTTGCCGCCCCACGGGGTGTCGTCGGGCAGCGTGATCTCGACCAGGTTGGCTTGGCCCTTGCGGAACTCCATCAGCCGCACCAGGTCGCCGACCGCGACTGCTTCTTCGACGAGCGACGCCAGGATCCGCGGGGTCGACACCGCGACGTCGACGCCCCAGGCGTCGGTGAACAGCCATTCGTTGCGCGGATCGTTGACCCGCGCTACCACGCGGGGCACCGCGAATTCCGTTTTGGCCAACAAGCTCAGCACCACGTTGGCTTTGTCATCACCGGTGGCGGCGACCACGACGTCGAACTCCTCGAGATGCACCGACTCCAACAGGCTGAGCTCACAGGCGTCGCCCAACCGCCAGTGCGCGGCCGGCACCGAGTCGACGTCGACGTGGTCGACGTTGCGTTCGATCAACGTCACCTCATGACCGCTTTCGATGAGTTCCCGGGCGATCGAACGGCCGACCGCGCCGGCTCCGGAGATCGCGACTTTCATTCGAGGTCCTCACTTGGTGGCTGGGCGGCGATCGCTTGGGCCTCGGCGGCGCGTCCGGCTATCGCGGCGACATAGACCTGATCGCCGGCCTGGATAACGGTCTTGGGTTCGGGCAGCAGCCCGCTTCCGAACCGGATCATGAACGCGACCCGTGCCCCGGTGGCGTCTTCCAGATCGGTGATGCGGTGGCCCACCCAGTCTTCGTGTACGACAAGTTCAACGACGGCGACGGTACCGGTGGGGTCGCGCCACTTGGTGGTTTCGCTTTCCCGCAGCAGGGCATTGAGCAGCCGGTCAGTGGTCCACGGCACGGTGGCGATGGTGGGGATGCCAAGCCGCTCGTAGACGGCGGCACGCTTGGCGTCGTAGATCCGCGCGACCACCCGCGGCACACCGAATGTCTCGCGGGCCAGCCGGGCGGAGATGATATTCGAGTTGTCCCCGGATGACACCGCGGCGAACGCGCCCGCTTCCTCGATGCCCGCGCGCAGCAACACGTCGCGGTCGAACCCCACGCCCAGCACCCGTTCGCCCGCGAAATCCGGGCTGAGCCGGTTGAAAGCGGTGCTGTCACGGTCGATGATCGCGACATCGTGGCCGATACGGGATAGCCCGTCGGCCACGGCGGCCCCCACCCGGCCGCACCCCATCACTACTACCCGCACCTGAGGTCCTTTCGGCGGCAGCCTTTGCTCGGGGCCCTGTCGGCAGCCGTGAGCTCGCCGATGTGAGCCGGAACATGTCCCCTCCTAGGGAACGCTACCGCCAGAGCCGCATGCGCATACCCTTGGCTCTCGTGTCCAAACTCTCGACCGCGGCGCGCCGGTTGGTTCTGGGTCGACCGTTCCGCAGCGATCGGCTAAGCCACACCCTGCTGCCCAAGCGGATCGCGTTGCCGGTGTTCGCCTCGGATGCGCTGTCCTCGGTGGCGTATGCCCCCGAGGAGATCTTCCTGATGCTGTCGGTGGCCGGGTTGGCCGCCTACTCGATGACACCGTGGATCGGCCTGGCGGTGGCGGTCGTCTTGCTGGTGGTGGTGGCCAGTTACCGGCAGAACGTGCATGCCTATCCCTCGGGCGGCGGCGACTACGAAGTGGTGACCACCAACCTCGGTGACAACGCCGGTCTGCTGGTGGCCAGCGCTCTGATGGTGGATTATGTTCTGACCGTTGCGGTTTCGACGGCGTCGGCGATGTCGAACATCGGCTCGGCCATCCCGTTCGTGGCCGACCACACCGTGCTGTTCTCGGTGAGCGCGATCCTTTTGGTCATGGCGATGAACCTGCGCGGCGTAAGGGAGTCCGGGGTGGCGTTCGCGATCCCCACCTACGCGTTTATCGCCGGGGTGCTCATCATCCTCGGCTGGGGGCTTTTCCGCATCTACGCGCTGGGTGATCCGGTGCGGGCCGAGTCCGCCGGATTTGTGATGCATGCCGAGCACGGCAAGATCGCCGGTTTCGCGCTGATGTTTTTGGTGGCACGGTCGTTCTCGTCGGGATGCGCGGCACTGACCGGGGTGGAGGCAATCAGCAACGGGGTACCAGCGTTTCGGAAACCCAAGTCCCGCAACGCCGCAACGACACTGCTGATGTTGGGCACCATCGCGGTGACCCTGTTTATGGGCATCATCGTGCTGGCCGAGAAGACCGGCGTGCAGGTTGTCGATGACCCGGCCAAACAGCTGACCGGCACGCCGCCCGGGTATCACCAAAAGACTTTGGTCGCTCAGTTGGCGCAGGCGGTGTTCGGCAGCTTCCACCTCGGGTTGCTGCTGATCGCTGCGGTGACGGCATTGATCCTGGTGCTGGCGGCCAACACTGCGTTCAACGGCTTCCCCGTGCTGGGTTCCGTGCTGGCGCAGCACAGTTACCTGCCGCGCCAATTGCATACCCGTGGGGATCGGTTGGCCTTCTCCAACGGCATCGTGTTCTTGTCGGTGGCCGCCCTAGCGGCGATCATCGCGTTCCGTGCACAGGTGACTGCGCTGATTCAGCTCTACATCGTCGGCGTATTCATTTCGTTCACCTTGAGCCAGATCGGGATGGTTCGGCACTGGACCCGGTTACTTCGGACCGAAACCGACCCTGCGCTGCGGCGCAAGATGATGCGCTCCCGGGTGGTGAACACGGTCGGCTTCTTGTCCACCGGCACTGTGCTGTTCGTGGTTCTGATCACCAAATTCCTTGCCGGGGCGTGGATTGCGGTTTTCGCGATGGGCTCGCTGTTCGTGATCATGAAGCTGATCCGCCGGCACTACAACACGGTGAGCCAGGAACTGGAAGAGCAGGCCGCCGCCGACAAGGAGGTGGTGTTGCCCAGCCGCAACCACGCCGTGGTGTTGGTGTCGAAGTTGCACCTGCCCACACTGCGTGCGCTGGCCTACGCGCGAGCGACCCGGCCGGATGTCCTGGAGGCCGTCACCGTCAGCGTCGACGACGCCGAAACCCGTGAGTTGGTGCGCAAGTGGGAGGACAGCGATATCAGCGTGCCGCTCAAGGTGATCGCGTCGCCCTATCGTGAAATCACCCGCCCGGTTTTGGATTACGTGAAGCGGGTGAGCAAGGAGTCGCCGCGGACCGTGGTGACTGTGTTCATTCCGGAGTACGTGGTGGGGCACTGGTGGGAGCAGTTGCTGCACAACCAGAGTGCGCTTCGGCTCAAGGGCCGGCTGCTGTTCATGCCGAATGTGATGGTGACTTCGGTTCCCTGGCAACTGAGTTCGTCGGAGCGGGTCAAGACACTGCAGCCGCACGCTGCTCCGGGCGACGCCCGACGGGGTATTTTCGATTGATCGGCGAGTTGACCGGAACCCCACGTTCGGAGCTGACGTTGACCACCGGCGCTCCGGCCAACGGCGGCAGTTGCGTGGCACGTCACGAGGGTCGGGTGGTGTTCGTGCGTTACGCGCTGCCCGGTGAGCGGGTGCGGGTACGGGTCACCGCCGACCGTGGCTCCTATTGGCACGCCGAGACCGTCGAGGTGATCGACCCGTCGGCCGATCGGGTCCCGTCACTGTGCCCGATCGCCGGGGTCGAGGGCGCCGGGTGTTGCGATCTGGCGTTCGCCCGCCCGGAGGCGGCGCGCGACCTCAAGGGACGCGTGGTCAGCAACCAGCTGGCCCGCCTGGGTGGCTACCGCTGGCACGGCGAAGCCGAACCCCTCGGCGCGGCCGGTCCGACCGGTTGGCGAACCCGGGTGCGGCTCGACGTGGGGGATGACGGGCGGGCCGGTTTTCATCGCTACCACAGCGACGAACTGGTCACCGACCTGCGCTGCGGGCAGCTACCGGCCGGGATGACCGACGGTTTGGCGTCAGCCGACTGGCCGCCGGGCGCGCATGTGCATGTCGCCGTCGACGACGACCGGCAGCGGCATGTGGTGTGCACAGCCAAGCGGGGGCGCAGAACCCTCGCGGAGGTGGTCGAGGGCGGATCTCAGGCGGTGCAGCGAGCGGCCGGGCGCACCTGGCGGGTGCCGGTGACCGCGTTCTGGCAGGCCCACCGCGACGCGGCGCAGGTTTACAGCGCCATGGTGCGCGACTGGGCGCAGCCCGCTGCCGGGACGACGGCCTGGGACCTCTACGGCGGCGCGGGCCTATTCGCGGCGGTGCTGGCTGCGGCGGTGGGGGAGTCGGGGCGGGTGCTGAGCGTCGACACCGCTCGGGCAGCGTCGCGGGCCGCGCGCGCGGCGCTGGCCGACCTGCCGCAAGTGCATGTGATCACCGATTCGGTGCGCCGCGCGCTGGCGGCGCAATCGGTGGCCGCTGACGTGGCAGTGCTCGACCCACCGCGCTCGGGCGCAGGTCGTGAGGTCATCGAGCTGCTGGCTGATGCGAGAGTGCAACGGGTCGTGCACATCGGTTGCGAGGCAGCATCATTCGCCCGTGATATCGGTCTGTACCGCGGTCACGGCTACACGGTCGAGAGGCTGCGGGTGTTCGACGCCTTCCCGCTGACCCATCACGTGGAGTGTGTGGCGCTGCTGACCCGCTAGAGGCTGCGACTGCTATCGTCAGGGTTCGATCAGGCCGGTTCTGATCGCGTAGCGCGTCAGTGCCAGTCGGTCGCGCAGGCCAAGCTTTTGCAGCGTGTTTGTCCGATGCCGGTCTACCGTCTTGGCGCTGATGCCAAGGGTTTTCGCGATCAGTTTCAGCACTTCTTCTTCGCGGGGTGTGAGAATGGTGTCCGGCAACCCGTCTGAGCGCTGTGTCCGGTGCAGGAATTCCCGGATCAGCGCGCTCACCGCAGAAAGGGCTCACCGCGCATCGTTGCCCGACACGCCTCGAGGTCATCGCGCCGCTGGCAAGCGACATCGTATCGGGGAACGCCGTCACGGCGCCCTTAGACGCATTTCGTGGCCACCGGAATGTGCTCAGGCCCAGACGAAATAGCGCACCCACAGGTAGACCGCGGCGAGGACAAGCGAGACCGCCGTGACCACAACGCCTTTGCGGGTGAACTCCCAAAACGAAATGGAATTGTCTGCGTGACGGGCGATTCCGAGCATGACGACGTTTGCGCTGGCCCCGACAGCGGTTAGGTTGCCGCCGAAGTCGGCGCCGAGCGCCAGGGCCCACCACAACACGTCAGGGTGAGGATGCGCCGGCACCGCGGCGGACAGTTCGCTGACGATCGGTGTCATGGTGGCGACATAGGGAATGTTGTCGATGACGCCCGACACGGGTGCGGATACCCCGAGGATCAGCATCACGGTGAACAGCGCGTTGCCGCCGGTCACCTCGGTGGCCGCGTGTGCCAGCTTGTCGATAACACCGGTTTTCATTAGGGCGCCGACCATCACGAACAAGCCGGCAAGGAACAGCAGCGTGTCCCATTCGACGCTGGCCAGATAGTCGGAGCGCTCGAGCCCCGATATCACGACCAGGAGGCCCGGCACCCAGCAGGGCCACGAGCGACGGCTCCACGTGCAGCACCGGATGGGCGACGAATGCGGCGAACACCAGTGCCAGCACCACGCCGCATTTCACCAGCAATCCTCGGTCGCGGATGGCCTCCCCCCTCGTCCAGCGACATCACGTCGGCGACTCGCTGGGCATCGACGTCGAACGAGCCAGCGAACAGCCGCGGTAACAGCGCGACGAACACCACCATGACGATGAGCACGATCGGCGCCATGTGCAGCAGAAAGTCGTTGAACGTCAGCCCGGCCCGGCTGGCGATGATGATGTTCGGCGGGTCACCGACCAGCGTCGCGGCGCCGCCGATGTTGGACGCGAACACTTCGGCGATCAGAAACGGCGCCGCGTTGATCGCTAGCCGGTCACACACCAGCAAGGTGACCGGCGCGATCAGCAACACGGTGGTGACGTTGTCCAGCAGCGCCGATCCCACCGCCATGACCAGCGCCAGCAGGATCATGATGCGCAGTGGGGAGCCCTTGGCTCGTTTGGCCGACCAGATCGCGACGTATTCGAAGACGCCGGTCTGGCGCAGCACGCTGACGATGACCATCATGCCGAGCAGCAAAAAGATGACGTCCCAGTCGATTCCGGTCCGATGGGAGTAGAAGATGTCGGCGGAGTTGATCACCGGCAAGGTGACCACGACGGCGGCACCGGCCAGGGCAACCACGGTCTTGTCGATGCGATCGCTGGCGATCAGTGCATAGGCGACCACGAACACCGCGACCGCGACGGCGCTCATCGGCGGTTACGCCGATTGACCGTCGCGCATCGGCCAGCGCAAAGACTCGGGTCCGCCGTGCTTTTCGGCGTGCCGAGCGTCAAGGTTTCAGCGCCGCGGCCAGCAGCCGCGATGCGGTGATCACCCCATGCAGCGCGCCGTCCTTGACCACCGCGACCAACGGGCTTCTCGACCGCGCCATCATCGCGGCCACCTCGATGATGGTGTCGTCGGCTTCGGCGTAGGGGATGTTGAGCAGGTGGTCGGGCAGCACCTCGCGAACTGTCTTGCCGCCCAGCTTTTCCGCCACGCGGTCGGCCATCGACTCGTTGAGCACACCGGCCAGCGACGGGTCGTCCTGCACATAGCGCGGCACGATGAATCGGACCACCTGAGAGGCCGGCAGCACCGCATACGGCTTGCCTGACGGGTCGGTGACCACGATCCCCGGCAGGCGATGCTCGGCGAGCATGCGCGCGGCGTCCAGCGCGTCGGACTCGATGCTTACGACTGGGAAGTTCTCGGCGATCTCCGCTGCCCGCATAATTCGACGATACGTCGGCTGCGGCGGCGATCACACGCCCAGGTGCGGGGCGTCGCGAAGTGGTTGTGGTCTCCTGCGCTGCCATCAGCTGAACGCGAAATAGCGCACCCACAGATAAATCGCCACCAGGGCTAGCGAGGCGACCGTGACCAGCGCGCCCTTGCGGGTGAACTCCCAAAACGAGATGGGATTGTCTGCGCGCCGGGCGATTCCCAGGATGACGACGTTGGCGCTGGCGCCCACCGCGGTGAGGTTGCCGCCGACCCCGGTCCCGAGGGCAAGCGCCCACCACAACACCTCGGGGTTGGCCGGGCCCACCATGGACGGGATCAGCTCGGCGATGATCGGAGTCATTGTCGCGGCGTACGGGACATTGTTGACAATCCCGCTGAAGACCAACGACACCGCGAGGATCAGCATGGTCGTCAACAGGGCGTTGCCGCCTGTGGCGTTGGTGGCCGAGCGTGCGAGCTCGTTGATGACCCCGGTCTTCACCAGTGCGCCGACCATGATGAACAACCCGCCGAAAAACAGCAGCGTGTCCCACTCGACGCTGGACAGGTAGTCGGAGCGCTCCAGCCCGGAGATCACGATCAGGATCCCGGCGCCCAGCAGCGCCACGACGGAGGGCTCCATGTGCAGCGCCGAGTGCGCGATGAAACCGGCTAATACCAGCGCCAGGACAACACCGCACTTGACCAGCAGCCCGCGATCGCGAATCGCCTCGCCCTCTTCCAGCGACATGACGTCGGCGACCCGCCCGGCGTCGACGGCGAACGCGCCGGGGAATAGCACCGGCAGCATCGCCACCACGACGAGCATCACGACGATCACTGCCGGGGCCAGGTGGATCAAAAAGTCGTTGAACGACAGGCCGGCCCGGCTGGCGATGATGATGTTGGGCGGATCGCCGACCAGCGTCGCCGTGCCGCCGATGTTAGATGCGAACGCCTCAGCCATGAGAAACGGTGCCGCGTTGATCGCCAGCCGGTCACACACCAGCAGGGTGACCGGTGCGATCAGCAGCACGGTGGTGACGTTGTCCAGCAGCGCTGACCCGAACGCGGTCACGACCACCAACAAGATCATGATGCGCAGCGGCGAACCCTTGGCGCGTTTAGCCGACCAGATCGCGACATACTCGAAGACACCGGTCTGGCGCAAAACGCCGACGATGATCATCATCCCCAGCAGCAAAAAGATGACGTCCCAGTCGATTCCGGTGTCATGGGAGTAGAAGACGTCTTCGGATCTGATTACCGGCAAGGTGACCACAATCGCCGCGCCGGCGAGCGCCACCAGGGTTTTGTCGAAACGCTCGTAGGCGATTAGCGCGTAGGCGATTACGAACACCGCCACCGCGATGACGCTCATCGCCGGAGCTCCGCCGCGTTTGCGCTCGCAGGGCCGCCGCAGGCTCTGCAGACATGTCGGTGACCACGGTCCCCGGGCGGGTGGTGCTCGGGGACGATCATCATCGCAGCGATGCGGTCCGGCTGGCGGGGAAGTCCACGGTTTACTCCCAGGTCGCAGAACGTCGACGCCGACCAGGCTTCCCGGCTCACCGCAGAGCCACGCTACCAAAGACGCGGGTGGCTGCCGTGGGGACTCGTCGGCGCCCGTGGAGCGTGGGCACTCCGCCGACCGCAGAACTTCGCGGCCTGTCAAGCGGTGGTCGTCCTTGCGTACACTGGCGAGATGCTCGAAAGGATCCGCGGGCCCGCCGATCTGCAGCCCCTTTCGCAAGCACAGCTGCGGGATCTGGCACACGAGATCCGGCAGTTTTTGATCCACAAAGTCGCCGCCACCGGCGGACACCTGGGTCCCAACCTCGGCGTCGTAGAGCTGACGCTGGCGCTGCACCGCGTGTTCGACTCACCGCACGATCCGATCATCTTCGACACCGGCCACCAGGCCTATGTGCACAAGATGCTGACCGGGCGCTGCGCCGACTTCGAGACTTTGCGCAAAAAAGGCGGCCTGTCGGGGTATCCGAGCCGGGCCGAAAGCGAGCACGACTGGGTGGAGTCCAGCCATGCCAGCGCGGCGCTGTCTTATGCCGATGGGCTGGCCAAGGCGTTCGAGCTGACCGGGCACCGCAACCGGCACGTTGTGGCCGTCGTCGGCGACGGCGCACTGACCGGGGGCATGTGCTGGGAGGCGCTGAACAACATCGCCGCGGCCCGCCGGCCGGTGGTGATCGTCGTCAACGACAACGGCCGCAGTTACGCCCCGACCATCGGGGGGTTCGCCGACCATCTGGCGATGCTGCGACTGCAGCCTGGCTATGAGCAGTTGCTAGAGAAGGGCCGCGGCGCTATCCGCGGGATGCCCGTGGTCGGCGAGGTGGTCTATCACCTCATGCACAGCGTCAAAGCCGGCATCAAGGACGCGTTGTCCCCGCAGCTGCTGTTCACCGATCTCGGGTTGAAGTACGTCGGACCGGTCGACGGCCACGACGAACGCGCCGTGGAGTCCGCGCTGCGCCACGCCCGGGGTTTCGGCGGACCGGTGATTGTCCACGTCGTCACCCGCAAGGGGATGGGCTACCCACCGGCCGAGGCCGACGAGGCCGAGCTGATGCATTCCTGCGGCGTCATCGACCCGGCTACCGGCGTGGCCACCAAGGTGGCGGGGCCGGGCTGGACCGCGACGTTCGCCGAGGCGCTGGTCGCCTACGGCGCTCAGCGCCGCGACATCGTCGCGATCACTGCGGCCATGCCCGGGCCCACCGGGCTGACGGCGTTCGGCAAGCGCTTCCCCGACCGGTTGTTCGACGTCGGCATCGCCGAACAGCATGCCTTGACCTCGGCGGCCGGGTTGGCGATGGGCGGGCTGCACCCGGTGGTGGCGATCTACTCGACGTTCCTCAACCGGGCTTTCGACCAGATCATGATGGATGTGGCGCTGCACAAATTGCCGGTCACCCTGGTGCTGGACCGGGCCGGCATCACCGGCCCCGACGGCGCCAGCCACAACGGCATGTGGGACCTGTCGATGCTGGGCATTGTGCCCGGCATGCGGGTGGCCGCGCCCCGCGACGCCGCTCGTCTGCGTGAGGAGCTCGGCGAGGCACTCGACGTGAACGACGGTCCGACGGCCATCCGGTTCCCGAAAGGTGATGTGGGCGAAGACATTCCGGCGCTCGAGCGGCGCGCCGGCGTCGACGTGCTCGCGGCGCCCGCCGACGGGCTGAACCACGACGTGTTGCTGGTCGCGGTGGGGGCGTTCGCCGCGATGGCGCTGGCGGCGGCCAAGCGGTTGCGCAACCAGGGCATCGGCGTGACGGTGGTCGACCCGCGCTGGGTGTTGCCGGTGCCGGATGCGATCCGCGAGTTGGCGGTGGCGCATAAGCTGGTCGTGACTTTGGAGGACAACGGCGTCAACGGCGGTGTGGGCAGCGCGGTGTCGGCGGCATTGCGGCGCGCGGAGATCGACGTCCCGTGCCGCGATGTGGGGCTACCGCAACGGTTTTACGAGCACGCCTCCCGCGGCGAGATACTCGCCGAGGTTGGGTTGACCGAGCAGGACGTGGCCCGCCAGATCACCGGCTGGGTCGCGGCCTTAGGCGACGACGCTATGCCGAGCAGACGCAAATGCCCTCAAAGCCAAGGGTTTTGATGGGCCTTTGCGTCTGCTCGGGCTGCTAACTCAGCGCTGCAGCCAGCACCGGCACTACCAGCTCGCGCTGCCAGGCGCGGGCCTGCCCGGCGGCGAGAAACTCGTCAATCACCCGCTCGGTGTCGGCTTGTGATCCGCCGTCCCAGTCCCAGCACAGCCGTCGCACCAGGTCGGGGGAGATCAGGTTCTCCACGGGCACCGACACTCGCTGCGACAACTCCGTGAGCGCCGCCCGGGCCGCATCCAGCCGCGCGGCGGCCTCCGGTCTGTGCTTGACCCACCGCGCCGGGGCCGGTGGCCCGTTGGGCGGCTCGACCTCGTCCACGGGTTCAGGGTTTTGCCTTGCCGCCTCCAGCGCCGCCAGCCAGATCGCCGCGCTGCGGCGCTGCTTGGGGCCGCGGAACACCGGCAAAGCGATCAGGTCCTCGACCGTCTTCGGGTCGGCGATGGCCGCGTCGATGATCGCCGAATCGGGCAGGATGCGGCCGGGCGCGACGTCGCGGCGTTGGGCGATGCGGTCGCGCACGGTCCACAGCTCGCGCACCGCGGCCAGGCCGCGCCGGTCGCGAACCCGATGGATTCCCGACGTGCGTCGCCAGTGATCGCGGCGGGTGCTCGGCGCCACCCGCGCCGCCGTAGCTCGCAGATGTTCGAATTCCTCTGCGGCCCAACGTGTTTTGCCTTGCTCCGCCAGGACGGCTGCGATCGCCTCGCGCAGCTCGATGAGAACTTCGACGTCCAGGGCGGCATAGTTGAGCCACGCCGCCGGTAGTGGACGCTTGGACCAGTCGGCCGCGCCGTGGCCCTTGGCCAGGCTCAGCCCCAGGAGCCGCTGCACCATGGCCGCCAGGTTCACCCGTTCGAATCCGGCCAGCCGCCCGGCCAGTTCGGTGTCGTACAGCGCCGGCGGTCGCATGCCGACGTCGGCCAGGCACGGCAGATCCTGGTCGGCCGCGTGCAAAATCCATTCGTCTTCGGCGAGCACTTCGGCGACCGGTCGCAACACGGCCGCCGGGTCGCTTCCATGGCTGACCGGGTCGATGAGCACGGTACCCGCACCGGCGCGGCGGATCTGGATCAGATAGGCCCGGTTGGAGTAGCGGAAACCCGACGCCCGCTCGGCGTCGACCGCGAACGGCCCGCGACCCCGGGCGAGTAGCTCGGCGGCCGCGGCAATCTCGCCGACCGACACCGAGAGCTCGGGCACCCCGCCGGCCGGGTGCAGCAGCGGGGTGGGCTCGGCCTGCACGCCACGCTGCTCTGGGGCCGCGTTGCACATGTCAGGCGCGAGACCGCGAACCCAGGTCGGTCACCCCCACCGGGGGAAGTCCCGCGGCGTGCTCGAGCACCTCACAGAACGCCTCGACGTGGGTGCCGATCTCGGGAGTGGTCGCCGTCCAGGACGCCCGCAGTTCCAGCTGGTGGGCGCGGGGCGGACCGGAGATGTCGCCGTAGCGCACCGACGTGGTGGCGGTGACGGTACCGCCGAGCGCGGTGACATGCTCGGCGCGGATCTCCAGGGCATCGACCAGCCAGCTCCACGCCACTTCCGGTAGCAGCGGGTCGACCGCCTCGCTGGGGTCCAGGTCGGCCTGGATGTAGGCGACCAGCCGCATGGTGCCGTCCCATGCCTCGGACCCGTCCGGGTCGTAGAGCAGGATCAGCCGCCCGAACGCGTCGCCCTCGGATCGCTCCGGGATGACGTCGAGCTCGGGATGTTTGACCTCGGCGCCCAACGCGTAGCTGTACGGCGCCAGGCGCTGCGGCGGACGGATCGGGCCGAGCTCGATTTCCGCGCGGACCGTGGCGGCGTTCATCGCGGCCACCGCCTCGCGGAACACGGCCGGTTCGGCTGGGCTCAAACGCCGCTCCTCCTCATCGCTGCGCTCTGCATTGTCGCCGGCCGGGCCCCGGGCGCCGGTCCGCGGCATCACCTCGCCGTGCGGCGTCGCCGGGGCGGCTCACATCCTTTGACGCTAGACCCATCCGCCGACACGTGTGGGCAGGCGCGCCGTTTCGGGCCGCCGCCGGCCACGGCGAGCACAGCGAACCGTCGCGGGCCTACTGCACGCGGTTGACCTGTGGGTCGGCGGTGAAGCTTGGTGCACGTTTCTCCCGGTTGGCGGCCAGTCCCTCGGCCACGTCGGGGCCGCTGAACCCGATGAATTCCAGGCCCAGCGCCGTTTCGAAGGCCGGCGCGAACATCCGATACCAGTGGTTGAGGCTGTGTTTGGTCCACTGGATCGCCATCTGCGCACCTCGCGCCAGATCCTCGGCAATGTGGGTCGCGGTGGCAAGCACGTCGTCGTCGTCGACGCAGGTCGACACCAGCCCGATGCGCTCGGCCTCCTCGCCGGTAAGGGGCTGGCAGGTGAGCAGGTAGTACTTGGCCTTGGCCATGCCGACCAGCAGCGGCCAGCAGATCGCGGCGTGGTCACCGGCCGCGACCCCCAACTTGGTGTGCCCGTCGATGATCTTGGCGCCGCGTCCGGCCACCGAAATGTCGGCGAGCAAGGCCACCACCAGGCCGGCGCCGACCGCCGGGCCGCGGATCGCTGAGACCACCGGTTTGTCGAAGTTGACCATATTGAGCACCAGGTCGCGGGCTTCGCGCATGATGCGGACCCGGTCTGCGAAATCCCCCATGGTTTCCTCGATCAGGTCGAAGCTTCCTCCGGAGGAAAACGCTTTGCCTTCACCGCACACCAATACCGCGCGCACGCTGGGGTCACGCTCGATCGCCGGCCAGATGTCGGCCAGGTCCCGGTGCATTTGCGGCCCCACCGAATTGAGACCGGGCGAATCGAGGACCACCTGCAACACCCCATCGGTGCCCGGTTCGATTCGGAGACTGGGAAACTCGTCGTAGCTGACTGGCGGATATCTGACTGGCATACCGACGAGGTTACGCACGCCTGGGTCCGCCGCTGAGCCCGGCATCGGCCGTGACGTCGCCGCGGACGATTTTGTCGGCCAGCCGTGACGCCAGCGCCATGATGGTCAGCGCCGGATTGGCGCTGCCCTGGGTGGGGCACACCGAGCCGTCGGTGATGAACAGGTTGGGCACCGCCCAGGCCCGCTGGTTGGAGTCGACGACGCTGGTGTCGGGGTCGCTACCCATCCGGGCGCCGCCGATGAGGTGGGCGAAGCGCTGGATGGTCAGCACGTCTTGGGCACCGGCGGCGTCCAGAATGTTGGCGATCACCTGGGTGGAGTACGCCATGTTCGCCTTGTCGTTGTCGCATAGCGAGTAGTCGAATTTCGCGACCGGCAGGCCGTATTGATCGGTCTCGTCGGCCAGCGTGACCCGGTTGTCGGGCAGCGGCAGCAGCTCGTTGAGCACCCCGACGGTGGCCCAGTGGTTGTAGTCACGCATGTACTCGCGCAGCGCCGCCCCCCAATGCCCGGCCGCCAGCACATGTTCGGCCCAGGCGATCGGCAGCGGTGACACGGTTTGGATGGAAAACCCGCGTGCGAAGCCGCGATCCGGATCGGTTTCGTAGAACTGCTCCGACGACACCTCCGGTGGCGGTGCCTTGTACATCCTCATCTCGTCGGGCCAGCGGCCCGCGCTTTGGGTGGCGCCCTGCACCATCACGTAGCGGCCCACTTGATCATTGTTGTTGCATAAACCGTGGGGGAACCGGCCGCTGGTTGAGTTGAGCAACAGCCGCGGCGTTTCAATCGAATAACCAGCCACAGCAATGACTTTGGCGCGCTGGAACCGCTCCTGGCCACCATGTGCGCCGAAATACGTTACACCGCAAGCCTTTCCGTGTTTGTCCAGCTCAATGCGGCCTGCCATGCAATTCGCGCGGATCTCCACCCCGTGGGCCAGCGCGTCAGGCAGATGGGTGACGAACGGGCTGGCCTTGGCGTTGACCTTGCAGCCCTGCAGACAGTAGCCACGGTAGATGCAGTGCGGCCGGTTGCCGAACGTGCCGTTGACGATGCCGACCGGGCCGGCCCGCATCTCGATGCCGAGTTTGATCGCACCATCCCAAAGCTTGAGCGCCGCACCCGACACGGGATGCGGTGAGAACGGGTAGCGGTGCGGATCTCCCCACGGCCAGTCCTGGCCGGCGACCGGCAGCTCCTGCTCCAGACGCGCATAGTGCGGGCGCAGCTCGGCGTAGCTGATCGGCCAATCCGCGCCCACCCGGTCGCGACTGTAGGTTTCGAAGTCGCTGGGATGGAACCGTGGCGTGTAGCCGGCGTAGTGGATCATCGACCCGCCCACACCGCGGCCGGAGTTGTTCTTGCCCAACTCGATCGGGTCCGCGCCGCCGATGATCCGCTTCTGCGTCCAATACAGCTGGTGCGACCCGGCCTCGTCGGAAACCCAGTCCTCATCGGGGTGCCAGAACGGGCCGGCCTCCAGGATCACGACCCGCCACCCCGCGCGGGCCAGCCGCTGCGCCAGCACCGAACCCCCCGCGCCGGCGCCCACCACCACCAGGTCGACCTCCTCGTCGTCGTGGTAGCGGCGCATGGTGGCCTCGCCGGGCAGGTCACGCGAATGCACGTCGAGCAAAAACCGCGAATCGTTGTCCGGCGGGCCGAGCGCGCCCTTGAGCAGCCCGCGCCAGAAATCACCCATCGAGCTTTTCCTGTTCGACGATTTCCACCGGGTCCTCGGCGGTGGCGCCCGGCTTTTCGTAGGGCTCGCGCACGCCCACACCGCCGAGCCGCATGAAACCCCGTGGATATGCCGGCCCGCCAAAACCAATCTCGTTCCATGCCCACGGATGGCTGTAGAACGCCGACAGGGCCATCCGCATCACCACCGACCAGGCCCGCTTCACGTTGAGCTTCTCCCAGCTGCCGCCGTAGAGCTGTCCGTCGGAGAGCCGCCCGACGACCGTTTCCCGGGTTTGCAGGTCGGCCGCCGCGAACGATTCCGCGCCCGCGTCGCGGGCCGCCTCATCCAGACCGGCCAATACCAGTCGCCAGGTGTCGCGGTCGTCGGGCATGTCGGCGTACTGGTAGCCGTCGAGCTGACCGTCGGCCAGCTTGGCGTCGACGAACTCCGCAACCGGTATCCGCGGCTCGGCATCCTGGGCCAGCACGGTGTCGCAGAAGGCGCGCAGCGTCGGCTCTTCGGAGGAGTCGAAGAACCGCAACGGTCCCGGCTTGTCCAGTCGGGCCAACACCACGCGCCTGGTGGCCGCGTCCCAGCTGTCGACGCTCGACAGCACGTCATAGTCGGGGTACCGCCCGATCATCTGTGGTGTCACGCCGCGGCGCTGGCGCGGCAGCCACGACGGATGCAGCGGCTTGCCGTCGGGTCGCAGCTGTGGCAGGTGTCGGCCGCTGGGGATGTCGCGCATCGCCGGCCCTCTACTTCTCACGACGCAAGACCGCGGCCAACAAACCCATCGCGCCCACGATGCTCATCAGCCCGGGTGCGGCGATCGGCGGGCCCATCGGCACGTTGTAGCTGGCCAGGTGCCAGCCGCCGGGCCGCCGCGACACCCCGCGCGCGTGGAAGTACTGGCCCATCAGCCCGTTGGCTGCGTACACCGCAGCAGTGATCGGCAGCCACCGTTTGGCCCAGCGCTTCGAGAACACGCCCGCCACCCCGGCGACCACCACCGGCGGGGTCACCGCGATCGGGCTCCACATCCATTTGTTGCCGAAGCTGGCCCGGTAATGCTCGGCGTAGACCTCCGCCGTCGTCACCACCGCCGCGAATGCCGTCAACCCCGATAACGAGCGTTCGAAGCGGCCGTGGGCGATGTTGCGCAACACTCGGTCGATGAAGTATTCGACCTCGCCGACCACGTCGCCGGCCGTTCCTGCTCTGTCCGTCAGTACCATCAACCGCGTCCTTTCCTGCGTCGGGGCGGTGCCCGAGCGTCCGCCTATCCGCACATTCCCCAAAACGGCGGCGCGCACACGTCGCTGTCGACTGGCGTGGCCGAAGCGCTGTTCGTGGCAGCATTGAGCGCGATGACCGTTCGCCGCGACCTCCCCGGGTCGCCGTATCTGGCCGCCGCCGCCGGCCGCAAACCGCACCGGGTCCCGGTGTGGTTTATGCGGCAGGCCGGACGCTCGCTGCCGGAATACCGGGCCCTGCGCGAAAAGCACAGCATGCTGGCCGCCTGCTTCGACGCCGAATTGATCTGCGAGATCACCTTGCAGCCGATCCGCCGCCATGGCGTCGACGCCGCGATCCTCTTCTCCGACATCGTGGTTCCGCTGCGCGCCGCCGGCGTCGAGCTGGACATCGTTCCCGACGTCGGACCGGTGATCGCGACACCGGTGCGCACCGCCGCCGACGTCGCGGCGTTCAAAGAACTTGAGCCGCAACATGTTCAGCCGGTAGCGGAGGCTGTTTCGCTGCTGGTGACCGCGCTCGGGGATGTCCCGTTGATCGGTTTTGCCGGGGCGCCGTTCACGCTGGCGTCCTACCTGGTCGAAGGCGGTCCGAGCCGCCACCATGCCCGGACCAAGGCGATGATGCTGTCCGATCCGGACGCCTGGCACGCGCTGCTGGGCAAGCTGGCCGACCTGACGGTGGCGTTCCTGCGGGTCCAGCTCGACGCCGGGGTGGACGCCATCCAGGTGTTCGACTCGTGGGCGGGCACGCTGTCGCTTGCCGACTACCGCGCCTACGTGCTGCCGCACAGCGCCCGGGTGTTCGGCACGCTCGCGAGCTACGGCGTGCCGATGACGCACTTCGGGGTGGGAACCGCCGAACTGCTGGGGGCGATGTCGGCCGCCGGGGCGACGGTGGTCGGCGTCGACTGGCGAACGGCGCTGACCGACGCCGCGGGCCGGGTGCAGCCCGGCACGGCGCTACAGGGCAACTTAGACCCCGCGGTGTTGCTGGCGGGGTGGGCGGTGGTGGAGCGCGCGGCACGCGCCGTGGTCGACGACGGTCGTCGCGCCGTTGACGCCGGTGCGGCCGGGCACATTTTCAACCTAGGGCACGGGGTGCTGCCCGAAACCGACCCGGTCATCCTCACCGAGCTGGTGTCGTTGGTGCACTCGCTATGACATCGCGCTCGTATTGCATTGTCGGGGGCGGGATTTCGGGTTTGACGGCAGCGTATCGGCTGCGGGCGCTGGTCGGCGACGACGTCACGATCACGGTGTTCGACCCGGCCGACCGCCTCGGCGGGGTGTTGCGCACCGAGCGGGTGGGCGGCCAGCCGGTGGACGTCGGCGCCGAGGCGTTCGTCGTGCGCCGCCCGGAAGTGCCCGCGCTGCTGGCCGAGCTCGGCCTTTCGGATCGACACCTGGGCACCACCGGGGCGCGCCCACTGATCTACAGCCAAGGCCGGCTGCACCCGTTGCCGTCAGGCACCATCGCCGGGATCCCGTCGTCGGCGGCAGCGATGGCGGGATTGGTCGACGAGGCGACGGTGGCGCGCATCGCCGCGGAACCCGGCCGCCCGCTGGACTGGCGTGCCGGCGACGACCCGGTGACGGCCGCCCTGGTGGCCGACCGCTTCGGCCCGCAGGTGGTGGCCCGATCGGTGGATCCCCTGCTGGGCGGAGTCTATGCCGGCTCAGCCGCCACCATCGGAGTGCGCTCGGCCGCCCCCGGGCTGGCCATGGCGCTCGACGGCGGCGCCGCCAGCCTGACCGACGCGGTCCGGGCAGCGTTGCCGGCCGTTACCGACGGCCCGGTGTTCGGCGCCGTCGACGGCGGCTACGCGGTGCTGGTCGACGAGCTGATCCGCCGCAGCGGCCTGAGCTGGGAGCGGGTCGGGGTCGAGCGGATCGAGCCCGCCGGGCCCGGCTGGACACTGTGCGACGGCGCCGGTGGCCAGTGGCGGGCTGACGGGGTGATCCTGGCCGTTCCGGCCCCGCGGCTGGCGGCCTCGTCGCCGCGATTGCCCCGCGCAGCGCGGCGGCCGCCAGGCGAATCGCCTGTGCATCGTCGGTGGTGGTGGCGCTGGCGGTGCCGCCCGGTACCGGGTTTCCCGAGCAGTCCGGCGTGCTGGTGGCCAGCGGGGAAGCGTTGCACGCCAAGGCGATTACGTTGTCGTCGCGCAAGTGGGGCCGCCGCAGTGGCCTCGAGTTGGTGCGGCTTTCGTTCGGGCGGTTCGACGACGACGTGGGCTGCCGCGCCACCGACGACGAACTCCTGGCTTGGGCCGTGGGGGATTTGGCGACCGTGTTCGGGGTGACGGTCGAACCGGTCGACGTCCGGGTTCGGCGCTGGGTCGACGCGATGCCGCAGTACGGGCCCGGCCACGCCGATATCGTCGCAGAAATTCGAGCCGGTTTGCCGCCGGCGCTGGCGGTGGCAGGCAACTATCTCGACGGTATCGGGGTGCCGGCCTGCATCGCCGCTGCGCGTCGAGCGGTGTCGGAGTTGCTGGGTGCGGGCGTGGCACGATAGAGCTATGCCTCGCCTGGACTACGACGCGCTGAACGCCACCATCCGCTACCTGATGTTTTCGGTGTTCGCGGTGCGGCCCGGCGCCCTCGGCGACGACCGCGAAAGGGTCGTCGACGAAACCGCCACCTTCCTTAAGCAGCAGGAAGAACGCGGCGTGGTGGTGCGCGGCCTCTACGACGTTGCCGGCCTGCGCGCCGACGCCGATTTCATGATCTGGACGCATGCCGAGCGCGTCGAGGCGCTGCAGGCGACCTACGAAGATTTCCGGCGCACCACCACATTGGGGCGGGCCTGCACGCCGGTGTGGAGCAGCGTGGCGCTGCACCGCCCGGCGGAGTTCAACAAGAGCCACATCCCGGCGTTCCTGGCCGGCGAGGAGCCCGGCGCCTACGTCTGCGTCTATCCGTTTGTGCGGTCCTACGAGTGGTACCTGTTGCCGGAGGAGGAGCGCCGCCGCATGCTCGCCGAGCACGGGATGGCCGCCCGCGGCTACAAGGAGGTCCGCGCGAACACGGTCCCGGCCTTCGCGCTGGGCGACTACGAGTGGATCCTGGCGTTCGAATCGCCTGAACTGCACCGCATCGTCGACCTGATGCGCGAGCTGCGGGCCACCGAAGCGCGGCGTCATACCCGCGCCGAGACACCGTTTTTCACCGGCCCGCGGGTGCCGGTCGATCAGCTGGTGGCGTCGCTGCCGTGACTGCGTCGACGGATCCGGCCCGCTTCGAAGAGATGTACCGCGATCAGCGGACCTCGCACGGCCTGCCGACCGCCACGCCGTGGGACATCGGCGGCCCGCAACCGGTGGTGCAGCAATTGGTGGCGCTCGGCGCGGTCAAAGGCGAGGTCCTCGACCCGGGCACCGGCCCCGGCCATCACGCCATCTACTACGCGTCGAAGGGCTATCAGGCCACCGGGATCGACGCGTCACCGACCGGGCTGCAGCGTGCCCGCGAGAACGCGCGCAAAGCGGGGGTGTCGGTGAACTTCCAGCTGGCCGACGCCACCAAGCTGGAAGGGTTGGAGAACCGCTTCGACACGGTCGTCGACTGCGCCTTCTACCACACCTTCAGCACCGATCGGGAGCTGCAGCACACCTATGCGCAGGCGTTGCACCGGGCCACCAAGCCGGGGGCGCGGCTGTACATGTTCGAGTTTGGCGAGCACGACGTCAACGGCTTCCGCATGCCCAGATCGCTCTCCGAGAACGACTTTCGCCAGGTGCTGCCCGACGCCGGCTGGCAGATCACCTATCTGGGGCCGACCACCTACCAGATCAACATGAGCAGCGAGACCTTCGACTTGATGCTGGCGCGCAACCCCGAGATGGCCGAGCAAATCAAGCCGCTGGCTGAACGGTTCCGCATTATCGAGCCGTGGCTGACCAATGGCCGCGCGCACGCCCCGTTCTGGGAATGCCACGCCACTCGGGTGGACTAGGCCGTCGCGAAAGTGCCATTAGCCACGTCGCCTCTCGCGCGACGCGTCGATAGTTGCACTCTCGCGGGATTAAGCGGTTGGCACCAGGCGAAGGCAGATCGAGTTGATGCAGTAGCGCCGGTCGGTGGGCGTCGGATAGCCCTCACCGGTGAACACGTGACCCAGGTGGCTGTGACAATTGGCGCACAACACCTCGGTGCGCGTCATACCCATCGAATGGTCGGGGCGCAGGATCACTGCGTCGGAGTTCGCCGGGTCGAAGAATGACGGCCAGCCGCAATGGGATTCGAATTTCTCGCTGCTGCGGAACAATTCGGCGCCGCAGGCGCGGCACTGGTAGACACCCTCGGTCTTGGTGTCGGTGTACTCACCGGTGAACGGAGGCTCGGTGCCGGCCCGGCGCAGCACGGCGAACTCCTCGGGAGTGAGCTTTTGACGCCATTCGTCATCGCTGAGCTGCACGCGTGGAGAGGTCATGCGTCCACGCTAGCGCTAATGGCGGTGACCCGCTGCGCCCGGCTGCGCCGCGCTTGCGATCACCGCGCCTCGCGCGGGCTCCGGCGTCAGCCACGCCGGATCGATCCCGGAATCGAGCCGGTTTTCGGCCTTGGCGTCCAGATAGCGGAAGTACAGAACGCAGAACACCACGATCAAAAGCAGCGACCAGCCGTAGGTGATCTTGAGGTATTCCAGCGGACGCCCGATGCCCATCCAGTTGAACAGCAGCCAGCGGTCCATCGTCATGAACCCGTAGACCCCCAGCCAGGCCGGCCAGTTGCGGATCACCGAGTTGGGCAGCACCACCGTCATCAGGAACGGGAACAGCATCATCGAGTAGTAGCCCTGCGCCAGCGACAACACCAGCCACGACCACAGCAGCAGCACACCGGAGGAGGTCAGCATCCAGAACCGCGTGTCGCGAACCCGGTAGTAGCGGTACAGCAGCCACAGACTGGCGATCGCGATCAGCGTAAACGCGATCCGCAGGAACAAGATCAGCCACGTCGGCAAGCCGAAGTAGACGCCGTTGCCCTCGATCGAGCTGTTGAAGTAGTCACGCACGCCCAGGATGTACGGCACGGTGCGGGTGACGAAGTCTTGCGGGTCGCTGACCAGTGGCCAGGCCACGGCGTTCAACACCAGCGGCACCACGACCGCAGCGACCACCGCCCGCCACTGGCGGTTCAGCAGCGGCAACAACACCAGTGGCGCCAATAGAGGTTTGGTCACCAGCGTCAGCCCGATCGCGATGCCGGCCCACCACTGGTGGCTGACCTTGCCGTCGAGCAGCCAGCGGAAGAACAGCACCTCGGCCAGCAGCACACAGCCGTTGATGTTGGTGAACACCAGCGTGTTGGTCACGCTTTCGGTGCAAAACATCGCCAGCAGCAGAGCAGGGGCGGCCACCGAGGCCAGCGTGTAGTTGAACAGCCGCAGCAACAGATACCAGGCGATGAGGATCGCCACGGTGTTGCACAGGATGAACAAATACCGCGACGGCGTGAACGACAGGTACCCGAACGGCGCCATCAGCAGGGTGCCGCCGGGCGGATACAGGTAGTGCGGGTCGACGTAGTCGAAGTGTTCGTTGTAGATGTCCCAGCCGTGGCGGAAGTTCAGCACGGCCCGGTAAATCGGTTTGAAGTCGTCGGTGATGTTGCCGTTCGTGGTGACCACGACACTGCGGTGGATCACCGCCAAGATGGCGACCGGCCACAACGCCGAGCGCAGCACGGTCGCGGCCCGCGGTGCGCTGGTCCGGGGACGAAACGCGGCCAGCACGCAATCGCGCCAACCGGTACGGATGGAATCAACTGCCGTCACGAGCGAACCGTACACCGGCCACTGAGCGCCCCGATAAGTCAGGCAGGACAGTAGGTGTCGGTGTCGGGCAACTTGCCGCTGTCCAGGTAGGCGATCAGCGGCGACACCGCACATGAGGAGTAGATGCTGGCGCCGTGGCCGATGCCCTGCCACATCACCCGTTTGCTGGCTGCGCTCGCGTTGATGACCGCGGCGGCTGTTGCGGCCACCCCCTCCGAGCCGGTGATCGGGTCGTGCTGCACACCCATCAGCATGACGTCGACCTTGAGCTTTTTCGGCGGCTGCGGCGGCGAGCCACTCGGCCAGTGAATGCACTTGACCATGTTGAGCGCTCCGACGGCACCGAACTGCGGATACAGCTTGCCCCATTCGACGATCAGCTGACGGACCCGGTCTGGCGTCGGGCGGTTCAGCGCGTCGCCGCAGGAATTGATGAACTGCCCGTCGGTATTGCGGGTCGCCTCGGCTCGGTTGATCAGGTTCGTCAACAGGTTGGCGTCGCCGGCGTTGGCGGCCGCGAGCGCGTTGGCCAGGTCCGTGGTGTTGGTGACGCGGTCGCCGGTGGGGTAGCCCAGCGCGGTGACGATGGCGTTGGCGACCGAGGCCACCGAGGCGCCGCCGGGACCGTGCCCGCCGCGGGCCGCCGCCAGCAGCGAACTGACCGCCCCCTTGGGATCGGGACCCAGGGCGCAGTTCACCGCCGCGCACTGCTTCGCGAACGCGTCCAGCGCCGCTTGCTGACCTTTGACTTGCTGCTCGGCAGCCGCTTCGGCGTTGACCCCCAAGGCAATTGGGGAGTCGAGAATCAGCCGGGCCACCTTGTCCGGATGCGACCCGGCGTAGGTCAACGCGACTTGGGCGCCGTTGCCGATGCCGATCAGCGCCAGCGTGGGTACGTCCCAAATGCTGCGCAGCCGTTCCACGTCGGTGGCCGCATGCGCGTTGTCGTAGGACGAGTCGCCGGGCGCGATCGTGTCGGTGCAGCTGGTGGTCGCCTTGTCCGAGATGTCGCTGAGGTTGGCCACCGGATCGTCGCCGGCCTCGAACTGAGCCTGGTCGCGCATCTCCTGGCGGTCGTATTGGTCGCGGCAGTCGACCGGGCTCGACATTCCCATGCCGCGCCGGTCGACGGCGACGATGGGGTGGCTGCGCAGCACGTCGGCGCCCGCGCGCGACAGCCACGCCGGCAGCTGCACCGACGACGGCAGGTCGGATCCGGTGGTAAACACCAGCGGGCCGGCATCCTGCGGGGTCTGCACCGAGCGGGCCCGCACCGCGCCGATGCTCAGCGTTCCGGCTGCGCCGTTGACCGGGTCGAGGTCGGCGTCATAGCTCGCGCAGTCCAATTTGATGCCCGGCGCGGCGGCACTGCGGCGTCGCCGAAGACCCGCGCGGTGCAGTCGTGCCACGACAAGTCGTTCTTGGGCACCGCGATCGGCGGCGGCCCGCCGGGCGGCGGCGTGGTGGTGGCCGCGCCGCGCGGTCGCGCGCCGGAATTGGTGGCGAACCGGGGTTGGCGGCCAAGCCCGGCACGCAGCCGGCCAACAGCGTGGTCACCGCCACCAGGGCCGTGGCGAGCGTGGCGTGCCGACTCATGCCGACCACAGTAGCCAGCCGCCACGCGGTCAGGCTTTCACGTAGCGGGTGTACAGGTAGCCCGACTCATCGGCCAGCACGTGCACGCAGCGCATCCGGGTCAGCACCTGGCCGGGGCCCGTCGTGATGCGGCGGGCCTGACCGCCCACGACACACGGCGCGATCGTCAGACACAGCTCGTCGAGCAGGTCGCGTTCGACCAACGAGCTCAGCAGCGTCGGGCCGCCCTCGGTCAAGACCCGGGACAGGCCACGATCCGCCAGTTGCGCCAGCGCACGGGCCTCGTCGACCCGGCCGGGGTCATCGCCCGAGCAGTCGACGACGTCGGCAAGCCCGGCCAGTCGCTGCCGCGTCTCGTCGAGGGCCGCGGTGCAGGTGAGCACCAGCGGCGGTACCTCGGTGCGGGTGAACACCGGCATATCGCGGTCGAGGTGACCGGAGCGGGTGACGATCGCCAGCTGCGGAACCTCGGAGAGCCCGCGGGCCTGGCGATACTGCCGCTGTGCCACGGTCAGCTGGGCGCCGCTGTAGCTCTCTATCCGCACGGTGCCCGCGCCGACCACGACGACGTCGGCCAGCGCGCGCAGCATGTTGAACAGTGCCCGGTCGCCGGGCCCACCCAGCCCGCCGGTGGTGCCCTCGACCGTGGCGCCGCCGTCAACGCTCGCGATGAAGTTCGCCCGCACCCAGACCCCGCGGTGGTCGGCGGGGTAGCCGTAGAGCTCGGGCAGGTCCCCGTCGTCGACCTCGCGGACCGAACCCAGCAGTGTCAGACGTAGGCCGGGGGCTGCACCGGCGGTCGGGTCGGGCATGAGCATGATTGCACCACGCCGCTACGGCGCCCGGTTGCACGGCCCTGCCGGCGCCGGCCTGGGAAGCTCGCGAACCATCACGTAGTCGTTCTCGATCTGGGTTCCCAGCCGAAATGTCCTGGCGCCGTTGACGGTAAAGCCGTGCTTGCGGTAAAAGCGTTGTGCGCGTCGGTTGTGCTGATTAACACCCAGCCACACACAGCCAGCGCCGGATGCGCTGTCCAACGCCTTGTCCATCAGCGCCGCCGATACCCCGGTGCCGTGATACTGCTGCAGCACATACATTTTGGAGAGCTCGACGGCCGTGCGCGGGCCGACGGCGCGCTGCACCTGGACGTCATCGCCGACCCCGTGAACCAGCATCGCATATCCGACCATTTGATTTCCTTGCGTTGCAACGAGAATCAACCGATTAGGATCGGCGAGATACTCGGCGAATCGCGGCGCGGACAAATGCGCGTCGATGAACGACGCGATGTTGTCGGCCGTCACCGACGGCGGGCATGCCAGCGGAAAGGTGTGTGCGGCAAGCGTAGCCAGTTCGTCGACATCGGCCGAATCCGCCGTGGCGATCTTTACGGCTAAAGGTTCCACTGCGCGAGGTGCACACCCGTTTTCCGGTCCAGCAGCACCACGTTCGACACCGGGTCGCGGTAGGCGTCCCAGTACACGCCGCCGTGCACGGTGGCGCCGGGAGGTGCGTTCAGCAGCGCACGGTCCAGCGCGTCGGGCGCGTCGGATGGCCGTGACGTGTAGGCGTCTGCGAACGGGGTGACGCCGTCGAAGGTGAAGTCGGAGGCCATTTGGAACGGGGTGGGCGATTTGATGGTGTGGACCGTCACGTCCGCGCGAGCAACCTGGGTGCCGGGAAAACTCTTGATCGGCACACCGCTGCGGATGTAGCCGAAACCCGGGGGCGGGTCGACCGGTTCGACGCGGCTGACGGTGACGTCGGCAACGACTTTGCCGGTGTCCACCCGCAGCGTGTCACCGAGCCGACCGATGGGGGCGTCGCCTGCCGAGGCGGGCGGCGCGGCGATCACCACCGCGGAGACGAACACCAGAACAACCAGCCAGCGGCGCATCTTCCCTCCTCGGCGACCCTAGGAATAATCGCACACGGCCGGCCCGTAACCGAGCCGGTTTGTTTGCAGCCCGCCGTCTCAGCCGGCTTCCAGGCTGAGCAGCGCGGACTTGGCCTGCGCTCCGCCGGCGTACAAGCCGGCTGATCCGTCGGATCGCACCACCCGGTGGCACCCGATGACGATGGGCAGCGGGTTGCGCGCACAGGCGGTGCCGACGGCACGAACGGCGCGGGGTTTGCCGACGGCGCGGGCCACAGCGGCGTAGGTTTCCCGCTGC
Organism: Mycobacterium xenopi; assembly: GCF_009936235.1. Classification (NCBI taxonomy): domain Bacteria; kingdom Bacillati; phylum Actinomycetota; class Actinomycetes; order Mycobacteriales; family Mycobacteriaceae; genus Mycobacterium; species Mycobacterium xenopi. Next base: position 3,165,090 of record NZ_AP022314.1, on the reverse strand, counting down.
CCGTATCCGATGCGGCGCAGGTGGTCGAGCACCATGCGGCGGAACCCGGTGGCCAGCCGCAGATCGAGTGGAAGCTCAAAGTGCTTGCGGCGCTTCGCGAAATAATCGTCGAGCTGACGGGCAGCGGCGTCCAGCCGCGCGGGCGCCCGTAGGATACGCGGGCTGACCGTGCGCGCCAGCGCGTCCAGCACCGCGTCGTGGTTTTGGATGTCGTAGGCGACCCGCACCAGACCGACGTCCGTGGTCGCCAGCAGCAGCACACCCACCGGGGTGTCGACGGTGCGGTAGGCCACGTCGAGCAGCCCAAGCTGTTCGGCGCTGCGCTCCAGACGGGTGTGCAGCCGCACCAAGGCGGCCGTCTCGTCGGATGCGTTAAACAGGTTGGTGTTCATGCGCTTTGGTCTTTCTGGTAAGCCTTGCGAAGTGTTTTGATACCGTCGGCGGCGGCGCGGCGGGCCGCGTCGGGGGAGGTGTCGAGCAGCTCGGCGATCTCCGCGAACGGCAGACCGGCGATGTGGTGGTAGGCGACGGCCAGGCGTTGTTTGTCGGGAAGTCGGGCCACTGCCGTCCACAGGCTCTGGTCGCGGGCGGCGGGGTCGCTGGATGCGGCCGGCCGGTCGGCGATGTTGGAGGTTGGAACCGGGCGCCGGGACCGGGCCCGGCCGGCGTCGAGGGCGCGCCGGTGCGCGATCGTGACTAGCCAGGCCTCGACATTGGTGCCAGGCGGTAGTCGCGGATAGGCGCGCAACGCCGACAGAAACGTTTCCGACCACGCGTCTTCCGCGTCGTCAGCACCGACCACCGCGCGGCAAACCCGCAACACGGTCGCGCCGTATTCGGCGACCACATCCTCGAACGGCTTCATTGCTGCCACATTCTGTAGACGCCGGATACGGCCGAGACGTGAGATGCGCTCAGTCGCTTTTGCCGGCGACGATCGCCTCCAGCACCGACGTCAGGTCTGCCTCGGCACGGTCCTTGTCGACGCCGGCGCGGTGCAGCGGCCCGTCGCCGTCTTCCAGTTCGAGCAGCGCCAGCAGCAGGTGTTCGGTGCCGATGTAGTTGTGCCCGAGCCGAAGCGCCTCGCGGAAGGTCAGTTCGAGCGCTTTGCGTGCTGGTCCGCTGAACGGGGTCAGCTGCGGCGGCTCGTCACAGGCCGGCGGCAGCGTTACCGCCGAGCGGACAACCTCGGGATCCACGCCCTGTTCGTTAAGCAGTTTGGTAGCCAGCGCCTCGGGATCATCGAGTAGGCCCAGCACCAGATGCGCGGGTGTGATCTCCCGGTTGCGTGCCTCGTGCGCGGCATTTTGGGCCGCCACGACAGCGCTGCGGGCCCGCGGGGTAAACCGTCCGAAGCCCTGGTCCGGGTCGAGCGCGGTGATATCCGATCTGGGCACGAACCGTTTCTGCGCGGCCTGTTTGCTGACACCCATGCTTTTGCCGATGTCGGTCCAGGATGCGCCGGAGCGGCGCGCCTGGTCGACGAAGTGCCCGATCAAGTGATCGGCGACTTCACCGAGATGCTCGGCGGCCAGGACGGCGTCGCTGAGTTGATCGAGCACGTCGGTATGGACCCGCTTGATGGCATTGATTAGGTCGTCCAGGCGGATGGGGTAGGCAACCGCGGTCGGGTGGGGCATTGGCTCCGTCATGTGGTCAACTTTAGGTTGACGATCCACGTCGCGGCGGCGATCAGGCGTGAGGGTTTTTTTAACAGTTTTCGTGGCGGCGCGGCGGGGTGGCGAAACGCCTCGTCAACAATCCGCCCCTAACATTCGGGCAATTGTTGGCGGCCCAGCTCCGGGAGGAAGCACGCATGGACTTCCTTCGGTCGCAGTTAATCGATCCGGTGGGCCAAGTCCTCTGCGCATACGTCCTCGTCTACTTGCTGATCGGGACTGGCATCTATTTGACGGTGCGGACCCGCTTCGTCCAGGTCCGTTACTTCGGCAGGATGATTCGCCAACTGCGGGTGTCCCGCCGCCACGGCGTGGGGATCTCGTCGTTCCAGGCGTTCTGCGTCGGGCTTGCGGCGCGGGTCGGGGTCGGAAACATCGCGGGCGTCGCTATCGCGCTCACCGTCGGAGGTCCCGGCGCGATCTTTTGGATGTGGGTGGCGGCGGGCGTCGGCATGGCGACCGCGTTGATCGAGGCCACTCTCGCCCAGGTCTTCAAAGTTCGTTGCGGTGACGGCACATTCCGCGGTGGCCCGGCGTTTTACATCCAGCGTGGACTGGGCTCGCAGGCGGGGAGTGTGCTATTTGCTGTGCTGCTGGTGTTCACGTTCGGCGTCGCGTTCAACATGGTGGAAGCCAACGCGATCAGCGATGTCCTGAAGATCTCGCATCATGTCGGGGTGGGTTGGACCGCAGTGATTCTCGTCGCGCTTACAGCGCCGATTGTTTTCGGCGGCGTCCGCAGTGTCGCCAGGGTCGCGGGAGTCGTCCTACCCGTCGTAGCAATGGCGTATGCGTTGCTGGCACTGGTGATCGTGCTCGTGCACATCAGAAACTTGCCTGGGGTTTTTCACGAGATCATCGGCGGCGCGTTCGGAATCCCGCAAATGGCAGGCGGTTTCGGTGGCGGTCTCGCCGTTGCGATGCTCAATGGGGTCAAGCGCGGCCTGTTTGCGAACGAAGCGGGGATGGGCAGTACACCCAACGTCGCGGCCACCGCGACCGTGTCGCACCCGGTCGAGCAGGGTCTGATCCAGTCGCTGGGCGTGTTCGTCGACACCATGGTGATCTGCACGGCCACAGCGCTCGTCGTCTTGGTTTCTGGCCCGGCGGTCTACGATCCGGCCCACGCCGGCGCGGTCGTCGGCGCGAGCCTGACGCAGTCCGCAGTCGCTGCGGGGTTGGGGTCCTGGACCACCGGGTTGATGAGCGTCGTGGTGTTTGTCTTCGGGTTCTCGTCGGTACTCGGCGATTACGTGTGCGCGGAAGCCAACCTGCTGTTTCTCGGGGGCAGACAACGGGCGATCAACCTGCTGAAAATTTCGACGCTAGTCGCGGTCGCGCTCGGCGCGATCGCCAAGCTGGCGCTGGTGTGGGCGCTCGCCGATGTCGGGATGGCGTTGATCGCAATCGTCAACTTGGTTGCGATCTGCTTGCTGAGCAAATGGGCGTTCGCCGTGCTGAACGATTTTCATCGGCAGTCACAGCGGGGCGCCCGGCCGGTTTTCGTGGCCGACGAAGCGGACCTGCCCGGCGTTCTCAGCGGTGAGATCTGGCAACGCCCGGCGTACCCGGCCGACCGTGACCCGAGGCGACGTCTGCCGTGGCTTGGCGCAGTGACAAACGACACCGGCTCCCACCCGGAAAGCGTGAATCGGTCGTCGAGCGCCGATGTCGCCGCTGTGGGACAATAGTCGGCCGATGAGAGTAATACTCGCGCTGGCAAGCGCTGCTGGTGTAATCGGTTTGGCCGCATCTGTGCACGCCGAGCCGTCCAGCGGCGATGCGAGTTTCCTTGACGCCCTTACCAAAGCCGGCATCACGTACCAGAACGCGGATGGAGCCGTCGCATCCGGCAAAGCAGTGTGCGCGATGCTCGACGACGGCAAGAACGCCACGGACGTCGTCAACCAGCTAAGGCAGGCCAACCCCGGCTTTTCCGCGCAGGACGCGGCCAAGTTTTCGGTGCTCGCGTCCGTGGCGTACTGCCCCAAATACATGCAGGCAGGCGGCGGCGAAAGCGGCGGCAGCGGCTAGCGAGCATAGGGGCGTTTCATGAGGCTTTTACCGATGCTGATCGGCGCAATCGCTGCGATGCTGCTGGCTGCGCCGGCGCACGCCGACCCGGCCGGCGACGACGCGAACTTCCTGCATTCGCTCGACCGGTTGGGCATCACCTATCAAAGCCCAGACAGCGTCATCGCAAGCGGCAGAGCGGTATGCCAACTGTTGGACGACGGCAAGAGTCAAAAGGACATCGTCCAACAGCTAAGGCAAGCCAATCCGGGGTTCACGTTGAACAGCGCGAAAAACTTCACCGTGGCCGCAGCGACCGCATATTGCCCGCGATACCTGTAATCAGGCGCGACGGGGTCGCTGTCGGCGAGTTTTCGGTGACGGCTCGGGTTACGGCTGGCCCGGAATGGCTTGCAGATCATCGCGGATGCCCTGCAGGTCACCCTGGATGCGTTGCAGGTCGGTGAGCGCATTTTGGAATGCCTGCTGCATCTGGTCCGGACTTGTGGGTTCGTACTGAGGGCAGTACGAAACGATCGCGCCCGCGGCGACGTTCGCGCTTTGGTCGGCGTCCCACACCGAGGTTCGCTGCACGAAGTTGACGGCCTCCGCCAAGCTCGGTTGGCGCGCTAGGAAATCGCAGACCGCGTGCCCGTGGCCTATCGCGTAGTCGCGGCTGGGCACTGGCACGCCCTCCTGTTTCAGCGCATCGATGAAGGCTTTGTCGACGATGTCGAGCGGCGGCACGGATGTGCGCGGCACAGCGGGGTTGGGTTGCGCACTCGGCGGCGGGGCTGTCGGCGGTGCGCCCGATGGTGGGACCACCCTTGGCTGTGTCGGCTGTGCCGCAGGGTGGTGGTTGTGAGCCGTGAACATCACCACGAGCACAGTGGCCGCGGCCACCAGGGATAGCGGCAACAGCATGACGGGGCCGACGCGGCGCAGCACGCGCCTACCTCGGCGAGGCGTGATGCGGTCGGTTTCGGCATACGTCGACGCGGTCTCGGACGGCGCCGCGCGGTGTCCTAGGCGCTCGTCCAGAAGTTCGTCGAGCCGGCGACTCGACAGCTCGCCGCCATGCTCGCGCATCGAACGGCGCAGAGCGGCGAGGCGCCGCAACTCGGCGTCGATCGTGTCCCGATCGCGCATGGTCTGAGCCTAGGCCCGCAGCGTCGCGTCCGGCTGTCATCTGGCCAACAGCCCCCGGGTCAGCGTCACACGGGAGGGATCGCGGATTCGTGTCGCCGCTGAACCGCTGCATAAATACTGGTGCGCGGTACTGGGATTGAAGTTGGCGTTTTGGGTGTTTGCGGACCTGGTGCCTGACCAGCGCAGAAAGCCTCTGAGCTGGCGACATCGCGGATAGTACCGCGTGAATTAAGCGGAAGCAAGCGGAACATCAGGTATGCTTGTTTGGCACGTATTTGGCACGAAATGGGGTACTAGGTTCGACCTATTCGGCCCCGGTGAGGCGGTCCGATTTGGCACGAAGTTTGGCACGCGACGCCGACACCAAACGAGACAAGCGCGCATTCGGAAACATCCGCAAGTTGCCCTCCGGGCGGTATCAGGTCCGCTACACCGGCCCGGACGGCAGCTATGTCACTGCGCCGAATACGTTCGCCGCCAAGATCGACGCCGAAGCATGGTTGACCGACCGCCGTCGAGAAATCGACGCGAACCTCTGGAATGCGGCCACAGCCACCAGACCGCGCGAGCGCGTCACCTTCGGCGACTACGCGGCGGGCTGGCTGGCCGGCCGCCAGGTCGCGGGCCGCCCGATCAAGGCCCGCACCCGCGAGCACTACCAGGCCATCCTTGACGGCCATCTGTTGCCGGCATTCGGCAGCCGCCAACTCGCCGCGATCACCCCCAAGGACGTCCGGGAGTGGTACGGCAAAACGCTCGTTGATCGTCCGACGATGCGCAGCCACGCTTACAGCCTGTTGCGTACCATCATGGGCAGCGCGGTCAACGACGAGCTGATTGACGCCAACCCGTGTCGCATCGTTGGCGCCGGCCGCGCCAAACGGGTCCACAAGATCAGGCCCGCCTCGGTCGACGAGCTGGCCACGCTCACCAACGCGATGCCCGAGCGGCTTCGGCTGATGGTCACCCTGGCGTCATGGTGCGCTTTACGTTTCGGCGAAACAGTTGAGTTGCGCCGCGACGATATCGACCTGTCAGACGAAGTTATTCGCATCCGCCGCGCCGCAGTGCGAACACACGGCGGCACCTACGCCGTCACCACACCCAAGAGTGACGCCGGGGTGCGCGATGTCGCGATCCCCCCGCACATCATCCCTCAAATCGAGGACCATCTATCGAAATTCGTTGGCAGCACGCGTGATTCGCTGCTATTTCCTGCCGACAACGGCGGACACTTACAGCCGTCGACTGTGCAGCGGCACTGGTACAAGGCGAGGAAAGCCGCCGGCCGCGACGATCTGCGCTGGCACGACTTGCGCCACTCGGGGGCTGTGCTGGCCGCGGCCACTGGCGCGAGCCTGGCCGAGCTGATGGCCCGCCTTGGTCATTCGACGCCCCAAGCCGCCATGCGGTACCAGCACGCCGCCCAGGGGAGAGACCGCGAGATAGCCGCGCTGCTGTCCAAGATGGCCAACAGCTGAACGGCGAACCTGCCCGAGACACGCCGAAGGAACCGGCACCGTCGGCATTTCTCGCGGAGTTTTACATATACTCAAGCGCGCTAGCCCGAGTATGTGGGCCCAGGCGGCCCAACGGAAAAGGCGAACGACGTAGAGGCACAGGCGGCCTCACATCTTCCAGGCGGAGAACGTCGAGCAGCATCAGCACCCCCCATGTGGAGACGGGTGACGACTTGCCGCTCACGTCTCCACATCTGTGACCTGGGAGATGTCATGCCCGCCAAGGAAACTGAACTTACAAACCTGGCTGCGCGCCGCCGCTTTGCGAAACTGAAGGACGCGGCGGCCTACCTGGACGTTAACGAGCGCACCATCCGGCAGATGGTGGCGGACGGCCGGCTGACTGGATACCGCTGCGGCCGGAGGATCGTTCGGGTGGACCTCAACGAGATCGACGCCGCCATGCGGCCATTCGGTGGTGCGGCGTGAGGCCCGGCAAGAGGCTGGGGCCGCCTGAAAGACGAAACGGCCCCGACGCCACCAACGCCGGGACCGAATCAGGAGCAGGAGAAGGGCCAGGACACCCAACCGCCAACACCAAGGGTAGTGCATGGGGCCGCCGCCACACGGTCGAATCCCGCCAAGTCGCATGGTGGTCCGTGCATGAGTTCGTCGTCCCAATACTCGAGCGGGTTGGCGACTGGCCGATGGCGGGAACGCCAGCGTGGATTGCGCTGGCGGACGATGACCCGCGCAAATGGTGCGCTCTGCTTGATGCCGCCCGCCATTGGGCGTTGCGGGTCGAAACCTGCCAGGCCGCCCTGGCCGAAGCGTCACATGACGTATCTGCCGCCGCCGACTGGCCTGCGATCGCGCGGAGCATCCGCCAGCGCCACGACGCCACCCGCGCCGGCGCGTACATCCCCAGACGACGGGGGGCGGCCTGATGAGCGCCCACGCCTACGACGCGGAGTACGACGACCGGGCCGACGACTTGCGGGCCTGGCATGCGGAAGATGGCCCGGCGGACGGCGCGGCGCTGCTCGACGACGTGTTGTCCACGTTCCAGCGTTACGTGGTTTTCCCAGACCTGCACAGCGCTGTCGGAGTGGCGTTGTGGACCGCAGCGACGCACGCGCTACCCGCATTCGAGTGCGCGCCCCGGCTCGTAATCACCAGCCCTGAGAAGAGGTGCGGGAAAAGCAGGCTGCTCGACATCATTGCCGGCACTTGCCACGAGCCGCTGATGTCGGTGAACGCGACGGTGGCCGCCATCTACCGCTGCATCGGCAACACACATCCGCCCACCCTGCTCATCGACGAGGCCGACGCTTTATTTGGCTCCAAGCGAGTCGCCGAGCAGCACGAGGATTTGCGCGCACTCGTCAATGCCGGTCACCAGCGCGGCCGCCCCGCGCTGCGCTGCGTGGGGCCGAATCAGATACCCACCAAGTTTTCGACCTTCGCGATGGTCGCCCTGGCTGGGATCGGGTCGATGCCAGACACCATCACCGACCGGGCCGTCAACGTCACGTTGCGCCGGCGGACCCGCGACGAGCGCGTCTCGCAATTCCGCACTCGTCGCGACGGCCCCAGGCTGGCCGCGCTGCGCGGGCGGCTGGCCGCGTGGTGTGCCGCCCAGCTCGACGCGCTGGCCGCTGCCGAACCGGACATGCCGGTTGAGGACCGAGCCGCCGACACGTGGGAGCCGCTGATAGCGGTTGCGGATGCGGCCGGTGGCCGGTGGCCCGAGCTGGCGCGCGCCGCGTGCACGGCGCTGGTGGCCGCCGCCGAGGGGAACGCCGAGGACGCTTCTCTGGGCGTTCGGCTGCTGTCCGATATCCGCGACGTGTTCGCCAAACAAGGCCAGCCGTTCCTGTCGTCGACCGAGCTGGTGGCCGAGCTGAGGCGCCTAGAAGACTCGCCGTGGGACGACTTCGAGCTGTCGGCCCGCAAACTCGCCTACCGGCTAAAGGACTTCGGAATCAAGCCCGAACGGGCTGAGCGCAACACCGTGCGCGGGTACGCGTTGACGACACTCTCTGATGCGTTTGCGCGGTACGTCCGTCCACAAGCGTCCAACCCGTCCGCAACACAGTTTGACCAGCATAAACGTGTGGACGGATCGGAAGGTGAGGACGGATCGAAGCGTCCACAAGAAAACAAGTGTCCACAAGAAACCGCAGGTCAGAACGCGTTGCGGACGGGTTGGACGCTTGTGGACGGTTCTCCGGCAGTAAACGGCGCGGCGCCATCGGGTTTCGTCCCGCCGGCCGGCCCCGACCGCTGCCATGAATGTGGCTTTCACGTCCCGACTCAGGGCCACCGCGACGGCTGCCAGCAAACTATTGGGGAGGTGGGCCAGGCTACGCCTGATGTCCTGCCCGATCGGCTCGACTCGCACGAAAACACGGCTTGCACGGTGTGCGGCAGGCCCGTCAGCGCCGGCCAGGGCGACACACACCTTTCCTGCGTTGGGCGCGCCCGTAACGGCGCCGAAGCCGACGAGCGCTCCCGCGCGGGACTCTGCCGTGACTGCGGCCAGCGCCCACCGGCCGCCGGCAGAACCCGCTGCGACCAGTGTCACCGTATCCACGAACACGACATGGGGTTGCACGACCGATGAGCGGCGACCGCCTGCTGATCGACGACCACCGGTCGGCGTGTTTATGTGATGTCGGCGGCCGCGACTATGCCGCCGTCGTCGCCGTGGACATAGACGGAGCTGCATACCTGCTGCTGGCCCATCGGGGCTCGCTCGGCGACGAGTCGGTGCGCTTCGACGTGACCTGCCCGGAGGCACCGCATGACCAGGCTGGCCCGCTGCCGCTTGAATACGTCCGCAGAATCGCCGCCGCCCAGCGCACCCACCGCTGCGGCAGGCCTACAGCGACCGGCGGCCGCTGCCGAATCCGGGTCACCCGCCCAGGCGAGCCCTGCGGCTGGCATCGGCGAAAGGCCAACCGATGACTGCGCAACCGAAACCGATCCCTGCCACAGCGCGGATCAGCAAGCCGCGCAAACCAACCCGCGCCCAGCGGCTCAAACACCAACGCCTAACGATGGGGTGCGTCAAACGCGCCCCATCGTCGAGGCGTCGGCGCACAATGCTCACATCCGATTATCGGGAATCAGGGCTGAGCCTGCGGGCCATCGCTAGCGTGACGGGCCACGACACAAAGACGATTCAGTCGGACTTGCGTTCACGTGTGGGAATTTCCCACACGCGCAACACCACCAACCGGAAGGAACATCCGTGACCCCCACCCATGCCCCGCCGTCCTTCTGGCTCGATGACCAATTCCGCGCCTGGCGGTTGGTCGCGGCCAGCGGCGACCACGATGGCATCTTGTTCGACTCGATCGTGGCCGAGGCCGTCGCGGCTGGCCGCGTCGAGGAATTGCTTGCCGCGCTGGCCCGCAACATGTTCATACGGCTGCGCCTCGAAATCGGCGCCGAAAACCTGGACGCGCTGATTGCCGCCGAGCTGGCGGCTGTTGCGACCGAGCGCGAACGAGACGCCGGCCAGTGAGGCTGCGGCCCAAACGGTTCCGCGCTGCCGTGTCAGTCGATCCCGGCAACCGCGGCGGCCGCCACATTGCGTTAACGCTCGGCCCGGCACTGCAATTCGAGCTGGACACCGACGAGGCCCGCGACTTGGCCTTGGCGCTAGTTGACGCCATCGAGGCTGCCACGAGGCGACCGCAATGCTGACCGCAGCGGAACTCAAGGCGTGCCACTACTGCGCGCGCGTCGTCGATGCCGTGACAGCACCCGATCACCCGATCCGTCGATGGCTTCCCGCGCTGCTCGAGCGGCTTCAAACAGAACTCAGCACTTCGCGGTCGCGAAACGGAAATGTCGCTGCCGCTGAACAATTGGACATGACCGAACTGATCGGAACAGCCCAGGCCGCGGCAATCCTGGGACGAACGCAGCGACGTGTTCAGCAGATCGCCGCCGACCTCGACGGCCAAACAGTCGACGGCCGTTTGCTTTTCCGCCGCAGCGACGTGTTGTCGTACAAGGAGGCAATGAGTGAGCGACGACCAGCCTGACAGCTTCTCGAAGCTTTGGGACGAAGCAATCGATGAACACCTGGCCCAGCTCTCACCGGCTGAGCTGCGTGCCCGTATCGAGCGCGTCAGACAAATGTCAGACGACTACTCAGACATTCCGGTCAGTGATGTCACCGCACGGCATAAGCGCATCGCCGAGAACATGGCAGCCAAAACCGCCCAATTGCGCCGCGTGCCAGCCGATCACAACGGTGCACTGGGGACCGGCCTCACACCCGTTGACCTCACCCGATCGCAGCCCCAACCACCGAAAGCGCCACAACCGGGCCTTGCACCCAATCGGGCGCAGGCCCGCGCCGGCGGGCCGCCGCCTAACCCACAACACACGACCGCAGCCGAATCCATCGCATCGAAACTCAGGGAGCACCGCAATGCCTAAGCCGGCCACACCCGACGAGATCGCCGCCCAGCTCGCCGCCGCCGAAGCCGAAGCACAGCGGCTCCGCGACCGCCGGGCCGCCATCGAACAAGCCGAGCGCGACGCCCGCGACGCCACCGAACTCCGGTTGTTCAAGGAGGCGTACATCGGGCAGGACAACTACCGGCAACGCCGCGACGAAGCCAAGAAGCGACTCGACGAGCTGGCCGCCGCCCAGCACCTCGACCTCGCAGAGCTGCTCGCCGCGTTCGACGAGTTCCAACGACTCGACGCACAGGCCGGAGCCGCCGCCGCCCACGCTTCCCGACTCAACCAAATCGACCCGCTACCGCCGCGAGCCAACGGCGCGCCCCGAACCCGCCCAACCCGCGTGCAACGGCTGTACCGAGACTTGACCTTCAGCGCATGGCTCGACCAAGTACTCACAGCCCGCGCGCAACGCGCCCACGACCACCACCTCGCCGAACTCCAGGCCGCCACCCACACCGCCATCGACGCCGCCGCGGCCGAGGCCCGCGACAAAGCCGCAGCCGGCCAACCCCTCAACCACGACGCACCGCCCAGCATCACCGAGCTGCACCGCCGAGCCGTCGAACAAATCGACCCGGCCACCTTCGACGAAGACAACGTACGGGCATCCGGCTTGCAGCAAGCCCGACTCAACGCCGAACAGGCCGCCCTCAAACAGCTTGTCGCCGAAGGCAACTAACCAACCAAAAGGGAGACCCGCGCCAATGACGAACACACTCAACTACGCCGGCCAAGCCCTCACCATCACCGACACCGAAAAGGCGGCAGCGCTCGACACCATGAACGCCGCCACCACGGACGACGGCGACCAAGGCACCGTTCTCACCGTCGCCGGAACAACCCGGCCCATCTCACCACCCACAGACCGCCGGGCTAGCGCGCGCCCAGGTGACCTGACACCCAGGCCTAGGCCCGGCACCCAACCAACAAAGGAGATCAACATGGCATGGGGCAACAGGCCACGCTCACACATCCCCAAACGCATCAAAGACCAAGTACGCAGACGCGACAAAACATGCCAGCTCGCCTACCCAGGCTGCACACAGCGCATCGACGAGATGGACCACATCATCGGCCTAGCCGCACAAGGCATCCCACGCACACCCGTCCTGTCCGCCAACGAAATTCAGGGAGTTTGCCGACACTGCCACGCCATCAAAACACAAGCACAAGCCACCGCCGGCAGACAGCGAGCCATCGCACAACGCGGCAACCTCAGCCGCCGCTACCGCAACCACGAACACCACCCCGGCCTGATGACCGAATAGCAGCCGTCGTCGCCGTTGCTTAGACCACCTACCGGGATACCGTTAGGCCGCCCATCCAACTCGGAACGCGATAGCGGTCGCGCTGCTGCGTGCGGGTTGTTCGGTGTTTTGTCGCAGCTACTACGCCGCTGCGCTGGCGTTATCGAGACCTCCATCGTAACCGCTGAGGCGCGCGCGGAGGCACGCGCGCAGGCGGGAGGATAAGAGGATCGTGGAGGTGGCCGTCGGCCCGGTGGTTCGCGCACGCACTGGGCGGCCGGTTCGCCCAGCGCGTGCCACCGCCGCCGCGCACCGACGCCTACTATTGGCCGACCGGCCGCGGAGCCCTACGAGTTCGACCCGGTGAGCGGCCAGTGGCGCGCCCGCGCCGACTATCAGCCGAGGGGGGACTAGCAATGATGTACGGTGCCGCGACATCGGGTCACGCGCTGGGCGCAAGCGGTGGCCCGTTCGCCGCCTGCTGGCGGGTCACGGCGGCGCTCATCTGCGCCAAAGACCAGGACGGGCTGCTGCGTCACTGCTATAAGGGCGATGTCCTTGGACTGGCTGCACCCTGAGCAGCGCGACCACTTTCTGCGAATGCGACTGGTGGAGCCGGTCACTGAATCCGGCGCGGCCGACGGTGATTCGCCGCGGCCCGCCGCGCCCGGCGACGCCCGCCGATCGGTCATCGTTTCGCGTGCCTATCCGTCGTTTGCTGCCGCGGTGTGCATGGTGTGTTGACACACAACGACCGGGCCGCAGTGGATGCAGTCAATGCGGCCGTCGTCGAGAACTTTGTGACGGTTTCCGGCGGGTAACCCGTCAGAACCCGTCAAACCGTCAGAGTCGCTGGTAGACGGCCCGAAACGTCTGACGCTTTCTGACGGGTTGACGGGTTGCCCAAACAACCCGTCAGATGCAAAAGCCTCATTAACCTGCGGATTGACGGGTTCTGACGGGTTCTGACGGGTGTAGCGCGTGAAAACGTCATCGAAGTCCTCTAAGCGATAGCCGCGAGCCGACGCATTCGCATTGTGCTTGGTCTTAATGCGGAACTCGCGAAGCCGATAGGCGAGTTTGCTCGGGGTTAGCTCGACGACGACGATGATGATGTGTCGGACATTGTGCTGGAATGTGCCACGGTTCGGGTCGGTTACATCGGTTACATCGGCAACACCGCTGGTCGGAGCGCATGTTGGTGGCGCGCCGCAGTGTAAACCGCGTAACCGATTCGTCGGTTACACACCCGTTGTCGGCGGGTACGTCCACATCATCGCTGAGCTGTGATGTTTCGGGTGTAACCGATGTAACCGATGACTTTTGTCGAAGCTGGGGGTTGCCGCGGAGGCCGGCGCGCCGACGTGTAAGGGATGCGCTGCGGGCCGCTGGTGTGCGGTACGGCAACGGTGTGATCGCTGCCGCTGTCCGCGTCAGAAAGGCGCGCGCGGCCCCGCCGCCCCGGACAGTTGATTCGCGAACGCCTGGCGCGCCGGTGTTGGCGCGTTTCCGGGCGGTCCACCCCTCCTCACACACCGTTTGACCTGCGATTTCGTGTGGACGGGTGGACGGGTCGAAGTGTCCACCACATTCTGAAGTGTCCACGGGTTTTTGCTGGTCATCGCCGGTTTGCGGACGGGTGGACACCTGTGGACGGGTGGACCGCGTGAAACTGTCGGGCCGGATGAGGGCCTGGCCGCCGCGCGCAAGTCCAACTGCCCACGGCCCGCGCGTCCCTTTTCGTTGGTGTCACCGAAAAGTCCGGCGGCCGGACCTGGACGGGATCATCTCGGGCACGCCCAACCGTACAAGGAGTATGACGCATGAATCTTTCAATGCACTGGAACCGGGGGGAGGTGCGCAGTGGATTACGGTGCGGCGCAGCAGCATTGGCTGGACACGATGATGGCGCAGCAGACCTTGGTGGCGCTCTCCGACAACCCCGCCCAGTTCCGCGAGCCGCCGCTGGTGGGTCCTTTCCGGCAGGCGTGGAACGAGCGATACGGCCACGGCGGCGACTACTTGACCTGGAAGTTCTAGCGACGACCAGCCACGTTGTTGACGCCACCGGGTTGGCGGCCCGCCGTCGGCGATCAGCTTGGCGCAACCGCGCGAAGAATCCGCCCAACACCACTCCGGCGCGCCCGGTAGTGGTGAACGATTCCGCCGGACAGCAGCGGGCCACCGGTAGCGATGTTTTGTACGGTGATGTCGTTGATTGGCTGATCGGTGCTGATGGCGATGAGTGAGCGCGCCATATCCTCGATTTCGTCGATGCGGCGGGCTTGGGTGAGTTGGTCGATTTCGGGCACGCGGATCATCCACCAGCGGCCGTCGCGCTCAACCTCGATTTCGTATTCGGTCATCACGCCTCGCTCGCATCCTCGCTCTGTCGAATCGGCGCAGCTTACTACGCCGCTGCGCCGACGGTGGGGGACATAAGCCTGGCTTAGACCCTCGGCGCCTAAACGATTGGCTTCGACTTTGCTGGCGCTTGCGCCGACCGTTCCGGCGAGCCGGGTGTGTTTTCGGTCGGCTCGCCCGGTGACTGTCGCGTTTCCGCTGGTGGGGCGCTCCCTGTGTGTGACAACCGTGTACCGGATACACGGTTCGGTACACGGTTGTTTCCGCAGGTAGGTGGTGGTGTACCGTCCGTGTACCCGTGTACCCGGCGGGCATCCACCTGGTGGATACCCCTGGTGGCCAGTACCGTCCGTGTACCCGTGTACCCGGCGGTACGCCCTTCCGCGGTCGCCCGCCGTCTCCTCAATTTGCCCCTCGGCGATTAGCTGAGCAACAGCGTGCCTCGTCGTACAGGGCTGGAACGACGTAAACGTCCCGCTCATCCCACCCGCACTGTGCGATGTACTCGGCGACGTCCAGCCCGTCATCAACCGTTTCAGGGCCGAGGACGCGACGCCCGCACACGTCTGGATCGTCCTCGTACTCGGAGATGATCTCGTCGATCTGCTGCCGCGCCGCCTCAGCGTCAGCAGTGAGCGTCATACGGTAGCGGCTACCGGCCCAGATGCGGTCGTATCCTGCCACGATGCGCTCAGCGAGAGGCCCGATCCGCTCCATGAGACCCACCGCGACATCGACCGACGGCGCAAAGGGGGAAGCCGAGCGTTGGCTCGCGGACTATCTGACCGAGCAAGGTGCAGTCTCGTCGAAGACGGCCAAGGCTGACGCCGCTAAAGCTGGCATCAAAGAACGCACATTGCAGCGTGCCGTCAATTCGCTTGGCCTGGTGGTTGAAAGTAGAGGCTTCCCGCGGGTCACTTGGTGGCGACTGGCCAATGCTGCCAGTGACGCCAGCACTCCTACGCCTGAAAACCTTGGCGCGACTGGCGCGACTGGCGCAACTGACGATGACGTGCGGAAACACAATGGCCCTTCGTCGCCCAATTCACAGTCGCGCCAGTCGCGCCAAGATTCTGAGACAGGCGCGACTGTGGACGAGCACTGCCAATTCTGCGACGCGGCGCTCGAGCATCCTGACTCAATCGCCATCGGCCTATGCGCCGAATGCCGCCTAACGGCAGGCGGTGCGGCGTGAACCGCGCCCAACGCCGGGCTCGTGTCCGCGCAGAAGCAAGACGACGCGACCGCACCGTCATAACCGGACAGGTCATCATCGGAGCCCCCGAGATTCTGTCCCACCTGGAGGTGCGTTGCCCCGAATGCAATTCCGATATCGAACGCTGGACCGACCGCGACGGTCGCCAGCACATCGACATGCTGCACGACGACACCTGCCCGACGTTCAGCCCCGTTTGGCACGTATTTGGCATGACCTTCGGCCAAGCCCTGACAAATTGCGCTTGACCTGCATAAATACTGGTGCGCGGTACTGGGATTGAACCAGCGACCTCTTCCGTGTCAGGGAAGCGCTCTCCCGCTGAGCTAACCGCGCCCGGGCCGAAGAAAGAGAGGTGGAGACGGGAATCGAACCCGTGTGCACGGCTTTGCAGGCCGTTGCCTCACCACTCGGCCACTCCACCGCGGGGTTAACGCCACCACCTTCGAGCGGATGACGGGATTCGAACCCGCGACCCTCACCTTGGCAAGGTGATGCGCTACCAACTGCGCTACATCCGCGCGCAACGGACGAGATCGTCGCCCGGTGCGAAGCACGACGATAGTCCACTTGAGCAGGACCGCACAAATCTCTTGACATCTTCGGGTATACCTCACCGCGGCGCGTACAGCACGTTCTCTCAAGTCGCCCGTCACGTGCTAACCTTCGACCTCGTCTGGCCCGCGGCATCGGTCCTGTAGCTCAGCGGGAGAGCGTCCGCCTCACACGCGGAAGGTCGCTGGTTCGATCCCAGTCGGGACCACTTCGTGCTTTGCGCTTACCGTCGGTTGTTCTGGCCGCGGCCCTCAGCATCGCCTTTTGGTTCACCGTTATTAGAAGTGAAATGCCGGCATCGGCACGTTGAAGCGCGGCACAGCCGGGACAGCAGGTGCCGCAGGCATCGCCGGGGCCGGCATGGTCGGGATTCGTGGGGCTGCGGGAGCCGGCATGGCCGGGAACGCTGGTGGCTCGGGGGCGGGCAGATGGATCGGTGCGGGAGCCGGCACGCGTGCCGGGGGCTCGGGCGTTGGAATGCGCACCGGCGGCTGCGGTGACGGAAGGTCAACCGGCGGCTGCGGCTCCGGAATGCGAACCGGCGGCTGTGGCTCCGGAACGTGAACCGGTGGCTGCGGTGACGGAATGTGCACCGGCGGCTGCGTCTCCGGAACGTGAGCCGGCGGCGTGGGAGCGGGCGCCAGCACCGGCGGGGTGGGCACATGAACCGGCGGCCGCGGTGCTTGCACGGGAGAAGCAGAGATCGGCAGCTGTACCGGCGGCTGCGGGGGCGGAAGGCGAACCGGCGCCGCGGGAACCGTAATGTGGACAGGCGCCGGCGGCGGCGCGGGCACTGGCATCGGGGCGGGGATTGGCACAGGCACCGGTGCGGCCACCGGAACGGGCTGCGGCGCCGGTGCTACAGGCACCGGTGCGGCCACCGGAACGGGCTCCGGCGGGGCCGGGGGGTTCACGGCCGGCGGCGGTCCTGCCGCGGGCACAACCGGTGGCGCCTGGTGCATCGGCTCCGGTTGCGGTGCGGGCGGCTGGGCGGCCGACGGCGGGGGTGGCTGCTGGGCCGGCACGATGAGGCTTTGAGCGGGCTCGGGACGCAAGGCGACGGTCGGCCGTATGCTGATGGCCAACGAAATCGCCAGCGCCACAACGCCTCCGACAACGATCGTCGCTAACGTGCTACCGACCAGCAACACCGGCCTACGCCGCTGCCCGGTGTCGGCGGAGACGGCTGCCTCGTTGGCTTCACCGGCGGCGCTGTAAGCCAAAACCCCATCACCCGCCGAAGGATCCGAGGAACCCTGCACGAAACCCAGGTAAGCCAGCGGATCGACCTCACCGGTGCCGGGATCCTGCGCGTAGGCCAAAGCGGCGGTCGACGACGCAAACAGCGGCGCGTTGGCCGACGCCAGCGCCGCGCCGCGGGCCAGCGCCGTCTCCGGCTCCTCGGGTGCGCTGACCGCAAGCGGCGTCGCAGCTTCGAGTCGCGGCTTGATCGCCGCGACGTCGACGCCGCTGCCGACCACGAACAAGCCCTCCGGCCGGGACTGCAGTGCTTCCAGACCGGCGACCAGCGAGAGCAACCCGGGCCCAGGGTCGTCGCCCGGAGTAAGAGACTGGCGGCGCACGTCGGTGATCGAACCGTCGGCGGAGTCCACCACGGCCAAGGTCGCCGTATCGGGCTCGACGAAAAGCATCGCGATGTGTTCGTAGCCGATCGCGCTGCCGACCGTCTGCGCCAGCGCGGCCGCGGCCAGAAAGGCGGACACCAGCATGACGTTTTCGACCTGGTGGGCGGCCAGCGCGTCGCGCAGCGAGGCGGCCTCGGCTTGGTCGGTCCACGTGACGCCGGTCGCCAGCAGATGATGGCCGGCTTCGGCGGCGCCTTCGCGGGTACCGAGAATGGCCGCCACTACTTGTTCGGACGCGCCGAGGGTTGCCAAGCCCAAGCCGGCGGCGGTGTCGAAACTGTCTTCTTCGACGGTCACGCCGTCGCCGTTTTGGCCCTCGACCACCACCATGCGAACCGATTCCGGCGCCATCGAGACCCCGAGTACGACGTCCATCGCTCCTCCTAAGTCCCTGGGCTCATCGCGGTCTGATCGGAGGAGAACACCGCGCGCGGGCCGCGATCTACACCATCTTCGTCCCAGCCGGGCAAGACGTTACACCGGCTAATTAAGTCGGAGCTGTGAATTTCGCGCCCGCACAGACCACAACACCGCGATCAGACCACCCGGAACCCCTCCAAGTCTGCCTCCTTGACGGTCAGTCCGTGACCCGGCGCGCTGCGGTCCGGACGCAGGACGCCACCTGGCTGCGGCGCCAAAGCGCCGTCAAAGGCCATCCCTTCGATGCGGACGTGGTCATGGAAATACTCCAAGTGCCGCATGCGCCACACCGCCGTGCCGGTGTGGGCGCTGATTTGCGGAGCACAATGCAACGACAGGTCCATGCTGCGGGCGTCGCACAGCGCGCCGACCTTGAGCACCCCGGTGATCCCGAGGGCGCGGGTGACGTCGGCTTGCAGGCAGTCCACCGCGCCCGCATCGAGCATCTGCTGGAAATACGGTAAGTGGTAACCATATTCACCGGCAGTGACGTCCATTCCCGCCGGGCCTTGCACGCACAACTGATGCAGCCCGTCGAGGTCGTCGGAACTCACCGGCTCTTCGAACCACCGCACGTCGTACTCGGCGAAGCGGCCCGCCCACAGCAGCGCTTGTTTGCGGCTGTAGGCGCCGTTGGCGTCGACGAACAGCTCGGCGGCATCGCCGATCGCGCACCGCGCCGCGCTCACCCGTGCGGTGTCGGCGTCGGGGTCGCGCCCCACTTTCATCTTGACTCGCGGGATCCCGGCCTCGACCCAGCCACATAGCTGGGCCCGCAGCGTGTCGTTGTCATACGAGGTGAATCCGCCGCTGCCGTAGATCGGGGTGGCGTCGTGGACGGCGCCGAGCGCGATCGTCAGCGGTTCGTCCAGTAGCCGGGCCCGCAGATCCCACAGCGCGATGTCGACGGCGGAGATGGCTTCGGCCACCACTCCGGGCTTGCCCAGGTTGCGCACCGCGTGCTGCATCTCAGCCCATCGGGCGGGCGGTTGCAGGGCGTCGCGACCGGTGACAACGTCTGCCAACTTCGATCGCACCACGGTCACGACGGGTGTGTCCGCATAGGTGTACCCGGTCCCGACCTTGTCGCCTGCGCGTGCCGTCACCAGCACGAGGGTCGTCGAGTCCCAGGCCAATGTGCCGTCGGACTCGGGTGCGTCGGTGGGAATCGTGTAGGCGCGGGCTTCCACGGATTCGACGGGAACGGCGGTGGTGGCACGTGAAGTCATGCCCGGTGTCTACCCGCAACGCAAACCGGGTATGCCCGGTTTTGCACCTGCAAGGCGGGGCGAGCGGAAGGGTGACGATGCAGGGAAAACCAGTACTCGCCGAAGAGCTTGCGCCGCACGTGCTTCGGGAATACGCACTGCTCGCCGACGGCGAACGGGGAGTTGTCGTCGGGCCGCGCGGTGATTGCTGCTGGATGTGCTTGCCCCGCTGGGACAGCCCCGCGGTGTTGTGTTCGTTGCTGGGCGGGCGCGGTGTCTACGCCGTGTCACCGGATCACCCGCGGTTCGTGTGGGGCGGCCGCTACGAACAGCGGTCGCTGATCTGGCGGTCGCGCTGGGTTACCACCGACGGGATCGTGGAATGCCGTGAGGCACTTGCATTTCCGGGCGACCCGCACACCGCGGTGCTGTTGCGGCGCATCGTCGCGCTAGATGCGCCGATGCGGATGCGGGTCACCCTTGACCTGCGCGCGGATTTCGGCGTCGAGCCGATGCGCGACCTGTGCGACAGCGATGGCGTGTGGACCGGGCGGACGGGACGACACCGGTTCCGGTGGACCGGCCCCGGCGAGGCCCACCGCGGCGACGACGGCGCGCTGCACGCGGTCATGAACGTCGCGCCCGGACACGACTTCGACTTGGTGCTAGAAGTGTCCGACCAGGAGTTGCCCACAACCGCCGTGCGGCCCAACGACGCGTGGCGAGAAACCGAACAGGCTTGGGCCAACGCGGTTCCCGCGTTCTCGGGCACCTTGGCCGATCTCGACACCCAGACCGCCTACGCAGTGCTGCGCGGCTTGACGAGCGGCGGCGGCGGGATGGTGGCCGCGGCAACGATGTCGTTGCCGGAACGGGCTGAGCAAGGCCGAAACTATGACTACCGCTACTGCTGGATCCGCGACCAGTGTTACGCCGGTCAGGCCGTCGCCGCGGCCGGCAGCTATCCGCTGCTCGACGACGCCGTCCGCTTTGTCAGCGAACGCGTTCTTGCCGACGGGCCGCGACTTCGGCCCGCGTATTCCGTAATCGGCCAGCCACCGCCGCGCGAACAGCCGCTCGACCTGCCGGGTTATCCGGGTGCCGATGTCAAGACCGGCAATTGGGTGACCGAGCAGTTCCAGCTCGACACATTCGGCGAGGCGCTGCTGCTGTTGGCGGCCGCCGCGAGGTGTGACCGCCTGGACAGCCCGCACTGGCGTGCGGCGGAAACGCTGGTGCGATCTATCGGAGAGCGTTGGCGCGAGCCCGACGCCGGCATCTGGGAGATAGACAATCGGCGCTGGGCCCATTCGCGGCTGATCTGCGCGGCCGGGCTGCGGCGCATCGCTGAGCAGGCGCCCGCACGTCAGGGTGCCGAGTGGCAGCGCTTGGCTGACCTGCTCGTCACCGACGCCGATTCCGACTGCCTACACCCGAGTGGCAGATGGCAACGCGCACCGGATGATCCGCGGATCGATGCGGCACTGTTGATGCCGTCGATCCGCGGGCCGATCCCGACCGGCGATCCGCGCGCGGTGGCCACACTCGAGGCCGTACGTGCCGATCTGGGTCGCGACGGTTTCGTGTACCGGTTTCAGCCCGACCAGCGGCCACTCGGCCAAGCCGAAGGCGCTTTCCTCCTGTGCGGCTTCCTGATGGCCCTGGCCGATCATCAGCACGGCAACCACGTGGCCGCCGCTCGATGGTTCGAGCGCAACCGCACCGCCTGCGGCCCACCCGGATTGCTCACCGAGGAATTTGACGTGGCCCAACGCCAGCTGCGCGGCAACCTACCCCAGGCGTTCGTGCATGCGCTGTTGTTCGAGACGGCGCATCGACTCGCCGACGGATGCCGTCCGCCGGTCGGCGTCGGCACCGGATAGACGCGTTTGCCGAGCGGCGCCGCGGGGTACGTAGCCGCCGTGGTTCCTCTCGCCAACATGATTGTCCATACGTGGCGGCGCAGCCGGCTGTATCGATGGCTTCGCCTCAATGGCTATGTGGCGTTCGACCTGCCGCGCACGGTAACCGGGCTGGGCGGTCTGCTGCTGTTGGGCATCGCCGTCTCGCACGCGTACGTCATGGCCACGCACGAGGCGCTGCCGCGGTATTTCGTGGTCTACTGCGCCGTGACGATCGCTGCCTGCGTGGTGGCAGCCGGCGCGATGTGGCTTGCCCTCAAGCCTCGCGCGCCACAGCTGGGCTGGTTTGTCGGCGATCTGGTCTCGGTCGTCGTTGTCGTGCTGTACTTCGCGAGCCGCGCGGCCAGCCTGCCCGGGCTGACCGCGGTGACGGGCCGGTGGGACTTCGCCCCTGCGACGTTCGCGTTCGCCTTCGCGGGAGCCTTTGTTGCGGTGCACATGTCGGTGCTGCTGGGCATCAACGTCGCCTATCCCCAGCGGCAGGGCTGGCACGACTGAAGGCCCAGCAATGTCGACGCTCGACTATCCGGTGTGGCTGCGGGTCGACCACTGGCTCAACGTGCTGTTTCTGACGCTGCTGTTGCGCAGCGGCATCGAAATCCTGGGTACCCACCCCAAGCTGTACTGGAACGACGACAGCAAACCCGGCACCGAGTGGGCACGCTTCACCACCAAGGAAATGCCGACCGACAAGCTGTACGACACCCTCGACGAAGAAGAGTCCTACAGCTCGCTCGTTGCGCTGCCGGGCCACAAGAAATTGGGCATGGGCCGGCACTGGCACTTCTTCTCGGTGATCTGCTGGATTCTGGTCGGGCTGTCGTACTACCTGCTGCTGTTCGCTACCGGCCAGTGGCACCGGTACTGGCCCTATTCGTGGTCGATCTTCCCGGAAGCCTGGAACGACATCGTCGCCTACATGACGTTCAACCTGCCGCCGCTGCTGCCCGGCGAGCCGCTGGATGCCATCCAGAAGCTGACCTACGCGGGCGTGATCTTCCTGCTCGCCCCGTTCCAGATCCTCACCGGTGCAGCCCAATCCCCGGCGATCGAGGCACGGTTTCCGTGGTATGTCCAAATGTGGGGTGGACGGCAGTGGGCGCGTAGCCTGCATTTCTTCGGTCTGCTCGCCTTCCTGGTGTTCATCGTGATCCACCTGTCGATGATCTTCTTCTGGGGCTGGGGTCAACTCAACGCCGCCATGATCTTCGGCTCCGTCCGCAACATCTATTGGGCGACCGCACTGTCGGCGGTGATCGTCGGTGCAATCATCGCGATCCACATCGCGGCAACGAAGTGGAGCCTTCGCAGGCCCGTGCAGGTACACCGCATCCTTGGCGCGATCAACACGCCGGCCAAGCTGATGTTGTTGCGGCCGTTGAATTCACGGCAGAACTACCCCTTGCGCAAACTGTCGAGAGAACACCGCGTCAATGGCAAGCCACCCTGCTCGACCGAGTACAAGGTGATGGCGGTGCACAACTTCATCGACTGGCGGCTGCGGGTCGGCGGGCTGGTGGAAAACCCGGTGACCCTGGACCTCGCCGCACTGCGGGGGCTGGCCGAACCGGAAACGCAGCGGGTCATGCACAACTGCGTGCAAGGTTGGACGAGCCTCGGCCAATGGAGCGGCCTGCACCTGAGCAAGCTGGTAGAACACGTCAAGCCGCTGCCGCAGGCACGCTACATCTGCTTTTTGACCATGCAGGACAACAGCCGCGACGAACCCAGCTCCGACGGGCTGGGGCAGTTCTACGAGGTCATTGATCTCGAGCTGGCCTACAAGCCGCAGACCATCCTGGCCTACGAGATGAACGGCAAGCCGTTGCCGATCAAACACGGTGCACCGCTGCGGTTGCGGGTGGAGACCCAGGTGGGATTCAAAATGGCCAAGTGGATCAACCAGATTGAATTCATCGACGACTACACCGGTATCGGCATGGGCCTGGGCGGGTGGCGTGAGGACAACATCCACTACGACAAGGACGTGGAGATCTGACCATGACCGAGCCGATGGTGCGCCCCGAGTTGGTTGAGTTGCAGCCCGCCGAGCGTGAATGGGTTCTCCGGCAAGTCGCCGCCAAGGGCGGGCACTGCGAAAGCTGCGGCGGAACGGAATTCGACGTCGGGCGGGCTTTGTACCTCGGCTTTTTGTTCCTCGACGAAGACCCAGACGCCTATATGGTGGCGCTCACTTGCCGCAATCCCGACTGCCCCAAGCCACGAACCGGAATCAGGTTGCGGGAGAAGGATTTTCTCGACCACGACGGAGAATACCGCGCCGCGAGTTGGCGAATCGACCTGCCCCGTGGCGCTTAGCTTTGGCCGGTGGTCCAGCGGTGAACACCGGATGAGCAAGCTCGAATCGGTCGATAAGGTCCGATAGCGTGCGCAGGTCGTCGCACAAAGACCGGAACCGGCGCCCGTCTGCGTCGCTGAGCAAGCCGCGGGTGCTGTAGTGGACGAGCCGACGCAGCCGCCCCGCCAGCGCCGTGCCCCACCTGATGGAAAAGTCGTAGCTTTCGCCCTCGGCCAGTTCGTGTTTCGCCCCGAGTCTTTTGAGCGCGTCGATCTGCTCGATGACCACCTGTAGGTCGTCGTCGACGTTGACCGGCGTCTGGCTTCGGGGTGCTGTGCTCATCGAGCCTCCTTGTCTCACAGGTGCGGCTTGGCGACGCTGAGCACATACGGTGTGCCTGCCAGCGTCAGATAGACCCGGTGCGGCCCAACCGCCATGCCCGAAACCGGGGCGGACCGGACCGGGCCGGGCGGCAGGCCCGCCCGGTAGTTGGTGACGTGCAGGACGGGAATCGTGCCATGCGGGTATCCGGTGAAGCTAGCCGTCTCCAGCGTCACCACCTCATGATCGGTGGCCGCGTAGATGCGCGTGTCGTCGGTGCCCAGCTTGCGGATGGGGGAGGACAGCCGGGTGCGGGCCAGCACCAGCATGCCCTCACCGCCGCGGCGCGCGTCGACGGCATACAGCACGCCGTCGTCGCGCCCGGCCACATAGCTTCGCGTGACCTGGGTGCTGTCGCCGGCCGAGACAGCGACGTCGATGTGCAGCGACCCGCGTTGCGCGGGCGGAGACGACGGGCCTTTGTAGTAGCGGATTCCCGACGGGCCGTAGAGGTGGTATTCGATTGCGCGCCCGCGGTTGGCGCCGTCGATGGTGTCGGCCGGGTCTCCGGTGACGATGGCGGTGGCCAGTTTGCGGTAGCCATGCTGATCGACCGGTGTCACCGACAATCCGTCGGCCGACAGCGCCAGCAGCATCCGTAGGCCGGCGTCTTCGGTCAGGTAGGCAGGCGCCGGGCCGGCGTCGAACTCGTCGACCTGGCGCAGCGTGCCGAGATCGACGACCGCCACCTTGTTACGGTTGGGCTGCGGCACGAACAGGTGGCGGTCGTCGGTGCGGCTGATCTGCAGGTTGCGCCCGGCCGGCATTGGCGGGGAGAGCAGCGTCTTCGCATGCTGGGGGCTGAGCGGATCGCTGACCTCGGCCAGGCGACCGTCCGCGGTGAGCCCGATCAGCGCGTGGGTGCGGTATGACCACAGCGGGTCGTGCAGTGTTGCGCCGACCCACCGCACCGTCACTTCGGGTGTGCGTTCCGGTTGCTGGGGGCCCGAACAGCCCGCGGCCGCGATGGCGGCGACGGCCGCCGCACCGCACCAGCGCCACAGCAGCGACCCGTGCACGGCCGCTCTCCTTCCGCAGTTGCCTCAACCCGTCGGTTGCTGTACCCCGGCGTGTCGTCGGCTACACATAGCCCGACGGCGTTCAATCGCCGCTGGGGTTCAGCCGCAGCGGTGGCCCACCGGCGGTGCGGACCTCGAAAACGACACCCCGTTGCCAAGTCGAAGAACGGTTTCGCGTTCTCGGCGTCGAGGTTCAAGCGTATTGCCCACCCGCACAACGTCTTTGGTAAACCCAGTCCATCACCAAGCCTGTCGGCAGGCTGACACCTTCGTGCGGTGTTTGGTGCCCGGCACGTCGGGGTAGCCCTCAGCAACGCGCACCACAGCCCGGCGCGCGATCCAGGACTCTTCAGGAGGACACAATGGCGACAACTGTTAGGTCAGCGACCGAGGTGACGCAATTCCTCGTTGGCCAGCACGAACGGATCAAGTCGCTGTTCGCCGAGACGCTGAAGGCGAGCGGCAAACAGCGCGAGAAAACGTTCATCGAACTGCGGCGGTTGCTCGCGGTGCATGAAACCGCGGAGGAAGAGATCGTGCACCCGCGCGCAAAGCGGAAAATCCCAAACGGCGACAAGGTGGTCGGCGCACGGCTGCAGGAAGAAAACGAAGCGAAGAAGGTGCTCAATCATTTGGAGTCACTCGATGTCGACTCCGACGAGTTCAGCAGCCAATTAACCGAGCTTCGCGATGCGGTCGTCCAGCACGCCGAGCACGAAGAGCAGGAGGAGTTCGCCAAGCTCGAAGAGCAGCTGGACCACGACGAGCTGCAGCGGATGGGCCGCGCCGTCGAACTGGCCGAAGCAATCGCGCCCACCCGCCCGCACGCCGGGGTCGAATCCCAGGTCGCCAACATGCTGGCCGGCCCATTCGCGGCGATGATGGACCGAGCCCGCGACGCTATCGTCGGCAAGGGCTGAGCGGGCCCCGCAATGCAGGCCGGGCAGGACCGACTCTTCGACTTCTAAGGCGTGAGGATCGGTCATGGCTGCGGCGCGGAAAACCAGCGCGGCGAGCTATTTACCTGAGGATCGCGACCTCGATTCACTTGAGGCTGCCGCCAATGTGTGCCGGGGCTGCTCCCTGTACGAGAACGCCTCGCAAACGGTTTTCGGGCACGGGGATTCGCATGCGCAGCTCATGCTCATCGGTGAGCAACCGGGTGACCGCGAGGACGTTGAGGGCTTGCCGTTCGTGGGTCCGGCCGGCCGACTGCTTGCCCGGGCGCTCGACGAGGCGGGCATCGACCCCGGTGTGACGTATCAGACCAATGCCGTCAAGCACTTCAAGTTCACCCGCAAGAACGGAAAGCGGCGCATACATCAAAAACCCAGCCGTACCGAAGTGGTGGCCTGCCGTCCCTGGCTGATCGCCGAAATCGAGGCGGTGCGACCGCAGGTGATCGTGTGCCTCGGCGCGACCGCCGCACAATCGCTTCTGGGCGCGGCCTTTCGGATCTCGGCGCATCGCGGCGAGCTGCTGCAGCTGCCCCGCGAGGCGGACGTCAGCGTCGAGCCGGAGCCGCGGGTAGTGGCCACCGTTCACCCGTCAGCGGTGGTGCGCGACCGCACCGAGCGCCGCCACGAGATGTACCAGCTCTTCGTCGAGGACCTGCGCAGCGCCCGAGCCAGTTTGGCCGGCCGCCGACGTCAACGGCGGTGACGCGGGCCCGTTTGATCCGCGTCCCTGCGGGTACACCGTGATGGTGACCATCGGCGCGGTCACCCTGCCTTGGCATACCCAACGCCGCAAACGTGTCCCCGGAGCGGCCGGTGGTGGCGCGCCGGTGGTCCACTCCGCCACGTGTGGATGTCGGGCGCGGCGCCCATTCTCACGGGTCGTCGTCTCCCTCATCGCGGAGCAGCTTATCCGGGTGGTGGAAAGTATTGATGCGCGGCTGTCCGCGATCTAGATGCGGTGGCGGGATCCATTCGGTGAGGCCATCTTTGCGCTTACGGGTTTGCCAGCCGCCGGGCTGGACGATTCGGTGATTGGTTCCGCAGGCCAGGGTGAGGTCGTTGACGTCGGTGGCGCGGCATTTCGCGTAGTCGGTCACATGATGGACCTCGGTGAAGTACGCGGGCACGTCGCAGCCGGGCGCGGTGCAGCCACGGTCTTTAGCGTACAAGACAATTCGCTGCGCCGGTGAAGCCAGACGTTTGGTGTGGTAGAGCGCCAAGGCGCGGCCCTTGTGGAAAATGGCCAAATAGTGATGGGCATGACCGGCGATGCGGATCACGTCGCTCATCGGCAGCAGCGATCCGCCGCCGGTAAGCCCACGCCCTGCACCGGCCTCCAATTCTGCCAAGGTGGTGGTGACGATGATGCTGGCCGGCAATCCGTTGTGCTGGCCGAGTTCCCCGCTGGCCAGCAGCGCTCGCAGCCCGGCAAGCAAGCCATCGTGATTGCGCTGCGCGGCTGAACGAGTGTCGCGCGTGATGGCTTCTTCGCTGGGAGTGCCGTCGATGACTGGTTTGTCGTCGTACGGGTTGGCCATGCCGGGCGCGGCCAGTTTGGCTAGCACCGCCTCCACGGTGGCGCGCATGGCGGGGGTGAGCCAGCCGCGGATGGGACTCATCCCGTCGATGTCTTGTTTGCCCAGGCTTAGGCCGCGCCGACGGGCGCGATCCTCGTCGGTGAAGTCGCCGTCGGGGTTGAGGCAGTCAGCGAGCTTGTCGGCCAGCTTGGCCAGCTGATCAGGTCGAAACTGGGTGGCCAACGCTGCGAGCTTGGCTTCGGCGCGCTCGCGGGTGGCCGCGTCGACCCAGCACGGCAGCTGCTCGAAAAACCGGCGGATCACCGCGACGTGGCCAGCGCCGACGTCTCCGGCGCGCTGCCCGGCGGCGGTGGCAGCCAGTCGCGGCGCCAATGGCTCGCCGGTCAAAGCCTGCCGGTCGCCGAGATCTTCGGCTTCGTGGATGCGCCGCGCGGCTTCTGGACGGCTGATACGTAGCCGATCGGCCAAGGCATGCGACAACTTGCCGCCCAGTTCGGTCGGTGTGGCCTGCTGACGCACGCCGTTGATCAGGGCATGTCCTGCCACCGGCAACCGGCGCGCCTCGTGTTCGAGCCGCTCCAGCAAGGCCAACCGCTCCGGCGTCGTCAGCACCTCAAAGGACAGCTCACCGAGCCGCGACACCGCGTCATGCAGGGCATCGAAGACCTCGATGATCTCCTCACGGCTGGGCGAACGCATGTACGAATGCTACGAGCGGTCACCGACACCGAACCGACCCGAAGGCGCCGCCTGGGGACGGAATCCCAACTGTGGAAAACTCTGAACAACTGGGACAACGCCCCGATCAGGGCCGCAATCCGCCAACGCGTCGCTGCTGAAAACGACGGCGACCCCAGTCGGATACGGCCAGCGCACTGGCCATCAGCGTGGCGCCCGCCAGCGACCGACGATGCCGGGTCGCCCAGAATTGCGTGCTGTGCGCGTGTGAGCGATCGTCGAACACGCCGTGCGCCCCGAAGTCGCGACCGCCCGGGCCGTCGAGCGGCTCCCACAGGTTCGCGGGCCGGCCCGGACTGACCGGCTGCTCGGTCTGCTGGGAGCTGTAGCCGGTGCGGGCGAGGTAGCGGTCGAGCAGCGCCGGCACGAGCCG
Organism: Mycobacterium xenopi; assembly: GCF_009936235.1. Lineage (NCBI taxonomy): Bacteria > Bacillati > Actinomycetota > Actinomycetes > Mycobacteriales > Mycobacteriaceae > Mycobacterium > Mycobacterium xenopi. The sequence goes on along the minus strand of NZ_AP022314.1, from coordinate 3,136,416 downwards.
CTGACCCGAGATGGTGGCGACGGTGCTGGCCCCCACCCAATACTGTTTGCGGCGCGGATGGTCCAGTGCGTGAATGACGCCGCGGGCCGCCACCTCGGGCTGATAGATCGGCGGCACCGGCTGCGGATGCTTGCTCAGACGCGAGAGCACCCAGGAGAACTGCGGGGTGTTGACCGCCGGCATCTGGACCACGGTCACCCGAATGCTGCTGCCCTCGTGCATGAGTTCGGTGCGCAGCGACTCGGTGAATCCGTTGACCGCGTGCTTGGCGCCGCAGTATGCCGATTGCAGTGGAATCGCGCGGGCACCAAGGGCAGAGCCCACTTGGACGATCACGCCGCAATCGCGGGGGCGCATGCGCTTCAACGCGGCCATGGTGCCGTAGACGTAACCGAGGTAGGTCACCTCGGTCACCCGACGAAACTCGTCCGGGTCGATCTCGGCGAACGGCGCGAACACTGACGTGAAAGCGACGTTGATCCAGGCGTCGATCGGACCGAACCGTTCCTCGACACGGCGGGCGGCTTGGTCGACGGCACCGTAGTCGGATACGTCGGTCGGGATCGCCAGCGGGACACCGCCGGCGTCCTCGATCTCTGCGGCGGCTGCCTGAAGACCGGTTTCGCCGCGTGCCAGCAGACCGACAGCTGCCCCGCGCTGGCCCAGCAGACGCGCGGTCGCACGACCGATCCCCGCGCTGGCCCCGGTGATCACGACCACCTGCCGGTCCTTTGTTCGCCGGCGAATTGAGTTGAAAGCCACGGTCTTGGCTCTACCCGGACGCCGGATTGGTAAACATCCTCGCTCGGTAAGTAGTGACCAGCGATCGCCCGGCACGACGGCGCGGGCCGTGCCCGCGTGCATCTGCGCCACCGCAACCTGCAACGGCATGCAGACAACACCGAGCAGATGCGTGCGATCTTCGACGATCCGTCCGGTTGGAGCGACACCTTAGCTCGCTTCGCCGCATTCGCAACCGTCCAGACCGCACACGCAAATTTCGCTGACCTGCTTTCTGACCTACTACCACAGCAGTGGGAGCAGCCAAGTCTACGTGAGCGTTGGCGCGTCAAAGACGTTGTCGCCCATGCACTTAGCTATGACGAGCTCACCCGTTGGCAGCTGGCGTGGCGTTTCGTCAAAGGCGGGTTTTGGCCGAACCGCATCAATGCAATCGGTGTCGCCGAGTACGCCAACCGTTCACCGGAGCAGCTTGTCGAGCTGATGCGCGCGTCATCCCGTCGGAACGCTTACGCACCGTGCTGAATTACGCGTTGACCGCTCCCGTCGTACGCGGTGCCCGCCGCACCCGCGGTGTGCGTCTTGTCGCAACGGATCTCGACTGGACCCACGGGAGGGGCCGCGCAGTCACCGGGCCCGTAGAAGCGCTTCTGATGGCCATGGCCGCACGTCCGGATGCGCTCAACCAACTTAGTGGTTCCGGCAAAGATGTTCTGGCCCAACGCATCCGCGGCTAGCTGCCGCGTCGATGAGCAGGACACTACTCAGGGACGGCGACCGCCGACAGCGCGGCATCCACACTTTGGTCGACGGGCAGCAGACCGGTCAACCCACACGCCGCGACAGTGCGTGCGACGACCGGCTGCAGGGTAACCAGGCGCAGCTCGATGCCGCGACCGTGGCACCGCTTTGCCTCGTCGGCGAGCACAGCGAACGCGCAGCAGCCCATGAAATCTAGGCCATTGGTGTCAATGACGAGCGGTCCCGGCGGGCTGACGGCAGCGGCCGCCTCACGCAACAGCCGTCGCCAGGTGGTTTCGTTGCACGCGTCGATTTCACCGCCGGCGTAGACCATCACCGCTGAGCCGCTGCGTTGAGTGGTGGCCCTGAGGGTGCTGTGCATATCGCCCAGCTCCGCGACCAGACGCGTGCTCAGCGTCAAATGGTTCAGGCTGCTGGGAAGGGGTTCTGCCGTGGAGAGATTCATCGTGGACTCCTAATCGTCTGGCGCGTGATGCACCGGCGATGGATGTCCGTCCTACACGTCTTAAGACAGACCGTGAACTTCGTAGGTTTCTTTTCTATAACGAGACAGGTCGGTCTGTCTACAGCAGGCAGCTAAGAGTATGGTAAGCCAGCTATGACGAGCGCTGATGTCGCATCGGCTGCGGTGTCGGCTCGGGAACGCATCTTGAGCACGGCGTACGACCTGTTCACTCGGCGGGGCATCCGCGCGGTGGGAACCGACGAGGTGGTCGAGCGCGCCGGGGTCGCCAAAGCAACGCTTTACCGGCATTTCCCCAGCAAGAACGATCTGGTGCTGGCCGTGCTCGAACGCCGGGAACAACGGTGGACCCTCGGTTTGGTGGAAAAGCAGTCGCGGTTGCGCGGCAAGACGCCCGAAGAACAACTACTGGCGATCTTCGACGTCTTCCACGACTGGTTTGCCAACCGTGACGGCTTCGAGGGCTGTTCGTTTATCAACGTCTTGCTCGAAATGGGTGCCCAGCATCCGGCTGGCCAGGCCAGTGTCGCTTATTTGGACAACATCCGCGACATCGTTCGTCAACGCGCCCGCGCGGCCGGGTTGCGTGACGTCGAGAACTTCGCTCGGTCGTGGCACATCTTGATGAAGGGCTCGATCGTCGCGGCAGCCGAAGGTGACGTGGAGGCGGCGCAGCGCGCTAAAGTCATGGCACGCATGCTCATTGAGCAGCATCGGGGTTGAGCTAACTGCTCGCAGCTGTGCCGGATTTGTCGGCGGGCTCGGCTTCGAGTTCGGCGACCGCGCGAGCGGTGCGTTCCCGCAGCAGCACCGCGGCGATCGCGCCGGCCACGACGGCGACCACCAGGGCGATCCAGGAAAACCGGGTCAGCCAGCGTTCGGCGGCGACCCCGGCGTAGTAGATCAGCGCGGTGGTGCCACCGGCCCAGCAGATGGCACCGGACACATTTGCCAGCAGGAACCGCGGATAACGCATCTTGAGCGCGCCGGCCAGCGGTCCGGCGAATATCCGCAGCAGTGCGATAAACCGCCCGAAAAACACCGCCCGCACCCCCCAGCGGTCGAACGTGCGCTCGGCGAGCGCGATGTGGCCGGGACTGAAATGTTTCGGGAATCGTCGGCCCAACCAGTCGAAAAGCGGCATGCCGAGCCGTCGGCCGATCGTGTAACCGATCGAGTCACCGACCGCGGCGCCAATCACTCCGGCGACACCAACCCCGATGGGGTTGACCGCCAGTTCATGGTGTGACGACATCAGCGCCGCCGTGACCAGGACGACCTCGCCGGGAAGCGGCACGCCCAGACTTTCGATCCCTACCACAGCGCCGACCACCAGGTAGACCGCCACAGGTGGGATGGCCTGCAGCAGGGAAACCACCGTCATGGGAACAGCATGCCTGACCCGGCGCGGTCAGGCGGCCCGGCCCAGGATCTGCTCTCGACGTGTCGAGGCCCAGTCCGCCATCCGGAATCGGGACTCGTGGTCACACAGCGTCAACAGCAGCGCGGCCCGCGGGACCACCGCCAACCCGTAGTCGCAGGTCCAGTCGGGACGGGTCATGGTCCACACCAGCACGCCATCGGCGGGTACCCCGTAATAGCTGAGTCTCATCCCCGCGAACGCGCCCGCGGGGGCAATACCGACGGCCTCGGCGGTGCATCGCGACACTGCGCCATAGCCGTCCCAGACCACAGCATGGACGTCTAAAGCCTTGTCGTAGACGTCGACCGATTCGCTATACATCGCAGACCCGCCGAAGCTGTATGCCGAGTCGGCGTAATCGGTGGAATGCGGTGGCCGAAGCGGTGAACCCTTGAACAACAACGCTGCCGAACATTCCGGCGGTCGCACGCTGGTGAAATACGTGTCGCCCACGTCGGTCATGGCTGCGGGACCGAAAGGACTGCTGTCCCCGTCGTGCAGCAGCAAGTCGCGCGCGAAGATCGGCGGCGGCTTGGCCTTGGGGGGACCGGCCGGAGCGGGAGACGACGACGGTGCCGGGCCGCCCGGCGGCAAAACCGCGTGTCCTGACACCGATGTCGTGCAGGCGACAAGCGCGATCGTCAGTGTCGCCAGTAGCGCGGCCGATTTTGTCATGATGCTCGTACGCTAGCGCAGGTAGCGTTTCTGGCATGCAGAAAAAGCGGCAGCGTTGCGCTGACTCCGTTGCGCCCCAGTATCCGATCGAGTCGGTCGACAAGGCATTGAAACTGCTGTTGCTCCTCGGCGAGCAACCCGAAATCCGGTTGAGTGAAGCCACCCGTTATCTGGGTGTGGCGTCGTCGACCGCGCACCGGCTGCTGGCGATGTTGGCCTACCGTGGATTCGTCCGGCAAGACCCGGTGTCGAAGGCCTACGGTCCGGGCCCGGCGTTGACCAGCGTGGCGTTCGCCATCTTCAGCCGGATGGACATCGGGCGCGCCGCCACGCCGGTAATGCGCGCACTCAGCGAACGGCTGCGCGAGACGGTCCATGTCGGGATGCTCGACGGTGCCGCCGTGCGGTTCATCGCCGCTGTGGAAGGCCCTACCGCGGTCCGGGTCGCGTCGCGGCTGGGCCGCACCATGCCGGCGCACTGCACCTCGACGGGCAAGGCCATGCTCGCCCAGTTGTCGGAACAGGAACTGCGCCAGTTGCTACCGGACAAAGAGCTGCAACGCATTACACCGCATTCGATCACCAGCCGCACCGCGCTGGAAGCCGAACTTGTGCGGGTGCGGGAGCGCGGCTACGCCGTCAACCGGGAGGAAAGCGAGGAAGGGGTCGCGTCGGTCGCCGTGCCGATACCGACCCGCGCGCCGGGGCTCGCGCTGGCGCTGAACGTTGCGGCGCCGCAGCATCGGCTGCCCAAGTCGCAATACCCCGCGGTCGCGGCGGCACTGGTGAAGGCCGCCAAGGAAATTGGCGATCAGCTGGGGTAGGTCATTCTCCGATGCGCGCGATCTCGTGCCGCCAGGCAGCTTCGACGGCGAAACCCGGGCCCAGGTCGGGCAGGTCGTCCCAGTCCCGATCGTCGATGTCGCGTAGGGTGCCGCCGGCCGCCTGTACCTGTAACGACATCCGCGCCAGCGCATCGAGGCTGATCGCCTGTAACACCGCTTGTTGCACGGTGGTTGCCGCACTGGTGATCCCGTGCCCGCGGCAGATCACAATCGGGCGGCCGTGCATCGCGGCCACCATTTCCTTGCCCAGCAAGCGGTTTCGGATCAATACCGTTCGTTCGTACACCGGCACACCGTCACGTGCAAGGCGCGCGCCCGCAATGTCGTAGGCGCCGTAGACAGGCCGCAGACCGATACCGGCGAGGTCGGCGGCGACGACGGCCGGCGGGTGCAGATGAGCGACGGCCCGGTGTTGTGGTTGCGCGAGCATGGTTTCGACGTGGATGGCAAGTTCGTTGGGTACCCGGTAGCCGTCTAGTTCTCCGGCGGCGGCCTCGGTGCCGTCGAAGCGGATCAGCCGGATGTCACTCGGGCGGGTAAACGCCACTCCGGTGTCGGTGTCGCTGCGGCAGCGGATCAGCAGCCGCTCGTCGTCGATGCGCAGACTGAGGTGACCGAGCACGCCGTCGACCAATCCGCGGGCGGCCGCCACCCGGCAGGCCTGGGCGATCAGTGCCCGTTGCTCGTGAAAGTCGGTCACGGCTTGGCTCCCAGCCCGAATCCGCCGTCAGGATGGGCGGTTTCGCCGGTGATGCCGCGGGCCCGGTCGGAGGCCAAGAACACGAAACTCCACGCATGGTCTTCGGCTGTGAGCGCGACGTTGAGCGGAGTGCGCGCGGCGAGGTCGCGGGCGCGGTGGGGGGTGTCATCGAGGCGGACGGTGTCGAGTCCGAGACTGGCCAGGCCGCGCAGGTCAGTGCCCAGGGTGCCACCGGGGGCCACGCCGTTGACTCGTATCGTCGGCGCCAGTTCATGGGCGAGGGTGGTGACCAACCCGCGTACCGCGAATTTCGATGACACATAAAGCGTCCCGCCGCGGCCCGGGTAGAACGACGACGCGGACTCGGTCAATACGATCGACGGCCCGGTTCCGGCCCGTAGCGCGGGCACGGCGGCCTTGACCGACTGCAGATGGCTGAGCACATTGGTGTGGAACATCTCGTCGAATGCGCTGGCGAGCTTGTCGGCGTCGATGTCGCAAATGCCTTGGTAGAAGTCGAAGATACCGACGCAGTTGACCAGGGTGTCCAGGCCGCCGAAGGCGTCCACCGCTGCGGCGACCGCGCGGTCGTTGGCGTCGCGGTCGATGGCATCCCCGTCGACAACCGGCACGTCGGGCAGCTGTTGCCGCAACAGGTGGCATTTGTCTGGAACTCGTTCCAGCACAGCGACTTTCGCGCCTTCGGCGCGGAAGGCGTCGACGACCGCCCGGCCGATTCCCGAGCCGGCGCCCACCACCAGCGCGCGTTTGCCGTCCAGCCAGCCGGTCATTGTGGTTCGTCCGGAAGCAGTGGGCCGTGCGCATTGCCGACCATCGCCTCCAGTGTGCGGGTGTTCTGCCGGGTCAATGCCTCCAACTCCAGGGCATCCAGGCTGATCGACCGCCCGGATTTGGGGGCGCTGATCAGCAGCCGCGATCCGTTGCGGGTGTCCACTCGGCGCACCACTACCTCGGTGAATTCGTTTGCGATGGTGAGTGGTTGATCGTTCACAAGAACACCGCCAGGTTCTGCATGCGCAGCACGGACTCGTCGACGATCACGGTGCGCCGCGCCAGTTTCCATTGTGCGCCGCAACGACGCAGCACGTCTTCACGGCCACAGGACAGCACGGCGGCCTCGTTGACGTCGCCGCGGCTGCGGAACAGCAGCTCGGCCGATTCGACGAGCAGGTGGGCGTCGTCGTCGCCGGCGAAGGTTCGCACATTGGTGATGAAGTGGCGCAGCCGCGACGGCGGATCCTCGGTCCAGGCGTGCTCGGTGCGAAACCGGGCGACACGGCGGCTCAGTGAGTGTTTGTCCTCGTCGAAGTGCGCCATCCCCGGCAACGTATCGAATCCAGCACCGAGCGCGGTGGTGACACGCACCGGCATGACGTAGCGGATGTCGTCGGTCAGGGTGTCCAGCCACGCGTCATAGTCCTGAACGTCGAGCAGATACGCTTCGTCGACCAGGAACTGGTGCGCCTGCAGGTGCCGAACATCGTCGAACGGCAGGGCATTTGTCATGCTGTCTCCAAGTGATCGGCCCACAGCCTGAGCAGCTGGCGCTGGGTTGTGCTCGTTATAGCCGACCTGTGCGTGCCCGGGCCCGTGAAAGGACTCCACGGGCAACGCTTCGACCAGCGGGCGGTCGTCGGGGAGCAGGCCCATGCGGCTGTTCAACAGCAGCCGCCGCGCCATCGAACCGCCGGCGGTGTTGGTCAGCGATACCCAATTCTCGACGTCGTCTTGCTCGAACATGCCCGTCGACCCGAAGCACATCAGGTAGGCCTGATACGACTTGTGCTTGTACGCCGGGGAAGCCGCCGAGTCCACCGCAAACCACGAGCACACCTCGGTCTCGTTCTCACTAATCGGCTGCCACAACCGGATTGAGATGAACGGCACCACGTCGTCGCCGTCGTGCACCTTCGGCCAGTTGTGCACGAAGCTCAGATTCGGGAAACACGACGCCGCTGAGATCATGAATCCGTCGTCGCCGACCAGTCGTTGCTGCCGTTGGGTCCAGACATCTTTGATCCGGGTGATCATGTCGTCGGTGTAGCCGACGTAGCGCATGCGCTCCTCGAAGTTGCCAGGGGGAAGCTTGTAGGTGGTGCCACCGCCGCTGCCGGCCCAGTAGGTGGCGCCGTCTTTGCGTTTCTGCGCTTTGGGTTCACGGAACAACCCGATCTCGACGATCGAAGCATGGGTGTGTGGGGTGTGATACATATCGCCGGCGAAATTCTCTGCGCCGATCTTCCAGTTGGCCTTGATCCGCCAGCGCTGCGGTCCGCGCACGTCGAGGCCGTGGCGGCTCTGCTTGGTATAGAAATCCAGGTAGAACCTGAAGTCGCCGAGAAAGTCCTCAAGCGGTTGCGCATGGGCGTCCAGGCTGATGAAAAGCAAGCCGTTGTAGCTGTCGAACTTCGGTGCGGGCAGCAAGGTTTGAGTTTTCTTCGGAAACCCGTCGTCGCCGCCGTAGGCCTCACGATGAAACGGCAGGCCGATAAGGCGGCCGTCGTTGCGGTAGGACCAGCCGTGGTAGGGGCAGCGGAAGTTCGAGGCATTGCCCATCTCGGCACGGCACACTTGCATGCCGCGGTGCAGGCACATGTTGAACAACGCTCGCACAGTGCCATTCGAGTCTCGGGTGATGATGAACGAATCGCCGAGCACCCGTCGCACAACGTAGTCGCCATCCTGCGGGATCTCTGACTCGTGCGCGACAAATATCCAGGTCCGGCTGAACAACCGCTGTTTTTCCAGTTCGAAGATTTCCCGGTCGTTGTAGATGTGGGCGGGAATCATGCCGCGCCGGACGCTGTCGAAGAGACAGCTGTGATCGGTCATGGCGGCCTTATCTGTTCTACAGAGAATAGTTCTGTCAAGTAGAGGATGCCGAAGATCGATGTCCGGGTCAATCCGAGCGGCGGCTTGAGGCTCCCTGTGAATTGGCTGTCGAAAACGATGAACGCGGATTGAACCAGCAAAGCATCATCCGCCGGGTTCTCCGCGAACACGATGGTAAACCGCAAATGCGGAAGATCATTTGCGTCCGACTTGGGTAGATCCGATGATATGCGTAAGGTATCGGCGACTATCTCCGTATTTGAGGAAGCTTCGATGCCAATGTTTCAGCGTTCAGCTAGCCGGCGGTTGCCCAAGTTCGGGACCTGGGTGCTGTCGTTTATCGGGCGTCAGGAGTGGCTGGATCGGCCAAGCTACCGGTTCGAGCACATGCTCAGCTTCGTCTACAACGCGCTCGGCGGGGCCCGCGACCGGGTCACCAACGCGCTGAACGGCGTCTGGCTCGGGCATCCAGTGCATCCGCCGTTGGCGTCGTTGACCAGTGGGGCGATCGGAACGACCGTGGCGCTCGACGCGGTCAGCCTGTTGCCGGGCCGGCCCGCCTCGGAGGTGTTCGATGCGGCGCGGTTCGCTTCGCGTTCGCTTGGGCTGGGCATCCTGGCGAACATCGGTTCCGCCGTCACCGGTGTGACCGATTGGCAGCACACCCATGAGGAAGAGCGCCGCATCGGGGTGGTGCACGGCGTGTTGAACCTCCTGGCCACAGCCCTCTACCTGGTGTCGTGGTGGGATCGCCGTCGCGGACGGCACATTCGCGGCATCGCGATCAGCGCGCTCGGCTACGCAATCACCGTCGGCGGCAGCTATCTGGGGGGCGCGCTGGTGTTCGAATCGGGTCTCGGCATAGACCAATCCGGCAAGCGGCTGCGCACCGCCGGCTGGGTGCCGGTAGCGCCGGCGGCGGCGTTGCACGACGGGAAGCCGCACCGCATCGAAATCGACGGTGTGGGAGTAGTCCTGTGCCGCAACGGCGATGACGGGGTATCGGCGTTCGGCGAGTTCTGCCCACACCTTGCTGCGCCAATGGTCGACGGCTGGATCGACCGCGGCCGAATCGTATGCCCCTGGCACGGTTCGCGATTCGACGTCGACTCCGGAGAGGTGCTGCGCGGGCCTGCGGCGGCCCCACTGCCGTGCTATCAGACGCGGATCAACGACGGGATGGTCGAGCTGCGAGGCGACGGCCAGGACGCACTCGGCGCGGCGAAGGGAGTGGCCAATTGAATGCGTACACCGTGCTGCAAGACCACCACAAGGTGATCAAGGGGCTGGTGAAAAGGATCAGCGAGGCGCCGGCCGAACGCCAGGACCTGCTTGACGAACTGCTGGTGGAACTGGACATCCACTTTCGCATCGAAGACGACCTGTATTACCCCGCCATGTCGGCGGCTAGCCGATTGATCGCGATCGCGCATGCCGAACACCGCCAAGTCATCGACCAGCTGGCGGTGCTTCTCCGCACACCGCCGAGCGCGCCCGGCTACGCCGACGAATGGCGGTCGTTTGCAAGGGTGCTCGAAGCGCACGCCGACGAAGAGGAACGCGACATGATCCCCGCCCCGCCGCCGGTGCAACTCAGCGACGAAGAACTCGACACGCTCGGTAACCAGATGGCCGGTCGCATCAAGGAATTACGCGACTCCACCGTCCACAAGCTGCGGGTGAAAGGAAGAAAGGCGCTGCTACGGGCGCTGTAAGCCCGAACACCGTTTGACGCCGCCCTCCACGTTGCGGGCCGTGGACGGCCGCGGCAGGGGTCGTCCGAACCGTAGTACCGTCACGCTTTATGGAAGCTGCCGCGCCGCGCGTCGCAACGCAACGCGACATCACCGCGGAAATCGCGCGCATCGCAGCCGGCTACCGCGGCGGCGACACCCAGCCGCGGCTGGACTACCCGCCATATCGCAGCAGCGCCCTGCGCCATCCGAAATCGCTGCCCGTCCAGGTGAACCCGGAGGAGATCGAGCGCTGGGCCCCGTGCTTCGGCGAGGGTGATGTCGAGCCGCTCGACGCCGACCTCACCGCCGGACATGCTGGCGAGCCGATTGGGGAACGCATCATCGTGACCGGGCGGGTCCTGGACGGGGTGGGCAGACCGGTTGCGGGCCAGCTCGTCGAGATCTGGCAAGCAAATGCCGGCGGACGCTACCACCACCAGCGCGATCAGCACCCCGCCCCGATCGACCCGAATTTCACCGGCGTGGGCCGGTGCCTGACCAAATCCGACGGAAGCTACCGGTTTTTGACGATCAAGCCGGGCCCCTATCCCTGGTGTAACCACCACAACGCCTGGCGCCCGGCGCACATCCACTTTTCGGTCTTCGGGACGGCGTTCACGCAGCGGCTGGTCACCCAGATGTATTTCCCGGGCGATCCGCTGTTCGGGCTGGATCCGATCGTTCAATCCGTCATCGACCCCGCTGCCCGCAACCGGCTGATCGCCACCTACGACCACGACGTGACGGTGCCGGAATACGCGACCGGTTACCGCTGGGACATCGTGCTGGGCGCGATGTGGACCGATAGCGATGGCTAGCCCGCTCGAGACCCCGGGCCAAACGGTCGGGCCGTTCTTCCACTGCGCCTTGCCCTATGACGGCGACAGCCGTTTGGTCAGCGATGCCCACGTGGGCGCGGTCCGACTGTACGGGACGGTTTACGACGGCGCCGGCCAGGCAGTGCCCGACGCATTGGTCGAGCTGTGGCAGCCCGACCCCGACGGCAACATCGTCCAGCGGCCCGGCTCGCTGCGGCGTGATGGGTCCACCTTCACCGGGTGGGGCAGGTCGGCGACCGACTCGGCCGGGCGCTACAGCTTCACCACCGTGGCGCCCGGATCGCCGAGCGCTGGGCGCCCGGCTTTTTTCGCGCTCACCGTGTTCGCTCGCGGGCTGTTGAACCGGCTGTTCACTCGCGCATATCTGCCGGGCGGCGACTTCGGGGCCGATCCACTGCTAGCCGGTCTCGACGCCGCGCGTCGACAAACCCTGATCTGCATCGGCGAGGCCGGTGCCACGTATCGCTTCGACATCCACCTTCAGGGCGTCGACGAAACGGTATTTCTGGCCTACGGCGGTGATCGGCGATGACCAATCTGCTCTGGCCTGGAGACCAGCGGGCCGGCGACTTGATGACCGACGCGGCGCTGCTGCGATCGATGATCGCGGTCGAATCCGCTTGGCTCAACGGGTTGGCCGACGCCGGGTTCGCCCCGGCCGAGTGCGCCGGTGTTGATCTGTCGAAACTGGTCGAGCAACAGGATTGCGAAATGCTTGCCGAGGCTGCTGAGGACGGCGGCAACCCGGTCATCGGTCTGGTCGAGTTGCTTCGCGGCCGGGCAGCTCCGGCGGTGAGTTGGTGGATTCACCGCGGCCTCACCAGTCAGGATGTCCTCGACACCGCGTTGATGCTGGGTGCAAGGGATGCCATCGATCATTTGAAAGTAGTTGTAAAAGAACAGATTTCGACACTATCGGGGCTAGCGACCACCCATCGGCACACCCCGATGGTGGCGCGCACCTTGACCCAGCATGCGGTACCCACAACATTCGGCGCAAAAGCCGCGGGGTGGTTGAACGGTGTCGTCGACGCCTATGACCGGCTGACTGCGCTGACCACACCGGCCCAGATTGGCGGTGCCGCCGGAACATTAGCCGCCACAACGGAATTAGCAGCGTTAAGTGCCGGGCCCGACAACGCCGCGGAGATGTCGCTGCGCTTGGCGCAAACCACGGCGACTGCCCTGGGCCTCGCGGCCCGGATGCCGTGGCACACCAGCAGAACGCCGGTAACCGCCGTCGCGGACGCTCTTGTTGGCTGTACCGATGCCTGGGGCCGTATCGCCTCCGATGTCGTTGTCTTAACCCGCCCCGAGATCGGTGAACTGCGCGAACCCGCCGGCACAAACCGGGGCGGATCATCCACGATGCCGCACAAGTGCAATCCGGTGCTGTCTGTGTTGATCCGGCGGGCCGCCGTGGCCGCACCTCCTCTAGCCGCGACCCTGCACACCGCGGCGGCATTGGCGAACGACGAACGCCCCGACGGCTCCTGGCATGTGGAGTGGGACACGTTGCGCACCCTGGCCCGCCGGACCGTCGTCGCGGGCTCGCACTGCGGCGAGTTGCTCGTCGGTCTGGAGGTTCACCCCGGTCGGATGGCTGACAACCTCGCCGCAGCAGAGGTTTCGAGTGAGCAACGAGCTATCGCTGATTTCGTCGAAAAGAACCCGTCGCCAACATATTTCGGGGTGATCGACCGTGTTGTCGACGATGGTTTAGCACGAGCGCGGGCAGTACTGCAGGGCCGCTCGTGAGGCCGGCCATCATCCGTGGGTCGCAGTTAGGCTCGGACTTTCATGAGTGAGGTCGGGTTCAGGGCCGCGGGCTCAGTGAGGTCGTTTTGGTCCTTGGGTTGTTGACCGGCACTCAGGATGAGCATGATGGCGGCGTTGACGGTGAGGATGTGCGGCCATGAATTGACCCCGCCGGGAGTTGTCCGGCGGGGTCGGTGGTGTTTGGGGCGTCGGTGTGGTGTTCAGTCTGCCGTGACTTCGGCGATGGCGGTGCGGGTGGAGGATTCATCGACGGTGGCCTTGTCGGCGGCGAAGGCGGCGACGAGGGCTTGCAGGGCAAGGTTGTTGACCGCGCGCGGGTAGCCCCGGCTGGTGTGATGAATGAGGGCGGCCGCATCGTCGGAGAACAGCGTGTCGTCGCGCCCGGCCAGCGCGAGGTGGTGACGTAGGTAGCTGCCGGTTTCCTTGTCGGTCATGGGCTGCATTGTGTAGCGCAGCCCGATGCGTTGGTCGAGCGCGGCGAGCACGCCGAGTTTCATTCGCCGCCGCAGGGTGGGTTGGCCGACGAGCAGGCAGGCGAACGGGCTGGATGAGTCGAGCTCGTGATTTGTCAAGAGCCGCAACGCTTCTAATTGGTCGTGGCCGAGCAGGTGTGCCTCCTCGACGACCAAAATGGGCGTGCGGCCCCGCTCGGCGTGTTCGGCGGCCAGCGCGTCGGCGGCCTGTGGGGCCAGGGTGGCGTGGTGGGTGAGGGGCTGTCCACCGAGTGAGGCGACGATGCGGTGGTGGATGCCGCGCACTCCGACGGTGGGGTCGGGCAGATAGATGACGGTGTGGCGGCTACGGTCCAGGGCGGCCAGCGCGGCGCGCACGGCGACGGTCTTGCCAGCGCCGACCTCGCCGGTGATCACCCCGATGCGGCGTTCGGCGATGCACCAGCCGATGCGCGCGATGGCTTCGTTGTGCGCGCTGTGGCGATGCAGCATGGAAGGGGCCAGATCCCGGCCGAATGGTGTCCGCGAGAAACCAAAGTAGGAGATCAGGTTGGGCATCATTTCGGTTGGGTCTCCTGGCCGGTGAGTAGGTCGAGCTGGCCGGGGATCTGGCCGGTGTTGCCGGACAGGGCGGCATAGTTGACGCCGCGGGCAAGCTCGGCGGCGTGCGCGGTCTGGATCAGCTGGGCGTAGTCGATGCCGCTGGGTTTTGGTGGTGCGGTGGGGGTTTCGGGTTTGGCTTTCGGGTGTGAATGGCGCCCGATGTGATGCGGGATGGCCAGCCCCATCGGCGCGCCGGCCAGCCGCACCTCGATGCGGGTCAAATCGAACGGGTCGAACACCAGCTCCACTTTCCGTCCGACGAGCGACGGGTCGACCTCGTAGCGATTACCGTGTAGCGCCACGGTGGCGGTCTTGGTCACCCGGCGGTGCTCCTCCCACAAGAACGCCTCGGTAAGCGCCTCCGAGGTGGGCAGCGCGACCGGGCCAGAGGCTGACCAGCGCGCCAGCGGGGTCTGCCCGGTTTCGGAATGCACCTGCCTGTGGTAGACGGTTTCCACCCAGGCCGCGAAAAGCCGATTCAACTCGGCCAGGTCGGCGACGTGGTGGCGGCCGACGACGTCGGGTTCGCCGGTGATCTCCACCAGGAACTGCTCGCGCACCGTTCTGAAGAATCTCTCGATTTTGCCTCGTCCTTCCGGTCGGCCTGGTGCGGAATGAACAAGGCGCGAGTTTCGCGCACGCCCGCAACAACCACGTATCCACATAGGCCGAGCCGTTGTCGACGTAGATCGCTTTCGGTACGCCGCGGGAGGCCAGCGCCGGGCGCAGCGCGGCGGCCAGCCGCACGGTGTCCTCGGCGTAGCCCCACCGGTAGCCGGGCAGCAGCCGGGAATGATCGTCGAGGAACGCGAACAGATAGGTCTTGCGGAGTTGAATTCGTATGCCGTGCAACGCATCCCCCGTCCACAGGGCATTCGGGTGCTCGGCCTCGAACCGGCCGAACACCGCCGGCGCCGACCCGCTGGTGGCCCCGGTCAGCCCGAGCCGGTGAAAGTTGCGCTGCAGGGTGCGTTCATCCGGCGCCCAGCCCAGCTGGGTGCGCAAGATCCGCTGAATCGCCGCGGCGGTGCGCTCCGGGTTCTCCCGGCGCAGCGCCACCGCCAACTCCAGCACCTCGGCCGGGGTGCGCGGGGTGCATCGGCGCACGCTGGGCACCAGCGCGTCGAACCCGCCGGCGCGCCAGTCCCGGATCCACCGGTCGAGGGTCTGCCGGCTGATGCGCACCCGCCGCCCGAACGGGTCGGTGTGCTCACGTGACGCCAACTCGCGCACCATCTTTCCCCGCTGTTTGGTGGAAAGCGCCGCATCGGCGGCCTCCCGGATCAACTGATACCGGAACAACCCGATCGCCCGGGCCCGCTCGGCCCGCACCTTCGCCTCATCATCGCCGACCGCCACCGGCCGCCTCCTTTGCTGTCTGCCAAACACACGACAGCGCACAGATTTACGGCGTGATCGGCGGCGGCGGCAGGGTCGACTCGTGTTGCACCCACTCACCGGGCCAACCCGGCGCCAACAACCGCCCACCCGACACCGCCACCGCGGTCTCGGCCAGCGACACCCCGGACAGCATGAACCGGCGCCCGATCGCGGTCGCGAGCGCGCCGATCGCCACCACCGCATCGGCGAACACCCCGCCGGCCGCATCCGGCATCACCGGGTCAGAATCGACTGCGCGCAGCCACACGGTGAACACCGAGCGCACCGCCTCAACACGCTCGGCGAAGTGGCGCAGCCAGCCGCGCACCGTCTCCGCAGGGCGAGCCAAATCCGCGGCGATCCGCCGAAACCCGACCCGGCACGCGGCCTTCGCCACCAGCGCCGACACAATCACCGCCGCCGTGTCGGCGCGACGCAGCAACGCCGTTACCGGCAACAACACATGCGTCGCCCCGCACCCAGTGCATCGCGACCGCCGCGGGCACAGCTGCACCGGCCCGTCCGGGCGCGCACCTGCCGCGGCCGAGCCCATCCCCAGCCCGCCAGCACACCCCCGCACGACGGGCAGCTCAGCTCACCGGCCGCCAACCTGCGCTCGACTCCATCAAGATCTGCTTCTACGGTGACCACTGCGCCTCCGAGCGCGAACAGGCGGCCCTCCCGTAGCACTCCGGCAAGAGACGACGGGAGGGCCGTCGCCAACCAATGACCTGATCACCGTGCCGCCCCGGCGCCACAAGCAGCAACCACAACCACAACCGAACGACGGGCTGCTCACCGTCAGCGCCGGAACGCTACCCCCACGTGCTCACCCTGAAAGCCTCCGAACAGCATGGGTGCACGTGGTCTCCGACGCTGTGATGCGCCGCTTCTGCTGGGGCCTCGATCCTTGGGATGAGGATGAGTGGTTTACGTGGATTATAGTGCGGCCCAGCCTGCTTCGATGAGATCATTCCACCGCCAGCCGGTGGGAGTCGTAGCCGTCGGCGGTGCCCGGATCGGATAATGCGGCCGGCGACGGCACTCCCGTGTAGTCGAACACTAGTAGACCCTGCGCGCCAAATCGTTTCGCGAAATCGATGACTGGGGACCGGACATCCCGACCATCGGGAGGCGGCCGCCGCGGCGCTGGGTGCCGAGCCGAGGTTGGCCTGCCAGTGCTGGGCTGGACGTTGCCCGCCGCTATCGCAGATGCCCTCAACTGCGAGTACGCGACCTCCTTCGTCGGCCGTCAGCCCGCCGAGATCGACCTGATCGTGCGGGTGGAGCGACGCCAGCAATTCGAGGAGGTGCGCCGTCACCCCAGCCAGGACGCTGCCAACCAGCGTGCCGTGGAGACACCTGGAGTTATTGGGGTCACTCGAACATCTGCTGTGGCTGACACGGACACGTGCTGAAAAAGATACGTGGGCTTGCTTTTTCCGGGTGGCACCCGCCATGGAACCAACACCACCGGCCACCCCACGGCGCTCATTCGAAGACGTCTCGCGGTTGTGGAGTTAACCAGGCGCGCTGCGTGCGAGCCGCTTGCCTTGGCCTGAGGAGGGGAGCCTCAGGATAGCCAGGTTCGGTTGCTCATGGCTTCTTGGCCACCGTAAGCAGGATGGCCGAGTCCTCGAGAGCATCGAGACCATGCTTGACGTCAGGAATCACCAGGAGGTCTCCAGTTCGGCCGATCCACTCACTTCCGCCGGCGGTGAGGCGAACACGACCGGTTAGCACCTGTAAAGTCGCCTCACCCGGATTGCCGTGGTCAGTGAGTGTGTGTCCTTCACGCAGGGCGATGACAGTCTGCCGCAGGACTTGTTCGTGACCGCCGAAGACGGTGGACGCGCTACGTCCGCTATGTTCGGTTGCCGCGCGGTCCAGCTGCTCGCGGGCCAGAGCTGTTAAAGAGAACTTCTTCATCTACGAGATCCGTCGTTGGAGAGTATGCCGGTGACGCGCCTTTTGAGGCCGTTATGAGTGTACAGCGCACGCCACCGGCCGCTTTGTTGCGAGTGGGTGGTATCGGTGGAGCGCCGAGTCGAGATCTCTGTCGTGCTCACGCTCTCCCAGAGCCGATGCTGGATGAATGCCTCGACCGCACCGGCGGTGGTCATGGGTAGGCTCTTATGAGCTTGACGATCCGCATCAGGAGTCGTTGGGCGGAGTGTCGCCCCCTATTGTGCTGCGGCGGAACGAGGGGCTCCAAATGTTAGGTGAGCACTCAGCGGGCCAGTTGAGCGGCATCCCACGCAACCTACAGGCACCGGTTGAAACCGATACCACCCGCCGGCTGATCCGTCTGCTCAAGCAGGTGGATGACCTCTTGGCCACGTTGTCACATGCGGAATCCTCGTGGGCGGGATGGTTATCCGCTGTTGCACCCGAGCGTCGGCCGAGCGTACGAAACCTTGTGCACTATTGGGCGACGTCAATACGGCCTGCGTGAACTGCAAAGCGAGCTTGCGGCGCTCGGGCTTTCATCGCGAGATCTTGCGACAACGCACGGTGGGTTGCTAGGGCCGCGGCCCGCGCACCGTAACGCGGATAATGGTCACGCTGCCGTCAGAGGCCGCGAGAGACCGCGACTTGGTTTGCGCCCTGGTGCAGTGCGGCATGAACATCGCGCGGATCAATTGCGCTCACGACGATGTCGCGGCGTGGCGTGCGATGGCACGGCATGTACGCCAGGCGGCCGCATCCGTGGGAACCACTTGTTTGGTGGCAATGGATCTGGCCGGGCCCAAGCTGCGGACCGGCCCCCTGGCACCCGGACCACGAGTCGTCAAACTGCACCCGTACCGAAACGCACTTGGTGAGGTCGTCACCCCGGCGCGGGCGTGGCTGACATCGGCCGATGAACCGGTCGACCCCGCCGGAACCCGGCATGGTGTCGCTCACGGTGCCGCCGCGTTGGTTGAACCGCCGCCGGGTGGGTGATGTGTTGTGTTTGCGGGACATCCGTGGGTCAACACGTCGCCTTGTGCTAGAGGACAAAAACGAAACCGCAAACGGCGCAGTCGGTTTCGTGGTAAGTGCGCGACAGACACCTTACCTGGGCGTCGGAACTGTACTACAGGCTCAGCTGGTGGAGCTTCGGTCGAAGTTGGTGAGCTCCCCGAGACGGAGCTAAGTTTGGTCCTGCACTGCGCAGATGTTCTGGAGTTGACGTGCGATTGCTCACCTGCCTCCGTCACCAATGGCCACTCTGTTCCGCGCATCGGTTGCACGTTGCCTGAGGTGTTCGACCATGGACATGTAGGCGACGCGGTCCACTTCGATGATGGCAAGATCAGCGGGCGGGTGGTGTCGGTCAATCGCGACGTGCTGACCGTGTGCATCGATCACCCGAGACTGGGCGCCGCACACTGGCGGCACCGGGGCTGTTGGGGCGGCAAGGGTTGCCGGCCAGTTGACCCGCTGCACACCGTCGCTACTTTTGCTCCCCTGGCCGTTCACATGCGTCCCCTTTCGATGCCCAACACATCTTTCAATTACTGCTGTCGCGCCTGTCTAGGCGGCTTGGCTGTGGTCATGGCGATATCGAAACCGGTTGGGACCCGTGGCGGCCGATGTGCGCCTCGGCGCGCAGTCGCTCCACCATGTGCGGGTAATGCAGTTCGAAGGCCGGACGCTCCGACCGGATGCGGGGCAGTTCGTAGAAGTTGTGTCGTGGCGGCGGGCAGGTGGTGGCCCACTCCAGCGAGTTGCCGTAGCCCCACGGGTCGTCGACCGTGACCGGTTCGCCGTAGCGCCAGCTGCGGAACACGTTCCACACGAACGGCAGCATCGACACGCCGAGGATGAACGCCCCGATCGTGGAGACGACGTTGAGCGGCTGGAAACCGTCGCTGGGCAGGTAGTCGGCGTAGCGGCGGGGCATGCCCTGATCGCCCAGCCAGTGCTGCACCAAAAACGTGGTGTGAAACCCGATCAGCGTCAACCAGAAGTGCAGCTTGCCCAGCCGCTCGTCGAGCAGCCGGCCGGTCATCTTCGGAAACCAGAAATACACCCCGGCGAACGTGGAGAACACGATGGTGCCAAACAACACGTAGTGGAAGTGCGCGACCACGAAATAGGTGTCGGTGACGTGGAAGTCCAGCGGCGGGCTGGCCAGCAGCACACCGGAGAGGCCACCGAGCAAGAAGGTGACGAGGAAACCGAACGCCCACAGCATCGGTGTTTCGAATGTCAATTGCCCCTTCCACATGGTGCCGACCCAGTTGAAGAACTTGATCCCAGTGGGCACCGCGATCAGATAGCTCATGAACGAAAAGAACGGCAACAGAACGGCTCCGGTGGCGAACATGTGGTGCGCCCACACCGCGGTAGACAAAGCAGCAATAGCCAACGTCGCATAGACCAGCGTGGTGTAGCCGAAGATCGGTTTGCGGGAGAACACCGGGATGACCTCGGTGATGATGCCGAAGAACGGTAGCGCGACGATGTAGACCTCGGGGTGGCCGAAATACCAGAACAGGTGCTGCCAAAGGATCGCACCGCCGTTAGCGGCGTCGTAGATGTGGGCGCCCAGGTGCCGGTCGGCGGCCAGACCGAACAGCGCCGCAGTCAGCAGCGGAAACACGATCAACACCATGATCGACGTCACCAGGATGTTCCAGGTGAAGATCGGCATGCGGAACATCGTCATGCCCGGGGCACGCATACACACCACGGTGGTGATCATGTTCACCGCACC
This sequence comes from Mycobacterium xenopi, assembly GCF_009936235.1. NCBI lineage: Bacteria > Bacillati > Actinomycetota > Actinomycetes > Mycobacteriales > Mycobacteriaceae > Mycobacterium > Mycobacterium xenopi. The sequence continues at coordinate 3,116,460 of NZ_AP022314.1, read as the reverse complement.
CAGGATGGTGCCCAGACCGGCAACGATGAGGCCCATAATCCACAGATCGGCTCCGGCGGTAGGGGAGTGAATGGCGTCGCTGAGCGGTGTGTAGGCGGTCCAACCGAAGTCGGCGGCGCCGCCGGGGGTGATGAACCCGGCGATCGCGATCAAGGAACCGAACAGAAACAGCCAATAGGAGAAGGCGTTGAGCCGTGGGAAGGCGACGTCGGGTGCACCGATCTGAAGAGGCAATACCAGGTTGGCGAAGCCGAACACGATCGGGGTGGCGTAGAACAGCAGCATGATCGTGCCGTGCATGGTGAACAGCTGGTTGTACTGTTCGTTCGACAGGAACTGCAGCCCGGGCGCGGCCAGTTCGGCGCGCATCAAAAGCGCCAATATGCCGCCGATAAAGAAGAAGGCGAAGCAGGTGACGACATACATGATCCCGATCATCTTGTGATCGGTCGTACTCACCAGCTTGTAGACCAGGCTGCCCTTCGGACCCAACCGGGCCGGAAAGGGTCGGCGGGCTTCAAGTTGTACCGGTGGAGACACTTCGGCCGTCACACGCCCGTCCTCTCTGTGCGCGGGCCTAACGTGGGGGCTAACCAGCCAGCGTGTGGTAGCTGAACCGAGGCATCGGTCACCGCACCTCGCGTGGTTCCAATGCTCGGTGCATAGTTGCCGCGACTACCTCGTCAAGGCCAGTGTTAACCAACTGGCTAGCTCTACCAGTCATCGGTTCACCTCCTGTCGCGCACCGCGACCAACAGCTATTATTGATGAATAATATCCGTTAAATGCCGAACACGGTAGACCGGCGAGGGGACATCGAGATGACGGACCAGCCCAGCCGACATGGGCGACGACGGCCACGCATGCTGCGGCAACGCGACCGAGTGCTGGAGCTGGTCCGTGAATATCAAAGTCCGGTAGACGCGGTAGAGCTGGCGTCACGGCTGGGGCTACACGTGACGACCGTGCGGTTTCACCTCGACGCGTTATGCAAGGAGGGAATCGTCACGCGGACCCGCATCACGCGGGCGGGCGTTGGCCGTCCACGCACCGGATACGCGGCCGTGCGAGGACGCCTGGACTATCAGAGTTTCGCCGAAATACTCGCGCTTGGCTTGGGTAGCAACGTGGAAACGCGCCGACGGCGCGCTGAGCGGGCTGGGCGGCGGCTCGCCGACCAGATTGTAGCGAATCCACCATGGGAAGACCCTGCCACACCGCGTATTTCCGATTCGGGGTCTGCGATCGTCGACCGCCAAGCCGCGATGACCGTGGAGATTTTCGAGCGCATGGGATTCTGCCCTGAATTGGTCCAGGCGGCGAAACCGAGTGGCGGCAAGGGGCAGCGAGTGATTCGGCTACACGCTTGCCCGGTACGGGAGGTGGCGCGTACGCATCCAGAAGTTGGGTGCGCGCTGCACCTGGGCTTGCTGCAAGGACTGCTAGCCAATAGCACAGTAGCCGAAGGGAAATTAAAGACGACACCGACACCGGCGCTGAAGGCCGAACTCGAGCCGTTCGTCGAACCCGAACTGTGCGTCGCCAGGGTGATCGCCGATGACTGAGCTCAAGACGGCGCCCGGCCTGGAGCCTGCGGATTTGACGAGCCGCGCTGATGTGGAAGCGTTGCTGCGCCGTTTCTACGGCCGCTTGCTGGTCGACGAGGTCTTGGCCGAGCCGTTCGCCGAGGTCCGGGCCTACGGTCTGGACTCACATATCCCGAAGATGTGTGACTTCTGGGAGACAGTGCTGTTTCGTGCCGCGCTTTACCGGGGCAGTGCGCTAAACGCGCACCGACACGTCCACCGTCGAACCCCGTTGTCCGCCCGTCATTTCGTGCGTTGGCTGGCTACCTGGAACAGCACTGTGGACGAGATGTATCGAGGGCCGGTGGCCGAGCGCGCGAAAATCCAGGCCGCCCGGATCGCCTGGGCCATGCATCGACGATTGGCCGGTAGCGACTCGCACGACCTCAACGCTTTGGTGCCGCGTCCCCCTCAGTCGGTGTCGGGTTTGTGAGCGACGATCGCTACGGCGGCCAACTGGTTGCGATAGGTGCGAAAAGTTCGACGCATCAGCAGAACCCGCCGACGGGCGTCGCGGTGGGAGATGAGGTTTTTGACGAATCGCAGCGTACCGAGGAGGCCTTCGTCGGAGATTAGCCGGCGCGGTTGCAACAGTGCCATTGGGGCGGTCGCGATGTGGTCGACGACCAGCCCGTGGTCTGCCAGCAATCGCGACCATTCGGCAATGGTTAGGGGACGGGCGTTGACTCTAATCGCACGGGCGAGGGACTGGCGGACGTCGGTTTTGATCTCGTCAGGGATCGTGTCCGGCGTCAGGGCCAGTTCGTGAATGGCGTAGCGCCCGCACGGCCGCAGCACGCGGGCCGCCTCGGCAACGATGGCATGCTTCGACGTGTCGCCCTGCATGGTAAGCATCGCCTCGCCGATGACGACATCGATGCTGTGATCGGGGAGCCCGGTCGTGGCAGCATCGGTGACCCACACATCTCCATGCTCGGCGACATGGCGGCGGACCACATTGGCCGCATCAGGGTCTTGCTCTACGCCGAGGTACGAGCGCGGCCGGCGGGCGAGAATCTCGGTTGCGGTGCGTCCCAAACCCGGTGCCAGCTCGAGCACGTCGGCATTGTTCACCCCTGCGTGGCACAGCAATGTGCGCGTAAGTTCGAGACCGCCCGGGCGCAACACTCGTTTGCCCAGCTTGGCCAAAAGCCAATGCCCCTGCATGGTTTCATCGGCGCGGCGAGTGGACGGTAGGGCCTGCCGCGAGCCCCCTTGCCGACGGACCATCAGACAGCCTGCCGCACAGTGGGGGTCAGAGGAAAGGTTGCACGCTTTTGATGCACCGTCAGGTAGCGCAAGCCCTCGGGGCCAGCGCTGAACTGCCGGCGCGAACGTCGTGGCAGCCACAGCAGCGCGCCGGGCGCCAGATCGATCGTTCCCCGTTCGGTGGTCAGCTCCCCGCTGCCGGAGAGCACGTGGATCAAGACGTCCACATCAGCCCCGCTGTGCGTGTCGATCCCGCCGCCGGGCGGCAGCGCGATGATGTTCGAGTCCAGGTCTCGGTCATGGACTTCCAGCTTCCACACCACTTGGCGCACATCCGGTTCGGTGTTGGTGACCTCGGCGGTATTAGTCAAAATCCGGGGTAGTGGGGTCGAGGTCAGCTTGGTGATCCGGATCCGCCAGACCGCGGGCCCCTTTTCGAGATAGTCCCAGCAGTAGCTGCCAGCGTGGTCGACTTCGAACTCCTCGCGCAGATGTCTGGGGTCGTGGTTGTTAACCAAAACGAAGGACTCGCCGACCGCAAGGGCAGCATACGTGGCGAAGATCGTCGGGTGTTTGTCCGGCTTGCGCAGCGCGCGTACGTCGAGTTCGGTGACGGCCATGGATTCGGTTACCCTTCCTGGTTTTGACAAAGGGTAACCTGGCCTTCCTAGTTTCCACAAATAGCGTTGTGTAAACTCCGGCAGCATGACGTACGTGATCGGGAAGCCGTGTGTCGATGTGATGGACCGGGCCTGTGTAGAAGAGTGCCCGGTGGACTGCATCTACGAAGGCGGCCGCTCTCTATACATTCACCCTGATGAATGCGTGGATTGTGGAGCCTGCGAACCGGTGTGTCCGGTTGAAGCGATCTACTACGAGGACGACTTACCCGAAGAGTTGCAGCCGTATCTAGCAGACAACGCGGCATTTTTCTTCCAGCCCCTGCCCGGCCGCGACGAGCCGCTAGGGTCACCAGGCGGGGCTGCCAAGATCGGCCCACTCGGCGTTGACGCGCCGCTGGTGGCCAGTCTGCCCAAAGTCAACGAATCCCAAGGAGTGTGAACGAAATCGCCGGGCTACGCAAAGAGCCTGCCGGCCGCCGCCGGGAGATACTGCGTGTACTGAGGGCGGCCGACGTCCCCATGAGCATCGTCACGCTCGCCGACGAGTTGGGTGTGCACCCGAACACCGTCCGCTTCCATCTCGACACCCTGGTTCGCGATGGGCAAGTCGAGCGTGTGGACTCGGACCGGGAAGGTCCGGGCCGTCCGGCTCTGATGTTTCGGGCTGTCAGGCAGATGGACCGCGGCGGACCGCGGCGTTACCAGCTGCTGGCTGAAATACTTGCCAGCGGTTTCGCGGCTGAGCGGAATTCGCGCGCCAAGGCGCTGGCCGCAGGACGTGCGTGGGGACAACAGCTGCAATTACCAGCCCGACGTGCGAAACGAATCAGCGTGCAGGAGTCTGTCGACCAGTTGGTCGGCGTGCTCGACCAGCTCGGTTTCGCTCCCGAGCGCCGCGCGTCCGGAGAGGAGATCCAGGTCGGCCTGCGGCATTGCCCGTTCCTCGAACTCGCCGAAACCCGGACCGCCGTGGTGTGCCCGATTCATCTCGGGCTCATGCAAGGCGCTTTGGAATCCTGGAAGGCGCCGGTTGTCGTCGATCGGCTGGACGCGTTTGTGGAACCCGATCTTTGTCTTGCGCACCTCACATTGCAGGGAGCTCCCACATGAGCACCGCAGCGTCGGTTGCCGCCGCGGTCAGCTTCATTTGGTTTGGGATGGTGGCGGCTATCTCGTTTCTGGAAGCGCCGTTGAAGTTCCGTGCGCCCAACGTGACGCTGCAGATTGGGCTTGGCATCGGTCGTCTGGTATTCCGCGCCCTCAACAGCGTGGAGGTCGTGTTCGCGATCATCATCGTGGCGGCCGCCGTGGCGGCCCGCCACCTGCCGACGTCACGGCGGCATTCGTCGTCGCGTTTGCCGCGTTGGCTCTTCAACTGGGCGCGGTGCGCCCGCGCTTGAACCGCCGCTCCGATCAGGTGCTCGCCGGGCTGAACGCGCCACGCTCTCGAGGCCACTACGCCTATGTCGGGCTGGAGGTGGTCAAGGTGATCGCGCTGGCCGCGGCGGGCGGTCTTCTACTATCCAGCTGAAACCCCGATGAGCGACCTCGACCGAAGGACATTATGGAATCCATTTCGCTGACCGACCTGGCCGCGCAAAAGCTGGCCGAGGCGCGGCAGACCAACAGCGGGCGCGCCGCTCACACGCTTCACGGCGGGCACACCCACGAACTGCGCCAGACCGTGATGGCGCTGCTTGCCGGACGCGAACTAAGTGAGCACGACAGCCCCGGCCAGGCGTCGCTGCAGGTGCTGCAGGGCCATGTGCACCTCACCGCCGGCGCCGACTCCTGGGACGGCAAGACCGGCGACTACGTCGTGATCCCGCCGCAGCGGCACTCCTTGCAGGCAGTCGAGGACTCGGTGATCATGCTGACCGTATTCAAGAGTCTGTCCTCTGCCCCATAGCGGCGAAACAATGTTGTCGACGCCGTGGTCGCGAAGTTTCGGCCTGCGGCTTCCCATTGTCAACGCCCCCATGGGCGGGGTGGCCGGCGGCCGGTTAGCGGCGACCGTCACCGCAGCCGGCGGCCTGGGCATGATTGGCATGGGCAGCACCGGGTCGGTGTCGTTGCTGCAAGCTGAGCTGCGGCGCGTACCAGGCATGTTCGGAATTGGCTTGGTGCACTGGGTGATTCGCAAAGAACCGGGGCTGCTGGATGCCGCGCTGGCTGCTGGCCCGGCACTGCTGTCAGTCAGCTTCAGCGACGACTGGTCATGGGTTGAGCGGGCCCATTCCGCCAAAATCCCCACTGCCACACAGGTATACGACAGCCGCGGAGCCATGCAGGCCCAAGACGCCGGGGTCGACGTGTTGGTGGCGCGCGGGGCCGAGGGCGGCGGACACGGGGAGGCGAAGGTCGCCACGCTGCCGCTGCTAGACGCCGTCCTGAACGTCGTCTCGGTTCCCGTGCTGGCGGGCGGGGGCATCGCGTCGGCGCGAAGCCTCGCCGCCGTGCTGGCCGCGGGTGCCAGCGGCGCATGGTTGGGCACGTGCCTGTCGGCCTGCCCGGAGGCGCTGACCACCGACGGCGCCCGCCGAGCGCTCATCTCCGCCCGCGAGACCGACACCACAACCACCCGCGTCTTCGATATCGGGCGCGGACTGGGGTGGCCGAAGCGTTTCCCCTCGCGTGTGCTGTCCAACGATTTCGTCGCACGCTGGGCGGGCCGAGAGGCTGCGCTGGCCGCTGACCGCGACGCGCGCGCCGAGCTGACTGCCGCGATAGCCGCCGACGACCCCCGAATCGCTCCCGTCGACGCCGGTCAAGCGGTCGGGATGGTCACCTCCGTGCAGCCGGTGAATGAGGTCATCGCGGCGCTGTGCACAGGTGCCGAACGTCTGCTCGGGGCGTGGGGTTCATGACCTGCGAGCGGCCGCGAGCACGACACAACAGTGTGGTGGTCGCGGCTCCAGCCGAGCGTGCGGGTGATACGGCCGCAGCGCATCGGCGATGCCGCTGATCATCGCGTGGTTCATGGTGCAGGCAAGCTCCGGTTGCTCCTGCGTCAGCGCATGAAACGGGCAGTTGGCCAGATATACCTCGCCGCCGTCGAGCCGGGGCTCATAGCCGTGTTGGCGGAGAACCGTGGCCGCCAGCTCCAGGGCTGACTGCGGGTCAACTGGTGGCCGTCGACTGTTGACGGCGGCCATGCCGATGGCGCGGCCGTGGTCGCGGGCGGTTTTGTTGAGCACGTCGGCGACGGGCGCGCCACTGGTCGCCGATTCCACGATGGCCCTGGCCATCAAGCGGCTCGCCAGCTCGTACTCGCGCGGAGGAAGACTGATCGCTATCTGCCGGTCAGCCCGCCGATACAACTTCGACGTGCGCCCCGCGCCGGGCCCCGACCTGCCCGTCAGACGCGCGTAGGCGCTTTCCAGCAGCCCTTCGGCTTCCAGCCGGTCGAGGTGGAACTTCGCCTGGTGTCGTGCGACGCCGGTCGCGTCGGCCGCCTGGTCGCGGCTCACCGGCTCCGGTTGCGAGCACACGAACTCATAGAGCCGGTGGCGCACCGGATCGGCCAGCGCGCCGATTCCGGCGGCATCGCGTTGCAACGAGTCCCGCGCGGACTGCATGACCATTTCTAACAGATAAAAGTCTTGACGCTACACTCGCGCCATTCTAACGTTCAATTTGTAATCTGTTAGAAGGAGGACGCCACCTAATGAGCACCGACCGCACTGCCGCTCCCAGGCCCGTTGCCGGCGGCCAGTTGAAGGATCCGTCGTTTCAGGCATACGCGCTGCTGCGCACGCTCTTCACGGTTGCGCCGATCCTGTTCGGCCTGGACAAGTTCTTCAACCTGTTGACCCATCCGGATCACTGGAGCAAATACCTGGCCGGCTGGATCGACGGCATCGTCCCGGGCAACGCCGACCAGTGCATGTACGTCGTCGGTGTCATCGAAATCGCCGCCGGGGTGCTCGTCGCGATCGCTCCGCGCATCGGCGCGTGGGTGGTGGCGGCGTGGCTGGCCGGCATCATCATCAACCTGCTGACCTTGTCGGGTTATTACGACATTGCGTTGCGCGACTTTGGTTTGCTGGTCTCAGCCGTCGCGCTGGCCCGGCTGGCCGAGGGTGTGCACAGCGGCCACACCGCGCGGAGCGGAACATAGCGCAATCGGTGGGCCCGCTCGTCACACCGCGCGCAGGTAGCGTCTGGCGAGGACGCGCTGGCCCACCGCCAGCAAGGGCCTGCCGGCCTTGCTCCACCGGTTCGCCGGCCGGGAAAACGACGACACCTCCGCGAACACCGCGGCGGTGAGCGGGTCGTAGCGCACCGCGAACCGCTCTTCGCCGGATTCGGGGTGGCCGGGCAGGGTGCCATAGGCGAAACCGCGCAGGTTGGGTTCGTCGAGCACGTACACGATCCGGCATGGTGCGCGCAGAAAACCGAGCTTGACTACGACCACGGCGCCAACGGTGACGACGTCGCTGCTGGCTTGCACTCGCAGTCCGGCACCGCGCTGCATGCCCCAGTGCATGACCGCGTCGGCGGCCTGCTCGAACCGCTGTTGACCGGTGCCGATCTGGCTGATGTAGCCGATGTGGTGGTATCCCGGCGGGATTGGGCCCGCGGTCGCGCCCACTTCGGGATACGTGAACGGCAGGCTCGTCAACGCGTGCAAGTCCACGGGCTTAGCTTGCCATGGCCCGCAGGTGCTAATCGGGGGAAGGCGTACGGTCGTCGGGGTGAGTACTCAAACCTCGAAAAGGCCGGCGGCAGCAGCCGGGACGTTGACGTTGGGCGGCGAGTTGACCGTCAACAGGCTCGGGTTCGGCGCGATGCGCCTCACCGGACCCGGTGTGTGGGGTCCACCCGCCGACCGTGATGAAGCCGTGCGCGTGTTGCGTCGCGCGGTGGATCTCGGCGTCAACTTCATCGATACCGCCGACTCCTACGGCCCGTACATCTGCGAAGAGATCATTGCCGAGGCGCTGCATCCGTATCGGGATCTGGTGATCGCGACCAAGGCCGGGCTGCTGCGCACCGGCCCGGACATCTGGGTTCCGCTGGGCTACCCGAGTTACCTGCGCCAGGAATGCGAGATGAGCCTGCGCCGGCTCGGCGTGCAGACCATCGACCTGTTCCAACTGCACCGCATCGACGACAAGTTCCCGCTGGAGGACCAGGTCGGTGAGCTCGCCAAACTGCAACAGGAAGGCAAGATTCGCCACATCGGCTTGTCGGAGATCTCCGTCGATCAGTTGCGTGCCGCCCAGCAGATCGCGCCGATCGTGTCGGTGCAGAACCTGTACAACCTGACCAACCGGTCCGCCGAACCGCTCGTGGAGGCGTGCGCCGACCAGGGACTCGGTTTCATCCCGTGGTTCCCGCTGGCCGCCGGGCCGCTCGCCGCGCCGGATGGCCCGCTGGCGCGGATGGCGGCCGAGCACGACGCCACGCCGGCGCAGATGGCGCTGGCTTGGCTGCTCAACCGCTCGCCGGTGATGCTGCCGATTCCGGGCACCTCGAGCGTGGCGCACCTGGAGGAGAACGTCGCCGCCGCCGAGATCAGGCTTTCCGAGCAGGAGGTCGAGTTTTTAGGCGCCATCGGCGAGCAGAACGCCTAGGTGCCACTCGTACGGTGTCCTGGTGGCCCGACATCCTGGCGGCGGATTCAACCCGCCCGAACCGACCACCAAGGGTGGACCCGACTACGGGCGGTTCATCGAAGCCGTGCGAACCCTTCAAGATCACGCCCGCGCCGTCGACGCACCCGGCGAGGTGATCAGCGAGGCGGCGGATCTCATCGAGAAGGTTTCCGAGCTGCTGGCCCCGTTCGACACCGACGAGTGGTCCTCGCCGTCGGGCCGGCGGATGGATTTGCCGAACCGCGGCAACATCCTCGCGGTGCCGATGTCGATGAGCAAAACCGACGACGGCCGGCTGCGCGGCTGGGCCCGCTTCCGCCGATTTCACTTGGGCCGCAACGGCGCGGTGCACGGCGGGGCACTGGGGTTGCTGTTCGATTCGGTGCTCGGCATGACGTCGGCGGTGCTCACCGGCGGCCCGTATCAGCGCACCGCCTACTTGCACCTCGATTACCGCACCGTCGTGCCGATCGAAAAGATGCTGCAGGTAGACGCGGGCGTCGATCTCGTCGACGGCCGCAAGATCTTCGTGTCGGGCAGCCTCCGCGACGGCGACACCCTGCTGACCGAAGCGCAGGGGCTGTTCGTCCTGCTCAAGCCCGGTCAGCCATGAGGCCAAGCCGTCGTGGGCGGCCGCCCCGATAGCATGGTCGCTACGGTGCGACAACCTTTGACATCTCTGGAGACCACGCCGTGAGCGCGCCCGCACAACCTGCCTCAGGAGCCGATGGCCGCGACCCGCTGCGCCCGGCTGCGCCGGACTCGCGACCGCCGCAACCCCTGATCCGGGTGCCGGCCGGGACGACCGCGGCCGCCGCCGTTCAGGCCGCGGGGTTGCCGAGCCGTGGCGCGCCCGACGCCGTCGTGGTCGTGCGCGACGCCGACGGCAAGCTGCGTGACTTGAGCTGGGCGCCCGAGCAGGACGTTGACGTCGTCCCGGTCGCGGCCAACACCGAGGACGGGCGCAGCGTCATCCGGCACTCGTGCGCACATGTGCTGGCCCAGGCCGTGCAAGACCTGTTCCCGCAAGCCAAACTCGGCATCGGCCCACCGATCAGCGACGGCTTCTACTACGACTTCGACGTGCCCGAGCCGTTCACCCCTGAAGATCTCGAGGCGCTGGAGAAGCGGATGCGCCAGATCGTCAAGGACGGCCAGCTGTTCTCGCGGCGCGTCTACCAGTCCGAAGAACAAGCCCGCGCCGAACTGGCCGACGAGCCGTACAAACTGGAGCTCGTCGAAGACAAGTCCGGCGACCCGGCCGTGATGGAAGTAGGCGGCGACGAGCTGACTGCTTACGACAACCTCAATCCCCGTACCCGGCAACGGGTTTGGAGCGATCTGTGCCGCGGTCCACACATTCCTACCACTCGCCACATTCCCGCGTTCAAGCTCACCCGCACCTCAGCCGCCTACTGGCGCGGCGACCAGAACAACCCCAGCCTGCAACGCATTTACGGCACGGCCTGGGAATCGCAGGAGGCGCTCGAGCGCCATCTGCAGCTTATCGAGGAAGCCTCGCGACGCGACCACCGCAAGCTCGGCGCCGAGCTCGACCTGTTCAGCTTTCCCGACGAAATCGGTTCCGGCCTAGCGGTTTTCCATCCCAAAGGCGGCATCATCCGTCGGGAGCTGGAGGACTATTCCCGGCGCAAGCACCTCGAGGCGGGCTACGAGTTCGTTACCACACCCCACATCACCAAGGCGCAGCTGTTCCACACCTCCGGCCACCTGGACTGGTACGCCGAGGCCATGTTCCCGCCCATGCACCTCGACGCCGAACACAACGAGGACGGCACCGTGCGCAAGCCTGGGCAGGACTACTACCTCAAGCCGATGAACTGCCCGATGCACTGCCTGATCTACCGGTCACGCGGGCGGTCCTATCGCGAACTTCCGTTGCGGCTCTTCGAATTCGGCACTGTGTATCGCTACGAGAAGTCCGGGGTCGTGCACGGATTGACCAGGGCGCGCGGGTTCACTATGGACGACGCGCACATCTTTTGCACCCGTGAGCAACTGCCCGGCGAGCTGGCGTCGCTGCTGCGGTTCGTGCTCGACCTGCTCGGTGACTACGGACTAGAAGACTTTTACCTCGAGCTGTCGACGAAGGACCCGGAGAAGTTCGTCGGCTCCGAGGAGATCTGGGACGACGCCACCGCCACCCTGGCCGAGGTCGCCCGGCAATCGGGTCTGGAGCTGGTGCCAGACCCGGGAGGGGCGGCGTTCTACGGCCCGAAAATCTCGGTGCAGGCCCGCGATGCTCTGGGCCGCAGCTGGCAGATGTCGACCATTCAGCTGGATTTCAACTTTCCGGAGCGTTTCGAACTGGAGTACACCGCCGACGACGGCACCCGGCAGCGACCGGTGATGATCCACCGCGCGCTGTTCGGCTCGATCGAGCGATTCTTCGGCATCCTCACCGAGCACTACGCGGGCGCATTCCCGGCATGGCTGGCGCCGGTACAGGTGGTCGGCATCCCGGTGGCCGACGATCACGTGCCGTACCTAGAAGATGTTGCCGCGCAACTGAAGTCGCATGGGGTGCGGGTCGAAGTCGACGCCAGCGACGACCGGATGGCCAAAAAGATCGTGCACCACACCAACCACAAGGTGCCGTTCATGCTGCTGGCCGGCGACCGTGATATGGCGGCAGGCGCGGTGAGTTTCCGCTTCGGGGACCGCACCCAGATCAACGGCGTGCCCCGCGACGAGGCGGTCGAGACAATTGTGAAATGGATTAGAAAACGCGAGAACGCCACTCCCACAGCTGATTTAGTGAAGGTGAGCAGTCGTGGCTGACGACGACGACCGCGAGCGCGAGGAGGCGGCGACCCTGGTAGACCGGGGCGTCGGTGAGGTCGACCACCTGCAGCGGTTGTGGACGCCGTACCGGATGAGTTACTTGGCCGAGGCGCCACTGCGGCGGGCGAACTCCGATCCCGCGCAGCTGTTCACCGACATTCCGCAGCTTCCCGACGAGGACGGGCTGGTGGTCGCGCGCGGCAAGCTGGTCTACGCGGTGCTGAACTTGTACCCGTACAACCCAGGGCACCTGATGATCGTGCCCTATCGGCGGGTGTCCGAACTGGAGGACCTCACCGAGCAGGAGAGCGCCGAATTGATGGCTTTCACCCAGAAGTCGATTCGCGTCATCAAGGCGGTGTCGCGGCCACACGGCTTCAACGTGGGCCTGAACCTGGGAACCTCGGCGGGCGGTTCGCTGGCCGAGCACCTGCATGTGCACGTGGTTCCGCGCTGGGGCGGCGACGCGAATTTCATCACGATCATCGGCGACTCCAAGGTCATCCCGCAGCTGCTGCGCGACACTCGCCGGCTGCTGGCCACCGAGTGGGCGAAACAACCGTGAGCAAGTTTTTGTCCCGTGAGGGCGTCGCACGGGTCACCACGCCGCTGGCGCGAGGCCTGTTGCGGACTGGATTCACCGCGGACAGTGTGACCATCATCGGCACCGCCGCCGCGGTGCTGGCCGCGCTGACGCTGTTTTCGACCGGCCGCTTGTTCGCCGGCACCTTCGTGATCTGGTTCTTCGTCATGTTCGACACGCTCGACGGGGCGATGGCCCGCGAGAGCGGCGGCGGCAGCCGCTTCGGCGCGGTGCTTGACGCCACCTGCGATCGCATCAGCGACGGCGCGGTGTTCTGCGGGCTGTTGTGGTGGGCGGCGTTCGGCCTGCACAGCGCGTCGCTGGTGGTGGCCACGATGATCTGCCTGGTGACCTCGCAGGTGATCTCCTACATCAAGGCCCGCGCCGAAGCCAGCGGACTGCGCGGCGACGGAGGCTTCATCGAAAGGCCGGAGCGGCTGATCATCGCGCTGGTCGGCGCCGGGTTATCGGATCTGCCGGTGTTTCCGCTGCCCTGGGCGCTGCATGTGGCGATGTGGTTGCTGGCGGTGGCCAGCATGATCACCTGCGCCCAGCGGTTGCACACCGTGCGGCACTCGCCCGGGGCCGCCGATCCCATGCGCCCCTCGGACGAGCGCGGGAAACCGGAAAAGAGCGAGCCGTGATCTCGGTGCCCGCGGGTCTGAAAGTGCCTGGGGTGAGCCGCTTCCCGCTGGGTGGCGTGATGGCGGACTGGGGATATGCGGTGGGCTGGCTGCTGGTGCGGGCCATGCCGGAATTCGCCGCCCGCAACGTGTTCGACGTGGGAGCGCTGGTGGCGGCCCGCAACGGCGGACCCGAGCAGCTGCGCAAGAATCTGGCCCGGGTCATCGGCGTGCCACCGTGCGACGTGCCCGGTACGCTGATTCGTGCTTCGCTGGCCTCCTACGCCCGCTACTGGCGGGAGGTGTTTCGATTGCCGACGATGGACCACCGCACGCTGGCCCGTCAGCTCAATGACTCGGTTGCCGGCAAGGAGCACCTGGCCGCGGCGCTGGCAGCCGGGCGGGGAGCAATTCTGGCCCTGCCGCACAGCGGGAACTGGGATATGGCCGGGGTGTGGCTGGCGCAGACCCACGGCCGGTTCACCACGGTCGCCGAGCGGCTCAAACCCGAGTCGCTCTACCGGCGTTTCATCGACTACCGCGAGGGCCTGGGCTTCGAGGTGCTGCCGTTGTCCGGCGGCCCGCGTCCACCATTCGAGTTGCTGTGCGAGCGGCTGGCCGACAACCGGGTGGTCTGCCTGATGGCCGAGCGCGACCTCACCCGAACCGGAGCGCAGGTCGATTTCTTCGGTGAACCCACCCGGATGCCGGCGGGCCCGGCCAAGCTCGCGTTGGAAACCGGGGCGGCCTTGCTCCCGGTGCACTGCTGGTATGAGACAGACGGGTGGGGCTTCGAGGTCTATCCGGCGCTGGATTGCGCGAGCGGGAACGTCGGCGTCATCACCCAGGCGCTGGCCGACCGGTTCGCGCACAACATCGCCGCGCACCCCGCCGACTGGCACATGCTGCAACCGCAGTGGTTAGCCGATCTGCCCGAGGAGCGTCGGGCCAGCTTGGGGGCGGCCTGATGCGGATCGGCATGGTCTGCCCGTACTCGTTCGACGTTCCCGGCGGGGTGCAGTCACACGTGCTGCAGCTGGCTGAGGTGATGCGCGCCCGCGGGCATGTGGTCAGCGTGCTGGCGCCGTCGTCGCCGCAGGTCTGCCTGCCCGACTATGTGGTCTCCGGCGGGCGCGCGGTGCCGATTCCCTACAACGGGTCGGTGGCCCGGCTGCGGTTCGGCCCGGCGACGCACCGCAGGGTCAAGCGCTGGCTGGCCGAGGGGGCCTTCGACGTCTTGCATCTGCACGAGCCGAACGCGCCCAGCCTGTCGATGCTGGCGTTGAACGTGGCCGAGGGCCCGATCGTGGCAACCTTCCATACCTCGACCACCAAATCGCTGACCCTGTCAGTCTTCCAGGGCATTCTGCGGCCCATGCATGAAAAGATCGTCGGCCGCATCGCGGTGTCCGATCTGGCGCGGCGCTGGCAGATGGAAGCCCTGGGTTCGGACGCGGTGGAGATTCCCAACGGCGTTGACGTGGCCTCTTTTGCCTCGGCGGCGCGGCTGCCCGGATATCCGCGGGCCGGCAAGACCGTGCTGTTTTTGGGCCGCTACGACGAGCCGCGCAAGGGCATGAGCGTGCTGCTCGGCGCGCTGCCGAGCGTGGTGCGGCACTTCCCAGATGTGCAGCTGCTGATCGTCGGCCGCGGCGACGAAGACGAATTACGCAGCCAGGCCGGCGAATTGGTGAACCACCTGCGTTTTTTGGGTCAGGTCGACGACGCCGGCAAGGCGTCGGCGCTGCGGAGCGCCGACGTGTACTGTGCACCGAACACCGGCGGCGAGAGCTTCGGCATCGTGCTGGTCGAGGCGATGGCCGCGGGCACCGCGGTCGTGGCCAGCGACCTGCACGCGTTTCGGCGGGTGCTGCGCGACGGGCAGGCCGGCTGCCTGGTGCCGGTCGACGATCCGGCGGCGCTGGGAGCCGCCCTGGTCGACGTGCTGAGCAACGACGTCTTGCGGGAACGCTATGTCGCGGCCGGTGCCGAGGCGGTGCGCCGATACGACTGGTCGGTGGTGGCCAACCAGATCATGCGGGTCTACGAGACGGTCGCCGGGTCGGGGGCGAAGGTGCAGGTGGCCAGCTGATGGTCTGGCTGGTGGTGGCCGTCGCGGTGCTGGTCGGGGTGCTGGTGCTGTTCGCGGCGTGGGTGTATCAGACGGCGAACCGGCTCGACCGGTTGCACGTGCGCTACGACCTGTCCTGGCAGGCACTGGACGGGGCGTTAGCGCGCCGCGCCGTGGTGGCCCGCGCCATCGCGGTCGACGCGTACGGCGGTGGCCCCGAAGGCAAGCGGCTGGCCGCACTGGCCGATGCCGCCGAGCGTGCGCCGCGGCATGCGCGTGAGGCGTGCGAAAACGAGCTCTCGGCCGCATTGGCGATGGTCGACCCCGCGGCCCTGCCCTCGGCGCTGGTCGCCGAGCTCGCCGACGCGGAAGCGCGGGTGCTGTTGGCCCGCCGATTTCACAACGACGCGGTCCGCGACACGTTGGCGTTGCGTGAACGCCCCACGGTACGGCTGCTGCGGCTGGGTGGAACCGCTTCGCTGCCAACATATTTCGAAATCGCCGAGCGTTCGCATCCGGTGGGCCATGCCGCCTACGGTGTGTCCAGCCAGCGCACATCAGCGCGGGTCGTGCTACTCGACGACGACGGCGCGGTGCTGCTCCTATGCGGATCGGATCCGGCGATCACCGACGGCAGCGCGCCGCGCTGGTGGTTCACGGTCGGGGGCCAGGTGCGCCCGGGCGAGCAATTGGCGGAAGCCGCCGCTCGCGAGCTTGCCGAAGAGACCGGGCTGCGCGTCGGCGCCGACGACATGATCGGACCGATCTGGCGGCGCGACGCGGTATTCGACTTCAACGGCGCGGTGATCGACAGCCAGGAGTTCTTCTTCGTCTACCGCACCCGCCGGTTCGAGCCGACCATCACCGGGCGCACCGAGTTGGAGCGCCGCTACATCCACGCCGCGCGTTGGTGCACCGCCGCCGACATCGCCGAGCTGGCCGCCGCCGGCGAGACGGTCTACCCGCTGCAACTGTCGGAGTTGCTCGCCGATGCCAACGCGCTCGCCGACCGTCGGGCACTGCAACCGCGGCCCCAGCTGCAGTCCATCCGCTGACGTTTCCCGCGGGGCGTCTCCGGGGGGAGGTCGCGGGTACGGACCGCTATGCGGGGCGCACTCCCGCAGCGACCAGTCCGTCGTGCAGGCCTTGCACCGTGCCGTGGCTCAGGTCGTCGGCCACGGCGAACAGGTTGATGTTCGGAAACAATCCGGCCGGAGTGGGAACATTCGCGTAGCCGGCCCGGTCATAGCCCAGCTCGACAATCACGCGCAGGTCGGGCTGGAGGAGGTCGGCCAGCGGGTTCCCTACGACGGGGACCTGACGCAGCGGTTCCAAGAGCGGCAGATTCTGCGTCGGGATCAAGTAGTAGGAGGTGGCACCGGTGTACCCCGCAGACACCGGCTGTTGCACAGCCGCAGCAAGCTGTGCGGCCGTGAGATCCGGATACGCGCCGTGCAGGTAATAGATGCCTGCAACGGCGTTGGCATCGGCGACGAGATTAATTGGGTACTGCGGGAAATCGGCCCAGCCGTCGTACTGGATCGTGTAAATCGCGGTGGGGTAGGGCGTGTTTGGCGGGGTCGCGCCGTTGAAGAGCACATCCAGGCCTGGGATGTACAAGCCGTGGAAGCGCTCGAGGATCCCGCCGTTGGGATTGT
Source organism: Mycobacterium xenopi (assembly GCF_009936235.1). NCBI lineage: Bacteria > Bacillati > Actinomycetota > Actinomycetes > Mycobacteriales > Mycobacteriaceae > Mycobacterium > Mycobacterium xenopi. The sequence continues at coordinate 3,099,702 of NZ_AP022314.1, read as the reverse complement.
TCGGATCGCCCAGCAGCACAAAGGAGAGCTGGTCTGGACTTGGCCGTGCACTGGCCGGCAACGCATTGAGATGGCGCATTTCCAGAGTGGCCACCGTGGCGCTCTGCGAGTAACCCACGACGACGACATGGTTGCCGCCAGCGGTTTGAGTCATGATCGCGTTGTTCAGTAACGGCACACCCTGATTCACCGACTGGCCGAACGTTTGGCTGGTCAGACCCGTTACCGGCCAAAACTGCTCAGGCGTATAAAGCCCCACCGGGTTGTAACCGGGGTACTTGGGCGCGATGTAGAGCTGATTTACGGCAGCAACGTAGCCGGGGTCGGGTTGCGGGTTTCCGGTGCCGCCCATGATCAACGCAGTCCCGGTGCGCGACAACGTCGACGCAAGCGCCGCATTGTTGACGTTGCTGGCCGAATTAAGGTTTGCCGTGCTCGAGTTGAGCAGGCCGACGTTTGCGGTGCTCAAGTTGCCGTTGGTGAGGTGGCCGACGCCCGCATTACTACCGCCCACGTGGCCCGCCAGCTGGGCGGCGGCATTGGCAGCCTCGGTGTCGGCATATGAGTTGCCGGCGGCGTTCAACGCTTGGACGAACTGACTGTGGAACGCCGCAGCTTGTGCGCTGAGAGCCTGATACTGCCGGGCGTATCCGGCGAAAACTGCGGCGGTGCGCGCCGACACCGAATCGGCCGCAGGCGCCAACACACCCGTTGTCGGAGCGGCGGCGGCCGCGTTTCCCGCGCTTAGCGCCGTGCCAATTCGCTGCAGGTCACCGCTTGCAGCCGCCAGCATCTCCGGCGTCGTCACCACGAAAGACATCGCGTTGGTCTGCCTCCAATTAGCCCACCACCGTGCGCGGCACCACACTTGTGCGTGGCGGCGTCACCGGTGGAGCCACACCAGCCGCCGCGCGTGCGGGCGTGCCCGCCGGCGGCATCAGCGGCATCGCCGGTATGCCGGGGGGAACCCGGCTCGCACCGGTGCCCGCTGCTGCGGTGATCGCGGACATCGGCGAAGTGCCTGGCGCGCCCGTCGCCCAGCTCGGCGGCACCGACAACGCGCCGACAGAGCCTGCGCGGCCCGCCGCCGCCGACACCGTCGGCCCGCCCGGGCCTGCCGGGCTCAGCGCTCCTGTTCTCGATGCGACCTCGGCGCCCAAAGCAGAACCCACTGCCGGGGCAGCGCTAGTCGCACCATGGTTGGCGCCCGTCGTCAATTGCCCCATGAGCGTGCTCACCGGAGACATCGCCAACTGCGCGGGCGTCGACAGCATGTTGAGCGGTGACATGCCCAACGTGGACGGTGACGAGAAGTCCAGCGATTGGGCAAGTGCCGACAGACCCGGCGCAGTCCCGGCCGACGCCGAGGTCGCCGCGGACCTGGCGGCCGTCCCGGCCAGGTTGGCGGGCGCCTCGCCAAATGGCTCCAGTTGCGAAGTCGCCGCCAGCGTCTTGGCGTCGTAGCCCGACATCGCGGCCACATCTTGGGCCCACATCTCGGCGTACTCCGCTTCCGCCGCCGCGATCGCCGCGGTGTTCTGGCCCACGAAGTTGGTCGCGACCAACGACATCAGCCGGGTCCGGTTGGCCGTGACCAGGCCTGGCGGCACAGTGGCAGCAAGCGCCGTCTCAAACGCAGCGGCCGCTACCCTGGCCTGCTCCGCCACCGACTCGGCGTGGGTCGCCGCCGCGGTCAACCATCCCACGTACGGAACGGCTGCGGTTGCCATCGACATCGACGCCGGCCCCTGCCAGGCCCCGCCGGTCAGGCCCGACATCACCGCCTGGAATGACGTTGCTGCAGAACGCAAGTCCGTGGACAACCCGTCCCACGCCGCGGCCGCAGCCCACATCGAGCCCGACCCCGGACCGGCGTACATGCGCGCCGAATTGATCTCCGGCGGCAGTGCTACGAAATCCGGCAACAACCGAAACCCTCCTCAGCGACGACAACCGCTGCCGCGGCCAGCATGGACATCCAAGGCGTGGCCAAACATTGAAATATCTAGCACCTGATCCCGGGTCGCCTGACCGGAATCCGAGAAAATCCGGCGGCGTCAACGCGGCTGGAAAACGGGCTGGACGCAGACCACTAGACTGGCTGGTAACCAGCTACAAGGAGACCAGCAGTGGACACCGCCGGTTCGTCGAACGGGCGCGGGCAGACCGGGACCGCGCGAGTCAAGCGCGGCATGGCCGAGATGCTCAAGGGTGGCGTCATCATGGACGTCGTCACCCCCGAGCAGGCCCGCATCGCCGAAGGGGCCGGCGCCGTGGCGGTCATGGCGCTGGAACGGGTCCCTGCCGACATCCGCGCTCAGGGCGGCGTGTCGCGGATGAGTGATCCCGACATGATCGAAAGCATCATGTCCGCGGTCACGATTCCCGTGATGGCCAAAGCCCGCATCGGGCATTTCGTCGAAGCCCAGATTCTGCAGAGCCTGGGAGTGGACTACATCGACGAGTCCGAGGTGCTCACCCCGGCCGACTACACCCACCACATCGACAAGTGGAAGTTCACCGTGCCGTTCGTGTGCGGGGCGACCAATCTCGGTGAGGCGCTGCGACGCATTACCGAGGGTGCGGCGATGATTCGCTCCAAGGGCGAAGCCGGCACCGGCGACGTGTCCAACGCGACCACACACATGCGTGCGATCACCGGCGAAATCCGGCGACTGACATCGCTGACCGACGACGAGTTGTACACCGCCGCAAAGGAATTGCAAGCACCCTACGAGCTTGTCGTCGAGGTGGCCCGTGCCGGCAAGCTGCCGGTCACTCTGTTTTGCGCCGGCGGGATCGCCACCCCGGCCGACGCCGCGATGATGATGCAGCTTGGCGCCGAGGGCGTGTTCGTCGGCTCGGGCATCTTCAAGTCCGGCGACCCTGCCCAGCGCGCCGCCGCGATCGTCAAGGCCACCACGTTCTACGACGACCCGGATGTGCTGGCCAGGGTGTCGCGCGGGCTCGGCGAGCCGATGGTGGGCATCAACGTAGAGGAGATCGCCACGCCGCATCGCCTGGCCGAACGCGGCTGGTAAGAACGTTTCGTGTCGATCGAGCAGATCCTTGATCTCGAACAACTCGAGGTCAACATCTACCGCGGCCGCGTGTTCAGCCCGGAATCGGGCAACTGGCAACGCACCTTCGGCGGCCATGTCGCAGGCCAGTCGCTGGTGTCGGCGGTGCGCACCGTCGACCCGCACTACCTGGTGCATTCCCTGCACGGTTACTTTCTGCGGCCAGGAGATGCCAAGGCGCCCACCGTTTTTCTCGTCGAACGCATCCGCGACGGCGGCTCCTTTTGCACCAGGCGTGTCAACGCGATCCAGCATGGGGAGACGATCTTCTCCATGTCGGCGTCGTTTCAAACCGACCAAAGTGGCATCGAGCATCAAGACGTGATGCCGTCCGCACCGTCACCGGATGACCTGCCGGGGCTGGCCTCGGTCGAGGTGTTCGACGACGCGGGATTCCGACAGTTCGACGAGTGGGACGTCCGCATCGTGCCCCGGGAGAAACTGCGACGCCTGCCCGGGCTGGCGTCCCAGCAGCAGGTGTGGTTTCGCCACCGCGACCCGCTGCCCGACGATCCGGTGCTACACATCTGCGCGCTGGCCTATATGAGCGATCTCACGCTGCTGGGTTCGGCGCAGGTCAACCACCTCGACGAGCGTCACCACCTCCAGGTCGCGTCGCTGGACCACGCGATGTGGTTCATGCGCCCGTTCCGGGCCGACGAATGGCTGCTCTACGACCAGTCCTCGCCGTCGGCCTGCGGCGGGCGGTCGCTGACCCAGGGCAAGATCTTCAACCACTACGGCGAGATGGTCGCGGCGGTGATGCAGGAGGGTCTGACCCGCTACAAGCGCGACTTGCGTGCTGCGCCATGACGCCGCCACGAGTCGGTGTCCTGGCGCTGCAGGGCGATACCCGGGAGCACCTTGCGGCGCTGCGCGACGCCGGCGCCGACGCGATCCCGGTGCGCCGCCGCAGCGAACTGGACGCGGTGGACGGGCTGGTGATCCCCGGCGGGGAATCCACCACGATGAGCCATCTGCTGCGCGACCTCGACCTGCTCGAACCGTTGCGTGCACGCCTGGCCGACGGGTTGCCCGCGTACGGGGCTTGCGCCGGGATGATCCTGCTGGCCCGCGAGATCCTCGACGCCGGCGCGAACGGCCGGGAGGCGGTTCCGTTGCGGGCCATCGATATGACCGTGCGCCGCAATGCTTTCGGTCGTCAAGTCGACTCATTTGAGGGCGACCTGGAGTTCGCGGGGCTCGACGGGCCGGTGCATGCGGTGTTCATCCGCGCGCCCTGGGTGGAGCGGGCCGGCGCCGAGGTGCAGGTGCTGGCCCGCGCGGCCGGGCATATCGTGGCGGTTCGGCAGGGCCCGATGTTGGCGACGGCGTTTCACCCCGAGATGACCGGTGACCGCCGCATCCACCGCCTGTTCGTCGACATTGTCAACGGGCGAGCGTGAGCTCGCGCTCGTCAAGCCCACGTAGACTCGTCTGGCGAACTTCGGGAGAGCAAGGACAAGAGGTAGTAGCGGATGAGCGGCCACTCCAAATGGGCCACCACCAAGCACAAGAAAGCCATCGTCGACGCCCGCCGCGGCAAGATGTTCGCCCGGCTGATCAAGAACATCGAGGTCGCCGCGCGCGTCGGGGGTGGTGATCCAGCGGGCAACCCCACGCTCTACGACGCGATCCAGAAGGCCAAGAAGAGCTCGGTGCCCAACGAGAACATCGAGCGGGCCCGCAAGCGCGGTGCCGGCGAGGAGGCCGGCGGCGCCGACTGGCAGACCATCACCTACGAGGGCTACGGCCCCAACGGGGTGGCCATTCTCATCGAATGCCTCACCGACAACCGCAACCGCGCAGCCAGCGAGGTGCGGGTCGCGATGACCCGCAACGGCGGCACAATGGCCGACCCCGGCTCGGTCTCGTACCTGTTCTCCCGCAAAGGGGTTGTCACGCTGGAGAAGGACGGCCTCACCGAGGACGATGTGCTGGCAGCCGTGCTGGACGCCGGCGCGGAGGACGTCAACGACCTCGGTGACAGCTTCGAGGTCATCACCGAACCCGGCGATCTGGTGGCCGTGCGCACCGCCTTGCAGCAAGCCGGAATCGACTACGACTCCGCGGAGGCCGGGTTCCAGCCGTCGGTGACGGTTCCACTCGACGCCGAGGGCGCGCGCAAGGTAATGAAACTGGTCGACGCGCTCGAAGACAGCGACGACGTGCAAAACGTCTACACCAACGCCGACATCCCCGACGAGATACTGGCGCAGATCGAGGCCTGACAGGCGCGGGTTGCGAGCTGTGTCGCTGCCCGCCGATGTCGGCCCCAGCCGCTAGGGTTATCGAACAGCCGTTCGGCGTCGAGGGAGCATGCGGTGCGCGTAATGGGAGTCGACCCCGGATTGACCCGCTGCGGTCTGTCGGTGGTGGAGAGCAGACAAGGCAGACAGGTGATCGCGCTGGACGTCGACGTGGTGCGCACCCCCGCCGACGAGCCGCTGCCGCGGCGGCTGCTCACCATCAGCGACATCGTCGAGCATTGGCTGGACACCCACCACCCCGACGTCATCGCGATCGAGCGGGTGTTCTCCCAGCAGAATGTGTCGACGGTGATGGGCACCGCCCAGGCCGGCGGGGTGATCGCATTAGCAGCGGCCAAGCGCGGCATCGACGTGCATTTCCACACCCCCAGCGAGGTCAAGGCCGCGGTCACCGGAAACGGCGTCGCCGGTAAGGACCAAGTGACCACAATGGTCACCAAAATCCTTGCGCTGCAAGCTAAACCGACACCACCGGATGCCGCCGACGCACTCGCGCTGGCCATCTGCCATTGCTGGCGCGCGCCGATGATTGCCCGGATGGCGGCCGCTGAGGCTAAGGCGGCCGAGCATCGCAAGAAATTCGCCTCGAAAATGAAGGCCGCCCGATGATCGCGTCGGTGCGCGGCGAGGTGCTCGAGGTGGCGCTCGACCACGCGGTGATCGAGGCGGCCGGGGTCGGCTACCGGGTCAACGCGACGCCCTCGACGCTGGCGACGCTGCGACGCGGCAGCGAAGCCCGGCTGATCACCGCGATGATCGTGCGCGAGGATTCGATGACGCTCTACGGTTTTCCCGACAGCGAGACCCGCGACCTGTTCCTGACGTTGTTGGGGGTCTCCGGGGTAGGGCCGAAGATCGCGCTGGCCACCCTGGCGGTGTACGACACCGCGGCGCTGCGTAAGGCGCTGGCCGACGGCGACGTCGCCGCGTTGACCCGGGTGCCGGGCATCGGCAAGCGCGGCGCCGAAAGAATGGTGCTCGAGCTACGCGACAAGATCGGGCCAACCGCAGCGCCGAGTGCGGCCGTCAACGGTCACGCGGTGCGCCGACCCGTGGTGGACGCCCTTGTCGGCCTTGGGTTTGCGGTCAAGCAAGCGGAGGAGGCCACCGACGCGGTGCTGACCAGCGACCGCGCCGCCACCACCGCCAGCGCGCTGCGCGCCGCCCTGTCGCTGTTGGGGAAGACCACATGAGCCGGTTCAGCGAGTTGCCCGGCCAGCCCGCCGAGCGGGACGTGTCGCCGACGCTGACCGTCGGTGAGGGCGACGTCGACGCTAGCCTGCGGCCCCGGTCGCTGCGCGAATTCATCGGCCAGCCGCGGGTGCGCGAGCAGCTGCAGCTGGTCATCGAGGGCGCCAAGAACCGCGGCGGCACACCGGATCACATCCTGCTGTCCGGGCCGCCCGGGCTGGGCAAGACCTCGCTGGCGATGATCATCGCCGCCGAGCTCGGGTCGTCGCTGCGGGTGACGTCCGGGCCGGCGCTGGAACGGGCCGGGGATCTGGCGGCGATGCTGTCCAATCTGGTCGAACACGACGTGCTGTTCATCGACGAGATCCACCGCATCGCCCGGCCCGCCGAGGAGATGCTGTATCTGGCGATGGAGGACTTCCGGGTCGATGTCGTCGTCGGCAAAGGCCCGGGAGCCACGTCGATCCCGCTGGAAGTCGCGCCGTTCACGCTGGTCGGCGCCACCACCCGGTCCGGCGCGCTGACCGGTCCGCTGCGTGACCGCTTCGGCTTCACCGCCCACATGGATTTCTACGAACCCGCCGAGCTGGAGCAGGTGCTGGCGCGTTCGGCGGGAATCTTGGGCATCGAGCTCGGCGCGGACGCCGCCGCGGAGATCGCCCGCCGTTCTCGGGGGACCCCGCGCATCGCCAACCGGCTGCTGCGGCGGGTCCGCGACTTCGCCGAGGTGCGCGCTGACGGGGTGATCACCCGCGACGTCGCGAAGTCCGCACTGGAGGTTTACGACGTCGACGAGCTGGGCCTGGACCGCCTGGACCGCGCCGTGCTGTCGACGCTGACCCGCAGCTTCGGCGGCGGCCCGGTCGGGGTGTCGACGCTGGCGGTGGCGGTCGGGGAGGAAGCCGCCACCGTCGAGGAGGTGTGCGAGCCGTTCTTGGTGCGCGCCGGCATGATTGCCCGCACCCCGCGCGGCCGGGTCGCGACCCCGCTGGCCTGGACTCATCTGGGGATGACGCCGCCGGCGGGGGTCTCGGGGTGGGCCCAGCCGGGCCTGTTCGACTAGCAGGCGGCGGCGTTACATCTGCCCCCGATGTGGGTATCCCTCGGGCACTTGGCGCCGGGACAGCCGGGGCCCAAGGTGGATGGAGACACGATGAGACGCTCACGCAGTGGAGTCGACGGCTACGACGGTCTGCACATGCCACGCAGCCGCGGCGCGATCACCGGCCTGCTGCTTGTGTTGCTGGGTGCCTGGGGTGCGCTGATACCGTTCGTCGGGCCATACTTGGACTTCGCCTACACGCCGAACCAGCCCTGGACGTGGACCGCGGCCCGCGGCTGGCTGGAGGTATTCCCCGGAGTCACCACGCTGGTGGGAGGTCTGCTGCTGATCGGTTCCGGCAACCGGGCCACCGCGATGTTCGGTGGTTGGCTGGCTAGCTTTGCGGGCGCTTGGTTCGTGGTGGGCGGCGCCTTGGCCTCGACGTGCACATCGGCGACATCGGCCATCCGGTGGCGTCGACCGACGGCAAGCGGGCACTTCTCGAGATTGCTTACTTCTCCGGGTTGGGAACGCTGATCGTCTTTCTTGGCGGAGGTGTCCTGGCGCGGCTGGCGGTGCGGTTGGCCCGTGACGTCGAGCCGGTACCGGCCGCCGACATGTCCGCCGACGGGCCGACGCCCGACTACCCGGTCGCTCCCGAGGTCTCACCCGACGCGGTCACCCAGGTGCGCGGTGAGCAGCATGGCGCGCCTGCCGACGAGCCGCGGCAGCGTGGCAGCTTCTTCCGCCGCCGCCGCGTCAGCGCCGATCGCTAAACCCTCTTCTCGTCCAGTAAGCCGAGCAACTGCAGGTCGGTGGCGTATTTGACGATGACCTCCCGCGTCACGTGCGGGATGTCTTTGTCCGGGCCGATTTTCGCCTCTTGCACCGCGGCCCGGAACCGGTCGGTCGGGGCCATCGATCCGCGCATCGGCTTCTCGGGCTTCTGGTAGTTGTGCAGCAGCGGCAAAAGCGAGTACCGGCGCTGCTGATCCGGCAGGGCCCGCATCGCGGTCTCGAACCGCTGCAGCCAGTCGGCGTAGTCGTCGACACGCCGGATCGGGTAGCCGGCCTCGATCAGCCAGTCGACGTACTCGTCGAGCCCGATGCCGTCGTCGTGCGGGTTCATCACGTGATAGGTCTGGTAGCCCTCGACGGTCTGAGCCCCTAGCGTCGAGACCGCCTCGGCGATGAACTCCACCGGCAGCCCGTCATAGTGGGCGCGCTGCCGGTTGCCCTCGGCGTCCAGCTCGTAGAACGAGCGCGGCGCGATCCCGGTGGCCGCCAGGCTCAGCATCAGCCGGGTGAACATGTCGGGCAGGTTGAGCTGGCCAGCGTACGTGGTGTCGGCCAAGATCATGTCGCAGCGAAACACCGCGACCGGCAGGCCACAGCGGTCATGGGCCTCGCGCAGCAACACCTCCCCGGCCCACTTGCTGTTGCCGTAGCCGTTGGCGTAGCTGTCGCTGATCCGCCGGGTCGGGCTGATCACCCGGATGTCGGCGTCCTCGGTGAACTTGCCGGGCTCGATCTGGTCGCCCACCCCGATCGTCGACACATAGGTGTAGGGCTTGATCTTCGTTGTCAGCGCCAGCCGGATCAACTCGGCGGTGCCCAGCACATTCGGGCCGAACAGCTCGCTGTAGGGCAGCACGTGGTTGACCAGCGCCGCCGGGCCGACGATCACGTCGACGGTGTCGGCCAGCCGCTGCCAAACCTGTTGGCTCAGACCAAGGTTCGCTTCACCCTTGTCGCCGGCGACGACCTCCAAGTGATCGGCGGCCAGCGCGCGATAGTGCGCCCGCAGCTTCGGGTCGCTGTCGAACGTTCGGTCGAGACGCTCCCGCGCCGCGGCGTCGTCTTTGGCGCGCACCAGCGCGATCACCGTGCCGTCGACGGCGTCCATCCGCTCCAGCCACTCCAGCGCCAGGTAGCGGCCCAAGAATCCGGTCGCGCCGGTGAGCAGCACCGTGCGCACCTCGGTGCTTGGCCCGGGCAAGGCCGGGGCATCTTCCAGCGTGCGCGCGTCGAGGAACTTGTCCAGCCTCAGGTCGCGAGCGCGCACCTCGACCGCCTCCCCTTCTTCGGCACGGCCGTGTACCGAGGCGAACGTCGGCCGCTTGGAGCCTTGACGTTCGGCCTCGATGTAGCCAGCGATGGCCTGCAGGTCGGATGCCGGGCTGACAATCACCCCCACCGGCACGTCGACGTCGAAGATCTCGCGCAGCAGGTTGCCGAATGTCAACGCCGACAAAGAGTCTCCGCCCAGGTCCGTGAAGTGGGCATCGGGCTGCAGCTCGCTGGCCGCGGCGCCCAGCAGCGCACCGGCGGCCCGGGTAACCGTTTCCAGCACCGGGCGCTGAGCGCCGCTGCGGCGCAACTCACTCAGCTCGTCGGCCTGGCTTCGGTCCAGCTCGGCGTAGAGCTGTTCGAGCCGCTCGCCGTACCGTTCTTTCAGTTTGGGCCACGCCAGCTTGCGGATGCCGGTGAGCAGACCGTTCTCCAACGTGAACGGCTCGGGCTCGATGAGGAAGTCGCGCGGCACCTCGTAGGACTGCAGGCCGGCGTCTTTGGCGACGCGCTGCAACGACTCGGCGATCGCTGACTTCGACGCGTTCACGTCCGTCGGCACCACGACCGCCAGCAGGTAAGGGTGGGCGCTGTTGCCGTAAATGTAGATCTGGCGCACCAGCGGGCTGTTGTTGAACACGGCCTCGAGCTTGGCGACGGTGACGAACTCACCTTGGGCAAGCTTGAGCACGTTGTTGCGGCGGTCGACGTAGACCAGCCGGTCGGGGCCGACCTCGGCCACTACGTCGCCGGTGCGGTAGTAACCGTCGTCGTCGAACACTCCGGCGGTGATCTCCGGGCGCTTGTAGTAGCCGGGGAACATGTTCTCGGTCTTGAGCAGCAACTCACCCCGCGGGAAGGGCCGGTCGGTGCTGAAGTAACCCAGATCGGGCACGTCGGCCAGCTTGTAGTCGATCACCGGCGGGCGTTGCACCACACCGTCGTACAAAACCATCCCGGCCTCGGTGGAGCCGTAGCCGTCGAGCAGGTGAATCCCCAGAAGCGACTCGACCCACGTTTTGAGCTGCGAGGAAATCGGCGCCGAGCCCGTCATCGCGAAGATCGCCCGCCCGCCGAGCAGGTTGTCGCGCAGGTCGCCCATCACCAGGGCTTCCGCGCTGGCCCGGTCGGCGCCCTCCGCGGTGAGCCGGTCAACCCTGGTGAGAAATTCTGCGTGCAGGGTGTCCCAAACCCGCGGCACGAAGTTCAACTCGGTGGGCCGCACCAGGGCGAGGTCTTCGAGCAGCGTCGACAGGTCGCTCGTGGCGCCGAAGTAAGCGGTTCCGCCGTTGCCGAGCGTTCCGTACAGGATGCCGCGGCCCATGACGTGGCTCATCGGCATGAAGTTGAGGGTGATCGACGCAGCACTCGGGCCGAACCAGTTGCGGCTGGAGCGCTGCCACATCTTGGCGACGTTGCGCTGCGGATACATCGCGCCCTTGGGTGCGCCGGTGCTGCCGGAGGTGTAGATCAGCAGCGCCAGGTCGTTGTCTTCGGCGGCGACCGTCGGGGCGGGCAGCGACGTGCCGCGTTCCAGCACCTCGGCCAGTGTCTCCACGATCACCGCATGTCCGGCCAGCCGGCCGCGGGCAGCATCGAGCGCCTCGCGGTGGTCGTCAACCTCGGGGTGGTGGTCGAATACCACGAGCCGCGCCGGCGCGTGACCGGTGCGGATCAGTTCGACCGCGTCGGACAGGTAGTCGACGCTGGCCGCGATCACGGTGGGCTCGGTCTCGACGACGATGGGCCGAAGCTGGGCGAGGGCCGCGCTGGTCTGTAGCGGCACCGACACGGCGCCGATTCGGGCCAGGGTCACGTCGATCGTGGTGTAGTCGACGCTGGTGAAGCCCAAGATGGCGACGCGGTCACCGGGCGAGACGGCCTCGCGGGCCCAGGCGCTGGCCAACGCGCCGACGCGGTCGGCCAGTTCGCGGTAGGTGATCGTGTCGAAGCGGGGCAGCAGGTGCGCCGACGTACGGCCGGTGTTCGGGTCTTTGACGAACTCGACCGCACGCTGCCCGAGCGCCGGCCGGTCGGCGTAACCCTGCAGCACGGTTTCGATCACCTCTGGCAGGCGCAGCCCGGGCCGCTGGACCGCCGTGGCCACCGCTTCGTCGGGACGCGCCGCGGCGAACTGCGGATCATCGGCGGTCAACGCGGCAATGCGGCGCTCCAGCTGGTCTTCACGGGTATCCATCGGCATATCTCAAACCTCGAAACACAGTGGTGGTGAAGCTGACCGGCGCCACGCTGCGCCCAACACGAGGAACTACGTTAGCAAAGCTAACTTTATTCCGGACACGGCGTCCCGGGAACCGCGGTCGCGTGTGAGATCGGTAACTAACGCTGCGAGTTCTCGGCACCGGGCGGGCGGCAGCGCTGCTGCTCGGCAATGACCTCCACCGCCGCGCGGGTGGTGTCGATGTGCCCGCCTGGCAGCGACAAAGCGGCGGTTCTTGTGCCGCGCGGACAACCAACAAGACGCTTTCGTCCATCGGTCACTTGCGTCATGGCGAGTGCCTTGGGTCCGAACTGCCCGGCTATCAGCGACAAGGAATGGATTGTCAGACATCGCTGCGACGATCTGAGGATGAGCGAACCGCTGCAGTTGCGGGGAACCGAGCTTCGCTACGTCCTGACGATGCATCTGTTTATCCACGGGCCCGCGACCGTCGCGGAGCTGGCCGACGCGCTCGCCTGGCACGGCTTTGCTGCGGGTGGCCGGGCATCGAAGTCGATCTCGGATGCTTTGCGCTGGGAGATCGGGCACGGCCGGGTCCGTCGGCTCGGACGCGGCCGCTATGGCCCCGGTTGGATGCCCCGCGGCACCGAGCACCGGATTCACAAACGCGTGCAGTCGTTACGCGACCAAGCCCGTTGTCGCTGATAGCCGGGCACGCCAGCAACACCCGGTGTCGCGGGGCTGATGTGGCGCACGGGTCATTACTGTCACAAGTGAACGCTTCAAGGCCGCCAACCCGCGGCCAAACGGTTGGTTGTCGCTGCGAGGCGGGCACATCGGCACATCCTTCTCCGCGGAGACTGGTGTGGCAGATGTGACGGCGCGCGGTTCAGAGCTCGGCGAGGCACGACGCGATGACGTCGAGACCTTCGGTCAGCAGTTCGTCGCTGATGGTCAGCGGTGGCAGCAGTCGCACCACGTTGTCGAAGGTGCCCGCGGTCAAGACGATCACCCCGGCGGCGTGCGCGGCGGCGGTCAGCGCGTCGGTGAGCTGCGGATTCGGGTCGGCGCCGCCGGGTTTCACCAGCTCGATGGCCATCATGGCGCCCCGGCCGCGGACATCGCCGACCCGGTCGTCGCGCCGCTGCAACGCCAGCAGCCGCTGCGTCATCAGCTCGCCGAGCTGACGTGCCCGCTCGATCAGCCCGTCGCTCTCGATGGTCGCGATGCTGGCCAGCGCCGCCGCGCAGGCCACCGGGTTGCCGCCGAAGGTCCCGCCCAGGCCGCCGGGGTGGGCGGCGTCCATGATCTCGGCGCGTCCCGTCACCGCCGAAAGCGGCAGCCCTCCGGCGATGCCCTTGGCGACGCAAACTAGGTCGGGCTCAATGCCCTCGTGCTCGCAGGCGAACATCGCCCCGGTGCGCGCGAATCCGGTCTGGATCTCGTCGGCGATGAAGACCACGTTGTGTTGCTGGCACCACTGGCGCAGAGTGGCCAGAAACCCCGGGGCTGGGACGATGAAGCCGCCTTCGCCCTGAATAGGTTCGATGAGCAGCGCCGCCACGTTGTCGGCGCCGACCTGCTGGTCGATATGGCGGATCGCCCGCTCGGCGGCCAGTTCGCCGTTGCTGGCCAATTTTTCGTCGAGCAGGCGGTCGCGAAACGGGTACGACAGCGGAGCACGGTAGATCTCCGGCGCGAACGGCCCGAACCCGTTTTTGTACGGCGCCGATTTGGCGGTCAGCGCCATCGCCAGGTTGGTGCGACCGTGATATGCGTGGTCGAACGCCACCACAGCCGGTTTGCGGGTATAGCAGCGGGCGACCTTGATCGCGTTCTCCACCGCCTCGGCGCCGGAGTTGAACAGCGCCGAGCGCTTGTCGCCCCCGCCCGGGGCCAACCGGTTGAGTTGCTCGGCGACGGCGACGTAGTGCTCGTACGGGGTCACCATGAAGCAGGTGTGGGTGAACTCGGCGACCTGCGCGCGGACGGCGTCCACCACCCGCGGGGCCGCGTTGCCGATCGTGGTGACCGCGATCCCCGAGCCGAGGTCGATCAGCCGGTTGCCGTCGACATCCTCGACAATCCCGCCGCTGGCGCGCGCCGCGTAGACCGGCATGATGCTGCCGACCCCGCGGGCCACCGCGGCGGTTCGACGCTTGGTCAGTTCCAGCGAGGCCGGGCCCGGGATTTCGGTGAGGAGGTGGCGACTCTGGTTGACGGCGGGCACGTCGGTCTCCTCACGGGCGGTGCGGGTCGCGCGGTGGTTCGAGCCTATCCGCGGCGGCTCGGCGACGACGGCAACCCGCGTCGCGGGCTACGCGGACGGCGGTACCAGCGGCGGGCGGCAGGCATTGGACGTCGGGTCCCACCACCAGCCGTTATCGCATGCCAGCGGTTGCGCCGCCACACCCAGCGGCCGGCACACGTTGGCGGTGGGGTCCCACCACTGGCCGCTCCCGCAGTCCAGCGGTTGCGGCCCGACACCCAGCGGCCGACAGACATCGCCGGTGGGGTCCCACCACTGGCCCGGGTCGCACTGCAGCGCCAGCGGCGCGTCAGCCGGTCGGCACATGTTGGCCTTCGGGTCCCACCACCAGCCGTTCGCGCACTGCGCGGAACTGACGGCCGGCGTCACGGCGATCGCGAAAGCCATCGGCGCCATTGCCATTACCACGACAACCGCTAAGCGGCGAACAACGTTTTGCACCGCATGCCTCCCTGGTGTCCTCGGCCCGCTACATTAGCGACTCGATTAACCGCTCGCCCCGAAGACCGGGCCGGCTGGTGTCCACGGGCTGGCCGGTGAACTCGCGGATCGCACCGGTGGTTCGTAAGGCCTCGGTGAGCTCGATCCGCTCAATGACGAAGCAGCGCGTCGACATTGTCGTGGAACAGTCCGGGCATCGCCGGCTCCTCGCAGCCCATCCGCCGGTAGTCGTCCAGCGGTGTCGACGTCCCCTCGGAGTGCGGGTAGTCGCTGCAGAACATGAACACGTCGCCGGTCTTTTCGGTCAGCTGCTTGGGGTCCTCGTAGGAGAACGACGACACCCGGACATGTTCAAGGAAGTATTCGCTGGGCCGCCGCGACAGCTGGGCCACCGGCTTGCCGTTGAGCCTGGTGGTGAAGTCCGACGCGCCGTCGAGCAGCAGCAAAAACTGGGGCACCCACGCCGAGCTGAGCTCCACCACGCCGAAACGGAGTCGCGGATGACGGTCGAACACACCATGCAAGATCAGATCGGTCAACGCCAGCGCCGGTGGCACCCATAGGAACACCGCTTCGGTGGCGGGCACCAGATCGCCCGACTGGTCGTCGGGATACCAGCAATCGTCGAAGATCCGCACCTGATCGGCGACGTGGAAGACCGGGGTGATGCCGTGCTCGACGAACGCCGACCAGATCCGGTCGTGGTCGGGATGCGATAGGGCGCGTCCCTCCACCGAGCCCGCGCCGATCATGGCCAGCCTGACCCCGGCCCCGGCGAGTCGGGCCAACTCGGCCTCCAGCCACTCCGGGTCACGCAGGGTCAGATGAGCGACCGGGTGCAGTCGGCCCCTGCCGTCGGCCTGCACGGCAGCGCACCACCGGTTCCACGCCGTCATGTTCGCGGTGACCGCGGGCCGCGACGACGAGAGGCGTCGCTCCCACAGCAAGCCGTAGTTGGGGAACACCACGGCTTCGTCGAGGCCGACCTCGTCGAGCCAGCGAACGCGAGCCTCGGGACGCCAGTAGGAAGCCGGCAACGCCTCGTCGTAGCGGTAGGCGGGCGGTTTTCCGGCCCGGCAGCGGTTGCGGTGGTCGCCGCACGACGCGGTGTCGCCGGGAACGTGGACATCAGCCAGCGCGAGGGGAAAGCCCCGCCAGCTCAGCCAGGTATAGCCGCGTTCGTCATCGACCAGGCTCAGCGCTTCGTCGCGGGCGGACGGATCGATGTGGTCGGCCCACAGTGACCGACTTTCGTAGAGGTGCTGGTCGGAATCGACGACGCGGGCCATATCGCCCGTTGTCCCACTGCCGCACCGCCGCGTCAAGGGCTGGGCGCGATGGCAGACTGGCCGTCATGGATCAACTGGTCGTTTTCTTGCCGCTGCTTGTCATCCTGGCAGCGTTCATGTTCTTCGCGTCGCGGCGTCAAAAACGTGCGATGCAAGCCACGATCGACCTGCACGAGTCGCTGCGCATCGGCGACCGGGTGCACACCACATCCGGACTGCAGGCCACCGTCACCGGGATCACCGACGACACGGTGGACCTTGAGATCGCGCCGGGCGTGGTCACCACCTGGATGAAGCTGGCGATCCGGGACCGCATCGAACCAGACGTCGATGACCGCGACGACGACGGTGTCGAGCAGACCACCGGTGACCCGGAGCGCCTGACCAACGACTGAGGTCTGCCCCCTGGCACGTAATCTTTGCGGGGTGCAGTCGCAGTGATCACCGTGGGAGCGGATCGCGCGAGAGTGTGAGGAGAGAACGTGGCATCGCCTTCGGCGCCGGTGCGTCCTGCCCGCTATCTGTCGGTGTTCCTGATCCTGCTGGTCGGTGTCTACCTGCTGGTCTTTCTGACGGGCAACAAGCGGGCCGAACCCAAGCTCGGCATCGACCTGCAGGGCGGTACCCGGGTCACCCTGACCGCACGGACCCCGGACGGCTCGGCCCCGACTCGCGAGGCGCTGTCGCAGGCCCAGCAGATCATCAGCGCCCGAGTCAACGGTCTGGGAGTTTCGGGCTCGGAAGTCATTGTCGACGGGGACAACCTGGTCATCACGGTGCCTGGCAATAACGGCAACGAGGCCCGCAACCTGGGGCAGACCGCGCGGTTGTACATCCGGCCGGTGACCAACGCGATACCCGCGGAGTCCGCGCCGCCGGCTGACCAGCATCCAGGCCCGGCGCCGGGGGGGCGCACAGCCCGGCGAAGCGCCGGCGGGAACTCCCGGTGGAAAGCCCGCTCCGCAGCCGCGGCCGTACCCGCAGGAGCCGACGCCCACCCCGACTCCGGGGCCACCGGACAACAACGCGCCGCCAACGCCCGCCGAGAAGCCTGGCCCCCCCAGACCCGCGCAAGGACCTCGCCGAGCGCATTGCCCAGGAGAAGAAGTGGCGGCAGAGCACCAGCCAGGGTGTGCAGTTTTTGGCGCTGCAATACCAGGCCACCCGCTGCGGGCAGGATGACATCCTCGCCGGAAACGACGACCCCAACCTGCCCCTGGTGACCTGCTCGACCGACCACAAGACCGCCTACCTATTGGCGCCGTCGATCATCAGCGGTGACCAGATCCAAAACGCCACGTATGGTCTGGACCAGCACAGCGGCGGCTACGTCGTCGATCTGCAGTTCAAGAGCTCGGCGGCCAATACCTGGGCGGACTTCACCGCCGCCCACGTGGGCACCCAGACGGCGTTCACGCTGGACTCGCAGGTGGTCAGCGCACCGCAGATCCGCGAGGCGATACCGGGGGGCCGCACCCAGATCACCGGAAACTTCACCCAGGGCCAGGCCCGCGAACTGGCCAACGTGCTGAAGTACGGGTCATTGCCACTGTCCTTCGAATCATCGGAAGCCGAAACAGTCTCGGCCACACTGGGATTGACGTCGCTGCGCGCCGGTCTGATCGCAGGTGCTATCGGGCTGGTTTTGGTGCTGGTGTATTCGCTGCTGTATTACCGGGTGCTGGGATTGCTGACCGCACTGTCGCTGGTGGCTTCCGGTGCAATGGTTTTCGCGATTCTGGTGTTGTTAGGCCGCTACATCAACTACACGCTGGATCTGGCCGGCATCGCGGGTCTGATCATCGGGATCGGCACCACCGCCGACTCGTTCGTGGTGTTCTTCGAACGGATCAAAGACGAGATCCGCGAAGGCCGTTCGTTTCGCTCCGCGGTGCCCCGCGGCTGGGCACGGGCCCGCAAGACGATCGTGTCGGGTAACGCGGTGACCTTCCTGGCCGCCGCGGTGCTCTACTTCCTGGCGATCGGGCAAGTGAAGGGCTTCGCGTTCACCCTCGGCCTCACCACGGTCCTCGACCTTGTCGTGGTGTTCTTGGTGACCTGGCCGCTGGTCTACCTGGCGTCCAAGTCGGCGACCTTGGCCAAGCCGGCCTACAACGGCCTGGGTGCGGTCCAGCAGGTCGCCCGCGAACGCCGCGCCCTGGCTCATTCACAGGCCGATTGGACGGGATAGCGAAATGGCCTCCAAAGCAACAGAAGCCGTGGAAATCACCGAGTCCAACGCCACCGTCGTCGACAGCGCCCACGCCGCCGAGCTACCGCACCACGGCTTTTTGTCCCGGCTCTACACCGGCACCGGTGCCTTCGAGGTGGTGGGGCGACGCCGGTTTTGGTACGCGATCAGCGCGATGATCGTCGCAATCGCCGTCGCCAGCATCGCCATTCGCGGGTTCACGTTCGGCATCGACTTCGCTGGCGGCACCAAGGTGTCGTTCCCGCGCGGCGACGCCAAAGTCGCCCAAGTCGAAGACGTGTTCCGGCGCACCCTGGGCAGCGACCCAGAGTCGGTGGTGATCGTCGGCAGTGGCGCCTCGGCCACCGTCCAGATCCGCTCCGAAACGCTGACCAACCAGCAGACCGCGAAGCTAAAAGACGCCCTGTTCAACGCTTTTCATCCGCGAGGCGCCGACGGTCAGCCCAGCAAGCAGGCGATCAGCGACTCGGCGGTGTCGTCGACCTGGGGTGGCCAGATCACCAAGAAGGCCTTGATCGCGCTGGTGGTGTTCTTGGTGTTGGTGACGCTGTACATCACCGTGCGCTACGAGCGCTACATGGCGATTTCGGCGCTGGCCGCCCTGTTCTTCGACCTGACGGTCACCGCTGGTGTGTATTCGCTGGTCGGCTTCGAGGTCACCCCGGCCACGGTCATCGGGTGGCTGACGATCCTGGGTTTCTCGCTGTACGACACGGTCATCGTGTTCGACAAAGTCGAGGAGAACACCCGAGGTTTCCAGCACACCACCCGGCGCACCTTCGCCGAGCAGGCCAACCTGGCGGTCAACCAGACGCTGATGCGCTCGATCAACACCAGCCTGATCTCGGTGTTGCCGGTGATCGCCTTGCTGGTGGTGGCGGTGTGGCTGCTCGGCGTGGGCACCCTCAAGGATCTGGCGCTGGTCCAGCTGGTCGGCATCCTCGTCGGCACCTACTCGTCGATCTTCTTCGCCACCCCGCTGCTGGTCACCCTTCGCGAACGCACCGAACTGGTGCGCAATCACACTCGGCGGGTGCTGCGGCGCCGCGATCCGGCTCGGGCCACGGACACCACCGAGAAACCAGAGCCCGCAGCCGAGCCTCGAGAGGCTTCGCCGGGCGAGGAGGCGCAGCAAGACATCAGCGCGGCCGCCCCCGCTCGCAGCAAGCCCGCACCGACCAAACCCGCACCCGGGGCACGCCCGGTGCGGCCCACAACCAGCCAGCGACGTCCCACCGGCAAGCGGAACAAGCGATAGCCCGATGGCGGTCTGGTGTCGGCGCGCGGCCGCGGTGTCGGTGGCCGCGACGCTGGCGGCGGCCGGCCCGGCGGGGCTGACCGCGTGCTCAGGCAGCGCCTCCGACCAGATCGACTACGTTGTCGACGGGACGCTGGTGAGCTACAACACCAACACGGTCACGGGTGCCGCGTCGGCCGGAGCGCAGGCATTCGCCCGCACCCTCATCGGGTTCGGCTACCACGGGCCGGACGGGCAAGTCGTCGCTGACCACGACTTCGGGACCGTATCGGTGGTCGGCGGGGCGCCGCTGGTCCTCGACTACCAGATCGCCGACAACGCCGTCTATTCCGACGGCAGGCCCATCACCTGCGACGACCTGGTGTTGACCTGGGCCGCGCAGTCGGGCCGTTTTCCCGGTTTCGACGCCGCCAGCCACGCCGGCTACGCCGATATCGCCAACGTCGATTGCCAGCCGGGCCAGAAGAAGGCGCGCGTGTCGTTTGCCCCGGACCGCAACGTCGTCGACTATGCCCAACTGTTCACCGCGACCTCGCTGATGCCCTCGCATGTCATCGGCGATGAGCTCGGCGTCGATGTGACGACCGCGCTGCAGACCAACAACATGCCGGTAGTGGACCGGATCGCGCAGGTATGGAACACGACCTGGGACCTCAAGCCCGGCGTCGACCTGAAACACTTCCCGTCGTCGGGACCGTACAAGATCGAAAAGCTGCTCGACGGCGGCGCCGTGGTGCTCGTCGCGAACGACCGTTGGTGGGGCACCAAACCCGTCACCAAGCGGATCACGGTGTGGCCGCAGGAAGCCGACATTCAAGACCGGGTCAACAACAAGTCCGTCGACGTCGTTGACGTTGCGGCCGGGTCGTCGGGATCGCTGATCACCCCGGACGACTACCAGCGCACCGATTCGGCGTCGGCGGGCATCGAGCAGCTGATCTTTGCTCCCGTCGGCCCGCTGTCGCAGACCCGGGCCCGCCGCGCGCTCGCGCTGTGCACGCCGCGCGATCTCATCGCCCGCGACGCCGGCGTGCCGATCGCCAACACGCGGCTGCACGCCGCCGCCGACGACGCCCTCGGCCAGGCCGAGAGCGCCACCCCGGCGGCCGCGTCGTTCACCCGCTCCGATCCGGCGGCCGCCCGCAGCGAGTTGGGCGGTGCGCCGCTGTCGGTGCGGATCGGCTACCGGGCGCCCAACGCGCGGCTGGCGGCCATCGTCGGGGCCATCGCCAAGGCTTGCGGACCGGCGGGCGTCGCGGTGTCGGACGCGACCTCGCCCTCCGCTGGCCCCCAGACGCTCAAAGCCGGCCAGATCGACGCCCTGCTGGCCGGCACCGGAGGCGCCACCGGCGGCGGATCGACCGGGTCGTCGGCGATGGACGCCTACGCCTTGCACAGCGGCAACGGCAACAACCTCTCCGGTTACCGCAACGGTCAAATCGACGGCATCATCGGCGCCCAGGCGGTTTCCGCCGACCCGGTAGAACGCTGGCCCGGCTGCTCGGCGACGGTGCCGCGGTGCTGTGGGCGGACATGCCGACGCTGCCGCTTTACCGCCAGCAGCGCACGCTGGTGACAAAGAAGAAGATGTATGCCGTCAACAGCAACCCGACCCGCTGGGGGGCGGGGTGGAACATGGACCGCTGGGTGCTGGTGCGGTGACGTCCCACGGCGGCTCGGTCGAAAACCTCATCGCGTCCCTGACCCGGGAGGTAGCCGATTTCCCTACGCCGGGAACGCAATTCAAAGACCTGACTCCGCTTTTCGCCGACGCCCGCGGGCTGGCCGCGGTCACCGACGCACTGGCCGCCGCCGCGGCCGGAGCCGACCTGGTGGCGGGCATCGATGCCCGCGGCTTCCTGGCCGCGGCGGCCCTTGCCACCCGGCTGGGTACCGGCGTGCTGGCCGTGCGCAAGGGCGGCAAGCTGCCCCCGCCAGTGCTCGCCGAGCGGTACCACCTGGAGTACGGCGCCGCTGTTTTGGAGATTCCGGCCAGCGGTATCGAGCTGGCGGGCCGGCGGGTGGTCATCGTCGACGACGTGCTGGCCACCGGCGGCACGCTGGCTGCCGCGCACCGGCTGCTTGAGCATGCCGGCGCCGTCGTGACCATGGCCGTGGTGGTGCTGGAGCTCGCCGAGCTGGGCGGGCGCGACCTGCTGGCACCGCTGCCAGTACGAAGCCTGCGCAGCATCTGAAACGCTGCCAGCCTGCGCCCGAGCTGGAGCGATATCCTGGGAGCTCGGAGGTGACGAACGTGGCGGACGACCAGCGGGCGGCGCAAGCGTTAGAGCCGGCTGCCGAATCGCCGTCGGCCCCCGACGCGCTGCCGGCCGAATCTCGGGTAGGGCTGAAGACCACTACCAGCGCGTCGCGGCGAGTGCGGGCGCGGCTGGCGCGGCGGATGACCGCGCAGCGCAACGCGATCAACCCGGTGCTCGAACCGCTGGTGGCGGTGCATCGGCAGGTCTACCCCAAGGCCGACCTGTCGCTGCTGCAGCGGGCCTACGAAGTCGCCGAGCAGCGCCACGCCAGCCAGCTGCGCCACTCCGGGGATCCCTACATCACCCATCCCCTTGCGGTGGCCACCATCCTGGCCGAATTGGGCATGGACACCACCACGCTGGTGGCTGCGTTGCTGCACGACACGGTCGAAGACACCGGTTACACGCTGGAGCAGCTGTCCGCCGAATTCGGCGAAGAGGTCGGCAATCTCGTTGACGGCGTGACCAAGCTGGATCGGGTGGTGTTGGGCAGCGCCGCCGAGGGCGAGACGATCCGCAAGATGATCATCGCGATGGCCCGCGACCCGCGGGTGCTGGTGATCAAAGTGGCCGACCGGCTGCACAACATGCGCACCATGCGCTTCCTGCCGCCGGAGAAGCAGGTCCGCAAGGCCCGCGAAACCCTGGAAGTCATTGCGCCGCTTGCACATCGGCTGGGTATGGCCACCGTCAAGTGGGAGCTGGAGGACTTGGCGTTCGCGATCCTGCATCCCAAGAAATACGAAGAGATTGTGCGGCTGGTGGCCGACCG
The DNA here is from genome assembly GCF_009936235.1 of Mycobacterium xenopi. Classification (NCBI taxonomy): domain Bacteria; kingdom Bacillati; phylum Actinomycetota; class Actinomycetes; order Mycobacteriales; family Mycobacteriaceae; genus Mycobacterium; species Mycobacterium xenopi. The sequence goes on along the minus strand of NZ_AP022314.1, from coordinate 3,077,365 downwards.
TGCGCCGTCGCGGGACACCTACCTGGCCAAGGTGCGCGACGAGATCGTCGCCACCCTGAAGGCGTCGAAGATCAACGCCACCGTCGAGGGCCGGCCGAAACACTACTGGTCGATCTACCAGAAGATGATCGTCAAGGGCCGCGACTTCGACGACATCCACGACCTGGTGGGCATCCGTATTCTGTGCGACGAGATCCGCGACTGTTACGCCGCCGTGGGCGTGGTGCATTCGCTGTGGCAGCCGATGGCCGGCCGGTTCAAGGACTACATCGCCCAGCCGCGCTACGGGGTATACCAGTCGCTGCACACCACGGTCATCGGCCCGGAGGGCAAGCCGCTGGAGGTGCAGATCCGCACCCGCGACATGCACCGCACCGCCGAATACGGCATTGCTGCGCACTGGCGCTACAAAGAAGCCAAGGGCCGCAACGGTCTTCCGCATCCGCATGCCGCCGCCGAGATCGACGACATGGCCTGGATGCGTCAACTGCTCGACTGGCAGCGGGAAGCCGCCGACCCCGGCGAGTTTCTGGAGTCGTTGCGCTATGACCTTGCGGTGCAACAGATTTTCGTATTCACCCCGAAGGGCGACGTGATTACCCTGCCGGCCGGGTCGACGCCGGTGGACTTCGCCTACGCCGTGCACACCGAGGTCGGGCACCGCTGCATCGGCGCGCGGGTCAACGGCCGGCTGGTGGCGCTGGAGCGGAAGCTGGAAAACGGGGAAGTCGTCGAGATTTTCACCTCGAAGGCGCCCAACGCCGGGCCGTCGCGTGACTGGCAGCAGTTCGTGGCGTCGCCGCGGGCCAAGACCAAGATCCGCCAATGGTTCGCCAAGGAGCGCCGCGAGGAGGCGCTGGAGGCCGGCAAGGAAGCGATGGCCCGGGAAGTGCGCCGCGGCGGACTTCCGTTGCAGCGCTTGGTGAACGGCGGATCGATGGCCGCGGTGGCTCACGAGCTGCACTACGCGGACGTATCGGCGCTCTACACCGCGATCGGTGAAGGGCACGTGTCGGCCAAGCACGTCGTGCAGCGGCTTTTGGCCGAGCTCGGCGGCATCGAACAGGCCGAAGAGGAGCTCGCCGAGCGGTCCACGCCGGCGACCATGCCGCGCCGCCAGCGCAGCACCGAGGACACCGGGGTCGCCGTCCCCGGCGCTCCCGGTGTGCTGACCAAGCTGGCCAAGTGCTGCACCCCGGTGCCCGGCGACCAGATCATGGGATTCGTCACCCGCGGCGGTGGGGTCAGCGTGCACCGCACCGACTGCACCAACGCCGCGTCGCTGCGCCAGCAGTCCGAGCGGATCATCGAAGTGCACTGGGCGCCGTCGCCGTCGTCGGTATTTTTGGTGGCGATCCAGGTCGAGGCGCTCGACCGCCACCGGCTGCTGTCGGACATCACCCGGGCGCTCTCCGACGAGAAGGTGAACATCCTGTCGGCGTCGGTGACCACGTCGAACGACCGAGTTGCCATCAGCCGCTTCACGTTTGAGATGGGCGACCCCAAGCATCTGGGGCATCTGCTCGACGTCGTCCGCAACGTCGAGGGCGTCTACGACGTCTACCGGGTCACGTCAGCGGCGTAATGTGGGCGAGCAGACGCAAAATCCCTGCAGCAGCTCAGTTTTGGGTGTTTTTGCGTCTGCTCGCGGTAACCGTGACCGTCGCGGTCACTTCACGATGCGGTAGCAGAATGCTCCGACCTTGCCGGCCGGCTGGCAAACGACGTGCTCTCGAGGTTGATCCGCCGACTGTTGTTGGAGTTGGTTTTGCGGGCCGGGGGAACCGCCGGGCGGCGGCGGGCATGGATCTGTCGCGTTGGTGACGCACTGGGGGGTGTTCGCGTGGGCTTGCGCCACTAGGCCGGGACCGCCGACGGCGCCGACCAGAACCAGCGCACCGGCACCGATGATCACCGCTTGCTGCGCTAGCTTCGCCAATTTCACGATCGGCGACGCCTCGTCGCGGCTGGTATTGCCTTGGGCGTACCGATCGGCACGATGACGGGGCCAACCGCTCGCAGTTTTGCGTGCCGGCTTTCGGTCAGCGGGTACGGACATCGTTGTCTCCTCGCGACGGCTACACCACGACACTTTAGTCCATAAAAGTGAACTTCTGTAGTGAAAAATGGCGCAGCTGTGCGCGTATTCGGTATATCCTCCACCGCCGCCACGTGTGGACTGCCGCCTAATTACGCGGCGCGCGCACCTTTTGGGGCACCGGATCGCGGGCAGCCGACCCGCCTATAGGTAAACAGCAGTTTACAAAAGTGGACCTTTGTTACGATCATGGGTCGGATCGCTTCACCAGGGGCTTTTGGTTGTACTCGGGCCACCCGGCTGAGCTACTGTCCATCGCCATGGACGACCGTGACAAAGACCCGGCGGTGGTCCTTTCCTATCTTGTGGGCAGGCCCCTCGCGGCCACGGAGGTCTACGAGGCGTTCGGGTATCGCAAATCGGCGTACTACAAGGCGGCTCGCGAGGGCAGGCTGATCACCGCGGACAACCTCATCAGGGCGGCCGAGTACTTCGGGCTAAACCCGGTCGACCTGCAGGTCCGCTACGGGTTGATCCCGCATGAGGCGGTCACCGAATACGTGGATTCGACGCCCCACCGGGTGAGACTGCGCGACCTGCAACCCGACCCGAGGAAGCCGCCTGTCTGACGGCATCGCGGGTAAGTTGGGTGGCGACAATGGTGTCTGCACTCATCCTCGCCACCCTGGCCGCCGTCTTTTACAGCCTGTGGATCCGCCGTGACACGTGGCGCTCCCGCTGGGAAGCCGGCGCGAGCCTCAACATCGCCCTGCAGGGCTGCGCGGTGTTGCTCATGTCGCCGTGGGCGTCGGCGAAATTGGGCCCGCCGCTGTACCACATCCTCAGGCGCTGGAATGTGGAGGATCTCCTCGGCCACCTGTGCCTGATCGCCGCGGTGACCGCCATCATCTACCACGGGTTGGCCCGGCTGGGCGACGAGCGCCAGCTGCGCGGCCTGTTTCGCCGCCAGGTCGAAATCCCGCTGCTGCTCGGTATTCCGTCGCTGGTAGCGGTGTTCGTCATCGCCGACGAGGGTTATCACCCGGACCTGTTCCCGGCCCACGTCAGCACGGTCTGGTTCGGCGCCTACTGGCTGGTGCTGGGGGTTTTGTTGATCTATTTGTTCAGCTACGCGGGCCGGGTGCTGCTGATTCTGCGCAAGGACCCGCGTTCGACGACGACGGTCAACCTCTATCTGATTTCAGCCGAGTTCGGGATCGCCGCGACCGCGATCCAGGTGATCACCGCTGAGATCGGCGTCGATATCACGTTGCCCGTCTGGCTGTGTGCCTGCCTGGCTGCGGTCGGGTTCGCCTATGGGTCGGCCCGATCCTGGCACGCCAAAGTCGCCTGGTTCACAAGCGGCAAAAACCCGCCGCCGCAATCGTCCCGCTAGAGCGGGCCGCGGGTCAGTCGAGGCGCACCGATTTGATCGTGACGTCCTCCGCCGGTTCGCCGTCGTCCTTACCACCGGCCACACCGGCATTGGCGATCTTGTCCAGGGTGGCCAGCCCATCCTGCTGAATCGTGCCGAACACCGTGTATTCCGGCGGCAGCTGCGAATCCTTGTACACCAGGAAGAACTGGCTGCCATTGGTATTCGGCCCGCTGTTGGCCATGGCCAAGGTGCCGCGCGGATACACCACCGGCTCGTGCACTGCCGGGTCGTCGGGCTTGTACTGGTCGGTGGGGTATTCGTTGGCGAATTGGTAGCCCGGTCCGCCCGTGCCGTCGCCCTTGGGGTCCCCACACTGCAGCACCCCCAAGGTCGGCGAGGTCGTCAGCCGGTGGCATCGAGTGTCGTCGAAGAACTTCTGACCGGCCAAGCTCGCGAAACTATTGACGGTGCACGGCGACCTGTCGTTGGCGAGCAGCAGGCCAATGTTGCCCCGGTTGGTGACCATGCTGACGCTGACCTGGGCCGGATCGGTCGGTACTTTGCCCGACCGCGGGGGCTGCACCGGTTTGCTCGCGGGGTCCGGCGACGGCGGGTACTGGCAGTTGGCACCCAGGTCGGCCGACGGCCTAAACGGCGGCAACGGCGGCACGCCCGGCGCGGCGGGGTGAGCAGAGGTGGACGCGGCCGTGCCCGTCTTCGCCGACGCGGTCTTGTGCTGGTGCTCGCGGTTGGTGAGCACCAGGGTCGCCACCACCGCGGCGATGACGACCACCGCCGCGACCGAACCGCCGACGATCATCAAGGCCCGGCGCCGGCGGGCTTGCTGGGCCCGACGCTCCAGTCGCCGTTCCAGTTTGCGCTTGGCCGCCGCCCGGCGTTGTTCGTTGCTCGGCACCGCCGCTACCCCTCCGCTGTTGTTGCCGTTGTTGTTGCCTCGAGTCTGGACAGAGTGTGCCAGCCAGCGGTGAATGCGGGTCGCACCACCCGGCCGCGTCGGCGGATGGGAGACTGGGGACCGTGTTGATCACCGGATTTCCGGCTGGACTGCTGCAGTGCAACTGCTACGTGGTGGCGCCCCACCCGGGAGCGGACGCCATCATCGTCGACCCCGGCCAGCGCGCGATGGGCCCGCTGCGGCGGATCCTCGACGAAAACCGGCTGACCCCGGCGGCCGTCCTGCTCACGCACGGTCACATCGACCACATCTGGTCGGCGCAGAAGGTGTCCGACACGTTCGGCTGCCCCGCCTATATCCACCCCGAGGACCGGTTCATGCTGACCGACCCGATCAAGGGTTTCGGGCCGCGTTTGGGCCAGCTGCTGTTCAGCGCCATGTTCCGCGAACCCAGACAGGTCGTCGAACTCGACCGCGACGGCGACAAGCTCGACCTGGCCGACATCACGGTCACCGTCGACCACACCCCGGGCCACACCCGCGGATCGGTGGTGTTCCGGGTCGATGGCGACGGGTCCGACGTGGTGTTCACCGGCGACACCCTGTTCGAGCGCTCGGTGGGGCGCACCGACCTGTTCGGCGGCAGCGGCCGCGACCTGCTGTGCTCGATCGTCGACAAGCTGCTGGTACTCGACGACAACACCCTGGTCCTGCCGGGCCACGGCCCGAAGACCACGATCGGCGCCGAGCGTCGATACAACCCATTCCTCGAAGGCCTGAGCCCGTGACCCAGTTCTCGGCACCCAAGGGTGTACCAGACTATGTTCCACCGGAGTCGGCGGGATTCGTCGCGGTCCGCGACGGCCTGCTCGACGCCGCCCGCCGGGCCGGGTACCGCGATATCGAGCTGCCGATCTTCGAAGACACCGCGCTGTTCGCCCGCGGGGTGGGCGAGTCCACCGACGTGGTGTCCAAGGAGATGTACACGTTCACCGACCGCGGCGACCGGTCGGTCACTCTGCGCCCCGAGGGCACCGCCGGTGTGGTGCGCGCGGTGATCGAGCACGGTCTCGACCGCGGCGCCCTGCCGATCAAACTGTGCTATGCGGGCCCGTTTTTCCGCTACGAGCGTCCCCAGGCCGGCCGCTACCGCCAGCTGCAACAGGTCGGCGTCGAGGCTATCGGTGTCGACGATCCCGCGCTGGACGCCGAGGTGATTGCGGTCGCCGACGCGGGGTTTCGTTCCCTGGGCCTGCGGGACTTCCGGCTGGAAATCACCTCGCTGGGCGACGAAACCTGTCGGCCTCAGTATCGAGAGTTGTTGCAGGACTTCCTGTTTCAGCTCGACCTGGATGAAGAAACTCGCAGGCGCGCCGAAATCAACCCGATGCGGGTGCTCGACGACAAGCGTCCCAAGGTCAAGGCGATGACCGCCGACGCGCCGGTGATGCTCGACCACCTCTCCGATGTCGCCAAACAGCACTTCGACACGGTGCTGGCCCACTTGGACGCGCTCGGCGTGCGCTATGTCATCAACCCGCGCATGGTGCGTGGCCTGGACTACTACACCAAGACCGCATTCGAGTTCGTCCATGACGGGCTGGGCGCGCAGTCCGGTATCGGCGGCGGCGGCCGCTACGACGGGCTGATGCGCCAGCTCGGCGGGGCCGATCTGTCCGGCATCGGCTTCGGGCTCGGCGTGGACCGGACACTGCTGGCCCTGCAAGCCGAGGGCAAGACGGTCGGGGAGGCCAGCCGGTGCGACGTGTTCGGCGTGCCGTTAAGCGAGCAGGCCAAGCTTCGGTTGGCGGTGTTGGCCGCCCAATTGCGGGCGGGTGGTCTGCGGGTGGATCTGGCCTACGGCGACCGCGGCCTCAAGGGCGCGATGCGCGCGGCGGACCGTTCCGGCGCGCGCATCGCGCTGGTCGCCGGCGACCGCGATATCGAAGCCAGCACCGTCGAGGTGAAGGACCTGTCGACAGGTGAACAGGTCAGTGTCGCGACGGATTCCCTTGTGGCCGAGGTACTTTCGCGGCTGCGCCGCTAGCCGCCACGCGGTCGGGTGAGGGTGAACTGGTCGACGACGCTGAGTGCACCGGCGGGCCCGCCCACCGCGTAATGTGTGACCTTGATCGAGGTAGTGCCGCCCGGCGCACCGGGGTCTACCTCGAATGCGGCGAAGCCGTAGGGGTTTTCGCGGTCGCGAAACGCCGACCACGGCGCCTCCTCGGTGAGGTAGATCGGCGCCTTGCGACCGATCGCGGCGTCGAATCCGCCGACGCCGGTCAGTACCCGGCATCGCGGCTGGGCGAAGAACAGCTTGTTGGACGGCGCCGACGTGCCGCCGCCACCGATGACGAGATGCACGGTTCCCCGGGTGGTGTCGACGACGTCGGTACGGGTATCGACGGGTATCGGTGTCCTGGTGTCGCCGCCCAGCACGCCGCGAACCGGGTGTGAACGCTCGTAGTGGTGTTCATGTCCGCACACCACCAAATCGACCTGGTAGCGGTCGAACAGCGGTAGCCACTCTTGGCGGATGCCCAGGTCGGCGCCGTTGGTGCGGTTGGTGGTCGAGATCGCGGTCTGATGCATGCACACCACGATCCAGTCGATCTCTGGGTCGTGCCGCGCATTGGCCAGTTCGGCTTCAAGCCAACGCTTTTGCGCACCGCCCGAGTAGCCGTGAATGTAGAAGTTTCCGCCGTCCTGGAAGCAGACGTCGTCGTTGTTGAGGCTGATCACTCGCAGCGAGCCGGCGGTGAACGAGTACCACAGGCCGCGGAATTGCGGGTCTGATCCCGAATCGGGCAGCGCGAAGTACGTTTGGTAGGCCGCGTAGCCGACCGGCCCGTTCCCGAGTTCGTTTTCGTGGTTGCCCGCCGCCGGCATCCATGGTCGATGGCGTGCCGAGCGGGTGTTGTTGTCGAACCAGTCGGTCCAGGTGCGCACCCGGTCGCGAGCCAGGTTGGCATAGCACAGGTCCCCGTTGACCAGGTTGAACAGCGGGCCGATGCGTTCGACTGCGGCGGTGATATCACCGGCGGCCGGCGATCCGAGGTTGTCGCTGGCATACGTGGTGCCGACCAGCCTGCCCAGCGTCGGCGTGGCCTGGTCGCCGAAGCTGGTGAAACACAACGGCTTTCGCCCCAACGGTGCAGTGCGAGCCGTTCCCAGCTCGGGGCTGGCGCCGTCGTGTACGGCGGCGTAGACATAGTCGGTGTCCGGTGTCAGGTTGTCCAGCACCGCGTGATTGACGCGAACCTCGGTGTTGGACTTGGCGTCCCGGTAAGTGCGGGTCTCTGCTGGCACGGTACGGCCGAACCCGGATCCCGGGGCGCCGACCATGACCCGCGGATTGCGCACGGCGTCGGTGGTATGCCAGGACACCACGACTTGGGTGGACGCGTTTTGGCCGAATTGCAAATGCAGACCGCGCACCGGCGGTGCGCGGCGCGGTCGGGCCGCTGCCACAGCGCGGGCCCGGGCCGATGGGACCGCGCCAAAACCGTGCCGCCCACCCCGAGGCCCGCGCCGACCACCGCCGACGCCGCGCCCGTCGCCAACAACGTCCGGCGGCTGATGCCCCGCTGTTGCGTGGCACCACCGTCGGCCGGTTCTGGGTCTTCGCTCACCCTATGCTTCATACCTGAATTGGGCGACGGTGGACATACGTGCCGGTGAACGCTCGCCGCGGCCGACTCCTCGGCACCGGCTAACTTCGGTTGGCGCCGGAGTCCTGGTGGGCGACGACGACGACCTCGGCGGGCACCTTGCCGACCGCGCGGAGTCGGTGGCTGACCGATGCGTCGAAGTAGGCGCTGTCACCGGCGCCGAGTTCGACGGCGCGGTCTCCGTATTGCAGTTCGACGGTCCCGGTGTGCACGAACACGAACTCTTGACCCGCATGCACCGGGTGCGGGTCATCGGTACTCGTTGCGGTCGGCCGAACTACGAAGGGCGACATCGACTTTCCTAATACACCCGATGCCAGCGCGACGTAGCGGCCTGGTTCGTGTGTGCGGTCGCCGGCGCGGTCGACGGTGATCTTCTCGTCGGTGGTCTGGTCGGAGAACAGTTGCGCCACATCGACATCGAGTGCCCGGGCAACCTTGAGGGCCACCGCGATCGAGGGTGTGCTCTGCCGGCGCTCGATCTTCGACAGGTAGCTCTTGGTCAAACCGGTTTGCTCGGCGAGCGACTGCAGGGTAAGACCGCGTTGCCTGCGCACGGCTCGCAGCAGCGCCGTCACCGGCGCTGCCCGTTCGTCGTCATGGTTGCATGATGACACAAGGTTTCCTATCGTGGCCATTGTTTCACAAGCTGTCGAGATACCGGAGCCCCCCGATGGCAACCACGTTCACCGACTCCAAAGCCGAGTTGATGCGTCGCGCCCAGGAGCGGCTGGCCGCCAACGTCGGGGAGTCGGGATTGACTGCCCGCCAGAAGCTGGCGCTGACCTGTCGCGCCTTGTTTGACGCCGGCCACGATTCGGGGCTGGCCGGGCAGATCACCGCACGGGCCGAGCAGCCCGGCACGTACTACACCCAGCGGCTGGGGCTGGGGTTCGACGAGATCACCGACGCCAATCTGCTGCTTGTCGACGAGGACCTCAACGTGCTCGACGGCGAGGGAATGGCCAACCCCGCCAACCGCTTTCACAGCTGGATCTACCGCGCGCGGCCCGACGTCCAGTGCATCGTGCACACCCACGCGTTCCACTGCGCGGCGCTGTCGATGCTCGAGGTTCCGCTGATCGTGTCGCAGATGGACACCACGCCGCTCTACGACGACTGCGCGTTTCTGGCCGACTGGCCGGGCGTTCCGGTGGGCAACGAGGAGGGGGAGATCATCAGCGCCGCCCTCGGCGACAAGAAGGCGATCCTGCTCGCCCACCACGGTCAGGTGGTCGCCGGTGCCAGCATCGAAGAAGCTTGTTCGCTGGCGATGCTCATCGAACGCGCGGCCAAGCTGCAGCTGGCCGCGATGGCGGCCGGCACGATCAAGGAGCTTCCCGAAAAACTGGCCCGCGAGGCCCACGATTGGACCCTGCGACCCGAGCGCAGCCGGGCGAACTTCGCCTACTACGCGCGTCGGGCGCTCAAGCGCCACCCTGACGTCTTGACCAGTTGAGGAGCCTATAGTGCCCAACATCCACGGCATCATCGCCTACCCGGTGACCCCGTTCGCCACCGATTCGGCCGGCACCATCGACACCGCGGCACTGAGCGCACTGGTGGAGCGGCTGGTGGGCGCCGGCGTTCACGCGATCGCACCGCTCGGCAGCACCGGTGAGCTGGCCTATCTCGACGAGTACGAGTTCGACACCGTGGTCGACACCACCATCGCCGCCGTGGGCGGCCGGGTGCCCGTCGTCGTCGGGGTGTCAGATGTCACCACCGCCAAGACAATTCGGCGCGCCCAGTATGCCCAGAAAGCCGGCGCCGACGCGGTGATGGTCCTGCCGGTGTCCTACTGGAAGCTCACCGAGCGCGAAATCGTCGAGCACTACCGCAGTGTCGGCGAGGCGATCGGGATTCCGATCATGGCGTACAACAACCCCGCCACCAGCGGTATCGACATGAAGCCCGAGCTGCTGGTGCGGATGTTCGAGACCATCGACAACCTGGCCATGGTCAAGGAGTCCACCGGCGACCTGTCGCGAATGCAGCGCATTGCCGAGCTCAGCGGTGGCCGGCTGCCGTTCTACAACGGCAGCAACCCGCTGGTGCTCGACGCGCTGAAAGCCGGCGCAGCCGGATGGTGCACCGCCGCACCGTGTTTGCGCCCACAACCGTGCATCGAGCTGTACGACGCAGTGCGCGCCGGCGACATGGACAAGGCGCGCAAGCTCTACGAGATGCTCAAGCCGCTGCTGGAGTTCATCGTGGCGGGCGGGCTGGCCACCACGGTCAAGGCGGGGTTAGACCTCCTCGGGGTTGGCGTGGGTGATCCCCGCCGGCCGCTGCTGCCACTCGACGACGCGGGCCGGGCCAGGCTGCGGGAGTTGCTCGCCGAGGTGTAAGCGGTTGTCGCGCCGCCTTGACATCGGCTCGAACAAGAGTTCGAATAGGGGATATGCGCTGGGACCCGCAGGGCATCGACGTCGACGACGGCGCTTTGCCCGGCTTGGAGCGCATCGGCTTCGTCCGCAGTGTGCGCACACCACAATTCGACGGCATCACTTTTCACGAAGTGCTGTGCAAGTCCGCGCTCAACAAGGTTCCCAACGCCTCGATGCTGCCCTTCCGATACACCGTCAACGGGTATCGCGGTTGCTCACACGCCTGCCGCTACTGTTTCGCGCGGCCCACCCATGAATACCTCGATCTGGACTGTGGCAACGACTTCGACACCCAGATCATCGTCAAGACCAACATCGTCGAGGTGCTGCGCCGGGAGCTGCGTCGCAGCTCGTGGCGCCGCGAGAAGGTGGCGCTGGGCACCAATACCGACCCTTACCAACGGGCCGAGGGCCGCTACGCGTTGATGCCGGGCATCATCGGCGCGCTGGCCGAATCGGGCACCCCGCTGTCGATCCTGACCAAGGGCACGCTGCTGCGCCGCGACCTGCCGCTGATCGCGCGGGCCGCCGCACAGGTGCCGGTCGGTGTCGCGGTGTCGCTGGCGGTGGCCGATCCCGCGCTGCACAAGGACGTCGAACCGGGCACACCGAGTCCGCAGGCCCGACTCGGGTTGATCGCCGCGGTCCGCGACGCCGGTTTGGACTGCCACGTCATGGTGGCTCCGGTGCTGCCGTATCTGACCGATTCCGCTGAACACCTGGAGGCATTGGTGCGCGACATCGCCGCCGCCGGCGCGACGGGTGCCACGGTGTTGGGGCTGCATCTGCGGGGGTCGACCCGCGGCTGGTTCATGTCGTGGCTGGCGCGGTCACATCCGGAGCTGGTCGCGCGCTATCGCGAATTGTACGGGCGCGCAGCCTATTTGCCGTCGTGGTACCGGGCCGCATTGCGCGAGCGGGTGGCGCCGCTGCTGGCCCGCTACGGCTTGGCCGGAGAGCAGCGGGCAGGCGCGCACACCACTGCCGCACCGGCCGCCGCGGCACCGGAGCCGACGCTGTTCTAGCGTTCTAGCGGCCCTAGCCCAGATCGGCGGCGTGGAAGGTGTCGCACTTGTTCGGGTCACCGGTCTGATAGCCGACGGTGAACCAGTGCTGGCGCTGCGCGGACGACCCGTGCGTCCACGACTCCGGGTTGGTGCGCCCGGTCGCCCTGCGCTGGATGCGGTCGTCACCGACGGAGGCAGCGGCCGACAGTGCGTCGTGAATGTCTTGGTCGGTCAGCGGCTGCAAGAACGGCACCCCGGTGCTTTCCTGACGGACCGTCGCCGCGTAATGCGCCCACACGCCGGCATAGCAGTCGGCTTGCAGCTCCGTGCGCACGCCGTTGCCGCCGGCGCCTTGCGCGCCCTGCTGGGCGCGACCCAAGACCCCCGCCAGGTCCTGCACATGATGGCCGAACTCGTGCGCCACGACATACTCCTGCGCCAACGGCCCACCGCTGGAACCGAATTGGTCCTTGAGTACCTGGAAGAAGTCGGTGTCGAAGTAAGCGGTCTGATCCACCGGGCAATAGAATGGCCCGACCTCGCTGGTGGCCGGCCCGCAGCCGGTGTCCACCGCGCCGCTGAACAGCCGCACATGCGGGCGGGTGTAGCCGGGAAGCAGCTGCTTCCAGACCGCGTCGACGGAGTTGCCGGTGGCCACCACGCGGCACTGCACGTATTTGTTGGCGTCGGCACCGGTCCGGCACCTGGCCAAGTCGAAACCTGGCGCGGTGTTCTCGTAGGTGTTGACCGGCTGCTGGCTCAACACGTTGCCGGGATCGACGCCGAGCAGCATCGCCACCACGGCGATCACCAGCCCGCCGAGGCCACCGCCGATCGCGATCGTTCGCCCACCGAAGCCTCCCGATGTCGAGGTGGTCCTGGTGTCGATCTGCATACCCTCGTTGAAGGTCATGGCGCGCTCTCCGTTGCATCTGTTCGCGGCTGGCTGTCAGCGCCGGCGTCTTTCGGGGGCGAAACCGGCGCGGCGCCAAAGCGTCTGTCGGTGTAGGTGCGCAGGTTGGCGAGGAACCGGCGGAGCATTCGATTCAGCAGCGGCCGGCCGACGAACATCGCCAGCCGAGCGAAGCCGGCGGGCTTTTGCGCCATCGTCCACGTCAACCGGCACCCTCCGGGCATGGCCTCGACGCGATAGTCCTCAGCGAACGCCGCGACAGCGGGTGTGGAGCAGTTGTTGAACCGAAAAGCCATGCGAGTGAACGGTTCCCAGGCGAGGAACTCCTCGTCGCCGACGATGCCGCCGCGCATGTCGACGATGCGGGTGGCGCCGACTCCGCGCGGCTCGGGACTGGTCCATGTCACCTTGGTGATCACCGTCGCCCACTGGGGCCACGACTGCGGGTCGGCGAGCACCTCGAACAGCTGCTCGGGCGTGATGGCGAGTTCGACGCTGTTGCGGAATCGATACGGCGCGGTCTCGATGAAGCCCAGGTCGACGCGTTCGCACGGAAGCATGGCCCTAGACACTAGCCGGGTCCGTCGCTGGCCGCGGCCAGTAGGGGCACGACCACGTCACTGATCGGTGTGGGCAGGCCGTGCGCGCGGGCCTTGCGGACGATCACCCCGTTGCGGATGTCCCACTCCAGCTTTCGGCCCGCTTGCCGGTCGGCCAGCATCGAGGTGCCCATGTCGACGGGACCGCGACGGAAAAGCCCGAGCATCTCGTCGACGACATCGTCACCCAGGCGCGCCCCTTCGGCTTGGGCGACGGCCAGGCATTCGGCGAGGTAGCAGCGTGACAGGACCGCGATATCGTCGCGGCGAAACATTCCCGATCTCCGGCCGGTCAGCACCATCAGCCCCGCCAGTGCGTTCACCAGCAGCTTGCGCCAGGCCGCGGTGACGAAGTCGGGCTCGCAGTCCACCGGGCAACCGGCGGCGCGCAGCAGTTCCGCGATGATTTCGGCGGCGGGTCCGGACGGCAGCACCAGCCGGGGTTCGCTCCGTAACCACACCCAGCCGCCCGGCTGGGTTTCGGCCCCGAACCAGACGATGCCGGGCACCACGGCCGACGACGGGCAGTGCGGGTGCACCTGCTCGACCTGTTCAATGCCGTTTTGCAGCACGACGACCACGGTGTGTTCGTCGCACAGCCGGGCAAGCCAGGCGCCGGCGTCAGCGTTGTGGGTGGCTTTCACGGCAAACACGACGACGTCGACGCAGCCGGTGATCTCGCCCGGATCGGTGTGCACCGGCCCGGGCACGATGATCGGGTCCGCACCGTCGGGGCGCACTTCGATCTGCTCGCGCGCGGTGCGCCCGCACAGCAACACCGGATGGCCGGCGGCGTGCAGATACGCTGCGACCGTCGCACCGACGGCACCCGGACCGACAACCGCAATCTGTGTGGTGATGCACAGAAGTTAGCAACCGCACCGGCCATCTACACTGGGCAGTCGTTTCCGAGCATCGCCGAGGGAGTATTTGTGCTGCGCAGTCACGCCGCCGGTGCGTTGCGCGCCGCCGACGCCGGGCAGAAGGTGACATTGGCCGGCTGGGTGGCGCGCCGTCGCGACCACGGCGGGGTGATCTTCATCGACCTGCGCGACGCCTCGGGCATCTCACAGGTGGTGTTCCGCGCCGCCGACGTCCTGGAGCAGGCGCACCGGTTGCGCGCGGAGTTCTGCGTGGCCGTCGAGGGTGTGGTCGAAATCCGCCCGCGGGGCAACGAGAATCCCGACTTGGCCACCGGTGAGGTCGAAGTCAACGCGACGTCGCTGACGGTGCTGGGCGAGTGCGCGCCGCTACCGTTTCAGCTCGACGAGCCGGCCGGTGAGGAGCTGCGGCTCAAATACCGCTACCTCGACCTGCGCCGCGACGGGCCGGGCTCGGCGATTCGGTTGCGCTCCAAGGTAAATGCCGCTGCCCGTGAGGTACTGGCCCGGCACAACTTCGTCGAGATCGAGACACCGACGCTGACCCGCTCGACTCCAGAGGGTGCCCGCGATTTCTTGGTGCCGGCACGGCTGCAGCCGGGTTCGTTCTACGCGCTGCCGCAAAGCCCGCAGTTGTTCAAGCAGCTGTTGATGGTCGCCGGGATGGAGCGCTACTACCAGATCGCCCGCTGTTATCGCGACGAGGACTTCCGCGCCGACCGGCAGCCGGAATTCACCCAGCTCGACATGGAGATGAGCTTCGTCAGCGCCGACGACGTGATCGCGATCTCCGAAGAGATCCTGGCGGCGCTGTGGGCGCTGATCGGCTACCAACTGCCCACCCCTATTCCGCGGATCAGCTACGCCGAAGCCATGCGCCGCTACGGCACCGACAAACCTGACATGCGGTTCGGGCTGGAGCTGGTGGAGTGCACAGAGTTCTTCGCCGACACGCCTTTTCGGGTGTTTCAGGCGCCGTATGTCGGTGCGGTGGTGATGCCGGGCGGGGCATCGCAACCGCGCCGCACGCTCGACGGCTGGCAGGACTGGGCCAAACAGCGTGGCCACAGGGGATTGGCTTATGTGCTGGTGGGAAACGACGGCACACTGAGCGGACCGGTGGCCAAGAACCTCTCGGACGCCGAGCGCGCCGGTCTGGCCGCCCACGTCGGGGCGAAACCGGGGGACTGCGTGTTCTTTTCGGCAGGCCCGGCGAAGTCGTCTCGCGCGTTGCTCGGCGCTGCCCGCGTCGAAATCGCCAAACGGTTGGGCCTGATCGACCCGAACGCGTGGGCGTTCGTCTGGGTGGTGGACCCGCCGCTGTTCGAGCCCGCCGACGAGGCCACGGCGGCCGGTGAGGTGACCGTGGGCACCGGCGCGTGGACGGCGGTGCATCACGCATTCACGGCACCCAAACCCGAATGGGAGGACCGCATCGAATCCGATCCCGGGGCGGTGCTGGCCGACGCATACGACATCGTCTGCAACGGGCATGAGATCGGTGGCGGTTCTATTCGTATCCACCGCCGCGACATCCAAGAGCGGGTGTTCGCGGTGATGGGCCTCGACAAGGTGCAAGCAGAAGAGAAGTTCGGGTTCTTGCTGGAGGCGTTCATGTTTGGCGCGCCCCCGCACGGCGGCATCGCGTTCGGGTGGGACCGGATCACCGCGCTGCTGGCCGGGATGGATTCGATCCGCGAGGTCATCGCGTTCCCCAAGACCGGCGGAGGGGTCGACCCGCTGACCGAGGCGCCCGCGCCGATCACCGCGCAGCAGCGCAAGGAGTCCGGCATCGACGTCGTTCCTGAGCACCGCGATCGACGGTAGCCACAGCGGGTGCGGACGTGCATCCTGCCTGGGTGCACCGTGATCGCCCCGCGAATTACCGCCGGACGAACGGGACGCGATATTTCCCAAAGTCGCGGCTGCCGCGCCGAGTTTCGCCGACCGCCAGGCCAAAACCAGCCGGGTGATCGCACTTTTCGAGCTGCAGCCGGTGAATTAGCCGCTGTCGATCACGAGCCGATCACATCACCCCGCGCGCAGTCACCCATGTGCGGTCGAGTGCTTCTAATGCGGAATCGCTTTGGACCAAAGCTTTTTCAGGGCGGACTGCACCGGATGGCCGGATCGCAGGATGTTGACCACTTCCGACGGGAACAGGGCTTGGTTTGGGCCGCATTTGGGCCACGCCTCGGGTCCCTGAGTGGCCAGGACCCGTTCGGCCACTGCGATCTGCTGCTCGCGGGTGGCGTCGGCCGGCGAG
The DNA here is from genome assembly GCF_009936235.1 of Mycobacterium xenopi. Taxonomy (NCBI): domain Bacteria; kingdom Bacillati; phylum Actinomycetota; class Actinomycetes; order Mycobacteriales; family Mycobacteriaceae; genus Mycobacterium; species Mycobacterium xenopi. The sequence goes on along the minus strand of NZ_AP022314.1, from coordinate 3,061,303 downwards.
CCCACGCCGCCGTTGGCGTCCCACGTCGACTGCTTGAATTGCAGGCCGCCGTATCGCCCGTTGCCGGTGTCGGCGTGCCAGTCACTGCCTGACTCGCATTCGGCGACGGCGTCCCAGTTGACGCTATCCGCGTAGGCCACGCCCGTTGTGTGATCGGTGAACATCGAGATGGCGACGACGATGACCGCGGCCCTGGTGAATGTCTTGGGCAGGGTTTCCGCTCGCGGCGCTCCGCTGAAATTCGCCATTAAACACGTGTAACAAAGGGCCGTGAAAATTGTCAACAGTTGTGCCGGAAATTGTTTAGCGGGATGGATGATTTCCTGGTGTTATGAGTCAATAAAAGTCAATTCTGTGTTTGCTGATGCAAAAGATATTAGATTGGCAATTGGTATTTAAAGAGGCAAAAAATATCTAGAGTGACTGATGTTGCGAATGTTGTTGGAGTTGTCTGCCGGTCCAAAGCCGGACGATACCTGGCATCCGCGCCCAGTCACGCCTCGGTGAGCCAGTCCCGCAGCTTGGCGTAGATCTGCGGGTGGTTGAGCAGCTCGAGGTGGTGCAGTCCGGTCAGGGTGAGCCCGTGTTGCGGCGCGAACGGGATCTGTCGCGACCGGCCGCGCCCGGACGCGCTGTGCGCGCGTACCCATAATGGCTGTGGGTATGCCGGACAGCAGCGCGGGCCGAGAGGGCAGGAGGTGCGGCGGTGTCGTTGCCGCGAGGGGCGTCGCCCGATGCCCGGCCGACGTCACCCGATCGTGACCGGTTGGTGGCCGGCTACCGCGCGGCGCGCACCCAGGAGGCCCTGTTCGACCTGCGCGCAGACCGTTCGGGTTTCGGGGCGACCGGGTACGACGAATTCGTCGACGCCTCCGGCGACATCCGGCCGGGCTGGTCGGAGCTCGCCGAGGTGGTCGGGATGCGGGGACGTGCCGGTTTGGAGCGGCTGCGCGAAGCGGTGAGCGCCCTCGTCGACCACGACGGCATCACCTACATTGCGATCGACCACCACGACCCCGACGGGCTTGGCACCGCCGCGCCCCAGCCGTGGCGCCTGGACGGCCTGCCGCTGCTGGTCTCGCCCGAGGACTGGGCCACGCTGGAAGCCGGTGTGGTCCAACGCAGCCGGCTGCTCGACGCGATCCTGGTCGACCTGTACGGGCCGCAGCGGGCCATCACCAGCGGGGTATTGCCGCCCCAGCTGCTGTTCGCGCATCCCGGTTACGTGCGGGCGGCGCGGGGGATCGAAATACCCGGCCGCCACCAACTGTTCCTGCACGGCTGCGATGTCAGCCGGGACCGGTCCGGCGGTTTTCTCGTCAACGCCGACTGGACGCAGGCACCGTCGGGCGCCGGCTACGCGCTGGCCGACCGTCGTGTCATCGTGCACGCTGCCCCCGACCTCTACGAGCGATTCGGCCCGCGACCGACCGCACCGTTCGCCCAGGCGCTGCGGCTGGCGCTGATCGAGGCCGCGCCCGAGACCGCCGAGGACCCGGTCGTGGTCGTGCTCAGCCCGGGCATCCACTCCGAGACCGCATTCGACCAGGCCTACCTGGCCTCGGTGCTGGGCTTTCCGCTGGTGGAAAGCGCCGACCTGGTGGTCCGCGATGGCACGCTGTGGATGCGGTCGCTGGGCACGCTCAAACGCGTCGACGTGGTGTTGCGCCGAGTCGACGCCGACTACGCCGATCCGTTGGATCTGCGTTCGGACTCTCAGCTGGGGGTGGTCGGGCTGGTCGAGGTGCAGCGCCGCGGCGCGGTGACAGTGGTCAACACACTCGGTAGTGGGGTCCTGGAAAGCCCTGGGCTGCTGCGGTTCTTGCCCGAGCTGGCCGAGCAGCTGCTCGGCGAAACCCCGCAGCTGCACACCGCACCGCTGTATTGGGGCGGTATCGACGCCGAGCGCTCACACCTGCTGGCCAACCTGTCGTCGCTGCTGATCAAGCCGACTACCGGCGGGCGGCCCATCGTGGGGCCCGCGCTGTCGTCGCAGCAGCGCGACACGCTGGCCGCGCGCATCGAGGCGACACCGTGGCAGTGGGTCGGGCAGGAGCTGCCGCAGTTCTCCTCGGCACCCACCGATCAGATGGCGGCAGCCAGCGTCGGACTGCGGCTTTTCACCGTGTCCCAGCGCGGCGGCTACGCGCCGATGGTGGGCGGCCTGGGCTACGTGCTGGCCCCCGGCAACGACGCCTACCTGCTGAAAACTGTTGCTGCCAAAGATGTTTGGGTACGTCCGCCGGTGCGGGCACAGGCGGAGCTGACGGTGACCGCACCCCCGCCCGAGCGGCCCACGCCGACGCCGGCCGGCACCCGCGGCATCAGCTCACCGCGGGTGCTGTCCGACCTGTTCTGGCTGGGCCGCTACGGCGAACGCGCCGAAAGCATGGCCCGGCTGCTGAGCATCGTCCGCGACCGCTACCACGACTACCGCTCCCAGCCCGACGGCGAAGGGCGCGAATGCGTGTCGGTGCTGCTGGCCGCGCTGCAGCAGATCACCGGCGCCGACGGTGCCGACGCCGCGGCCGTTGCCGCCACACCGCGCACATTGTGGTCGCTGACCGTCGACCGGGAGCGCTCCGGGTCGCTGGCCCAGTCGGTCGAACGGCTCGGGCTGTCCGCCCGGGCGGTGCGCGACCAGATGTCCAACGACACGTGGATGGTGCTCGGCGGCGTGGAACGCGCGCTGGCCCAGCTGGCCGCCCAGCGGCCCAACGGCCAACCCGAAGACGACACCGCGCTGGCGTCCACGCACGCCCTGACCCTGGCGGGAATGCTGGCCCTGTCCGGGGTGGCCGCCGAGTCGATGGTGCGCGACGTCGACTGGACCATGACCGACATCGGCAAACGGATCGAGCGCGGCCTGTTTCTCACTGCGCTGCTGCGCGCCACGCTGGGCACCGCGCGCAGTCGCGCCGCCGAGCAGCTGATCGTCGAGTCGGTCCTGGTGGCCTGCGAGTCGTCGGTGATCTATCTTCGGCGCAACCTGGGCGCCGTTAGTGTGGCCGCTGTGGCCGATCTGGTGCTCGTCGAGGCGGAAAATCCGCGGTCGCTGGTCTACCAGCTGGAGCGGTTGCGGGCGAACCTGAAAGCACTGCCCGGGGCGTCGGGCTCGTCGCGGGCGGAGCGGCTGGTCGAAGAGCTCAGCACCCGGCTGCGCCGCATGGACCCGGCCGACCTGGAGGACGTCAACGCCGCGGGAGAGCGCACGGAGCTGACCGACCTGCTCGACGGTGTACACCGCGGGCTGCGTGACCTGTCGGGCATCATCACCGCCACCCAACTCTCGCTGCCCGGGGCGATGCACCCGCTGTCCGGGCCAGTCCGCCGCCGGATGGCGCCGTGACCTCGCCCGAAGGCCCACGCCGCTACCGGGTCACTCACCGCACCGAATACCGCTATTCCGACGTGGTCACCAGCTCCTACGGGCGCGGTTTTCTCACTCCCCGCGACCTGCCCGGCCAGCGCTGCCTGTCCCACGAATTGCGCATCGACCCGCCACCGGCCGACAGTTCGCTCAGCCGCGACGTCTACGGCAACATCAGCTCCTATTTACACGTCACCGAGCCGCACCGGGTGCTGACCGTCACCAGCGACTCGGTCGTCGAAGTCGATCCGCCGCCTGACGAGCTGTACGGCAGCGGGTCGGCGTGGGCACCGTGGGAGGACGCCCGCCCTACGGCGCCGGACGGCGCACTGGCCATCGAGTTCACCCTCGACCTGGATCCGCCGCAGATCACCGACGAGGTACGTGACTATGCCGCCCCGAGCTTTGCTCCGCGGCGTCGGTTGATCGACGTGCTGCGCGAGCTGAGCTCACGCATCCACGCGGACTTCACCTACCGCTCCGGCGCGACGACGGTGTCCACCGGGGTCCACGAGATGCTGGTGGCGCGCGAGGGGGTGTGCCAGGACTTCACCCGGCTGGCGATCGCTTGCCTGCGGGCCAACGGCCTTGCCGCGCGCTATGTGTCGGGTTATCTGGCCACCGACCCGCCGCCGGGCAAGGAACGCATGGTCGGCATCGACGCCACCCACGCCTGGGTGGAGGTGTGGACGCCGGAAAATCGTTGGCTGGGAATGGATCCCACCAACAACCAGATGGTCGACGAACGTTACATCGTGGTGGGCCAGGGTCGCGACTACGCCGATGTGCCCCCGCTGCGCGGCATCATCTACACCAACTCCGAAAACAGCGAGATCGACGTCGCCGTCGACGTGGTGCCCTGCGCCGGGGGAGTGTTGCATGCGTGACTTCGTGTGCCCCAACTGCGGTCAGCGCTTGACATTCGAGAACTCGGTGTGTTTGTCGTGCGGTTCCGCGCTGGGCTTTTCGCTCCCCGACATGGCGTTGCTGGTGATCACCAACGGCTCCCAGCGCGGTCACGCCGGAACCGTCAGCGCCACCGAATACCAGCTGTGCGCCAATATGCATCTGGCGGAATGCAATTGGTTGGTGCCCGTCAAGGAGGGCGGGCTTTGCGCTTCCTGCAAGCTGACCCGTTGTCGACCCAACGACTCCGACACCAAGGCGCTGGCCGCCTTTGCGCGCGCCGAGCGGGCCAAACGACGGCTGATCGTCGAGCTCTACGAGTTGAAGCTGCCGATCATCGGGCGCGATCGCGACCCCGACTACGGGCTGGCGTTCGACCTGCTCTCCAGCGCACACCAGCAGGTGATGACCGGACACCACAACGGCGTCATCACACTGGATTTGGCCGAGGGCGACGACGTGCACCGGGAACAGCTACGCGTCGAGATGGGCGAGCCGTACCGCACGCTGCTCGGGCACTTCCGCCACGAGATCGGCCACTACTACTTCTACCGGCTGATCGACACGTCACCGGGTTACCTGGCCCGGTTTCGCGAGCTGTTCGGCGACCCTGACGCCGACTACCAGGCCGCGCTGGATCGACATTACCGCGAGGGTGCGCCCGCGGGCTGGGAGCAGCGCTTCGTGTCGTCGTATGCCACCATGCACCCGAGCGAGGATTGGGCCGAAACCTTCGCCCACTACTTGCACATCCGCGACGCGTTGGACACTTCGGCTTCTTGCGGGCTTGCCCCGGCCGCGGCCACGTTCGAGCGTCCCCCGCTGGGGCCCAGCGCTTTCCGGAAGATCATCGAAATGTGGCTGCCGCTGTCGTGGTCGCTGAACATGGTGAACCGCTCGATGGGACACGACGATCTCTACCCGTTCGTGCTGCCGGCCGCCGTGCTGGACAAGATGGGTTTCATCCACACCGTCATCGACGAGGTGACCCGCACCGGGTAAGCCACCGGCGTTAGTCCGCGTCGAGGTCGGGTGCCCACGCGACGCCGTTGATGTGGCTTCCGCCGTCGACGAACAGTGTGTTCCCGGTCAGGTACCGGCAGCCTTCGCTGGCCAGAAACACCGCGACCGGCGCGATGTCTTCGTACGGGTCGCCGAGGCGGCCCATCGGGTTGGCCGCATCGGCCATCGCCTCCAGCTGCGGGTATTGCCCGATGGCCTGAAAGAACGCTTGGCTCTTCGCCGCCGGGCAGATCGCGTTGACGGTGACGCCGGTGGGTGCCCATTCCCGCGCGGCGGTGCGGGTCAGGGCGCGAAGCGCTTCTTTGGCGGCGTTGTATTCCAGTGTTCCCATGTGGGCGTTGACGCCGTTGAGGCTGCACATGTTGATCACACGGCCCCAGCCCCGCGCCTTCATATGGGGAAACGCGGCGCGCATCGCCCAGTATGGGCCGTAGTAGCCGACCGCGATGCCGTGTGCCAGCTGCTCGTCGGTCTTGTTCTCGACGCGGCCGATCTTGCCGCCACCCCAGGCGTTGTTGACGACGATGTCGATCGACCCGTATTCGGAAAGCGCTGTCTGCACCGCGTTTTCGACCTCCGAACGGTTGGCGACATCGGTGCCGACGAACACCCCGCCAATGTCGCGTGCGACGGCTTGGCCTGCGGCCGCGTCGATTTCGGCTACCACGATGCGGGCGCCTTCGGCGGCGAAGCGGCGGGCGATGCCTTCCCCGATGCCGGCCCCGGCTCCGGTTACCAACGCGACCTTGCCCGCCAGCGTCCCGCTCACCGGGGGCTCCCGGCCACGCCGGCGGTGAGCAGCTCACGCGCCTGCGCGCCCCCGTCCAACGGCCGGGTCACGCGGGCGGTGATCTGCCAGCGGTGATCGATGCGTCGCAACTCAAAGTGGTTGGCGCCGGCCCGCCACACGGTGTATCCGCCGTCGCGGTGCACCACAAGTAGCGATTCGCACACCGCGACGGCCTTGTCGCCGTCAACGGTGACCACGGCCGGGCCCAGAAAGTGCGCGGCGCCCCGGCGGATCAAACCCTGATGCGCATCGGAGGCAACCATCGCCGCAACGTCGTCGCGGCTGTTCATCGCCCAGCCTTCGACATCGTAAACGCCGTCGGGGGACCACAATTGGGCCGCCGCCTCGGATTGACCCGCATCGACCAACGGGCCGTAGGACGCGATCAATCGTTCGATCGCGCGTTCGTCTTCGATTGTCTGCAAGCGTCGCTCGAGTTCGGTGAGGCGATCGTCGGCCATCGTGACTCCTACAAAGGTCAGGGTCTTAGTCGGCGCCCAGCAGCTGCTGCATCACCCGGTGAGTGCCCAGCACGACTTTCGCCCGGTCCGGGCGGTTGCGGCGCGCCACGTCGTCGGCGTTACCGCCGGCGACATACACCGGGCCGTGCGGCAACTGCTCGAGTCCTTCCCGGGCCACGTCACGGGGGTCGGCGACCCGCAGTCCGGGCACGTCGAAATTTAGCCCGGCCCGCTCCATCGCCTGTGTGCGGGTGACGCCGAGCACGAGCTCGAGCACGTGCACGTTGTGGTCACGCAGCTCGAGCCACAGGCTTTCGGCGAAGATGCGACCAAACGCCTTCACCCCGCCGTACACGGTGTGCCGCATCGACCCGAGGTATCCCGCCATCGAGCCGACCAGCAGGATGCCGCCGCGCCGCCGCATGCGCATCGGCCGGCCGTAGTGCTGTACCAGTGCCAGCATCGCGGTGATGTTGAGGTCGATGACTCGCTGGAAATCGGCCAGGTCAGCGTCGAGGAACTGCTCGCTGCAGGTGTTGGCCCCGGCGTTGTAAATCAGTAATCCCACTTCGAGATCGCCTGTCGCCGTGATGATTTCGCCGACCGCACCCGGCTGCACCAGATCCAGCGCGAGCGTGCGCACCTGCACGCCGCGCCCGCGGCAGTCATTCGCGGTGGTCTCCAGCGGGCCCGGTTTGCGCGCCACCAGCACGAGGTTGAGCCCAGCGCCGGCGAGCTGTCGGGCGAATTCGGCGCCGACGCCTTCTGATCCGCCGGCAATCACCGCCCACGGCCCGTACCCGGCAAGATTCGTCACCCGTCGATCATCACCCGCCGCCGCGGACCGCTGATGCCCGGTCCCGTTCATCGGGAGCCGGCGCGCAAAAGCCCAGCCCCCTCGACGCCGCCGGTGGTTAACCTGAGACCGTGTCCGACGGTCTCTTCGACCTGCCCGGTACGCCCAGCTTCACCGACCGCGACCCCGCTGCTTCGGCCGCGGCACCGCTGGCCGTACGGATGCGCCCGGCCACAATCGGCGAGCTGGTCGGCCAGGACCATCTGCTGCGACCCGGGTCGCCGCTGCGCCGCCTGATCGAGGGCTCCGGGGTGGCGTCGGTCATCCTCTACGGGCCACCGGGCAGCGGCAAAACGACGCTCGCCGCGCTGATCTCGCGGGCAACCGGCCGCCGCTTCGAGGCGCTCTCGGCGCTGTCGGCCGGGGTCAAGGAGGTCCGCGCGGTGATCGAGATGGCACGCAAGGCCGCCGCCCACGGTGAACAAACCGTGCTGTTCATCGACGAAGTGCACCGGTTCTCCAAGACCCAGCAGGACGCGCTGCTGTCAGCGGTGGAGAACCGGGTGGTGCTGCTGGTGGCCGCGACCACCGAAAACCCGTCGTTTTCGGTCGTGGCGCCGCTGCTGTCGCGGTCGCTGATCCTGCAGCTGCGCCCGCTAACCGCCGACGACGTGCGCACGGTGGTCCAGCGCGCGATCGACGACCCGCGCGGCCTGGCCGGGCGGGTGCCCGTTGACCCCGACGCCGTCGAGTTATTGGTGCGGCTGGCCGCCGGCGACGCGCGGCGCGCGCTGACCGCGCTGGAGGTGGCCGCCGAGGCCGCCAACCCGGTCACCGTCGAGGCCATCGAACGCTCCTTGGATAAGGCGGCCGTGCGCTACGACCGCGACGGCGATCAGCACTACGACGTGATCAGCGCGTTCATCAAGTCGGTGCGTGGCTCCGACGTCGACGCCGCGCTGCACTACCTGGCGCGGATGCTGGTCGCCGGCGAGGACCCGCGGTTCATCGCGCGCCGGCTGATGATCCTGGCCAGCGAGGACATCGGGATGGCCGATCCCACCGCCCTGCAGACCGCGGTCGCCGCCGCGCACACCGTGCAGCTGATCGGCATGCCCGAAGCCCAGCTGACACTCGCGCACGCCACCGTGCACCTGGCCACCGCGCCCAAGTCCAACGCGGTGACCACCGCGCTGGGTGCGGCGATGGCCGACATCCACGCGGGCAAGGCCGGGCTGGTGCCGGCCCATCTGCGCGACGGCCACTACTCGGGCGCGGCGGCGCTGGGCAACGCGGTGGGGTACAAATATTCCCACGACCACCCCGATGGTGTTGTCGCGCAACAATATCCACCCGATGAACTGGTCGGCGTGGACTATTACCACCCGACCGGGCACGGCCGGGAACGCGAAATCGGCGGCCGTCTGCAGCGGCTGCGGGCGATCATCCGCGGGCAAGGGGAAGGACGGTCATGAAGACGTTCACCGACGACGAGATGAACGAGTTGCTGTCCGCCCCCAAGCCTTACAGCGTCGTGATCCTCAAGCGTGGACCGGACTTCGGCAGCGCGAACACCCCGGCGATCATCTGGGAACACGGCCGGCGAAACTTCGCGCTTCGCCACGAGGGCGTGCTGGCGGTGGTGCTTCCGATCACGGACGGCTCCGAGGTCTGCGGGGTCGGCGTGTCCACCGGGACCGTCGACGACACCATCGCCGTTATGAACGAAGACCCCGGCGTACAAGCCGGGGTCTTCACGTTCGAGGTGCACCCGTGTCGGGGTTTCCCCGGTGATGCGCTGCCGTAGTCAGACCAGCTCGGGCACCCGCAGCTGGGCGATCGCGAGCTCGAACTCGCCGACGTCGAGCTGGTCGGCGCCCAGGTCGCGAAGCCCGTTGGTGCGAATCGAGCGGGCCTGATCCCTGTTGCGCTGCATCGCCTCCATGCTGTCGAACGTCGACGACGCCACGGCACGCCAGGAGGTGCGGTCGAGCATCAGGCTGGCGCTGCAGAACCCCTCGAGCTTCTCGATGTCGGGCAGCACCGATTCCCGGTAGAACGCGATGGCCCGGTCGAACTGGTCGGGGCGCACCTTGAGCCAGGTCGCCCGCACGCACGCGCCCGGCCCCGAGCGGTGGTCGCGGTGCAAGACCGCGATCTCCCATTCGTCGACGGTCGGACTGCCCCCGAAGGCCTGCGCCGCCCGGTCACGCACTGGCCGCACCTGCTCGGCGCTGGCATGCATCGCCTCCCGGGTCTGCCATGCGCTGGTCGCGATGCAGCGGCCGGACTCCCGGTCCACCAGCAGCGACATCCCCACGCATCCGTCGATCTCCATGAGCCTCGGCATGACCACATCGCGAACGTGCGCAATCCCCGTGTCGATCAACGACGGTTGCGCCTCGATAGTGGTAGAGCGCGCGTACACGATCCGACCCTCCTCGTTCGGAGCAGCGCCCCGACGGCGCCACCGGTGCACTCAACTTTGCTCCACCCCGGTGACCCCCGCAATGGGTTCGCCGAGGATCGGTGAATCCCCGGGCGGTGGCCGAAGACCGGCAGGGCGCACGAAATCCGCACTGGCCGAAAACCGCCCGCCCGGTTCGGCCAGCCTGCGCCTTAGCGTCGATCAGACCAGCTCAGGCACCCGCAGATGAGCGAGCGCTAGCTCGAACTCGCACTCGTCGAGTTCCTCAACGCCCGCTTCTTTGATCTTGGCCTCCTTCAAAGACCTCGACTGCTCCCTGTTGCGCTCCATCGCGTCGCGGCTGTCGAACGTCGCACAAGAGACCGCTCGCCCTGATGCGCGGTTGATCAAAAGGCTGGCGCTGCAGAATCCTTCGAGGTTCTCCAGATCGGGTAGCACGGCCGATTTGTAGTATTCGACGTTTTGATCCATCCGGGCCGGATCGCCCCTGACCCAGGTCACCCGCGCGCATGCGCCCTCGCGTGAGCGATGGTCGCGATGCAGGGTCGCGATCTCCCACTCCTCGACCGTCGCGGGGCCCCCGAACATCTGCGCGGCCCGGTCGCGAATCGGCTGGATCCGCTCGGCGCTGGCATGCATCGCCTCGTCGCTTTCCCACGCGCTAGTGGCGATACATCTGCCGGACTGCCGGTCGACCAACAGGGATACCCCGACGCATCCGTCGATGGCCTGCAACGCGGGCATCACCTCGTCGCGAATATGCGCAATCCCGGCGTCGATTGACGAAGGCTGCGCCTGGATAGTGGTAGAGCGTGCGTACACGATCCACCCCCTCACCTATCCGGTGGTGGCGCCCCGGTGGCGCCACCGGTGCACGTATTACTTTCCTCTCACCGGGTAAGCGTGGCAATGGGTTTGCCGGGCATTGGCAGCTATGTCCGCCCGGCTCGTAGTCTGGGGCTCGTGGATACCAATGTGCTGGAAGTTGACACCGCGCGTCGCCGGGTCGTAGATCTCACCGGCGCGGTGCGCTCGTTCTGTGGCGGTCACCGGGATGGCCTGTGCAACGTGTTCGTCCCGCACGCGACGGCGGGTGTGGCGATCATCGAAACCGGCTCGGGCTCCGACGACGACCTCGTCGACACCTTGGAGCGGTTGCTGCCCCGAGACGACCGCTACCGGCACGCGCACGGATCCAAAGGCCACGGCGCAGATCACCTGCTGCCCGCGATCGTTGCCCCCTCGGTGACGGTGCCGGTGCAGGACGGCGCACCGTTGCTGGGCACCTGGCAAAGCGTGGTCCTGGTCGACCTCAACCGGGACAACCCGCGGCGGAAGGTCCGGCTGAGCTTCGTCGACGGATGACGGGTCTCGGCACCACCGGGCGCCACGGTTCGTTAGCTGTTCAGCACGGGTAACCGGCCCGGTAGGGTAATGCGGTCGAAAATGAGGCCGTGCAGCGGCGGCAAAAGGAAGCGGAAGAGTGCGGACACACGAGATCAGGAAGCGGTTTCTTGATCACTTTGTGAAGGCGGGCCACACCGAGGTGCCGAGCGCCTCGGTGATCCTCGACGACCCCAACTTGCTGTTCGTCAACGCGGGCATGGTCCAGTTCGTGCCGTACTTCCTGGGGCAGCAAACACCGCCGTACCCGACCGCCACCAGCATCCAAAAATGCATCCGCACACCCGATATCGACGAGGTCGGTGTCACCACCCGGCACAACACGTTTTTCCAGATGGCCGGCAATTTCTCGTTCGGCGACTATTTCAAGCGCGGCGCGATCGAGCTGGCCTGGAAGTTGCTGACCAATCCCGTCGAAGACGGGGGATACGGGTTAGAACCTGAAAAGATTTGGGCCACAGTATATCTCGAGGACGACGAGGCGGCCCAGCTGTGGCAGGAGGTGGCGGGGCTGCCGCCGGAGCGCATCCAGCGCCGTGGCATGGGCGACAACTTCTGGTCGATGGGCATCCCCGGCCCGTGTGGCCCGTCGTCGGAGATCTACTACGACCGCGGGCCGGAGTTCGGCCCGGAAGGCGGTCCGGTGGTCAGCGAGGATCGCTACATCGAGCTGTGGAATCTGGTGTTCATGGAAAGCGAGCGTGGTGAGGGCACCAAGGACGAGTTCGAGATCATCGGCTCGTTGCCGCGCAAGAACATCGACACCGGCATGGGTGTGGAGCGCGTCGCGTGCGTGCTGCAGGGCGTGCCCAATGTCTATGAGACCGACCTGCTGCGGCCCGTCATCGACACGGTCGCCGCGCGCGCTCCGCGGCCATATGGCAACCACGGCACCCCCGAAGATGACGTGCGCTACCGCGTCATCGCCGACCACAGCCGCACCGCGGCGATCCTGATCGGCGACGGGGTCAGCCCCGGCAATGACGGGCGCGGCTACGTGCTGCGCCGGCTGCTGCGCCGGGTGATCCGCTCGGCCAAACTATTGGGCATCGAGGGCCCGATCGTCGGCGAGCTGATGGCCACCGTGCGCGACGCGATGGGCCCGTCGTATCCCGAGCTGGTCAGCGACTTCGAGCGTATCCACCGTATCGCGGTCGCCGAGGAGACCGCGTTCAACCGCACCCTGGCGTCTGGGTCGCGGCTGTTCGAGGAGGTGGCCAGCGCCACCAAGGCCTCGGGTTCGACTGTGCTGTCCGGCTCGGATGCGTTCACCCTGCACGACACCTACGGGTTCCCGATCGACCTCACGCTGGAGATGGCTGCCGAAGCGGGCCTGCAGGTCGACGAGCGGGGCTTCCGCGAGCTGATGGCCGAGCAGCGCCGCCGCGCCAAGGCCGACGCCGCGGCGCGCAAACACGCGCACGCCGACCTCTCCGCCTACCGCGAACTGGTCGACGCCGGGCCCACCGAGTTCACCGGGTTCGACGAATTAACTTCCGAGGCAAGGATTTTAGGCATCTTCGTCGACGGCAGAAGGGTTCCGGTGGTTTCGCACAGCACCGATGGCGCGCACCGCGTCGAACTCGTGCTGGACCGCACCCCGCTTTACGCGGAGTCCGGGGGGCAGCTCGCCGACGCCGGCAGCATCACCGGCACTGGCGCCAGCGAAAGCGCCCGGGCGGCCGTCACCGACGTGCAGAAGATCGCACACACCCTGTGGGTGCACCGCGTCAACGTCGAGTCCGGCGAATTCGTGGAAGGCGACACCGTCATCGCGGCGGTGGACCCCGAATGGCGCAAAGGCGCCACCCAAGGCCACTCGGGCACCCACATGGTGCATGCCGCGCTGCGACAAGTGTTGGGGCCCAACGCTGTTCAGGCCGGATCGTTGAACCGGCCGGGGTATCTGCGCTTCGACTTCAACTGGCAGGGCCCGTTGACCGAAGAGCAGCTGGGCCAGGTCGAAGAAGTCACCAACCAGGCGGTGCAGGCCGACTACGAGGTGCACACGTTTACCGAACAGCTCGACAAGGCCAAGGCGATGGGGGCGCTGGCGCTCTTCGGCGAGCGTTACCCGGAGATCGTGCGGGTCGTCGAGATCGGCGGACCGTTCTCACTGGAGCTCTGCGGGGGCACCCATGTGCACAACTCGGCGCAGATCGGCCCGGTCACGATTCTCGGCGAGTCGTCGGTCGGCTCCGGGGTGCGCCGGGTCGAGGCCTACGTCGGGCTGGAATCCTTCCGCCACCTGGCCAAGGAGCGTGCGCTGATGGCCGGGCTGGCCGCGACGCTGAAGGTGCCGTCGGAGGAGGTGCCGGCCCGGGTGGCCAACCTCGTGGAAAGGCTCAAGGCCGCCGAGAAGGAGCTCGAACGAATGCGGCTGGCCAGCGCGCGGGCGGCCGCGGCCAACGCCGCCGCCGGCGCGGAGCGCATCGGTAATGTGCGGGTGGTGGCGCAGCGGATGTCCAGCGAGATGACGGCCGCCGACTTGCGGTCGCTGGCCGGCGACATCCGCGGCAAGCTCGGCAACGAGGCCGCGGTGGTGGCGTTGATCGCCGCCGGCGACGGCAACACCGTTCCCTACGCGGTGGCGACCAACACCGCCGCCCAGGATCTCGGCCTGCGCGCCGACGATTTGATCAAGCCGCTATCCGCGGCCGTCGACGGTCGCGGCGGGGGCAAGCCCGACCTCGCCCAGGGTTCGGGCAAAAACCCGTCCGGCATCGACGCGGCACTCGACGCGGTGCGTGCACAGATAGCGCGGGTCGGCTGAGTGACGTCGCTGGAGCACCGGCTGCCCGATCGGCCCGGCGGGGACGACCCCGGCCGGGGCCGCCGGCTGGGCGTCGATGTCGGCAGTGTGCGCATCGGGGTGGCCAGCAGCGATCCCGACGGCATCCTCGCCACTCCGGTGGAAACGGTGCGCCGCGACCGCTCCGGCGCCCATGTACGCCGGCTGGCCGAACTCGCCGCCGAACTGGGCGCCGTGGAGGTGATCGTCGGGCTGCCCCGGACCTTGGCCGACCGGACCGGTGCGTCGGCCCGGGACGCGATCGGGCTGGCCGACGCGCTGGCCCGCCGGATCGCGCCCATCCCGGTGCGGCTGGCCGACGAGCGGCTGACCACGGTGAGCGCGCAGCGGTCGCTGCGCGCGGCGGGCATCAGCGCCAAAAGCCAGCGCGCGGTGATCGATCAGGCCGCGGCGGTGGCGATTCTGCAGGGCTGGCTCGACCAGCGCCGTGCCACGCTTGGCGGGCAGGTCGGCGGTGGCTGAGGGCACCCAGCGCAGCCGCGCCCAGCCGACGGCGGTCGGACCGCACCGGCGTCGTCGGACCCGTGTCGAGCGCATCCGCGCACTGCGCCACCGTCGTCGCCGGCGTTTCATCGGCGGGTTGGCGGTCGGCGTGCTCGTCGTGGTTGTCGTGGCCGCCGTCTTCGTGGGTTCCAGGCTGTGGCACACCGTGTTCGGCCCCGACAACGACTACACCGGCAGCGGCAAGCGTGACATCGTCATCCAGGTCCACGACGGCGATTCGACCACGGCGGTCGGTGAGACGCTGTTCAACCACGGCGTGGTCCGCACCGTGCGGGCCTTCGTCGACGCCGCGCACGGCAACAGCGCGATCTCGGCGATCCAGCCGGGCTACTACCGGATGCGCACCGAGATCCCGGCCAAGTCAGCGGTGCAGCGCCTCGCCGACCCCCACAACCGGGTCGGCAAGCTGGTGATCCCGGAGGGACGTCAGCTCGACGACACCACCGATATGAAAACCAACGCGGTGACTCCGGGGATTCTCACGCTGATCTCCCGCGCCACCTGCGTCGATCTCGACGGCACCGTGCATTGCGTGTCGGTGCCCGACCTGCGCAACGCGGCCGCCCGGGTACATCCGCTGGCGGCCCTGTCGGTGCCGGACTGGGCGACCGAGCCCGTCACCGCGATGGGCAATGACCACCGGCGCATCGAGGGCCTGATCGCGCCGGGCACCTTCAACGTCAACCCGTCGGGCTCCGCCGAATCGATCTTGTCGACGCTGATCAACGCAAGCGCCGAGATGTACGTTCGTTCGGATCTGCTCGACACCGCCACCTCGCTGAGCCTGTCGCCCTACGACGTGCTGGTGGTGGCGTCGCTGGTGCAACGCGAATCCAAGCCGGAGGATTTCCCGAAGGTCGCCCAGGTCATCTACAACCGCCTGCGTGAGCACCGCACGCTCGAGTTCGATTCGACGGTGAACTATCCGCTGGACCGCCGCGAGGTGGCCACCACCGACGCCGACCGCGCGCAGCCCACCCCGTGGAACACCTACGTGTCGGAAGGGGTGCCAGCCACCCCGATCTGTTCACCGGGTGTGGATGCGCTGCGCGCGGCCGAGCATCCGCAGCCCGGGGACTGGCTGTATTTCGTGACCATCGATTCGCAGGGCACCACCCTGTTCACCCGCGACTACCAGCAGCATCTGGCAAACATCGAGCTGGCCAGGCACAACGGTGTCCTCGATTCCGCGCGGTAGAAAAGCGGCAATCCTCGGCTCGCCGGTCGCGCATTCGCGGTCCCCGCAGCTGCACCTGGCCGCCTACCGCGCGTTGGGGTTGCACGACTGGACCTACGAGCGCATCGAATGCGACGCCGACGAGTTGCCCCGCGTGGTCGGCGGCTGCGGGCCGGAGTGGGTGGGCTTTTCGGTGACGATGCCCGGCAAGTTCGCCGCGCTGGCCTTCGCCGACGAGCACACCGAGCGCGCCGGGCTGGCGGGTTCGGCCAACACGCTGGTGCGCACACCGGGTGGCTGGCGCGCCGACAACACCGACATCGACGGTGTGACGGGTGCGCTGGGCGCGGTGAGCGGCCACGCCATGGTGCTCGGGTCGGGTGGCACCGCGCCGGCGGTCGTGGTGGCGTTGGCGGAACTGGGCGTCGACGGGCTCACCGTCGTCGCGCGCAACGCCAACAAGGTTGCGCGGCTGGTCGACCTGGGCAACCGGCTCGGGGTCGCAACACGCTTCTGCGATTTGGACAGTGCTGCTCTGGCCGCGGAAGCGGCCGACGCCGGCGTGCTGGTCAGCACGATTCCCGCCGAGGTGGCGGCGCGGTACGCCGAGGCGCTGGCGGGTGTCCCAGTGTTGCTTGATGTCGTCTACGACCCGTGGCCCCACGGCTGGCCGCCGCAGTGGCCGCGGCTGGCGGCCGGGTGATCGGCGGACTGCAGATGCTGCTGCACCAGGCGTTCGCGCAAGTCGAACAATTCACAGGGCTGCCGGCGCCGCGGGAGGCCATGGCGGCCGCTTTGCAATAACGTCCCGCGCATGCGGATCGTGGTCGCCGGCGCGGTGCTGGCCTGGCTGGCGGTGCTGAGCCTCTGCGACCTTCGCCAGCGTCGGCTGCCCAATGCGCTGACGCTGCCCGGAGCGGGCGCCATCATGTTGGGCGCAGCTGTTGGCGGGCACGGGGTTTCGGCGCTGGGGGGTGGGGCGGCGCTAAGCGCGGTGTATCTGCTGGTGCATGTGCTGTGGCCGACGGCGATGGGCGCCGGGGATGTCAAGCTGGCGATCGGCCTCGGCGCGCTGACGGGATGTTTCGGTGTCGAGGTGTGGTTGTTGGCGGCGCTCAGCGCGGCGCTACTGACCGCGATGTGCGGCATCGTCGCGAAGGTGGCTCGTGGCACCTCGACGGTGCCGCACGGGCCGTCGATGTGTGTGGCGAGCGCGGCCGCGGTCGGGCTCGTTCTGATCTAACCGTTGGCCGACGGCTCGAGGCTGTGCGACCTCAGGGCTGGCGAGCTGGCTGCGGTATCGGGCTCGCTCGCACGTGGGTGTGGCGGTCTACAAGCTTCCGCGGGGCGCGATCCACTCCATACGCTGGCCGGTGATCTCTGCGACCCGGTCGTAGTCCTCGTCGTAGTGCCACACGATCGTGCCCGAGAGCTCGGCCGCTGACGCGATGATCAGGTCAGCGATCTTCACGCTGCGGTGGTGCAAACCGCCGGCGTGGGCAAGCTCGCACTGGACTTGGTATGCGCGCGTGTAGGTTTCGTTGTCGATCGGGATCGGGGTTAAGCCGTCGAGTTCCTCAGCGAGCGCGTCGTAGTCGGTTGCGGATCTCGCCGAGTCGAGGATCTCCAACCGGACCTGCTCGCAACTGCCGACCTGATCCGCAGACAAGGCGGCCAGCCATCGGTGCGCCACCTCGGGCCGCGTTGCACGATGCCATGCACTGGTGTCGACGCAGTAGCGCGTCATCGCGCGGGTCGAGTCTGGGCAAAAAGGGCTTCGGACCGGTCGATGCCTGCACCCGACGCGATTCGCTCGGCAAGGCGCGTGCGCGCCGACTGCCGCACCGCTGCCCGCAGGGCCGCATCGACCGTGTCCTTCAGCCCATTGGTACCGAGCGCAGCCTGCGCGCGGGCCAGCAACGCATCATCGATATCGATCTGCCTGCCGCACGCGCACGCCGCGAATCTCGCACATGCGCCCCGCATGGGAAGATGGGACACGTGTTGCGATGGACCACCGCCGGTGAATCCCACGGCCGCGCTCTGGTGGCCGTGCTGGAGGGCATGGTGGCCGGGGTGGCCGTCACGTCGCACGACATCGCCGAGCAGCTGGCCCGCCGGCGGCTGGGCTACGGCCGCGGCGCCCGGATGAAATTCGAACGCGACGCCGTGACCGTGCTGGCCGGCGTGCGGCACGGCTACACCCTGGGCGGGCCGATCGCGATCGAGATCGCCAACACCGAATGGCCGAAGTGGGAAACCGTGATGGCGGCCGACCCGGTCGATCCGGCGCAGCTGGCCGACCTGGCCCGCAACGCGCCGCTGACCCGGCCGCGGCCTGGCCACGCCGACTACGCCGGCATGCTCAAGTACGGGTTCGACGACGCCCGCCCGGTGCTAGAGCGCGCCAGCGCCCGCGAGACCGCCGCCCGCGTCGCGGCCGGCACGGTCGCCCGGTTGTTTCTGCGTCAGGCGCTCGGTGTCGAGGTTCTCTCCCACGTCATTTCGATCGGCGCGTCGGCGCCCTACGACGGTTCGCCGCCGCAGCCTGAGGATCTTCCCGCGATCGACGCCAGCCCGGTGCGCGCATACGACAAGGCGGCGGAAGCTGCCATGATCGCCGAGATCGAAGCGGCCAAGAAAGACGGCGACACCCTCGGGGGTGTGGTAGAAGCCGTCGCGCTGGGGCTGCCGGTCGGTATCGGGTCGTTCACCAGCGGCGAGAACCGGCTCGACAGCCAGCTCGCCGGTGCGGTGATGGGCATCCAGGCGATCAAGGGTGTGGAGATCGGCGACGGGTTCGAGACCGCGCGCCGTCGCGGCAGCCAAGCACACGATGAGATGTATCCCGGCCCCGACGGGGTTGCGCGGTCGACCAACCGGGCCGGCGGCCTGGAGGGCGGCATGACCAACGGCCAGCCGCTGCGGGTGCGGGCGGCGATGAAGCCGATCTCCACGGTGCCGCGCGCACTGGCGACGGTGGACATGGCCACCGGCGACGAGGCCGTCGCCATCAACCAGCGCTCCGATGTGTGCGCGGTGCCGGCAGCCGGGGTGGTGGTCGAAGCCATGGTGGCGCTGGTGCTGGCTCGCGCGGCGCTGGAGAAGTTCGGCGGCGACTCGCTGGCCGAGACCCGCCGCAATGTCGAGGCCTACCTGCGCTCGGTCGCCCAGCGCGAACCGGTGAGCGACCCCGCCGGAGCGTCCGGGTAATGGCCCCCAGGGCGGTGCTGGTCGGGCTGCCCGGCTCGGGCAAGTCCACCATCGGGCGCCGGCTGGCCAGGGCGCTCGGGGTGGAGATGCTCGACACCGACGCCGCGATCGAGCAGCGCACGGGGCGCAAGGTCGCCGACATTTTCGCCGCCGACGGTGAAAAAGAGTTCCGCCGCATCGAAGAGCAGGTGGTGCGCACGGCGCTGGCCGAGCACGACGGCGTCGTCGCGCTGGGCGGCGGTGCGGTGACCAGCCCCGGGGTGCGCGCGGCGCTGGCCGGTCATACCGTGATCTTCCTGGAAATCAGCGCCGCCGAAGGCATCCGCCGCACCGGCGGAAACACCGTGCGTCCGTTGTTGGCCGGGCCCGACCGCGCCGAGAAGTTCCGCGCCCTGATGGCACAGCGGGTTCCGCTGTACCGGCGGGTCGCGACGATGCGGGTCAACACCAACCGCCGCAATCCCGGGGCGGTGGTGCGCCACATCATGTCGCGGCTGCAAAATCCGCCGAATCCGCCGACCACGCAGCGACCCAGCCCCGCCACGGTGGCGCTGGCCGCCGCTCGCCGGGCCGAGGCGGACAAATGACACACATCCCTCCGGTCACCGTGCAGGTGGCCGTCGACCCGCCCTACCCGGTGGTGATCGGCACCGGCCTGCTCGGCGAGCTCGTCGATCTGCTGGCAGAGCGGCACCGGGTCGCGATCCTGCATCAGCCGGTGCTTGCCCAGAGCGCCGAATCGATCCGAAAAAGCTTGGCGGACAAAGGCGTCGACGCTCACCGTATCGAAATTCCCGACGCCGAAGCCGGCAAAGATTTGCCTGTGGTCGGATTCATCTGGGAAGTGTTGGGCCGCATCGGGATCGGTCGCAAGGATGCGCTGGTCAGCCTGGGCGGCGGGGCCGCCACCGACGTCGCCGGCTTCGCCGCTGCGACCTGGCTGCGCGGGGTGTCGATTGTGCACGTGCCCACCACGCTGCTGGGCATGGTCGACGCCGCCATCGGCGGCAAGACCGGCATCAACACCGACGCGGGAAAGAACCTGGTCGGCGCGTTCCACCAGCCGATCGCCGTGCTGGCCGACTTGGCAACACTGGAAACGTTGCCGCGCAACGAACTTGTCGCCGGTATGGCCGAAGTGGTCAAGGCCGGGTTCATCGCCGACCCGGTCATCCTGGACCTCATCGAAGCCGACCCGCGGGCCGCGACCGACCCGTCCGGCGAGGTGCTACCGGAGCTGATCCGGCGTGCGGTGACCGTCAAAGCTAAAGTCGTCGCCGCCGACGAGAAGGAGTCGCAGCTGCGCGAGATCCTCAACTACGGCCACACCCTCGGGCACGCAATCGAGCGCCGCGAAAACTACCAGTGGCGACACGGGGCCGCGGTATCGGTCGGTTTGGTGTTCGCCGCCGAACTGGGGCGGCTGGCGGGGCGCCTCGACGACGCCACCGCCGACCGGCATCGCAGCGTCTTGACGTCGCTGGGGTTACCGGTCAGCTACGACGCCGACGCGTTGCCGGAGCTGCTGCAGATCATGGCCGCCGACAAGAAAACCAGGGCCGGGGTGCTGCGCTTCGTGGTGCTCGACGGGCTGGCCAAGCCCGGCCGGCTTGAGGGACCGGATCCTTCGCTGCTGGCCGCCGCCTACGCCGAGGTCGGCAGACCGTGACGACCGTCAACGTGATCAATGGCCCCAACCTGGGCCGGCTCGGGCAACGCGAACCCGACGTATACGGCGCCACCACTCACGACGAGCTCAGCGCGCTGATCGAGCGGGAGGCTGCCGAGTTAGGGCTGAAAGTTGTTGTGCGGCAAAGTGATAGCGAAGCACAGTTGCTGGAGTGGATTCATCAGGCCGCCGACAAAATGGAGCCGGTCATCCTCAACGCCGGGGGGCTGACTCACACCTCGGTGGCGTTGCGCGACGCCTGCGCCGAATTGACCGCACCGCTCATCGAGGTGCACATCTCCAATGTGTATGCGCGCGAGGACTTTCGGCACCACTCCTACCTGAGCCCGGTCGCCACCGGGGTGATCGTCGGGCTCGGCGTGCAAGGCTATCTGCTCGCCCTGCGCTACCTGGCCGGCGTTTACCGCTGATCTTCTCCGGCCCCGGGGGCGCGCTCGGTCTGCTCCGTGTCAGGTGAGGTCGACGTCGGCTGGGTGGGTTGTTCCCCTGCTCTAACTGCGGCCATGCCGTCGGTCGGTGCCTCGTCCTCATGGACGGCGGCGAACACGTCGGTGTCCTCCTCGCGGTGCCCATGCTTGGGCGGCGGGGGAGCGTGGCGGTCGATCAGCCAGCGGCCCAGGGTCACCCCGCCCATTCCGGGCAGGAACACCAGCAGCGCGGTGAAGGCGGCGAACGTCGACACCTCGTTGATCAGCCCGCCGGTGTAGAGGCCGGTGTAGACCAGGGAAATCAGCCACGCCACCGCGCCACCGAGAATCCCGGCCACCAGCCCGGCCAGCAGCCACGTCATCGCTAGATCCTGGCGGCGGTCCGGGTCGGGCTGCGCTGCGGCATCGGCACGCCCGTCGATCAGCCCCCAGGCGATGACGGCGACAGCGAAGAGGAGCACCAACACGATGCTGATCAACGCCGCGCGGGTGGGAAACGCATTGATCAGCGCCCCCTGGAACAACCGGACGACGACCATCGCAGCAGCGAACACCAGTCCGCGCAGCCTCCAGTTAGTCATGGGGCCACAGCGTAGCGAGTAGCGTCAGCGGTTGTGACACATTCCCAGCGTAGAGAAAATCTCAGCGCGCGGATTCGTGCCGCCGGGCTGGATGCGCTGCTGGTCAGCGACCTGGTCAACGTGCGCTACCTCTCCGGATTCACCGGTTCTAACGCCGCGCTGCTGGTGTTCGCCGACGAGCGGACCCCAGTGCTGGCCACCGACGGGCGCTACCGCACGCAGGCCGCGCAGCAGGCCCCCGACCTCGAGATCGCGATCGAGCGGGCATGCGGACGGCATCTGGTCGCGCGGGCCGCGGCCGGCGATGTCCGGCGGCTGGGTTTCGAAAGCCACGTGGTCACCGTCGACGGGTTCGACGCGCTGACCGCGGAAGCTGGTAAGACCGAGCTGGTGCGCGCCTCGGGCATGGTGGAGGCGCTGCGCGAGGTCAAAGACGCCGGCGAGGTGGCGCTGCTGCGGCTGGCCTGCGAGGCGGCCGACGCGGCGTTGACCGACTTGATCGAGCGCGGCGGTCTGCGGCCCGGCCGCACCGAGCGGGAGGTGAGCCGCGAGCTCGAGGCGTTGATGCTCGACCACGGCGCCGACGGCGTGTCGTTCGACACGATCGTGGCGGCCGGGGCGAATTCGGCGATCCCGCACCACCGGCCCACCGACGCGGTGCTGGCCACCGGCGACTTCGTCAAGATCGACTTCGGCGCGCTGGTCGCCGGCTACCACTCGGACATGACCCGCACGTTCGTTCTCGGCCGGGCCGCAGACTGGCAACGGGAGATCTATGAACTGGTCGCCACCGCACAACGAGCCGGGCGCGAGGCGCTGCGGGCGGGCGCGAACCTGCATGATGTGGATGCCGCGGCCCGCCAAGTGATCACCGACGCCGCCACGGGGAGCGTTTCGGCCACGGCCTGGGGCACGGGGTAGGCCTGCAGATCCACGAAGCGCCGGGGATCAACGCGACGGCCGTCGGTACACTACTGGCGGGTTCCGTGGTGACCGTGGAGCCCGGTGTCTATCTACCCGACCGCGGCGGCGTCCGCATCGAGGACACCCTGGTTGTGGCTGACGAAACATCTGGGCACACACCGGAATTGCTCACCCGGTTCCCGAAGGAACTGGCGATCCTGTAGGAGAGTCACCCACCGTGGCAACGACGGCCGACTTCAAAAATGGACTGGTGCTGGTGATCGACGGCCAGCTGTGGCAGATCGTCGAGTTCCAGCACGTCAAACCCGGTAAGGGCCCGGCGTTCGTGCGGACCAAGCTGAAGAACGTAGTGTCCGGCAAGGTCGTCGACAAGACCTACAACGCCGGCGTGAAAGTGGAAACCGCCACCGTGGACCGCCGCGACACCACCTACCTGTATCGCGACGGCTCCGACTTTGTGTTCATGGACAGCGAGGACTACGAGCAGCACCACCTGCCGGAGTCGCTGGTCGGCGACGCCGCCAAGTTCCTGCTGGAAGGGATGCCGGTGCAGGTGGCCTTCCACAACGGGACCCCGCTGTACATTGAGCTGCCGGTGACCGTCGAACTGGAGGTCACCCACACCGAGCCGGGGCTGCAGGGTGACCGCTCCAGCGCCGGTACCAAGCCCGCAACATTGGAGACCGGCGCGCAGATCCAGGTCCCGTTGTTCATCAACACCGGCGACAAGCTGAAGGTGGACTCCCGCGACGGCAGCTACCTCGGCCGCGCCTGACCATGCCTGGCGGTAAGCCGGTGAAGGGCCGGCACCAGGCCCGCAAGCGCGCGGTCGACTTGCTGTTCGAAGCCGAGGCCCGCGGGCGTAGCCCCGCCGAGATGGCCGAGGCCCGCGCGGCGCTGGCCGAAACCAACCCCGAGGTGGCACCCGTGCACCCTTACACGACGGCGGTGGCCCGCGGCGTCACCGAGCACGCCGCGCACATCGACGAGCTGATCGCTTCGCATCTGCAGGGCTGGACACTGGACCGGTTGCCCGCGGTGGACCGTGCCATTCTGCGGGTTGCGGTGTGGGAACTGCTGCACGCCGACGACGTGCCGGAGCCGGTCGCCGTCGACGAGGCGGTTCAGCTGGCCAAGGAGCTGTCCACCGACGAGTCGCCCGGCTTCGTCAATGGGGTGCTGGGCCAGATCATGTTGGTGACACCGCAAATCCGCGCGGCCGCCCAAGCCGTCCGCGGAAGGCGCGAGCCATGACCCGGCTGGAACTGCGGGTCGCAATCGCCGCCGTGCTGGCGGCCACGGTCGTGCTGGGTGCCGTGGCGTGCGCCGCCTACGGGCTGGCCGTCGTCGCCGGCGCATTGGCGATCTACGCGCTGGGCGTCGGCGCCTGGCTGTATCACTGCATCGAGCGCTACCTCGTAGCGCATCGCATCAGCACCGTGCGCTCGGCGGCCAAACCGTTCCAGCCGCTGCTTCCGGTGATGGCCGCGATCATGGGTCTGACCCAGGCCGTGGTGCGCTCGCTCAGCGACGTCACCGACTTGCCGTCGCGGCGCTGGGACTCGCCGGTGCGACGGTGGATGGAGATCACCCGCAGCAGGTCAGGGCCCGGGGACGACTCCGACAAGTGATGTCGATGCCCCGCCGGGCCGTAGCGCAACGTCCAGGCCTCTTATAGCGCGTCCAGGAGACGGTCGAGATCGGCTTCGGTGTTGTAGAGGTGAAACCCGACACGCACCGCCCCCGCGCGTACGGCTGCGCGGATCCCGGCCTTTTGCAACGCATCAGCCGACTTGGCGATGGGGATTGAGACGATCGCGGAATCCATTGGCGCGAGCTCCAATTCGGCCCGCAGCCGATTCGCGAGCCCCACCGTGTGCGCCTGCACAGCGTTGCGATCCAGTGCCGCCAGCCACGCCAGGGACAGTCCCGCGCCGAGCAAGCTGAACCATGCCGGCCACGAGTCGAATCGCCGGGCATCACCGGCCAGTCGCATCGGCAAACCGTACAGCGAGGACCACATGTCTTCTGCCGCAAACGGATTCGCCATGTGCGGTATCAGCTTTTCGAACATCCGGTCGCTCAACGACATCCAGGCCACGCCCCGCGGCCCCAGCAGCCACTTGTAGCTGGCTCCGACCGCGACGTCGGCCCATGACAGCTCGACGTCCATCCACCCCAACGCCTGTACCGCATCGATCACCGTGATCGTGTCGGACCCGGCGACGCTGCGGCGCAGCGACTCGACGTCGAGCAGCGCGCCGTCGGCCGACTGCACGAGGCTGACGGCGACCACGTCGAAGTCGGCGGCGCTGCTCTCGAGCTGGCCGTGCGGCAATTCGGTGACGCTCACACCGCGAGCCGCCTGAGCCGCGAACGGAAAGGTGACGCTGGTGTACTCGCCAGGCACGGTCGCCACCCGGGTGCCGTCCGGGATGGACGCGGCGACCAGGCCGATCAGCGACGAGGTGCTGTTGCCGATGGCTACCCGCCGCGGGTCCGTCCCGGTCAGCGAGGCATACGCGGCTCGGCTGGTGGCCATGAGCTCGACGAACGTGCTCACCTCGAGGCTGCCGTGCTGCCACGAGCGCACACCGTCGCGCAGTGCCTCGGCGACAAACCGGGGCGGCACACCATAGGTAGCGGTGTCCAGGAATCCGTCGGCACCGTCAAACTCGGCGCCAAAAGCTTCGCGTGTCACCCCACCACCTTGACGTATGCGTGCTCGCTGTCACACGCTGCGGGGTCCGATGCCGTGTGCCGCCTCGGCGACGGCGTCGGCCAGCGGATCGACGAACATGCCCGCACTACCGTGCCCGGGCTCTACGCCGCCGGCGATCTCGCGGGCTTGCCGCACAACTACATGATCGGCGCATTTTGTCTTCGGCGATCTGGCCGGTGCGGATGCGGCGTCGGCATTGCCCGATATTGCTGCGCCGCAACGTCTTCCCGAGGAGCAGTTGCGCAATGTGCACGAGCTGATTTACCGGCCGTTGCGCCATCCCGACGGACCGCCCCAGCCGCAGGTCGAATAGCCCGCCGCCAGGGATGCGCTGGGCATCGCGGTCAAAGACCGCGATGCCGACGTGCGCGCTTACGCCCGCCGCGCGCTTGCTCACTGGCCCGCGCAACGGGCGCCACGGCTTGACCACGCCGCGACACACCGCGAGACGCCGCCAATCTATGAGATATGTGTCCAATTACGGCAATCTGTGTCCACCCGAATCACTAGGCTTGCCTACCGTGACGACTTCGGGCGGCTCGGCCAATCACCGCCTGACAGTGGATGACTGGGTCCAGACCGGGTTCCGGATCCTCGCGGAGGAGGGCGTCAAGGCGCTGACCATCGACCGGCTGTGCCGCCGTCTCGGCGTGACCAAGGGCAGCTTCTACTGGCATTTCAGCGACATGAAGGCCTACCGTCGGGCGCTGATCGACACCTGGGCCACGGTTCGCGACGAGGATCGCGGATTTTTCGACTCGGTCGCCGACGACCCGCCGCGGCAACGGCTGTCGCGGATGATGACCGCGATGGTCGGCCCGCGGCATTGGATGCTCGAGCGCGCGATGCGTGAATGGGCGCGCTCCGAGCCCGCGGTCGCGGCCGCAGTACGCGAATCCGACGAGCGGGTGGTTGCCGCCGTGCGGCAGGCCTTCATCGACGACGGTTTCGACCCGGACGAGGCGGACATGCGCGCCAACGCCACTTTCGCCGCGGGCATCGGCTTTTTGCATCTGTCCGGTTCGCGACCGAACCCGCGGGCCGCCGGGCGCCGCGAGCGATTTCTCGACGTGATGCTGCGGCACTAGCGAGGCCGCACACTCGTTCGAGCGAAATCCTACAACCCCAGCGCGCGATAGGTGCGACGCACGAACTTCGGTTGTACCGCTTGCAATTTGGCGCGCGACGTGTTGCCGGCAACAGCAGCCGCAGCGTCCGACGACAACGTCGGGAGATTCTGAACCAAGTACAGCACAATGAGGTCCGCGGACGGATCAGCCTGCCACCACGTCCCGTAAGCGCCGGGCCAACTGAACGTACCCAGCCCGCCCGGCCCGAACAGCGGCGCGGATTTCGCCGGATCGGTCACCACTGACAGGTTCAACCCGAACCCGCGGCCAATCCAAAACGGCGAGCCCAGAAAGGGATGCTGCTTCTGCTGGGCGGTGAGCCGATCGGTGCGCATCGCCCGCGCTGATTCGGCCGACAGCACCCGCACCCCGTCCAGTGTCCCGTCGCGCAACAGCATCTGCGCGAAACGCAAGTAGTCGTCGGCGGTCGACCACAGCCCGCCGCCGGCGTTGGGAAACGCCGGCGGCGCCAGCTGCGGCGGGCCCATCACGTCGTGTCGCAGCCGGTCGTCGTCATCCAGCCGGTACATGGTTGCCGCTCGGGAGCGCTTCTCGGCTGGGACGAAAAACCCGGTGTCGCACATGCCCAGCGGCTGCAGGATTCGCTCGTCAAGGACCTGGTGAAATGGTTTGCCCTCGATCCGCGACACCAGCACGCCGACCACGTCGATGCCATGGCCGTAGGTGAGCCGCTCACCCGGCTGGTGCACCAGCGGCAGCTCGGCCAGCGCGGCCAGCCAGGCGTCGGGGCCCTGCCCGAACGGCAGCCGTACATAGGCGCGCGAGATCGGGCCGGTGACCGAAAATCCGTACGCCAGACCACTGGTATGGGTGAGCAGATCTTCGACCAGGATCGCCCGCTGCGCACGATGGGTGCGCTCCAGCGGGCCGTCGGGGTCGTCGAGCACGCGCATGTCGGCGAATTCCGGTAGCCAGCGCGTGATCGGGTCGCGCAGCGCGAGCTTGCCCTCGTCGACCAGGCTCATCGCAGCGGCGACGGTCACCGGCTTGGTCATCGATGCGACACGAAATATGGTGTCGCGCTGCATCGGTAATCCGGCATCGACGTCACGATAGCCGATTTCGTTGACTTGCAATATTTTTCCATGTCGCCAGACGACCGTCACCGCGCCGGCGAGCAGACCGGCGTCGCAGGCCTCCCGGATGGATTGCTGATTGCCGTCGAGCTTCATGAGCGCAAAAAGCTGGTCATTGTCGGTAGCCTAGCGTTCGCCATCGGTCCGTTAGGCGGCGTGCAGGTCGGCGAGGGACACCGCTATTCGGGTCTCGACCTCACTGACCGTGACCATCAGGGGCCCGGGTTGCGGTGGTGCCGTCGAGTGGTAATGCATCCCCGTCGGTGTGGTGAATTGTGCTGTGTGCCGACCGGTTTCATCCAGGCTCGCGGTGACCCGCCAGCCAGGCGATTCCTTGACGTAATTGCAGCGCTCACACGAACCGAGCCCGTTGGTGACGTCGGTCGGTCCGCCGCGGCGGTGCGGCAGCGCGTGGTCGCGGTGTCGGATCGGGGCATCACAGTAAGGGGTGCGACAGCGCTGGTCACGCAGGGAAATAAAGGCGGCAAGGCCGTTGGGGAAGCGGCGCGCCCGCGACTCCATCGCCACTAAGGCCCCGGAGCGCGGATGCCGGTAGAGCCGGCGCAGCGTTGCCCGCGACCGGGCATCGGTAACCGCGGCGCCAACCATGTTGCACGCCACGCTCGCCGGGATCGGGCCATACCCGTCGATCCGCGCCGCGGCGTCGGCGCCGCCCAGCAGGGTCTCATCAGAGATGACCAGGTTGACCGCGACCGGTTCGGCGACGTCGGCAGCACGTCCGGTGACGCGTTCGACCAACGTGTCGGCCATCACCTGCCCTCGCGTGCGGTCATCGAAGGTGGTGTCGGCGGCCCGCTTGAGCGCCGCATACACCGAGACGCCCTGCGCGACCGGCAACAACGCCGTCACCCAGGTCATGGTGTCCGGGGCGGGGCGAATCGTCACCGTGCGCTCGGACGCGGCCTTTGCGGCCCGGTCGACCACCGCCTGCGCGTTGAGCCGGTAGGCGATGTCCTTTGCGGCGGCGGCGATCCGCGCATCGCCCATGCCGTCCAATGCCGACATGTCGGCACACAGCTCCGCATCCAGTGCGCGGCGGTCCTCGACGTCCAAACAGGCCGATTCCCGAACGATCAGCGTGGCCCGCCATTCCGACAATTGGCCGGCCTCCAGCGCGGCCAGCGTGTGCGGCATCTCGTGAACCAATGCCTTCGCCAATCCGAGGTGCCGGCCACCCCGGGCCGGCGAATCCCGTCGCGCAAGTGCGATCTCACTGGCCACCCCGCGGCCACGCTCGGCCGCCGGCACCCCGGCATCGGCCTCATTGGAGCGACGCAACGCATCGAGCGCCGCCGCCGCTCGTGCCTGACCCGCAGCCGCGGCCGATTTCAGCCGCTCCAGCGCGGCGATGCGCTCGACCAGCGCTGATTCGTCAGCGGTAGGGTCGACCGCGGCGAAATCCTCGAACATAGGTGCGATGCTAGATCACGCCACCGACAAGTGGCGCGCGCATAGTTCGCACCGCATCGCCACGCGCCGGCCTGCATCGACGGACCTGAGCCGCCAAGTGCTACGCTGCCGGGCAGTCGACATCCTTTAACGATCCGTCCGGCGAGGCGGAGAAGGAGGTCAAGTTTCCCATGGGTGCCGCGGGCAAGACCGGCGTAGGCAGCGAGCCCCGAGAATTGATGTCGGCGGCCGACGTGGGACGCACCATTTCCCGCATCGCTCACCAGATCATCGAAAAGACCGCGCTCGACGCGCCCGAGGCCCCGCGCGTGGTGCTGCTGGGCATCCCCACCCGCGGCGTGATCCTGGCCGAGCGGTTGGCCCGCAACATCGGCGAGTTCTCCGGTGTCAACGTCGATCACGGCGCGCTCGACATCACCTTGTACCGCGACGACCTGATGCAAAAGCCGCCGCGGCCCCTGGAGGCCACCTCCATCCCGCCCGGCGGCATCGACGACGCGCTGGTGATCCTCGTCGACGACGTGCTGTACTCGGGGCGCTCGGTGCGCTCCGCACTCGACGCGCTGCGCGATATCGGCCGGCCGCGGGCCGTGCAGCTGGCGGTGCTGGTCGACCGCGGGCACCGCGAACTGCCGCTGCGGGCCGACTACGTGGGCAAGAACGTGCCCACCTCCCGCAGCGAAAGCGTGCACGTGCTGCTGGCCGAACACGACGGCCGCGATCAGGTGGTGATCTCGCGATGACGCGACACTTGCTGGCCGCCGGTGATCTGAGCCGTGATGACGCCACCGCGATCCTCGACGACGCCGACCGGTTCGCCCAGGCCCTGGTGGGCCGTGAGGTCAAGAAGCTGCCGACGCTGCGCGGGCGCACCATCATCACGATGTTCTACGAGAACTCCACCCGCACCCGGGTGTCGTTCGAAGTGGCCGGCAAGCTGATGAGCGCCGACGTGATCAACGTCAGCGCGACGGGATCGTCGGTGGGCAAGGGCGAATCGCTGCGCGACACCGCGCTGACCCTGCGCGCCGCCGGCGCCGACGCGCTGGTGATCCGCCACCCCGCCTCCGGTGCGGCGCATCGGCTGGCCGACTGGACCGCCACCGAACAGGGTGGGCCCTCGGTGATCAACGCCGGCGACGGGACCCACGAGCACCCGACACAGGCGCTGCTGGACGCGCTGACCATCCGGCAGCGCCTCGGCGGCATCGACGGGCGGCGCATCGTGATCGTCGGCGACATCCTGCACAGCAGGGTCGCCCGCTCCAACACCCATCTGCTGGCCACGCTGGGCGCCGACGTAGTGCTGGTGGCACCGCCGACGCTGCTGCCGGTGGGGGTGGCCGAGTGGCCGGTCACCGTGTCCTACGACCTCGACGCCGAACTGCCCGCGGCCGACGCGGTATTGATGCTGCGGGTGCAGGCCGAGCGGATGCACGGCGGCTTCTTCCCTTCTGCCCGCGAGTATTCGGTGCTCTACGGGCTATCCGACCGGCGTCAGGCGCTGCTTCCCGGCCACGCGGTGGTGCTGCACCCCGGCCCGATGCTGCGCGGCATGGAGATCGAGTCCTCGGTGGCCGACTCGTCGCAATCCGCTGTGCTGCAACAGGTTTCCAATGGGGTGCACGTGCGGATGGCGGTGCTGTTCCACGTCCTGGTCGGAGCACAGGAGGCTGCAGCGTGAGCGTCGTGATCCGCGGTGTGCGCCGCTACGGCGAGGGCAAGCGCGTCGACGTGCTCGTCGACGACGGGCAGATCGCCGACATCGGTGCGCGACTACAGATTCCAGAAGACGCCGACGTGATCGACGCCACCGGGCAGATACTGCTGCCGGGTTTTGTCGACCTGCACACCCACCTGCGTGAACCGGGCCGCGAATACGCCGAAGACATCGAAACAGGCTCGGCCGCCGCTGCTTTGGGCGGATACACCGCGGTGTTCGCGATGGCCAACACCAACCCCGTGGCCGACAGCCCAGTGGTCACCGACCACGTCTGGCAGCGCGGCCAGCAGGTGGGTTTGGTCGACGTTCACCCGGTCGGCGCGGTCACAATGGGACTGGCCGGCAAAGAGCTCACCGAGATGGGCATGATGGCCGCCGGCGCCGCTCAGGTGCGGATGTTCTCCGACGACGGCAACTGCGTGGCCGATCCGTTGGTGATGCGCCGTGCCCTGGAGTACGCCACCGGTCTGGGTGTGCTCATCGCTCAGCACGCCGAGGAACCGCGGCTCACCGTGGGCTCGGTCGCCCACGAGGGGCCCAACGCCGCGCGGCTTGGCCTTGCCGGGTGGCCGCGGGCGGCCGAGGAGTCGATCGTCGCCCGTGACGCGCTGCTGGCCCGCGACGCCGGCGCCCGGGTGCATATCTGCCACGCCTCCACCGCCGGCACCGTCGAGATTCTCAACTGGGCTAAGGCGCAAGGTATTTCGATCACCGCCGAAGTCACCCCGCATCACCTGATGCTCGACGATTCCAGGCTCGCAACCTACGACGGCGTGTACCGCGTGAACCCGCCGCTGCGTGAGTCGGCCGATGCGGCGGCGTTGCGGCAGGCTCTGGCCGACGGGGTAATCGACTGTGTGGCCACCGATCACGCGCCGCACGCCGAACACGAGAAGTGTGTCGAATTCGCCGCCGCGCGCCCGGGCATGCTCGGGCTGCAGACCGCGCTGTCGGTGGTGGTAGCCACCATGGTGGAGCCGGGCCTGCTGGGCTGGCGTGACGTCGCCCGGGTGATGAGCGAAAACCCGGCACGCATTGCCGGGTTGCCCGATCACGGCCGCCCGCTGGAGGTGGGCGAGCGGCCAACCTCGCCGTCGTCGACCCCGACGCCACCTGGACCGTCACCGGCTCCGCACTGGCCAGCCGGTCGGCCAACACCCCCTACGAATCGATGACGTTGCCGGCGACGGTGACCGCGACGCTGCTGCGCGGCAAGGTCACCGCTCGCGACGGAAAGTGCCCGGCATGAACCCCGCAACGCTGCGTGCCGTGCTGGTTCTCGAGGACGGCCGGATCTTCACCGGGACACCGTTCGGCGCGATCGGCCAAACCCTCGGCGAGGCGGTGTTTTCCACCGGAATGTCCGGCTACCAGGAAACCCTGACCGACCCCAGCTATCACCGCCAGATCGTGGTGGCCACCGCGCCGCAGATCGGCAACACCGGGTGGAACACCGAAGACTCCGAAAGCCGCGGTGATCGGATCTGGGTGGCCGGCTACGCGGTGCGGGATCCGTCACCGCGGGTGTCGAACTGGCGGGCCACGACCACGCTGGAGGACGAACTGGTCCGCCAGCGCATCGTCGGCGTGGCCGGCATCGACACCCGCGCCGTGGTGCGTCACATCCGCAACTTCGGGTCGATGAAAGCCGGAATCTTCTCCGGCGCCGCCCTGGCCGAGCCGGACGAGTTGATCGAGCGGGTGCGCGCCCAGCCCCCGATGCTCGGCGCCGACCTGGCCGGCCAGGTCAGCACCGCCGATACCTATGTCGTCGAACCCCAAGGGCCGCATCGGTTTACCGTCGCCGCACTCGATCTCGGCATCAAAACCAACACGCCGCGGAACTTCGCCCGGCGCGGCATCCGCAGCCATGTGCTGCCGTCGTCGGCGACCTTCGAGCAGATCGCCGAGATCAAGCCGCACGGCGTGTTCTTGTCCAACGGCCCCGGCGATCCGGCCACGGCCGACCACGTCGTCGCCGTCACCCGGCAGGTGCTGGACGCCGGAATCCCCTTGTTCGGCATCTGTTTCGGCAACCAGATCCTGGGCCGCGCACTGGGTCTGTCCACCTACAAGATGGTGTTCGGCCACCGCGGTATCAACGTGCCGGTGATCGACCACGCCACCGGGCGGATCGCGATCACGGCGCAAAACCACGGCTTCGCGGTGCAAGGCGAAGCGGGTCAGCGATTCGACACCCCGTTCGGACCGGCGATCGTCAGTCACACCTGCGCCAACGACGGCGTCGTCGAAGGCGTCAAACTGGCCAGCGGGCGCGCGTTTTCGGTGCAGTACCACCCGGAGGCGGCAGCCGGTCCGCACGACGCGGAATACCTGTTCGACCAGTTCGTCGACCTGATGGCAGGAGAGGGGCACTAGTGCCGCGCCGCACCGACCTGCGCCACGTGCTGGTGATCGGCTCCGGGCCGATCGTCATCGGGCAGGCTTGCGAGTTCGACTACTCGGGCACCCAGGCCTGCCGTGTACTCAAAGCCGAGGGCTTGCAGGTCAGCCTGGTCAACTCCAACCCGGCCACGATCATGACCGACCCGGAGTTCGCCGACTACACCTATGTCGAACCGATCACCGCGGCCTTCGTGGAACGCGTTATCGCCCAACAAGCCCAGCGTGGCAACAAGATCGACGCGCTGCTGGCCACTTTGGGCGGGCAGACCGCGCTGAACACCGCGGTCGCCCTTTATGAGAACGGGGTGCTGGAACGCTACGGTGTGGAGTTGATCGGCGCCGACTTCGACGCCATCCAGCGCGGCGAGGACCGGCAGCGGTTCAAAGACATCGTCGCCAAGGTCGGTGGCGAATCCGCCCGCAGCCGGGTGTGTTTCACTCTTGCCGAGGTTCGCGAAACGGTCGCCGAGCTCGGCCTGCCCGTGGTGGTGCGCCCGTCGTTCACCATGGGCGGCCTGGGCTCGGGCATGGCGCACAGCGCCGAAGAAGTCGAGCGGATGGCCGGCGCCGGGCTGGCCGCCTCGCCCAGCGCCAACGTGCTGATCGAGGAATCCATCTACGGGTGGAAGGAATTCGAGCTCGAGCTGATGCGCGACGGCCACGACAACGTGGTCGTAGTGTGCTCGATCGAAAACGTCGACCCGATGGGCGTGCACACCGGCGATTCCGTGACGGTGGCCCCGGCGATGACACTGACCGACCGCGAATACCAGCGGATGCGCGACCTGGCGATCGCGATCCTGCGCGAGGTCGGGGTCGATACCGGCGGCTGCAACATCCAGTTCGCGGTCAACCCTCGTGACGGCCGGCTGATCGTCGTCGAGATGAACCCGCGGGTGTCGCGCTCGAGCGCGTTGGCGTCGAAGGCCACCGGGTTCCCGATCGCCAAGATCGCCGCCAAGCTCGCCATCGGCTACACCCTCGACGAGATCCTCAACGACATCACCAAGCAGACCCCGGCCTGCTTCGAGCCCACCCTGGACTACGTCGTGGTCAAGGCGCCGCGGTTCGCGTTCGAGAAGTTCCCGGGCGCCGACCCCGCACTGACCACCACCATGAAATCGGTCGGCGAAGCGATGTCGTTGGGCCGCAACTTCATCGAAGCCCTCGGCAAGGTCATGCGATCGCTGGAGACCAGTCGGGCCGGGTTCTGGACGACGCCAGATCCGCCGGGCAGCGCTGACGAAACCCTGCGGCGGCTGGCCAGCCCGTCGGAAAACCGGCTCTACGACATCGAATTGGCACTGCGACTGGGTGCCACAATCGAGCAGGTGTCCCAGGCCAGCGGCGTCGACCCGTGGTTCGTCGCCCAGATCGCGCAACTGGTCGAGTTGCGCTCGGAGCTGGTCGACGCCGCCGTCCTCGACGCCGGCCTGCTGCGCCGCTGCAAACACAGCGGGCTTTCCGACCGCCAGATCGCGGCGCTGCGACCGGAACTGGCCGGCGAAAACGGCGTGCGCTCGCTGCGCAGCCGGCTCGGCATCCACCCGGTGTACAAGACCGTCGACACCTGCGCCGCGGAGTTCGAAGCCAAGACGCCGTACCACTACAGCAGCTACGAGCTCGACCCCGCCGCCGAAACCGAAGTGGCCCCGCAAACCGAAAAACCCAAAGTGCTCATCCTCGGTTCCGGGCCTAACCGGATCGGTCAGGGCATCGAATTCGACTACAGCTGCGTGCACGCGGCAACGACGTTGAGCCAGGCCGGGTTTGAAACCGTGATGGTCAACTGCAACCCGGAGACGGTGTCCACCGACTACGACACCGCCGACCGGCTGTACTTCGAGCCGCTGACCTTCGAAGACGTCCTAGAAGTCTTCCACGCTGAAAACCAGTCGGCCCAGGACGGACCCGGTGTGGTGGGCGTCATCGTGCAATTAGGGGGCCAGACGCCGCTCGGACTGGCGCAACGGCTGGCCGACGCGGGCGTTCCGATCGTCGGAACCCCGCCGGAGGCGATCAATCTGGCCGAGGACCGCGGCGCGTTCGGTGACGTGCTCGCGACGGCGGGGCTGCCGGCCCCACGATACGGCACCGCGACAACGTTCGACCAGGCTCGCCGCATCGCCGCCGAGATCGGCTATCCGGTGCTGGTGCGCCCGTCCTATGTGCTGGGCGGCCGCGGCATGGAGATCGTCTACGACGAGGAAACGCTGGAGGGCTACATCACCCGCGCCACCGAGCTTTCCCCCGAGCACCCGGTGCTGGTGGACCGTTTCCTCGAGGACGCCATCGAGATCGATGTCGACGCCTTATGCGACGGCAGCGAGGTCTACATCGGCGGCATCATGGAGCACATCGAGGAGGCCGGGATCCACTCCGGCGACTCCGCGTGCGCGCTGCCCCCGGTGACATTGGGCCGCACCGACATCGAGAAGGTGCGCAACGCGACCGAGGCCATCGCCCACGGCATCGGCGTGGTGGGCCTGCTCAATGTGCAATTCGCACTCAAAGACGATGTGCTCTACGTGCTGGAGGCCAACCCCCGCGCCAGCCGCACCGTGCCGTTCGTCTCGAAAGCAACCGCGGTACCCCTGGCCAAAGCTTGCGCGCGAATCATGCTGGGCGCCAACATGTCCCAACTGCGCAACGAAGGCATGCTCGCAGCGACCGGTGACGGGGCGACCGCAGCGCCGGACGCGCCGATCGCGGTCAAGGAAGCCGTGCTGCCGTTCCACCGGTTCCGCACCGTCGAGGGCGCCGGCATCGACTCGCTGCTCGGCCCGGAGATGAAGTCGACCGGCGAGGTGATGGGCATCGACCGCGACTTCGGCAGCGCGTTCGCCAAAAGCCAGACCGCCGCCTACGGTTCGCTGCCGGCGGAGGGCACGGTGTTCGTGTCGGTGGCCAACCGCGACAAACGCTCGCTGGTATTCCCGGTCAAGCGGCTGGCCGACCTAGGCTTTCGGGTGCTGGCCACCGAAGGAACCGCGGAGATGTTGCGCCGCAACGGAATCCCCTGCGAGGTAGTTCGCAAGCATTTCGAAAAGCCCCGCCCGGACCGGCCCGCCCTCTCCGCGGTCGACGCGATCCGGGCCGGTGAGGTCGACATGGTGATCAACACCCCCTACGGCAACTCCGGTCCGCGCATCGACGGCTACGAGATCCGCTCGGCCGCGGTGGCGATGAACATCCCCTGCGTGACAACGGTGCAGGGCGCCTCGGCGGCCGTGCAGGGCATCGAGGCAGGCATCCGCGGCGACATCGGGGTGCGCCCCCTGCAGGAACTGCACCGCGCGCTGAGCAACGGCGGCCACTAGCATGCCCGGATTCGGGGCCCGGCTGCGCGACGCTATGTCGCAACGCGGCCCGTTGTGTCTGGGCATCGACCCGCATCCCGAGCTGCTGCGCGCCTGGGATCTGCCCGCCACCGCGGAGGGCCTTGCCGCGTTCTGCGACACCTGTGTCGAGGCGTACGCCGGCTTCGCCGTGGTCAAGCCCCAAGTGGCGTTCTTCGAGGCGTACGGCGCGGCCGGATACGCGGTGCTGGAACACAGCGTCGCCGCGTTGCGCGAGGCCGGCGTGCTAGTGGTGGCCGACGCCAAGCGCGGCGACATCGGCTCCACGATGGCCGCCTACGCCCAGGCCTGGATCAGTGACTCGCCGCTTGCGGTCGACGCCGTCACCGCGTCGCCATATCTGGGTTTCGGTGCGCTGCAACCGCTGCTGGACGCCGCCGCCGCGCACGCGCGCGGAGTGTTCGTGCTGGCTGCCACGTCCAATCCGGAGGGGGCAATCGTGCAGCGCGCCAACGTCAACGGCCGCACCGTGGCCCAGCTGATTGTCGACGCGGCGGCGGCGGTCAACCGGGCGTCACTGCCCGGGCCCGGCTTCGTCGGCGTGGTCATCGGCGCCACCGCGGCCGATCCCCCCGACGTCAGCGCATTGAACGGGCCGGTCCTGGTGCCCGGCGTGGGGGCGCAGGGGGACGGGTGCGGGCGCTCGGCGGGCTGGGCGGCGCGGCGCCCGGGCAACTTCTGCCCGCGGTGTCGCGCGACGTGCTGCGGGCGGGGCCCCGTGTCGCAGACTTGCGCGCGGCGGCAGAACAGATGCGAGACGCCGTCGCCTATCTCGCGGCCGGCTAGCCGACGCCGTCAGGGGAGCTCGTCCGGGGTTTCGACGATGACGTTGGTGGCCTTGACGACGGCCACGGCCACACTGCCCGGCTCCAGTTTCAGCTCGTGCGCGGCCTCACTGCTCATCAGGGACACGACGGTGAAAGGCCCGCATTGCATCTCGACCTGCGCCATCACCTTGTCGGTGATCACCTTGGTGACCAAGCCGACGAACCGGTTGCGCGCCGAGCTGGCCACGCCCAACGGGTTCGGCGGCAGCGGGCGCGTGTTGGTGCGCCAGAATTCGGCTAGCTCGTCCCCGGCGATCACCTTGCGGCCCGACTGGTCGAGGCTGACCGACAAGCTGCCCTGGTCGATCCACCGCCGCACGGTGTCGTCGCTGACACCCAGCAGTTCGGCCGCCTCCCGGATCCGCATTTTGCGCATAGCCAATCGTATGCGCTACGTACGGCGCCCAGTGTGTCCCAGCCGCCGCGAATGCGGCGCAAACCGCCAAATGTGGCCGTCTCCCGGATCGGCCTTGGTGTCGGCCCGCCTAAATCGGTCGGCAGACAGCGAAACCAAGTGGGAACATCGTAGTTGTGACCGGGTCAACTGCAGGAACCAAAAGCCAGGCCAGTACTGCCGCACCCCACGTCGTCGTCTTGTTCGGCGCCACAGGGGATTTGGCGCGCCGCAAGTTGCTTCCCGGATTGTTTCACCTCTGGATGTCCAGGCTGGCGCCCGAACTGCGGATGGTCGCAACGTCGCTGGAGGAGCTCGACGACGAAGGTTTCCGCAAGCTCGCCGCAGAAGCATGCATGCAGTTCTCGCGGCGTGAGGTGTCCCGGGAGGATCTCGACAAATGGCTGCAGACCTTGCGGTACGTCCCGCAGAGCAGCGGAGCCGGCGCGCTCTCGGCCGCGGTCACCGAGCAGGCCGCGCACCTCGAGGGCGAAGTACGGCTGCTGCACTACCTGAGCGTCCCACCCAAAGCCGTGATCCCGGTGATCCAGATCCTCGAAGATGCCGGCCTCGTCAAGGGTGCCCGGGTGGTGATGGAAAAGCCATTCGGCACCGACCTGGAAAGCGCGGTGGCGCTCAACGCCGCGATCCACGAGAAGTTCGACGAATCGCAGATCTTCCGGATCGACCATTTCCTGGGTAAAGAAGCTGCGCAGAACATCCTGGCGTTCCGATTCGCCAACGGTTTGTTCGAGCCGATCTGGAACCGGACATTCATCGACCACATCCAGATCGACGTGCCGGAAAAGCTGTCATTGGAAGGGCGAGCGGCGTTCTACGAGCCGATCGGCGCCTTCCGTGACATGGTGGTCACCCACCTGTTCCAGATCCTCGCGTTCGTGGCGATGGAGCCACCGACCGCGCTGGCTTCGCGGGCGATCAGTGCCGAGAAGAACAAGGTGTTCGAGTCCATGCTGCCGCTCGACCCGCGCAACGTGGTGCGAGGCCAATACCGGGGATATCGCGAAGAACCCGGCGTCTCACCGGAGTCCGACACCGAGACGTTCGTCGCGCTGAAATGCGAGATCGACAACTGGCGCTGGGCGGGCGTGCCGTTCTATCTGCGCACCGGCAAGTGCATGGCCGAGGGCCAGCGGATCATCTCGATCGCGTTCCGGGAACCACCCAAGAGCATGTTCCCGCCCGGCTGCGGCATCGGCCTGCACGGCCCCGATCACCTCACCTTCGACCTCGCCGACGAGTCCAAAGTGTCGCTGTCCTTCTACGGCAAACGTCCCGGACCCGGAATGAAGCTGGACAAGCACAGCCTGCAGTTCGCGATAGCCGAGACCGAGGCCGTCCGCGACGTGCTGGAGGGCTACGAGCGGCTGATCCTGGATGCCATGCACGGTGACCACACGCTCTACACCACGTCGGAAGGTATCGAGCGGCTCTGGGAGGTCTCCGCCCCGCTGCTCGAGGATCCACCGCCGGTGCGCAGCTACGACATCGGCTCGTGGGGCCCAAACGCCATTCACCAGCTCATCGCCCCGCACGCATGGCGGCTTCCGTTCGACCGAGCCTGGCGCAGCGCGAAGTAAGCTCACCGGCCCTGGGCGCACCGAGCTACTACGCAACGTAGTTGCGTTGTCTTTTGCGTGCGACGCGCCGCGCGACACGCGCGACACGCCGCGACATGCGAAATGGGTCAAGATTGGCTGCCGACCGCCGTTGCTGGCGCGGCAAGTGGCCTCGCGCCGCGGGCTGCACAACCCAGCGCCGGGGTCGAAACGCCTGGTAGATGCCGTGTTTTCGGCTCCAGGCGCACGCATGCGACCGTGCCGGGCGGGGTCGGGCGAACCGGCTTCACCGAGGTCGAACATCGCCTTTGTCGCCGCCACAAGCTGCGCCTTTGTGGCTTCAAGCAGGGGGGCGGGTTAGATTTCGTCAGGCAGCGTGGGTACGGTCGTCTCCGCTGGCTGGAGTACCCGGCTGAGATACACACAGATCGATGAGACGGAGGAATCGTGGCCCTTCCCCAGTTGACCGACGAGCAGCGCGCCGCCGCGTTGGAGAAGGCTGCTGCCGCACGTCGAGCGCGAGCCGAACTCAAGGATCGGCTCAAGCGCGGCGGCACCAACCTCAAGCAAGTGCTCAAGGACGCCGAGACCGACGAGGTCTTGGGCAAGATGAAGGTTTCCGCGCTGCTCGAGGCGCTGCCGAAAGTGGGCAAGGTCAAGGCGCAGGAGATCATGACCGAGCTCGAGATCGCGCCGACCCGACGGCTACGCGGGCTCGGCGACCGCCAGCGCAAGGCATTGCTGGAAAAGTTCGGCTCCGCCTAGCCCGACAGATGAGCGCCGACGGGGAACCGGACGGCGAGCACGACCCAAACCTGCGGCCGGCGACGGCAGGGCGCGTGGTCGTGCTGTCCGGCCCCTCTGCCGTCGGAAAGTCGACGGTGGTCCGGTGCCTGCGGGAGCGGATTCCCGACCTGCACTTCAGCGTGTCGGTCACCACTCGGGCACCGCGGCCAGGCGAGGTCGACGGCGTCGACTACCACTTCGTCACACCGGAGCGCTTCCAGCAACTGATCGACGACGGCGCGCTGCTGGAGTGGGCCGAGATCCACGGCGGGCTGCACCGGTCGGGCACCCTGGCACAGCCGATTCGCGATGCCGCCGCGACCGGACATCCGGTGCTGATCGAGGTCGACCTGGCTGGCGCCCGAGCGGTCAAAAAGGCGATGCCCGAGGCAGTCACCGTCTTCCTGGCGCCGCCGAGTTGGGAGGATTTGAAGGCCCGGCTGGTCGGCCGCGGCACCGAGACGCCCGAGGTGATCCAACGGCGGCTCGACACGGCCCGCGCCGAACTGGCAGCCCAGGGCGACTTCGACGAGGTCGTGGTCAACGATCGATTGGAGACCGCGTGCGCGCAATTGGTATCCTTGCTGGTGGGAACGCCGGGTCCAGGGTGAATCGGCTTGTCTGGCCGTTAGTCGTTCCCAGCCGCACTACTTTGCCAGGAGAAATTTTTCAGTGAGTACTCCGCAGCCCGACGCGCCGTCGGCCACCAAGGAGCAGTTCGATCCGACTCTGGGTGGCACCGTCACCTACGACCCGCCGCTGGGCCTCACCAATCCGCCCATCGACGAGCTGCTGGAGCGCGTTTCGAGCAAATACGCCCTGGTGATCTACGCGGCCAAGCGGGCACGGCAGATCAACGACTACTACAACCAGCTCGGCGAGGGCATCCTCGAGTACGTCGGGCCGCTGGTGGAACCGGGACTCCAGGAAAAGCCGCTGTCCATCGCGCTGCGCGAAATCCACGCCGACCTGCTCGAGCACACCGAAGGCGAGTAAGTAGGCGTCGCGGCATGGACCGCAAGCGGATCGTCGTCGGCGTCTCGGGAGGCATCGCCGCCTACAAGGCGTGCACGGTCGTCCGTCAGCTCACCGAAGCGGGCCACCGGGTCCGGGTGGTCCCCACCGAATCGGCGTTGCGTTTCATCGGCGCGGCCACCTTCGAGGCGCTTTCCGGCGAACCGGTACACACCGGGGTCTTCGACGACGTTCCCCTGGTGCCGCATGTGCACATCGGCCAAGAGGCCGACCTGGTGGTGGTTGCCCCCGCGACCGCCGACCTGTTGGCTCGCGCGGTGGCCGGCCGGGCCGACGATCTGCTGACCGCGACACTGCTCACAGCCCGATGTCCGGTGCTGTTCGCGCCGGCGATGCACACCGAGATGTGGCTGCACCCAGCCACCGTCGACA
Source organism: Mycobacterium xenopi (assembly GCF_009936235.1). Taxonomy (NCBI): domain Bacteria; kingdom Bacillati; phylum Actinomycetota; class Actinomycetes; order Mycobacteriales; family Mycobacteriaceae; genus Mycobacterium; species Mycobacterium xenopi. Next base: position 3,019,934 of record NZ_AP022314.1, on the reverse strand, counting down.
ACGTGGCCACGCTGCGGCGCCGCGGCGCGGTGGTGCTGGAACCGGCATCCGGGCGGTTGACCGGTGCCGACAGCGGTGCCGGGCGGCTACCCGAGGCCGAGGAGATCACGACCTTCGCCCAGCTGCTGCTGGAGCGGCCCGACGCCCTGCCCTACGACCTGTCCGGCTACAAGATGCTGGTGACCGCCGGCGGCACCCGCGAGCCGATCGACCCGGTGCGCTTCATCGGCAACCGCAGCTCGGGCAAGCAGGGCTACGCACTGGCGCGTGTCGCCGCGCAACGCGGTGCCGAGGTGACCCTGATCGCCGGGCACACCGCCGGGCTCATCGATCCCGCCGGCGTCGATGTGGTGCACGTCAGCTCGGCAGCGCAGCTGCGCGACGCGGTATCCAAACATGCCCCCGACGCCCATGTGCTGGTGATGGCGGCCGCGGTCGCCGATTTCCGTCCGGCGCAGGCCGCGACCGCCAAGATCAAAAAGGGCGTCGAGGGACCCCCGACCATCAGGCTCGTGCGCAACGACGACGTGCTGGCCGGCGCGGTGCGGGCCCGCGCCGACGGGCAGCTGCCCAACATGCGAGCTATCGTCGGGTTCGCCGCGGAGACCGGCGACGCACAAGGCGACGTGCTGTTCCATGCCCGAAATAAGCTGCGCCGCAAGGGCTGCGATTTGCTGGTGGTCAACGCGGTCGGTGAAGGCAGGGCGTTCGAGGTCGACAGCAACGACGGCTGGCTGCTGGCCGCCGACGGCACCGAGTCGGCGCTGCAGCACGGCTCCAAGACGCTGATGGCCAGTCGTATCGTGGACGCCATCGCCGCCTTTCTGCGCAGCGGCAGCGGGTAACTCCGATCGCGGCGCCCGCGCCGCCGGACGGGTGGACAGCGCGACGATATAATTCGTCTGGCTAACATTTTGATGGTTGTGGCGGAAGGATCTGGGCGTGAGCGAAAAGGGTCGGCTGTTCACCAGCGAGTCCGTAACCGAGGGACACCCCGACAAGATCTGCGACGCCATCAGCGACTCGGTGCTCGACGCCCTGCTGGCCGACGATCCCCGCTCACGGGTCGCCGTCGAGACCATGGTCACCACCGGCCAGGTGCACGTCGCCGGCGAGGTCACGACCAGCGCCAAGGAGGCGTTCGCTGAGATCACCGACACCGTGCGCAGCCGCATCCTGGAGATCGGCTACGACTCCTCAGACAAGGGCTTCGACGGAGCGTCGTGCGGAGTGAACATCGCCATCGGCAGGCAGTCCCCCGACATCGCGCAAGGCGTCGACACCGCCTACGAGGCCCGCGTCGAGGGCGTTGCCGACCCGCTCGACGCGCAGGGCGCCGGTGACCAGGGCCTGATGTTCGGATACGCGATCAAAGACACCCCGGAGATGATGCCGCTGCCGATCGCGCTGGCCCACCGGCTGGCCCGCCGGCTGGCCGAGGTCCGCAAGAACGGTGTGCTGCCGTATCTGCGCCCCGACGGTAAAACCCAGGTCACCATCGCTTACGAAGGCAACACCCCGGTCCGGTTGGACACCGTCGTCATCTCCACCCAGCACGCCCCCGACATCGGTCTGGACATGCTGACTCCCGACATCCGGGAAAAGGTCCTCAACACCGTGCTCGACGACCTGGCCCACGACACCCTGGACGCCTCCGAGGCACGGCTACTGGTCAACCCCACCGGCAAGTTCGTGCTCGGCGGGCCCATGGGCGACGCGGGGTTGACCGGCCGCAAAATCATCGTCGACACCTACGGTGGCTGGGCACGCCACGGTGGCGGCGCCTTCTCCGGCAAGGATCCCTCCAAAGTGGACCGCTCGGCGGCGTATGCGATGCGCTGGGTGGCTAAGAACGTCGTCGGGGCCGGGCTGGCGGAGCGGATCGAGGTGCAGGTCGCCTACGCCATCGGCAAGGCCGCACCGGTCGGGCTGTTCGTCGAGACGTTCGGCACCGAGACCGTCGACCCCCTCAAGATCGAGAAGGCCATCGGCGAGGTGTTCGACCTGCGGCCCGGGGCGATCATCCGCGACCTCGATCTGCTGCGGCCCATCTACGCGCAGACCGCGGCCTACGGTCACTTCGGCCGCACCGACATCGACTTGCCCTGGGAGCGACTCAACAAGGTCGACGACCTCAAGCGCGCTGTGTAACACGCGCCGGTTACGTGAACCGGTAGTCGTCAAGGTCGAAGCGCCGGCTGCGCCAATAGGCCTCGATCGTGGTGGTGGGTCGCAACGGCACGTCGCCGTTCTTGTCGAAGTAGTAGCTGTTGGCCCGCCGGCAGCTGTCCTGCCAAAACACCTGGCGGTGCCGGCGGCGCATCATCTCGGCGAAGTACCGGTCGTTGGCTTCCTGGGTGACTTCTACCCGGGTTGCGCCCCGGCGGCGGGCCCGCTTCAGGCACCGGATGATGTGGTGGGTCTGGGTCTCGATCAGCGCGAAGTACGACGACCCGACGTAGCCGTAGGGACCGAACACCGAAAACAGGTTCGGGAACCCGGGAATGCTGACGCCCTCGTAGGCCTGCAGCCGGTGCTCGTCCCAGAATGCGCTTAGCGAGCGACCACCGCTGCCGGTCACCGCGAACGTGGGCACGCTGTCGGCGTCCATCACCTTGAAGCCGGTCGCCAGCACCAGCACGTCGATCTCGTGGTTCTCGCCGTCGCGGGTGGCCACGCCGGTGGGCGTGATCTTGTCGATCGGCTCGGTGACCAGCCGCACGTTGTCACGGTTGAAGGTGGCCAGATAGCCGTTGTGGAATCCGGGCCGCTTGCAGCCGACGGCGTATCTCGGGGTGAGCTTCTCGCGCACGACGGGGTCGCGGACCTGCTGACGCAAATAGGCCAGGCCCGCCGCCTGCATCCGTTTGGCCAGCGGGAAGACGGTGAAGTAATGCGCCGGGATCGGAAACGTCGCCTCGACGAAGGCTTGACTGGCCAGCCGCTGCACCGCCTTGCCGCCCGGCAACCGCATCGCCCAGCGCGCCGGCGCCGGCAGCGGCACGTCGAACTTGGGGAAGCACCAGATCGGTGTGCGCTGAAAAACGGTGAGATGCTTAACAATTGGGGCAATCTCGGGGATCACCTGCACAGCTGAGGCCCCGGTGCCGATCACCGCGACCCGCTTGCCGGTCAAGTCCTGGCCGTGATCCCAGCGGGCGGTGTGCATGGTGATGCCTTCGAACGAGTCCACGCCGTCGATGTCGGGCAGCTTGGGCACGGTAAGCACACCGCTGGCGTTCACCAAAAACCTTGCGGTGATGTCGCCGCCGGGGTCGGTCTGCACCCGCCACAGGTTGTGGTCGTCGTCGAACTGCGCGGCGAGAACTTTGGTGTTGAAGCGGATCTTGGGCCGGATCCCGTACTTGTCGACGCAGTGTTCCGCATAGGCCCGAAGTTCGTGGCCGGGCGCGTAGGTTCGCGACCAGTGCGCGCTCTGCTCGAACGAGAACTGGTAGGAAAACGACGGAATATCCACGGCGATACCGGGATAGGTGTTCCAGTACCAGGTGCCGCCGACGCCGTCGCCGGCTTCGATCACCCGGTAGTCGCCGAGCCCCGCCTGGTCGAGTTTGATCGCGGCGCCGATGCCCGAGAATCCGGCGCCGACGACGACGGTGTGGTAGTCGGTCATGGGCGTCTCCGCGCGACGACGTGTACACCATGTTTGGGCCGCAGCGTGAGCGTCGCCTCGAGTTCTATCGGATGTCCGGGCATGAGGTCAAAGGTAAACCGCTGGCTCATGATCGCCGCCATCAGCACCATTTCCATCAGCGCGAAGCTCTGCCCGATGCAGATCCGCCGCCCGCCGCCGAACGGCAGATAGGCCGAGCGGGGCCGCTCGCCGCCGCCGCTCAAGAACCGGGAGGGATCGAAGTCGTCGGGGTTCGGCCACCAGCGCGGGTCGTGGTGAATGTAGTGGATCGGGATGATCACCGTTGTCCCGGCGCGGATGTGGTGGCCGTCGATCTCGTCGTCCTCGACGGCCTTGCGCGCCAGGACCCACACCGCCGAGAAATACCGTTGCGCCTCTTGGATGCACGCCGTGGTCCAGGGCAGCTTCGCCAGGTCGTCGGCGCTGGGCCGGCGGCCGTCGAGCACGGTGTCGATCTCGTCGAGCATGCGGGCACGCGCCGCATGGTGCAGCGCCATCAGGTACCAAAACCACGACATCGAATTCGCCGTGGTCTCGTGGCCGGCGAGCATGAATGTCAGCGCCTCGTCACGCACCCGCTTGCGCGGCCAGGTGCCATTTTCGGCGTGCAACAACACGTTCAGCAGGTCGTTGGTGTCGGTCGGATGGGCCAGCCGTTCGTCGATGATCGCGTTGACCGCGTCGTCGAGCTGCAGCATGATCCGCTGCATGTCGCGCAGCGGCGGCGGCAACGGCACCCGCGAATACGTGCACCAGATCAGCCCGTCGTAGACCGGCGCAGGCAGCAGCCCCCACAGGCCGAGCCGCTCCAGCTTCTCGGCGTGGCGCAGCCCCCGGGTGGCCAGGTCGTGCATGCGGTGGACCAACGGTCCAAAGTCCTGGCTGAACAACGCATTCGCCACCACCCGCAGTGTGGCCTCGACCATCGTCTCGTGCATGTCGAACTCGGTGTCTGCGGTCAGGGACGCGGTGACATCCTCGATCGGCTCGATCATCAGGTCGACGAGTTCGGCCAGGCGGCGCCGGGCGAACGTCGGATTGAGCACGCCACGGTGCACGGCCCACGACTCGCCTTCGTCGGTGAGTAAGTTGATCCCGGCACCCGCCCGGATCGGCTCGTATTCCGGGGACTTGACGTAGCGCAGTCGTGCGCGGTGCAGCACGTGGTCGACATAGTCAGGATGACCAAGAGCGACGAAGCGTCTTCCGCCGCAACGGAATCTGGCTATATCGCTGCCGCGCAGCCTGCCCATGAACCGGTCACCGACGTCGAAGCCGACGGTGATCGCCTCCCGCGTCATGGTCCAGGTGCTCAACCGCTTCGCCGGTGCGCTCGGTGTCAGCGTCGCCATGACCCCACTGTATGGGCGACGGATCGCGCGGTTAATGGGACTATAGGACAAAGACTTGGGAGAAGAGGACAGATGGCGACGTGGACACCGGACATGCGGCATCCCGTGTACGCCACCCGGGTGCTCTGCGACGTGGCCGAGGAGCATGGTGTTCCGGCGGCGGATGTGCTGGCCGGCACCGGTATCCAGCCCGCCGACCTCGCTGACCCCGAGGCGCTAGTCAGCGCGGCGGACGAGGCGACCGCGGTGCGCCGGCTGTTGGCCCGGCTATCTTATCCGAGTGGTGTGGGCATTGAGGTGGGCAGCCGGTTCACTCTCACCCACTTCGGGTTGCTGGGGTTCGCGGTGATGTCGTGCGGGACGCTGCGCGAACTGCTCACAATCGCGATGCGCTATTTCGCGCTGACCATGTTGCACATCGATATTGCGCTGTTCGAAGGCGCCGACGAGTGTGTGCTCGAGCTAAGCGCCGACCACCTGCCCGCTGATGTGCGTGGCTTTTTCATCGAGCGTGATATCGCCGGGATCATCACCACGACAACCAGTTTCGTGCTTCCAGTGGTCGAGAAGTACGCCGATCAGGTGTCAGTCGACGTGGCGATCGACGAAGACCTGCTGGCTCCGCTGCTGAGACTGGTGCCGCTGCGCAACCTCGCGTTCGGGCGAGCCCATAACCGCCTGCATTTCCCGCGCGCGATGCTCGACGAGCCACTGCCCCAGGCCGATCCGCATACGCTGGAGATCTGCATCGCACAGTGCGACGTGCTGATGCAGCGCAACGAGCAACGCCGGGGCATTACGGCGGTGGTGCGCAGCAAGCTGTTTCGCGATTCCGGCATGTTCCCGACGCTTCCCGACGTCGCCGCCGAGCTCGACATGCATCCACGCACGCTGCGGCGGCGTCTTGCCGACGAAGGCACGTCGTTTCGTGCGCTGCTGGCCGAAGCCCGGTCCGCGGTGGCGGTGGATCTGCTCTGCAATGTCGGGCTGACCGTCGAAGAGGTGTCCAAGCGGCTCGGCTACAGCGACGTCTCGACGTTCTCGCATGCGTTCAAACGTTGGCACGGCGTCGCGCCCAGCGCGTATCCGCGGGGCCGCTAAAGCACCCAAAACCTGTGGTTTTATGGTGGTGCAGCGCCTTGCGCAGGGCCACCAGCCCACGGTCCATGGCCTCGGTGGCGGCGGGCACCACGCCGGCGTATCCGAGGTAGCCGTGCACGAGGGTTTCGGCGCTGTGCACTTCGACGGGCACGCCCGCCGCGGCGAGCAACTCGCCGTAGCGGATGCCGTCGTCGCGCAGCGGGTCGTGGCCGGCGACCGCGATATAGGCGGGCGGAAGCCCACCGAGGTTGGCCGCCCGCCCCGGTGCCAGTCCCGGCGGCGGGTTGGCCAAGTCGAGTTCGCCGGCGTACCAACGCGAGAACGCGGCGACCGCGGCCCGGTCCAGGATCGGTGCAGACGCGTTTTCGGTGAACGACGGCAGCGAGGTATCCCACAGCGTGGACGGATACCACAGCAGCTGGAAGGCCAAGGGCGGACCACCCTCGTCGCGGGCACGCTGCGCGACCACCGCGGAAAGCGTGCCGCCGGCCGAGTCGCCGGCCACCGCGCAGCGGGCGGGGTCGGCGCCGAGTTCGTCGCCGTGCTCGGCGAGCCATTGCGTTGCCGCCCAAGCATCTTCGACAGCAGCGGGGTACGGGTGCTCGGGTGCCAGCCGGTAGTCGACGGAAACCACAACAGCGTCGGCACCCACGGCGTGCTGGCGGCAGGTGCCGTCGTGGGTGTCCAGATCGCCGGCGACAAAACCGCCGCCGTGAAAGTACAGCACCACCGGTAGCGCGGCTTCCAAAGCGTGTGTCGGCCAATAGATTCGGATACCAATGGTGCCGGCCGGCCCGCCGATGCTGGTGTCTTCGACCCGCAGGTCTGGATGTACCGGGCGGCGCGGCAGGTCATGCAGCCGCTGCCGCACCACCTCGACACCGTCGTCGGCGGAGAACCGGAACGGAACCTTATCCAGTACCTTCAGCAAGATGGGGTCGATCGCGGGGCCGGTCTTATCGAAGCTGGGCATGGGCGCACCGTACGCACCCTGTGTGGTGGTGGGTGCATGGGTGGCTGCCGGTTGGTTCGGTGTCGGCTACGGGATGTTTTTGACCGTGACCGCATTGCGGTCGTCGCCGGGTGCCGAGTTGACCGGGCACTGGGTGGCCCAACCCGCGTTCAAGGCGGCGATGGCGCTGCTGTTGGCCGTGGGCGCCGCGGCGCATCCGATTGTGCGGGAGCGTCGCTGGCTGACGCCGGCGCTGTTGTTGTCGGCCGTCGGCGACTGGCTGCTGGCCATCCCGTGGTGGGCGCCGTCGTTCGTGTCAGGACTTGCATCATTTCTGTTGGCGCACTTGTGTTTTCTCGCTGCGTTGCTCCCACTGGCCCGTTGGTCGGCCGCGCGCCTCGTCGCTGTGGTGGCGACCTGCCTGGCGTGTGCGGCGCTGCTGGCGTGGTTTTGGCCGCGGCTGCACACGCTGGCGGTTCCGGTAACGGCATACATCGTGGTGTTGGCCGTGATGGTGTGCGCCGCGCAGCTGGCACGATTGCCGACGGTGTGGACCGCGGTAGGTGCGGTGTGTTTCGCGGTGTCGGACGCGATGATCGGCATCGAGCGTTTCGTGCTCGACAACGAGGCGTTGGCGGTTCCGGTCTGGTGGGCCTATGCGCTGGCGCAGATCCTGATCACGGCCGGGTTCTTCTTCGGTCGGACGGAGCCGGCGGCCGAGCGGTGAGCGCGACCCGCCAGGCCGCCGAGCACGAGCCGATCGCGCGGGTGCTGCCGATGTTGTCGGTGCCGCATCTGGACCGCGAGTTCGACTATCTCGTTGCCGCAGAGCAATCCGACGACGCCCAGCCGGGGGTGCGGGTCCGGATCCGGTTCCATGGTCGGCTGGTCGACGGCTTCGTGCTGGAGCGCCGCACCGACACCGACCACACCGGCAAGTTGGGCTGGCTGGACCGTGTCATCTCCGCCGAGCCGGTGCTCACCCCGGAGATCCGCCGGCTGGTCGACGCGGTGGCGGCGCGCTACGCCGGAACCCGGGCCGACGTGCTGCGGCTGGCCGTGCCGGCGCGCCATGCCGGCGCGGAGCGGGAAAACCCCGCCGCGATCAGCCGGCCCGTCGTGGAGCCGGTCGACCCCGCCGGTTGGGAGGCCTACGGCCGTGGCGGCCAGTTTCTGGCCGCGCTGGGCGAATCACGCGCAGCCCGGGCCGTATGGCAGGCGCTGCCGGGCGAGCTGTGGGTGCACCGATTCGCCGAAGCGGCCGCGCAGACGGTCCGCGCCGGGCACGGTGTGCTGGCGATCGTCCCCGATCAGCGGGACGTCGACGCGCTGTGGCGGGCGGCGACCACACGTATCGACGACTCCGCGGTGGTGGCGTTGTCGGCCGGGCTGGGGCCCGCTGCCCGCTACCGTCGCTGGCTGGCGGTGTTGCGGGGCCGCGCCCGCCTGGTGATCGGCACCCGCAGCGCGGTGTTCGCGCCGGTGACCGACTTGGGTTTGGTCCTGGTGTGGGACGACGGCGACGACACCCTGGCCGAGCCGCGGGCACCGTATCCCCATGCCCGTGAGGTCGCGCTGCTGCGGGCTCACCAGCACCGCTGCGCCGCGCTGCTCGGCGGTTATGCCCGCACCGCAGAGGCTCACGCGCTGGTTCGACGCGGCTGGGCGCACGACATCGTCGCGGCCCGTCCGGTGGTGCGCGCCTGTGCGCCCCGGGTGGTGGCGATCGACGACCACGGCTACGCCGAAGAGCGTGACCCCGCGGCGCGCACCGCGCGGCTGCCGTCGGTGGCCCTGCGCGCGGCCCGCTCGGCCTTGGGGTCGGGTGCCCCGGTGCTCGTGCAGGTGCCGCGCCGGGGATACATCCCGGCGCTGGCCTGCGGACGCTGCCGCGCCATCACCCGCTGCCGGCATTGCACCGGTCCTCTGTCGCTGCCCGACCGCGCTGCGGCCGGCCCGGTGTGCCGCTGGTGTGGCCGGGTCGAGCCCACGCTGCGATGCGCCCGCTGCGGATCCGATGCGGTGCGTGCGGTGGTGGTCGGCGCCGGGCGCACGGCCGAGGAGCTGGGCAGGGCATTTCCCGGCACGACTGTGATCACCTCCGCGGGCGACGCCGTCGTGTCCGAGGTCGCAGCCCGTCCGGCGCTGGTCGTCGCCACCCCGGGGGCCGAACCCCGCGTTCCCGGCGGGTACGGGGCGGCGTTGCTGGTGGACGCCTGGGCGCTGCTGGGCCGGCAGGACCTGCGTGCCGCCGAAGACACGCTGCGCCGCTGGATGGCCGCCGCGGCACTGGTTCGCAGTCGCCGGGACGGCGGGGTGGTCACCGTCGTCGCGGAATCATCGATCCCCACCGTCCAAGCGCTGATCCGCTGGGACCCGGTCGGCCACGCGGACGCCGAGCTCGCCGGGCGTACGGACGTCGGACTGCCGCCGAGCGTGCACATCGCCGCCGTCGACGGCACCGCAGATGCGGTGGCAGCGCTGCTCGACGAAGTTCGGCTGCCCGACGGCACCGATGTGCTCGGCCCGGTGCAGCTGCCGCCGGGCGCGCGCCGTCCGGCGGGCGCTGAGGCCGGCACGGCGGTGACCCGGATGCTGCTGAGGGTGCGCCGCGACCAGGGCCTGGCGTTGGCGGCAGCCCTGCGCCGCGCTGTTGCCGTGCTCAGTGCCCGGCAAACGCACGAGCCCGTCCGCGTTCAGATCGACCCTTTGCACATCGGCTGACGCCAGGGGCCTGGGGCGCGCGGCGCCTGTCTCAGCCGGACGGTCGGTTCACAGGCTGCCCCCGGCGGCATGCGGAGCACCGGAGGGACTCGGCGCCGACCCCACCTCGCGGGCGACGAAGTTCTCCAGATCGAACAGGTTGGCGCCGGCGCGGTCGGCGACTCGCAACAAGGTCGTCATCAGCGCCACCTGCCGGATCTGCTCCTTGCAGAACCACTGCATGAACTGTTCGCCCAGGTAGTCGCTTTCCTCGCGGGCCACACCGGCAAGCCTGCCGACCTGTTCGGTCACCGCCCGTTCGTGTTGCACCGCGAACTCCAACGCGTCTCGCACGCAGTCGAATTGGTTGCGCACCTCGTCGACACCCGGGATCTCCACGGGCGCGTCCCGGTCGAGCAGGTACTGCACCAGCATCATTGCGTGATTCCGCTTTTCGACGGCCTGGCTGTAAAAGTGTCTCGCCAGCTGCGGCAGGTCGTCGCCGTCGAAATACACCGCCATCGCAATATATTGCTGGGCGACGGTGAATTCGTTGCGTATTTGCTCTTGCACGAGCGCATTGAATTTTGTTGTAGGGACGTTCCGATTGCTCATAATAGGAACGTTAGCGCAGGTAGACACCGGTGGCAACGAAGGTAATACTAATTCAGGGCAGCTTTGCCTAAGCAAAAAATACCACCAGTTTTCGGCAACTAAAGTTAGCCTACGATGAATTGTTTAAATCGCAGTGGTAGCGGTGAGCCTGTCATGGGAATACATCCGGTAGCGCACCAGCGCACTGTGACCGGGAAGGACCATGATGGCGCTCAACGTCACCCACAAGTTGATCAAGTCGCATCTGGTGTCCGGCGAGATGACGCCGGGCGAGGAGATTGCGATCCGCATCGACCAGACACTGACCCAGGATGCGACCGGCACGCTGGTGATGCAGGAACTCGAGGCACTCGGGCTCGACAGAGCGCGTACCGAAGTGAGCGTGCAGTACGTCGACCACAACCTGCTGCAAACCGACGAGAAGAACGCCCAGGACCACGAATATCTGCGCACCGCCTGCCAGCGCTTCGGCCTCTGGTTTTCCAAGCCGGGCAACGGAGTGTCACACCCGACGCATATGCAGCGCTTTGGGATTCCAGGCAAAACCATGGTGGGCTCGGATTCGCACACCCCGGCGGCCGGCTCGCTGGGCATGTTGGCCATCGGGGTGGGCGGACTTGAAGTGGCACTGGCGATTTCGGGGCGTCCACTGCACCTGCGGATGCCCGAGGTGTGGGGTATGAGACTCGACGGTGAACTGCCCCACTGGTGTTCGGCGAAGGACGTCATCTTGGAGATGCTGCGCCGACACGACGTCAAGGGCGGGGTGAACCGGATCATCGAGTACCACGGTCCCGGCCTGGCTAGCCTGACCGCGATGGACCGGCACGTGATCGCGAACATGGGTGCCGAATTAGGCGCCACCACAACGGTTTTCCCCAGCGATCAGGCGGTACGCGACTTCATGCGGGCCGAAGGTCGCGAGGACGCCTGGGTCGAACTGGTGGCCGACGACGGCGCCGGCTACGACATCGACGAGTCCATCGACCTGTCGAAGATCGAGCCGCTGATCGCACGACCGTCCTCGCCGGGCAATGTGGTGCCGGTCCGCGACGTCGCCGGTGAAGACGTGGCGCAGGTGGTGATCGGGTCGAGTGCCAACCCGGGGCTCCGCGATTTCGCGGTCGCCGCCGCGATGGTCGCGGGACGCCAGACGGCACCGCACGTCAGCTTCGACATCAACCCGACCTCGCGGGAGATCCTGGCCGACCTGACCAGGATGGGCGCGCTGACCGACTTGGTGGTGGCCGGTGCCCGAATTCACCAAGCGGGCTGCATGGGCTGCATCGGTATGGGTCAGGCCCCGGCCGTGGGCCGAAACTCGCTGCGCACCATGCCGCGGAACTTTCCCGGCCGCTCGGGCACCAAGGAAGACTCGGTGTGGTTGTGTTCGCCGGAGACCGCCGCCGCTTCGGCGTTGACCGGAGTGATCACCGATCCGCGGCAGTGGGCGCGTGAGGCAAAGATGGACTATCCGAAACTTGATCTGCCCGAACAAAGTTCGATCAACACCGCGATGTTGGTGCCACCGTTGCCAAAGGACGAGGCGCGCAAGGTCGAACCGGTGAAAGGTCCCAACGTGTCGAGCCTTCCGGAGCTCTCGCCGCTGCCCGGCGAGATCGAGGCGCCGGTGCTGCTCAAAGTCGGCGACAACATCTCCACCGACGAGATCTCCCCGGCCGGCGCGCGAGCGCTGCCGTATCGGTCCAACATTCCCAAGCTCGCGATGTTCAGTTTCGCCCAGATCGACGAGTCCTACCCGCAGCGGGCACAGGAGGCCGAGCACACCGGCCACGTCGTCGTCGGCGGCGACAACTACGGCCAGGGATCCTCGCGCGAACATGCCGCGATCGCGCCGCGCTATCTCGGGCTGCGGATGGTCATCGCCAAGTCGTTCGCCCGCATCCACTGGCAAAACCTGGCCAACTACGGCGTGCTGGCACTCGAGTTCGATGGCGAGGACGATTACGACAAGGTCCAGCAGGGCGACACGCTGCGCATCACGAATCTTCGCGACACTCTGGCGCGCAGCGACACGTTGCACGTCGACAACGTCACCAAAAAGACGTGTTTCACTGTGCGGCACCGGCTTTCGCGGCGCCAGGTGGCGGACGTGTTAGCCGGCGGGTTGATCGCCCGCCTGGCCGAAGAAGAAGCCTGACGCCTAGCCGCTCACCACTTCCGGGCGGTGACCAGCAAATACTCCCATTGCATTACACCGTCTCTCAGGTGGCTTCGGGCTAGCTCGACCAGTTGAGCGTCGAGGCTGGCGACCAGGACCGGATTGTCGGCGATGCTGCGGTAGGCGCTGATCGTGGGGCCGTAGTGGTTCTTGAAATACTCGTGCACCGCCTCGGCGCTGTCGAATCGGTCCACCGTCAACATGCCGCGGCGCGCGCTGATGCCGCTCACGCGCTGACCCAGCAGCCCGGCGACATAGTCCTCGCGACCCCACAGCGCCGCCGGAGGCACACCCGGCCGCAGTGTTGGCCGGTACGGGCGGATCGCTGCGAGCATCTGGCCGAAGAACCCCTCCGGTGTCCAGCTGATCAGCCCGAGGGTGCCGCCGGACCGACACACCCGCAGCAGCTCGTTGGCGGCGCGCTGATGCCGCGGCGCGAACATCACCCCGATGGCGGAGACCACCGCGTCGAACTCGCCGTCGGCAAACGGCAACGCTTCGGCATTGGCTTCCCGGCACTCGACGTGCAGCCCCTGTTCGGCAGCTCGTATTCGGGTGCGCTGCAACAACTCCGGTGTGAGGTCGCTGGCTACCACGCGGGCGCCGACCTTGGCGGCGGGAATCGAGACGTTGCCGGACCCGGCGGCGACGTCGAGTACGCGATCGCCGGGACCGATATCGGCGGCGGCCACCAGCACTGGGCCCAGCGGAGCCATCACCTGTTCGGCGATCAGCGCGTAGTCACCCAAGGCCCACATCGCCCGGTCGCTGATCGCCGAGGTGCGAGGTGTTCCGGTTGGGACGTCAATGCTCATACGGTCTCCTCCAGCAATGCAGGGCTTCTCAACACAATAGTAGCCTTAGGAAATAGTTCTAGTACGTTATAGTTGTCTGCTGCTATGCTGTGGTAAGCCTGTGTACCGGAACGATTCGCGTGACCAGAAAGCGCGGCGATGACCACCAAAGCCACTGCAACCGAAGAGTCGCTCGACGCGATCACCGACGCGCTGCTGACCGCGTCACGGTTGCTGGTGGGCATCTCGGCTCGCTCCATCGCCCGAGTCGACGAGACCATCACCATTCCGCAGTTCCGGACCTTGGTGATCCTGTCCAACCGCGGGCCGATCAACCTCGCGACACTGGCCAACCTGCTGGGCGTGCAGCCGTCGGCCGCGGGCCGAATGGTGGACCGGCTCGTCGGCGCCGGACTCGTCGACCGTCAACCCCACCCCACGTCGCGGCGGGAACTGCTGGCCGCTTTGACTCCCCGCGGACGTGAGGTGGTGCGAAAGGTCACCGCGCGGCGGCGCACCGAGATCGCCCGCATCGTCGAACGAATGCCGGCGTCGGAACGTCACGGTCTGGTGCGTGCGCTCGCGGCGTTCACCGCCGCCGGGGGAGAGCCGGCCGCCTACCTCGACGACGAGGCCTGATCGGCCGACGACGTTCGTGGCGGCGTCCCTACACTGTGCCGGTGCGCCTCGTCTTCGCCGGCACCCCGGAAACCGCGTTGCCGGCGTTGCGTCGGCTCATCGACTCGCCCCGGCACGACGTGGTCGCCGTGCTCACCCGCCCGGATGCGGCGTCCGGCCGCCGCGGCAGGCCGGAGCCGTCGCCGGTGGCGCGGGCGGCTCTCGACCTTGGCATCCCGCTGCTGCGGCCGCGGCGACCGAACTCCGCTGAATTCGTCGCCGAACTCTCCGAGCTGGCACCCGAATGCTGCCCAGTGGTGGCCTACGGCGCCCTGCTGGGCAAGGAGCTGCTCGCGATACCTCCTCACGGCTGGGTCAACTTGCACTTCTCGCTGCTGCCCGCGTGGCGCGGGGCGGCGCCCGTGCAGGCCGCCATCGCCGCCGGTGACACAATCACCGGTGCGACGACCTTCCGCATCGAGCCGAGCCTGGACTCGGGGCCGGTCTACGGCGTCGTCACCGAGGAGATTCGCCCCACCGACACCGCGGGCGATTTGCTTGAGCGACTGGCTGTTTCGGGCGCCGTGCTGCTGGAAACCACGCTCGACGGCATCGCTGAAGGGACGCTCACCCCAGTGCCGCAGCCTGCGGAGGGGGTCAGCTTCGCTCCCAAGGTCACCGTGGAGCAGGCGCGGGTGCGCTGGGACTTACCCGCGCCGGTTGTCGAGCGGCGGATCCGCGCCTTCACCCCTAAGCCCGGGGCATGGACACTCATCGGTGACCAGCGGGTGAAAATCGGTCCGGTCAGCATCGACAGGCAAGCACCAAAACCCTTGGAACCGGGCAGCATTCTCGTCGGCCGGCATGACGTCTGGATCGGCACCGCGTCGGAGCCGGTGCGGCTGGGTCAAATCCAGCCGCCCGGAAAGAAATTCATGAACGCTGTCGACTGGGCCCGCGGCGCTCGCCTCGACCCGGACGCGCGAGCGGTATGACCCGCCGCAAGCGTTCACCGGATAGCCGGCCACCCCGGCCAGTTAAACCGCGGCATCGGCAGCACCGACGGCCACTGGATCCGGCGCGCCGCGCCGCCTTCGACGTGCTGCGGGCGGTCACCGAGCGAGACGCCTACCCCAACCTCGCGCTGCCTGCGTTGCTGCGAGAACGCCGAATCCGGGGGCGGGACGCGGCATTTGCCACCGAACTGACCTACGGCACCTGCCGCACCCTCGGTCTGCTCGACGCGATCATCGGCGCCGCTGCCGGGCGCCCGCCGGAGTCCATCGACCCGGTCCTGCTTGATCTGCTGCGGCTGGGCGCCTACCAGCTGCTGCGCACCCGGGTCGACGCGCACGCCGCCGTGTCCACCACCGTAGAGCAGGCTGGCATCGAATTCGACTCGGCCAGAGCAGGTTTCGTCAATGCGGTGCTACGAGCCATCGACGCGCGCGACGAGCAGTCCTGGCTGGCGGAATTGGCCCCCGACCCCACGCGCGACCCGATCGGCTACACCGCGTTCGTGCACGCCCACCCGCGGTGGATCGCGCAGGCCTTCGCCGACGCGCTGGGTCCCGCGGCCGGCGAACTCGATGCACTGCTGGCCAGTGACGACGAACGGCCGCAAGTCCACTTGGCGGCAAGACCCGAGGTGCTGAGCGCCCGCGAGCTGGCCGACGCTGTGCACGGCAGTGTCGGCCGGTACTCGCCCTATGCGGTGTACCTGCCGACCGGTGACCCCGCGCAGTTGCCGGCGGTGCGCGACGGGCTCGCCCTGGTTCAGGACGAGGGCAGTCAACTAGTGGCCCGCGCGCTGACGTTGGCGCCGGTCGACGCCGACACCGGACGCTGGCTGGACCTGTGCGCGGGCCCAGGCGGCAAGACCGCGCTGCTGGCCGCGCTGGGCGCGGGCAGCGGGGCGCGGGTGACCGCGGTGGAGCCGGCGGCGCACCGCGCGGAGCTGGTAGCGCGCAACACCCGGGGGCTCCCGGTGGAGGTGGTGCGGGTCGACGCTCGGTGCAGCGGGCTCGACCCGGGCTTCGACCGGGTCCTGGTCGACGTGCCGTGCACCGGCCTGGGGGCGCTGCGCCGTCGGCCGGAGGCCCGCTGGCGGCGCCAGCCCACCGACATCCCGGCGCTAACCAAGCTGCAACGCGAGCTGTTGGACGCGGCGATCGCCCTGACCCGGCCCGGCGGTGTGGTGGTGTATGCGACCTGCTCACCGCATTTGGCCGAAACCGTCGGCGTGGTCGCCGACGCGCTGCGCCGGCACCCGGTGCGCGCACTGGACACCCGGCCGTTGTTCGAGCCCGTCGACCAGCTTGGGGACGGGCCGTATGTTCAGCTGTGGCCGCATCGCCACGGCACCGACGCCATGTTCGCCGCGGCGCTTCAAGTGGGCCCAAAGTAGGCTGAGGCGCATGCCGGGCAAGACCGATCGGCCCCTGATAGCGCCGTCGATCCTCAATGCCGACTACGCCCACCTGGCTGACCAGGTGGCCGCCGTGACCGGTGCCGATTGGCTGCACGTGGACGTGATGGACAACCATTTCGTGCCCAACCTGACGATCGGCCTGCCGGTGGTCGAAAGCCTGCTGAAGGTCACCGACATCCCGATGGACTGCCACCTGATGATCGAAAACCCCGATCGGTGGGCCCCGCCCTACGCCGAGGCGGGCGCCTACAACGTCACGTTCCACGCCGAGGCCACCCACGACCCGGTCAAGGTGGCCCGCGACATCCGCGCCGCGGGAGCCAAAGCCGGCCTGAGCATCAAGCCGGGTACCCCGTTGGAGCCCTACCTGGACATCCTCAAAGACTTCGACACGTTTCTGGTCATGTCGGTGGAACCTGGGTTCGGGGGCCAGGATTTCATGCCCGAGGTGTTGGGCAAAGTCCGCAAGGTCCGCAAGATGGTCGATTCCGGCGAGCTGACCGTCCTGGTCGAGATCGACGGCGGGATCAATGCCGACACCATCGAGCAGGCCGCCGAGGCCGGCGTCGACTGCTTCGTCGCCGGATCTGCTGTCTACGGCGCCGACGACCCGGCCGCCGCCGTGGAAGCGCTGCGCCGCCAGGCCCGGGCCACGTCACCGCATCTGCGCCGATGAGCACGCCCGTGGCCATCAGCTACGACGCCGCTATGCGGCTGGCCGTCGAGCACGCGGAGCTGGTCAAGGGCAACACCTATCCCAATCCGCCGGTCGGCGCGGTCATCCTGGACCGGGAGGGCCGAGTCGCCGGCGCTGGCGGCACCGAACCGGCCGGCAGCGCGCACGCCGAGATCGTGGCGCTGCGCCGCGCTGGGGGTCTGGCTGCGGGCGGGGCCGCGGTCGTGACGCTGGAGCCGTGCAACCACTACGGCAAGACCCCGCCGTGCGTGGATGCCCTGCTCGACGCCGGTATCGCCACGGTGGTGTACGCGGTTGCCGACCCGAACCCCGTCGCCGCCGGCGGCGCAGCCCGGCTGGCCGCCGCCGGCGTGCATGTGGTTCCGGGTGTGCAGGCGGATTTGGTGGCGGCGGGGCCGCTGCGTGAGTGGCTGCACAAGCAGCGCACCGGATTGCCGCACGTGACATGGAAGTACGCCACCAGCATCGACGGGCGCAGCGCTGCCGCCGACGGCTCGAGCCAGTGGATCACCAGCGAGGCCGCCCGCGCGGACCTGCATCGCCGCCGCGCCGCCGCCGACGCCATTGTCGTCGGCACCGGCACGGTGCTCACCGACGATCCGGCGCTGACCGCCCGGCTGGCCGACGGCACTCTCGCCGAGCGCCAGCCGTTGCGGGTAGTGGTCGGCAAGCGCGAAATCCCTTCGGAGGCACAAGTTCTCAACGACGATTCGCGCACCATGGTGATCCGCACCCATGATCCACACGAGGTGCTCAAGGCCCTGTCGGATCGTACCGACGTGTTGCTCGAGGGTGGGCCGACGCTCGCGGGCGCCTTCCTGCGCGCCGGGGCCATCGACCGCATCCTGGCCTATGTCGCGCCGATCCTCTTGGGGGGGCCGATCACCGCGGTCGACGACGTCGGGGTGCCGAGCATCGCCCGGGCCCTGCGCTGGCGGTTTGACGGGGTGCAGCGGGTCGGCCCGGACCTGCTGCTAAGCCTGGTGCCGCGCTAGCGCGCCGTTACGCCTTGGGACCCACCGGCTCGTGCTCGGGCAGTTCCGGCTCCTCGGCGTGAACACGCCGGCTGGATAGCAGCAGACCCAGCAGCGCTCCCACTACGCAGACCACCGTGGTGACCGAGAAGATCCCTCCGTACATCTCCGCGAACGCATCGCGGTACAGCACCGCTTTGAGAGCCAGCCGTTCTGCCAGGCTGGCGTTTTCCGGCACGGCCGCGGTCTTGGCCGCCACGATCTGGTTGAACCGCTGGAACCCCCATGCGCTCAGCGCGGCCAACCCGACCAGCATGCCGGTCATTCGGGCCACCACCACCAGCGCCGCGGCGATGCCGTGCTGCACGGAAGGGACGACCCGCAGGCTCGCCGACGAGAGCGGCCCGATCACCAGGCCCAGGCCAAGCCCGGCGATCGCCAAATCGGTGTCCATCGCGGGCAGGCTCACCAGGCCGAGGACGTCGTGCCGGTGGGTCGGCAGATCGGGCCGCCACCCCGAGATCAGCCAATACCCCCCGGCCGCGATCAGCAGCCCGAGGAAAGTCATCGCCCGGTCACCGATCCGGGTGGCGATCCACCCGCCGATCAGCGCCCCGAGCGGCAGCGCGGCGAGGAACCACAGCAACATCAACGCGGCCTCGTCCTGGTCCTTGCCGAGCACGCCCTGAGCGAATAGCTCCACGTCGACCAGCGTCACCATCAGCGCCGCACCCGCGGCAACCGATGCGCCCAGCGCGGCCAAGAACGGCCGGAAATGCACACCGGCGGGCTCGATCAGCCGGGTGCGCGCGAAGCGCTCCCACAGCCCGAACGCGACCGCGGCGACAATCGCGCCGACCACCAGCGGCAACCCGTAGCTCGGCAGCGCCTGCTGAGCGCTCCGATCCGGGTTGTACAGGCCGATCACCGCCAGGCCCAACGCCACCGCCAGCAGCAGCCCACCGACCAGGTCGATTTTCTCCGGCTCGGCGCTGCGCTCCCGCGACGGCAGGCTGAACTGGATCATCACCATCGCGACTACCGCCAGCGGCACGTTGATCCAGAACACGTCCTGCCAGCGGCTCGTCAGCCAGACGATGAAGATCCCGTACAGCGGCCCCAGCACGCTGCCGAGCTCCTGGGCGGCGCCGATGCCGCCGAGCACGCCAGCACGGTTGCGTGTCGACCACAGATCGGCGCCCAGGGCGAGGGTGACCGGCAGCAGCGCGCCGGCGGCCAAGCCCTGGATGGTGCGGCCGACGACCAGCACGTGCAGCTCGGTTGACAGCGCAGTGACCACCGAGCCGACCGCGAACGCGGCCAGGCTGGCCTGTAGCAGCAGCTTGCGGCCGAACCGGTCCGAGGCCCGGCCCAGCAGCGGCATCGCCGCGATGTAGCCCAGCAGGTACCAGGTGACGATCGGGGTGATCCGCTCGAGTTTGTTGATCGGGATCCCGATCGTCGTGATGATGTCGCGCATGATCGTGACCACGACATAGGTGTCGAGGGCACCGAGCAGCACGGCGAGACTGCCCGCGCTGATCGCGATTCTGCGTCCGGCCTGCATCTTGTCAGCTCACCGGTGGTTTGGTGACTTGCACCGGCTGGTTCCAGTTCGACAGCGTCATCTGGATGGAATTGCCCGGGCTCTGATCCAGCTTGGCCTGGACCAGCTCATGGTCGCCGTTCTCCTGGATCCAGACCGTAGCCGGTTGCGGCTGTGTCGCTTTCAACGGCGCCGCAAGCTGATTCACCGTGTCGGCCGGCACCTGGCCGGTGATGCGGACAGTGTCTTGGCCGTTGATGCTCTCTCGCGCCTGGGCCTTGGGGTCGCTGAGGTGGGCCAAGACGTTGGCCAGACCGGTGTCAGGGTTGAGGATCGTCGACGGGTCATAGATATCGGCGGCCGGGCCGAAGTTGTCCCACTTGTTAGGTGTGAGCGTCGCGTACAGATTTGAGTCGTAGACCACGAAGTCGGCGTCGATGTCCGAGCCGCCGATGGTGATCTTGGCGTTGCCCTTCGCGGCGGTGGGGTTAGTGGTGAGGTCGCCGGTGAGAGTTTTGATCGGCAGCCCCGGGACCTTCCCCGTGGTCGACAACACCAAATGCACACTTTTGACGTTCTTGGTGGCCTGGCTGGACTGCTTGACCAGCGTCGCCGCATCCGGGAGCGGCTTGCTGGACGACTTGGAGGACGAGGAGCAACCGCTGATCAGGACGGCGGCGGTGGTCATGGCGGCGAGGACGGCAAATAGGTGGCGACGCGTCTGCATAGGTGCATCGTAGAGGGTGGCCGTGGCTTCGCCGGGAAGCCAGAGGTGGCGCGCCTTCCCGCGGCCCGCGCCGAATTACTAGCCTGGTCAGGTGTTCACCGGAATCGTCGAGGAACTCGGCGAAGTGGTCGGCATGGAGCCGCTGGGCGACTGCGCTCGCTTGACCATCCGCGGCCCGGTGGTCACCGCCGACGCCGGGCACGGCGACTCGATCGCCGTCAACGGCGTGTGCCTGACCGTCGTCGAGGTGCTTCCCGGCGGGCAGTTCACCGCCGACGTGATGGGCGAGACGCTGACTCGGTCGAGCCTGCGCGGGCTTGAGGTCGGCAGCGCGGTGAACCTGGAGCGCGCCGCCGCGGTGAATGGCCGCCTCGGTGGGCACATCGTGCAGGGCCACGTCGACGGGACCGGTCGAATCCTGGCCCGGACTCCTGCCGAAGGCTGGGAAGTGGTGCGCATCGAGCTGCCGCCCGCCCTGGACCGCTACGTCGTCGAGAAGGGCTCCATCACGGTGGACGGCATCTCGCTGACCGTCTCCGCGCTCGGTGACGGCTGGTTCGAGGTCTCGCTGATTCCGACCACCCGGGAGCTGACCACGCTGGGGCGCGCCCCGGTGGGAACGGTGGTCAATCTCGAGGTCGACGTCATCGCCAAATACGTCGAGCGGTTGATCCAACGTCGCGCCCAGTAAGCAGCGCCAACAACGGTGCCCGCGCGGTGGTTCATACTGGATGCAGCACTTGAGCTCTTCACCGGGGCTCGTCT
This sequence comes from Mycobacterium xenopi, assembly GCF_009936235.1. Taxonomy (NCBI): domain Bacteria; kingdom Bacillati; phylum Actinomycetota; class Actinomycetes; order Mycobacteriales; family Mycobacteriaceae; genus Mycobacterium; species Mycobacterium xenopi. Next base: position 2,998,822 of record NZ_AP022314.1, on the reverse strand, counting down.
GGTGAGCGTTCTCGGCCGAGAACGGTCGGGAACGGACAAGGTGGCAGAAATGACGAGGTTGGACTCCGTCGAACGGGCGGTTGCCGACATTGCGGCGGGTAAGGCCGTCATCGTCATCGACGACGAGGACCGGGAGAACGAAGGCGACCTCATCTTCGCCGCCGAAAAAGCAACACCGAGCCTGGTGGCGTTCATGGTCCGCTACACCTCCGGATACTTGTGCGTGCCGCTGGACAGCGCGATCTGCGACCGGCTGGGCCTGCTGCCGATGTACGCCGTGAACCAGGACAAACGCGGCACCGCCTACACCGTCACTGTTGATGCGAAAAATGGTGTAGGAACCGGGATTTCGGCCTCCGATCGAGCCACCACGATGCGGTTGCTGGCCGACCCGACCAGCGTCGCCGACGATTTCACCCGGCCCGGTCACGTAGTCCCGTTGCGCGCCAAGGACGGTGGCGTGTTGCGGCGACCCGGCCACACCGAAGCCGCCGTCGACCTGGCCCGCATGGCCGGACTGCAACCCGCGGGCGTGCTCTGCGAGATCGTCAGCCAAAAGGACGAGGGCGCGATGGCTCAGACCGACGAGCTACGTGTGTTCGCCGACGAGCATGACCTAGCGCTGATCGCCATCGCCGACTTGATCGAGTATCGGCGCAAACACGAGAAGCAGATCGAGCGGGTGGCCGAAGCCCGGATCCCTACCCGCCACGGCGAGTTCCGCGCGATCGGCTACACCAGCATCTACGACGACGTCGAGCACGTGGCCTTGGTGCGCGGCGAGATCGCGGGGCCTAACTACGACGGCGACGACGTGCTGGTCCGGGTGCACTCGGAGTGCCTGACCGGCGACGTGTTCGGGTCGCGCCGCTGCGACTGCGGGCCCCAGCTGGACGCCGCGATGGCGATGGTCGCGCGGGAAGGACGCGGCGTCGTGCTCTATATGCGTGGCCACGAGGGCCGCGGGATCGGCCTGCTGCACAAACTGCAGGCCTACCAGCTGCAGGACGCGGGCGAGGACACTGTCGACGCCAACCTCAAACTCGGGTTTCCCGCCGACGCACGTGATTACGGCATCGGCGCGCAGATCCTGGTCGACCTGGGGGTCCGCTCGATGCGGTTGCTGACCAACAACCCCGCCAAGCGGGTCGGCCTAGACGGCTACGGGCTGCACATCATTGAGCGGGTGCCGCTGCCGGTGCGGGCCAATGCCGAGAACATCCGGTATCTGATGACCAAACGCGACCGGATGGGCCACGACTTGATCGGGCTGGACGACTACCACGAATCAGTCCATTTGCCAGGCGAATTCGGGGGCGCTTTGTGAGCCGCACAGCATGAGCCCAGCCGCCGGTATGCCCGAGCTGCCGGCGCTCGACGCGTCCGGTTTGAAACTGGCAATCGTCGCCAGCACCTGGCACACCGAAATCTGTGATGCGCTGTTGACTGGCGCCCGGAAAACGGCGGCCGAATGGGGGATCGACGATCCGACGGTGGTTCGGGTGCTCGGGGCGATCGAGATCCCGGTCGTAGCACAGGAGCTGGCCCGCAGCCACGACGCGGTCGTCGCCCTCGGCGTGGTAATCCGCGGGGAGACACCGCATTTCGACTATGTCTGCGATGCGGTGACCCAGGGTCTGACCCGAGTCTCTCTGGACGCGTCGACGCCGGTGGCCAATGGCGTGCTGACCACCAACACCGAGGAACAGGCGCGTGACCGGGCGGGCTTGCCCACATCGACCGAGGACAAGGGTGCGCAGGCGACCGCCGCCGCGTTGAACACCGCGCTGACGCTGCGCGAGCTACGCACACGGTCGTGAGCCCCACACCGGAGTGGGACGTGGAAGTGCGCCCGCACCTGACGCCGTACTTCGCCTACGCCGCGGCGGCGCTGATCGCCGCCGCGCACATCGGAGTGGGCCTGCTGCTCAAAGTCAAGTCCACCGGTGTGGTGTTCCGCACCGCCGACCAGGTGGCGATCGCCGTGCTCGGCCTCGTCATCGCCGCCGGGGTGCTGCTGTTCGCGCGGCCGCGGCTGCGCGTCGGCGCCGCGGGGTTGTCGGTGCGCAATTTGCTGGGCGACCGGTTGATCCCGTGGTCGCAGGTGGTCGGCGTGTCGTTTCCCTCCGGCGCCCGCTGGGCGCGCATCGACCTGCCCGGCGACGAGTACATCCCGGTGATGGCCATCCAGGCCATCGACAAGGAGCGGGCCGTGGCCGCTATGGATACCGTGCGCTCGCTGCTGGAGCGCTACCGCCCCCCGCGCGAGCAGACGTAGACTCGCACGCGCGGCGCCTCCCCAGTGCGATTCTGTGTCTGCTCGCGACGACTAGCCTGAGAAACGTGCCTGATCCCGCCACCTATCGCCCCGCGCCCGGGTCCATCCCGGTCGAGCCGGGGGTGTACCGGTTCCGGGACCAGCACGGACGCGTCATCTATGTCGGCAAGGCCAAGAGCCTTCGCAGCCGGCTGACGTCCTATTTCGCCGACGTGGCCAGCCTGCACCCGCGCACCCGGCAAATGGTGACCACCGCCGCCAAGGTCGAGTGGACGGTGGTCAACACCGAAGTCGAGGCGCTACAACTGGAATACAACTGGATCAAGGAATTCGACCCGCGGTTCAACGTCCGCTACCGCGACGACAAGTCCTATCCGGTGCTGGCGGTCACCCTCAACGAGGAGTTCCCCCGGCTGATGGTCTACCGCGGACCCCGCAAGAAGGGGGTGCGCTATTTCGGGCCGTACTCGCACGCCTGGGCCATCCGCGAAACCCTGGACCTGCTCACCCGGGTGTTTCCGGCGCGCACCTGCTCGACCGGAGTATTCAAGCGGCACAAGCAAATCGACCGGCCGTGCCTGCTGGGCTACATCGACAAGTGCTCGGCGCCGTGTGTGGGACGGGTGACCGCCGAACAGCACCGGCAGATCGTCGACGATTTTTGCGACTTTCTGTCCGGCAAAACCGAGAAGTTCGCCCGCGGCCTCGAACAGCAGATGAATGCGGCCGCCGCGCAGCTCGATTTCGAACGGGCCGCCCGACTGCGTGACGACCTGTCGGCATTGAAGCGGGCACTTGAGAAGCAGGCGGTGGTACTCGGCGACGGCACCGACGCCGACGTCGTTGCCTTCGCTGACGACGAGCTGGAAGCCGCGGTCCAGGTCTTCCACGTTCGCGGCGGGCGAGTTCGCGGCCAGCGCGGGTGGATCGTCGAAAAGTCTGGTGACCCAGGCGATTCCGGTGAAGCACAGCTAGTTGAGCAGTTTCTCACCCAGTTCTACGGCGAGCAGGCCGAACTCGGTGGCGCAGCGGACGAATCCACCAACCCGGTGCCACGCGAGGTGCTGGTTCCGTGTCTGCCCCCTAACGCCGACGAGCTGGCCAACTGGCTCTCGAAGCTCCGCGGTGCCCGTGTCATGCTACGGGTGCCGCGGCGCGGCGACAAAAAGGCGTTAGCCGAAACCGTGCAGCGCAATGCCAAAGAGGCACTGCAGCAACATAAGCTGAAGCGCGCGGGTGACTTCACCGCCAGATCTGCTGCGCTGCAAAATATTCAGGAGGCTCTCGGCTTAGCCGAAGCGCCGCTGCGGATCGAGTGCGTCGACGTCAGCCATGTTCAGGGCACCGATGTGGTCGGCTCGCTGGTGGTGTTCGAAGACGGGTTGCCGCGCAAGTCCGACTACCGCCACTTCGCGATCCGGGAAGCCGCCGGCCAAGGGCGCTCCGACGACGTCGCCTCCATCGCGGAGGTGACCCGGCGGCGGTTCATGCGCCACCTGCGCGACCAGCAGGACCCCAATATGCTTGCGCCCGAAGGAAGATCGCGAAAGTTTGCCTATCCGCCGAACCTGTATGTCGTCGACGGCGGCGCCCCGCAGGTCAACGCCGCGACCGCGGTGCTCGACGAACTCGGGATCACCGACGTCGCGGTGATCGGTCTGGCCAAGCGGCTCGAAGAGGTGTGGGTGCCGTCTGAGCCCGAGCCGATCATCATGCCCCGCAACAGCGAGGGCCTCTACCTGTTGCAGCGGGTGCGCGACGAGGCGCATCGGTTCGCCATCACCTATCACCGCAGCAAACGCTCCAAGCGGATGACCGCGTCGGCTCTGGACGCCGTGCCGGGGCTGGGGGAGCACCGCCGTAAGGCATTGGTCACCCATTTCGGGTCGTTGGCCCGGCTTAGGGAGGCGACGGTCGAGGAGATCACCGCTGTTCCGGGCATCGGCGTCGCGACGGCGACCGCGGTGCTCGAGGCGCTGCGATCCGACACTTCGACCGACCGGGTCCCTGAACGGGCGTCGGGATGAGGGGCCAAGGCATGACCGGCGACAACGCAGACGGCGCGCCCCAATCCGGCATCGACGTCGTCCTGGTGACCGGTCTCTCCGGCGCGGGGCGGGGCACCGCAGCCAAGGTGCTCGAGGACCTCGGTTGGTATGTCGCCGACAACCTGCCCCCGCAGCTGATCACCCGCATGGTCGACTTCGGGCTGGCCGCCGGGTCGCGGATCACCCAGTTGGCGGTGGTGATGGATGTGCGTTCGCGCGGGTTCACCGGCGACCTGGACTGGGTACGCAACGACTTGGCCACCCGCAACATCACGCCGCGGGTGCTGTTTATGGAAGCGTCGGACGACATGTTGGTGCGCCGTTACGAGCAGAACCGGCGCAGCCACCCGCTGCAAGGGGAACAGACACTGGCCGAAGGCATTGCCGCCGAGCGGGAGATGCTGGCGCCCGTGCGCGCGACCGCCGATTTGATCATCGACACGTCCACACTATCGGTGCGAGGTTTGCGGGAAAGCATCGAACGGGCATTCGGTGGCGAGGCCGTCGCGCACAGCAACGTCACCGTGGAGTCGTTCGGTTTCAAATATGGCCTGCCGATGGACGCCGACATGGTGATGGACGTGCGCTTCCTGCCCAATCCGCACTGGGTCGACGACCTGCGCCCGCACAGCGGCCAACATCCGGCGGTGCGTGACTACGTGTTGGGCCAGAGCGGCGCGGCAGAGTTTCTGGACACCTACCATCGGTTGCTGTCCCTGGTTGTCGAGGGCTACCGGCGAGAGGGGAAGCGCTACATGACCGTCGCCATCGGCTGCACCGGCGGCAAGCACCGCAGCGTGGTCATCGCAGAAGCGTTGGCGCGTCGGCTAGAACCCGATACCCAACTGTCGGTGCGGGTGCTGCATCGGGATCTGGGCCGCGAATGAACGAACGCATAGTCGCCCTGGGCGGCGGACACGGTCTGTATGCGACGCTGTCGGCGGCGCGTCGGCTGACCCCGCACGTCACCGCGGTGGTGACCGTCGCCGACGACGGCGGCTCGTCCGGGCGACTGCGCAACGAACTCGACGTGGTGCCCCCGGGTGATCTTCGAATGGCATTGGCGGCGTTGGCATCTGACAGCCCGCACGGGCGGCTGTGGGCGACCATCCTGCAGCATCGGTTTGGCGGCAGCGGGGCATTGGCCGGGCACCCGATCGGCAACCTGCTGCTCGCCGGCCTCAACGAGGTGCTGGCCGATCCGGTCGCGGCGCTCGACGAACTGGGTCGCATCCTCGGCGTCAAGGGCCGGGTGTTGCCGATGTGCCCGATCGCGTTGCAAATCGAGGCCGACGTCGCCGGGTTGGAGGCCGACCCGCGGATGAGCCGGGTGATTCGCGGCCAGGTAGCGATCGCGACCACTCCGGGAAAAGTGCGCCGGGTGCGGTTGCTGCCCGCCAACCCGCCGGCCACCAGGCAGGCCGTCGACGCGATCATGGCCGCCGACCTCGTGGTGCTGGGCCCGGGATCGTGGTTCACCAGCGTCATTCCGCATGTGCTGGTGCCGGGACTGGCCGCGGCGCTGCAGGCCACCACGGCCAGGCGCGCGCTGGTGCTCAACCTGGTGGCCGAGCCGGGAGAGACCGCGGGTTTCTCAGTGGAACGTCATTTGCACGTGCTCGCGCAGCATGCGCCGGACTTCACCGTGCATGAGGTCATCATCGACGCCGACCGGGTACCCGGTGAGCGCGAACGCGAGCAGCTGCGCCGCACTGCGAAGCTGCTCGACGCACAGGTCCAATTCGTCGATGTCTCCAGACCTGGTACACCTTTACATGATCCGGGCAAGCTGGCCGCGGTGCTGGACGGGGTGCGGGTGCGCGGCACCGAGGTTGACGCACGCCCGGCAGCCACCGCACCGATGCCAATTGAAAGTGAAGGGACCGGCGCAAAGGCACCGGGTCGTAGCGGACCGAGAGGTGACGACGCGTGGCGATGACGGCCGAAGTCAAAGACGAACTGAGCCGCTTGGTCGTGAATTCGGTAAGTGCGCGGCGCGCCGAAGTCACGTCGCTGCTGCGGTTCGCCGGGGGACTGCACATCGTGGGCGGCCGGGTAGTCATTGAGGCCGAAGTGGATTTGGGCAGCATCGCGCGGCGGCTCCGCAAGGACATCTTCGAGCTGTACGGTTACAACGCCGTCGTACATGTGTTGTCGGCCAGCGGTATTCGCAAGCAAACCCGGTATGTGCTGAGGGTGACCAACGAGGGCGAGGCACTGGCACGTCAAACCGGCCTGCTCGACCAGCGTGGACGCCCGGTGCGCGGCCTGCCGGCCCAAGTGGTGGGTGGCAGCATCGCCGACGCCGAAGCCGCTTGGCGGGGAGCCTTTTTGGCGCACGGGTCGCTGACCGAGCCGGGACGCTCTTCGTCGCTCGAGGTCAGCTGCCCGGGCCCTGAGGCCGCCCTAGCCCTAGTCGGCGCGGCGCGTCGACTAGGCGTGAGCGCAAAGGCCCGCGAGGTCCGTGGCGCCGACCGGGTGGTGGTGCGTGACGGCGACGCAATCGGCGCCTTGCTAACCCGGATGGGGGCCCAAGACACCCGGCTGATATGGGAAGAGCGCCGGATGCGGCGCGAAGTCCGGGCGACCGCCAACCGGCTGGCCAATTTCGACGACGCCAACCTGCGCCGCTCGGCTCGGGCCGCGGTGGCGGCGGCGGCCCGAGTGGAGCGGGCACTGGAGATCCTCGGCGACAGCGTGCCCGACCACCTGGCCGCGGCAGGCAAGCTGCGCATCGAGCACCGGCAGGCCTCCCTGGAAGAGCTAGGCCGACTAGCAGATCCACCTATGACCAAAGACGCTGTGGCAGGGCGTATTCGGCGACTGTTGTCGATGGCCGATCGCAGAGCGAAGCAGGAGGGCATTCCGGACACCGAATCAGCGGTGACCCCGGACCTGTTGGAGGATGCCTGACTCAGAACGGCGGGTCGTCGGGCAAGGGTTGCAGCGGTGGCGGCTGCCAATCCGGCGGTAGTTCCTCCGGTTCTCGTGGATCGTTCACCCAGGGGCAGAACGGGCTGGTGCTGGGTTTGCCCTTGAACAAAAACAGCATGTCCCGCATGTGGTTCCGGAACTTGCGCGCTGCGATTTCGTCTTTGCGGGCTTCGGCGAGGTGGCGACGCTCTTTGTTGATAGGCCGTTGCAATCGATTGTGCCTGCGGGCACGTGCAATTCGACCAGCACGTTGCTTCGCGCGGCTGCGGCGGCTCGGTGTGGGCGTCGCACATGCCGGAGTGCGCCATTGCGGGAACAACTCAGCACCTGCCGGAGCGGTGCGATAGATTCGTCCGGTCGGCGACGTCCACACAACAGTGCCGTCAGCCAACTGAGCATCGCGCCAGCCGCCGAAGGTCTTGAGTCTATGATGTTGGCGGCAAAGGCATTTCAAATTCGACGGCACAGTTAAGCCACCGGCTTTCGGGTCACTGTGGTTGAACGGAATCGTATGGTCAATATCACAGACCATCGCCGGACGGCTGCATCCCGGAAACCGGCACGTCAAATCCCGACAGCGGATCGCGCGCTCGAGCGCAGCCGACGGTTGATAGCGCACCGCCTCTGTTGGCGTCACCCTAAAATCAGCCAGCCGAACCGACGCAGCCGCCGCGAGCTCGCGCACCTGCTCGGCATCGATGACACCGTAGCCCTCGAGGTAGCCGGGCTGGGCGCTGTCGCCGTAGACCGTTTGCTCGCTCGCCACCACATTCACGACGACTTGTGCACCACCCATATCGCGACCTTCGGTGTTCGCGGTTTTGTTGGGGCAGCCTGATTTTCCGCAGCAGCACGCCAGGCGACGTCCTTCCGTGAGCGCGGCGAGCGCGTCAGCTCGGCGCTGATCCAGCGTTCGTGGATCGGCCGGACACACCTGCTTGGCAAGTTGCGACAACCGCCGGTCGAAAGCTGCGGCGGCGGCAGCGGCAACGGTGCCATGCACTTCGGCCATCCCGTTGTCCTGCGCCGTTACGCTGATATGGCGGTCTTGCTCGGCGGCAACCCGGCGCTCACGAGCTGCGTCCGGGTCCATGACACGCACCGCGGCGTCGACGGCGTTGACGATTCGTTGCTTCGACCAGCCGTGCCACTTGACGATTCGCGCGGACAACGACTCGTCGAGCTTGGCAATCAAATCGCCGTCGGTGACCAGATCCGTCCGGCTGATGATCAACCGCACCGTGCGCCAGTCGGTTCTTCCTTCGGCTAGCAGAGCTGCAATCTTAGGTAACCGGACATCGAGTGCTTGGGCGTACGACACCATGTAACTCGCAGCCGTGGGCGAAAGGTTCATCGCGGCCGCGATCTCAGCAGTGGCCTGGTCGAACCCGTCGATCGCCGCATAGCCGCGCTCGGCGTTCACGTTCTGGGCCGCAGCGAGCCGGTGGCACAGCAGGGCCGCGACCGCCGCGAGCCGCCGCGCCACCAGCATCGACTCCAACCGGTGTGAGGACCCGATCGCCTCCACCAGATCCCCCGGATCCAGCGCGGACATCGCGGCAGGCTCGGCGACACCGGTGGCCCGCAACGGATCGGTTGTATCGAACATGCTTTCGAGTATAGTGCGGCCGGCCGACGCCAGTGGCGGGTCAGCCTGTCCCTGGCAGGACTTATCCACAGAGCTGCATTCATCCACAGGCCTGGTCCGGTTGCTGCCCGACGCGGCCGAATCAGCGCGGATTCGCCATATCCGCCAAGTGATTTCGCGATAGACTCTCGCTTTCCGCGAGAACGAGGACGCCATGGGATTGATCTCACCGGAGCTTCCGGACGTCGATCACGACGCCTGGCCCGCCCTGCCGCGGCCGACAAGGCTGCAGATCGTGACCCGCCACTGGGTGGAACACGGCTTCGGCACCCCGTACGCGGTCTACCTGCTGTACCTAATCAAGATCGCGCTGTACGTCACGGTGGCCGCGACGGTCATCGCGATCACTCCCGGCCTTGACGGGTTGGGTCACATCGCCCAGTGGTGGACCCAGCCGATCGTGTACCAGAAATTCGTGATCTTCACCCTGCTCTTCGAGGTGCTGGGGCTGGGCTGCGGATCCGGCCCACTCACCGGTCGGTTCTGGCCGCCGATCGGCGGATTCCTGTATTGGTTGCGGCCCAACACCATTCGGCTGCCACCCTGGCCGGGCAAGATTCCGCTTACGGCTGGCGACAGCCGCACGCTTGTCGACGTTGCCCTTTATGCCGTCGTGCTGGTTTCCGGAGTCTGGGCACTTTTGTCGCCAGGGCACGGTGGTCCCGTCACTAGTGCCGGTGACGTCGGGCTGATCGACCCGGTCTTGGTGGTGCCGCTTATCGCGGCGTTGGCCCTACTGGGGTTGCGCGACAAGACCATCTTCCTGGCCGCCCGCGCCGAGCACTACTGGCTGAAATTGTTCGTGTTCTTCTTCCCGTTCACAGACCAGATCGCGGCTTTCAAGATCATCATGCTGGCGCTGTGGTGGGGAGCTGCCACCTCCAAGCTCAACCACCATTTCCCGTACGTGGTGGCGGTCATGATGAGCAACAACGCATTGCTGCGCAGCAAGGCATTCGGGTGGTTCAAGCGCAGGCTTTACCGCGACCCCGTCAACGACCTGCGCCCCTCCCGGGTGCCAGCGCTTCTGGCGCACGTCGGCGGCACCACCGCGGAATTCATTGTGCCGGGGCTTCTGGTGTTCGTCGCCGACGGGCAGCCGTGGCGGTGGATACTGATCGGCTTCATGGTGATCTTCCACCTCAACATCATTTCCAACCTCCCCATGGGGGTTCCGTTGGAGTGGAACGTGTTTTTCATCTTCTCGCTCTTCTACCTGTTCGGCCATTACAGCGCCATCGACGCCACCGATCTGCAGGCACCGCTGTTGCTGGCCATCTTGATCGTCGCCCTCGCCGTCGTTCCTGTTGTGGGAAATCTGCTCCCCGAACGGGTTTCGTTTCTCCCTGCAATGCGGTACTACGCCGGGAACTGGGCCACCAGCATCTGGTGCTTCCGCACGGGCGCCGAGGAGAAGTTGGAAGCGAGCATCGTGAAAAGTTCACCACTGGTCGCCAAGCAGCTGGCAAAACTCTACGGCGCCAAGACCGCCGAGATCATGGCCGACAAAGTGGCGGCGTTTCGTGCCATGCACGCGCACGGTCGTGCGCTCAATGGACTGCTGCCGCGCGCAATCCCCAACGAGGCCGAATACACAGTGCGCGAGGGTGAAGTCGTCGCGGGGCCACTCATCGGGTGGAACTTCGGTGAAGGCCACCTGCACAACGAGCAACTGCTCGAGGCGGTGCAGCGGCGTTGTCAGTTCCAGGAGGGCGACGTCCGGGTGGTCATCCTGGAAGGCCAGCCGATCCAGACACAGAAGCAGTGGTATCGCATCGTGGATGCGAAGGGCGGTCCCATCGAAGAAGGCTATGTCAGGGTCGAGGACATGCTGAGCCGTCAGCCGTGGCCCGAACCCGGTGACAAGTTTCCTGTGTACCCCACGACGCAGCACACCGACACCGCCCCGCGATGACGACCGGGGTCGTCGTCGGGGCCGGACCCAACGGTCTGGCCGCAGCAATCCAGTTGGCCCGCAACGGCGTTGACGTACAGGTGCTGGAGGCGCGCGACACCATCGGCGGGGGAGCGCGCTCGAGCGAGCTCACAGTGCCAGGTGTAATCCACGACCACTGCTCGGCGTTTCACCCGATGGCGGTGGGTTCACCGTTCTGGAGGCAGGTCGACCTGGAACGCCACGGACTGGTCTGGCTCTGGCCGGAGATCGACTGCGCGCACCCACTCGACGACGGCACTGCCGGGGCGTTGTACCGGTCGCTGGATCAGACCGTCGCGGGCCTGGGCTCCGACGGGAAGAGGTGGCGACGCGCGCTGGGTGACCTGGCCGACGGCTTCGACGAGCTCGCACAGGACCTGTTGCGACCGATTGTGGGTATTCCGCGCCACCCGCTTCGGCTGGCCGGTTTCGGTCCACGCGCCGTGTTGCCGGCCACGTTGATGGCCCGGTGGTTCCGCACCGAAAAAGCCCGCGCACTGTTCGGTGGCGCGGCCGCCCACGTATACACCCGGCTCGACCGGCCACTGACCGCGTCACTCGGATTGATGATTCTGGCCAGCGGCCACCGTTACGGCTGGCCCGTCGCACAGGGCGGATCGGGGTCCATCACCGCGGCCGCGGCCACCGTGCTGGGCGAGCACGGCGGCGTCATCACCACCGACGTCACCGTCGCCACCCGCTCCGACATCCCCGACGCGGACATCGTGATGCTCGATCTCAGCCCTGCAGCCGTCCTGTCGATCTACGGCGATGTCATGCCCGCCCGCATCAGGCGCTCCTACCAGCGTTATCGCGAAGGCTCCTCGGCGTTCAAGGTCGACTTCGCGATCCACGGCGACATCCCGTGGACCAATCCTGACTGCCGGCGGGCGGGCACAGTTCATCTGGGCGGAACGTTCGCCGAGATCGCGGAGACTGAACGCGCACGTGCCCAAGGCCAAATGCCGGAGCGGCCATTTGTGCTCGTCGGACAGCAGTATTTGGCCGACCCGACGCGGTCCCAGGGCACCATCAACCCGATCTGGGCCTACGCTCACGTGCCGTTCGGCTACGCCGGCGACGCCACCGCGGCCGTCATCGACCAGATCGAGCGGTTCGCGCCGGGATTCCGCGACCGTATTGTCGCGACGGTCAGCATGTCCACCGCGGAATTGCAGGCCTATAACCCCAATTTCGTCGGCGGCGACATCATCGGCGGCGCCAACGACCGGTTGCAGGTGCTTTTCCGGCCACGGGTAGCGGTCGATCCCTACTTCACCGGAGTGCCCGGTGTCTACCTGTGCTCGCAATCCACCCCACCGGGCGCCGGCGTGCACGGGCTTTGCGGCTATCACGCCGCCGAATCGGCGCTGCGCCGGATGCGCGAAGCCTGAAAGGGCTCGTCGCCACCCGTCCTGGTGGCGACCCGCTGCGCCCGGCTTCGCCGCGCTTGCGGTCGCCACGCCACCCGTCCTGGTGGCGACCCGCTGCGCCCGGCTTCGCCGCGCTTGCGGTCGCCACTAGGCTGGCCCAGGGAGACCACCAGCGATTAAGGAGAGATCGACGTGACGGTCCGAGTAGGCATCAATGGCTTCGGTCGAATCGGACGCAACTTCTATCGGGCCCTACTCGCCCAGCAGGAGCAGGGCATCGCCGACGTCGAGGTGGTGGCCGTCAACGACATCACCGACAACGCCACGCTGGCGCACCTGCTCAAGTTCGATTCGATTCTGGGCCGGCTGCCCCAAGACGTGGGTCTGGAAGGCGACGACACCATCGTCGTCGGCACCAAGAAAATCAAAGCACTGGAGGTCAGGGAAGGCCCGGCCGCCATGCCGTGGCGTGATCTCGGCGTGGACGTCGTCGTCGAATCCACCGGCTTGTTCACCAACGCCGCCAAGGCCAAGGGCCACCTGGAAGCCGGTGCCAAGAAGGTCGTCATCTCCGCTCCGGCCACCGACCCCGACATCACCATCGTGCTCGGCGTCAACGACGACAAGTACGACGGTAGCCAAAACATCATCTCCAACGCATCGTGTACCACGAATTGCCTTGCACCGCTGGCTAAAGTGCTCAATGACGAGTTCGGCATCGTCAAAGGGCTGATGACTACCATCCATGCGTATACCCAGGACCAGAATCTGCAAGACGGACCGCACAAGGACTTGCGCCGCGCCCGCGCTGCCGGGCTGAACATCGTGCCCACGTCAACCGGCGCTGCCAAGGCCATCGGGCTGGTGATGCCCGAACTCAACGGCAAACTCGACGGGTATGCACTGCGGGTCCCGATCCCGACCGGCTCGGTCACCGACTTGACTGCCGACCTGTCCAAATCGGCCAGCGTCGAAGAGATCAACGCCGCGTTCAAGGCCGCCGCGGAGGGCCGACTGAAAGGCATCCTCAAGTACTACGACGCGCCGATCGTGTCGACCGACATCGTCACCGACCCGCACAGCTCGATCTTCGATGCGGGCCTGACCAAGGTGATCGACAACCAGGCCAAAGTGGTTTCCTGGTACGACAACGAGTGGGGCTACTCCAACCGCCTCGTCGATCTTGTCGCCTTGGTTGGCAAGTCAGTGTAACCGTGAGCATCAAGACACTCGAAGACCTTCTCGCCGAAGGAGTCTCGGGTCGCGGAGTTCTGGTGCGCTCGGACCTCAACGTGCCGCTCGACTCCGCTGGCCCTGACGGCACCATCACCGATCCGGGTCGTATCACCGCGTCGGTGCCGACACTGAAGGCGCTGGTCGCCGCCGGCGCCAAAGTAATAGTCGCCGCGCACCTGGGCGGCCCAGAGGCGGTCCGGACCCGAAGCTGTCGCTGGCGCCGGTCGCGGCCGCGCTCAGCGAGCAACTCGGCCAAGACGTGCCACTGGCCACCGATGTGGTTGGTCTCGACGCGCGGGCCAGCGCCGAAGGGCTGACCGCTGGTGAGGTGCTGCTGCTAGAGAATGTGCGCTTCGACCCTCGCGAGACCAGCAAGGACGACCAGGAGCGGCTCGCGCTGGCCCGCGAACTGGCCGAATTGGTCGGAGAAGACGGCGCTTTCGTGTCCGACGGGTTCGGAGTGGTGCACCGTAAGCAGGCCTCGGTCTACGACGTCGCAACACTGTTGCCGCACTACGCCGGAAAGCTGGTCGCGGAGGAAGTGAAAGTCCTCGAGCATCTCACCAGCTCCACCAAACGGCCATATGCCGTGGTGCTCGGCGGCGCGAAGGCTTCCGACAAGCTCGGCGTGATCGAAAAGCTCGCGACCAAGGCCGACAGTATCGTGATTGGCGGCGGGATGTGCTTTACATTCCTTGCCGCGCAAGGACATTCGGTAGGCACCTCACTCGTTCAGCCGGAGATGGTCGATACCTGTCGGCGGCTGTGCGAAACCTACGCGGACGTGCTGCGGCTACCGGTGGATATCGTCGCGGCCGAGAAGTTCGCCGCCGATTCACCGTCGGAAGTCGTTGCTGTCGACGCGATTCCCGACGACAAAATGGGTCTGGACATCGGACCGGAATCGGTCAATCGGTTCGCCACCCTGCTCTCGAACGCCAAGACCATCTTCTGGAACGGCCCGATGGGGGTCTTCGAGTTCCCGGCATTCGCCGCCGGCACCAAAGGCGTCGCCGAAGCCATCGTCGCGGCCACAGCCAAGGGCGCGTTCAGCGTGGTCGGCGGCGGCGATTCGGCAGCCGCGGTGCGCGGGCTCAACCTTCCCGAGGGTGCCGTGTCACACATCTCCACCGGCGGCGGTGCGTCGCTGGAATACCTCGAGGGCAAAGAACTGCCCGGTCTAGCGGTGTTGAACACCTGACACAAAGGAGTCCGATGAGCCGCAAGCCGCTGATCGCCGGCAACTGGAAAATGAACCTGAACCATTTCGAGGCGATCGCGCTGGTGCAAAAGATCGCGTTCTCGCTGCCCGACAAGTACTACGACAAGGTCGACGTCGCGGTGCTGCCACCGTTCACCGACCTGCGCAGCGTGCAAACCCTGGTCGACGGTGACAAACTGCGGCTAACCTATGGCGCCCAAGACCTCTCGCCACACGATTCGGGCGCCTACACCGGCGACATCAGCGGGGCATTCCTGGCGAAGTTGGGATGCACCTACGTCGTCGTCGGGCACTCCGAACGTCGCACCTACCACTACGAGGACGACGCGCTAGTGGCCGCCAAGGCCGCCGCTGCCCTCAGACACGGGCTGACCCCGATCGTGTGCATCGGTGAGCACCTCGACGTTCGCGAAGCCGGTGATCATGTCAGCCACAACGTCGAGCAGCTGCGCGGCTCGCTCGCGGGGCTTTCGGCCGAGCAGATCGGCGCGGTCGTGATCGCCTACGAGCCGGTGTGGGCGATCGGGACCGGGCGGGTGGCGAGCGCCTCCGATGCGCAAGAGGTGTGCGCGGCGATCCGCAAAGAGCTGGGTGTGCTGGCATCACCACCGATGGCCGAGAGCGTGCGCGTGCTCTACGGCGGCTCGGTCAACGCCAAGAACATCGGCGACATCATCGCCTGCGACGACGTCGACGGTGCCCTGGTCGGCGGGGCGTCGCTGGATGGAGAGGAGTTCGCCAAGCTGTGCGCCATCGCCGCCGGGGGACCGCTGCCGTAGCAGCGTTCCGGTAGTCTGTCGGCCATGGAGCTGACCCTGCAGATCATCCTGGTGATCACCAGCGTGCTGGTGGTGTTGCTGGTGTTGCTGCACCGCGCCAAGGGTGGGGGTCTGTCGACGCTGTTCGGTGGCGGCGTGCAATCGGCGCTGTCCGGGTCCACGGTCGTGGAGAAAAACCTCGACCGGTTGACGCTGTTCGTCACCGGCATCTGGCTGGTGTCCATCATCGGGATGGCGCTGCTGATCAAATACCGCTGAGTCGGCCCAGACGCTGGCCAACACCGACCTGGCAACTATCGCGCAGTGCGGTTCCGCAAGGCGTTGAGCACGCCGCGCACCGCGTGCTCGGTCGCCGACAACGGCGACATCACTGCCTCGGTCAGATCGACGATGTGCTCGACCCGCCCGACGATCAACTCCATCCGATCGACCACGCTGTCGAGCCTGGGCGCGAGCTCGTCAAGCTTGCCCAGCGTGGTGTTCAGGTGTTCCAGACTGTTCTCGAAGGTGTCGAGGGCGCCGTTGAGACCCGAAAGCGATGTATTCATGTCGGCCAGCACGCCCTCGAGTTGTTGCACGGTGAGGTCGGCATTCAACGCGGCCTGTGCGAGGGTTTTCAGCCGCTGCCGCTCGGAACCGGTGCGGGCGGATTTCTCTGCCATGACGGTCATTATGCGCCCGCCCGCGCCCCCGGGAGCGCATCGGCCTGAGTCCGCCGGCGGGCGATCGGATCGAAAAGTGCTGCCTCGTCGTCAATTCACCCGCACAGCCAGGGCCGGCGGTATCTAATGGGTCATGACCCTTCGCAACGACGATTCGTCGCGCGCTCCAGTGATTCTCGCCCCAGAGGTTCAGCAGGCGGTGTGGTTCCTCGGCGCGCTGGTCCGTATTCGCGCGGGCGGTGACGCGACAGCTGGGAGCTTGGCGGTTCTCGAACACCAGGGTGAACGCGGCTACAACAGTCCGATGCATCGTCATCTGGCCGACGAGGAAACCTTCTTCGTGATCGACGGCGAAGTGCGCATCGAAGTCGGCGGTGACATGCACCTCGCCGGAGCCGGTGCGGTGGCGTTCTTGCCTCGACAGCGGCCGCACGGCTTCGTGGTGACCAGTGCGCAGGCCCGGTTCCTCACGCTGCATACCCCCGCCGGCTTCGACCGGTTCGCCCTTGCTGCCGGAGCGCCTGTCAGCACGACCGACACGATGCCGCCCGAAATGGTGCCGTCCGATCCGGCTGCCCTTGCGGCAATGGCGAGTTCCTACGGCATCGAGGTCGTCGGTCCGCCTCCTGCGCTGTGACGCACGGGACACTGCCACGGGAACCACGGGAGGCGGCGCGACGTCGAAACGGTGTGCGGCAAAGACAATGCGACAGCCTGGCGGAGCCTCGCCTCGTAAGCATCCGCGACACCGAACGCGACATCAGGCGGCGAATCGATGACTACGCGGCCGGCTATGCCGACGCCCGAGCTGAACAGCGGCGCTCTTGCTAGCGCGCGCCACCCGGCAGCTTGGCCGCGGCCTCCACATCGAGCAGCCACACCGTGTTCTCCCGGCCGATCGCTCCGGCGGCGGCACCGCGACGGGGTCGGCGCCGCCGATCGCGGCGGCCACGGCGTCGGCCTTCTCCGATCCCGATACCATCGTCCAGACTTCGCGGGAACGCTGAACAGCGGGCAACGTCAACGTAATTCGCTGCGGCGGCGGCTTGGGTGAATCGGTGACCCCCACCACCAGCCTGGCGGTCTCGCGCACCGCCGGGGTGTGGGGGAACAGCGAATTGATGTGTCCCTCAGGTCCGACCCCAAGTAGGTGGACGTCGAAATCGGGTGCCGGCTCGCCCTGTTGCGCGTATGCGGCGAGAACCTGCTGATAGGCCAGCGCCGCTGCGTCAAGGTCACCGCCGAATTCGCCATCGCTGGCGGGCATCGGATGCACGTTGCGCGCGGGGATGTCGATGTGCTCCAGCAGGGCCGCACGGGCCTGTTTGTCGTTGCGCTCGTCGTCGTCGCGGGGCACATACCGCTCGTCACCCCAGAACAGATGCACCTTCGACCAGTCGACGCGCTGGCTTTGCTCAGCGAGCTTGCGCAGCAGCCGGTTGCCGTTGCCGCCGCCGGTCAACACGATCAGCGCTTGACCGCGCGTGGCCACCGCAGCGTCGATGGCACCGACGAGCCGATCGCACGCCGCCGCCGCCAGTGCCTCGGGGTCGGGATAGGTCTCCACGACTGTGCTCATATGTAATCCACCTGACCGATACCTTTGAGAGCCTCCAGATAGATGGCGTCCGGATCCAACCGGCGCAGATCTTCGGCCAGGCACTCACGAGTTTCCCTGCGCGGCAATGGAACCAGCGCATCCGGCTTCGCCGTGCGACTCAGCGTCGCGGTCAATCCCTCCTGCGGCCGACTCAGCGTCACCGTCTCGCTGGGGCGAACCAGCTCCACCTTGAGCTCGCCCACCGCGCGGCGCACCGGTCCGTCGATCCTGCTGGCCAGCCAACCCGCCAGGACATCGAGCGCTGGCTCGGTTTTCAATCCCGAAACCAGCGCGCAGGTGATCGGTTCGTGTGGCGGCTGATCGATTGCCGAGGCCAGCAGCGCACGCCAGTACGTGATGCGGCTCCAGGCCAGGTCGGTGTCGCCGGGGGTATATCCCGGCAGCCGGCTCTTGATCGCCGACAGCGGGTCCGCTCCATTGGTGGCGTCAGTGATGCGACGGATAGCCAACTGGCCCAACGGATCCTGAGCGGGCACCGCGGGAGCGATGTCAGGCCACCATGCCACCACCGGGATGTCGGGCAGCAGGAACGGCACGACCACGCTGCCGGCGTGATCGGCCAGTGGGCCCGACAACCTCAGCACCACCACCTCGCCGGCTCCGCTATCGCCGCCCGCGCGCAACTGGGCATCCAGCCGCGCATCCGGTGCGTCGCGGTCACCGGTCATCACCACGATCACCCGGCTGGGATGCTCGTGACTGGCGAAATTCGCGGCTTCGATAGATTCCTCGACGACGCCGTCGCTATCCGGTGCGATGACCAGCGTCAATACCCGGCCCAAGGTCACCGCGCCGACCCGCTCGCGTAACTCGTCGAGTTTCTTGTTGACCGCGGTGGTGCTGGTGTCCGGCAAATCGATAATCACGGGCGCCGCCATTCCCGACCGGTGCGGCGCAGCAACTCGAACGATGACGCCGGACCCCAGGTGCCCGCAGCGTACGGCTCCGGCCTTCCGTGCGCAGCCCAGTTGTCCAACACGGGATCCAAGATTTCCCAAGCTAGCTCGACTTCGGCGTTGACCGGAAACAACGACGGTTCCCCGAGCAGCACGTCGAGGATCAGCCGCTCGTAGGGTTCAGGTGAATCCTCGGCAAACGCCGAGCCGTAAGAGAAGTCCATGTTGACGTCGCGGACCTCCATGGCGCTACCCGGCACCTTGGAGCCGAACCGCAGCGTGACCCCTTCGTCGGGCTGCACCCGGATCACCAGCGCGTTCGCGCCCAGCTCGTCGGTCATGGTGGCGTCGAACGGCAGATGCGGTGCTCGCTTGAAGACCAGTGCGATCTCGGTGACCCTGCGGCCCAGGCGTTTTCCCGTCCGCAGGTAAAACGGTACCCCCGCCCAGCGGCGGGTATCGACCTCCAGCGTGATCGCAGCGAAAGTCTCGGTGGTGGAGTCCTTGGCAAAACCCTCCTCGTCGAGCAGACCCACCACGTGCTCACCGCCCTGCCAGCCGGCGGTGTATTGGCCCCGACAAGTGGTTTCGTCCAGCGGCTCGGTGAGTTGCGTTGCCGAGAGCACCTTGATCTTCTCGGCCTGCAACTCCGACGGCTGGAAGCTGACCGGCTCTTCCATCGCGGTCAGCGCCAGCAGTTGCATCAGGTGGTTCTGGATCACGTCGCGGGCCGCACCGATGCCGTCGTAGTAGCCGGCTCGCCCGCCCAGCCCGATGTCTTCGGCCATGGTGATCTGCACGTGATCGACATAGTGCGCGTTCCAGATCGGGTCGAACAGCTGGTTGGCGAACCGCAGCGCCAAGATGTTCTGTACCGTTTCCTTGCCCAGGTAGTGGTCGATGCGAAACACCGACTCCTCGGGGAAGACGCTGTTGACCACCTTGTTGAGTTCGCGTGCGCTGTCCAGGTTGTGGCCGAAGGGTTTTTCGATGACTACCCGGCTCCAGCGGCCGTTTTGCGGGCGGGCCAGCCCGGAGCGGTTCAGCTGCTCGCACACCACGGGAAAAGCCTTCGGCGGAATGGCCAGATAGAAGGCATGGTTGCCGCCGGTGCCGCGCTCGATGTCGAGCTTCTCCAGACACTCGGCCAACCGGGCAAACGCCTCGTCGTCGTCGAACGTGCCTGGCACAAACCGGAATCCGTCGGCCAGCCGCTCCCACACCACCTGGCGAAACGGTGTGCGGGAGTGCTCTTTGACCGACTCGTACACTACCTGACCGAAATCCTCGTGATCCCAGTCGCGGCGGGCGAACCCGACCAGCGCGAAAGTAGGGGGCAGCAGACCCCGGTTGGCAAGGTCGTAGATGGCCGGCATCACCTTCTTGCGGGCCAGATCGCCGGTGACCCCGAAAATCACCATGCCGCATGGGCCTGCGATCCGGGGCAGCCGCTTATCGCGCTTGTCCCGCAGCGGGTTCTGCCACTGGGCGGCGGCGGTCGCTCGCGCGGCATGCCGGCCGGCTGGGCTCATTGGGCGGCGGACTCGAGCTGAGCCTTGGTCTCCTTGAGCAACTCGTCCCACGAGGCGACGAACTTCTCCACGCCCTCATCCTCGAGGACTTTGAAGACGTCGGTCAGGTCGATGCCGATCGCCTCCAGCTTGTCGAACACCTCCTGAGCCTCGCCCGCCCTGCCGGTCACCGTGTCACCTGTGATGACACCGTGATCGGCGACGGCATCGATCGTCTTCTCCGGCATTGTGTTCACCGTATTCGGGGCGACCAGCTCGGTGACGTAGAGAGTGTCTGGGTACTCGGGGTTCTTGACACCGGTCGAGGCCCACAGCGGGCGCTGCACCCGCGCGCCGTCGCGCTTGAGCGCCTGGTAACGCGCGCCACCCTCGAACACCTCCTGGTAGGCGGCGTAGGCCAGCCGGGCGTTGGCGACACCGGCCTTGCCCCGCAATGCGAGCGCCTCTTCGGAGCCGATTTTCTCCAGCCGGTTGTCGATTTCGGTGTCCACCCGGGAAACGAAAAACGATGCGACCGAATGGATCTGCGACAGGTCGCGGCCAGCCTCCTTGGCTTTCTCGAGCCCCGCCAGGTACGCGTCCATCACTTGACGGTGGCGTTCGACCGAGAAAATCAGCGTGACGTTGACCGAAATCCCTTGCGCAATCGCCGCAGTGATGGCCGGCAGGCCCGCCTTAGTGGCCGGGATCTTGATGAACAGGTTTGGGCGGTCGACGATTTTCCACAGCATGCCGGCCTGCGCGATCGTCTTCTCGGTGTCGTGCGCCAGCCCGGGGGCAACTTCGAGCGAGACTCGCCCGTCCACCCCCTCAGAGGCCTCCCATTGCGGCTTGAGCACATCGCACGCGGCCCGGACATCGTCGGTCACGATGGTCCGAACAGCGGAGTCGACGTCGGCGCCGCGCTTGGCCAGGTCGGCGATCTGTTCGTTGTAACGGTCGCTGCCCGCTATCGCCTTCTGGAAGATGGTGGGGTTACTGGTGACACCGACGACGCACTTGGTGTCGATCAGCTCCTGCAAGTTGCCGGACTCGATCCGGTCGCGTGACAAGTCATCCAACCAGACGGATACGCCTGCCGCGCTCAATGCGGCGAGATTGGGATTCTGAGTCATTGATTAGCCCTTCTTCTGGAGTTGTCCAGTGATCGTTCGGCCGCGGCGACGACGGCTTCTGCGGTGAAGCCGAATTCCCGGTACAGGGTCTTGTAATCCGCTGATTCCCCGTAGTGCTCGATCGATACGATTTGCCCGGCGTCACCGACGATTTTGTGCCAGGGCATCGCGACCCCGGCCTCGACGGCTACCCGGGCCGTGACATCAGCGGGCAGCACGCTTTCCTGGTACTCGTACGGCTGGGACTCGAACCACTCGACACACGGCATCGAGACAACACGCGCCGTAATTCCTTTGTCCGCCAATACTTTCTGGGCGGCGACGGCGATTTGTACTTCGGAGCCGGTGCCGATCAGGATGACGTCGGGCTGGGCGGCGCCGGTGTCACCCAGCACGTAGCCGCCGCGGGCGACGCCTTCGAGGCTGGTGCCCTCCAAGACCGGGACACCCTGCCGGGTCAGGATCAGCCCGACCGGCCCGCTGCCGTTGCCGCGGGCCAGGATCGTGCGCCACGCATACGCGGTTTCGTTCGCGTCGGCGGGACGCACCACCGACAGCCTCGGGATGGCGCGCAGCGCCGCCAGATGTTCGATCGGCTGATGCGTCGGACCATCCTCGCCCAGGCCGATCGAATCGTGGGTCCACACATAAATGGTGTCGATGTCCATCAGCGCCGCCAGCCGCACCGATGGGCGCATGTAGTCGGAGAACGTCAAGAACGTGCCGCCGTAAGCGCGGGTGGGGCCGTGCAACACAATTCCGGACAAGATCGCGCCCATCGCGTGCTCGCGCACACCGAAATGCAAAACGCGGCCATACCAGCTCGCGGTGAACTCCTTGGTGGAGATCGACGGCGGGCCGAACGAGTCGGCGTTCTTGATCGTGGTGAGATTGCTTTCGGCCAGATCGGCGGAGCCACCCCACAACTCGGGAAGTTTCGGTGCCACCGCGTTGAGTACCGCGCCGGACGCTTTACGGGTGGCCACCTCGCCCGAACCGGGCTCCCAGTGCGGCAAGTCGGTGTCCCAACCGTCGGGCAGCTGGTGCGCCAGCAGTCGATCCAGCAGCGCTTTGCGCTGCGGCTCGCGCCGGGCCCATGCGTCGAACTCGGGCTGCCAGCGTTCGTGGGCCGCCCTGCCGCGGTCGATCAGCTTGCGGGTGTGGGCCAACACCTCGTCGCGCACCTCAAATGTCTTGTCTGGGTCGAACCCGAGCACCTTCTTGGTGGCAGCGACCTCCTCTTCGCCGAGCGCCGCGCCGTGCGCCTTGCCGGTGTTCATCAGGTTCGGCGCGGGATAGCCGATGATGGTGCGCAGCTCGATGAACGACGGCCGGTCGGTGACCGCTTTCGCGTTGGCGATGGCTTCCTCGATCCCGACCACGTTCTCGCCGCCCTCGACCCGCTGCACGTGCCAGCCGTAGGCCTCGTAGCGGGCTGCAGTGTCTTCGCAGAGCGCGATGTTGGTGTCGTCCTCGATCGAGATCTGGTTGTGGTCGTAGAACACGATCAGGTTGCCGAGCTGCTGGACAGCGGCCAGCGACGACGCTTCCGACGTCACACCCTCTTCGATGTCGCCGTCGGAGGCGATTACATAGATGTAGTGGTCGAACGGGCTGCTTCCGGGTGGGGCGTCGGGATCGAACAGTCCACGTTCATAACGCGACGCCATCGCCATGCCGACCGCCGATGCCAGGCCCTGACCCAGCGGGCCGGTGGTGATCTCGACACCCTTGGTGTGACGAAACTCCGGGTGGCCCGGAGTTTTCGATCCCCAGGTTCGGTACGCCTGAATGTCGGAAAGCTCAAGCCCGAACCCGCCGAGGTAGAGCTGGATGTAGAGCGTCAGGCTGCTGTGCCCGGCCGACAGCACGAACCGGTCACGGCCCAGCCAGGTGGGATCGCTGGGGTCGTGGCGCATCACCCGCTGAAACAGGGTGTAGGCCAGCGGGGCGAGACTCATCGCGGTCCCGGGGTGGCCGTTGCCGACTTTCTGGACCGCATCCGCGGCCAGTACCCGGACGGTGTCGACCGCCAGCGAATCGATCTCGGTCCAGTCGTCGGGGTGGTGTGGTTGGGTAAGCACGGAAATGTCGTCAAGCGTGGTCACAAGCTCAGTCCTCGATTCGACAAGCCGGTTCATCCCCACCCTAGTGGTGGATCACTGCACGCCGCAGGTGCAACTCTCGTCGTACCACGCCCCGCCGCGGCGGAAACAGCGGATGACCGCCGCGATCATGTGCGAACGGTTACGAATCGACCCTGCGGTCAGGCCGCCGCGGCCGCCCGGTCTACCATCGTCTGTAGTAGAAGCTGCGCGCTGCTGCGATCGAGGAGTTATTGCGTGAGCGTTCGCGGGCGCGTCGCGCCCAGCCGGGTGATTCGACAGCGCGTGGTGGCGTATCTCGCGTTGACCAAGCCGCGCGTCATCGAACTGCTATTGGTCACTGCGATACCGGCGATGTTGCTCGCCGAGCGCGGCACGGTGAACCCGCTGCTGATCGCTAGCACCTTGATCGGCGGGATGCTGGCCGCCGGGGGTGCGAATGCGCTCAACTGCGTCGCCGACGCCGACATCGACAAGCTGATGAAGCGGACCGCGCGACGGCCACTGGCGCGAGCGGTCGTGCCGACGCGCAACGCACTGGTGTTCGGCCTGGCACTGAGCGTCGGATCGTTCTTCTGGCTGTGGTGGACGACCAACCTGCTGTCCGCGCTGTTGGCCGTCGCCACGATCGCGTTCTATGTGTTCGTCTACACGCTGCTGCTCAAGCGCCGCACCTCCCAGAACGTGGTCTGGGGTGGGGCGGCTGGCTGCATGCCGGTGATGATCGGCTGGTCGGCGGTCACGGGCACCATCGGCTGGCCGGCGCTGGTGATGTTCGCGATCATCTTCTTCTGGACCCCGCCTCACACGTGGGCGCTGGCCATGCGGTACAGGGACGACTACAAAGCCGCCGGAGTGCCGATGCTGCCGGCTGTCGCCACCGAGCGAGAGGTGACCGGGCGAATTTTGGTCTATACCTGGCTCACCGTGTTCGCGACGCTGGTGCTCGCGCTGTCGGCCGGCTGGCTGTATGCGACGGTTGCCGTGCTGGCCGGTGTGTGGTTCTTGGCGATGGCGCACCAGCTCTATGCGGGGGTTCGCCGCGGCGAGCCGGTCAAGCCGTTGCGGCTATTCCTGCAGTCGAACAACTACCTGGCGGTGCTGTTCTGTGCGCTGGCGGTTGATTCGGTGCTGAACTTGCCGATCCTTCTGGGCACCTGATCGCAGCTGGGTCGAATTCAGCAAATACCCCATACCCGGACCGGGTCTTGTTCTACGACGTCGCGTCGTATTGAATGCCGCTCTGGTGAGCGGCTCAGCCGGCGGCCCGGCGGCAGGCTGCCGAAGGTGAGCAGGTCGCTACCCGGCAAAGACGACCGGAAGGAGTGCCTGTGACAGCGCCGATCTGGATGGCGTTTCCACCCGAGGTGCATTCCGCGCTGCTTTCTGCCGGCCCGGGGCCGGGATCGTTGCTGGCGGCGGCGGGGGCGTGGTCGTCGTTGAGCGCTGAATATGCTTCGGTGGCCGACGAACTGGGCGCGGTGCTGGCAGGGGTCCAGGCTGGGGCGTGGCAGGGGCCGAGCGCGGAGTCGTATGTGGCCGCGCACGTGCCGTACCTGGCCTGGTTGACGCAGGCCAGCGCCAACAGCGCGGCGGCGGCCGCCCAGCATGAAACGGAGGCCGCGGCGTACACCGCTGCTTTGGCGGCGATGCCGACGCTTGCGGAGCTGGCGGCCAACCACGCCGTTCACGCCGTGTTGTTGGCGACGAATTTCTTTGGGATCAACACGATTCCGATCGCGCTCAACGAGGCCGACTATGTGCGGATGTGGATCCAGGCAGCCACCACGATGAGCACGTATGAGGCGGTTTCCACTACCGCAGTCGCCTCAACGCCAAGCACTGCGCCAGCCCCACAAATCCAAAAAACCAACAGCGACAGCAGCAGCAGCAGCGACAGTGGCGGCGACGGCAGCGGCATCATCGACAACGACGGCGGAGACCCGACCCAGCTCAGCTGGTACGTCAACCGGATCACCGAAATCACCGATACCCTGGGGCGCGACTTGTCCGAATTTGGGACAAACCCGTCCGCGGCGCTGCAACAGCTGCTGAGCGACATTCCGGCCTTGATTGCCGACGAGATCGGCCACCTGGGCGAATTCATCAACACGTTCCAACCGGAGTTGACCGCGGCCGCGCTCACACTGACGCTGGCCAATGCCGGCTTTGTCGGCGGATTTGCCGGGTTGGCCGGCCTGGCCGGCGTGCCTCAACCGGCCGCGGCACCAGCTGCGCCCGAGGCGATGGCCGCTCCGGCGCGGCTGGAATCGGTGCCTGCCGCCGCGATGTCCCCGGCTGTTGCCGCGCCGGCGGCGGCGCCGGCGACGTCGTCGCCGCCCGCGCCCGCGCCGACACCCAGCACCGTCGCCAGTTCCGCGCCGGCGGCGCCGCCCGCCGCGGCACAGCCCGCCATCGGCTACCCCTACATCGTGGGCCCACCCGGTATCGGCTTCGGCTCGGAGATGAGCAGCAGCGCCAGCTCGAGCGCGAAACGGAAGGCGCCGGAATCGGGGACCGCTGCCGCCGCGGCAGCAGCGCGGGACCGGGCCCGGGCCCAGCGGCGCCGACGGGCACAGTTGCGGGGGCACGGCGACGAGTTCATGGCGATGAACGTCGAGGTGGAGCCCGACTGGGGCGAGCCGCCGGGTGACGATCCTGCTGCCTCGACCGCGGCGTCGGACCACGGTGGGGGGCCGTTGGGATTTGCCGGGACGGTCACCGGCGAGGCGACTCGAGCGGCGGGATTAACCAGGCTGGCCGGAGACGACACCAGCGGAAACCCGGGTGTGCCAATGGTGCCCGCGACATGGCGCAACGGGCCCGAGTCAACAGACGGCACCCGGTAATAACTGGCTGACCTTCATCACAAGCCGCGGGCGCTCCGCGTGGCCGCACAACCAACGGCATGGCCGCCATGGTTGAAAATGAAAACGATATTCATTATGGTTGGCGACGCGGAGAGGAGTGTTTGCCATGCCGTCGCAAGGTGTTCCCGAAAGACTCGCCGCCAGCGTCGCCGACCAAACATTGGCCGTCCGCCTCGATCCCGTCAATGCTGCTGGCGCGTCGTCGAATGCGATCAAGGACAGCTGACGGTGTCCGCGCCGGTTTGGATGGCGTTGCCGCCAGAAGTGCATTCGGCGTTATTGAGCGCGGGACCGGGACCGGGGCCGTTGTTGGCTGCGGCGGGGGCGTGGAGCTCCCTCAGCGCCGAATACGCCTCGGTCGCAGAAGAACTCAGCGCGATTGTGGCGGGCGTGCGGGCCGGGGCGTGGCAGGGGCCGAGTGCAGAGTCGTATGTGGCCGCACACGTGCCGTACCTGGTCTGGCTGACGCAGGCCAGCGCCAACAGCGCGGCGGCGGCCACCCAGCTCGAGACCGCCGCCACGGCGTACACCTCGGCATTGGCGGCGATGCCGACGCTGGCCGAGCTGGCTACCAACCATGCTGTTCACGCGGTGTTGGTGGCGACGAATTTCTTTGGCATCAACACGATTCCGATTGCACTGAACGAAGCAGACTATGTGCGGATGTGGATCCAGGCCGCCACGACAATGGCGACCTATCAAGCGGTGTCCAGCGCCGCGGTGGCGTCGACGCCGCAAACTGCCCCGGCCCCGCAAATCCAGAAATCCGAATCGACCGCCCAGGATTCCGGCGGAGCTCCCGACCCGACGGTCGACAACCCGATCGATGACCTGATCGCAAACTTCCTGAAAAACTTTGGAATCAATTGGGATCCGGCCAACGGCACCGTCAACGGCCTACCCTACGACGCCTATACGAACCCCGCCGACCCGATGTGGTGGGTTGTTCGAGCACTCGAGTTGTTCGAGGACTTCCAGCAGTTCGGTGTCGATCTGGTGCAAAATCCCGCGGCCGCTTTCCAATACCTCGTCGAACTTGCGCTGTTCGACTGGCCGACCCACATTGCCCAGCTCACCGGGCTGAACCCAACTCAGCAGTTGCTGGCGGTCGTGATCGGGGCAGCGCTCGCCCCGGCCGGGGCCGTGGGTGGCTTCGCGGGGCTGACCGGCCTGGCCGCCATGCCCTCTGCCGTGCCCGCCGTGGCGCCCGCGGCCGAACCCGCGTCCGCGCCGACAGTACTGCCGGCCGTCGCAATGGCTCCGACCATGTCCGTGCCGGCGGGGGCCCCGGCCCCGGCCCCGGCACCCACGACCGCCTCGGCGGTCAGCACTGTCGGCGGTTCTGCTCCGCCGACACTCCCCTCGGCGACAGCGAGTGCGGCGGGTTTCGTCCCTCCCTACGCGGTGGGGCCGCCCGGAATTGGCGCCGGCACGGGGATGAGTACCAGCGCCAGCTCGAGCGCGAAAAGAAAGGCGCCAGAACCTGACTCGGCAGCAGCTAGGGCAGCAGCCGCCGCGGGCCAGCAGGCGCGGGCGCGACGGCGCCGGCGTGCGACGGAGCGGGGGGTTAGCGACGAGTTCATGGCCATGCACGTCGACGTCGACCCTGACTGGGAGTCGACGGACGAGCAGCCCGCCGCCTCCACGGCGGCCTCGGATAGCGGTGCCGGGGCCCTGGGCTTCACCGGGACGGTGCGCGAAAAACGTAACGCGACCGAGGCGGCCGGGCTGACCACGTTGGCCGGCGACATGTTTGGTGAGGGTCCACGCACGCCGATGCTGCCGGGCACCTGGGACCAAGACCAAGGCGGTTAGCGAAAAGCATTGATTGCAACAGATTCACTGAGGGCCGCTGCAGCGAGTTCGTGTGACTCCCAGGGAATGCGATTGCTTCGCACATTCTTGGGACGAAGTCGTCTCACCGATCCCCGGTGCGCGGCGTGGTCACCTGATCGGCCTCGCCCCAACCTCCGCGTCCGGTTTCGGTCCGGCCAACTTCCGCCGCTGTCGCTCTTGTGCCAACTATGGCACCAGCACGATCGAGCCGACCGTCTTGCGCCCCTGGAGATCCCGATGCGCCTGAGCGGCATCGGCTAACGGGTAACGCCTGCTCACGGTGATCTTGACCGACCCGTCGGCGATCGCATTGAATAATTCCTCTGCGCGCCAGGAGAATTCCTGCTCGGTGCGGGTAAAGTCGGCCAGCTTCGGGCGAGTCAGGTATACCGAGCCGGCGGCGTTGAGCCGCTGCGGGTCGACGGGCGGCACCGGTCCACTGGCAGCACCGAACAATGCCAGCGTGCCTCGCACGGCCAGACTGGCCAAGCTGGCGTCGAACGTGCTGGCCCCCACCCCGTCGTAGACCGCGGCCACACCAGCACCGTCGGTCAACTCCCGGATCCGTTTGCCGAATCCGTCGGCGTCATCCGGGTAATCGAGCACGTCCGCGGCGCCGGCTTGGCGCGACAGCTCAGCCTTTTGCGGTGTCGACACCGTGGTGATCACGCGGACACCAAGGCTGGACGCCCACTGCGTCAAGATCAAGCCCACCCCACCGGCGCCAGCGTGCACCAGTACCGTATCGCCGGGCTGTGCCGGATACACCGACTTGATGAGGTAATGCGCGGTCAGCCCCTTCAGCAGCGCCGAAGCCGCCACATCGCAGTCGACCCCGAACGGTAGAGGTGCGACGAATTCTGCTGGCGCCGTGCAGTATTCGGCGTAGGTCCCCGCCGCGGCCGCGGTCACCACCTGATCGCCGACGCGCAACCTCGTCACCCCGTCACCCACGACGGCGACCGTGCCCGACACTTCGGTGCCGAGCACGAAAGGCAGCTGCCGCGGGTATTGCCCGGACCGGAAATAGGTGTCGATGAAGTTGACCCCGATCGCCTCGGCTTTGATCAACACCTCGCCGGATGCCGGTGACGGCTGCGGCTTGTCGACATAGCGCAGGACTTCCGGTCCGCCGAGTTCGGCGACTTCGATGGCATGCATGCTGACAATCATCCGCAGGCGCAAAGACCCCATGGAATTGGGCCGCCCGGATGGCGTGATCCCTGCAGCGTGCTGGCCGCTCGGCGCGGGCGGACGAACGGGGCCGCGCCACCGCGCAGGCTCGACAGATTAGCTTAGGCAATGCTAAGCTGCGGCAATCGGCATAGCGTCGGGGGAGGCGCGCAGAGGCGTGGAAGACCGCGGCGATGGGTGCGTGGCCTGGGTCGATGTGGCTCGGCCCGGCATTGGTGATGCGGCCTGCTATTCGGGTGGCTGAACATGACGACGCCGGTGTGGATGGCGCTGCCGCCGGAGGTGCATTCGGCGTTGATTTCCAGCGGCCCGGGGCCCGGGTCGATGTTGGCGGCGGCGGGCGCATGGAACACGCTGAGCGTCGAATACGCCTCAGCGGCCGAGGAGCTCAGCGCCCTGCTGGCCGGGGTGCAGGCCGGCGCGTGGGAGGGGCCCACTGCGGAGTCTTATGCGGCGGCGCACGTGCCGTTTCTGGCGTGGCTGATGCAGGCCAGCGCCGACAGCGTCGCCGCAGCCGCCCAGCTGGAGACGGTGGCCGCGGCTTACGCGGCCGCATTGGCGGCGATGCCGACCCTGGCCGAGTTGGCGGCTAACCACGCTATTCACGCGGTGCTGGTGGCGACGAATTTCTTTGGGATCAACACGATTCCGATCGCGCTCAACGAGGCTGACTATGTGCGCATGTGGGTCCAGGCCGCCATGACAATGGCCACCTATCAAGCGGTTTCGACCATCGCGCTGGCGTCGACTCCGCACACCAGCCCGGCGCCGCAGATCCAGAAATCCGCGGGCTCTACGTCGGCGTCAACCGGAACGCAGCCTGCCGAATCCGGGTTTTCAACGGGTCTGGGCGACCTGCTGGATTCTCTGGCGGACAGGTTGGGGCTAGGACCGCTAGTCGATGAGTTCGGAATCGACCACATATTTCAATTCCTGAACAATCCGGTGCAGTTCACGGAGCAGCTGATCACCAAATTTCTGGCGAATCCGGTTGCGGCGCTGGCTAATCCGGCTTCTTTGATCTTCGACGGCGACGAGGTAATCGCCCCATTCTTCTTGAATTTGCCGCCGTTCTATTATCTCTACCCGCTGGCGATCGCCCCCGTCGGGGCGGTGGGCGGCGTGGTGGGGCTGGCCGAGCCGACCAGCCTGCCCCAACCCGCCGCCGAACCAGCCCTGACGGCGCCGGCGTCGACACCCGCGGCGGCCGCACCCGAACCGATGCCGGTCGCTGCGACCGCCCCGGCTTCCACCGCGCTTGTGGCGGGATCTGCGACGGCCCCGGCACCAACAACCGCACCCGCGACGGGCACCGTCGCCGGCTCCGCGCCGCCGCCGGTGCCGGTCGCCACCGGAGTCGCGAGTTTCACCCCTCCCTACGCGGTGGGTCCTCCCGGCATCGGGTCTGACTCGGGGATGGGCAGCACCTCCAGCGCGAGCGCCAAAAGAAAAGCGCCACAACCCGATACCACCGCGGCGGTGAGTGCGGTGGCCGCGCGGGAGCAGGCGCGGGTGCGACGGCGGCGGCGCGCGAAGCTGCGCGGCCACGGCGATGAGTTCATGGAGATGAACGTCGAGGTCGACCCGGACTGGGGTGCGCCGCCGGGTGAGGCGCCAGTCGCGTCGACCGCGGCATCCGATCAGCGCGCCGGGCCGCTCGGGTTCGCCGGAACCGTGCGTAAGGGCGCCGTCAGCGAGACCGCCGGTTTGACGATGCTGGCCGGCGACGAGTTCGGCGGGGGGCCGACCATCCCCATGGTGCCGGGCACCTGGGGGGGTGAACACGACCGGCCCAACAAGGCAGGCGCGGCAGACGATGACCTCTGACGAAGAACCCGTTCGGCAACGTCGATCCCGTGCTAACTATCATCCGCAGGTGTGGTGAGCCCATGAAGCTGGCCCGCCCCGATGTCCGTCATCCCCGCATCGTGCTGGCCGGCTCCGCGCGGTCCATCGAAGGCGACCGCGATGACGCGGGCCTGGTCGCCGCCCTGCGCAAACGGGGGCTCCATGCACGGTGGCTGTCGTGGGACGACCCGGCAACGCTGGATGCCGACCTGGTCATCCTGCGCGCAGCGCGGGATCACCCGGCCGGGTGGGCGAGTTCCTCGCCTGGACGACACGGGTGTCGCATCTGCTGAACCCGCCAGAGGTCATCGCCTGGAATATCGACGCGCGATATCTGGCCGCGCTCAAACGTGCCGGTGTGCCAACCGCACCACGCGGCGCCGTTACTACCGCGTTGGTTTTTCTCGGCGGCCGGCAGTCGCATGCATTTACCGGAAAGCAGGCTGTCGAACCGGATTTCGAGCTGTGGGAGGTGGGGCATGCCGCGCTGCGGGCCGCGGCTGACCAAGTCGGCATCGAGGCGGACGAGTTGCTCTATGCCCGCGCGGACGTGACCGGTGGCCCCGAGGACGGCAGGCTTGCGCGACTCGACCTCGTCGCGCCACGGCTCGGGTGGAGCGTACTGCCCGACACCGCCCGTGGCGACCGCGAGCGACAGTTCGCGCTGTGCGTCGAGTCAGCGCTGGAGCGGTTAGGGCTGGGCCCGCTCTCGCATCGACGCCCATAGCGCGGCGGTGCCCGCGGTGCACAGCGTCGCTCCCGCGACGTGCACCGCGACCAGCGCGGCGGGCACACCGGCGAAGAACTGCACGGTACCGATCAGCGCTTGCCCGCACACCAGCAGCACCAGCACACCTAGCCGCAGCAGCACCCGCCGTGGTGCGTGCACCGCCAGCAATCCGAACCCCAGCCCGACCAGCAGCGTCAGGTAGGCGACCAGCAGCGACGAGTGGATGTGCACCAGCGTGGTGATCTCGATTTTCAACCGGGGCACGGTCCGGAACGTGCTGCGGTCGCCGGCGTGCGGGCCGGCGCTGGTCACCAAAGTGCCGGCCACCAACACCGCTGCCAGCGTCGCGGCGCTCAGCGCGGTGAGCCCACGCAGCGGTGCGACCACCCGATAGCGCACCACACCGCCGTCGGGTTCGCCGATCTTGACGTACAGCAGCACCGCTAGCCACACCATCGTCATCGACGCCAGCAGGTGGATGGCCACCGTCCACCACAGCAGCCCGGTGAGCACGGTGATGCCGCCGATCACTGCCTGCACGATCGTGGAGGCAGGCATCAGCCAGGCATACACCAGCACTTCGGGCCGGCGGCGCGCCCGGGTGACCGCCAGCACCGCCAGCACCGCGGCGACGACCACAGCGATGCTGATCAGGCGGTTGCCGAACTCCACCGCCTGGTGGACCCGCGGCACCTCGGCGACCGCTACCGGGGTGAAGCTGCCGGGAAAACACTGCGGCCAGGTAGGGCAGCCCAGCCCCGACGCGGTGACGCGGACGACGGCGCCGGTAACGGCGATGCCACCTTGGGTGCCGATCACGGCGGCAGCGATAGTGCGCTGCGCGCGCACGCTGGGCATGGGCAGCAGGTCCACCAACCGCAGCAGCCACCGCCGGACGGGCATCGCCATGGTCGCCACGGCTTCGATGCTAGGCGAATAGGAACTACACGGCGTAGTAGCGGCCGAGTCAGGTGAAGCGGAACCAGCGCAGTGCAGCCAGCGCCGCCAGCGCACCCCATATCGCCAGCACGAGGATGCCGAACCAGTCGACCGACCGCGACAGCGCGTCCGACAGCGCGTCGGTGAACGCCCCCGACGGGGTCAGCCGCGCGGCCCGCTGCAGCGCCGTGGGCACCATGGTGGTTTCCACGGTCAGCGCGCAGGACCCGGCGAAGACGAACCACAGCAAGTTGCCGACCGCCAGGACCGCATCGGATCGCAGGGTGCCGCCCAGCAGCAGCCCGAGCGCCGAGAAGGCCGCGGTGCCCAGCGCGATGATCGGTGCGCCCAGCGCCAGGCCCGCGACGTCAGGCCGCCAGCCCAATGCAAACCCGATGGCCCCCAAGGTGATTGACTGCAACAACACCACTCCGACCACCGCGAGCGACTTGCCGGCGATGATCGCCCAGATCGGCAGCGCGGTGGCCGCCAGCCGTTTGAGCGCGCCGTAGCGCCGGTCGAAGGCCACCGCGATGGCCTGCGCAGTGAAAGCGGTCGAGATCACCGCCAAGGCCATGATCACCGGGACGAAGGTCGCCGCGCGGTTCGGGCCGAACGAGCCGAGCGGTAGCAGTGTGAGCCCGACGAGCAGCGCGATCGGGATGAACAGGGTCAGCAGCAAGTACTCGCCGTTGCGCAGCCACAGCTTCAACTCGAGCGCGGATTGCGCGGCCAGCATCCGGGGCACCGTGTTGGGTCGCGGGTCCGGCGTGAAGGTGCCTGCGGGAAAAAGCGAATCACCGGTCATCAGCGCAGCTCCCTGCCGGTGAGATCCAGGAACACGTCTTCGAGGCTGCGCTGTTCCACCCGCATGTCCGTGGGGAGCACGTCGATCTGCGCGCACCATGCGGTCACAGTCGCCAGCACCTGGGGGTTGATCGGTCCTTCGACGAGGTATTCGCCCCGCGTTACCTCAGTCGTCTTGTAGTCCTCGGGCAAGGCGGCAACCAGCAGTGACAGGTCCAGCCGCGGCGGCGCGCTGAACCGCAACTGGTCTTTGGCGCCGGTGCGCATCAGCTCGGCGGGCGTTCCCGCGGCCACCTCCACACCATGGTCGATGATGACGATCCGGTCGGCGAGCTCTTCGGCC
Source organism: Mycobacterium xenopi (assembly GCF_009936235.1). Classification (NCBI taxonomy): domain Bacteria; kingdom Bacillati; phylum Actinomycetota; class Actinomycetes; order Mycobacteriales; family Mycobacteriaceae; genus Mycobacterium; species Mycobacterium xenopi. The sequence continues at coordinate 2,964,870 of NZ_AP022314.1, read as the reverse complement.
TCCTTGAGTTGGTGGGTGGTCAGCAACACCGTCACACCGTCGCGGCGCAGCGCGTCGATCAGCTCCCAGACCAGCAGCCGGGCATGCGCGTCCATGCCTTCGGTCGGTTCGTCAAGGAACACCAGTTCTGGACGGCCCACCAGCGCGCAGGCCAGCGCCAGCCGCTGCTGCTGCCCGCCGGAGAGCTGGCGATAAGACGTGCGTGCAGCGTCGGTGAGACCGAGCGTGGCCATCAGCCATTGTGGGTCCAGGGGATTGGCGGCATAGGCGGCTACCAAGTTGAGCATCTCGCCGGCGCGGGCCAACGGGTAGCCGCCACCGCCTTGCAGCATCACTCCGATCCGCGCCCGGAGCCGGGCGTGATCGGCGATCGGGTCTAAACCGAGCACCTCGATGGTGCCGGCGTCAGGGCGGATGAAGCCCTCGCACATCTCGACCGCGGTGGTTTTGCCCGCACCGTTGGGACCCAGCAAGGCCAGCACTTCGGCGGGGTGCACCTCCAGGTCGAGGTGCGCGACCGCGGTTGTGGACCCGTACTGCTTGCGTACCCCGCGTAGCCGCACCGGGACATCTGGCGCTGAGCTCACGGAAAGCCAGCCTAAGCGCCCGGCACTGCTTGGCGCTGCGCGGTATCGGTGGGGGACACCACATCAGGCGCCGGTTCAGTCACCGCCTCGTGACGGAGCACGCGAGTGTCGATCGGCAGTCGGCGCCACGGCAAGCGCGTGTAGGTCATGGCGATCAGCAGCACCACGATCACGGTACTGGCCAGTGTGGCGTCCACGATTTGGAACAACGCGAAACGGTCTCCGTTGGCCGTCGGGCCGAAGACACCGACGACGATCGTGACGACGATCGCCGCCACCCGGAAGCCTGGGCGGGTCGCCCAAGCAGCCAGCGGGATGATCGCCCACAGCAGATACCACGGCTGCACCACCGGGAACAGCAGGACCGTGACGCCCAGCGCCACGCCCAGCCCGCCCACGGGGTGCAGCCGGCCGCGCCACACCGCCACCAGCAGCCAGCCCACCATCACCGCGATGATCAGCACACCGATGCCGCGGGTCAGCGACAACACCGCAGTGGTGTGATCGCCTAGCCGCAGCAGGATCCCGGCCTGCCCGGTGCCCAGGGCAAGCAGCGTCGGCGGTGACATCCAGCTACGCACCACATTGGCGGTGCCCAACGTAAAGATCCACCCGAACCCCAGCCCGCTGGCCCAGCCGACGACGGCCATCACCGCCAGCGCCACGGCGCTCATCGCCCCGCCGACCAGCAGCAAGGCCCGCAGGCTGCCACCCAAGCGGCGGGCCAGGGCCGTCGCGACGAACCCCAAGGCCAGCAGCGACGGCAATTTCACCTGCGAGGACAGCGTGATCAGCACCGCGCCGAAGAGCAGCATGCCGATCGGCGCCCAGCCCCGGCAACCGGTCGTCGGCCTCGGCGTCGGCAGCTTCGGCGAGTCCCAGACATCTAGGCCCCGCAACGCGAATTCGGTGCCGGCCAGCATCAGACCCAACATCAGCGCTTCGTTGTGGATGCCCGCGACCAGATGCATGATCAGCAGCGGGTTGGCCGCACCCAGCCACAACGCGCTGACCTCGGCGACACCGCAGCGCCGGGCCAGGCGCGGGGTGGCCCAGACGATCAGGCCGACGCCGATCAGCACCACGAGCCGATGGCACAGCACGGCCGCGACGATGTTTTCGCCAGTCAGCGCGGACACGCCGCGGCCGATCCACAAGAACAGCGGACCGTACGGCGCCGGGGTGTCACGCCACAGGCTCGGCACCGACAGCGTGAACACGTGGTCGAGGCCCAACGCTCGCGCCGGGCCCACCCGATAGGGGTCGAGCCCCAGTCGGCAGATCTGGCTTTGCGCCAGATAGGAATAGACGTCCTTGCTGTACATGGGCGGCGCCATCAACAGCGGCAGCGTCCACAACAACAAGGTGCGATCTAAATCCCCGCGGGACATCCGTCTGGCGCCCAGCGCGAAGCGGCCCAGCATCAGCCACGCCAGGGCCATCATCACCGCGCCCGTGGTGGTCATCGTCAGCGACACGGTCTGAATCCGGGACGGCAGGTTGAGCAGCCTAACCCCGAACGTGGGGTCCTGGACGACCGGCCGGGCACCGGCGCCGAGTGCGCCGATCGCCATCAGCACCGTGCCGGTGGCCCCGAACAGCCGGGTCCGCCGAAGCGCGACGACTTCGGCGTCGTTAAGCGGCGAACCCACGGCCAGTTCGTCGCCGTGCCAGCGGGCAATCGCCGAGCTCAGCGTGTGGTGGCGGGCTGCCATCAGAGCAGCGTAACTGCCACAGCGGGAAGACCCGTCGGCCGCCAGCTGGACCCGGTCCCGGAATTTTGTCACACTGGTGTTGTGAAATTCCGGTCGGAGGCCGACCAGGCAGCGGCGACGCATGACGGGCCCACCCGTCGTGCGGTCGTGCAGTTGCTGCTGGAGTCGGGGCCGATCACCGCGGGCCGGATCGGTGAGCGGTTGGGCCTGTCGGCTGCCGGTGTACGCCGTCATCTCGATGCGCTGATCGACGCCGGCGAGGCGGAGTCGGTGCCGGCTGCGGCCTGGCAGCAGATGGGACGCGGGCGACCGGCGAAGCGCTACCGGCTGACCGCGGCCGGCCGCGAGACGCTCGAACACGCCTACGACGACCTCGCGTCGGCGGCAATGCATCAACTCCGCGAAATCGGTGGCGACGAAGCGGTGCGGACCTTCGCACGGCGGCGCATCGACACGATCTTGTCCGGGGTTCAGCCGGCCAGCAGCCATGCCGACGCCGACGTCGAGGCGACCGCCGAGCGGATCGCCACTGCGCTGACCAAAGCGGGTTACGTGGCCACGACCACGCGAGTAGGTGGGCCGATCCACGGCGTGCAGATTTGCCAGCATCACTGCCCGGTTTCCCATGTGGCCGAGGAGTTTCCGGAGTTTTGCGAGACAGAGCAGCAGGCCATGGCCGAGGTGCTCGGCACCCACGTGCAGCGGCTGGCGACCATCGTCAACGGGGATTGCGCCTGCACCACCCACGTGCCGCTCACCCCGATAAGCACCACACCTCTTCGGCGTACAGCCCATGTCGAAGCCACCACTAGCAAGCAAGGAGCGTCGCGATGACGACCACCCCTGAGGTTCGCAAGCTGGACGAGCCGCTGACCCAGCAGGAGGCGATCGCCGCGCTGGGCCGCTACGGCTACGGCTGGGCGGACTCCGACATCGCGGGCGCCAGCGCCCGGCGCGGGCTCTCCGAGGAAGTGGTCCGCGACATCTCGGCGAAGAAGAACGAGCCGCGGTGGATGCTGGAGAACCGGCTGAAGGCGTTGCGCATCTTCGAGCGCAAGCCGATCCCGACGTGGGGGTCGGATCTCAGCGGAATCGACTTCGACAACATCAAGTACTTCGTGCGCTCCACCGAGAAGCAGGCAGCCACCTGGGATGATTTGCCGGCAGACATTCGTAATACGTACGACAAGCTGGGAATTCCGGAAGCCGAAAAGCAGCGGCTGATTGCCGGCGTGGCGGCCCAGTACGAATGCTTGGCGGGTGACACCTTGGTGTGGACCGCCAACCGCGGCCAGGTCGCGATCAAGGACATCGAGTTCGGTGACCGGGTGTTCGCCTACGACGAGGACGCCGGGCGCTTCGTCGTGGCGCCCGTCAAGGCTGCGGCCCAGACCGACACCCGTTTGACCCACGAGGTCAAGACCACTGGGCGGAGCATCCGCGCCACCGACAACCACCCCGTGCTGGTGTCGCGCGACGAGCGCACGGGAGACCGGCAGCGTGCCCGGTATGTCCGGCGGTGGGTCACGGTTGGCGACATCCAGCCGGGCGACTTCATCGCGGTGCCGCGCCGTCTGCCCGAATTCGGTGTGGCCGCGGAACTTCCGAGTGCTGCCGGTCTGCGGACTCCTGCGGTGAGCTCCGTCGACCTGATGTGGCTGCTGGGCTTTTACATCGGCGCCGGCAACCTGCATCTATCGACGAAGACCTACCGGGTTCAGTTCGCCATTGCGGCCACGGATGCCGCGCTTCGCGCCGAATTGGCCCGTGTCGTCGACGAACTGTTCGGGCTGCGCTGCGTCGAAGCCGGCGAATACCGCGCGGTCGTCAACTCCAAGGCATTGACCGACTGGATCGTGGAGCTGGGCTTCGGCGGTTTGTCGTTGACCAAGCGGGTGCCGGACTGGGTCTACTCGCTGCCGCGCGATCAGCGGCTGGCGTTCCTCGGTGGTTGGGTCGACGCTGACGGCCATGTCGGCCCGGATCACAGCGGCTCCGTCTTGCTGACCTGCGGCAACGAGGCATTGCTCGAACAGGCGCGCGAACTGGCCGAACTCTGCGGATTGCGCGCAGGAGGGCCATGGGCGTTCACCCAGCCGTATGACCACGATCGCTCACGTACCCAAATTGCTTGGCGTCTGAGCATTTCCGGCGATTTCGAGCATCTCGGATGCCGTAACCCGAAGCACACGAGTGGCTTAGGACGGCGTCGCAACATGCATTCGCCCAACGACGAGCACGGAACGGCGGTTCGCGTGCATGGCAATGAGTGGCTCGGTTTCGAGCGGGTCGAGTCCGTCGAGCCATACGCCGTCGAGCCGGTGTACGACATCGAGGTCGACGGGCCGCACAACTTCGTGGCCGCAGGTCTCGTGGTACACAACTCCGAGGTCGTCTACCACAAGATCAGGGAGGACCTTGAATCGCAAGGGGTTATCTTCCTGGACACGGATACAGGGCTGCGCGAACACGAGGACATCTTCAAGCAGTACTTCGGAACTGTGATCCCGGCTGGCGATAATAAATTTGCTGCCTTGAATACTGCCGTCTGGAGCGGCGGCAGCTTCATATACGTCCCGCCGGGCGTGCACGTCGAGATTCCGCTGCAGGCCTACTTCCGGATCAACACCGAGAACATGGGCCAGTTCGAGCGGACCCTGATCATCGTCGACGAGAACGCTTACGTTCACTACGTGGAAGGGTGCACGGCGCCCATCTACAAGTCGGATTCGCTGCACTCGGCGGTGGTGGAGATCATCGTCAAGCCGCACGGACGCTGCCGCTACACGACGATCCAGAACTGGTCGAACAACGTCTACAACCTGGTCACCAAGCGGGCCCGCGCCGAAGAGGGCGCCACGATGGAGTGGATCGACGGCAACATCGGCTCCAAGGTGACGATGAAATACCCGGCGGTGTGGATGACCGGCGAGCACGCCAAAGGCGAAGTGCTGTCGGTGGCATTCGCCGGCGAAGGCCAGCATCAGGACGCTGGCGCCAAGATGTTGCACCTGGCGCCGAACACGTCGAGCACCATCGTGTCCAAGTCGGTGGCCCGAGGCGGCGGACGCACCTCCTACCGCGGCCTGGTGCAGGTGAACAAGGGCGCGCACGGATCGCGCTCCAGCGTGAAATGCGATGCGCTGCTGGTGGATACGGTCAGCCGCAGCGACACGTATCCGTATGTCGACATCCGCGAGGACGACGTCACGATGGGCCACGAGGCCACCGTGTCCAAGGTCAGTGAAAACCAGCTGTTCTACCTGATGAGCCGTGGGCTGACCGAGGACGAAGCGATGGCGATGATCGTGCGCGGCTTCGTCGAACCGATCGCCAAAGAGCTGCCGATGGAATACGCGCTGGAGCTCAACCGGCTGATCGAGCTGCAGATGGAGGGTGCTGTCGGATGACAGCTTCCGACCTGACCGTCGAGGGATCGCCAGCGGGGTCGTCACTTGCCGCACTGAACAAGGGAGAGCTGTTCGCGTCGTTCGACGTCGACGCCTTCGAGGTTCCCGGCGGCCGCGACGAGATCTGGCGGTTCACCCCGCTGCGGCGATTACGCGGCCTGCACGACGGCTCAGCGCGTGCAACGGGCAGGGCACAGATCACCGTCGCCGAACAGCCTGGTGTCACCGTGGAAACCGTGCGGCGCGGCGACGTGCGGCTCGGCCAGGGCGGTGTGCCGGCCGACCGCGTTGCAGCGCAGGCTTTTTCGTCGTTCAACTCGGCGACACTGGTCACCGTCGAACGCGGCGCATCGGTGCCGGCGCCGATCGACATCTCGATTACCGGCCCGGGCGAGGGCGCGACGGCCTACGGGCATCTGCAGATCCGCGCGGAAGAGCTCGCCGAGGCGGTCGCGGTGATCGACCTGCGGGGCAGCGGGACCTATGCCGACAACGTGGAATTCGTGGTCGGTGACGCCGCTCGGCTCACCGTGGTGTGGATCGCCGACTGGGCCGACGACGTCGTACACGTCAGCATGCACCACGCCGCGCTGGGCAAGGACGCGGTGCTGCGCCACGTCGCGGTCACCCTCGGTGGCGAAGTGGTGCGGCTGACGGGTAGGGTGCGGTTCGGCGCATCCGGCGGCGACGCCGAACTGCTCGGTCTGTACTTCGCCGACGACGGGCAGCACCTCGAGTCACGGCTGCTGGTCGACCACGCTCACCCGGACTGTAAATCCAACGTGCTGTACAAAGGTGCGTTGCAGGGGAATCCGGATTCGGGTCGGCCCGACGCGCACACCGTGTGGGTGGGCGACGTGCTGATCCGCGCCGCGGCCACCGGCACCGACACCTTCGAGGTGAACCGCAACCTGGTGCTTACCGACGGCGCGCGCGCCGACTCGGTGCCCAACCTCGAGATCGAGACCGGGGAGATCGTCGGCGCCGGACACGCCAGCGCCACCGGACGCTTCGACGAGGAGCAACTGTTCTACCTGTGTTCCCGCGGAATCCCCGAAGAGCAGGCCCGCCGGCTGGTGGTGCGGGGCTTTTTCGGCGAAATCATCGCCAAGATCGCCGTGCCCGCGGTGCGTGAGCGTCTGAGCGCAGCCATCGAACACGAACTGGCCATCTCGGAAAACACGACAGCAAAGACGACGGCTTCATGACCACTTTAGAAATCAAAGACTTGCACGTCAGCGTCGCCGACCCGTCGGACACCGAACGGGAGATTCCTATTCTCAACGGTGTCGACCTGACGGTGAGCTCGGGCGAAACACACGCGTTGATGGGCCCCAACGGCTCAGGCAAGTCGACACTGTCCTACGCCATTGCCGGGCACCCGAAGTACAAGGTGACGTCCGGGTCGATCACCCTCGACGGCGAAAACGTGCTGGACATGAGCGTCGACGAGCGAGCCCGGGCCGGTTTGTTCTTGGCCATGCAGTACCCGGTCGAGGTGCCCGGGGTCTCGATGTCGAACTTTTTGCGCAGCGCTGCCACCGCGATCCGGGGCGAGGCGCCGAAGCTTCGGCACTGGGTCAAAGAAGTCAAATCGGCGATGGATGCCCTTGACATCGATCCGGCGTTCGCCGAACGCAGTGTCAACGAAGGCTTTTCCGGTGGCGAGAAGAAGCGCCACGAGATTCTGCAACTCGGCTTGCTGAAGCCCAAGATCGCGATCCTCGACGAGACCGACTCCGGCCTGGACGTCGATGCGCTGCGTGTGGTCAGCGACGGGGTCAACCGCTACGCCGAAGAGGTCCGCGGCGGCATCCTGTTGATCACCCACTACACCCGGATCCTGCGCTACATTCACCCGCAATTCGTGCACGTGTTCGTCGGCGGGCGGATCGTGGAATCCGGGGGGCCGGAGCTGGCCGACGAGCTGGACCAAAACGGCTACGTCCGATTCACCCAAGCCGCAGCAACGGGGGCTTGACCATGGTGACGTCGGTGACTCCACTGGATTTGACCGCGATACGCGCCGATTTCCCGATCCTCAAGCGCGTGATGCGCGGCGGCAAGCAGTTGGCGTACTTGGATTCCGGTGCGACGTCGCAGCGTCCGGTGCAAGTGCTCGACGCCGAGCGCGAGTTCTTGGTCACCTCCAACGGTGCGGTGCACCGGGGCGCGCATCAGCTGATGGAGGAGGCCACCGACGCCTACGAGCAGGGCCGCGCCGACGTCGCGGCGTTCGTCGGGGCCGACGCCGACGAACTGGTGTTCACCAAGAACGCCACCGAGGCGCTGAACCTGGTGTCTTATGTGCTGGGCGACACGAGGTTCGAGCGTGCGGTCGGTCCGGGCGACGTCATCGTCACCACTGAGCTCGAACACCACGCCAACCTGATCCCGTGGCAGGAACTCGCCCGGCGCAGCGGCGCCGCCCTGCGGTGGTACGGGGTGACCGACGACGGGCGGATCGACCTCGAGTCTCTGCAACTCGACGAGCGCGTCAAAGTAGTTGCATTCACGCATCATTCGAATGTGACGGGTGTGGTGGCACCGGTGGCCGAGCTGGTATCGCGGGCGAAGTCCGTGGGCGCGCTGACCGTACTGGACGCCTGCCAGTCGGTGCCGCACCAACCGGTGGACCTGCATGCGCTCGACGTCGATTTCGCGGCGTTTTCCGGCCATAAAATGCTGGGCCCCAACGGGATCGGCGTGCTGTACGGCCGACGCGAGCTGCTCGCGAAGATGCCGCCGTTCCTCACCGGCGGTTCGATGATCGAAACGGTGACGATGGAGGCCACCACCTACGCGCCGCCACCGCAGCGGTTCGAGGCGGGGACCCCGATGACCTCCCAAGTGGTCGGACTTGCAGCGGCAGCACGCTACCTGCAGGCGATCGGCATGGACACCGTCGAAGCGCACGAACGCCGACTGGTGACCGCCACGATCGAGGGGCTGTCCGGCATCGAGGGCGTGCGGATCATCGGGCCGACGTCGATGCAAGACCGCGGGTCGCCGGTGTCATTCGTGGTCGACGGGGTGCATGCCCATGACGTCGGTCAGGTGCTCGACGACGAAGGCATCGCCGTTCGGGTTGGGCACCACTGTGCGTTGCCGCTGCACCGCCGCTTTGGTTTGGCGGCCACCGCCCGGGCGTCGTTCGCTGTCTACAACACCGTCGAGGAGGTTGACCGGCTGGTGGCCGGGGTCCGTCGCGCGGTGGAGTTCTTCGTCGGCGATCGCAAGCGCGGCGAAGCCGGGCGCAGCGGGTCGTCGCCATGGGTCGGGGGAGCGTAAGGGTGCGCCTGGAGCAGATCTATCAGGACGTGATCCTCGATCACTACAAGCATCCGCAGCATCGGGGCCTGCGCGAGCCATTCGGCGCGCAAGTTCACCACGTCAACCCGATCTGCGGCGACGAAGTCACGCTGCGCGTCGCGTTGTCCGACGACGGTGAGCGCGTCGTCGACGTCTCCTACGACGGGCAAGGTTGTTCGATCAGCCAGGCGTCGACCTCGGTGCTCACCGAGCAGGTGATCGGCCACACCGTGGGCCACGCGCTGAAAACCGTCACCGCGTTCACCGAAATGGTGTCGTCGCGCGGCACCGTGGAAGGGGACCCGGACGTTCTCGGTGACGGTGTCGCGTTCGCCGGGGTGGCCAAGTACCCGGCCCGGGTGAAATGCGCGTTGCTCGGCTGGATGGCGTTCAAAGACGCACTGGCACAAGCCATGCAAGACTTCGAGGAGGTTGACGATGAGCGAGACCGCAGCAGCCGATAGTGAATTGCTCGCCGACGTGGAGGAGGCGATGCGCGATGTGGTCGACCCGGAACTGGGCATCAACGTCGTCGACCTGGGATTGGTTTACAGCCTGAATGTGGCACAAACCGACGAGGGGACCGTCGCGCTCATCGACATGACGCTGACCTCGCCGGCTTGTCCGCTGACCGACATCATCGAAGACCAGTCGCGCACCGCCCTGGTCGGCGCGGGCCTGGTCGACGACTTGCGCATCAACTGGGTGTGGAACCCGCCGTGGGGACCGGACAAGATCACCGACGACGGTCGCGAGCAACTTCGCGCTCTCGGCTTCACAGTGTGATTGCCCGCCAATTTCTATTTGTACCGCAGAACAGGTAGTCGACTACTCGTGCCGGTGAGGGCCCATCCGACTTACGTTGGCCACGTGAGCGAAGGGACACGGCAGGGGGAGGCGACGACGATAGCGGTTGTGACCGTACGACCCGCGGCGACACAGCGATGTGGCGAAGTAAAGCGGATACTGACGGCCTGTGAAAGCGACGGCCGATGAACGCCGCCGTAGACGTCTGCCTCGCGGTCTTACTCGTCGTGGTGGCGCTGCTTGTCTACAACCTCCAGGCGTGGCTTGAGCATTGGGAGCAGGAACGCCACCTCGAGGATTGACCCCGGACGTCCGGCGTCAGGGTCACGCCCGTGCCGCGCTGCTGATCACCGCCACGGCACGTTGCTGTTGTGGCCTCGCCAACACGACGGCGGAATCATCGGCGCGCCAAGCAATCCCGATTGCTCGACGTGGCGCAGCGCTGCGTCGAGATGTCGACGCATTCGATGCTCGGCTTTCTGTGGGTCGCCCGCGGCGATGGCGTCGGCGATCGCGCGGTGCGATCTGGTGGCTTCGGCGCGGTCGTACTGGGTGATGTCTTGTTCGGCGGCGGCCCAGCGGACGGCTTGCTCGACAGCGGCGAGAACCGTTGTCAAGATGGGGTTTCCGCTTGCCTGCACAAGAAGTTCGTGAAACTCGTGATATCCGGCACCGGCGGCGGCGATGCCGCGTTCGGCGACATCGGCGAGCGCCCCGCCGCCAACGCATCCCGAGCCCGACGCCGGCTCTAACACCCATCAGCTGGCCACCACGGCGCGCCGTGCCGGCGACAGCTGTTACATCAGCGGGCAGAAGACGTTTATCACCGGCGCCGACCAAGCCGACGCTTTGCTCGTCGTCACCCGTACCGGCACGCACGCGGACGGGCGCGCACAGCTTTCGCCGTTTTTGGTAGGCCGTGATGCGCCGGGCATCGACATGCACTGTATCCCAATGACATTCGAGATCACAGAGAAGTCTTCACGGTGTTCTTCGACAATGTGGCGGTGGCCGTGGATCGCCTCGTCGGAGGTGAGGGCAACGGGCTCCGGGTCGCCTTTGACGGCATGAACCCCGAACGGGTGGTCATCGCAGCGATCTGCAACGGCATCAGTCGATATGCCCTCGACAAGGCGGTGGCCTACGCGCGTGAACGACATGTCTGGAACGTGCCGATCGGCTCGCATCAAGGCGTGGCACACCCGTTGGCGGAGGCCAAGATTGCGCTGGAAGCGGCCCGGCTGATGACCCGCCACGCCGCAGCCGCCTACGACTCCCGCGCCGATGCTGGTGAGGCGAGCAACATGGCCAAATTCCTTGCCGCGGATCCCGCAATCCGCTGCGTCGACCAAGCGATCGAAGTCCACGGCGGCAGTGGATTCACCCGAGAAGTCGCGCTGGCCAACATGTATGAGTTCGTCCGCCTGTTCAAAACCGTGCCGATCACTCGCGAGATGATCGTCAACCACATCGCCCGGCACAGCCTCGGGCTGCCGCGTTCGTACTGATCCGGTTAGTGGTGGTGGTGGGGGAGATGAGGGAATGGGAAACGGAAACGGGGTCGGCCCAGCGGCGGGCATGCCTGAAGCTCGATTGTCGTCGCTTGCAGTACGCCGTCACGGTCGGGTCCCTGAGCCGCCATACACTTGCCCTGCGTGACCGCTTGAGTATTGCTGGACGTCTGCTTGACGTAGGTGGTCGTGCTGGTGACGGTCACATTCGTCTGTGAGGTGTTGCCGCCAATATTGTTGATGGTGAATGTATTGCCGGAAACGGATGCAACCATGCCCCGGACGGTGGGATTCGCGGCGGGTGCAGCAGAGGTGGGGGGCGATGCTGTGCTGGCCGCCGCCGGTAATGGGGTGCACTTGCCGTCGACGGGTGGGCTGATCGTCACGGATCGCGCAGTGACCTCATCCCCGGACCGGGGGCTGTCCGGGGTTGGCTCCACAGCGACGCAGCTGCCAACGGTCACGTCGGCACGCTGAGCCGAGCTGAGCTCGGTGACCACTGTCGACGGCGAGAAATCCACCGCGGCGGCGCCATTCCGGAGTCGGAGGTGGATCGTGTTGCCCGATACCGATGCCACCATGCCCTCAACGTTGTCGATGTGCTCGCGAGGTGCTGGCGGCGCTTGCGTAGGCCCGGAGGTTGGGTGTGCCGATGCGTTTGGCTGTCTGGTGTTCTCGTCGTGTGAAGTCGTTGAACTACCGCACGCAGCTGTCCATAACGCAAGCACTCCCATGAGCGGGAAGATCACGGGCCGCGTTTTGGGCGGAAGCGACGTGGCAGACATCGACGGCTGGTCTCCTCTTGGGGCCGGTGCCCGCCCGCATTATGTAGTGACCGTGGTGAGCGCCACCGGGCTGGCCGTTTTTGGCCGGCGCCGTGAGCTTTTCATTGTCGTGCCCCACCCTGACGTTCGCGCGGCCATCCCGGCCGCAACGGGTCGACGGGGTGAGGCATGGTGTCGCTGACGCCGAGGCGCAGATGCTCGATGTGGTAGACCGCCTCGTCCAGCAGCGAGGCTACGTGGCTGTCGTAGAGGCGGTAGACGATGTTGCGCCCGCTGCGGTCGCCGGCCACCAGGCCGAGGTTGCGCAGCAGCCGAAGCTGGTGGGACACCGCGGGCTGTTCCATGCCGACCGCCGCCGACAATTCGGTCACCGAGCACGGCGACTGCCGCAGCCGGGTCAGGATACGCAGGCGGTTCGGGGAAGCCAGCGCCTGCAGTGTCTCGGCAACCTTACCCGCCGCGGCGGGATTGGTCAGCAGCGGCGATGCCCGCCCCTTCACTCCACGGCCCACAGGGAAATTCAACCACACCCGGCACTAAATGCCCGGGACAAACATGTAGACCTCGACATGTATACATCTATAATGGTCCTCGTCGACGATGATGATCGACGGCGGCGGCCACCGAGGGGGTGGCCGCCGCCGGTTCGTTGGTGCCCCGGGAACAATTGCGGCAGCTCACCACGTTGGGCAGTAGGTGACTACTCGAGACCTTACCGCCGCAGAGTTCAACGACACCATCAACAGCAACGACATCGTCCTCGTCGACTTCTGGGCGTCCTGGTGCGGTCCGTGCCGCCAATTCGCGCCCACGTTTCAGGCGTCCTCGGAAAAACACCCCGACGTCGTGCACGCCAAGGTCGACACCGAAGCCGAGCAACAGCTGGCGGCGGCCGCCCAGATCCGGGCCATCCCGACGTTGATGGCGTTCAAGAAAGGCAAGCTGGTGTTCAACCAGGCTGGCGCGCTGCCACCAGCGGCCCTGGAGGACCTGGTGCAGCAGGTCAAAGCCTTCGACGTCGACGCGGCCGTCGCCGAGCAGTCCACACCCGACCAGGTCTGACGCCCCGCACGCGATAGCGTGCAACCCGTGAGCCCGCAGACTGGTTTTGTCCTCGTCGAACACCCGCGGCCGCACGTCGCGCTGATCACCCTCAATCGGCCCGAGCGGATGAATTCCATGGCCTTCGACGTTATGGTGCCGCTCAAAGAGGCGCTGGCCGAGGTCACCTGCGACAACTCCGTGCGGGTCGTCGTGTTGACCGGAGCAGGCCGCGGCTTCTCGTCGGGCGCCGACCACAAATCGGCGGGGCACGTCCCGCACGTCGAGGGGCTCACCCGGCCCACTTACGCGCTGCGCTCCATGGAACTGCTCGACGACGTGATCCTGGGGCTGCGCCGGCTGCATCAACCGGTGATTGCCGCCGTCAACGGCGCCGCCATCGGCGGCGGGCTCTGCCTGGCGTTGGCCGCCGACATCCGGGTCGCTTCCAGCAGTGCCTACTTCCGGGCCGCCGGCATCAACAACGGGCTGACCGCCAGCGAATTGGGGCTGAGCTACCTGCTGCCCCGGGCTATCGGCTCGTCGCGGGCGTTCGAACTGATGCTGACCGGTCGCGACGTCGACGCCGAAGAAGCCGAACGCATCGGGCTGGTCTCGTATCGCGTGCCCGACGAGCAGCTGCTGGACACCTGCTACGCGCTGGCCGAACGAATCGCGGCGTTCTCGCGTCCGGGAATCGAGTTGACCAAGCGCACACTGTGGAGTGGACTGGACGCCGCTAGCCTGGAAGGGCACATGCAGGCCGAAGGCCTCGGACAGCTGTTCGTTCGTCTGCTCACCTCCAACTTCGAGGAAGCGGTTGCTGCGCGGGCCGAGAAACGGCCCCCGGTATTCACCGACGACCTATAGCGGCCACAGGCCAACTCGACCAAGGAGAGAGATCGTGATCACGGCAACGGACCTCGAAGTCCGCGCTGGGGCGCGCATCCTGCTCTCCGCGGACGGACCGACATTGCGGGTGCAGCCCGGTGATCGCATCGGGCTGGTCGGACGCAACGGCGCCGGCAAGACCACCACGTTGCGTATCCTCGCGGGCGAGACTCAGCCGTACGCCGGATCGGTGACTCGCAGCGGCCAGATCGGTTATCTGCCGCAGGATCCCAAAGAGGGGAACCTCGACACGCTTGCCCGCGACCGTGTGCTGTCGGCGCGCGGACTCGACGCTTTGCTCACCGAGCTTGAAAAGCAACAGGCGCTGATGGCCGAGGTCGTCGACGACGCCGAGCGTGACCGCGCTGTTCGCCGCTACGGCCGACTCGAGGAGAAATTCGCGGCGCTCGGCGGATACCGCGCCGAAAGTGAAGCCGCCCGAATCTGTGCCAACCTCGGCCTGCCCGAACGGGTGCTGACCCAGCCACTGCGCACGCTGTCGGGCGGTCAACGCCGCCGAGTCGAACTGGCCCGCATCCTGTTCGCCGCGTCCGATAGTGGTGGCGATTCGTCCACCACTTTGCTGCTCGACGAGCCGACCAACCACCTCGACGCAGATTCCCTAGGCTGGCTGCAAGATTTCCTGCGCGCGCATACCGGCGGGCTGGTCGTCGTCAGCCACAACGTCGGCCTGCTTGCCGACGTCGTCAATCGAGTGTGGTTTCTCGACGCCGTGCGCGGCAAGGTCGATGTCTACAACATGGGATGGCAAACGTACCTCGACGCCCGCGCCGTCGATGAGCAGCGCCGCCGCCGGGAACGTGTGAACGCCGAACGCAAAGCCGCGGCCCTGCGTTCCCAAGCCGCCAAGCTCGGCGCTAAAGCCACCAAAGCCGTTGCAGCGCAAAACATGCTGAGACGCGCCGAGCGGATGATGGCGGCGCTCGACGAAGAGCGGGTCGCCGACAAGGTGGCCCGGATCAAGTTCCCCACCCCGGCGGCGTGCGGGCGAACCCCGTTGGTGGCCGAGGGCTTGACCAAGACGTATGGATCGCTGGAGGTGTTCACCGGCATCGACTTGGCCGTCGAGCGCGGCTCTCGGGTGGTCGTGCTGGGGCTCAACGGCGCCGGCAAGACGACGCTGCTGCGGCTGCTGGCCGGGGTGGAAAAACCCGACACGGGCACGCTACAACCCGGGCACGGTCTAAAAATCGGCTACTTCGCGCAGGAACACGACACGCTCGACGACGCGGCCACGGTGTGGCAGAACATCGTCCACGCCGCACCGGATTCCGGCGAGCAGGATTTGCGTGGCCTACTTGGGGCGTTCATGTTCAGCGGTCCGCAGCTCGAGCAACCGGCCGGCACGTTGTCCGGTGGGGAAAAGACCCGCCTGGCGCTGGCCGGGTTGGTGGCGTCGACCGCCAACGTTTTGCTGCTCGACGAACCCACGAACAACCTCGATCCGGCATCTCGCGAGCAGGTGCTCGACGCGTTGCGCAGCTATACCGGAGCGGTGGTGCTGGTGACGCACGACCCGGCGGCGGCTGAGGCTCTGCAGCCGCAACGGGTTGTCGTGCTGCCTGACGGCACCGAGGACTACTGGTCCGACGAATACCGGGATCTGATCCAACTGGCTTGAGAGGCGCCGCAGGCGGTTTCGCCAAAACTGCCGCACAGCCCATGGTTGCTTCCTACGCTAAGCGTATCGGGGTGACCGCGGGGAGGCGCCGATGAGGAAAACGAAGAAGACGCGCGAGCAGCTGCTGACGGAGTTGCGCAATGCTTACGAAGGTGGTGCCAGCATCCGGAAACTGGTCGCGTCCACCGGCAGATCGTACGGGTCCATCCACAGCATGCTGCGCGAGTCGGGTACCACGATGCGCAGCCGCGGCGGGCCCAACCACCGCACCCGCGCGTCTCGCTAGCTCGCGACTAGCCCTGCCGCACGGAGTGCTCGACCAGATCCAGGACGGCGGTCAGACGCTGCGGGTCTTCACCGGCCGCGAGCCGCGCCACCAATCCGTCAAGAATCAGGTCCAGGTAGCACTGCAGCACCTCGCCGGGGACGTCGTCGCGCAGCCGACCCGCCTGCTTTTGCCGGCGCAGCCGTTCGGTTGTCGCCGCCGCTAGTTCCGCCGATCGTTCCCGCCATCCGCGACTGAAAGCCGGGTCGTTACGCAACTTGCGTGCAATCTCTAAACGCGTTGCAAGCCAGTCGAATTGGTCTGGCGCGGCGAGCATGTCACGCATTACCTGGATCAGTCCCTCGCGCGACGCGACCGCCGCCATCCGCTCGGCGTCCTCGCGGGCCAGCTCGAAAAACAGTGTGTCCTTGTCGCGGAAATGGTGAAAAATCGCGCCCCGCGACAATCCGACAGCCTGTTCCAGGCGGCGTACTGTGGCCTTGTCGTAACCGTATTCGGCGAAGCAGCGTCGAGCACCGTCGAGGATTTGACGCCGGCGGGCCGCCAAGTGGTCCGCGCTGACTTTGGGCACGGGTCACCTGCGTTAGCTGGACTTCAGCATGTTGCGCAGCACGAACTGCAAGATCCCGCCGTTGCGGTAGTAGTCGGCCTCACCGGGAGTGTCGATGCGCACCACCGCGTCGAACTCGACCGAATTGCCGCCGGGTTTGGTGGCTTTGACGCGCACCGTCTTCGGGGTCTTGCCGTCGTTGATCGTCTCGATACCGGTGACGTCGAAAACCTCGGTGCCGTCCAGCCCCAGCGAGGAGGCCGACTTGCCCTGCGGGAACTGCAGCGGAATCACACCCATGCCGATCAGGTTGGAGCGATGGATGCGCTCGAATGACTCGGCAATCACCGCGCGCACCCCCAGCAGCGCGGTGCCCTTGGCTGCCCAGTCGCGCGACGAGCCGGAGCCGTACTCCTTGCCGCCCAGCACCACCAGCGGAATACCTTGGGCCGCATAGTTTTGCGCAGCGTCATAGATGAACGCTTGCGGCCCACCTTCTCTGGTGAAGTCGCGAGTGTAGCCGCCTGCAACATCGTCGAGCAGCAAGTTACGAAGCCGGATATTGGCGAACGTGCCGCGGATCATCACCTCGTGATTGCCGCGGCGAGAGCCGTAAGAGTTGTAATCCTTGCGCGCGACGCCGTGTTCGTCGAGGTATTGCGCCGCCGGCGTGCCGGGTTTGATGCTGCCCGCCGGCGAAATATGGTCGGTGGTCACCGAATCGCCCAACAGCGCTAGCACCCGAGCACCGGTGATGTCGCGCACGGGTTGCGGTTCGGCGGCCATCCCGTCAAAATACGGCGGCTTGCGCACATACGTCGAATTCGGGTCCCAGTCGAACGTCTTGCCGCTCGGCGTCGGCAAATTGCGCCACCGCTCGTCACCCTTGAACACGTCGGCGTAGTTCTTGACGAACATCTCCTGGTTGATCGCCGAGGCGATGGTATCGGAGACGTCCTTCTGCGACGGCCAGATGTCACGCAGATAGACGTCGTTGCCGTCGTGGTCTTTGCCCAGCGGCTCGGTCTCGAAGTCGAAGTCCATGGTGCCGGCCAGCGCGTAGGCGATCACCAAGGGCGGCGACGCCAGGTAGTTCATTTTCACATCGGGGTTGATGCGGCCCTCGAAATTGCGGTTGCCCGAAAGCACCGCGGCCACCGAAAGGTCATTATCGTTGACGGCCTTCGAGATTTCCTCGGGCAGCGGACCCGAGTTGCCGATGCAGGTCGTGCAGCCGTAGCCCACCAGATAGAAGCCGAGCTTTTCCAGATACGGCCATAGTCCGGCCTTTTCGTAGTAGTCGTGCACCACCTGCGAGCCAGGCGCCATCGTCGTCTTCACCCACGGCTTGGAGGCCAAGCCCTTTTCCACAGCGTTGCGGGCCAGCAGCGCCGCGCCCAGCATCACCTCCGGGTTGGAGGTGTTGGTGCACGACGTGACCGCGGCGATCACCACCGCGCCATGGTCGAGCACGAACTCGCCCAGCTCGTCCGACTTCACCCGCACCGGCTTGCTCACCCGGCCGTTCGCACCGGCGGCGGCCGATTGCACCACGTCGGTGTTGTCGTCGGCGAATGTCAGCTGCCCCGGGTCGCTGGCCGGGAAGGTCTCCTCGACGACTTCGTCAAGCTTGGAATGCGGTGCCACCTGGTGGGCGCCGACATAGTTCGGAAGTGTCTTGCGGAAAACTGATTTCGCCTCGGATAGCGCGATGCGGTCTTGCGGGCGCTTCGGCCCCGCGATCGAGGGAACCACGTCGGACAGGTTGAGCTCCAGATACTCCGAGTACGCCGGCTGGTGGGCGGGATCGTGCCACATGCCCTGCTCCTTGGCGTAGGCCTCGACCAGCGCAAGCTGTTCCTCGTTGCGCCCGGTGAACCGCAGGTAGTCGATGGTTTCCTGGTCGATCGGGAAAATCGCTGCGGTGGAACCGAATTCGGGACTCATGTTACCCAGCGTGGCGCGGTTGGCCAGCGGCACTTCAGCCACACCCTCGCCGTAGAACTCGACGAACTTGCCGACCACACCATGCTTGCGCAGCATCTCGGTGACCGTGAGGACGACGTCGGTGGCCGTGACGCCCGGCTGAATCTCACCGGTCAGCTTGAACCCGACCACCCGCGGGATCAGCATCGACACCGGCTGACCCAGCATCGCGGCTTCGGCCTCGATGCCGCCCACACCCCAGCCCAAAACACCCAGGCCGTTGACCATCGTGGTGTGCGAGTCGGTGCCGACGCACGTGTCCGGGTAGGCGGTGAGTTTTCCCGCGCCGTCAGCGCGGGCTATCACGACGCGGGCCAGGTATTCAATGTTGACCTGATGCACGATCCCGGTACCCGGCGGCACCACCTTGAAATTTCGGAAAGCGCCCTGACCCCAACGCAAGAACTGGTAGCGCTCGCCGTTGCGCTGGTATTCGATCTCGACGTTGCGCTCGAATGCGTCGGCACGACCGAACAGATCCGCGATTACCGAGTGGTCGATCACCAGATCGGCCGGGGCCAGCGGATTGACCTTTTCGGGATCTCCGCCGAGGTCGACGACCGCCTCACGCATGGTCGCCAGGTCGACGATGCACGGCACCCCGGTAAAGTCCTGCATCACGACGCGGGCGGGCGTGTATTGGATTTCGACGCTGGGCTCGGCTTTGGGATCCCAGCGTGCGATCGCGTCGATGTGGTCGGTGGTGATGTTGCGGCCGTCCTCGTTGCGCAACAGGTTTTCGGCGAGAACTTTGAGACTGTAAGGGAGCTTCTCGGTTCCGGGCACCGCGTCGAGGCGGTAGATCTGGTAACTGTTGTCCCCGACGTTGAGGGTGCTGCGGGCTCCGAACGAATTCACCGACTCTGTCGTCACATCTACTCCCCAGATTTAGTTCTCCGCCGCCGACGGGCCGTGCCGGCGGTTCCGTGCCACATTAACAGTACGCTTGTCCTGCAATTCGGCGCGACCGCATGCTGGCGCGGATATCGTCCAGTCTTGTCCTGCCCGCCATTCGATGCCACGCAGGCGGCTGCTGCGGGTCCCGGATCATCGTTCGGGTGGTGGTCGCGTACCGTTTTGGACCGTGACCACGCTGGACGCGCCGCTGTACATCCCCGGGGAAATCTGCAGCACCGTCGGTGCCGATCCGTCCACCCCGCCCGACCAGTGCCTGGCTCTGGTCAAAGTCGCCGTCGCGGCCGAGGGCATCAGCGCGCCGCCCGCCGACGTTCCCGGCTTGCGCCAAGTGATCGACCAGGCACGCAAGGACGGCATCGACCTGAAGATCGTGGTTCTCGACCGCAACCCGCCGATGGACACCCCATTGCGGGACGTTGCCACGGTGATTGGCAGCAGCCACCCGGATGCCACGGTTTTGGTGCTGAGCCCGTCGCACGTTGGCAGCTATAGCACCCACTTTCCGCGAGCGACGCTGGAGATCGGGGAAGACAACGCCAAGACCGGTAATGCGGTGCAATCTGCGCAGAATTTTCTGCACGAACTGACCACTCCGCAGTTTCCGTGGACGGCGTTCACGATCGTGGTGGTGATCGGGGTGCTCCTGGCCGCTGTCGGCGCCCGAATCCTGCAGGTGCGCAGCAAGCGATCCGTGACCGCGCCACCCGACGCCGAAGCGCGCGCGGACGGCGCCGACGTTCACGCCTGACCGCCTTCATCGCGCTAAGTCACCGTTCGGTCACGAGTCGTCAACGTACCGCGCTGTAGTTTGTGACTAAAGTTTCCATAGGGTCGTCTGTGACCTATGGTGCAAGTGGTGCCGTTGTTGTGAATCGTGCCTGCAGTTATTACTGCGGCTGGCGTCATCCGCCTGCGCTGAGCCATAGGAGACCCGAGTCGAATGAGACGCATCCGCCGCGGCTCGTCTTTCCGACTGGCGGCCCGGGTTGCCCGGCGGGCCGTGGCCGCGGTGCTCAGCGCTGCCCTGCTGCTGGGCACGCCCGGGCTGGCCGCCGCTGAACCGGGCGGCGGCAGCGACTCGCTGCCTGCGCTGATCGCTGAGGTGGCCAAGGCCAACCAGCGCCTGGAGGACCTGCGTGCCGCCATTCAGGCCGAACAGGAAAGCGTCAACAAGGCGCTGGTCGACGTGCAGACCGCGCGCGACAACGCCGCCGCGGCGCAACATGACGTTGAGGTCAGTCAGCAGGCGGTGAAGGACGCCGACGCGGCAATTGCCGCTGCCCAACGGCGATTCGACACCTTCGCGGCGGCCACTTACGTCAACGGTCCGTCCAACAGCTATCTGACCGCGACCGGCCCCGAAGACATCATCGCCACCGCAAGCGCCGGCCGTACCCTGGCCGCCAGCTCCCAGCAGGCGATGGCCAACCTGCTGCGGGCCCGCACCGAGCAGGTCAACAAGGAGTCGGCGGCTCGGCTGGCCAAGCAGAAGGCGGATCGGGCCGCGGCCGAGGCGCAGTCCAGCCAGGACGCCGCGGTGTCCGCCCTCACCGCCGCCCAGCGCAAGTTCGGCGAGCAACAGGCCGAAGCCCGTCGCCTGGCCGCCGAACGCGACGCGGCCCAAGCCAGGCTCGAGGCGGCCCGCACTTGGTCGGCACCCGCCGGCGGCGCCGTCCCCCGGCCTCGTGATCGGTGGGATCCGGGCGGGCCGGCCACGGCACGGCCCAGCGATTCCAGGCAGTGGGACGGGGAGTGGGATCCCACCCTGCCGATGGTGCCCAGCGCCAACGTCCCCGGCGACCCCATCGCGATCATCAACACCGTCCTGGGGATTTCGGCGACGTCGTCGCAGGTCACGGCCAACATGGGCCGCAGCTTCCTGCAGAAGCTGGGCATCCTCAAGCCCAACGACACCGGGATCACCAACGGGCGCATCCCGCGGGTGTACGGCCGGCAGGCCTCCGAATACGTGATTCGCCGCGGGCTCTCGCAGCTGGGGGTGCCGTACTCGTGGGGTGGTGGGACCGCCGCGGGCCCGAGCCGGGGCATCGGCTCGGGAGCCGACACCGTGGGCTTCGACTGCTCGGGGCTGATTCTCTATTCGTTCGCCGGGGTGGGCATCAAGCTGCCGCACTACTCCGGTTCCCAGTACAACCTCGGCCGCAAGATCCCGTCTGCCCAGATGCGTCGCGGCGACGTGATCTTCTACGGCCCCGGCGGCAGCCAGCACGTGACGCTCTACCTCGGTGACGGGCAGATGCTCGAGGCCCCCGACGTCGGCTTGAGGGTGCGGGTGGCGCCGGTGCGAACCAGCGGCATGACGCCCTACGTGGTCCGCTACATCGAGTTTTGACATGGGAATCGTGATGCGCCACAAAGGGTTTCGCCGACTGACGCTGGCCTGGCCGGTGCTCGCGGTGATCGGGCTGCTGGTCGCGTTGGCAAGCCCGGCCGAAGCCGACGACGCCCAGTGGGACCCGACGCTGCCCAAGGTGCCCAGCGCGGGCGCACCAGGCGACCCGGTGGCGATCGCCAACGCTTCTATCGCGGCCACCGCCCAGGCCACCCAGACCACGTTGGACCTGGGCCGCAAGTTTTTGGGCAGCCTCGGTATCGGTGGGGGCGGTGCCGGCGGGGGTGGCGGCAACAACACCAGTCCGAGCAGAATTCCGCGGGTGTACGGTCGTCAGGCCGTCGAGTACGTGATCCGTCGGGCCAGCTCGCAGCTGGGGGTGCCGTATTCCTGGGGTGGCGGCACCCTGCAAGGCCCCAGCCGCGGCGTCGATTCCGGCGCGGACACGGTCGGGTTCGACTGTTCGGGGCTGACCCGATATGCCTTCGCCGGGGTGGGCGTGCTGATTCCCCGGTTTTCCGGTGATCAGTACAACGCCGGCCGGCACGTCCCGCCGTCGCAGGCCAAGCGAGGGGACTTGATCTTTTACGGTCCGGGCGGCAGCCAGCACGTCACCCTCTACCTGGGCAACGGGCAGATGCTGGAAGCGTCCAGCATCGCCGGCAAAGTCACCGTCAGCCCCGTGCGCACGGAAGGGATGACGCCGTATGTCACCCGCATCATCGAGTACTGAGACCCGGTCACGTCGACGGAATCCCGGTGGCCTGGAATAGTTGGACGAGGGCATGCTGCTGCCCCCGCGACGCCGGTCGTGTCGGCACTCATGTCTGATGGAGCTGTGAAGGTTGAGCCGTGAAGGAAAGTCGATGACATCACCAGGTGGACCGCCCCCGGGCGCCAGCGGTTACCCCGGCCCGAGCGGGCCCCCGACATCCCCGGCGCACGCGGCGCCGCCGGCCGGCGGCAACGGGCTGGCCGCCGAGGTGCACACCCTCGAGCGGGCCATCTTCGAGGTCAAGCGGATCATCGTCGGCCAGGACCAGCTCGTCGAGCGGATGCTGGTCGGGTTGCTGTCCAAGGGGCACGTGCTGCTCGAAGGTGTGCCCGGGGTGGCCAAGACCCTGGCGGTGGAGACCTTCGCCCGGGTGGTCGGCGGGACCTTCGCCCGCATCCAGTTCACGCCCGACCTGGTGCCCACCGACATCATCGGTACCCGCATCTACCGGCAGGGCAAGGAGGAGTTCGACACCGAGCTGGGCCCGGTGGTGGTCAACTTCCTGCTCGCCGACGAAATCAACCGGGCCCCGGCCAAGGTGCAGTCGGCGTTGCTGGAGGTCATGCAGGAACGCCACGTGTCCATCGGCGGCAAGACCTTCCCCATGCCCAACCCGTTTTTGGTCATGGCGACCCAGAACCCGATCGAGCACGAGGGCGTCTACCCGCTGCCGGAAGCGCAGCGTGACCGTTTCCTGTTCAAGATCAACGTCGGCTACCCGTCACCGGAAGAAGAGCGCGAGATCATCTACCGGATGGGTGTCACCCCGCCGACACCCAAGCAGGTGCTGCAGACCGGTGACCTGTTGCGGCTGCAGGACATCGCGGCCAACAACTTCGTCCACCACGCGCTGGTCGACTATGTGGTGCGCGTGGTCACCGCCACCCGCCACCCCGAGCAGCTGGGCATGAACGACGTCAAGAGCTGGGTCGCGTTCGGCGCGTCGCCGCGCGCCTCGCTGGGCATCATCGCCGCCGCCCGCTCGCTGGCGCTGGTGCGCGGCCGCGACTACGTGATCCCCCAGGACGTCATCGAAGTCATTCCCGACGTGCTGCGGCACCGGCTGGTGCTCACCTACGACGCGCTCGCCGACGAGATCTCACCGGAGATCGTCATCAACCGGGTCCTGCAGACGGTTGCCTTGCCGCAGGTGAATGCTGTTCCGCAGCAAGGACATTCGGTGCCGCCGGTGATGCAGGCTGCGGCGGCGGCTGGCGGTCGGTGACCGAGGCTCGTTCCGCTGCGGCGAAGCCCGCGGCTAATCATCCGCCGTCGATGCTGCGCGGGGAGATCGACGACCCGAAGCTGTCGGCGGCGCTGCGCACCTTGGAGCTGACCGTCAAACGCAAACTCGACGGGATGCTGCACGGCGACCACCTCGGACTGCTCCCCGGGCCGGGTACCGAGCCGGGGGAGTCGCGGCTCTATCAACCCGGCGACGACGTCCGCCGCATGGATTGGGCGGTCACCGCGCGCACCACGGTCCCCCACGTGCGCGAGATGATCGCCGACCGGGAACTGGAGACCTGGCTGGTGGTCGACATGTCGGCGAGCCTGGACTTCGGCACCACGGTCTGTGAGAAGCGCGACTTGGCGGTGGCGGCCGCAGCCGCGATCACGTTCCTCAACAGCGGTGGCGGTAACCGGCTGGGCGCGCTGATCTCCAACGGCGAGCGGATGATCCGGGTGCCGGCCCGCTCCGGGCGCATGCATGAGCAGACGCTGTTGCGCACCATTGCGACCACGCCGAAGGCCCCGGTGGGCGTGCGCGGTGACCTGGCCGGCGCCATCGACGCGTTGCGGCGGCCGCAACGACGCCGCGGGATGGCCGTGATCATCAGCGATTTCCTTGGCCCGATCAACTGGACGCGTCCGCTGCGTGCCATCGCCGGCCGGCACGAGGTGCTCGGTATCGAAGTGCTCGACCCCCGTGATGTCGAGCTGCCCGACGTCGGCGATGTCATCTTGCAAGACGCCGAATCCGGTGTGATCCGCGAGTTCACCATCGACGCGCAGCTGCGCGACGACTTCGCCAAGGCGGCGGCAGCTCACCGCGCCGAGGTGGCCCAAACGCTGCGCGGGTGCGGCGCGCCGTTGCTGTCGCTGCGCACCGACCGCGACTGGATCGCCGACATCGTCCGGTTCGTCGAGTCGCGTCGGCGGGGAGCTTTGGCAGGACTGCAGTGACGGGTCACGGTCTACGATGACGCTGCCGTTACTCGGGCCGATGACGCTGTCCGGGTTCGAACACCCGTGGTTTTTCCTGTTTTTGCTGGTCGTCCTCGGCATCGTCGCGCTGTACATCATCATGCAGGTGGCCCGGCATCGGCGGATGCTGCGGTTCGCCAACATGGAGCTGCTGGAAAGCGTCGCACCGCGGCGGCCCACGCGGTGGCGGCACCTGCCGGCGACCCTGTTGGTGGCGTCGTTGCTGCTGCTGACGATCGCGATGGCCGGCCCGACCCATGACGTGCGGATTCCCCGCAACCGTGCGGTGGTGATGCTGGTCATCGACGTCTCGCAATCGATGCGGGCCACCGACGTCGAACCCAACCGGATGGTTGCCGCGCAGGAGGCCGCCAAGACGTTCGCCGACGAGCTGACCCCGGGCATCAACCTGGGGCTGATCTCCTATGCGGGCACTGCGACCGTGCTGGTCTCACCGACCACCAACCGGGCGGCCACCAAGGCTGCGCTGGACAAGCTACAGTTCGCCGACCGCACCGCCACCGGGGAAGGCATCTTCACCGCGTTGCAGGCCATCGCTACCGTGGGCGCGGTGATCGGCGGTGGCGACACCCCGCCGCCGGCGCGGATCGTGTTGTTCTCCGACGGCAAGGAAACCGTGCCGACCAACCCCGACAACCCCAAGGGCGCGTTCACCGCGGCGCGCACCGCCAAGGACCAGGGGGTGCCGATCTCGACGATTTCGTTCGGCACACCGTACGGTTTCGTCGAGATCAACGGCCAGCGCCAGCCGGTGCCAGTCGACGACACCACGATGAAAAAGGTCGCCGAGCTCTCGGGCGGCAACGCCTACAACGCGTCCAACTTGCAGGAACTCAAGCAGGTTTACTCGACGCTGCAGCAGCAGATCGGCTACGAGACGATCAAGGGCGACGCCAGCGTCGGCTGGCTGCGGCTGGGTTCGCTGATCCTGGCGGTGGCGGGACTGGCTGCGCTGCTGATCAACCGCCGCCTGCCGACGTGATGTTGTTGTGTCGAGCGGCCCGTCGGCGACGGGTCGGCCGATTTCGGGGCCGCGCTGACAAGGCGCTAAGTTGTCGGGGTGACTGAAGTTGCTACCGAGAAACCGTCTGAGACTCTTGCCGCGGTCAGGCCGCCGTTCGTTTCCCGGTCGGTGCTCGTCACGGGCGGAAACCGGGGGATCGGTCTCGCGGTCGCGTGCCGACTGGCCGCCGATGGCCACAAAGTAGCGGTGACCCACCGCGGATCGGGCGCACCCGAGGGGTTGTTCGGCGTCGAGTGCGACGTCACCGACTCCGCCGCCGTCGACGCGGCGTTCACCGCTGTCGAAGAGCACCAGGGTCCCGTCGAAGTGCTGGTCGCCAACGCCGGCCTCAACGCCGACGCGTTCCTTATCCGGATGACCGAGGAGAAGTTCGAAAAGGTCATCGACACCAACCTTACGGGCGCATTCCGGGTAGCCCAGCGCGCGTCACGCAGCATGCAGCGAAATCGCTTCGGCCGGATGATCTTCATGGGTTCGGTCTCGGCCACCTGGGGCATCGGCAACCAGGCCAATTACGCAGCCTCCAAAGCCGGTTTGATCGGGATGGCCCGCTCGATCGCCCGGGAGCTGTCGAAGGCCAACGTGACCGCCAATGTGGTGGCCCCGGGCTACATCGACACCGATATGACCCGCGCGCTGGATGAGCGGATCCAAAAGGGCGCACTGGAATTCATCCCGGCGAAGCGGATTGGCACCGCCGCCGAGGTCGCCGGTGTCGTCAGCTTCCTGGCTTCCGAGGACGCCAGTTACATTTCCGGCGCGGTGATTCCCGTCGACGGCGGGATGGGAATGGGGCACTAGGCTCTTCGCCGGCACTTTTTCGAAAAAGGGTCGACAAAGGACGGACATGGCAGGACTGCTTGACGGCAAACGGATCCTGGTCAGCGGGATCATCACCGACGCGTCGATCGCGTTCCACATCGCCCGAGTCGCGCAAGAGCAGGGCGCACAGCTGGTCTGCACCGGTTTCGACCGGCTGCGGCTGATCGAGCGCATCCTAGACCGGCTGCCGCAGAAGCCGCCGCTGCTCGAACTCGACGTGCAGAACAACGAGCATCTCGACACGCTGGCCGACCGGGTGATCGGGGTCATCGGGGAGGGCAACAAGCTCGACGGTGTGGTGCACTCCATCGGGTTCATGCCGCCGAGCGGGATGGGCATCAACCCGTTCTTCGAGGCGCCGTGGGAGGACGTCGCCAAAGGCATTCACATTTCGGCGTACTCGTACGCGTCGCTGGCGAAGGCATTGTTACCGATCATGAATCGCGGTGGGGCGATCGTCGGCATGGACTTCGACCCCTCCCGCGCGATGCCGGCGTACAACTGGATGACGGTCGCCAAAAGCGCGCTGGAGTCGGTGAACCGTTTCGTCGCCCGTGAGGCCGGCCCATACGGCGTGCGATCCAACCTTGTTGCCGCCGGACCGATTCGGACATTGGCGATGAGCGCGATCGTCGGTGGTGCGCTGGGTGAGGAAGCCAGCAAGCAGATGGAGTTGCTCGAACAGGGCTGGGACCAGCGCGCCCCGATCGGTTGGGACATGAAGGACGCCACACCCGTCGCCAAGACGGTGTGCGCGGTGCTGTCGGATTGGTTGCCGGCCACCACCGGGGACATCATCTACGCCGACGGCGGTGCCCATACCCAGTTGCTCTGATGCGGTTCGACGCCGTCCTGCTGCTGTCCTTCGGCGGACCGGAGGGGCCCGAGCAGGTGCGGCCGTTTTTGGAGAACGTCACCCGCGGGCGCGGTGTGCCGCCGCAGCGTCTCGACGAGGTCGCCGAGCATTACCTGCATTTCGGCGGGGTATCGCCGATCAACGGCATCAACCGGGCGCTGGTCACCGAACTGCGGGCCGAGACCGATCTGCCAGTGTATTTCGGTAACCGCAACTGGGAACCCTACGTCGAGGACGTTGTTAAGGCGATGCGTGACAACGGGATTCGCCGTGCAGCCGTGTTCACCACGTCGGCGTGGAGTGGTTATTCCAGCTGTGCCCAGTATGTCGAGGACATCGCCCGCGCCCGGGCTGCAGCTGGCCCGGACGCGCCGGAGCTGGTCAAGCTGCGGCCCTATTTCGACCACCCGCTGTTCGTCGAGATGTTCGCGGAGGCGATCACCAAAGCCGCTGAGACCGTACCCGCCGATGCGCGGCTGGTGTTCACCGCGCATTCGATTCCGGTTGCCGCCGACGAGCGCTGCGGTCCCCGCCTGTACAGCCGCCAAGTCGCTTATGCTGCAAGGCTTGTCGCGACCGCCGCCGGATACACCGATTATGACGTGGTGTGGCAATCGAGATCGGGTCCGCCCCAAATCCCTTGGCTGGAGCCCGATGTCGCCGATCATCTCGCGGCCCTTGCTGACCGTGAGACCAAAGCTGTCGTTGTGTGCCCGATCGGTTTCGTCGCCGACCACATCGAGGTGGTGTGGGATCTCGACCATGAGCTGCGGTCGCAGGCCCAGGCGGCGGGCATGGCGTTCGCCCGGGCCAGCACCCCCAACGCCGATCGGCGATTCGCCCGCCTGGCCGTGGAACTGATCGACGAAATGCGCTACGCCCGTGCGCCGAAGCGGGTCGGCGGACCCGATCCGGTACCCGGCTGCGGGGCCAGCGTCAACGGCACGCCATGCCGGCCGCCGCACTGCGTCGCCGAATGCGCGCCGCCGTCAATCCCGCCACGCCGACCGCAGGATCGCGCTGATCGCCGCGATTCGCGCCGAACGCACCACGCCGGCCAGCGGGCGCAACGCGTCGGCGGCGATTCGGTTCTGCGACAAGGATTGCGCCGCGATCGGCAGCCGGCTCAGCGCGGCGCTGACCGTGATGATCGCATCGACGTGTGCCGCATTCTCCAGGACTCGCACCGCCCGCGTCGGTGCGTGGTCGGGAATTCGGTGCTGCTGCGAGGCTGCCAGCAGCTGCGCGACCAGCGCGCGCGGATCGTCGACATCTGCTGCGGGGCTGTCGAACCCGATCGCGGCCAGTGTGTCGGCCGCAGAGCGCACCGCTGACCGCAGCGCGTATTCGGCCTCGCCGAGCTCGTGCGGGTCGAAAACGGGTGCGGCGGGCAGG
Source organism: Mycobacterium xenopi (assembly GCF_009936235.1). Taxonomy (NCBI): domain Bacteria; kingdom Bacillati; phylum Actinomycetota; class Actinomycetes; order Mycobacteriales; family Mycobacteriaceae; genus Mycobacterium; species Mycobacterium xenopi. The sequence goes on along the minus strand of NZ_AP022314.1, from coordinate 2,935,975 downwards.
GAATACACTGTCCAGCACAGCACTTCGGGTGTATCGGCCCGGTCATCGGAGTCGTCGTAGCGGCACTCGGGAATCAGCCCGACGGCCACGGACTGATCGCCGGGATCGCCGACAATCACCGCCTCGCCCGCGGCCAGCGCGTCACGCTCGAACTGCGTGCCAGCCGCCAGCCCTCGCACGTCGCCCGGCACCGGTAAAACGACGTTCACCGACGGTCCGTTGACCGCGGGCCGGCCAGCCGCGGTGCGCAGCGTTTGCAAAAGTGACACCGCCCCCCCGTCATGCACATCCGGCCACGGCAGGCCGGTGTGGCCGGCCGCGACGGCGTCATACGCGGTCACGGATTGTCTTGGCGCCCAATGTGATAGCGCGTCGAGAACGTCGTCGGGCGCCGCCTTGCCAGCGAGCCAGGCGTTAGCCCAAACCGAGAGCGTCGCACTAGGGCACCACATGTTCTCGCAGTCTAGTTGTTCGCCCTGATTGTGGCTGATCGCGCGATATCCTGACCGCATGCCCGCAGCCTTGCTCTGGCTGATCTTCGCGTTGGGCCTGGCCGGCGCGGAGGCGCTGACCGGCGACATGTTCCTGCTGATGCTCGGTGGCGGGGCGCTGGCTGCGGCCGCAACCAGTTGGCTGCTGGACTGGCCGGCGTGGGCCGACGGGGCGGTGTTCCTGGTGGTCTCGGTTCTGCTGCTGGCTGTGGTCCGGCCCGCGGTACGGCGGCGGCTGACCCCGGCGAAGGAAATAGCGACCGGGGTGCAGGCGCTGGAGGGCAAGAGCGCGCTGGTCCTCGACCGCGTCGCACGACACGAGGGTCAAATCAAGCTGGACGGTCAGGTGTGGACGGCGCGGCCGTTCAATGAGGCCGACGTCTATGAGCCCGGCGAGTTGGTGACCGTCATGCGCATCGACGGCGCCACCGCGGTGGTGTGGAAGAACGTCTAAACCCTCGAGAGCAATAGGAGAAGCCCATGCAAGGTGCGGTTGCCGGTCTGGTGTTGCTTGCTGTTTTAGTGATTTTTGCGGTGATCGTGGTGGCCAAATCGGTGGCGCTGATCCCGCAGGCGGAGGCCGCGGTGATCGAACGGTTGGGCCGGTACAGCCGCACGGTGAGCGGTCAGCTGACGCTGCTGGTGCCGTTCATCGACCGCATCCGCGCTCGGGTGGATCTGCGTGAGCGGGTGGTGTCGTTTCCGCCACAACCGGTGATCACCGAGGACAACCTCACGCTCAACATCGACACCGTGGTCTACTTCCAGGTCACCAACCCCCAGGCCGCGGTCTACGAGATCAGCAACTACATCGTCGGTGTCGAGCAGCTGACCACCACCACGCTGCGCAATGTGGTGGGTGGCATGACACTGGAGCAGACCCTGACGTCGAGGGAGGTCATCAACAGGCAGCTGCGCGGCGTGCTCGACGAGGCCACCGGCCGGTGGGGGCTGCGGGTGGCGCGCGTGGAGCTACGCAGCATCGACCCGCCACCGTCGATCCAGGCGTCGATGGAAAAGCAGATGAAAGCCGACCGGGAGAAGCGGGCGATGATCTTAACCGCCGAGGGCACCCGCGAGTCGGCGATCAAACAGGCCGAGGGGCAAAAGCAGGCGCAGATCCTGGAAGCCGAGGGCGCCAAGCAGGCCGCGATCTTGGCGGCCGAGGCCGACCGGCAGTCGCGCATGCTGCGGGCGCAGGGCGAACGGGCGGCGGCTTACCTGCAGGCCCAAGGCCAAGCCAAGGCGATCGAGAAGACATTCGCCGCGATCAAGGCCGGCAGGCCCACTCCGGAGCTGCTGGCCTACCAGTACTTGCAAGTGCTGCCGCAACTCGGCCAGGGCGACGCGAACAAGGTGTGGGTGATCCCCAGCGACTTCGGCTCGGCCTTACAAGGTTTCACCAAACTGCTTGGGGCGCCGGGCGATGACGGCGTGTACCGCTATCAACCCTCGCCGGTTGAGGAAGAGTTGCCCAAGCCCGAAGACGACAGCGACGAGATCGCCGACTGGTTCTCGACGCAGACGGATCCGGCGATCATGCAGGCGGTGGCCAAGGCCGAGGCCGATGCGCGTAAGCCGGTGGAGGGCCCGGTCGGCACGACGCCCGAGTTGAGCCAGTAGATGTCGCGCGAGCGTCGTGACTTTCCCCGAAACTCGCGGTAGCGAACGCCGCCGCGACCGAGGGCTGTCAGCCACCGGACTGATTCGCAGCCATTCGCAACTCGACCATGGGCAGCGGCGTGTTGGTCTCGGTGACCGATGTTCCCAGGGTGTTCTCGAGTACGCGCTGAAACGCCGTCCACGCATGCGGATGTCGACGGATGTAGATGCCGAGCGTGTTGTCGGCTTCGTGTTGGCTAAGCACGCGCGCCCTAGCGGGTGTCGGGGCGCGACTGCCGGCATAGACGCGCACGCGTGGGTTGGCCTGAATATTGCGGAACCACTGCGCGTTGCCGCCGAACCCGGAGGCGACGACATACGTGTCGGGCGTCGGGTGATCGACGACTTCCAAGACGACGTAGCGGCGGCGACCGGACCTGCGGCCGATGTGTTCGAGCATCAGCAGCCGCGAGCCGAACACCGCCCCGGCGCGAGCCCTATAGATCCAAATCGGAGCGCGCATCAGCCTGCGTGACCGAAGCAGCCTGGCGCCGATGGCGGCAAGCCGCGATGATGGCTCTAATGCCGACATGGTTCTGCCTCTCGTGTCCGAGGTGTTGAGCGCCCACGCACGAACGCTGAACGATGCCAGGTGAGTAAGCTGATATTTAGCAACTCTATGTTGTAGCGGGATCGCCGAGTAGGCCAGGTGAGTGGAGGAGCAGTGGACATCGTCCTCGGTGTGTCGATGGCGCCCACGACGGTCCGCCTGGTGCTGGTCGAAGGGGAAAACGCCGACGGCGCCACAGTCGACGAAGACGGCTTCGAGGTGGTCGCTGCCGAGGACTCGCCCACCTCTGGTGCGCCTGAGCGGGTGATCGCGGCCATCCTCGGCACCCGGGAGAGCGCGGCAGAAGGTGATTACCGCCTGGCGTCAACCGGGGTCACGTGGACCGACCCCGTCGAAGCCGCGATCCTGCGGGATGCGCTGGCGGCACACAAGGTCGAGAACGTCATGTTGGTCTCGGCGTTTTTGGCCGCGGCGGCGCTGGCCCAGTCGGTCGGCAGCGCTGTGGGCTATGCGCACACCGGGCTGCTGTTCCTCGAACCCGACACTGCGACGCTGGCAGTCGTTGACTCCGCCGACGGCTCGATCATCGACGTGCGCCGCCGGCCGGTGCAGAGCGCCGATGCGGTGGACGAACTGACCGACCTGGTGGCTCAGTTCGACGCGTTGGAATCGCCGCCCGACGGGGTCTTCCTGGTGGGTGCCGGGGTTGACATCACGTCGATCAAGCCCTGCGTGGAGTCGGCGACGACGCTGCCGGTGACCGTGCCCGAAGAGCCGGAGACGGCGCTCGCTCGCGGCGCGGCGTTGGCGTCGGCGCATGCACCGCTGTTCGTGTCCTCGACCGCGGCCGTGGCCTACTCGCAAGTCCCCGACTGGACCACCGCCGGGGTGGTCGATGCGTCTGCGGCCGGCGCCGGCTCCCGTGACGCAGGTGCTGACGCCGTCGACGACCCGGCCTACAGCTACGACGAGGAAAATTTCCGCGCCGACGAACCCGGCCGCAGACCGTTCCTGGTGGCCCTGGGGGTGATGACGGTCTTCTTCGTAGGAGTGTCGGCGCTGGTGATCTCGTTGGGGCTACGGGCTCGCCCCGCGGTGAGTCAGCAGCCCAGGGTTGGCACGGACCTCATTTTCCCGGTTAAGGAGGCGCCCGTCCCGGCTCCGAAGGCGCCGAAGCCGGAGCCGCAAGCCCCGCTCGCGCCGCCGCCGAACATGGTGCCGCCGCCAGCGCCCGAGGCGCAGCAAGCGGCCCCCAAAGCGGTTGCGCCAGCGGCTCCACCACCTGCGCCGATGCCCGAAGCCCCTGCGCCGGAGGCCGCCGTCCCCGCGCCGGTGCCCGCTGTTTCGAAGCCCGTCCCGGTGCCCGTCGCTGCGACGCCCCCTCCGGCCGCTCCTGCTCCGGTGCCCGCGGCGCAAGCACCCGTCCCGGCCGCTCCCCCTCCCGCGGCTCCACCCCCTGCTCCTGTGGCGGTCGCACCGCTGCCTATCCCGGTGCCGGCGGCGCCGGCGGTTCCGATCCTGCCGCCAATCTTCAATCCGCCGGCCCAGAACCCACCGGTCCGGCCCGGTGGAGGCGACCACGATCGGGGCGGGTGGCCCGGCGGTAGTGGCAACGATCGCGGCGGATGGCCGCCCGGCCGCGGATGGCAACCGGGCGGTGACCGCGGCGGGAGCGGATGGCTTCCCGGTGGCATAGCCGGAAACCACGGCGGGCTCGGCGGGATTGGCGGTGGCGGCCATGGCGGCTTCGGCGGAATCGGCGGAATCGGTGGCGGATTCGGCGGGTTCGGTGGTCGCCACGGAGGCCGGTGACCCGCGCGGTGACACCCGGCATGCCTTACGGTGGCGGAGGTGGTCCCCACGGCGGCGGCGGTGGGGGTGGGCCCCAGGCCGGCGGGGGAGGTGCGCCTGGCGGGCATGGTCTGCCCGGCGGGGGAGGTGGTGCCGGCGGCGGTGGCGGAGCTGGCTGGTCCGGCATGGGCGGCCGATTGCCCAACTCGAGGTGGCGTGGGATCGGACCCAGCGCCCACGGCGCGGCGGCGCGGGCCGGTAACTCGGGTGCGGGCGCGGTGATCGTGATCACCGCGGCGGCGGCAACCGCCCCGACCAGCAGCCCAACCACTCCTGCGCCGACGACCGCACCCGTCGGATGGCGGTGGGTGAAGCCGGTCCAGCGGCCCTGACGGCGCGGCGTTTCATGATCGGAAGCTGTTGGCCGGCCGTCAGATTCGATGACGGGCGTGGCAATGTCGGCATCGTTGTCGGGGGTGGGTTGCTGGTCTGTCATGTCGCTTCCTACGTCGGCCTGAGTGGTCAGCGCCGACGGTAGCCAGCGAACTTGAAGTAAACCTGAAGAAACGGTCGCCGCCGTTTCTTCAGGTTGGTCTCAGAAAAGCGGCGCTAACAATGAACTATGACCGATCGCCGTGGCGCCGGCCGCCAGGGCAGGCGTGCGGTTGCCCGAAGGGGCAATCGGTTCAGCGTCGGCGCGCCGCGGGTGCTGGTGATCGAGGACTCGGAGACCATCCGGGAAATGCTCAGTGAGGCGCTGGCCGACGCCGGCTACCACACCGACGCCCGACCCGACGGCGAGGGCCTCGAAGACGTGCTCGACGGCTTCCGCCCAGACCTGGTGGTGCTTGACGTGATGCTGCCGGGCGGCCGCGACGGGTTCAGCCTGATTGACGTCGCGCTTGCCTGGGGCGATGTCGGGATCGTGATGATCACCGCCCGTGACGGCCTGCCCGACCGGTTGCGCGGTCTCGACGGTGGCGCCGACGACTACGTGGTCAAACCCTTCGAGCTCGCCGAACTGGTATCGCGGGTGGGTGCGGTGCTGCGCCGCCGGGGACGGCTGCCCGCGGCGGTGCAAGCAGGCGACCTGATGGTGGATATCGACGCCGGAGTGGCCGCCCGCGACGGCCACCGGCTGGATCTGACCGCCACCGAGCTGCGGCTGCTGGCCTTCCTTCTCGAGCAGCGCGGCCGGATCGTCAGCGCGGGCCAGATCCTGACCGCGGTGTGGGGTTATGACGCCTACGACCCCAACCTGGTGCAGGTGCACATCAGCGGGTTGCGCCGCAAGCTCGAGGCGCACGGGCCGCGAATTCTGCACACCGTTCGCGGTATCGGCTACCGCCTACAACCGCAGCGGTCATGACGTCGGCCGCCACGCCGACCCCGTCGCTGCAGCGCCGGGTGACCCTGATCGTGGTCGGGCTGCTGGCGGTGGTCTTGCTGCTGCTGGGGGCGATCATCGACGTGAGCGTGGCAGTACAAGCCCGCCGCAATCTGCATGACCGGCTGCTTGCGGCCACGTCGCGTGCCGACGCGCTCGCCGCCGGCGGCGCCGCACCGGCCCAACTGGCCGCCGAACTCAACGGCGGTAGCGTGCGGGCGCTGGTGGTGACCGCCGACGGCGCCACCTACGGTGACCCGGCGATCAGCCCAGACACCGCTGCGGGCCCGCTCGTCCCTCCGCCGCCTCGGCCCCCGCCGCCGCCTCGACGACCACCACCGCCGTGGGCTCCGCCGCCCCCACCCCCGCTGGAGGCGCCCTGGGCTCAGGCGCCTCCGCCACCGCCCCCGCCGCCGGATGCGACCGCTACCGCCTTGGTGCACCCGCTGCCGGGCGGCGGACGGGTGATCCTGGTGGCCGACACCACCCAGACCACACAAATGATGGGCCAGCTGCGCCGACTGATGATCGGGGCCGGCCTCGCCACACTCGCCGTCGCGGCCCTGCTGCTTGTCGCGGCGAGCCGCGCCGCGTTGCGACCGCTGGAACGGCTGACTCAGCTGGCGAAAAGCATCACCACCGGTGACCGGGGCAGACGGCTGCGACCCGACCGCCCCGACACCGAATTAGGCCGCGCCGCAAGCGCTTTCGACGGCATGCTTGATGCGTTGGAAGCCTCGGAGCACCGCGCTCAGCGTGCCGCGGAAGCCGCGCAGCGCGCCGAAACCGCGACCTGGCGATTCCTCGTCGACGCCGCGCACGAACTTCGCACCCCGATGGCCGGGATCCAAGCCGCCGCCGAGCAACTCGTCAGCAACGCCAGCCAGCGCCGGTCCGACCCGGCTGCGCGCCGCCAGTACCGTCGCGCAACGCTGTTGCTCTCGGACGCCCGCCGAGCGGCCCGCCTGGTCGCCGACATGCTCGACCTGAGCCGCATCGACGCCGGGTTGCCGCTGGACCGCCAAGACTGCGACCTCGCGGGGATCGTCGACACCGAAGCCGACCGTACCGCGATGCTGGCGCCGCAACTGACCGTCACCCGCACCGGGGTCACCACGTTGCCGCTGCGGGCCGACCCGACCCGGGTCGCCCAGATCGTGTCCAACCTGCTCGACAACGCACGACGGCACACCCGCGGGGTGGACAGATCACCATCGACCTCCAGCAACGCGAGCACCATGCCGAGGTGACGGTCACCGACACCGGCCCGGGCATTCCCGACCACGAGCGCGAACGCGTCTTCGAACGGCTGGTCCGCCTGGATGCCGGACGGGCCCGTGATCACGGCGGCGCAGGCTTGGGCCTACCGATCGCGCGGGCCCTGGCCCGCGCCCACGGGGCGAGCTGACCTGCCTATCTCACGACGGCGGCGCTCAATTCCGGCTCAGCTTGCCCGTCGACGCCGACGAGACCCTCACCGGCTAGCCACCGGCCCCGCCGAGCCGTGCAGGCCGGCCGACCGCCGCCGATGCTGGCGGATCTCGTAGCACAGCACCGCAAAGCCGACGGCGCCGGTGCACAGCGACACCAGGACCAGCAGCGGGCTGACATGACCGGTCAGCGCATCGCCGAGGATCACCACGGCAGCCGTCCCCGGGGCGGTGCCGACCAGCGTGGCCACCGTGTATGGCCAAAAGCGCACGGCCGAAGCCCCGGCGGCGTAGTTGAGCACCGAAAACGGCACGGCCGGAATCAGTCGCAGCGAAAGGATCGTCGGCCAACCGCGGTCACGCAGCCGCTCGTCGACCGTGTCGATCGCCCGGTGGCGTACCAGACGGCTTAGCTGCAGGCCGGCCACCCGCACCAGCACCAACGCGACCACCGCGCTGGCGGTGCTGGCCAGCACCGCGATCAGAACCCCGAGCAGCGGCCCGAACAACAGGCCGGCGGCCAGGGTGAATGCTGTCCGGGGAAACGGCAGCGCCGTCACGACGATGTGCGCGCCCAGGAACGCCAGCGGAAACCAGGGCCCCACCGATGTCGCCCAGTCCCGCAACTGCACCGCGGTGGGAATCGGAACCAGCAGCGCCACCGCGACCAGAGCCACGATTGTTGCCGCAGCCACGCCGATCCGCCGCCGGGGCACTTGACGCGCAGTCGCGACCACCGCAGACGCGACGCCACGCAGGGTGTCGACGATCTTGCTGGCGGCGGCAACCATCACGGTGTCCAAGGCTACGGGTGTCGGGTGACGGGTCGTTTCCGGCGGCCGCGATCCGGCAGGCCAGCGCACCTCGGCTCTGACGCCTCGAGGCCAATCAATTAGCCTGGCAATCGAACCTCTGCCGTCACATGCTGCGATAACGGGAGCCGCCGGTGTCCGTCGATGTGTCGTCCGAGCCCGCCGATCTGGCGCAGGCTCGTGCCCGATGGCGCACAGCGGTGGCCGAGGTGCTGGCCAAAAGCACCCGCCGTCCGGCTGACGAGCTCGGTGCGGAACCCGAGCGGCTGCTGGACACCCCTACCTATGAAGGGTTCGCGATCCGCGCGCTCTACACCGCGCTCGACGCGCTGCCGGAGCGGCCGCTGCCGGGTGAGTTCCCCTATGTGCGTGGCGCAGACGCCCACCGCGACGTCAACGTCGGCTGGAAAGTGGCCGAAGCGTTCCCCGGCAATGGCGCCGACGACAATGCGGCGCTGCTGGCCGCGCTGAGCGACGGGGTCAGCGCCCTGGTGCTGCAGGTGGGCCAGTCCGGCGTGCCACCGGCCCGGCTCGACCGCCTGCTCGCCGGGGTGTATTTGGATTTGGTGCCGGTGATTGTGGACGCCGGCGCCGACTACCCAACGGCTGCCAACACCGTGCTGGCGCTGATCGACGAACTGGACGATGACAAGCGGGCCAGGCTCTCGGTTGACCTCGGCGCCGACCCGCTCACCGCGCCGCTGAGTCGGCGTTCGGCCCCTTCGATCGACGACGTGGTCGCGATCGCGGCACGCGTGGCGCACGCGCGCGGGGTGCGGGCTGTTACCGTCGACGGACCCGCCTTCCACAACCGGGGCGCCAACGCCGCCTGGGAGCTCGCCGGCAGCATCGCCGCCGCGGTCAGCTATCTGCGGGTGCTCGGCGGATCCGGACTGGCAATTCCGCATGCCCTGCGGCAGATCAGTTTTCGTCTGGCCGCCGACGACGACCAGTTCATGACGATCGCGAAAATGCGCGCGGCGCGACAACTGTGGGCGCGGGTGGCCGAGGTGGTCGGCGAACCCGACAGCGGCACGGCGGTTGTGCACGCTGAGACGTCACTGCCGATGATGACCCAGCGCGACCCCTGGGTGAACATGCTGCGCACCACGCTGGCGGCCTTCGGCGCAGGTGTGGGCGGTGCCGACACTGTGCGGGTACTGCCGTTCGACGCAGCGATCCCGGGGGGTTATCCGGGCACGCCGAAGGCCTTCTCGCGCCGCATCGCCCGCAACACCCAGCTGTTGTTGTTGGAGGAGTCGCACATCGGCCGCGTCCTCGACCCGGCCGGTGGCTCCTGGTACGTCGAAAACCTCACCGAAGAGCTGGCCCAGCAGGCCTGGCGGCATTTCCAGGACATCGAGGCGCGTGGCGGCTTTGTCGAGGCCCGCGACTATCTGAGCGATCAGATCGCCCAGGTTGCTGCGAGGCGCATCGACGACATCGCGCACCGCCGCACCGCCGTTACCGGAGTCAACGAATACCCGAACCTCGCTGAACCGCCTCTGCCGCATGCCGATTCGACACCCACAGTGCAACGCTACGCCGCACAGTTCGAGGCATTGCGAGATCGTTCCGACGCTTACTGGGAGTCGACCGGGCAACGTCCATCTGTGCTGCTGCTGCCGCTGGGCCCGCAGGCTGAGCACAACGTCCGCGCCACGTTCGCGACCAACCTGCTGGCCTCCGGCGGGATCGAGGCGATCAACCCCGGGCCGGTCGACGCCGCCGGTGTCGCGCAAGCCGTGTCCGACGCCGGTATCACGAAAGCCGCGGTGATTTGCGGCACCGACAAGCGCTACAAGGACGAGGCCGCCGAGGTCGTCAGGGCGGCGCGCGGTGCCGGGGTGGAGCGGATTTACCTCGCCGGGCCGAAAACGGTTCTGCAAGATGCAGAATATCTGCCCGACGAGTACCTGACCGCCAAAATCAATGCGGTGGAAGCTCTGTCGAATCTGCTCACCCGATTGGGGGCCTAGCGATGACTGCGAGCACCTCGATTATCGGCAGCTTCGCCGATGTACCGCTGCACAGCGACATTACCGGCGAGCCGGTTACTGAGGCGGCTGTGGAAAAGCACGTCGCCGCAGCGGCGTCGGCACATGGGTACACCCCCGAGCAGTTGGAATGGCACACGCCGGAAGGCATTGTCGTCAAACCGGTTTACATCGCCGCCGACCGCGACGCGGCGGTCAAAGACGGCTATCCGCTGGACAGCTTCCCGGGTGAACCGCCCTACGTCCGCGGCCCCTATCCGACCATGTACGTCAACCAGCCGTGGACCATCCGCCAATACGCCGGGTTCTCCACCGCGGCAGAATCCAACGCGTTCTACCGCCGCAACCTGGCCGCCGGGCAGAAAGGCCTGTCGGTGGCGTTCGACCTGGCCACCCACCGGGGCTACGACTCCGACCATCCCCGTGTCCAGGGCGACGTGGGAATGGCGGGTGTGGCAATCGATTCCATTCTCGACATGCGGCAGCTGTTCGATGGAATCGACCTGGGATCGGTCAGCGTGTCGATGACCATGAACGGCGCGGTGCTGCCGATTCTGGCGCTTTATGTGGTGGCCGCCGAGGAGCAGGGCGTGCCGCCGGAGAAGCTCGCCGGCACCATCCAAAACGACATTCTCAAAGAGTTCATGGTCCGCAACACCTACATCTATCCGCCCAAGCCGTCGATGCGGATCATTTCCGACATCTTCGCCTACACCAGCGCCAAGATGCCGAAGTTCAACTCAATCTCGATCTCCGGCTACCACATCCAAGAAGCCGGCGCCACAGCGGATTTGGAGTTGGCCTACACGCTTGCCGACGGGGTGGACTACATCAAGGCGGGCCTGGACGCCGGCTTACACATCGACCAGTTCGCGCCGCGGTTGTCGTTCTTCTGGGGCATCGGAATGAACTTCTTCATGGAAGTCGCCAAGCTGCGAGCGGGACGGCTGCTGTGGAGTGAGCTGGTCGCCCAGTTCAACCCGAACAACCCCAAATCGCTGTCGCTGCGTACTCATTCGCAGACCTCGGGCTGGTCGCTGACCGCTCAGGACCCGTTCAACAATGTGGCCCGAACCTGTATCGAGGCGATGGCCGCCACCCAGGGTCACACCCAGTCGCTGCACACCAACGCGCTGGACGAGGCGCTGGCGCTGCCCACCGACTTTTCGGCACGGATTGCCCGCAACACCCAGCTGGTGTTGCAGCAGGAATCGGGCACTACGCGGCCGATCGACCCGTGGGGCGGGTCGTATTACGTGGAGTGGCTGACCCATCAGCTCGCCGCCAAGGCTCGCGCACACCTGCGCGAGGTCGCCGAACACGGTGGCATGGCCCAGGCCATCAGCGACGGCATCCCCAAGCTGCGCATCGAAGAGGCCGCCGCGCGTACCCAGGCCCGCATCGACTCCGGGCGCCAGACGGTGATCGGGGTCAACAAGTATCGGGTCGACGAAGACCACGAGATCGAGGTGCTCAAGGTCGACAACACCCGGGTGCGTGCCGAGCAGCTGGCCAAACTCCAAGAGCTGCGGGCGAATCGGGACCAGGAGGCGGTGGATAAGGCGCTGGCGGAATTGACCCGCGCCGCCGCTGCGCAGGGAAAAGCGGGTCCAGACGGGCTCGGCAACAACCTTTTGGCGCTGTCGATCAACGCGGCACGAGCCAAGGCGACGGTAGGCGAGATCTCCGACGCACTCGAAAAGGTATACGGACGTCATCAGGCCGAAATTCGTACTATCGCCGGGGTCTACCGTGATGAAGCCGGAGGAGAAGGAAGCATCACCCCCCTTTCCAGAGCGACCAAGCTCGTCGAGAAGTTCGCCGAGGCCGACGGCCGACGGCCACGGATTCTCGTGGCGAAGATGGGCCAGGACGGCCACGACCGCGGCCAGAAGGTGATCGCCACGGCGTTCGCCGACATCGGATTCGACGTCGACGTCGGAGCGCTGTTCTGCACTCCCGAGGAGGTGGCCCGGCAGGCCGCCGACAACGACGTGCACATCGTCGGGGTCTCGTCGCTGGCGGCCGGTCACCTGACGCTGGTGCCCGCGTTGCGCGACGCGCTGCATGAGGTAGGCCGGCCCGACATCATGATCGTCGTGGGCGGTGTGATCCCGCCGGGCGACTTCGACGCGCTGTACGCCGCTGGCGCTACCGCGATCTTCCCGCCGGGCACCGTGATCGCCGACGCCGCGATCGACTTGCTGCACAAGCTCGCCGAGCGGCGGGGGTACACACTTACCTAGATGGCAGCCGAGGACACCGACACCGTCGACGAGCTGGCGGCCGCCGTGCGCGGCGGCGACCGCGCCGCACTGGCCCGCGCGATCACGTTGGTGGAGTCCACCCGGATCGACCACCGCGAGCAGGCTCAACAGCTGCTGCTGGCGCTGATGCCCGCGGCGGGACGCGCTCACCACGTCGGCATCACCGGGGTGCCCGGGGTGGGCAAGTCGACGGCGATCGAAGCGCTCGGCATGAAGCTGATCGGGCAGGGCCATCGGGTGGCGGTGCTGGCGGTCGACCCCTCGTCGACCCGCACCGGGGGATCGATTCTTGGCGACAAGACCCGGATGCCCCGGCTGGCAACGCATCCCGACGCCTATATCCGCCCGTCCCCGACCTCCGGCACGCTGGGCGGGGTGGCCAAAGCCACCCGGGAAACCATCGTGCTGCTCGAGGCCGCGGGCTTCGACGTGGTCCTGGTCGAGACCGTCGGGGTCGGCCAGTCCGAGGTGGCGGTGGCCAACATGGTGGACACCTTCATCTTCCTGACCCTGGCGCGCACCGGCGACCAGTTGCAAGGCATCAAAAAAGGCGTGCTGGAGCTGGCGGACATCGTGGTGGTCAACAAGGCCGACGGTGACCATTTGGCCGAGGCGCGGGTCGCCGCTCGCGAGCTGTCGTCGGTGATCCGGGTGATCTATCCACGCGATACTCTTTGGCGCCCACCAGTTTTGACCATGAGCGCGCTCGAGGGAACGGGCCTGGAGGAGCTGTGGGACACCGTCGAACGTCACCGCCGGGTGCTGACCGAGGTTGGCGAGTTCGAGGCGCGCCGGCGCGCGCAGCAGGTCGACTGGACCTGGCAGATGGTTCGCGACACGGTGCTGGAGCGGGTGCTGTCCAATCCCGAGGTCCGCAAGATCGGCGCGGACGTCGAGCGGCAGGTGCTAGCTGGGGAATTGACCCCGGCAATGGCGGCTCAGCAAATACTTAAGGTTGCATCAGCCTAACGGAAAGGTAACTTAAGGATTGTTTGCCAACCGGGTGGGTAAATTCGATGGTGTGAGGCAAGAAACCCGTGGCTACCGCGGTGCGGTGCTGCCCCGTGGGGTGCACGGCGCAGCGGATCCGCACTTTGCCTGCGCCGTGCGTAGCTTCGCCAGCATCTTCCCATCTCGGCGATTCGGCGGCGGCGCGCTCGCGGTATATGTCGACGGCGAGCCCGTCGTCGACGTGTGGACGGGCTGGGCAGACCGGGCCGGTGAGGTGCCGTGGTCGGCGGATACCGGAGCCATGGTGTTCTCGGCGACCAAGGGCATGGCCTCCACCGTCATCCACCGGCTGGCCGACCGCGGGTTGATCGACTACGACGCACCGGTTGCTCGGTACTGGCCCGAGTTCGGGGCGAACGGCAAAGAGCGCATCACCGTCCGCCAGGTGATGCGCCACCGCGCCGGCCTCTCACACCTGCGCGGCGCCAGCAAGGAGGACTTGCTGGATCACGTGCGAATGGAACAGCGGATCGCTGCAGCCGCCCCGGGCAGCCTGCTGGGCAAACCCGCGTATCACGCGTTGACGTACGGCTGGCTGATGTCGGGCCTGGCCCGGGCCGTCACCGGCAAAGGGATGCGGGAGCTGGTTCGCGAGGAGCTGGCCGAGCCGCTGGACACCGACGGACTGCACCTGGGCCGGCCGCCGCTGGAGTCGCCGACGAAGGTCGCGCAAATCATCATGCCGCAAAGCACCATTCCGAATCCGGTGTTCAACAGCATCGCTCCGCGGATCGCCGCGCTGGAGCTGTCCGCCGGGTTCGGCTCGATGTACTTCCCGGGGATGAGAGCTGTTGTGCAGGGCGACATTCCGTTGCTTGACGCCGAGATTCCGTCGGTGAACGGGGTGGCCACGGCGCGAAGCTTGGCACGGATGTACGGCGCCATCGCCAACGGCGGCCGAATCGACGGCGCCCAGTTCCTTTCGCAGGAGCTGGTGGCCGCGCTCAGCGGACGGCGGAGCCTGCGGCCCGACCGAAACATTTTGGTGCCATTAGCATTTCACATGGGTTATCATCGTGTGCCGTTCAACGTGATGCCGGGCTTCGGTCACGCGGGACTGGGCGGTTCACTGGGCTGGGCCGACCCGGCGAGCGGCGTGGCGTTCGCGTTCGTGCACAACAGGCTGCTGTCGCCGTTCGTTGTTGTGGACCACGCCGGGTTTGTCGCGATGGGGGCCATGCTGCGTCGGGGCGCATCGCTGGCACGACGACGGGGGTTTGAGCCGGTGCCCGATTTCGGGGCGCCGTTCCCTCGGCCGGGCGAGGCCGCCGGCTAACGACGCTTTAGGTAGCGTCCTCCATCCGGAACCCGACTTTGAGCGTCACCTGGAAGTGTCCGATCGCGCCGTTTTCCAGGTGCCCGCGCACGGACTGCACTTCGAACCAGTCGAGCCCGCGCATGGTCTGCGCGGCGCGCGAGATCGCATTGCGGATCGCTGTGTCCACGCCGTCGGGTGAACTGCCGACGATCTCGATCACGCGGTAGGTGTGGTTGCTCATGGCACGCCTTTCGCCGGTGGACGCGTGCACCATAACCAGCGTGGCGCCGCCGCGGACCGACCGCCGTGGAGGGTGATCCCCAGGCTCAGTAGTTATTGCAAGTCTGAGCGACCTGTTCGATTGTTCCGAGGTACTGCTGACCGCCTGGGCTGGCCTGTAGCTGCTGGATCATCTGCTGGCGCTGAGCCGGCGGAGAGGCGAGGAATCGGCGCAGCGCCGACTGCGCCACCGGCGATGCGTTGAACTGCGCAGCCGCAGCTGGGTCTTGCGCGTTGAGCGCCGAGACCACCTGCGGGTAGGTGCAGGTGGTGTTGATGACTGGATCCGGCTGTGCGGACGCCAGGCCGGCTCCGGCGGTCAGCGACAATGCCACAGCACCGACCGCGGTCGCCAGTCTGGGCGACAAGAATGTGACCATTTATGAACACCTTTCAACGAATTCATCGCCGGACATTGGACGGCGATCTTATCAGCTTAGCGTCTATACCCTTTGGTGACGGCCCAGATAGCTATGCACTGCCTAAGAACATTTCTTCACAAAACGCCAGCCCATTTTTCGCTGTAACCGGTACAATAGCGCCCGCCTGCTCCATCGGGGGTTAATTCCGGAGTCGATCCGCTGGCTGTGGCGCGCCAATTTCCTACCACGTTTTAAGTTCTAAGCCACACGTTTAAAAGCCGAATGGCCCGTACTGACCCATGTATTCCAGCAGAGGTCTCGGAAATAACGCCGCGAACCTCGCGATTGACTCATCAATCAACAACTCCGTAAGGTGCGCGTATGTCGCGCGACGCGATGGCACGGGCCCTGGTGCTGGAGGCGCCGCGGCACCTGGTGAGTCGCCAATTCCCCGTGCCGGCGGTGGGCGCCGACGATGCGGTGGTGCGGGTAGCGGCCTGCGGGCTCTGCGGCACCGACCACGAGGAGTACACCGGCGAGCTATCCGGCGGTTTCGCGTTCATCCCGGGTCACGAGACGGTGGGGACTATCGAAGCTATCGGCCCACGGGCGGCGCAGCGCTGGGGCGTGGCCGTCGGCGATCGGGTCGCCGTCGAAGTCTTCCAGTCGTGCCGAGAATGCGCGAATTGCCTTGCCGGACAATACCGGCGCTGTGAGCGCCACGGAATCGCCGACATGTATGGATTCATTCCCGTCGATCGCCCACCTGGGCTGTGGGGCGGCTACGCCGACTACCAATACCTGTCACCGGATTCGATGGTGCTGCCGATACCGGCCGACCTCGATCCGGTCGTTGCCACCTTGTTCAATCCGTTGGGCGCTGGAATACGCTGGGGCGCAACGCTCCCCGACACTAGTCCGGGTGACGTGGTCGCGGTGCTCGGCCCCGGGATTCGCGGGTTGTGTGCCGCCGCCGCGGCCAAAGAGGCCGGCGCCGGATTCGTCATGGTGACAGGACTGGGCCCACGCGACGCCGACCGATTGGCGCTGGCCGCAAAGTTCGGCGCCGACCTCGCGGTCGACGTGGCCGTCGACGATCCAGTCGCAGCACTGACAAAAGCGGCCGGCAGGCTGGCCGATGTCGTCGTCGACGTCACCGCCAGGGCCCCGGCGGCTTTCGCGCAAGCGATCGCGCTCGCCCGTCCCGCTGGCACCGTCGTGATCGCCGGCACCAGAGGCTTTGACAGCGGCGCCCCGGGTTTCTCGCCAGATATCCTGGTGCTCAAGGAATTACGCGTCCTTGGTGCACTCGGCGTCGACGTCACCGCATATCGGGCGGCGCTGGAGCTGCTGGCGTCGGGCCGCTACCCGTTCGAGAGCTTGCCTCGTCGCTGCGTCGGCCTCGACGATGCCGAGGAGCTGATCGCGACGATGGCCGGCGAACGCGCCGGTGTCCCACCGGTCCACGGGGTGATCACGCCATGACCAAGCCGCGGGTGCGGCGCCTGCCGGTCGACGAGGCCAAGGCCGCAGCTGACGAAGCAGGTGTGCCCAACTACATGGCCGAGTTGGCGATCTTCCAGGTGCTGTTGAACCACCCGCTGCTGGCCCGGTCCATCAACGACCTGCTGGCGAGCATGCTGTGGCACGGCCGCCTTGATTCGCGGCTGCGCGAATTGGTGATCATGCGCATCGCCTGGCTCACCGGAGCCGATTACGAGTGGACCCAGCATTGGCGGGTAGCTCAGGGCCTGGGTGTCTCGGCCGACGATCTGCTCGGGGTGCGGGACTGGCGCGCCTATGACGGCTTCGGGCCCGCCGAGCAGGCGGTGCTCGCGGCCACCGACGATGTCGTGCGTGACGGTGCGGTAAGTGCTCAGAATTGGGCCGCCTGCCAACGCGAACTCGCAGACGACCCCGCCGTGTTGATCGAGCTCGTCACCGCGATCGCTGCTTGGCGGATGATCGCCACGATCGTCCAAAGCCTGCAAGTTCCGTTGGAAGATGGCGTCGCCAGCTGGCCACCCGACGGGCAAGCTCCGTAGCGCAGCGCGCTCACACGATCCGGTAGGTCTGCACGGCGTGGGCGACGATGTTGCCCTCGGCGTCGGTGGCGGTGATCTCGGTGAAGGTCAGCTCCTTTCGCCGACGCGCGGTGCGGGCATGACATAGCAGGTCGCAGTGCTTGGCTGCCCCGGTGTACTGGATGCTCATCGCGACAGTGGAGGCGCGCATCCCCTTGTCGAAGTCGTGGTTGGACCAGGCGGCCGCGGCGCCGGCGGTGTCCATCACCGACGCGATCACCCCGCCGTGAAAGTAGGTGCCGTCGTTGGTCAGATCCTCCCGAAACGGCAACCGGATGACGACGTCGTCTGGCTCGTAGCGTTCGAACACGATGCCGAGGCCGGCCAGGAACGGCGTGGTCGGCATCAGGTCGCGCACCGCCTGGCGGCGCTTGTGCTGTTGTTCCTCGGTCAAAGCCATGGCCGCACTGTACCGCACGCGATTGACACATCAATCAATAACTCGTAGCGTCGAGGCGATGCGAACCAGGGTCGCCGAACTGCTCGGCGTGGAGTTCCCGATCTGCGCGTTCAGCCACTGCCGTGACGTGGTGGCCGCGGTGTCCAACGCGGGCGGATTCGGCATCCTCGGCGCCGTCGCGCACAGCCCGCAGCGGCTGGAGACCGAGTTGACCTGGATCGAGCAGCAGACCGGCGGCAAGCCCTACGGTGTCGACCTGCTGCTGCCGCCCAAATATGTCGGCGCGGACGCGGGCGGGATCGACGCGCGGCAGGTTCGCGAGCTGCTGCCGCGGGAGCATCGCGCATTCCTCGACGACCTTCTCGACCGCTACGGAATCCGCAGCGAGGCAGGGTCTTTGCCGCCCACCGCGGGACTCAACATTTCGCCCAAGGGCTACCAGCCGTTGCTCGACGTCGCCTTCGACCACGACATTCGGCTGATCGCCAGCGCGCTGGGCCCGCCGCCGCCGGATTTGGTCACCCGTGCCCACGACAACGATGTGCTGGTGGCCGCCCTGGCCGGCACCAAACAGCACGCCCTGCGCCACGCCGCCGCGGGCGTCGACCTGATCGTCGCGCAGGGCACCGAGGCCGGCGGCCACACCGGTGAGGTGGCGACGATGGTGCTGGTGCCCGAGATCGTCGATGCCGTCGACCCGATCCCCGTGTTGGCGGCGGCGGGATCGCCCGCGGCCGCCAGATCGCCGCCGCGTTGGCGCTGGGCGCCGAAGGTGTGTGGTGCGGGTCGGTGTGGCTGACCACTGAGGAAGCCGAGACACCGCCGGTGGTGAAGGACAAGTTCTTGGCCGCCTCGTCGACGGACACCGTGCGGTCTCGGTCGCTGACCGGCAAGCCCGCCCGGATGCTGCGCACCGCCTGGACCGACGAGTGGGAGCGGCCCGGCAGCCCCGAGCCGCTGGGCATGCCGCTGCAAAGCGCGTTGGTCGCCGACCCGCAGCTGCGCATCAACGCCGCCGCCAACCAGCCCGACGCCAAAGCACGTGAACTGGCGACCTACTTCGTCGGCCAGGTGGTGGGATCGCTGGACAAAGTGCAGCCGGCGCGGTCGGTGGTGCTGGACATGGTCTCGGAGTTCATCGACGCCGTCGAGCGCCTCGAGCGGCTGGTCGAGCGGTGAGCGCGCCGACCCGGCGCCGTCGCGCGGTCAGCGACGAGGACAAGTCCGCGCGCCGTGACCAGATCATGGCTGCAGCCAAAAAAGTGTTTGCGCGCAAGGGTTTTCACGCTGCCACCATCGCCGACGTCGCGAAACAGGCCGGGCTAGCCTACGGGTCGGTCTATTGGTATTTCGACTCCAAAGAAGACCTGTTCCACGCGTTGATGGCCGTCGAAGAGCAGGCCTTGCGCAGCCACCTCGCTGCCGCGGTCGAAGCGCCGGGCGGTGACGGCGTCGAGGCGTCGTTTCGTGCAGCCGTGCAGGCCACCTTCGAGTTCTTCGAAACCGACAAAGCCACCGTCAAATTGTTGTTCCGCGACGCCTATGCCCTCGGCGACCGATTCGAAAAGCACCTCGGTGGCATCTATGAACGGTTCATCGACGACATCGAAACGTTCATCGTCGTCGCGCAACAACGCGGCGAGGTGGTGGCGGCGCCGCCGCGGATGGTGGCCTACACCCTGGCTGCGCTGATCGGCCAACTGGCGCACCGGCGGCTTTCCACCGACGACGGCGTCACGGCCGCCGAGGTCGCCGACTTCGTGGTGTCGCTGGTCCTCGACGGGTTGCGACCTCGCAGGGGGTGACGTGCGCTTCGTCATCGTCGGGGCAGGGATGGCGGGAATACTGGCCGCGATCAAACTGCGCGAGGCCGGCTTTGCCGATGTCACGGTGTACGAGAAAGCCGATCGGCTCGGCGGCACCTGGCGAGAAAACACCTACCCGGGAATCGCCTGTGATGTGCCGTCACACCTCTATACCTACACGTTTGCGCCCAACCCGGACTGGAGCCACACGTTCGCGCCCGGCCCGGAGATCCTCGCCTACTTCGACAGCGTCGCGCACCGCCACGGCGTCGACAAGCTGATCCGCTACGGCCGCGAAGTACGTCGCCTGGACTACATCGAAAACCGTTGGCGAATAACAACTTCCACCGGAGAACCCGACGTAGCCGACGTCGTCATCGCTGCTACGGGCGTGCTGCATCACCCGCGCTATCCCGACATCGACGGGCTGGACCGGTTTGCCGGCAGGGTTTTCCACAGCTCTCGCTGGGACCACAGCGTCTCGCTTGGCGACACACGGCTCGGCGTGATCGGCACCGGCTCCTCGGCGGTGCAGATCGTCGGCGCCGTGACCGAACACCGTGGCAGGGCTGCGCCTGTTCCAGCGCACCCCGCAATGGATCCTGCCGGTGCAAAACCCGCCGATCGACGAGGCGGACCGGACCCGATACCGCGCTGATCCGTCGGTGTTGACCGCGCTGCGCGACGAGCTGAACAGTGGGTTCGTCCAAAGCTTCGCCAACGCGGTCGTCGACGCCGACTCGCCGCAGCTGAAGCAGCTGCAGCAGGCCGCCCGCGCCAACCTCGAGGACAACGTCGCCGACCCTGTGCTGCGAGAGAAGCTGCGGCCCGACTACCGGGCCGGGTGTAAACGGTTGATCATCTCGCCCAACTTCTACGACGCCATCCAGCGGCCCAACGCCCGCCTGGTCACCGAGCCGATCGCCCGCGTGGAGCCCGAGGGAGTCCGCACCGTCGACGGCGAGCTGCACCGGCTGGATGTGTTGGTGCTGGCTACGGGGTTTCGGGTGGACCGCTTTCTGCGGCCGATCCAGGTGGTCGGCCGCGACGGGGTGCGCCTCGACGACGTGTGGGCGCAGCGTCCGTTCGCCTACCTGTCGGTGTCGGTACCGAACTTTCCCAATTTATTCATGCTCAACGGTCCCAACGGGCCGGTCGGTAACTTCTCGCTGATCGATGTGGCCGAGGCGCAATTCGCCTACCTCATGCAGCTCATCGAGGCACTGGGCGACGGCCGCTACCGCACGATCAGCGCCAGTACCGAGGCCACCGCACGCTTCGAGGACGCGAGGGCCAGGGCGTCGGCGAAGACGGTCTGGGTGACCGGCTGCCGAAGTTGGTATCTCGATGACCGCGGGTTGCCGGCCGTGTGGCCGTGGAGCTTCACGCGGTTCCGCGAGGTCATGGCACGCCCTGAGCTGGCCGACTACGACCTCGTGTAGCAGCGCATCAGCGCTGGGGAAGTGGCGTGTCCGAAAAGATACCGTCAATTCACCGACACGATGGCCGGGATTAAATTGACCCGCTCAAGTTGTTGGTGCATCATCGGAAGGGCAAGCACCTCGTTAGGTGAGGCGGCTACACGGATATAGGCCACTGACCCTGAACGTCGAGAGACGCCCCGGGTCAGGACAGCTCCTCCCGGCTTAAGGGTTGAGCCCAAGTGGCTTCCGGTCCTACCGGACACGCCGTGTGGTGCCGAAGCTCTAGCGAGAGGGGTGCGGTCTCCGACGTTCGTCGGGTTCTGTACTCCTGCAGTGCACGTGGATCGTGCGGGTGATCCGCACCTGGCGTCGCCGTGAGGAGGTGAGGGACGAATGAGTTCCAGTGAGAGTCCGGACCGATATAGGGGTCCTGTTTCGTCCCGATCCGGTCCCCGGCACGCCGCCTCCGGCTGAATCGGCTCGACGCGCGCGTTGCCCCAGAGCAGAGACCTGCTCGGAACCGCGGGACGGAACAGCGAGTCCAAATATGACCGCTTGATTTCCGCCTAGGAGGCAACCATGACCGCTGTTCTGTACGACGAGGTGGTGACGACAGCACCCGCCCCCCGGCTGACGGCAGCTCCCAAGCTGACCGTGGCCCCCGCGCCGAAGGAAGCCGCGCCGAAGAAGGCGTCGCGGCGCATCGACTCCGACCCCTTCGGTGGCGGCGACCCGTTGGTCACCGGGGCTGCTCGTCTGTTGAGCATTCCGCTGCGTCACCTATACGCAGCGCTGTGGCGGGTTGGGGTGCTCGAGGTCGGGGCGTAGTCCGATGACTGCCGAGCAATCCTCTCACCCAAGCCTCTAGTTGCCAGGTCGCTGACTGTTTGTCGGGCGGCCTGGCAACTTGCGTATTCGCGGGACGCGGCGCGCCGGTCATCATTGGTTGCCTCCATGATCGGTGCGTCGCGTCCTAGGCAGATGCCGCGGCGATGAGTGCGGTCAACCCGTCCCGGTAGGCCGTCAAACTGTGGCGCCAGGCGACGTCGATCGCCCCGCCGCTGTCGACGTCGATCTCCACCCCGACATGCACGTACGGTGACGGCGGCACGTGCGGCACGATGTCGAGGAAATTCACCACCCGATAACAACTTTCGATCGCAGCGTTGAACGCGGCCGCGAAGTCGCTCAACCCGACCCGCGGGCCGGCGAAGGTGACGAGTCGCGGCTCGATGGTGTTCGGCGGCATGTTGCGGCAGATGTCCGGCGCGGCCAGCACAGCCAGCGCGGCGCCCAGACTGTGCCCAGTGACCAGAATCTGGTCGGTCCCAGCAGTGGCCGCAGCCAGGTTGGCGGCGACGCTTTCGCGGACCAACTCATAGACCTGCTGGAAGCCGGCATGGACGTGCCCGAATCCCGCGATCGGGAGGTAGGGCTGGGGAAGGGCATCGATGTCAGCCAGCCAATCCGCCAGATCCGCGCTGCCGCGAAACGACACGAACGCGGTGCGGCTGGCCGGGTTATGACCCAACAGGCCGAAGAGGTCGGTGTCCTTGGTCATCGCGGTCACCGCGGGGTGCGGATCGGTCATCGCGGTCAGCGCAGCGCCGTCGGCGCGGATCAATGCGGTTTTCACGAATCCAGTCGGCAAGACCGCGGGACTACCGCTGAGCACGCTGTAGGCGGCCGCCGCCAACGGCAGGGCCACGTCGCGAGCGAACAACGCGTCGAAGGCCACACGCCGCAGTCTAGGAACGCAGCGCCGGCGCGGCCCGGGAAATCGCGGCAACAACGATGGCTCTGCGCAGTAGCGTTGACATGCTGGGCGCGGCACGAAGGGAGCGGGTCATGGCGACCGATCTGACGCTCTATCTTGACGACGAGCCGGGGGAGCTGGCCAGGGTCGGCGACGTGCTCGGCAAAGCGGGCGTCAACATCGCCGGGCTGTGTGCGCTCAGCAGCGGTGGCGGCCAGTCCGAAGTGCACATCCTGGTTCACGACGCCACACCGGCCTTCGAAGCGCTACAGGGGGCCGGAATCAAGATCGTCGAAGAGCAGGAAGTCATCGTCCTCGACATCGAAGACCGGCCAGGCGCCCTCGCCGAGGTGGTCCACAAGCTCGGCGACGCAAAGGTCAACTTGGAGACCGCTTACCTGGCCACCCACACCCGTCTCGTGTTGGGCGCGGATAACCTCGCCGACGCGAAGGCGGCCCTGGGCTGATTTGCCGCGATTCGGCGAACCCCTAGAATTTTGAGCATCGGCGTCGATCCGGCCATCACCGGGGAGCCTTCGGAAGAACAGGCCCAGCCGGCGTGCGGGCCCCAGTAGAACCGAACGGGTAGGCCCGTCATAGCCGCCAACGAGTGGTCGCGCCCAGGCGCGGCAAGCGGGGTGGTACCGCGGCGCTCGCGCATCGGCGCGGCGTCGTCCCCGGGCCTGACAATGGCACAGGAGACGACGCAAGTGAGCGAGCACAGCTATCCCAAACTGGGCAGCGGGGCACCCGACTTCCCGGCGTTGGAAGCCGAGGTTCTCGACTACTGGGCGCGCGACGACACCTTCCGCGCCAGCATCGCCCGCCGCGCGGAGGCCGAAGAATACGTGTTCTACGACGGGCCGCCGTTCGCCAACGGCCTCCCGCACTACGGGCATCTGCTCACCGGCTACGTCAAAGACATCGTGCCCCGGTATCGGACCATGCGCGGCTACAAGGTGGAGCGCCGTTTCGGCTGGGACACCCACGGGCTGCCGGCCGAACTCGAAGTCGAGCGCCAGCTCGGCATCACCGACAAATCGCAGATCGACGCGATGGGCGTTGCGGCATTCAACGAAGCCTGCCGCGAATCGGTGTCGCGCTACACCGACGAATGGCGCGCCTACGTCACCCGTCAAGCCCGGTGGGTGGACTTCGACAACGACTACAAGACGCTCGACCTGCCCTACATGGAGTCGGTGATCTGGGCGTTCAAGCAGCTGTGGGACAAGGGCCTGGTTTACGAGGGTTACCGCGTACTGCCGTATTGCTGGCGTGATGAAACGCCGCTGTCCAACCACGAGCTGCGGATGGACGACGACGTCTACCAGAGCCGCCAAGACCCGGCCATCACAGTCGGATTCGCCGTGCCCGACGGCGAATTGGCGGGCACATACCTGCTGGTGTGGACGACGACACCGTGGACGTTGCCGTCCAACCAGGCGGTCGCCGTCAACCCCGACGTGACCTACGTGCAGGTGCGGGCAGGGGAGCGGCGCTATGTGCTGGCCGAGGGCCGGCTGGGTGCTTACGCGCGGGAACTCGGCGACGAACCCGAGGTGCTGGGCCGCTATCGCGGCGCGGATCTGCTGGGCCAGCGCTACCTGCCGCCGTTCGCCTATTTCATGGACTCGCCCAAGGCTTTTCGGGTGCTGGCCGGCGACTTCGTCACCACCGAGGACGGCACCGGGATCGTGCACCTGGCACCGGCCTACGGCGAGGACGACATGGCGGTCGCCGACGAGGTGGGCATCGCGGCGGTGACCCCGGTCGATTCCAACGGACGCTTCGACGCCACCGTGCCCGACTACCAGGGCCAGCACGTCTTCGACGCCAACGCGCACATCATCCGCGACCTGAAAAACGGCACCGGCCCCGCCGCCGCCAACGGCGCGGTGCTGCTGCGCCACGACACCTACGAGCACCCCTACCCGCACTGCTGGCGCTGCCGCAACCCGCTGATCTACCGGGCGGTGTCGTCGTGGTTTGTCAAGGTCACCGAATTCCGGGACCGCATGGTTGAACTCAACCAGCAGATCACCTGGTATCCCGAACACGTCAAGGACGGCCAGTTCGGCAACTGGCTGCAAGGCGCGCGTGACTGGTCGATCTCGCGAAACCGTTACTGGGGCACCCCGATTCCGGTGTGGGTCTCCGACGACCCGGCCTACCGGCGGATCGACGTCTACGGCAGCCTCGACGAGTTGGAGCGCGACTTCGGTGTGCGCCCGGACAATCTGCACCGGCCCTACATCGACGAGCTCGTCCGGCCCAATCCCGACGACCCCAGCGGGCGGTCGACGATGCGGCGCATCCCCGATGTGTTCGACGTATGGTTCGACTCGGGGTCGATGCCCTACGCGCAAGTGCATTATCCGTTCGAGAACCGCGCCTGGTTCGAAACCCACTATCCCGGCGACTTCATCGTCGAGTACATCGGGCAGACCCGCGGCTGGTTCTACACGCTGCACGTGCTAGCCACGGCGCTGTTCGACCGCCCTGCATTCAAAACCTGTGTGGCCCACGGGATTGTGTTGGGCTACGACGGCCAAAAAATGAGCAAGTCGTTGCGTAATTATCCCGACGTCAACGAGGTGTTCGACCGTGACGGGTCCGATGCGATGCGGTGGTTTTTGATGTCGTCGCCGATCCTGCGCGGCGGCAACCTCATCGTGACCGAACCGGGCATCCGCGAGGGCGTGCGTCAGGTGATGCTGCCGTTCTGGAACGCCTACAGCTTCCTGGCCTTATACGCACCGAAAGTCGGGAACTGGCGCACCGATTCGTCGCATGTATTGGACCGCTACATCCTGGCCAAGCTGGCCGCGCTACGTGACTACCTGACCGAGGCGATGGATGTCTACGACATCGCCGGTGCCTGCGAACAGCTGCGCCAATTCACCGAGGCGTTGACGAATTGGTATGTGCGGCGCTCCCGACAGCGGTTCTGGGATGAAGACGCCGACGCCATCGACACGTTGCACACCGTGCTGGAGGTCACCGCCCGGCTGGCCGCTCCGCTGCTGCCGCTGACCACCGAGGTGATCTGGCGCGGTATCACCGGCGAGCGTTCGGTGCATCTGACCGACTGGCCCTCGGCCGACGCGCTGCCCGCCGACGCCGAGCTGGTCGCTACCATGGACCAAGTCCGCGAGGTGTGCTCGGCGGCGTCGTCGCTGCGCAAGGCCAAAAAGCTGCGAGTGCGGCTGCCGTTGCCGAAACTGACTGTGGCAGTGCCAGATCCGCAGCGGCTGGAACCGTTCAGCGGACTGATCGCCGACGAGCTCAACGTCAAGCAGGTCGAGCTGACCGACGCCGTCGACACCTATGGGCGCTTCGAACTCACCGTCAACGCGCGGGTGGCCGGGCCGCGGCTGGGCAAGCAGGTGCAGGCCGCCATCAAGGCCGTCAAGGCCGGTGAGGGCGTCGTCAACCCCGACGGCACCCTCACCGCGGGCCCGGCCGTGCTGCAACCCGACGAATACAGCTCACGGCTGGTGGCCACCGACCCCGAATTCACCGCTGCGCTGCCCGACGGCGCCGGGCTGGTGGTGCTGGACGCCGCGGTGACACCCGAATTGGAAGCCGAAGGCTGGGCCAAAGACCGCATCCGTGAACTGCAAGAGTTGCGCAAGTCGACCGGTCTCGACGTGTCCGACCGGATCAGCGTGGTGATGTCGGTACCGGCCGAACGCGCCGACTGGGCTCGCACCCATCGCGAGCTGATCGCCCGCGAAATCCTGGCGACCAGTTTCGAATTCGGCGAGCCGCCCGACGGTGTGGAAATCGGTGACGGCGTCCGGGTCGCGATCTCTAAACTCTGACCCGCGAAAGTGCATTCCACGACGCATTTCTCGACTACACGCGTCGATCGTTGCACTTTCGCGGAGGGGGGATTATGGCGACCACACCGTTCGTCGGCACCGAAGCACTCCGCGCGGGAAAGGTAACTGAACGTGAGCTGCGGCGGTCCTGCACGCGTATCTACCGCAACGTCTACCAGCGTCAGGACGCCGAGCTCACCGCGCGAGATCGCGCGATCGCCGCATGGCTGTGGTCGGGCAAGAAGGCGGTCGTTGCCGGCAACTCTGCGGCCGCACTACTCGGTGCGAAGTGGGTCGACCCGCACGAGCCCGCCGAACTGATCACCGATCGCAAGCGCCCGCCGCCGCTGATCATCACCCGCAACGAGACGCTGCTGTGCGGCGAGACCACGTCGGTCGACGGTGTTGCCGTGACGTCGCCCGCTCGCACCGCGTTCGACATTGGGCGGCGTCCCGGTTTCCAGACGGCCGCCATTCGCATCGATGCTTTGGCGCAAGCCACCGGGATGAGCATCAGTGAAGTTCAGCCGCTGATCGACATCCATCGTGGCGCTCGCGGCATCAAACAGCTGCGACGCGTGCTCCCGTTGGTCGACGCCGGCGCCGAGTCACCGCAGGAGACACGGACACGACTGGTACTGATCGCGGGTGGTCTGCCCAGGCCGCAGACCCAGATCGTGGTGGGCAAGTACCGCATCGACATGGGTTGGGAGGAATGGCGCGTCGGCGTGGAATACGACGGCCCTCAACACTGGACCGACCCATGGATCCGCGCTAACGACATCGAGCGCACGGTCAAACTCGAGCGCTTGGGCTGGCGGCTGGTACGGGTGAGCTCCGAAATGTTGCGGCACCGTCCACACGTCATCGTCGCGCGGGCCCGAGAGGCGCTTCACGCCGCGGGATGCCCACTCTAGAGCCGCGAAAGTGCAACTGCCGACGCATTTCTCGAGTAGGCCTGTCGGCAGTTGCATTTTCGCGGCTAAGGCTTGACCGCGCGCCAGCGCATGCGGCCGCCGCGGGAGTCGACGTCGATGTCGCGAAAACCCGCGGCTTGTAACCGATTCGGCAGGGTATGGGGTGACACCGGGTTACAGGTGTCGCGGAAATGCAAAATCCGGAATAAAATCGACGCCGCGCTGTCGCTGCCGGCGAACACCCCGCCGGGCCGCAGCACCCGGAACGCTTCGGTGAACAGGCGGTCTTGCAATGCCGCGGTCGGGATGTGGTGCAGCATGGTGAAGCACACCACCGAGCTGAAATTGTCGGCCGGCAAGCCGGTGTCAGTGCCGTCGCCGTGGATGATCCGTGCCCGGTCACCGTAGGTGGCGCGCAGCCGCTCGGCCATCGCCTGGTCGATCTCGACGGCGGCGTAGCGTGCGGCTTTGTCGATCAGCACCCGGATGTTGGCGCCGTAGCCAGGTCCGATCTCCAGCACGTCGTCGCCGAGATCCACATCGGCCAGAACCCATGGCAGCAGCCGGTTCTCGACCGCCTTGAAGTAGCGGTTGGAGCTGCAGCACACCCGGTGACACAGATTCATCGCCATGGGTTTTGAGGCTATAGCAATAGCATCTGCGGTTGTGGACTCCCGTTGGGTGCTGCACCTGGACATGGACGCGTTCTTCGCCTCCGTCGAGCAGCTCACCCGTCCCACCCTGCGGGGCCGGCCGGTGCTGGTCGGTGGGCTGGGCGGCCGGGGTGTGGTGGCCGGCGCCAGCTACGAAGCGCGGACGTTCGGTGCCCGCTCGGCGATGCCGATGCACCAGGCGCGCCGGCTGGTGGGTATCCACGCGGTGGTGTTGCCGCCGCGCGGCGTGGTGTACGGGGTGGCCAGTCGGCGTGTCTTCGACACGGTGCGCGCAGCGGTGGCCGTTGTCGAACAGCTTTCCTACGACGAGGGATTCGCAGAACCCCCCGAGCTCGCCGGCGCCTCGGTCGTCGACGTCGAGCGGTTCTGCGAGGACTTGCGGCGACGGGTGCGCGAGGAGACCGGCCTTATCGCCTCGGTCGGCGCCGGGTCGGGCAAGCAGATCGCCAAGATCGCTTCCGGGTTGGCCAAACCCGACGGCGTGCGGGTGATCCGGCGCGCCGACGAACGGGCGTTGCTGGCCGGGTTGCCGGTGCGACGGCTGTGGGGCATCGGTCCGGTGGCCGAGGAGAAGCTGCACCGGCTCGGCATCGAAACGATCGGCCAGCTGGCCGCGCTCACCGAAGCCGAGGTGGCCAACATCTTGGGGGCGACAATCGGGCCCGCGCTGCACCGGCTGGCCCGCGGCATCGACGACCGCCCGGTGGCCGAACGCGCCGAAGCCAAGCAGATCAGCGCCGAGTCCACCTTCCCGGCCGACCTGACCACACTCGACCAGCTGGGGGAGGCGATCGGACCGATCGCCGAGCATGCGCATCAACGCCTCATCCGCGACGGGCGGGGAGCGCGCACTGTCACGGTGAAGTTGAAGAAGTCCGACATGAGCACGCTGACCCGCTCGGCGACGCTACCCTACGGCACCACCGATGCCGCCGCATTGGTCGCGGTGGCCCGGCGGCTGCTGCTCGACCCGCGCGAGATTGGGCCAATTCGCTTACTGGGAGTGGGGTTTTCGGGTTTGACCGAGATACGCCAAGAGTCGCTGTTTTCCGACCTGGACCTGTTTGGTGTGATGTCGGCGCCCGATCAGCGCGTCGACACCTCCGCCGAGATGGCACAGACGGCGGCCTGGCGGATCGGCGACGACGTGAAGCACCGCGAACTGGGCCACGGCTGGGTTCAGGGCGCCGGGCACGGCGTGGTCACCGTGCGGTTCGAGACCCGCAGCTCCGGGCCCGGACCGGCGCGCACATTTCCCGTCGACAGCGGCGAGCTCAGCCCCGCCAATCCGGTCGACAGCCTCGACTGGCCGGAGTATGTGGCGGCGTTGTCAGAGCAGGCGGTCGATGACGTCGCCGACCGGTAGCTTCGCGGCCAGCGCCGCCATCAGCAGCACCCGCACCTGGCTCGGCGCCAGCCCGGGCACCATCACCGCGCCGGCTTCGACCAGGTCATGGCCCGGGCCGTAGCCCGGCCGAACCCGCCCCCGGCAACCCGGGTCGACACCGCGACCACGATGCCGTCGCGGCAGTGGCGGCGCACTCCGTCGACCACCGCCGCTGCGGCATTGCCCGAACCCAGTGCCTCCAGCACCACCCCGCGGGCGCCGGCGGCCACGCAGGCGTCCAGCGCCACCGCGTCGCTGCCTGCGTAGGCCGCCACGATGTCCACGCGCGGTGCTGCGGCAGCGCGCAGGTCTCCCAGGTAAGGCCGAGTCGTGGGCACGGTCACGGTCACCTCGCCATGGGCGACGACGCCCAGCGGCGCGCCGGCGAACCCGTCGCGGGTGGCCACCTTGTACAGGCCCAACGACTGCAACACCCGCCCCCCGAAGCACACCACCACGCCAAGGCCGCGCGCCTCGGGGCACCGTGCTACCGCCACCGCGTCACGCAGATTGGCCGGACCATCGGCCTCGGGGTCGTCGGCGCTGCGCAGCGCGCCGGTCAACACCACCGGCACCGGGCCGGCATAGGTCAGGTCCAACCACAGCGCCGTCTCCTCGAGCGTGTCGGTGCCGTGCGTGACGACCACGCCGTCAGCACCACCGTCGGCCGCCGCTTGGACCGCGTCGCGGATCCGGTCCCAATCGGCCGGCGTCAGCCGCGAGCTGTCGAGCGCCATCAGCTCGACGACGTCGACGTCGAGCCCGGCCGTCAGCTCGGCGCCGCCGCGGGTCGGCCGCCGTATTCCGTCGGGGTCGCTGCTGCTGGCGATCGTTCCCCCGGTGGTGACGACGGCAACGCGGCCCATGCTGGGATGTTAGGGGATGATGTAGGCGTGCCCGAGGAACCAACGCGGTCGGCTGAGCCGGTGACGGCGGGAGACTCTGACGCCGCCGCGCCGCCGCGGCGGCTGCGCCTGCTGCTGTCGGTGGCCGCGGTGGTGCTGGTACTCGACATCGTCACCAAGGTGCTCGCTGTCGAACTGCTGACCCCCGGACAGCCGGTGTCGATCATCGGCGACACCGTCACCTGGACGTTGGTGCGCAATTCCGGGGCGGCGTTCTCGATGGCGACGGGATACACCTGGCTGTTGACGGTGATCGCGACCGGTGTCGTGGTCGGCATCTTCTGGATGGGGCGACGGCTGGTGTCGCCGTGGTGGGCCATCGGCCTGGGCATGATTCTGGGCGGGGCGACGGGCAACCTGGTCGACCGGTTCTTCCGGTCCCCCGGACCGCTGCGCGGTCATGTCGTGGATTTCCTGTCGATCGGCTGGTGGCCGGTGTTCAACGTCGCCGACCCGTCGGTGGTGGGCGGGGCGATCTTGCTGGTCGCGCTGTCGGTGTTCGGCTATGACTTCGACACTGTGGGCAGGCGCAAGCGCGAGGTTTCCCGGGCACCGCGTGAGGCCGACCAACCCTGATGCGCCACCGCTCGATGCCGGTCCCGGAGGGATTGGCGGGCATGCGTGTCGACGCGGGCCTCGCGCGTCTGCTGGGCCTGTCGCGGACCGCCGCCGCCGCGCTGGCCGAAGACGGCGGGGTCGAGTTGGACGGCGTGGTGGTTGGCAAATCCGACCGGCTGACCCCGGGTGCCCTGCTGCATGTGCGGCTGCCCGAGGCATCGCCCCCGCTGCAAAACACGCCGGTTGCGATCGAGGGCATGACGATCCTGTATGCCGACGACGACATCGTCGCGGTCGACAAGCCGCCCGGGGTGGCCGCGCATGCCACGGTGGGTTGGACCGGGCCGACGGTGCTCGGTGGCTTGGCCGCCGCTGGTTACCGGATCACCACGTCAGGCATCCACGAGCGGCAGGGCATCGTGCATCGCCTTGACGTCGGCACCTCAGGGGTGATGGTGGTGGCGCTGTCCGACCGCGCCTACACCGTGCTGAAACGCGCGTTCAAACAGCGCACCGTCGACAAGCGCTACCACGCGCTGGTGCAAGGACATCCGGATCCCTCCAGCGGGACCATCGACGCCCCGATCGGCCGGCATCGCAGCCACGACTGGAAGTTCGCCGTCACCAAACACGGCCGGCACAGTCTCACCCATTACGACACCATCGAAGCGTTCGTTGCCGCCAGCCTGCTCGACGTGCACCTGGAAACCGGTCGCACTCACCAGATCCGGGTGCATTTCGCGGCGCTGCATCACCCTTGTTGCGGCGACCTGACCTACGGCGCGGACCCCAAGCTCGCGAAAAAGCTTGGGCTGGAGCGTCAATGGCTGCACGCGAGGTCACTGTCGTTCGCACACCCGGCCGACGGCCGGCAGATCGAGATCGTCAGTCCCTACCCGCCGGATCTGCAGCATGCGCTGGACGTGTTGCGGGCCGAGGGGTGATCACGGCGGTTTGCGTGCTTCGACGAGCACTCGCGTGGAATACGTGACGAAAGGCCCGTCGGCTTCGATGCGGTCATGCAAGTCGCGCAGCCGCTGGTGATAGCGGTCGACGCTGAAGTCGGGCACCGCCCAGATCACCTTGCGCAGAAAGTAGATGACCGCACCGACGTCGAAGAACTCCACCCGCAGGCGTTCCATGCGCAGGTCGACGATCTGCAGGCCGGCCGCTTGGGCCTGGGTGTTCCAGTCGTCCGGGTAGCGCGGGGCCGCTGGCTGGGGTCCGCGGAAGAACTCGACCAGCTCACGTACGCTTGCCGGACCGATGTGCTGGGCCAAGTACGTGCCGCCCGGCCTTAGCACCCGCGCGATTTCCGTCCACCACACCGCGATGGGATGGCGGCTGGTCACCAAGTCGAATGCCTCGTCGGCGAACGGCAGCGGCGGCTCGTCGCGCGTAGCGACCACCACCACCCCGCGCGGGTGTAAGCGCCGGGTGGCCAGTGCAGCGTTGGGTGGCCACGACTCGGTGGCGGCCATGGTCGGCGGGAACGTGGCCGCCCCGGCCAATACTTCTCCGCCACCGGTCTGCAGGTCGACGGCGGCTGACGCCCGGGCCAACCGCTGGCTCATCAGCCGCTGATAACCCCACGACGGGCGTTCCTCGGTCCCGCGACCATCCAGCCAGGAGAAGTCCCAGCCCTCGACGGGCGCCGCCGCGGCCTGGGCCACCAGGTCGTCGAAGCTTCGGGGCATGCAGGCATTGTGGCCGATGCCGATCGGCACCCGCCCGCTGCGGCGCGTGGCGAGGTGTCAGACGCGTGCTGGCTCGGCGTCGGAGGCGATGTCGCTGGCCAGCGGTGCCACCACGGCAAGAATTTCTGCCACCGTCTTGTCGGGCACGCCCGCCGCGGTGAGCGAATCGCTCAAGTGTCCCGCCACCAGGTTGAAGTGGTGCATGGTGATCCCGCGGCCCTTATGAGCCTGCTTCATCGAGACACCCGTATAGGGCAGCGGGCCGCCGAGCGCTGCGGCAAGGAACTCGGCTTGTTTGCCCTTCAGCCGATTGACGTTGGTCCCGGCGAAGAAGCCGGCCAGCTGCGCATCGGCAAGCACCCGCGAATAGAAGTCCTCGACCACCACTTCGATCGCCTCATGGCCGCCGATGCGGTCGTAGATAGATCGCGCCTTGCGCGTGCGGAATCGTGGCAGCATTCCCATATCCCCAGGGGACCATTGCGGCGTTGCCCATCCGTTAGCGCGCCATCACGGCGCGATTACTCGACGTAACAACACGATTGCCGGTGACTCACCGACCTGCACGCCGGCTCATCGCGACCACACGTCACGACACTCCCGGGCGACACGCCGAACCGGTGTCGGTGGGCGGCCATAGACTGGCGTCTGCGATGACTGGCTCCTTCGTGCACCTGCATAACCACACCGAGTACTCGATGCTGGACGGTGCCGCGAAGATCAGCCCGATGCTGGCCGAGGCGCAGCGCCTGGGCATGTCGGCCATCGGGATGACCGACCACGGAAACATGTTCGGCGCCAGCGAGTTCTACAACGCATGCACCGAAGCCGGGATCAAGCCGATCATCGGGGTCGAGGCCTATGTCGCGCCCGGCTCACGGTTCGACTCGCGGCGGGTGTTCTGGGGCGATCCGGCGCAGAAGGGCGACGACGTCTCAGGCAGCGGGTCCTACACCCACCTGACCATGATCGCCGAAAACGCCGCCGGGCTGCGCAACCTGTTCAAGCTGACGTCGCTGGCGTCGTTCGAGGGCCAGTTGGGCAAATGGTCGCGGATGGACGCCGAGCTGATCGCCGAGCACGCCGGCGGCATCATCGCCACCACCGGCTGCCCCTCCGGTGAGGTGCAGACCCGGCTGCGGCTCGGCCAGGACCGGGAGGCGCTGGAGTCGGCCGCCCGGTGGCGGGAGATCTTCGGCCCGGACAACTATTTCCTGGAGCTGATGGACCACGGGCTGACCATCGAGCGACGGGTCCGCGACGGGCTGCTCGAGATCGGCCGCAAGCTCGGTATCGCGCCGCTGGCCACCAACGACTGCCACTACGTCACTCGCGACGCCGCGCACAACCACGAGGCGCTGCTGTGCGTGCAGACCGGCAAAACCCTGTCGGATCCGACTCGGTTCAAGTTCGAAGGCGACGGCTATTACCTGAAGTCGGCCGCCGAGATGCGGGCGATCTGGGACGACGCCGTGCCCGGGGCCTGCGACACCACGCTGCTGATCGCCGAGCGGGTGGGCTCGTATGCCGAGGTGTGGACACCGCGCAACCGGATGCCGGTTTTCCCGGTGCCCGACGGACACGACCAGGCGTCGTGGCTGCGTCACGAGGTCGAGGCCGGGCTGGCTCGCCGGTTCCCGGACGGGATACCGCCCGGATATGCCGAGCGGGCCGCCTACGAGATCGAAGTCATCTGCGCCAAGGGCTTTCCGTCCTACTTCCTGATCGTGGCCGACCTGGTCAACTACGCCCGTTCGGTGAACATCCGGGTCGGGCCGGGCCGCGGCTCGGCGGCCGGTTCGCTGGTCGCGTACGCGTTGGGCATCACCGACATCGACCCGATCCCGCACGGACTGCTGTTCGAGCGGTTCCTCAACCCCGAGCGCACGTCGATGCCCGACATCGACATCGACTTCGACGATCGCCGCCGCGGCGAGATGGTTCGATACGCCGCCGACAAGTGGGGCCATGACCGGGTCGCCCAGGTGATCACATTCGGCACCATCAAAACCAAAGCAGCGCTGAAGGATTCGGCGCGAATCCACTACGGCCAGCCAGGTTTCGCGATCGCCGACCGGATCACCAAGGCCCTGCCGCCGCCGATCATGGCCAAAGATATTCCGCTGTCGGGAATCACCGATCCCAACCACGAGCGGTACAAGGAAGCCGCCGAGGTGCGGGGGTTGATCGACACCGACCCCGACGTGCGCACCATCTACGAGACCGCCCGCGGGCTGGAAGGTCTGATCCGCAACGCGGGGGTGCACGCCTGCGCGGTGATCATGAGCAGCGAACCGCTCACCGACGCCATCCCGCTGTGGAAGCGCCCCCAGGACGGCGCGATCATCACCGGCTGGGACTATCCGGCGTGCGAGGAAATCGGGCTGCTGAAAATGGATTTCCTCGGCCTGCGCAACCTGACGATCATCGGCGACGCGATCGAGAACATCAAGGCCAACAGGGGAATCGACGTCGACCTGGAATCTGTGCCGCTCGACGACCCGGCCACCTACGCGCTGCTGGGCCGCGGCGACACGCTCGGTGTCTTCCAACTCGACGGCGGCCCCATGCGGGACCTGCTGCGGCGCA
Organism: Mycobacterium xenopi; assembly: GCF_009936235.1. Classification (NCBI taxonomy): domain Bacteria; kingdom Bacillati; phylum Actinomycetota; class Actinomycetes; order Mycobacteriales; family Mycobacteriaceae; genus Mycobacterium; species Mycobacterium xenopi. The sequence continues at coordinate 2,900,697 of NZ_AP022314.1, read as the reverse complement.
TGCAGCCCACCGGCTTCGAAGACGTCGTCGCGGTGATCGCGCTGTATCGGCCCGGGCCCATGGGCATGAACGCCCACAACGACTACGCCGACCGCAAGAACGGCCGCCAGCCCATCACACCGATCCACCCCGAACTCGCCCAGCCGTTGCAGGAGATCCTGGCCGAGACGTACGGCTTGATCGTCTACCAAGAGCAGATCATGCGGATCGCGCAGAAGGTTGCGGGCTATTCGCTGGCCCAAGCCGACATTCTGCGAAAAGCCATGGGCAAGAAGAAAGCTGACGTTCTGGCCGCCGAATACGAAAGCTTCGCGGCGGGCATGCGTGCCAACGGATTCTCGAGCGGGGCGATCAAGGCGCTGTGGGACACCATCTTGCCGTTCGCCGACTACGCGTTCAACAAGTCGCATGCCGCCGGATATGCGATGGTGTCTTATTGGACCGCCTACTTGAAGGCCAACTACCCGGCCGAATACATGGCCGGGCTCTTGACCTCGGTTGGCGACGACAAGGACAAAGCCGCGGTCTACCTGGCCGATTGCCGCAAGCTGGGCATCACGGTGCTGCCGCCCGACGTCAACGAGTCGGGTTTGAACTTCGCGTCGGTGGGCACCGACATCCGCTACGGGCTCGGCGCAGTGCGCAACGTCGGTGCGAATGTTGTTGCCTCGCTGCTCAAGACCCGCACCGAGAAGGGTAAGTTCACCGACTTCTCCGACTACTTGAACAAGATCGACATCGCGGCGTGCAACAAGAAGGTCACCGAATCGCTGATCAAAGCCGGCGCGTTCGATTCGCTGGGCCACCCCCGTAAGGGCTTGTTCCTGGTGCACACGGATGCTGTCGACGCGGTACTGGGCACCAAGAAGGCCGAGGCGATGGGCCAGTTCGACCTGTTCGGCGGCACCGACACGGCCACCGACGCGGTGTTCAGCGTCAAAGTGCCCGACGAGGAGTGGGACGACAAGCACAAGCTGGCGTTGGAGCGCGAAATGCTGGGGCTATACGTGTCCGGGCATCCGCTCAACGGGGTGGCGCATCTGCTGGCCACCCAGGTGGACACCGCCATCCCGGCGATCCTCGACGGCGACGTCCCCAACGAAGCTCCGGTGCGGGTCGGCGGCATCCTGGCATCGGTGAACCGCCGGGTGAACAAGAACGGAATGCCTTGGGCATCAGCGCAACTAGAAGACCTCACCGGTGGCATCGAGGTGATGTTCTTCCCGCACACCTACTCCAGCTATGGTGCCGACATCGTCGACGATGCCGTGGTGGTGATCAACGCTCGAGTGAAAGTCCAAGACGATCGGATCTGCTTGGTCGCCAACGACCTTGTGGTGCCGGACTTTTCGAATGTGCAGCCGGTGCGGCCACTGGAAGTGAGCCTCCCCACCCGCCAATGCACAGCCGACAAGGTCAATGCGCTCAAGCAAGTCCTGGCCCGGCATCCCGGGACTTCGCAGGTGCATCTGCGGCTGCTTAGCGGAGACCGGGTCACGACGTTGGAGCTGGACTCCTCGCTTCGGGTGACACCGTCCCCGGCGTTGATGGGTGACCTTAAGGCGCTGCTCGGCCCAGGGTGCTTGGGCGCCTAACCAGGCCGGACGGACTTGTCAGACCCCTCTGTTACAACGAAGCCATGCTCGATTGGCAAGCGGTGGCGTCCGCGGCGGCGGTGATCGACCCAGACTGCGATGAGCCGGCGCTGATCGAGCGCATCGCCGCGCTGGAGCGGCTCAAGGCGGCCGCATCAGCCGGTCAGGCACGGGCAGCTGCCGCGTTGGACGCGGCGCGGCGGCTCGCCGAGACCGCGACGGGGGTACCGGCGGCGCGTCGCGGTCGTGGCGTGGCGACGGAAGTAGCTTTGGCGCGCCGCGATTCACCGGTTCGCGGCAGTCGGCATCTCGGCTTCGCCAAGGCACTGGTCAACGAGATGCCGCACACCTTGGCAGCGTTGGAGCGCGGAATCCTGTCCGAATGGCGGGCCACCCTCATCGTCCGCGAGAGTGCCTGCCTAGACGTCGATGACCGGCGCGCCCTCGACGCCGAGCTGTGCGCTGACGCTGCCGCTTTGGACGGGATGGGCGATGCGCGGATAGCGTACGCCGCCAAGGCAATCGCCTACCGGCTCGATCCACGCGCGGTCGTCGAGCGGGCAGCGAAGGCGGAAGGCGAGCGGACGGTCACCATCCGTCCGGCACCCGACACCATGACGTATCTGACCGCGTTGCTGCCGGTCGCTCAGGGCGTCTCGGTGTACGCGGCGCTGCGCCGGGCAGCCGATACCACGTTCGACGGCCGTACCCGTGGCCAGGTGATGGCCGACACCTTGATCGAGCGTGTCACCGGACGCAGCGCGGCGAGTGCCACGCCAATCGCAGTCAACCTGGTGTTGTCGGATGAGACGCTCCTGGGCGGTGCAAACAGCCCCGGAGATCTGTGCGGCTACGGCCCCATCCCGGCTGCCGTTGCACGCGGCCTGGTGTCGGCCGCGGTAACTGACCGGCGGTCCCGGGCCACATTGCGGCGCCTGTACGCCCATCCCCGCTCCGGGGCACTAGTGGCGATGGAGTCGCGGGCACGACTGTTTCCCCGCGGGCTGGCCGCCTTCATCGGTCTGCGTGACCAGCGTTGTCGCACCCCGTATTGCGACGCTCCGATCAGGCACCGCGACCACGCGCAACCGCACGCTCGCGCCGGTCCCACCACGGCGGATAACGGGCTGGGATCCTGCGAACGGTGCAACTACACGAAGGAGTCTGCGGGCTGGCGAGTCATCGCTGCAGCCGACGAAACGGGAAGGCACACAGCGGAATTCACGACACCAACGGGACACCGGTATCGGTCGAAGGCGCCGCAGCGCACACTGACCGTGACGGTGAGCGAGATTGAGGCGCGGGTCGGTATCATGCTGGCACGCCATGTCGCCTAACAGGCGGTTGCGACCCGCGCCTCGCGCTTGCCGGCCGGATCCTTATAGATGACGCCCTCTTTCATCACGAGGTCCACTTGACCAGTGACTTCGATATCGGTGAACGGGTCGCCCGGCATCGCAATCAGATCGGCGATCTTGCCTTCGGCGATCACTCCCAGGTCGTCGAGCTGAAGTAGCTCCGCCGCTACGCTGGTGGCAGCCTGTAGTGCGCGCAGCGGGCTGATCCCGGTGGACACCATCGTCGGGAACTCGCGCCAATTGTCTTGGTGCGGGAACATTCCGGCGTCGGTGCCGAAAGCGATACGGACATTGCTTGCCGCGACGCGCTCGGCGGCGTCCAGCAACGCGCCCCGATATTTGCGGGCTTTGCGCTTCGCGTATTCGGGCATGGCCGCCCACACCGGATCGTCCTCGCCGCGTCGGGCGCCGGAGACGATCGCGTACTGCGTCGGCACCAGAAACACCCCGGCGTCTTCCATCATCCGCAATGTGTCGGCCGACGCCAGGTTTCCGTGTTCGATGCTGCGCACCCCGGCACGCACGGCGCGCTGGATGCCTTCGTCGCCGTAGCTGTGCGGCGTGACCGGCACACCGAGATCCGCCGCTGTGGCCACCAACACGTCCATTTCTTCCTGGCTGTAGGTGGCCTGGCCGGGATCGTCGGAGGGAGACGCGAAACCGCCGGTGGCGGCGAACTTGATCCAATCCGCGCCGGCGCGGATCTCTTGGCGCACCCGGGTGCGGATCTCGTCGCACCCGTCGGCCGCCGCCAATTCCAGCGCCCGCGAGGGGCCTTGATATTCGTCGGCGACCATTCCGCTGAAGTCGCCGTGACCGCCGCGCGCCGATATCATGTGCGGCGCCACCAGCATCCGCGGACCCACCACGGTGCCGGCCGCCACAGCATCGCGCAGATCGACGGTCGGGTAATCGAGGTCTGCACAGGCTAGGTCGCGCACGGTGGTGAACCCGTTCATGAGCAAGGTCTGCAGCACCGGCAAAGATTTCAACGCCTTCGCGACGCTCGAGGCGGTCGCCACCGCGGGGCCGAGCGGCGGCGCCAACGTCACGTGCACGTGGCAATCCATAAATCCGGGCGTCAGGGTATGCCCCGGCAAGTTGATCACCTGCGTTTGTGCGGGCGGCTCGATCGTGTCGGCGATCCGCTGGATGCGGCCGTCGGCCACCAGCACCTGACGGGGCGTCGGCGCATCGGAGCGTCCATCCCACACGTTGGCACCAGTGATCAGGATCGTTGCCATGTCGGCGAACCTACTCCACGGCCTGTCAGGTCTGTGCTCAGATGAGGTAGGCACACAAAGGAGGACGAAAATGACGTTGGCAGAGCGCCCCACCACGATGTGCGAGGCGTTTCAGCGCACCGCCGCAATCGATCCGGGTGCCGTAGCACTCCGAACGCCCGGCGGCCACCAGACGTTGACCTGGCGAGACTACGCGGCCCAGGTACGTCGGGTCGCGGCCGGGCTGGCCGGGCTGGGCGTACGGCGTGGCGACACGGTGTCGCTGATGATGGCGAACCGGATCGAGTTTTACCCGTTGGAAGTCGGTGCGCAGCATGTCGGCGCGACCTCGTTCTCGGTGTACAACACACTGCCCGCCGAACAGTTGACCTACCTGTTCGACAACGCCGGCACCAAGCTGGTGATATGCGAGCAACAATACGTCGACCGGATTCGCGCCAGCGGCGCCCAACTCGAGCACATTGTCTGCATTGACGGCTCACCGGAGGGCACCCTGTCCGTGGACGACCTCTACGCCGCCGCGCCGACTGACTTTGACTTCGAATCCACCTGGCGCGCAGTGCAACCCGACGACATCGTCACGCTTATCTACACCTCGGGCACGACGGGCAACCCCAAGGGCGTGGAGATGACGCATGCCAACCTGATGTTCGAGGCCTCAGCGCTGCAAGATGTTCTCGGTGTGCGCTTCGGTGACCGGATCACCTCGTTTTTGCCCTCGGCGCACATCGCCGACCGGATGATGGCGTTGTACAACCAGGAGGTGTTCGGCGTGCAGGTCACCGTGGTGTCTGATGCCAGGGCGATCGCGGCGGCGCTGCCCGACACCCGGCCGACCATTTGGGGTGCCGTCCCGCGGGTATGGGAAAAGCTCAAAGCGGCAATAGAATTCGCTGTCACACATGAGCCGGACGAGACCAAGCGGCAGGCGTTGCAGTGGGGTATGTCGGTGGCGGCGAAACGCGCGGCCGCGCTGCTGGCCGGTGAACCGATGTCCGACGAGCTGGCCGCCGAATGGGCTAAGGCCGACGAGCTGGTGCTCTCGAAGCTTCGGGAGCGCCTGGGCTTTGGAGAGCTGCGCTGGGCGGTCTCGGGTGCGGCGCCGATCCCGAAGGAGACCCTGGGCTTCTTCGCCGGCATCGGCATCCCGATCAGCGAAGTGTGGGGGATGTCGGAGCTGAGCTGCGTGGCGAGCGTCAGCCACCCGCGCGACGCCCGGTTGGGCACGGTCGGCAAGTTGTTGCCCGGGCTGGAGGGCAAGATCGCCGACGACGGTGAGTTTCTGGTGCGCGGCCCACTGGTGATGAAGGGCTACCGCAAAGAGCCCGCCAAGACCGCCGAGGCTATCGACGCCGACGGCTGGCTGCACACCGGCGACATCCTCGACATGGACTCCGACGGCTACCTGCGGGTGGTCGACCGCAAGAAGGAGTTGATCATCAACGCGGCCGGCAAGAACATGTCGCCGGCCAACATCGAAAACGCGATCCTGGCCGCGTGCCCGATGATCGGGGCGATGGTCACCATCGGCGACGGGCGGCCCTACAACACCGCGTTGCTGGTCTTCGACGCCGACTCGGTTGGACCCCTGGCGGCCCAGCACGGGCTGTCCGACGCGTCTCCGGCAGCGCTGGCAGCCCACCCGGATGTGATCGCGCAGATTGCCGCGGGGGTGGCCGAGGGCAACGCCAAGTTGTCGCGGGTCGAGCAGATCAAGCGTTTCCGGGTGTTGCCGACAGTGTGGGAGCCGGGTGGTGAGGAGATGACGCTGACGATGAAGCTCAAACGCCGCCCCATCGCCGAGAAATACGCCGCCGAGATCGAGGAGCTCTACGCGGAGCAGCCGGGTCCGCACGTCCACGAACCCGCTGCCGCGCCCACCGCACAACCCGCGTGAAATAGCGCCTACTGGCGCGGCTGTTGCAGCGCCTTGAGCACCACGCCCACGCTCACGGAAACCCCGGCGGCGGCGAGGACGGACGGCGCCACGCTGGCGGTCAACACCGCGACGAGCAGCAAGGTGGCAAAGCCGGCGATCAGTGCCACGGCCTTGTATCGGGGCCATGGCACACCGGCAACCAGCATCTCGTCGGCAGCGACCAACGACCGTAACTGCTGTGCAGTCGTCACAAATTAAAGGTAGCGCTTACTTGTTTTTTCGGCCAACCGAAACACTGGATCTGGCGGCACAAGTCATCGCGGGCCCACCAGCCCTTAAGGTGTCGATATGCCGCTTTCAGGTGAATACGCACCCAGCCCGCTCGACTGGTCCCGCGAGCAAGCCGAGAAGTACATGGCCTCTGGCGGGGCCGAGGGCACCGAGCTGCAGGGAAAGCCCGTTGTCCTGCTGACCACGGTCGGAGCCAAAACCGGCAAACTCCGCAAGACTCCGCTGATGCGGGTTGAACATGACGGCCAATACGCGATCGTCGCCTCGCTGGGCGGTGCCCCGAAGCACCCCGTGTGGTACCACAACGTCAAGAAGAACCCGCGGGTGGAGCTGCAGGACGGCCCGGTCACCAGGGACTACGAGGCGCGCGAGGTATTCGGCGACGAAAAGGCGCTCTGGTGGGAACGTGCGGTGCGGGTCTGGCCGGACTACGCCAAGTATCAGGCCAGGACCGATCGCCAGATTCCGGTGTTCGTGCTGACCCCGGTCGGCTGAACTGCCTGTTGAATGGCACCATGAACCCGGTGTCCGCCGAACTCAGCCAAGAGCCCAGCGCCCCGCCGCTGTCCGCGGCGGACATCGACGCTGCGGCCAAGCGGATCGCTCCTGTCGTCGCACCCACCCCACTGCAGCTGTGCGAGCGATTGTCGGAGGCCACTGGGGCGACGGTTTACCTCAAACGCGAGGATCTGCAGTCGGTGCGCTCCTACAAGCTGCGTGGCGCCTACAACCTGCTGGTGCAGCTTTCCGAGGACGAGATCGCGGCGGGTGTGGTGTGCTCGTCGGCCGGCAACCACGCCCAGGGCTTTGCCTACGCCTGTCGCGCGCTGGGGGTTCGCGGCCGGGTCTACGTGCCGGCCAAGACGCCTAAGCAGAAGAAGGACCGGATTCGCTACCACGGCGGAGAATTCGTCGAGCTGATCGTCGGCGGCTCGACATACGACATGGCGGCCGAGGCGGCGCTCGCCGACGTGGCGCGCACTGGTGCCACACTGGTGCCGCCGTATGACGATGTGCGCACCATCGCTGGTCAGGGCACCATCGCCGTCGAACTACTCGACCAGCTCGACGTCGAGCCTGACCTGGTGGTGGTTCCGGTGGGCGGCGGCGGATGCGTGGCCGGCATCGCGACCTATCTGGCGGAGCGGACGGCCAACACCTCGGTGCTCGGTGTTGAACCGGCGGCGCCGCCGCGATGATGGCCGCGCTGGCGGCGGGCGAGCCGGTGACGTTGGACCACGTGGACCAGTTCGTCGACGGCGCGGCGGTGAATCGGGCGGGAACGCTGACCTACGCGGCGCTGGCGGCCGCCGGTGACATGGTGTCGATCACCGCGGTCGACGAGGGCGCGGTGTGCACCGCGATGCTCGATCTCTACCAGCACGAGGGCATCATCGCCGAGCCGGCGGGCGCGTTGTCGGTCGCGGGCCTGCTGGAAGCCGACATTGAGCCAGGGTCGACGGTGGTGTGCTTGATCTCGGGGGGCAACAACGACGTCTCCCGCTACGGGGAGATCCTCGAGCGCTCGCTGGTCCACCTCGGCCTCAAGCACTACTTCCTGGTCGACTTTCCTCAGGAACCTGGCGCGCTGCGCCGTTTCCTCGACCAGGTGCTGGGACCCAACGACGACATCACGCTGTTCGAGTACGTCAAGCGCAACAACCGGGAAACCGGCGAGGCGCTGGTCGGCATCGAACTGGGCTCAGCCGCCGAGCTCGACGGGCTGCTGGCGCGAATGCGGGCCACCGACCTGCACATCGAAGTGCTCGAGCCCGGCTCACCGGCGTACCGCTACTTGCTGTGACGACGCTTCGGCTCGCGGAAGCAGGCGATCCCATCAGGCAGCGGGGTGGTGCGGTTCGTGTGCCCGTCGATCTGGACGAGCGCCTCGTCGTTGGCCCGGAATATCGGCTCGAGCGGCACGCCAAACCGTTCGGCCGTTTCCGTCAGCGACTTCGCCCACACCCGGTCGCCGGTCGAGATCGGGCCCCGCCCCGGCCCGGTCAGCAGCAGCGCGACAGTGGTTTTGGACGCCATGTCGTCGAGCAGCGTGCGCAATGCCGACATCAGCTTCCTGAGCATCCGGCCCTGTGGACGCGGGCCGATCGGCACCTGGCTGAGCACCTTGGTGAGCCGACGGTCCGGTCCGACAAAGGCGAACCACAGCAGCTTTTCGCCAAACCCCAGTGGTCCCATGAGCGCGCGCCATCGCTGGCGCAAATCGGCGGCCGACTGCACCGGGTCGGTCGCCGTGGCAACAGGTGGCGTAGGCAGTTCGCGATGACTCATGGGTGAAGCATCAATGGTGTGCGGCGTTGCCGCCAGCCAGCTATCCACAGAACTGCCGACAAACAACGCGGCGGCGCCTCGAAACCCTGTGTCGGGATCACCGCGGCGAAACGTCACCGTGGCCGGCGTCGTGGCGGAGCAACGCACTGGCGCGGGACAGTGTCGGTCCCGGAACGAGCAGCCGCAGCGCGGCCCACGGCGCCGGACTTGGCGCAGCGAGCAACCCTAACGCCGAACGCGTCGCACCGGTGGCGTCCACACCAAACCGCACCCCCGAATTCTCCAGCCAGAACAGCGTTTCCGGCGTCGGTGGATTGGTTTCGACCGCGACAACAAAGTTGGCGTACCCAGGCCCGAAATAGAACCGGTCGGCTGCGGATCCGATGTATCCGATTTCGCCAGTGGCACAAAATTGTTCACTTCGGTCGCCGCCACGGGAACCGCGGGCGCCGACACCACGTGGACACGGGCCCGGCCCTCGCCGGCGGTCCGTTCCCACCACCAGCAGGTCGTCGGGTTGTCCTGCATATCGACCACCTTCAGCTGACCATTGAGATCAGCGGAGAGAACAGGGAATTCGGAATCCACCGGCAAGGCGTCATACAGCGCCCGGCTCATGGTCGGCACCTGACTGAGCTGGTCCGGCGTCAACCCCAACCGCGACAACGTTGACCGGTCAGGCGGGTCGACGCGCGCCCGGCGCCCTTGCCGAATGACCCACGTCTCATTGCCGTAGCGCAAGACCACCGCGTCTGACTCGCCTAATATTCGCTGGCGCCCTGACATGTCGGGGACGCCGTCGATGACCGTCACCACCGGCGCAGCGCCGGATGCGGGCACGGGTGCTAGCGCATCGCACACCAGCCACGACGACGACACCGGACTGGTCGGCGAGAATCCTGACGGCGCTCCGGGGATGCCCACCACCGGCCCGCGCCGCAGGCCAGCGATCGCGCTGGACCGCACCTGATGCGGGTTGTCCGACCGGCCGGTGATCAGCCGCGCCGAGGCCAGATTCAACACCGGATACAAGGTGTTGCCCACGCGGGCGTACAGGGCCCCCGAATCACCGTCGGCGAGTATCGGTGACTCGCCAATCTGGCCCAGCGGGTTGCCAATTGACCACAGCAGCACACCGAGGCAGATCAGCAGCGTCGGGGCTGCCGATGCCAGCACCGTTAACGCCTGGTGTCGAATCAGCGCGATTTTGATGCGGGCCCACCACCCAGTCGACGCGGCGGTATGGTGCACCGAAGAACGTTGCCACACAATATGTCTCGGAATAGCCAAGCCATAACGTATCCCCCGTTGACCGCGCGGCGGGACAACGTTGCGGGTCATTTCACGACGGTCCTAGTGCTCGCGATGCGCGCAGAAGAATACCAGCGGCTCACGACAGCGAATCGACAGCAAATGGTCGCTTGTGCAAACACCAGGCGTCGATTGGTTTGCCAACCGATAACCGTCGATCGAAAGAAGCGCCCAGGACGAGGACCGCTCGCCGGCCGCCGGGTGTTTCCTGGTTGGATTTCGATCATGACGTACGGCCCGGGGACACAGAATTTCGGCTTGGTCAGCGTCGGCGTCCTGGTGTCGCTGATCCTGCTGGTCGCAGCGGCTGTGTGGGTAGCTCAAAATCGGGATCTGGTCCCCATGCTGTGGGCTCGCCTCCGAAACGTCGCCGCGGTAACGCGAGCCGAGGCCTGGGCCCGCGAGAAATTGCACGACCGGGGATGGTCGTTGCCGCTCCGGTGGCCGCTATCCGAGGTGGCGGGTGTGGCGTTGCTCGTCGGCTTGGCCGTCGTCGTGGCACTGGGGGCTGGCTTTACCGAGGTGCTCGATGACGTGCTCGAGGGTGACGGTATCGCCGGTATCGACCAACCGGCCGCTCGGTGGCTGGCAACCCACCGCGACTTGTGGCTGACGACGGCACTGCGCGCGATCACCGGTGCGGGCGGGGGCGCCACCTTGGGTGCGGTGGCCGCCATCGCCTGCGCGGCCGCCAGCTGGGCGTCTCGGTCTTGGGCGCCTGTAGTGTTCGGCCTCGCCGGTGCCGGCGGGATCACGCTGGTGCTATTCACCGCCAAAGCCCTGGTGGTCCGGGACCGTCCGCCCTTGCCGTTCGCGGCGATCGCCGCGGACGGCTATTCGTTCCCCTCCGGCCACGCCGCGGCGCCGCTGCGGGCGCAGGTCTTTTCGCGTGGATGCTGACGCGATGGCTGGTTACCCGCTGGGCCGGCCGGGTGGCGGTGTGGGCCGCCGCGATCGGCATTGCCGCCGTGCTGGGGTTCTCCCGCGTCTATCTCGGGGTGCACTACATCAGCGATGTTGTGGCCGGCTGGCTGCTGGGTGCCGCCTGGGCAGGCGCTGTGATGGTGGTCGGGTCGTGGTGGGACAACACGCGGCGCGCCCGCGCCCGCCAGCTGGCTTGCGGTGACGAGACGGCGTGACGGCGATCAGCTACCGATACGCAGGACCACGAACGAATACCCGGGCAGCACACTGTGCTCGACGCTCGCCGCCGGCTGGTCTGAAGCCAGCACCACCTCGCCGCCGACCGGCACCCTCACCGGGTCAGCGCTGAGGTTGCAGGCGACGGTAAACCGGCCGCGGCGCAAGGTGATCCAGCGTTGGCCCTCGTCGTAGTCGACATCAAGATGCTCAAGCCACGGGTCAGCGAAATCCGGTTCTTTGCGCCGCAAGGCGATCAATTCACGATAGATGCTCAGCAGGCGCGCATGCTCACCGGCGCCGGCCTCGTCCCAGTCGAGCTTAGAACGCTGAAATGTGCTCGGGTCCTGCGGGTCTGGGATCTCGTCGGCGTCCCAGCCGTGTTCGGCGAACTCCTTCTTGCGCCCCTCGGCGGTGGCCCGAGCAAGCTCGGGTTCTGGATGCGAGCTGAAAAACTGGAACGGAGTTGAGGCGCCCCACTCCTCGCCCATGAAAAGCATTACTGTATAAGGTGATCCGAGCACCAAAGCAGCCTTGACGGCAAGCTGGCCGAAGCTGAGGTTCTGCGAGGGGCGATCGCCCAGCGCCCGATTGCCCACCTGGTCGTGGGTGCAGGTGTAGGCCAGCAGCCGGGTGGCCGGAATCCTCGACCTGTCCAGCGGCCGACCGTGCCGACGGCCCCGAAACGACGAGTACGTAGCGGCGTGGAAGAAGCCGTGCCGCAATGCGTCCGCCAGTGTGGCCAGCGAGCCGAAATCCGCGTAGTAGCCTTGCCGTTCGCCGGAGACCGCGGCGTGGACGGCGTGATGGATGTCGTCGTCCCACTGCGCGGTCAGGCCGTAGCCGCCCTGATCGCGCGGGGTGATCAACCGCGGGTCGTTGAGGTCGCTTTCGGCGATCAGCGACAGCGGGCGGCCCAATTGCTCCGACAGCCGATCGGTTTCGGCGGCAAGCTCTTCCAGGATGTGGATCGCGGTGGTATCCACCAGCGCGTGCACCGCGTCTAGCCGCAGGCCGTCGGCGTGAAAGTCGACCATCCAGTGCAGCGCGCAGTCGATGATATAGCGGCGCACCTCATCAGAGCCGGCGTCAGCGATGTTGATGCCCTCGCCCCACGGATTGCTTGCCGACGACAGGTACGGCCCGAACCGCGGCAGGTAGTTGCCCGACGGGCCGAGATGGTTGAACACGACGTCGATCAGCACACCCAGGCCGCGGGCATGGCAGGCGTCGACAAACCGGACGAGTCCGTCCGGGCCGCCGTAAGGTTCGTGCACCGCATACCAGAGCACACCGTCGTATCCCCAGCCGTGTGTGCCGGAGAACGAGTTGACCGGCATCACTTCGACGAAGTCGACACCCAGATCGGCCAGATGATCGAGCTTTTCGATCGCAGCGTCGAAAGTTCCCGTCGGCGTGAACGTCCCGACGTGCAACTCGTAGATCACCCCGCCCTCCACGGAACGCCCAGCCCAGTCGCCATCGGTCCACGCTGCAGCAGCAGGCTCCCACAGCTGGGAACGTGCGTGCACGCCTTCGGGCTGGCGCGGCGAGCGCGGGTCGGGCAACACCGCGGGATCGTCGTCGAGCAGAAAGCCGTAGCGGGAGTTCGACATCGCGTCGACGGTGGCTCGCCACCAGCCGCCCTCGGTGCGTGTCATCGGGTGAGCTACACCGTCGACGTCGAGCCGCACCCGCTCGGGTTTGGGTGCCCAGACCGCGAATTCACGCATCTGCGCGCTCCAGCAACACCACCGGAAGGTCGGGGAACAGCGCAGCAGCCGGCGTCGCGCCGGTGAACACCGTGCCGCTAAGGGTGTCGCGCCACAGGCCGTCGGGCAGCGGCATCACCGTGTTGCCCCAGCCGGTTTCGTCGAGCCGGAACGTCCAGCGGGTGACGGCGACCACGACGTCGTCACCGCGGCCGAACGCCACGATATGATCGGCTGCCGTTCCGCTGGCGAGCAACGGATGGTAACCGCCGCGCAGGAAACTGCGGGGGCGAGCTCGTCGCAGCCGCAGCGCTGCTGCAACCACACGAACCTTCGGGTGCTGCAACGACTTCAACGCTTGGCGGCGGGCTGTGTAGTCCACTGGGCGCCGGTTGTCGGGATCGACCAGGCTGTCGTCCCACAATTCGGTGCCCTGATAGACATCGGGGACACCGGGAACGGTCAACGCGAGCAGTTTTTGGCCCAGTGCGTCGTTTTCCTCATGCGGATGTAGTTGGCCGACGAGCTGTGTCAACTCACGCGCGACCGGCCCGTCGAGCACTGCGTCGAGCCAGGAGTGGACCGCGTCCTCGAATTCGGTGTTCGGATCGTGCCACGAGGTGTGCGATGCGGCTTCCCGGATCGCTTTTTCCGCGTAGCGGTGCAACCTGTCGCGCAACTCGGCGGTGACCGTGCCGCCGACCGGCCACACGCCGAAGATGTTCTGCCACAGAAACAATCCGGTCGCGATATCGGGGGAGGGCGCCAGCTTCTCCCAGCGGGTGACGAACTCTCGCCACAGCGACGGCACTTGTGAGAGCACTCCGATGCGGGCGCGGACGTCCTCGCTGCGCTTGGTGTCGTGGGTGGTCAGTGTCGTCATGGTGTGCGGCCACAACCGGGCACGGGTCGCGGCGCGACAGTGGAATTCGGCGGCGCCGACACCGAACCGGCGGGGCTCACCGCCCACTTCGTTCAGCGACACCAGCCGGGCGTCCCGGTAGAACAGGCAGTCCTCGACCGCCTTGGCGGTGACTGCGCCGCACAACTGCTGCAGCCGTGTCGCGGGTTCACCGCCGGCGGCCAGCGCCGCCGCGATGATCTGCAGCGGCGGGCCCAATTCCGGTGACGCCGTGGCAGTTTCGGCCAGAGCTCGGGGCAGCGTCGCGGCCAGGCCCGGGTAGTCGCAGCGGTAGACGTCGATGTAGCCGAGCAGCGCCGCCAGGGCTCGGGGCAGCTGCGCATGGTCGGCACCGGTGGTGGCGACGATGCTGCGCCGCAGCCTGCCCAACTCGCTGGCCAGGGTGTCGGTGGCCACGGTGGCTTTCAGGCTGCGCTGCAGGGCTGGCATGTCGTCGTAGTCGACACCGGCGGATTCGACCAGCGCTGTTAACTCCGCGGAACCCGCCGGGTCGAGGAAGACGCCGCCGACTTCCCGCAGCACGTCGTAGCCCGTGGTGCCGGCCACCGGCAGCGTGGGCTCCAGCGCCTCGTCGACGGCCAGGATCTTCTCGATGACGATCCAGGCGTCCGGCCCCAACAGGTCACGCAGCCACGTCAAATAGCCTGTGGGCGTGGAAAGCCCGTCGGGGTGATCGACACGCACGCCGTCGACCAGTCCCTCGGAAATCCAGCGGGCGACTTCGGCGTGCCAGGCGTCGAACACCTCGCGGTCCTCCTGGCGCAGCCCGGCCAGCGAGGTGATCGAAAAGAAACGCCGATAACCGCACACCCCGTTGCGCCAACCCACCAGCCGAAAGTGCTGGCGGTCATGGACTTCCGCAGCGCTGCCGCCGCCGCTGCCAGGAGTAATGGGCAGCACCAGATCCCCGAGCCGCAGCCGGTCGCCATCCACTGTCAGCCCAGCCAGGTCGTCGTCGGAACCTAACAGTGGCAAAATGATTCGGCCATCACCAAGGTCCCAGTCGATGTCGAAAAAACGCGCATAGCGCGACGAACGGCCATGGGTGAGCACGTCCCACCACCACGGGTTTTGCTCGGGTTTGTCGATCCCGACGTGGTTGGGCACGATGTCGACCACCAGCCCCATCCCGCGTTGTCGCGCTGCCGCGGAGAGCCGCGCCAAACCCTCGGCACCACCGAGTTCGGCGGACACCGTCGTCGGGTCGGTGACGTCGTAGCCGTGCGGCGAACCGCGGACCGCGGTCATGACGGGGGAGAGGTAGAGGTGGGAAACCCCGAGCTCGTCGAGATAGTCGAGCAGACGTTCGGCGTCGGCGAAGGTGAACCCGAATCCGCTCTCGGGGCCGCGCAGCTGTAACCGGTAGGTGGACAGTACCGGAAAAGCCATGCGTCAGGCGGTCTTACGCAGGACAAGCACCGAGCGGCCGGCAACGGCGACCTTGTCGCCGGCGTTGACGACCAGGTCCGCAGCGCCGACGGGATCGGTGGTGTCCAGCTCTGCGGTCCACTGGTCGGCGTAGTCACCGTCGGGGACGATGAACTCCACGTCTTCGTCGTGAGCGTTGAAACACAACAGGAACGAGTCGTCGACGATTCGTTCACCTCGCGCGTCGGGTTCGCGAATGGCATTGCCGTTGAGGAATACTGCCACGCACTTGTCGAAACCCCTGTCCCAGTCCTCCTGCGTCATCTCCCGCCCGCTCGGTGTCAGCCAGGCGATGTCGCGCAGTTCGTCGCCGCGGCGCATGGGCCGGCCTTCGAAGAAGCGGCGGCGGCGAAACACCGGATGGTCTTTGCGAAATTGCGTCACCGTGCGGGTGAAGGCAAGCAAATCGGCGTTCTTCTCGGCCAGCGACCAGTCCATCCACGACAGCTCGGAGTCTTGACAGTAGACGTTGTTGTTGCCGTGCTGGGTGCGCCCGAACTCGTCGCCGTGGGCGATCATCGGGGTGCCCTGGCTGACCATCAGCGTGGCCAGGATGTTGCGCATCTGACGGCTGCGCAGCGCCAGGATCTCGGGGTCGTCGGTGGGACCCTCGACCCCGCAGTTCCAGGACCGGTTGTGGCTTTCACCGTCGAGGTTGTCCTCGCCGTTGGCTTCGTTGTGTTTCTCGTTGTACGAGACCAGGTCGGCCAGCGTGAACCCGTCGTGGCAGGTCACGAAATTGATGCTGGCGCTGGGCCGCCGGCCGGTCGCCTCGTAGAGGTCCGACGAGCCGGTCAGTCGGGAAGCGAATTCGCCGAGGGTTGCGGGCTCGCCGCGCCAGTAGTCACGCACAGTGTCGCGGTATTTCCCGTTCCATTCGGTCCATAAACCCGGGAAGTTGCCCACCTGGTAGCCACCCTCACCGACGTCCCACGGCTCGGCAATCAACTTCACCTGGCTGACCACCGGGTCTTGCTGCACCAGATCGAAAAACGCGCTCAGTCGGTCGACGTCGTAGAACTCGCGGGCCAGCGTCGAGGCCAGGTCGAACCGGAATCCGTCGACGTGCATCTCGGTCACCCAGTAGCGCAGCGAGTCCATGATCAGCTGCAAAGTGTGCGGGTGCCGCGCGTTGAGGCTGTTGCCGGTGCCGGTGAAATCCTTGTAGAAGCGGGGGTCGTCGTCTTCGAGGCGGTAGTAAGCGGCGTTGTCGATACCGCGGAAGTTGATGGTCGGGCCGAGGTGGTTGCCTTCGGCGGTGTGGTTGTAGACCACGTCGAGGATGACCTCGATGCCTTCTTCGTGGAAGGTCCTCACCATGGCCTTGAATTCGCCCACCGCGCTGCCCGGCTCACGCGACGACGCGTATTCGTGATGCGGGGCGAAGAAGCCGAAAGTGTTGTAGCCCCAGTAGTTTCGCAGCCCCATCTCCAGCAGTCGGCTGTCGTGCATGAACTGGTGCACCGGCATCAGTTCGATCGCCGTGACGTTCAGCGACTTGAGATGGTCGATGATCGCCGGGTGGGCCAAGCCCGCGTAGGTGCCGCGCAGTTCCTCGGGTATCGCCGGGTGGGTCTGCGTCATGCCCTTGACATGTGCTTCGTAGATCACCGTTTCGTGGTAGGGGGTGCGCGGCGCGCGGTCGAATGCCCAGTCGAAGAACGGATTGATCACCACGCTGGTCATGGTGTGTCCGAGCGAGTCGACCATGGGTGGGGTGCCGGTCTCTCCGGGTTCGGCGCCTTCGGAGTTGACGAATTCCATGTCGTAGGAGAACAACGCCTGACAGAAGTCGAATTCGCCGTGAAAGGCCTTGCCGTACGGGTCGAGCAGCAGCTTGCTCGGATCGCACCGATGGCCGGCGGCCGGCTCGAACGGGCCGTGCACCCGAAACCCGTAGCGCTGGCCCGGTCCGACGCCCGGCAGATAGGCATGCCACACATAGCCGTCGACCTCGTCGAGGGTGATGCGGGTTTCGGTGCCGTCGTTGATCAAACACAACTCGACTTTTTCGGCGATCTCGGAAAACAGCGCGAAGTTGGTGCCTGCGCCGTCGTAGGTGGCGCCGAGCGGATAGCTGTTGCCCGGCCACACGGTGGGCAGCGTCGGTGTGGTGTCGGTCATTGCCGTGTTCGGTTGTCTCGGCGGCATCACTCGACTTTATCCGTGTCGCGTCACCGACGCTCGGGCGTCACCACCAGCCGGTGGTGGCCGCGATCTGCCGGCCGAGTTCACCGGCCAGGGTGCGCATGTAGGTGGCCGACAGGTGGTGGGCGTCGTGGTAGATCAACACGTTTCCCTCGACCGCGCGGCAGATGTCGGCGCGGCAGATCGCGTCGCTTAAGTCCAGCGGTTTGAGCCCCGGGAACTGCTCGACGAAGTCCAGGGTTGGGTTGTGATCGGCCAGCACATCGGAGCGTTTGATTCCGCACGAGGATGCGTTGCCGCCCTTGGCCAGGCAGTCCGCGGGTTCGAACGGCTGGCCGTCCTTGACCAGCCACGGTGTGTCCCGCATGGCCAGCACGGGAATGTTGTTGTCCGCGAACGTCTGCCAGATCCCGATATAGGTCGCCGGCATCACGTCGCCGGGCTTGATGTTCCACGGTCGAGTGGACGTGGTGAACACATAGTCCGGACGGTCGGCGATGAGTTTGGCCATCGTCTTTTGCACCCACTGGTGGCACTGCGGGTAGGCGGCGTTATTGCCCATGATCAGCGGGACTTCCTCGGTGGACAGCGGGCAGCCCATCTTGAGGTAGGTCACTACCTTGAAGTGATGCATGCGGCCGAGCAGATCCAGCGCGGTGATCCAGTGCTCGGCGTGCGACCCGCCGGCCAGTGCGATGGTCCGCGCGGCGTTGGCGTCGCCGTAGGTGCAGTTGATCAGCGCCGGGTTGGTCCAGTCGCTGATGCAGCCGTCTTTGGTGGACAGCGGCAGATCGTTCTTGGCTTCCAGGACGGTGGGCCGCATCCGCAGCTTGGGCACCCGCACGTGTTGGACCAAAGCGCGCGCGCCCGGATAGTCGCGAGCGCTGAGCCCGCTTAGCTCCTTGCCGTCGGCGCGTTGCACGGTGACGTGCTCACGCCACGTGAACGAGGTCGCGGTCAGGGTGACGCCCAGCAGGGCCACCACCGAGCCCAGCGCCATCGTGGGCCGGCGCAGCCGCGACCGCCAGGGCACCGCGGGTGGCTGTGCCACCGGGTGGGCCGGGGCGCGGTACCGCAGCGGATCCTCGACGTAGCGCATCGTGAAATAGGCCAGCACGCCGGAGATCACCAGAACCGCAGTGCCCTCGACGAAGTTGGCGCGCCGATGGCCGGTGTAGGCGAGCCAGAAGATCAGCAGCGGCCAGTGCCACAGGTACAGCGAGTAGGCCATGCCGCCGAGCGTCACCAGCGGACCCGCGGCCAGCACGCGGTTGGGCAGCGGCATGCGACCGCCGGCACCCGGGTCGGCGTGGCGGTTGGCGCCGGCAAGGATCATCAGCACCGTCGCGCCGACCGGGACCAACGCCCACGGCCCCGGAAATTCCGTGACGCCGTCGATAAGCGCGCCGCAGGACAGGATCGCTGCCAGCGCGATCGTGGCGAGCAGCGTGCGCAGCCACATCGGCCAGCGGATGTAGGGCACCAGCGCGCCGACCAGCGCTCCCAGCAGCAGTTCCCACGCCCGCGCGAAGCTGTCGTAGTAGGCGATCGCCTGGCCGGTCTGGTGGGCAACGATCGCATACCCGAACGAGGCGACGGTCAGTGCGCCGAGCAGCACGACGAACAGCGCCCGCAGCCGCGAGCCGAAGGATCGGCGTAGCGCGTACGCGCAACCGAACGCCAGCGCCAAAAACGCGAGGTAGAACTGGCCCTGCACCGACATCGACCAGATGTGCTGCAGCGGGCTGACGGCTTCCCCGGCCCGCAGGTAGTCGCCCGCGGTGCGGGCCAACTCCCAGTTCTGGTAGTAGCCGAGGCTGGCCAGGCTCTGGTCGGCGAAGGTTTCCCAGCGGGTCTGCGGCTGGATCAGGATGGTCAGCACCGCGGACCCGGCGAGCACGACGACCAGCGCGGGCAGCAATCGTCGCACCAGCCGGATTACCTCCGGCGCCGGCGACAGCGACGCCACCGGGTTAAGCGCGGTCCGCAACACCTTGCCGCCGAAGAAGAATCCCGACAGCGCCAAGAACACGTCCACGCCGCCGGACACCCGGCCGAACCAGACGTGGAACATCGCGACCAGCGCGATCGCGATGCCGCGCAGGCCGTCTAGGTCGTGGCGGTAGAACGCCGACTTGCGATCGCGGCTCGCGGCGGCGGCAGGCTGCAGCGCGGCAGCCGGGCGATTCGCGGAGAGGGTCAGCATGATCGCCAGACAATCTACCTAACCGGTTTCCCGGCCGAGCAGACGCAAAATCAGCCCAATCTTGGCCAAAATGGGCGATTTTGCGTCTGCTCGGCGGACCTCAGGAGTCGATGATCCGCGTCAGGTAGGGCGTCATGTTGGTGGTGCGTGCCGCCGACACCGTCACCGCGGGCTCGGTGGCTTCGATCATCTGTCCGTTGCCGAGGTAGATCGCCACGCTTTGGCTGCCGCCGGGGCCGTAGCAGATCAAGTCGCCCGGTCGGGCCTGCGCCGGCAAAATCTTGCGGCCGACGTTGCATTGCTCGCCCGAAGTCCGCGGCATCTTGATCCCGGCGCCGGCGAAGGCGTACTGAACCAGGCCTGAGGCGTCGAACCCGACGGTGTTGGCGTGCAGGCCGGTGCCGTGGGTGGGCCCTGCGGCGTTGCCCCCGCCGTAGAGGTACGGCACGCCGCGCTGGGACAATGCGCGCTGGATCACGTAGTTGATGACCTGCTGGTGGCTGGCCGACACGACGTTCGTGTCAGCGCTCGCCGCACCGGCCGTCGCCGTCAACCCGGCTGCCACCGCGGCCGCGCCGAGTGCGGCGGCATAGCTGCGCCTCATTCGAGTCCACCCCTCTCGGTCACAATGCTGCGCACACCTACCGTCACGTTAGTCACTTGAGTCACGGTAATCACTAAAGACACTTTGACAACAATTGGTCGTGGTGGCCATAGCCGGGGCGGCCGCGAGAGGGAATTTTGTCGTACTGTGACCGAACGGTGACCGCTACTGGCCGAATCCTGCGCGGCCCGTTGTGATTTCGGTCTCACCCCGGCGATGCGGCGTCAATGTCCGTACCGTTCGCTGAATGCGGTCATCACCGATCCGGCCACCGAGCTGAGGGCGACGATGGCGACGGCCAGCAGCGGCCAGAAGAACAGGTACCAGCCCTTCACCAGGGAGACGAATGGGCCGATGGCAGCGGCGGCACACGCCGCACCTAAACCGCCCCATACCACCGGGTAGATCCAGTAGTTGATGCCCAACGGGGCAGGGGCGCAACTGTCCGCCGCACAGACGTCCGCCACGAAGCCGAAGAGCCGCGACGGCAACGTCGTCGTGGTGGCCGCGACAACGACCAGCGTCACTGTGACAAGGGTGCAGATCACGTCCCAAAGCGCTAGCCGCGGCTGACGTTTCGGCGGTTGGCTGTTCCCCGGGTAGGGGTGGCGGGGCTCATGCGAGGCCATGCCGGTCAATGCTTCCCGATGGTGGCGAGTTCTGCGACCGATGGGCCGCATACCGCTGGATTACGCTCGGTCATCGTGCCCGCGTTGACTCCTTTGCAGATCAGCGCCATCGACGCCGCCCACCTGTGGCACCCGTACAGCACGATCGGCGCCGAAGCCGTGCCGCCGGTGGTGGCGGTCGGTGCGCGTGGTGCCTGGCTGACACTGATCCGCGACGGCGAGTCGATCGACGCGCTCGACGCGATGAGCTCATGGTGGACCGCGATCCACGGCCACGGCCACCCGGTCCTCGACGCCGCGCTGACCAAACAACTGAGCACGATGAACCACGTCATGTTCGGCGGCCTCACCCACGAGCCGGCCGCGCGGCTGGCCCAGCTACTGGTGGACATCACTCCGGCCGCGCTACAGACGGTGTTTTTCTGCGACTCCGGGTCGGTGTCGGTCGAAGTCGCGGTGAAAATGGCGCTGCAGTACTGGCGCAGCCGCGGCCAGCCCGGCAAGACGCGGCTGATGACCTGGCGCGGCGGCTACCACGGTGACACCTTCACCCCGATGAGCATCTGCGACCCCGACGGCGGGATGCACAAGCTGTGGGCCGACGTGCTCGCCCAGCAGGTGTTCGCCCCGCAGGTGCCGCGCGACTACGACCCGGGCTACAGCGCGGCGTTCGAGGCGCAACTGGCCGAGCACGCCGGCGAACTGGCGGCCGTGGTCGTCGAACCGGTGGTGCAGGGCGCGGGCGGGATGCGCTTCCACGACCCCCGCTACCTGGTCGACCTGCGAGACATCTGCGACCGGCACGGGGTTTTGCTGATTTTCGACGAGATCGCCACCGGCTTCGGGCGTACCGGCGAGCTGTTCGCCGCCGACCACGTCGAGGTCAGCCCGGACATCATGTGTGTCGGCAAAGCGCTCACCGGCGGCTACCTAAGCCTGGCCGCCACGCTGTGCACCACCGACGTCGCGCACCGCATCAGCTCCGCGGGTCCGCTGCTGCACGGGCCCACCTTCATGGCCAACCCGCTGGCCTGCGCGGTGTCGGTGGCCAGCATCGAGCTGCTGCTGCGGCACGACTGGCGAGCGGCGGTGAGCGAGATCAGCGCCGGGCTCACCGCCGGGCTGCAACCGGCCCGGGCGCTGCCGGCCGTGACCGATGTGCGGGTATGCGGCGCCATCGGCGTCATCGAATGCGATCGCCCCGTCGATTTGGCCGTCGCTACCCCGGCCGCGCTGGACCACGGAGTGTGGCTGCGACCGTTCCGCAACCTTGTCTACGCGATGCCGCCGTTCATCTGCGGGCCCGAGGAGATCACCCAGATCACCTCGGCGATGGTCGAGGTGGCTCGCCTCGTAGGCTGAACGCCGACATGACGCACGCGCCGATCGAGACCTCACCGCTGGCCTGGTTACGGGCGGTAGAACAACAGCGCCGGCAGGCCGGCTTGCGGCGCTCGCTGCGGCCGCGCCCGGCGGTGGCCGCCGAGCTGGACCTGGCGTCCAATGACTACCTCGGTCTTTCCCAGCATCCCGAGGTCGTCGACGGCGGGGTGCAGGCCCTGCGGACGTGGGGGGCGGGCTCCACCGGTTCGCGGCTGGTCACCGGCGACACCGAACTGCATCACGAACTCGAGTGTGAGCTAGCACAATTCGTCGGCGCACCAACAGGTTTGGTGTTCTCGTCTGGTTACACCGCCAACCTGGGCGCGGTGGTCGCCTTGTCGGGTCCCGGTTCGCTGCTGGTGTCCGACGCGCAGTCGCACGCCTCGCTGGTCGATGCCTGCCGTCTGTCTCGGGCCCGGGTGGTGGTGACGCCGCACCTCGACGTCGACGCGGTGGATGCGGCGCTGGCGTCGCGGCAGGAGGAGCGTGCGGTGGTCGTCACCGACTCGGTGTTTTCCGCCGACGGTGCCCTGGCGCCGGTGCAGCAGCTGTACGAGGTCTGCCGACGGCACCGCGCGCTGCTCATCGTCGACGAGGCGCACGGCCTCGGGGTGCGCGGTGCGGGCGGGCGCGGGCTGGTGCACGAGCTCGGCCTCGCCGGCGCGCCCGACGTGGTGATGACGGCCACGTTGTCCAAGGCGCTCGGCAGCCAGGGCGGCGCGGTGCTCGGGCCGCCCGAGGTCCGGGATCACCTGATCGACGCGGCGCGAGCGTTCATATTCGACACCGCTCTGGCGCCGGCAGCGGTGGGCACGGCGCTGGCCGCGCTGCGCGTGCTGGCGGCCGAGCCGTGGCGGCCCGACGCGGTGCTGCGCCATGCCCGCAGGCTCGCCCAGATCTGCGGCGTAAGTCAGGTACCGGAGTCCGCGGTGGTGCCGGTGATCCTCGGGGATCCGCAGGTCGCCGCAGCGGCGGCGACCGCGTGCCTGGACGCCGGGGTGCGGGTGGGCTGCTTCCGCCCCCCGACCGTGCCCGCCGGGACGTCGCGGCTGCGGCTGACCGCCCGGGCATCGTTGGACGACGACGATCTCGAGCGGGCGCGAACGGTGTTGACCGACGTGCTGGCCACAGCACGGCCTTGACAATCCTGATCGTCACCGGCACCGACACCGGGGTGGGCAAGACGATCGCCACCGCGGCACTGGCCTGCCATGCGCGGCAAGCCGGAGCCGACGTGGCGGTGTGCAAACCAGTGCAGACCGGCACCGACGCCGGCGACGACGACCTCGCCGTCGTGGCCCGGCTGTCCGGGGTCACCCGGCTGGCCGGGTTGGCGCGTTACCCGCAGCCGCTGGCGCCGGCAGCCGCTGCCTACCACGCCGGCATGAGCCTGCCCTCCCGCACCGACCTACTGGGCCTGGTCCGCGGCGTCGACCGCCCGACACGGTTGACCCTGGTCGAAGGCGCGGGCGGACTGCTGGTGCAGCTGGCCCAAAACGGTGTCACGTTGCGCGACCTCGCCGTCGACCTCGACGCGGCGGTGCTGCTGGTGACCCGTTGCGAGCTGGGCACCCTCAACCACACCGCGCTGACATTGGAAGCTCTTGCAGCGCACGGTGTTCCGTGCGCCGGACTGGTAATTGGCAGTTGGCGGCCCGGCCGGCGACGGTGCATGTCTCCAACCGGTGCGTGCTGGCGAAGCTGGCACCGGTGCGGGCCGTGCTGCCCGCCTCGGCCGGGACGATGGACGCTGCGGATTTCGCCGCGATGAGCGCGCGAGCGTTCGACCGGGACTGGGTGAGCGCGCTGGTCGGCTGATGGTCCATTCGATCGAGCTGGTGTTCGACGCCGACACCGAGGCGGCGATTCGCCGCATCTGGAGCGACCTTGCCGCTGCCGGCATCCCCAGCCAGGCACCGGCCAGCCGTCCGCACGCAACGCTGGTGGTCGCCGAACGCATCGAGCCCGAGGTCGACGCGCTGTTGGCCGCCGTTGCCCGCCGGCTACCGCCGGAGTGTGTCATCGGCGCGCCGCTGCTGTTCGGTCGCGGCAAGGCGGTGCTGGCGCGGCTGGTCATTCCGACAACGGAGTTGCTGAGCGTGCACGCCGAGGTGTACCGGCTGTCCCTGCCGCATCTGGCGCCCGCGCCGATGCCCAACTGCCTGCCAGGCCATTGGACAGCGCACATCACGCTGGCCAGACGGGTCGGCGGCGCCCAGCTCGGGCGTGCGCTGCGCATCGCCGCACGACCGTCGGAGATCGCCGGCGGCATCGCGGGGCTGCGCCGCTGGGACGGCAACAAGAAGGCCGAGTACTTGATCGCCTGACCCGCGAGCCTATCCGCCGAACAACAGGTACAGACCGGTGAAGGTATAGCCCACCATGACCAGCATCATGGTGAGTTGGCCGGTGAGCTGATGGCCCTTCGGCAGCAGTCGCAACGCTCGGTCGTGGGCGGCGACAACGGCCACGATGTGGCCGGTCACGACGCAGGCCACCTTGATCCCGGCCAACACCGACGGGTGCATGGACAGCACATAGGCGACATGCAGCTGCGCCAAACCGAGCAGGTTCCAGCCCCGGGCCAGCGGGTCGGCGAGCGCGAAGAGGGCCTGTTGGCCGCGCTCGACCAGATACGACAGGTAGTGGGCGAAAATGTAGCCCACCACGATCGGGATCAACGAGTGCGCCATCTGGCCCGGCAGGGCCCGGCGCTGCTCACGGTCGACGCCGCCGGTGGCCCGTGCCGCAAGCGAAAACGTCAGCGCCACAACGGCAATAAAGACCAGCAATCCGACACTGCGCAGCACCGACGACGACACCGCGGTGGGCACGGCGCCAGCAGCCCGCGACAACCGGTCGGCGAAGTTGCGCCACGTCGGTGAAGCCGAGTAGCTGTCGAATGCGGTCGAGCCGAGCAGCACCGCCAGCATCGCCACGACGCCCGGCCGGACCGGCAGCGACGGCAGGTGATCGAGCGGGTTGCCGACGACGATCTGCCCGGAGACCGAGTTGCGGCGAAACGGCGAGAGCCGCGAGACCGCCATGCTGTACACCGCGAACGGGTCAACCCGGGCCAGCCAGCGCTGCCCGCACACCCACGCTCCGACCAGCAACACCACCGCGTAGACCAGCAGCCACGTCTCGACCGCGGGAGGTGACGCCGAGTTGGGACTGGCCAACTCCATCCACACGAACGCGAACAGGCCTACTGCGGCCGGGCGATATCCCCAGCTTTCCGGGTAGGACAGTCGTGGACGACGCAGCCGCGGCGGGGTGACGCGCAAAAGCAGCAGGTAAACCGTCCGCACGGGCGAAAGTACCCGCCACACCGGTCCGAAAAGCAGTGACAGCGCGACCAATCCGACCCACAGCAGCACGTAGAACGCTCCGAGCAGGGCGTTGTTCGGCGTCTGCGGGCCCCACAACCCGGCCAGCACCACCCACACCGCGAATACCAGTGCCGCTCCGGCAGCGGAAGCGCGGGTGATGCGGGCATCCATGACCGCGGTGATCACTGCGGGCAGTGGTCGGCCGGGCGCGAATGGATCGAACCGCGGCCGCCGCCATGCGAAGGCCACCAGGGCGAACGTGAACGTCAGCGCCCAGGCCGCACCGACCACCGCATAGGCGTAGGGCACCGGCAGATCACTCGAGCCGCCCAGGCCGTGCGCCAGAACGTCAGCGGCGCTGGCCGCCGTCACGGGCGCACTTGGATGGTGGCGATGGTGCGGTCCAGATGATGCAGCTCGACCTCGACATTGCCCGGGACGTCGACCTTGAATACGAACTTTTGGTTCGGCCCGGCCGCGACCGCGAACTTGTGGTCAGGCACCGAATGCACGTGCAGCTCGTCGGCGGCGTCACTGGTCACGTCGAAGGTGATCGGCGCGCCGACCTTGGCCTGCAGGGTGGCATTGGTTGGCGTGACTTGCCCCTTGCTGATCGTGACATTGACCACCACGGCGTTGGGCGGCCCACCTTTGTGCGATGGACCACCGCACGCGAGAAGGCCCCCGATCAGGGCCGCGGCCGCGACGATGACCAGCGCCGCGCGAATGGTCTTCGTCACGATCACGCTGCCTGTGGAGGGGAACGATCCGCCGCTTTCTGGTCCGGCTGCCCGGGCGTGGTGTCGTGAGCGTTGATGCGGCCAGCGCCCCACGTCAGCCCGGCGATGACCATCAGCGTGAAGATCAGCACAATCACACCGCCGGTGGTGAACAACCAGGCCGGCACGTTCGGGTCGCGTTCGCGCTGCAAGATCGTGACCTCGAGCACGAACGGACGAGTGGTGGAGGACAGCGCCGGAATTTCGGGTGCGGGAATGGCGTCGTCGGCGGGCGCCCAAATCGGCACCGCCGTCATGGTCCTGCCGTCCTGGACGCGCAGCAGCGTCTTCCAGGTGCCCCAGACCGGAACCGGCTGGGTGGACTGGTAGTGCCCGGGCCCGACCTGCTTGAGCCAGTCGATCATCAAGCCCCGGTGATCGCTCATCTGCCCCTGCCAGGACAGGATCGTCAGCCAGTCCGGGCGGCTGCTGACCAGGTCGGGTGGATTGATCCGCACGTCGGCCGACACCATGTGTCGCCCGGGCGGGCTCGGCAGGTCGGTCAAGGTGATCGTGGCGGTGTCTTGCTTGGGCACCCGGATATGCAGACCGTTGGCCACTCCGGCTCCGACAACGAGCACGGTGAGCGCCACGATCGCGATGCTTGCGGCCCGCCCCGGCAGGCGCTGGCCGGTCAGCACCATCCCCAGCATCGCCCCGCACATCCCGGTCAGCACCGCAGCCGGCACCGCCATCGCCAGGGCTTCGCCCCACATGCTGACCGGCCACGGGTAGTGGTACACGGCGCCGATCCACAGCGACTCCAGCCACAGCCCGATGGTGCCCACAGCTAAACCGGCGACGGCACCGAACAGCAGCGGACGCCGGAAAATCGGTGTGAGGGCCAGCAATTCGACCACTACGGCCGGACCGAGATACAGCGGGAACCAGTTGATCGGGGCTCCCAAGACCGGCCCGACCAGCACGGCGACCGCGCCGCGGAGCGCGATCGCGAGAAGCGCCGCGATGACCGCCGCCCCTGGTCCCATCGTGATGCGGGCTGCGACGGCGGCGACGGCGGCTGCCGCAGCGATCAGCATCGGCTGAAACACCAGCCGGAACTGGGGCACACCGAAATCGAACTCGATCTGCCAGACCGACATCCCGATGAACAACCCGCCGAAGGACAGGTACCGCAGGAATTGGATGAACGGGCGCTCGCGTTGGCCGTAAGGACCCTCGGCTGGCGTTTCCGGCATGGCCCGTCCGCCTTCGTATTCCAGCATCAACGCCGCATATAGCGAGAACCCGGCGCCACCGATCATCATCAAATGCGTTGGTCCCCAAAGGGTCACGTCTTGGCCAAAGATGCGATGCCAGATGTCGTCGAGCGGGAAACCGGTCAGTGCGTACAGCCCGCAGCCTGCCATCAGCACACCGCCGACCGGTGCGTACCAGCTGTCGGTGATGCGTACGGCCGCCGGGCCGGGCCTCTCGAACGGGACTACCACCGCGATCATGCCGGCGAGGAAAATGCCGAAAAGCCCGACCACGATGAAGTAGTGCGCAGGGTTGGCCAACGGTCCCGGATCGCGGCCATTGCCGATGTGCCAGCTGACGTCCCAGATGAAGCCAAAAAGGGCGCAGATGATCGACGTCGTGAACACCAGAACCGGCAGGGCTACCCACGCGGGACGGTTGAACTTTTCGCCCAGCCACTCCGCGATCCCGTTCAACCAGTTGATCCGATGACTGCGGTGCGCGTAACCCGCCCACAGCATCAAAGCCACGATCACGGCCGCGGCAATCGTCAACCCGATCACCTGGTTGAGCCCGGCACCGCGTGCGGGCGCCTCCGCAACAATTGCTGATCCCACCGTCATCGCCTCCCAACCACACCGGGCCAACCCGGGAGTCTGGCCGCCAAGCCGCGGCAACTTACTCGACGGTAGGTTACCGATCCAGCGGGAGCCCAAACACCAATTCGTCTAACAATGCGATGTCATTTCGGCCCGTCGCCTACCTCGGTCTGCTTGTTCCGGTTTGCGTTGCGCCGGTCGCGTACCGCGATGTACAGCACTACGCCGACGACGATCACGGCAGGCAAAAACGCCGGCCCCGCCAGCAGGAGCCAATGATGGGCAAGGTATTCGACGTGCGCTTGACTCATGGTTTCCGTTGGTTGACTGTTACCGGCGAACGTACCCCGTCACCGGGCCCTCGGCGCGTTTGTGCGGTGGAGCGCCCGTACCCTAACGTGAACACCGTTTACGCCGGGCCCGGCGGGCCTGGCCCGGTTTTGTGTCCGCACAGATAAGGATGTAAGGGAGTACCCGGTGACCCAGGCGGCGACTCGGCCCAGCACCGACATCTTGGACCTGGCCCGCCAGCAGGTGCTGCATCGCGGCGAGGGACTGAGCCGAGATCAGGTGCTGCAGGTGTTGCAACTGCCCGACGACCGACTCGAAGAACTGCTGGCGCTGGCTCACGAGGTGCGGATGGCCTGGTGCGGCCCCGAGGTCGAGGTCGAGGGCATCATCAGCCTGAAAACCGGTGGCTGCCCGGAGGACTGCCATTTTTGTTCGCAGTCAGGGCTTTTCGCCTCACCTGTGCGCAGCGCCTGGCTCGACATTCCGAGCCTGGTGGAAGCAGCGAAGCAGACCGCAAAGACCGGTGCCACCGAGTTCTGCATCGTGGCCGCGGTGCGCGGACCCGACGAGCGGTTGATGGCCCAGGTGGCCGCGGGCATCGAGGCGATCCGCAACGAGGTCGACATCAATATCGCCTGCTCGCTGGGGATGCTCAGCGCCGAGCAGGTGAAGCAACTGGCGGCGATGGGTGTGCACCGCTACAACCACAACCTGGAGACGGCCCGCTCGTTCTTTCCCCACGTCGTCACCACCCACACCTGGGAAGAGCGCTGGAACACGCTGTCGATGGTGCGCGAGGCCGGCCTGGAGGTGTGTTGCGGCGGCATCCTCGGCATGGGCGAAACACTGCAGCAGCGCGCCGAATTCGCCGCGGAGCTCGCCGCACTCGGTCCGGACGAGGTGCCGCTGAACTTCCTCAACCCGCGCCCGGGCACCCCCTTCGCCGACTTGGAGGTAATGCCGGCCAGCGAAGCGCTCAAGGCGGTGGCCGCCTTTCGGCTGGCACTACCGCGCACCATGCTCCGATTCGCGGGCGGCCGTGAGATCACGCTGGGGGACCTCGGTGCCAAACGTGGCATGCTCGGCGGCATCAACGCAGTGATCGTCGGCAACTACCACCACCACACTGGGCCGGCCGGCCGCGGCCGACCTGGAACTGCTCGACGATCTGCAGATGCCGATCAAGGCGCTCAACGCAAGCCTGTAGATACTGGGAGGCGATGGTTCGCGATCTGCCCGCTCCGCTCGGCGCGGGGAGCTACGACGTCTACACCGGGGACCCGGCGGGCACCTCGGTATCGCCGCCCGCCGCCCGGTTGGGGTTGGAGCCGCCTCGGTTCTGCGCGGAATGCGGCCGCCGGATGGTTGTCCAGGTGCGGCCCGATGGTTGGTGGGCCAAGTGTTCCCGGCACGGCCGGGTGGACTCCACCGACCTGGAAACGCGGCGATGAGCGAGCCCCGTTCGGGTGACGCCCCGCGCGCGTCTCGTCGACGAGCGATCGCGGTGGTGGTGGCGGGCCTGGTCGCCGCGGGTGTGGTAATCGGCGCGCTGTGGGCGTGGATCGCCCCGCCCATCCACGGGGTCGTGGCGCTGACCCACGAGGGTGAACGAGTCCACGACTACCTCGGCAACGAAGCCGACCACTTCTTCGTCGCCGCGTTTTTGATGCTGGGGCTGTTGACGGTGGTGGCTGTGGTCGCCTCCGTGCTGGTGTGGGAATGGCGGGCCCACCGCGGGCCGGCGATGGTGGTCGCGCTGTCGGTCGGCATGGTGGGCGCCGCAGCGGCCGCAACCCCGCTGGGCGCGCTGCTGGTGCGTGCGCGCTACGGCGTCGTCGACATCGCCGCAGCGCCGCTGACGCCCGAGCACCGGGTGCACTACTTCACCGAGGCGCCGCCGGTATTCTTCGGGCCCGGCCCGCTGCAGATCGGCTGCACGCTGCTGTTGCCGGCGGCCACCACCGCCCTGGTGTACGCCTTCCTGGTCGCGGCGGCGGTGCGTGACGACCTGGGCGGCTATCCGGCGGTGGAGTCGCCGCAAGCCCCGACCGCGGTCACCGTGTCGCCGGGCGGCGGCTCGCGGTAGTTACAGCGGGCGCCGGTGCACCGGCCTGCCGGTGATGACCTTCGCCGCGATGACGCCCAGCCTGGCCATGCCGACGTAGGTGGCGGGGTTGAACAGGGTCGGCCACGTCGTGCGGAGCCGGCGCTCGTTGAGCGGTCGACGTGCGAAGCGGGCCTGCAACCAGCGCAGGGTCAGGGGCGCCGACAGCGGATGCAACAGCAGATGCTCGTTGAACGCGTCCCGGTGGTAGGTGACGTCGGCGCCACCGCCCGAGTAGGCGTCGGCCAGCGCATCGATGTCCTCGACGGCGATGAGGTAGTCGTGTACGGCCTGCACGATCAGGATCGGCGGTGTCGGCACCGCGGTGCCCAGTTTGATGTTGTCGAAAACGTATTGGACTTCGGGCATCTCGAGGATCTCCTCGAGCGGCCGGTCGAGGTACTGGTTGACGTTCTTGCCGGCCATCCGGATGACAGCCCCCACCGTCGTCATCTCCTCCAGCTGGCGAAGCAGAGTCCGCCCCGCTTCGTTGGTGTGCTTCTTGATCACCCGGTCCAGGTCGGGGTAGACGTGCGCCAGCGCAGCGATCACCAACGCCGGCAAACCAGCGAGCAGGCCGCCGTTGAGCCGCCGGAAGGTGTGGGCGAGGTCGCCGACGGGCGATCCCAGCACCGCGCCGACGATGTCGAGCTCGGGCGCGTAGTCGGCGCATACTTCGGCCGCCCATGCGGTGGCCAGCCCTCCACCGGAATAGCCCCACAACGCCACCGGCGCCGACGGCGACAGCGCGGTGCGCTCCGAGCGGAGCGCGGCGCGGACTCCGTCGAGAATGCAATAACCAGGTTGGTAAGGCGCACCCCACATGCCGTGGCGGCCCTCGTGGTCGGGCACCGACACCGCCCAGCCCTCAGCGAGGGCCGCGGTGATCAGCAGAAACTCCAGCGGGGCCAATGCGCCGATCGCCTTGGCGTAACGCCGCAGCGCATAAGAGGGGAAACAGCGGGACGCCACCGCGTCGATCGCGCACTGGTACGACAGCAGTGGGCACGGCTGCCCGGGCGCGACCTCGGCGGGGACGATCACCGTGGTCACCGCCGCCTCCGGCTTGCCGTTCATGTCGGTGGTCCGGTACAGCAGCTGGGTGGCGGTGGCCCGCTGCGGTATCAGCCCGAGAAAGGCCAGCTCGACGTCGCGGGAACGCAGCACGGTACCCGGCAGCGCGTGCTGGAAGCCGGGCGGTGGCTGGTAGAACGGGTCGTCCGACGGCAGCGGCGGACGCTCCTTGCGTCGCAGCTTTTCGTGCGGAGGACGGGCGATC
Source organism: Mycobacterium xenopi (assembly GCF_009936235.1). Lineage (NCBI taxonomy): Bacteria > Bacillati > Actinomycetota > Actinomycetes > Mycobacteriales > Mycobacteriaceae > Mycobacterium > Mycobacterium xenopi. The sequence goes on along the minus strand of NZ_AP022314.1, from coordinate 2,868,974 downwards.
CATTCGGCGCCGCTCGTGCCGGCGCGCGCGGCTGGGTCCATCGGGGCCATTGTTACTTAAGAAGGCATTAAGAATCCAGTTGCCGCGCCGGCTTTCCGGTGTGGGACGTGTCACTGGGTTAGCTGGGTGGCCGGAGCGCGGCGAACTCGTCGGTGACCCGCAGTCGGGAGTCGGTGAAGCGGTACAGCGCGGCCGGGCGGCCCCCGCTGCGGCCCGACTGGGCGATGGTGCCGGTCTGGGTGATGACGCCGCGGCGGGCCAGCACTCGCTGCAGATTGGTCGCGTCAACCTGGTAGCCCAGGGTTGCACTATAAATGTCACGCAGTGTGGATAACGCGAATTCCTTTGGCGCCAAGGCGAATCCGATATTCGTGTACGACATCTTGGCGACCAGGCGGGCCCGGGCGTGGGCCACCATCGGACCGTGGTCGAACGCCATCGGCGGTAGCGCGGTCACCGGATGCCAGCGGGTGTCGGGTGGCAGTTCCGGGGTGGCGGGGGAGGGCACCAGACCCAAAAACGTCGATGCGATCACCCGACCGCCAGGCACCCGGTGGGGATCGGAGAACACGGCCAGCTGCTCCAAATGGGCGAGCTCTCGCAGGTCGACTTTCTCGGCCAGTTGACGCCGAACCGAGGTGGTCAAATCCTCGTCGTTTCGCAGCCGTCCACCGGGCAGGGCCCATGCCCCCACTTGCGGCTCTCGCGCCCGCTGCCACAGCAGCACGTTGAGCTGGGGCTTCTCGCGTGCGCTGCCCGATCCCGGGCAGCGAACCTGGAACACGACGGCGAGCACTTCGTGCGCAGTGCTACCATGGGCCATGTTTTCGATTCTAAGTCGAAAACCTCTTCTTTTGGGCGGAAGGAACGGCCATGACGGTCCTGAATCGCACGGAAACCCTGGTAGACGAGCTGGCCGCCGGGATCGTCGACTCCCCGGCCGGCTACACCGGTGTGGACGGCAGCGAACAATGGGCCGCAGCGATTCGCCGGCTCGCGCAACTGCGCAATGCCACCATCTTGGCGCACAACTATCAGCTGCCGGCCATCCAGGACGTCGCCGACCATGTCGGTGACTCGTTGGCGCTGTCGCGGGTGGCGGCCGACGCGCCCGAGGACACCATCGTGTTCTGCGGCGTGCATTTCATGGCCGAGACCGCCAAAATCCTGAGCCCGCACAAGACTGTGCTCATCCCCGACCAGCGGGCCGGCTGTTCGTTGGCCGACTCGATCACCGTCGAAGAACTGCGCGCCTGGAAGGACGAGCATCCGGGCGCGGTCGTGGTGTCCTACGTCAACACCACCGCCGCGGTCAAGGCGCTTACCGACATCTGCTGCACGTCGTCCAACGCCGTCGACGTGGTCAACTCCATCGATCCGGACCGCGACGTCCTGTTTTGCCCCGACCAATTTTTGGGTGCGCATGTCCGGCGGGTGACCGGCCGCAAGAACCTGCACGTGTGGGCCGGCGAATGCCATGTGCACGCCGGGATCAACGGCGACGAGCTCGCCGACCGGGCCCGCCGGCACCCCGACGCCGAATTATTCGTGCACCCCGAATGTGGTTGCGCCACTTCAGCTTTGTATCTCGCCGGGGAGGGCGCTTTCCCGCAAGACCGGGTGAAGATCCTCTCCACCGGCGGCATGCTGGACGCTGCGCGCGCTACCCGCGCCCGAGAGGTGCTGGTGGCCACCGAGGTGGGCATGCTGTATCAGCTGCGGCGCGCGGCGCCCCAGGTGGACTTCCAGGCCGTCAACGACCGGGCATCGTGCAAGTACATGAAAATGATCACCCCCGCCGCGCTGCTGCGCTGCCTGCTCGACGGCGTCGACGAGGTCGACGTGGATCCCGAGACGTCGGCGCTGGCGCGGCGCAGTGTGCAACGGATGATCGAGATCGGCCAGCCGGGTGGCGGCGAATGACCCCGGCTTGGGAACAGCGAGCCGACGTCGTCGTCATCGGTACCGGCGTCGCCGGGTTAGCGGCCGCGCTGGCCGCTCACCGGGCGGGGCGACGCGTCGTGGTGCTCAGCAAGGCCGCCCAAACAAGCGGGGTCACCGCCACCCACTACGCCCAGGGTGGTATCGCAGTGGTGCTGCCCGACAGCGACGACTCGGTCGAGGCGCATGTCGCCGACACGCTGGCCGCGGGCGCAGGGTTGTGTGACCCCGACGCGGTGCGCTCGATCGTCGCGGACGGGTTTCGCGCGGTAGCGGAATTGGTCCGCGACGGAGCGCGATTCGACGAAGACTTCCCTGGCCGGTGGGCGGTGACCCGAGAAGGCGGCCACTCGCACCGCCGTATCGTGCACGCCGGAGGTGACGCCACCGGGGCAGAGGTGCAACGCGTGCTCGACAATGCGGCTGCCGCACTGGATATCCGCACCGGCCACACCGCCGTGCAGGTGTTGCACGACGATGCGGCGGTGACGGGGGTGTCGGTGCTCAATCCCGACGGACTCGGCGTCGTGCACGCGCCGTCGGTGATCTTGGCCACCGGTGGGCTCGGGCATCTCTATGGGGTGACCACCAATCCCGACGGTTCGACCGGCGACGGTGTCGCGCTGGCACTGCGGGCCGGTGTCGCGGTGAGCGATCTCGAGTTCATCCAGTTTCATCCGACCATGCTGTTCGGCGGCCTCGCCGGAGGCCGGCGACCACTGGTCACCGAGGCGATCCGCGGCGAGGGTGCGACATTGGTTGATGCCCAAGGTGTTTCGGTGATGGCGGGCGTGCATCCGATGGGTGATCTGGCGCCGCGCGACGTGGTCGCGGCTGCCATCGACGCCCGGCTGAAGGCAACCGGTGACCCGTGTGTGTACCTGGATGCCCGCGGGATTGCCGACTTCGAATCCCGGTTCCCGACCGTCACCGCGGCTTGCCAGGCGGTCGGTGTCGACCCTGTGCGCCAGCCCATACCGGTCGTGCCGGGCGCGCACTACAGCTGCGGCGGCGTCGTCACCGATGTCTGCGGCCGCACCGAGTTGCCTGGCCTGTTCGCCGCCGGGGAGGTCGCTCGCACCGGAATGCACGGCGCCAACAGGCTGGCGTCCAACAGCCTGCTGGAGGGGCTGGTCGTCGGCGGACGTGCGGGACGCGCCGCCGCCGCGCACGCAGCAGCGGTCGGACCCTCATACGCGAAACCGATTGAGCTAACCAGCTATTCGGCTGTGGAGCGCCGCGAACTGCAACGGGCGATGACGCGGGACGCATCGGTGGTCCGCGATGCCGTCGGGCTGCAGCGGTTGCTCGACACGTTGTCCGCAGCGACGGGCCGGCCCGTCGAAAACCGGGCCGACGTCGAAGACGCGGCATTGACCCTGACCGCTCGCGCGGTCGCCGCGGCGGCGCTCGCCCGCGACGAGAGCCGGGGTTGCCACACCCGGGCCGACTACCCGCACACCACACCCGAACAGGCGCAAAGCAGTGTGGTTCGGCTGGCCGACGACGAGATCGGCGTGCACGTCGAGGCTTTGGCGGCGGTGTGCTGATGACTGCGGCGGCATTGTCGGGCTGCGACCTGGCCGAAGCTCGCGCCGTGATACGACGCGCCCTGGACGAGGATTTACGTTACGGACCGGATGTGACCACGTCGGCAACCGTGCCGGCCGAAGCGGTGACGACCGCGTCGCTGGTGACCCGGGAACCCGGCGTGATCGCCGGTGTGGACATCGCGCTGCTGGTGCTCGAGGAAGTGCTCGACGGCGAATACCGGGTACTCGACCGCGTCGACGACGGCGCCCGACTGCAGCCGGGCTCTCCGCTGCTGGTGCTCGAGGCGCCGACCCGCGGTTTGTTGACCGCCGAGCGCACCATGCTGAATCTGGTCGGCCACCTCTCGGGGATCGCCACCACGACTGCTGCGTGGGTTGACGCGGTGCGGGGGACCAAAGCGCAGATCCGTGATACCCGCAAGACGCTGCCCGGGCTGCGGGCGCTGCAGAAGTACGCGGTGCGCGTCGGCGGGGGTGTGAACCATCGGCTGGGCCTGGGCGATGCCGCGCTGATCAAGGACAACCACGTCGCCGCGGCGGCTCGGTGGTGGCGGCGCTGCGCGCAGTGCGCGCGGCCACACCCGATCTGCCGTGCGAAGTGGAAGTGGATTCGCTGGAGCAACTCGACGAGGTGCTGGCAGAAAAGCCGGAGTTGGTGCTGCTGGACAACTTTGCGGTGTGGCAGACCCAGATCGCGGTGCAGCGTCGCGATGCCCGCGCTGCGGGTACCAAGCTCGAGTCCTCCGGGGGTCTGTCGCTGGACAATGCCGCGCAATACGCCGCCACCGGGGTCGACTTCCTTGCGGTGGGTGCGCTCACCCACTCGACGCGGGTGCTCGACATCGGCCTGGACACGTGAGCCAGCCTCGACCGAGCAGACGCAAAAGCGCCCAAATCGCCTAAATATAAGCAGACTTCGCATCTGTTCGCGGATAGCCATTGCGTAGCAGCAGGCGCGCTGCCGGTTTGGCAGCCTCAAGCGCAGCCGTATCGCCAGCGGTCCGGGACAGTATCAAAGCGCCCTCAATCAACGAAATTACCGCTGTAGCAAAGCTTTCTGCGTCTTTGATGGGCCAACCCTCGGCGACCAGCCGTTCTTCGATCGCTGTGCACCAGCCCTTGAACACACGCGCCGAGGCCTCGCGCACCATGGGACTGGCGTTCACTGACTCGGTGGCGATCGGCTCGATTGGGCAGCCGTCCCGTTGGTCGCCGGCGAGACCGTCGATAAGCAGGTCGATCCAGCGATCGACGATGTCGGCCACCGAGCGGTCGCTGGCCAGAAATCGACGCAGCAGTTGTTCGATGCCGGTCCCTGCGGTCTCGACGACCGCGGCGGCCAACTGCTGCTTGCCTCGTGGGAAGTGGTGATACAGGGAGCCGGGCTTCGCTCCGGCCTCCGCGAGGATCTGATTGAGCCCGGTTGCGGCATAGCCCTGTCGGCGGAACAGGGTGGCGGCGGTGTTGATCAGGGCGGCCCGGCTGCGATCAGGTCTCGGCACATTGCCCAATACTACTTGCTATTTTTGAGTGATTACTCAATAATCGGGTAGTGCGGCAATTGGTGTTTGAAGAAGACGGCCGCTACGCGTGGCGAGAGACGGTCGAACCCGAGATCAAGTCACCAGAACAGGCACTGGTGCGACCGACGGCGGTGGCCTGTTGCGATCTTGACGTCGCGGTCGTGGAGGGGAGACTGCCGATGCCGCCCGGACACGCGGTCGGCCACGAGGGGCTGGGTGAGGTCGTCGCGGTTGGCGACGATGTCCACACCGTCCGGGCGGGCGACCGGGTGGTGGTGCCGTTTCAGATCAGCTGCGGCGGTTGCGCACATTGCCGCCGCGGCGTGACGGGCTCGTGCGCGTCGGTGCCGTTACTGGCGATGTACGGCATGGCCCCGATTGCCGGGCTGGACGGTGGCGGATTTATGTCCGACCTGGTGTTGGTGCCGTATGCCGACGCGATGCTGATTCCGGTACCCGAATCCGTCGATCCGGTCGCAATCGCCTCGTTGTCGGACAACATTCCCGACGGCTGGCGCACGGTGGCGCCCTTCCGCGCCGAGCTGGACAGCCTCGAGCCCGTCGACCGTCGCGTCCTAGTGGTGGGCGGCTCTCGATCGGGTTGTACGCGGCGGCGTTCGCCTCAGCGCTCGGTGCGCACGTCGACTACGTCGACACCGACCCGAAGCGGCTTGCCGCGGCCGAAAAGCTCGGTGCCGTAGCGCACGACCGCGCGACGCCGGACAAGTCGTGGAATCCGTATCCGGTCGCTGTGCACACCTCGGCCGATCCTGCGCTGCTGGCCTCCACTTTGCGCGTCACCTGGCCCGACGGTGTCTGCACCGACACCGGCGCGTACTTCCAGCCGTCGGTGGATCTGCCGTTGCTGGCGATGTACACCCGTGGCGTACGGTTCGTCACCGGGCGCGTCAACGCCCGTGCCGTCATCCCTGAGATCGTCAGCGTGATCACAGGTGGATGCGATCTGTCGCCGGTGGTCGAGCAGGTCGTGCCGTGGGAGGACGCGCCGTCGGCGTGGCCGACGATGACCGGCAAGACGGTCTTTACCCGCGCTTAAGCGGCCGCGCCTTAGGCGATATCGGCGACGAAGACGCCCATCCGGCGCGCCTGGATCCGGGCCGGCCAGGGCAGCTCTTGGCCACCGGTGCCGGCGGGCAGAATCCGTGGGTTGGTGATGTGGACCGACCGCCGCAAGAACTGCACATCGGCTTCGCCTGCGGCCAGCACATTTTTCACCCAGTCGGTTTTGCCGTGGCCGAGCACAATCGCCAGCAGGTTGCCCTTGCGGTACGCGGTCACGATCGTCTCGTAGGGTTTGCCGGACTTACGGCCGCGGTGCTTGATGAGCGCCGCACCGGGCAGATAACGCGCAAACGGCTTAAGAGCCGGGTTCATGTACTTGACCTGCCACCGCTCGAACCACGGCGGGAACATCATCGGCACGCCCGGAGCGCTGTTGGGACGATCCTGTACGGACATGCGGTCACTGTACCGGTCCGATATCCATTTGAGCTGCCTGGGACAATGGTCGGCGTGAATGTGATGGCCCGCATCGACCTGCGCGGCGCGCAGCTGTCGGCTGCCCGGCTGGGGGCAGCGTTGCCGCGCGGTGGCGCCGACGTCGATGCGGTGCTGGCGACGGTGCAACCGATCGTCGAGGCGGTGGCGGAGCGGGGCGCGGATGCAGCACTGGACTTCGGCGCGTCGTTCGACGGGGTGCGGCCGACGGCTGTGCGGGTGCCGGTTGCCGAGCTCGACGCGGCGATCGCGGGGCTCGACAGTGACATTAGGGAGGCGCTGCAGGTGGCGATCGACCGGACCCGCGCGGTCCATGCCCGGCAGCGCCGCGCCGACGTCACGACCACCCTGGGCCCCGGTGCCACGGTCACCCAGCGGTGGGTTCCCGTGGAGCGGGTGGGCCTGTATGTGCCCGGCGGCAACGCCGTATACCCCTCGAGTGTGGTGATGAACGTGGTGCCGGCGCAGGTCGCCGGCGTCGACTCGCTGGTAGTGGCCAGCCCACCGCAGGCCGCGCACAACGGTCTGCCCCATCCGACGATCCTGGCCGCCGCCCGGCTGCTCGGCGTCGACGAAGTCTGGTCGGTGGGCGGGGCGCAGGCGGTGGCATTGCTGGCCTACGGCGGCACCGACACCGATGGCACCGACCTGACGCCGGTCGACATGATCACCGGGCCGGGCAACGCCTACGTCACCGCCGCCAAGCGGCTTTGCCGCTCCCGCGTGGGCATCGATGCGGAAGCCGGGCCGACCGAAATCGCCATCCTCGCCGACCACACCGCCGATCCCGCGCACGTCGCCGCCGATCTGATCAGCCAGGCCGAGCACGACGTGATGGCCGCCAGCGTGCTGGTCACCCCCAGCCTCGAACTGGCCGACGCCACCGAGGCGGAGCTGGCCGGCCAGCTGCAGACCACGGCGCACCGGGACAGGGTGGCTGCCGCACTCTCCGGTAAGCAGTCGGCGATCATCCTGGTCGACGACCTTGACGTCGGCATCAACGTGGTGAACATGTACGCAGCCGAGCATCTGGAGATACAGACCGTCGACGCCGCCGCGGTGGCGGCCCGGATCCGTTCGGCGGGAGCGATTTTCGTCGGCCCTTACTCGCCGGTGAGCCTGGGCGACTACTGCGCGGGCTCCAACCACGTGTTGCCGACCGCCGGCTGCGCCCGGCATTCCAGCGGGCTCTCGGTGCAGACCTTTTTGCGGGGCATCAACGTCGTCGACTACACCGAGGCGGCGCTTAAAGATGTGTCGGGGCACGTGATCACGTTGGCCCAGGCCGAAGACCTGCCCGCGCACGGGGAGGCGATAAGACGAAGGTTCGAGCGATGAGCGACCGCCCCACGCTCGACCAGCTGCCACTGCGCGACGACCTGCGCGGTAAAACTCCTTACGGTGCACCGCAATTGGCCGTACCGGTGCGGCTGAACACCAACGAGAACCCGCACCCGCCCACCCAGGCGCTCGTCGACGACGTCGCGCGGTCGGTGCATGAAGCCGCCGCGGGGTTACACCGCTATCCGGACCGTGACGCGGTAGCCCTGCGTCGCGACCTGGCCGCGTATCTGTCCGCGCAGACCGGCGTCCCGCTCGGTGTCGAAAATGTCTGGGCCGCCAACGGTTCCAACGAGATTCTGCAGCAGCTGTTGCAGGCGTTCGGCGGGCCCGGCCGCACTGCGATCGGTTTCGTTCCGTCGTATTCCATGCACCCGATCATCTCGGACGGCACTCACACCGAGTGGCTGCAGGCGGCTCGCGCCGACGATTTCAGCATCGACGTCGACGCCGCCGTCGCCGCGGTCGCCGAGCGCCAGCCCGACGTGGTGATGGTTGCCAGTCCCAATAACCCGTCCGGGCAGAGTGTTTCGTTGGCAGACCTGCGGCGGTTGCTGCAGGTGGCGCCTGGGATGGTGGTCGTCGACGAGGCCTACGGGGAGTTCTCGTCGCGACCCAGCGCGGTCCAGCTGGTGGCCGAGTATCCGGCCAAGCTCGTCGTCACCCGCACCATGAGCAAGGCTTTCGCGTTCGCCGGCGGCCGGCTGGGCTACCTGATCGCCACCCCCGCGGTGGTCGAGGCGATGTTGTTGGTGCGGCTGCCCTATCACCTGTCGTCGCTGACGCAGGCCGCGGCCCGGGCGGCACTGCGCCACGCCGACGACACCCTGGCCAGCGTGGCCGCGCTGATCGCCGAACGCAAACGGGTGGCAGCGGAGTTGGCCCGCATGGGTTTTCGGGTCATCCCCAGCGATGCGAACTTCGTGTTGTTCGGGCAGTTCGCCGACGCCCCCACCGCCTGGCAACGCTACCTAGACGCCGGTGTGCTGATCCGCGACGTCGGCATCCCGGGATTTTTGCGCGCCACCACGGGACTCGCCGAGGAGAACGACGCGTTTTTGAAGGCCAGCGCGCACCTCGCGACCACTGAACTGGCCCAGCCGCTAGGAGCGTCATGACTACCAATCGCCGCGCGCGTATCGAACGCACTACCAAGGAATGTGACATCGTCGTGGAGGTCGACCTCGACGGCACAGGGCAGGTCGATGTCGACACTGGGATCCCGTTCTACGACCACATGCTCACTGCGCTGGGCAGTCACGCCAGTTTCGATTTGACAGTGCGCGCCAAGGGTGACGTCGAGATCGAAGCACACCACACCATCGAAGACACCGCGATCGTGCTCGGCCAGGCGCTCGGGCAGGCGCTCGGCGACAAGACGGGCATCCGCCGGTTCGGCGACGCCTTCGTCCCGATGGACGAGGCGCTGGCCCACGCCGCCGTCGACGTGTCCGGCCGGCCCTACTGTGTACACACTGGCGAGCCGGACCACTTGCGGCACTTCACGATTGCCGGCAACACGGTGCCGTATCACACCGTGGTCAATCGGCATGTTTTCGAGACGCTGGCGATGAACGCCCGCATCGCGCTGCATGTGCGCATCCTCTACGGGCGCGACCCGCATCACATCACCGAGGCGCAGTACAAGGCCGTCGCCCGCGCATTGCGCCAGGCCGTCGAACCCGATCCCCGGGTGTCCGGGGTGCCGTCGACCAAAGGCAGCCTGTGACCCGAAAGTCGGTGGTGGTCCTCGACTACGGCTCGGGAAACCTGCGTTCGGCGCAGCGGGCGCTCGAACGCGTCGGGGTTTCGGTGAAGGTGAGCGCCGACCCCGACGTCGCCGCGCGCGCCGACGGTCTGGTCGTGCCCGGCGTGGGCGCGTTCGCGGCCTGTATGGAAGGTCTTCGAAAAGTCAATGGCGACAAGCTGATCGCTAAACGAGTTGCCGCCGGCCGGCCGGTGTTGGGCATCTGTGTGGGCATGCAGATCTTGTTCGCGCGGGGCATCGAGTTCGGCGTCGAATCACTCGGTTGCGGGCAGTGGCCAGGAGCGGTCACCCGACTCGACGCCCCGGTGATTCCGCACATGGGCTGGAACGTGGTGACGGCCGCACCGGGCAGCGCGCTGTTCAAAGGCCTGGACGCCGACACCCGCTTTTATTTCGTGCACTCCTATGCGGCCCAGCGTTGGGAGGGCGCGGCCGACGCGCTGCTGACGTGGGCCAGCTACCACGTTCCGTTCCTGGCCGCGGTCGAGGACGGCCCGCTGGCCGCGACCCAGTTCCATCCCGAAAAGAGCGGTGACGCCGGCGCGGTCCTGCTGAGCAATTGGGTCGAGGGGCTATGACCGGATTGATTGTGCTACCGGCCGTCGACGTGGTCGACGGGCGGGCGGTGCGCTTGGTGCAAGGTCGCGCCGGCAGCGAAAGCGAGTACGGCTCAGCGGTCGATGCTGCGCTGGCCTGGCAGCGTGACGGCGCCGAGTGGATTCATCTGGTCGATATCGATGCCGCGTTCGGGCGCGGGTCCAACCGCGAACTGCTGGCCGAAGTCGTGGGCAAACTCGACGTTCATGTTGAGCTGTCGGGTGGCATCCGCGACGACGAGTCGCTGGCAGCGGCGCTGGCCACCGGGTGCGCCCGGGTCAACCTGGGCACCGCGGCGCTGGAAAACCCGCAATGGTGCGCCGAGGTGATCGCCGAGCATGGCGAACGGGTGGCCGTCGGCCTGGACGTCCGAATTGTCGCCGGCCAGCATCGGCTGCGGGGCCGCGGCTGGGAGACGGACGGCGGCGACCTGTGGGACGTGCTGGAACGCCTTGTTGTCCAAGGCTGTTCACGTTTTGTGGTCACCGACGTCAGCAAGGACGGCACGCTCACCGGCCCCAATCTGGATTTGCTTCGTGCGGTCGCGGAACGCACCGACGCCCCGGTGATCGCATCCGGCGGGGTGTCCAGCCTGGACGACCTACGCGCCATCGCCACCCTGGCCGGCAGCGGGGTCGAGGGCGTCATCGTTGGAAAAGCGCTCTACGCTGGGCGATTCAGCTTGCCGCAGGCGCTGGCGGCGGTGCGGGAATGACGATGGATCTGGACGCGCTGGTGGCCGAAGCGTCGGCCATTCTGGACGCCGCCACCGAGCAGTTCGTCGCCGGCCATCGCGCCGACTCGGCGGTCAACAAAAGGGGCAACGACTTCGCCACCAAAGTCGACCTGGAAATCGAACGCCGGGTCGTCGAAGCGCTGGTTCGGGCCACCGGGATCGATGTTCACGGCGAGGAGTTCGGCGGTGCGGGCGTCGACTCACCCTGGGTATGGGTGCTGGACCCGGTCGACGGGACGTTCAACTATGCGGCCGGCTCGCCGATGTCGGCGATGTTGTTGGGGCTCTTGCACAACGGCGATCCGGTGGCCGGACTGACGTGGTTGCCGTTCACCGGGCAGCGCTACACCGCTGTGGTCGGTGGACCGTTGGTCAAGAATGGTGTGCCGCAGCCGCCGCTGGTGCACACCGAGCTCGCTCATTCGATCGTCGGTGTCGGCACGTTCAACGCCGACTCGCGGGGACGCTTCCCGGGACGGTTTCGGCTCGCCGTGCTGGAAAACTTGAGCCGGGTGTCGTCGCGGCTGCGGATGCACGGTGCCACTGGCATCGACCTCGCCTATGTCGCCGACGGAATTCTCGGTGGGGCGATCAGTTTCGGCGACCATGTCTGGGACCACGCGGCCGGGGTAGCACTGGTACGGGCAGCCGGCGGGATCGTCACCAACCTCGCCGGCGACCCGTGGACGCCCGACGCCCGCTCGGCGCTGGCCGCAGCACCTGGAGTGCACGCCGAGATGCTCGCGATTTTGCGCCGCACCGGCAGTCCGGAGGACTACTGACATGTATTGCGGTGACGGCCTTGCGGTGCGGGTGATCCCCTGCCTCGATGTCGACCACGGCCGGGTGGTCAAGGGCGTCAACTTCGAAAACCTGCGCGACGCGGGCGATCCGGTTGAACTCGCCGCGGTCTACGACGCCGAGGGCGCCGACGAGCTGACCTTTCTTGACGTCACCGCGTCGTCGTCGGGGCGGGCCACCATGCTCGAGGTGGTACGCCGCGCCGCCGAGCAGGTATTCATCCCGCTCACCGTCGGCGGCGGCGTGCGCACGGTAGCCGATGTCGACGCGCTGCTGCGCGCCGGCGCCGACAAAGTGTCGGTCAACACCGCCGCGATCGCGCGCCCAGAGTTGCTGGGCGAGATGGCGCGTGCGTTCGGTTCCCAGTGCATCGTGTTGTCGGTGGATGCGCGCACCGTGCCGCCCGGATCGCCGCCGACCCCGTCTGGCTGGGAGGTCACCACGCACGGTGGTCGGCGGGGCACCGGCATCGATGCCGTCGAATGGGCAGCCCGCGGCGCCGAGCTCGGGGTGGGCGAAATACTGCTGAATTCGATGGACGCCGACGGCACCCAAGCCGGCTTCGACCTGCCGATGTTGCGGGCGGTGCGGGCCGCGGTCACCGTGCCGGTGATCGCCAGCGGAGGCGCTGGGGCGGTGGAGCACTTCGCGCCCGCGGTGTTCGCGGGCGCCGACGCGGTGTTGGCCGCCAGCGTGTTTCACTTCCGGCAGCTGTCGATCGGTCAGGTCAAGGCGGCCATGGCTGCAGCGGGAATCACGGTGCGATGACGCTCGATCCCGATATCGCCGCCCGGCTCAAGCGCAACGCCGACGGATTGATTACCGCCGTGGTGCAGGAGCGCACCAGCGGCGATGTGCTGATGGTGGCGTGGATGGACGACGCGGCGCTGGCCCGGACCTTGGAAACCCGCGAGGCGACCTACTTTTCGCGGTCGCGTGGCGAGCAGTGGGTGAAGGGCGCCACCTCCGGGCATACCCAGCATGTGCATTCGGTGCGGCTCGACTGCGACGGCGATGCGGTGTTGCTGGTGGTCGACCAAGTCGGCGGAGCTTGCCACACCGGCGATCACAGTTGCTTCGACGCCGACGTCCTGCTGGGTCCGCAAGACTGATCGCAATGGCGTCGGCGTGCTAACCCAAGGCTAAGGCACATCGAGTTCACGGCATGGCCGCCATGCTTCGGCCTGGCTCGCGAAACGTCGCCCGGGCAATGTCACCAGGTCAATCTCCTAATCTGTGTTGCGGCGCACGTTGCGTCGGAGGGTGCGTCATTGACCCACCGACGCAGCACGTGACGGGCGGTACGCCGGACTGTCGCGCCAGTATCCGTCCCTGGTTCAGCAGCACCAGGGTCGGAACCGATTGCACCGCAAATCGTTTCGCCAGTGCCGGTGCAGCGTCCACGTCGACCTCGACCAGTTTGAGTGCTCCAGCGCGTTCGGCGGCGAGCTGGATCAGAGCCGGCCCGCGCTGCGGCAGGGGTCGCACCAGCTGGTCGACGCGGAACGTCGGGAAGCCTGAGGCCGCCACGCCGCCGAACACCCGCGCCGTAGACCTCATCGATGTAGACCACCTCGATCGCATGCCGGTCGGGGTCGACCGTCAGCAGCACCGCCTCGTTGCGTGTGGGCACTGCGCCGCGGTGCCCGCCTGGGCTCGGCAGCTGCGAGATGCCACAGCATTGCGCATTTGTCTGCGTGCGCCACTCGCATGCCATTACGAATCTGGGCCTGGTTTTTGGACCCCGTGGGCGCACGCGGTCGCCTGGTGCGGTTGTCACACTCGGCTACGAAACAGCACACAACTGCCACACAGGCAATGAGCGAGGAGGAACCGATGACCGACTTGACCGTTTGGTCTCCGCCCAGCTGGAGCAACCTGCTGCGCCGCCCCAGCCCGTTCACCGAGTTCGACAACTGGCTGCGCGAGATGTTCGGCGTCAGCGGTGAGGGCACAGGTGCTTTTGCCCCAGCGGCCGAGGTCGCCCGCGACGGCGACGATGCGGTGATTCGAATTGAGCTGCCGGGCGTCGACGTGGACAACGACGTCAACGTGGAAGTAGAGGGCAACAGGCTCGTGATCCACGGCGAGCGCCGCGATGAGCGCGCCGAAGAAAAAGAAGGCCGCACAGTGCGTGAGATTCGCTACGGGTCCTTTAGCAGGACGTTCACCCTGCCGTCGCATGTGACCGGCGACGCCATCTCGGCCTCGTACGATAAGGGTGTGCTGACGGTGCGGGTAGCCGGGGCTTACAAGGGAACGCAAAAGCAGCGCATCGCCATCAGTAAATGACTCAAAAGCGATCGTAGCGGTGGAGACCCTGCACCTGCGGCGGCTTGCATCGACTGGAAGGTGAGTTTCGACCCGTTCGAGATTCCAGTCATCGACCCGAAGCTCACGAATCCGTCTACCGAACACTGGGATCGTGTTTTCGCGCTGTTCAGCCTGGTATTCTGAGACCAGTCCGAACCACCCTGCGGGATAGCGAGATTGGACTACGGCCAGTGACTCGGGAGTGGGGTCCGTGGCTTGTCGGGGGAGGGTTACTCCTGCTTGTCGGCGGGCTGCTCGCGTGGACGGGCATGTTGTCATGGCTGGGTAACCTCCCCGGCGATATCAGGATCACCAGCGGCAACACGCGAATTTACATTCCGATCACATCGATGCTTCTGGTTTCCGTTGCGGTGAATGTACTTTTGTGGGTCGTGCTGTCGTTCTTCAGGCACTGAACTGGTGAGTGAAAACGGTTCCGCGCTTCCGGAGCTCGGCGACAACCCGCGAAACCATTGCTAACAATCACGCGCGTAGCCAGCCCTTTACCCCACCCCGACGGGTGGGGTAAAGGGCTGGCGCGGTGGCCCGCTTGGTTGGCTGCACGACGGGAGGCACTTGTGGCCAGTCGCGGCAGCGGCCAACGCTGCCGTCGGCGACTGGCCGCCTTCGGCGACCGGGTCGATCGAGCCCATAAACGACGCAGACACTACTCGTCTCTGGCTATGATTACCCCGGTCGGCCGCGAAGACCGGCTCAGTCAGACGGCAAGGCCGCCCGATCTTGTGTTCACCAGACGGAGTGAAGCCCATACCGGGTTGTACCCCGTCAAACTGTCGGTGGGGGTCACGTCATAGCACAGCAAGATGCCTCACAGCCGCCAGAGGCCAACAGCGTCGGCGGACCGGCACTGCCGTCAGGCAGGCCTGCAACCAAGCCATGGCGCACCGAGGGCCTTCCGGCGGGGGATGGCGAGCGCCACCGGGGCAGGAGCCCGAATTGGTGGTTAGTCCTATTAATTTTCGGACTCGGCTATTTCCTGCTGTTTGGTGGGTTGAGTTTCCAGGACGCACTCGGTGGGCCGCCCAAGGTGTCCTACACCGAATTCACCACCCAGGTCGAGCAGCGCAATGTCGCGGAGGTGTTCTCCCGCGGCGACACTATCGAGGGCAAATTGCGCCAACCCAGACCGCTGCCGGGCCAAGACGCAGGTGGGCAAAATGTCCGGACGTATCAGAAGTTCACCACCGAGCGCCCAACCTTCGCGCAGGACGACCTATTGACGGCGCTGAAGAACAGCGGCGCAACGGTCTCGGCGACTCCGCTGACCCAGCAGCGCGGAATTCTGGCTAACCTGCTGATCTCGGTGGCTCCGACATTGCTGCTGTTCGTTTTTTGGTATTGGCTTTTCAAGCGCAGCGAGAAGTTGGGCATGGGGATGTTCGGCGGCTTCTGGAAAAAGCACAAGCCCGTTGACCCGGAATCGGTGCGAGTGACCTTCGATGACGTCGCCGGGATCGATGAGGTCAAGGCCGAGATTAACGAGGTGGTCGACTACCTGCGCGATCCGGAGAAATACCGCAAGCTCGGGGCCCGCGTACCGAAGGGGGTGCTGCTGGCTGGTGCGCCGGGCACCGGGAAGACACTGCTGGCCCGGGCTACCGCGGGCGAGGCGAACGTGCCGTTCTTTTCGGCGAGTGGCTCGGAGTTTATAGAGATGATCGTTGGGGTCGGTGCTTACCGGGTGCGCGAGTTGTTCGAAGAGGCGCGCAAGGTTGCCCCGTCGATCATCTTCATCGATGAGATCGACACTATTGGCCGGTCACGCTCCAGTGCAATCGCGGTCGGTGGTCACGATGAACGCGAACAGACGCTCAACCAGATCCTCACCGAAATGGATGGGTTCTCCGGGGCGGAGGGTGTTGTGGTGCTGGCCGCGACGAACCGCCCCGACGTCCTCGATCCGGCGTTGTTGCGGCCAGGCCGGTTCGACCGCACGATCACTGTCAATGCGCCAGACCGCAAGGGCCGCGCCGCGATCCTGCGGGTCCACACCCGCAAGGTGCCGCTTGCCAGCGACGTGGATCTCGACCAGTTTGCGGCCTCGACGCCGGGCATGACAGGGGCGGATTTGGCCAATCTTGTCAACGAGGCAGCGCTGACTGCGGCCCGCCACGGGCAGACCCACATCACCAACCAGGACCTGATCGAAGCCCTTGAAAAGGTGCAGCTTGGCATCGCCCGCAACGTGGTGATGTCGGAAGAGCAACGCCGCCGCACTGCCTACCACGAGGCCGGACATGCGCTGCTCGGGATGCTGCAGCCCGGCGCCGACCCGGTGCGGAAGGTGTCGATCATTCCACGCGGTCACGCCCTCGGTGTCACGCTCTCCACCCCGGAGGACGATCGATATGTCTACAGCGAAGAGTACTTGCGCGGGCGCATCATCGGGGCCGTGGGGGGAATGGCGGCAGAAGAAGAGGTCCTAGGTGTGGTGACCACCGGTTCGGAGAGTGACCTTGAGAACGCCACGAATATCGCCCGCGGCATGGTCGGTCGGTGGGGTATGTCCGACCACATCGGCCCGGTGTCGGTACTGCCGAAGGAGGGTGACCCACATATGGCCGGTGTATCTGACGCAATGCTGGGCATCGTGGACGGTGAGGTTCGACGCATCATCGACGAG
This sequence comes from Mycobacterium xenopi, assembly GCF_009936235.1. Taxonomy (NCBI): domain Bacteria; kingdom Bacillati; phylum Actinomycetota; class Actinomycetes; order Mycobacteriales; family Mycobacteriaceae; genus Mycobacterium; species Mycobacterium xenopi. The sequence goes on along the minus strand of NZ_AP022314.1, from coordinate 2,852,239 downwards.
TGCTACGCCGAGGCACGGAAACTGCTTCAAGACAACCGCGACAAGCTCGACAATATTGTCGCGGAGCTCTTAGCCCACGAGACGTTGGGCGAAGCCGAGGTTTACGCGGCGGCCGGTATTCCGAGGGTGGCCGCGGCACACCCGTAAAGCTGAGCAGGAACAGGTCGATGTCGATATCATGATCGCCAGCGCCCGACGGGTGCACCACGACAGGCGGGCAGTGCGCGACTTCGTCCTCGACCTATTTGGAGAGTCCTATCCCCCGGCTCGGGGCCACACCGCCGCGGATGGCGAGGTCGATTCCGCTGCACGCGGCGAGGTTTCGGCGTTGAAAGACGTCGGCAATGATCACTATTGAGCCTTCCAGCCGCTTAGTTGCCGAAGCCCCCTTGGGGTACCCCGCGCAACGGCACCGTGCGACCACACCCGACAAGCAGACGGGGCAGGCCAAGGCCGCGGCCTGGTGTGCCCGAAAAGCGTTGGGAGGAGCTAGAATTGCAAAACTCAAGCGTCAGCCAGACCGCCCCGTCCGTGCCCGCAGCGTCTCCAACGCCTTGTCCGCGTGCGAGTTGAAGTTGAACTCGCTGCCGATCACGTCGAGCACCCTGCGGTCGGTGTCGATGACGAAAGTGGTCCGCTTGACCGGCATCAACTTCCCCAGCAGTCCGCGTTTGACTCCGAACTGCGAAGCCACCGTCCCGTCGGCGTCGGAGAGCAGCGGGTAGTCGAACCCGTGATCAGCGGCGAACTTGGCTTGCTTGTTCACCGGGTCGGTGCTGATGCCCACCCGCTGCGCGCCCACCGCGGCGAACTCGCTGCCCACATCGCGGAAGTGGCAAGCCTCCCGCGTGCAGCCGGCCGTTCCGGCGGCGGGATAGAAAAATAGCACGACGGGACCGTCGGCGAGCAACTCGCTGAGCTTGCGGGGCGTTCCCGTCTGATCGGGCAGTTCGAAGTCGGGCGCGGTGTCACCGGTTTTCATGGCCGTCACGCTACGCCAGCGGCATCGCAAACGTCTGGGAAGATAACTGCATGCAGGCCCAACTCGCTGCCGCCACCACGTCACGGGAGACGTTCCGGGCGCTGGCGGCCGAGCACCGGGTCGTGCCGGTCACGCGCAAGGTCTTGGCCGACGCGGAGACCCCGCTGTCGGCCTACCGCAAACTGGCCGCCAACCGGCCGGGCACGTTCCTGTTGGAGTCGGCGGAGAACGGCCGGTCGTGGTCGCGGTGGTCATTCGTCGGCGCGGGGGCGCCGTCGGCGTTGACGGTGCGCGACGGCCAAGCGGTGTGGCTGGGTGCGGTGCCGCAGGACGCGCCGACCGGCGGCGACCCGCTGCAGGCGCTGCGCGCCACCCTGGAGTTGTTGGCCACCGCCCCGCTGCCGGGGCTTCCGCCGCTGTCGGGCGGCATGGTCGGCTTCTTCGCATACGACCTGGTGCGGCGGCTCGAGCGGCTGCCCGAGCTGGCGGTCGACGACCTGCATCTGCCCGACATGCTGCTGCTGCTCGCCACCGATCTCGCCGCGGTCGACCACCACGAGGGCACCATCACGCTGATTGCCAACGCGGTGAACTGGAATGGCACCGACGAGCGCGTCGATGAAGCCTACGACGACGCGATCGCGCGGCTGGACGTGATGACCGCCGCACTGGGCCAGCCGCTGCCTTCGACCGTGGCCACCTTCACCTGGCCCGAGCCCAAACACCGTGCCCAGCGCACCGTCGAGGAATACGGCGCGATTGTCGAATATCTCGTCCGGCAGATCGAGGCCGGCGAAGCCTTTCAGGTGGTGCCTTCGCAGCGCTTCGAAATGGACACCGACGTCGAACCCATCGACGTGTACCGGATCTTGCGGGCCTCCAACCCCAGTCCGTATATGTATCTGCTTCATGTGCCGAATGACGTTGGCGGAACGGATTTTTCGATTGTCGGATCTAGTCCGGAAGCACTGGTGACCGTGCACGACCGGTGGGTCACGACGCATCCGATCGCTGGAACGCGTTGGAGGGGACACACCGACGAAGAGGACATCCTGCTGGAAAAGGAACTGCTCGAAGACGACAAGGAACGCGCCGAGCACCTGATGCTGGTCGATCTGGGCCGCAACGACCTCGGCCGGGTCTGCGTGCCGGGAACGGTGCGCGTCGAGGACTACAGCCACATCGAGCGCTACAGCCATGTCATGCACCTGGTGTCGACGGTGACCGGGATGCTGGCCGAAGGCCGCACCGCGCTGGACGCCGTGACGGCCTGCTTTCCGGCCGGCACGCTGTCCGGCGCCCCGAAGGTGCGGGCGATGGAGCTGATCGAAGAGGTGGAAAAGACCCGCCGCGGCCTCTACGGCGGTGTCATCGGCTACCTGGACTTCGCCGGCAACGCCGATTTCGCCATCGCCATCCGCACCGCGCTGATGCGCAACGGCACCGCGTACGTGCAAGCCGGCGGCGGGGTAGTGGCCGACTCCAACGGGCCGTACGAGCACACCGAGGCGACGAACAAGGCACGCGCGGTGCTGCGCGCGATCGCCGCCGCCGAGACGCTCACCGCCCCCGACACCGGCGGCGATGGCAAAGCCTGAGCGGCGCAAGCCGACAGTTCTGACGGCCCAACTGCTGCTGGTGATCGCCGCTGGCGGCCTGTGGGCGGCGGCGCGGCTGCCGTGGGTCGTCGTGCGCTCGTTCGACGGGCTCGGCCCACCCAGGACCGCCACCATTTCCGGGGCGACGTGGTCGACGGCGCTGGTTCCGCTGGCGGTGTTGTTGCTGGCCATCGCGATCGCCGCGCTGGCGGTGCGGGGGTGGCCGTTGCGGCTGCTGGCCATGCTGGTCGCGGTCGCGAGCCTGGCCAGCGGCTACCTGGCCATTGGCTTGTGGGCGCTTCCGGACGTCGCGGCACGCGGGGCCGACCTGGCGCACGTCCCGGTATTCACGCTGGTGGGCAGCGAGCGACGCTACTGGGGTGCCGCGATCACGCTGGTGGCCACGGCGTGCATGGTGGCCGGTGCGGTGTTGCTGATGCGCTCGGCGACAGGGCCGGCGACCACCAAATACGCGACCCGGGCCACACGCCGATCGAGGGCCCGCGGGGACGACGACACGATCTCGGAGCGCGTGATGTGGGATGCGCTCGACGAAGGCCGTGATCCGACGGATCGGCCCGGCGAGGCGGCGCCGCAGCTGGACCAAGACCCGCGACACGAAGCTGACACCGAGGGTCGGTGACGGGCCGCACGCTCTCGGTCGCTACCCTTCGAGGGACGCCGTCAATAACCCGCGGGGCCCGGCGAAAGGAACCGACAGCATGAGTTCGGCAACCGTGCTCGACTCCATCCTCGAGGGAGTCCACGCCGATGTTGCCGCCCGTGAAGCCGTCGTCAGCCTGTCCGAGGTCAAAGCGGCCGCCGCCGCAGCACCGCCGCCGCTTGACGTGATGGCGGCGTTGCGTGCGCCGGGGATCGCCGTCATCGCCGAGGTCAAGCGCGCCAGCCCGTCGGCTGGTCAACTCGCGCCGATCTCCGATCCGGCGAAGCTTGCCCGCGCATACGAGGACGGCGGCGCGCGCATCATCAGCGTGGTCACCGAGGAGCGCCGCTTCCACGGCACGCTAGCCGACCTCGACGCGGTGCGTGCCGCGGTGTCGGTGCCGGTATTACGCAAAGACTTCGTGGTCTGCCCCTATCAGATTCACGAGGCCCGGGCACACGGCGCCGACATGCTGCTGCTGATCGTCGCGGCGCTCGAGCAGCCCGCGCTGGTGTCGATGCTGGACCGCACCGAGTCGTTGGGCATGACCGCTCTGGTGGAGGTGCACACCGAAGAAGAAGCCGACCGGGCGTTGAAGGCCGGGGCGCGGGTGATCGGGGTCAACGCCCGTGATCTCACGACGCTGGAAGTCGACCGCGATTGTTTCGCGCGGATCGCGCCTGGCCTGCCCACCGACGTGATCAGGATCGCCGAGTCGGGGGTTCGCGGTACCGCCGATCTGCTGGCGTACGCGGGTGCCGGTGCGGACGCGGTGCTGGTCGGCGAAGGCCTGGTCACCAGCGCTGACCCGCGGGCCGCGGTCGCTGATCTGGTTACCGCAGGCACCCACCCGTCCTGCCCGAAACCGGCCCGCTAGCCGCCCGTGGGCCCATGGCCGGAAGCGTGAACCCGATGAAGCCGTTGCGCGTTGAGCCTTGGTGATGGCAGATCTTTCGGGCCCGGAGCTTCCTCGCTCTAGTGCGGCCGTCGCCGAACCCACTCGCCACGACCCCGACAGCCGTGGTCACTTCGGCGTGTACGGCGGCCGTTTCGTCGCCGAGGCGCTGATGGCGGTCATCGAGGAAGTCACCGCTGCCTACGACAAGTCCCGCACCGACCAGGAATTCCTCGACACCCTGGACAAGCTGCAGGCGAACTACGCGGGCCGGCCGTCGCCGCTGTACGAAGCTCGCCGGCTCAGCGCGCATGCTCACGGGGCTCGCATCTTCCTCAAACGAGAAGACTTGAACCACACCGGTTCTCACAAGATCAACAATGTGCTCGGCCAGGCGCTGCTGGCGCAGCGGATGGGCAAGACGAGGGTGATCGCCGAGACCGGTGCCGGACAGCACGGGGTGGCCACTGCCACCGCATGTGCGTTGCTCGGGCTGGACTGTGTCATCTACATGGGTGCGGTCGATACCGCGCGCCAAGCACTCAATGTGGCGCGGATGCGGCTGCTGGGCGCCGAGGTCGTGTCGGTCGAATCCGGTTCGAAGACCCTCAAAGACGCCATCAACGAGGCGTTCCGGGATTGGGTGACCAACGCCGAGAGCACGTATTACTGTTTCGGCACCGCGGCGGGTCCGCATCCCTTCCCGACCATGGTGCGCGACTTCCAGCGGATCATCGGGCTCGAAACGCGGGTGCAGATCCAGGATCAGGCGGGTCGGCTGCCCGACGCGGTGACCGCATGCGTGGGTGGCGGATCGAACGCGATTGGTATCTTCCATGCGTTTCTCGACGATCCCGGGGTTCGGCTGGTCGGGTTCGAGGCCGCCGGCGACGGCATCGAAACCGGCCGGCATGCCGCCACCTTCACCGGCGGATCACCCGGGGCGTTCCACGGTTCGTATTCGTACCTGCTGCAGGACGACGACGGCCAGACCATCGAATCGCACTCGATCTCGGCCGGCCTGGACTACCCCGGGGTAGGGCCAGAACACGCGTGGCTGCGGGAAACCGGACGCGCCGAGTACCGGGCTGTCACCGATGCGGAGGCGATGGACGCGTTCGGGCTGCTGAGCCGCAGCGAAGGCATCATCCCGGCGATCGAATCAGCCCACGCCGTGGCCGGCGCTCTGCAACTGGGCGCCGAGATGGGCAGCGGCGCAGTGATTGTGGTGAACCTGTCCGGCCGAGGTGACAAGGACGTCGAGACCGCCGCGAAGTGGTTCGGCCTGCTCGATGCGGAAGGCAACGGCCGGACATGACCGTAGAGCAGAGCCAGATGAGCAGGCTCGCACCACTTTTCGACGCGTGCCGGAATAGCGATCGGGCGGCCTTGATCGGATACCTGCCCACCGGGTATCCCGATGTGCAAACCTCGATCGCGGCGATGATCGCGCTGGTCGAATGTGGCTGTGACCTCATCGAAGTGGGGTTGCCCTACTCGGACCCCGGCATGGACGGCCCAACCATCGCGGCAGCGTCCGAGGCCGCACTTCGCGGCGGGGTGCGGGTTCGCGACACCTTGACCGCCGTCGAGGCGATCAGTGCCGCCGGTGGCCGCGCAGTGGTGATGACGTACTGGAACCCGGTGCTGCGCTACGGGGTTGACGCGTTTGCGCGCGACTTGGCCGCCGCCGGCGGGCATGGACTCATCACGCCTGATCTCATTCCCGACGAGGCCGAACAGTGGTTGGCCGCATCCGACGAGCACGGTCTGGATCGGATCTTCCTGGTCGCCCCCTCGTCGACACCGCAGCGCCTGGCGGCGACCATCGAGGCGTCGCGGGGCTTCGTCTACGCGGCGTCGACGATGGGTGTGACCGGAGCACGCGATGTGGTCTCGCGAACCGCACCCGAATTGGTGCGCAGGATAAGGGCAGTGTCTGACATACCGGTCGGTGTCGGGTTGGGGGTGCGGTCACGACAGCAGGCCGCAGAAATTGCCGGCTACGCTGACGGCGTCATCGTCGGCTCAGCGCTGGTGTCGGCTTTAGCCGAGGGCATGCCAGCGTTGCGCGCACTGGCCGAGGAGCTGGCTATCGGTGTGCGTCAAAGGGATTCCGTACCATGACGAGGATTCTCGCCTACTTCCCCAGCCCGCCACGCGGGGTGTGGCACCTGGGCCCGATTCCCATCCGAGCATATGCGCTGTTCATCATCGCCGGCATTGTCGTTGCGCTGCTGATCGGGGATCGACGCTGGGCGGCGCGCGGCGGCGAGCGTGGTGTCATCTACGACATCGCGCTGTGGGCGGTGCCTTTCGGGTTGGTCGGCGGCCGGCTCTATCACCTGATCACCGACTGGCGCACGTATTTCGGCAGCGGCGGTGCCGGTCTCGTCGCTGCACTGCGGATCTGGGACGGCGGTTTGGGAATCTGGGGTGCGGTGGCGCTCGGCGGCGTGGGCGCGTGGATCGGTTGCCGCCGCCGCGGCATCCCGCTGCCGGCCTTCGCTGACGCGGTGGCCCCGGGTATCGTGCTCGCACAGGCCATCGGCCGGCTCGGGAACTATTTCAACCAGGAACTTTACGGCCGCGAGACCACCATGCCGTGGGGCATGGAAGTGTTCTACCGGCGCGATCCATCGGGATTCGTCGACGTGCATTCCCTCGACGGGGTGTCGACCGGCCAGCTGGCGATGGTGGTGCAGCCGACGTTCCTCTACGAATTGCTGTGGAACGTCCTGGTATTCGTCGCCCTGATCTATCTGGATCGGCGGTTCACGATCGGCCACGGTCGCCTGTTTGCACTGTATGTCGCCGGCTATTGCGTGGGCCGCTTCTGGGTCGAGCTATTACGCGATGACCCGGCGACCCACATCGCCGGGGTCAGGATCAACTCGTTCACATCGACGTTCGTGTTCATCGGTGCAGTGGTCTATGTGATGCTGGCGCCGAGAGGACGCGAGGATCCCGCAACCCTCGGCGGTGCCGGCGGCCCGGCCGTCGAGGAGGAACCGGTTCCGGCGCCCAGTGGCACCAACACCGACGAGCCGGTCGAGCCGTCCGAAACAACGGAAGACACCGAAGTACCAGAGCGCGCCGAGGCCGACGAAACCGAAGCCACGGACGCCGCCGCCGCTGAACCCGCAAACGACCCCGCCGAAGACCAGGCCGACGAAACCGAAGCCACGGACGCCGAGTCCAAGGAGCCCGAAGACGGGTCGTAAGCGCGCGCCTGCGATCGCGGGCCGATCTGGCATGCTGAAGGGGTGACCGACTTGCCGCAGCAAGGCACCCCCGACGACAAGTGGCGCTCAGCGGGCCCGCCGCCCTATGCGCCGCCGCCCGGAGGTGCCGCAGGCTACGTCGATCCCACCGCGCCCTACGGCCGGCATCCCGTGACCGGTGAGCCGCTGTCGGATAAATCGAAGGTCGTCGCCGGGCTTTTGCAGCTGATCGGGTTGTTAGGGTTCCTCGGCTTCGGGCGCATCTACCTCGGCTACACGGGGCTGGGCGTCGCGCAGCTGCTGATCGGTTTGCTTGTTGCCGTCCTGACCTTCGGTTTCGGCGCCGTCGTTCCGGTGATCTGGGGCATCGTGGACGCGGTTTTGATCCTCACCGACAAAGTGCGCGACCCCCAGGGCCGCCCACTGCGCGATGGCACCTAGCCGATTACCCCAGAACGCCCGATCGAGCGGTCGGCGTGGACTACCCGCCTTGCTCGGCTGCGGCGCGCTCCTGACTGCCGCCGTCGCCTATATCGGCCTGGTCGATCCGCACAACCCGCATTCGCTGTTCCCACTGTGCCCGTTCAAGGCGCTTACCGGGTGGAATTGCCCGATATGCGGCGGGCTTCGGATGCTGCATGACGTGCTGCACGCCGACCTGGCGGCGGCCGTCGCCGACAACGCTTTCTTGCTCGTGGGCCTGCCGATGTTGGGGACGTGGATCTTTCTGCGCCGCCGACGCGATCCGGTGTTGCCGATACCCGCCGTGCTGACCATCGCCGCCGCGGCGATCGCGTGGACGGTGCTGCGCAACCTTTCCGGTTTCCCACTGGTTCCGACAGTTACCGGCGGGTAAACGTATGGGATCGAATTCGACTCGCACGCAACAACAATCGGCTTCCCCAGGGGGGCTGACGCCGCTGGTCTGTGAACGATTTGCCGTGCTGGGGCGTGCGTCAACGCGAGCTTTGACCGACAAGCGCGACTATGCTGAGGCGTCGTGAACAGGCGCGGCAAGATCGTCTGTACCCTCGGCCCGGCCTCCAACACCGACGAGATGGTTCCAGCGTTGGTCGAGGCCGGAATGGACGTCGCCCGAATGAACTTCAGCCACGGCGACTACAGCGACCACAAAGCCGCGTACGAGCGGGTGCGGGCCGCTTCTGATGCCACCGGTCGCGCGGTCGGCGTGCTGGCCGACTTGCAAGGCCCGAAGATCAGGCTGGGCCGCTTCGCCGGCGGGGCAACGTATTGGGCCACCGGTGAGACGGTGCGCATCACGGTCGACGACTGCCAGGGCACCCACGACCGGGTGTCGACCACCTACAAGCAACTGGCCAACGACGCGGTGGCCGGCGACAAGGTGTTGGTCGACGACGGCAGAATCGGCCTGCAGGTCGAAAACGTCGAAGGCGACGACGTGGTGTGCACCGTCACCGAGGGCGGCCCGGTCAGCAACAACAAGGGCATGTCGCTGCCGGGAATGAACGTGTCAGCTCCGGCCTTGTCGGACAAGGACATTGAAGATCTTCAGTTTGCGCTGGACCTCGGCGTCGACATGGTGGCGTTGTCGTTCGTGCGTTCGCCGTCGGACGTCGAGCTGGTCCACGACGTGATGGATCGGTTCGGCCGACGGGTGCCGGTGATCGCCAAGCTGGAGAAGCCCGAGGCGATCGACAACCTCGAAGCGATCGTGCTGGCGTTCGACGCGATCATGGTGGCCCGCGGCGACCTGGGCGTCGAACTGCCGCTGGAAGAGGTGCCGCTGGTACAAAAGCGCGCTATCCAGATGGCCCGCGAAAACGCCAAGCCGGTCATCGTCGCGACGCAAATGCTGGATTCGATGATCGAGAACCCCCGACCGACCCGGGCCGAGGCCTCCGACGTCGCTAACGCCGTCCTCGACGGCGCCGACGCGCTGATGCTGTCCGGCGAGACCGCGGTCGGCAAGTATCCGCTGGCGGCGGTCAAGACGATGTCACGGATCATTTGCGCGGTCGAGCAGAACTCGGTCGCCGCCCCGCCGCTGACGCACATCCCGCGCACCAAGCGTGGCGTGATCTCCTACGCTGCCCGCGACATCGGCGAGCGGCTCGACGCCAAGGCCTTGGTTGCGTTCACCCAATCCGGCGACACCGTGCGCCGGCTGGCCCGCCTGCACACCCCGCTGCCGCTGCTGGCGTTCACCGACCTGCCCGAGGTGCGCAGCCAGCTGGCCATGACGTGGGGCACCGAGACCTTCATCGTTCCGCACATGCAGTCCACTGACGGCATGATCCGCCAGGTCGACAAGTCGCTGCTGGAACTGGGCCGCTACAAACGCGGTGACCTCGTCGTCATCGTCGCGGGCGCTCCGCCGGGCACAGTGGGCTCGACCAACCTGATCCACGTGCACCGGATCGGCGAGGACGATGTCTAGCCGATGTCAGACTTCAACGAACTACTTGCGGTGCTGGATCTAAACGACGTCGGCGACGACATTTTCATCGGATCCCATCCGAGCAAACACCCGTTGCGCACGTTCGGTGGCCAGTTGATGGCGCAGTCATTGGTGGCAGCCAGCCGCACCCGTACCCGCGACCTGCCGCCTAACGCGCTGTCGGTGCACTTCATCAACGGCGGTGATCCCAGCAAGGACATCGAGTTCCGCGTGATCCGGCTGCGTGACGAACGACGATTCGCCAACCGTCGTGTCGACGCGATGCAAGACGGCACCCTGTTGTCGTCGGCGATGATCTCGTATCTGTCCGGCGGTCGCGGACTTGAGCACGGCATCGACCCTCCGCAGGTCCCGGAACCGCAGAGTTTGCCGAAAATCGGTGAGCTGCTTCGCGGTTACGAAAACACCGTTCCGCAGTTCGTCAATGCGCTGCAACCCATCGAATGGCGCTACACCAACGACCCGTCATGGGTGATGCGCGACAAAGGCGAACGGCTCCCGCACAACCGGGTGTGGGTCAAAGCCGACGGTGTGCTACCCGACGACCCGGTGCTGCACACCGCGGCGCTGGTGTATTCGTCGGACACCACAGTGCTGGACTCCATCATCACCACCCATGGACTGTCGTGGGGCTACGATCGGATCTTCGCCGCGACCGTCAACCATTCGGTGTGGTTTCACCGGCCGGTCAGCTTCAACGACTGGCTGTTGTACTCGACGTCGTCGCCGGTGGCCGCCGACTCGCGCGGGCTGGGCACCGGGCACTTCTTCGACCGCACTGGACAGCTCGTGGCGACCGTCGTACAAGAAGGCGTCGTGAAGTATTTCCCCGGACGCTGATTTGGCGTCCGCCGACCCGCCCCGCCGGCCGCGATCCGGGCGTAGCGTTCCCGGTGAGCGGGCAGGCAGAATGTAGGGGCTGGACCGACGATGCGCCACCGTTTGAGCGGCGAACAATGCAACCGGAGGTGGGGGTGAACACTTCGTCGGTCGACGTCACGCCCAAGCTGCGTCCCAGCGAGCGAGTGGTCGTACACGTCGACTCCCCGGCCGCCCGTTGGGTTGGCGCGTTGGCCCTGCTCAGCGCGGCATGCTGGCTGGTCGCCCTGATAGCCCACGATCACCGCCACCCCGACTGGCAGGCCACCGGGCGACTGGCGTGGTCGCTGACCGTGCTTGCGGCGGTGGCGCTGATCGCTCGTGGCATCTTTCTGGGCCGGCCGGTCACCGCCTTGCACGCCAGCATCGCTGTCCTCGTCCTGTTCGCCGGGCTGGGCGCACACGTGTTGTCGTTCGACCTGCTAGGCGACGTGCTGATCGCGGGTTCGGGTCTGGCGTTGATGTGGCCCACCTCGGCTCGCCCGCGTGCAGCCGACGTGCCGCGGGTGTGGGCGCTGGTCGACGCCACCAGCGGCGACCCGCTGGCGCCGTTCGCCATGCAGACGGGCAAGTGCTACCACTTCAGCGCGGACGGCAACGCGGCCCTGGCGTATCGCACCCGGATCGGCTACGCGGTGGTCAGCGGCGACCCGATCGGCGATGAGGCGCAGTTCCCGCAGCTGGTGGCCGACTTCGCCGCGCAGTGTCATACCCGCGGGTGGCGGCTGGTGGTGCTGGCGTGCAGCGAGCGACGGCTGCACTTGTGGACCGACCCGGCGGTGGTGGGACAATCCTTGCGGGCCATACCGATTGGCCGAGACGTCGTCATCGACGTGGCCAACTTCGAGATGGTGGGGCGCAAATTCCGTAACCTGCGCCAGGCCGTCCAGCGCACCCACAACTTCGGTGTCACCACCGAAATCGCGTCCGAACAGCAACTCGACGACGACCTTTTGGCTGAGCTGACCGAGGTGTTGCGCGCATCCCCCAAGGGGGCCCACACCGAACGCGGTTTCTGCATGGCCCTCGACGGCGCATTGGAAGGCCGATACCCGGGGGTGTTGCTGATCATCGCGCGCGACGCCTCGGGTAAGGTACAGGGCTTTCACCGCTACGCAACCGCCGGCCACGGCAGCGACATCAGTCTCGACGTGCCGTGGCGTCGCCGGGGAGCGCCGAACGGGCTCGACGAGCGGCTGTCCGTCGACATGGTGATGGCCGCCAAAGATATGGGAGCCCAACGGTTGTCGCTGGCGTTCGCGGCGTTCCCGGAAATCTTCGACGAAAAGCATCGCAACCGGATGCAGAGCCTGTTCTACCGGCTGATCCATCTACTGGATCCACTGATCGCGTTGGAGTCGTTGTACCGATATCTGCGTAAATTCCACTCGCTGGACGGCCGACGCTACGCGCTGGTGCAGCTGCGGCAGTTGTTCCCACTGCTGTATGTGTTGTTGTCGCTGGAGTTCATGCCCCGCCGGCGCCGGCTGTAGCGTTCTACCGCAATGATGGTCGCGGAGTGAGGGTGACGCTGAGCCTGTTTTCGAAGTTCTCCCGAAACCGATCCACGCATTGCTGTCGCAGCGCTGGATTCGACCCGGCCCGCTGCAAGCAATCGATGTAGTCGCCACCGCCGATGTCGTGCCACAGTGCCGCCCAGATCGCGATGAAGATCAGCCCGACCACAATCGCTATGGCGCCCAGCACGATTCCGGCCACCGCGACGCCGCCGTTGTCGGCCTCACCGCGGCGAACTCGCCCATAAGCAACGATTCCCAGCACGCTGGCCGCGACGCCGAGGATGACACCGCCGAACACCGACCACACCCCCAGCAGCGCGATGACGGCAAGCACCAACGACGCGGTGCCCAAGCCGTTGCGCAGGACGCGAGGCGGCACCGTAAATGGGTACGGTTGTTGTTGTGGGGGATGGGGGTAGGATCCGGGCGGATAGGGATACGGCTGGTAGGGCGGTGGGGTGTCGGAGGGATGGTCCGGGGAATCTGTCATTGCTAGCGCTCCACATCGGGCGGCGTCGACGACCGGCAGCCAGCGTACCCGTCGCAGCCGACGCACAGTTGCGGACACCGAATGTCGTTGGGCAGCTGGTGAGTAGCCACCACCACGGTTCGCGCGGCGGTCATCAGCCCGCCGTGGGGGTCGAGCAAGTCGTGCAACAGGATTTCGGCGTCGGCGGCGTCAAGGTGCTCGGTCGGCTCATCGAGCAGCAGGATCCGAGCCGGTGAGATCAGCGCACGAGCCAACAGCAACCGCCTGCGCTGACCCGCCGACAGCGCTTGCGCGCCGCCGCTCAGCATTGTCGCCAGGCCATCGGGTAGACCGGCCAGCCAGCGACCGAGGCCGACGCGGTGCAAAGCCTCAGCGAGCTCGTCGTCGCCGCAGTCGCCGCGGGCGACCAGCAAGTTGTCCCGGACCGTGGTGGCGAAAATGTGGGCGTCTTCGGCGAAAAAGCACACGGCCCTGCGCAGCTCGCTTTCAGCCAGCACGTCGATCGGTGTTCCGTTCAGCTCGACGCGGCCCAGCCGCGGCGGCAGCAGGCCAGCGAGCGTCATCAACAGCGTGGTCTTGCCGCAGCCGCTGGGACCGGTGACCGCCAGCCTCGCGCCGGGCGGCAGGTCCACACTCATCCGCGCTGAGCCAGTCGCGTCGGGGTGAGCTGTGCTGATATCGACGGCGGTCAGTCGAGCCGTCGCCGGCGGCGGGGACGTCGCAGCGCGCGTAACCGGGCGGGTCGCATCGGACGGGATCAGCTCCCGCAGCCGCCGCGCGGCAATCCGCGAGCGGGTCAGCTGGATTGCGGCGCCGGGCAGCGCACTCGTCGCCTCGAACGCCGACAACGGGAGCAACATCAGAATCGCCAGCGTGGTCGGCGCGACCGAGGAGGCCATCGAGATACCGGCCACCACGGCCCCCAGTACGCTGACCCCGATCGCCGCGGTGGGCATCGCCTCGGCAACGGCGGCCGGTTTCGCCGCGGCGTCCAGCACATCGGCCCACCGGCGTTGTCGCCGTGTGGATTCCGCAATGACCCTAGCCAGCGCGCCGCCGACCCGAAGTTCGGGCGCATGGTCGAGAGCGATGATGGCTGCCACGTCGCGCTCGGAAAGATGTTGGCGGGCAACGGTTTCCTGTGCCGTGGTTGCTCGTGCGGCCAGGTAGGGTGCGACGACGCCGGCGGCGAGCAGGCATGCCGCGAGCACGGCCGCCGCCGGGGCCGAGATGGCGGCGACGACCGTCGTTGCCGCCAGCGCCAGAACCGCGGCAACCGCGATCGGTAACACCGCGCGCACCAGCACATTGGCCAACTCGTCGACATCGGCGCCGACCCTGCTCACCAGCTGGCCGCTGTGCAGCCGCGCCACCGCGTCGACCGGTCCCCGGGCCAGGCCTCGATAGATGCGGCCCCGCGCGCTGCCCGCGGCCCGCAGGGCGGTGTCGTGGGTGGCCAGGCGCTCGCAGTAGTGCAGCACTCCGCGAGAAATCGCCAACGCCCGCACCATAACGACCGCCACCGACAGATCCAGCACCGGTGGCATCTGCCAGGCGCGCGTGATCAGCCACGCCGAAACCGCGGCCAGCGCCAGCGCGCTGCTGAGCGCCAGCACACCGAGCGTGACGGCGAGCAGCAGACGCGACAGCCGTGGCCGCAGCAACCTGGCCGCGGTCAGCAGCGAATCAGACATACGCATGACGCTCGGCGCGCACCTCCACCACCTGGTCGCCGATCGCGACGACCTGCTCGCGATGAGCGACCACCACCACGGTGGCCCCTGCCCGCGCCCGCTCGACGACGGCACGCAAAACCCGGGCCTCGGAGTCGGCGTCGAGGTGTGCGGTCGGCTCGTCCAACAACAGCACGGGCGCCGGCGATCCGAGCGCGCGCGCCAAAGCCAAGCGTTGACGTTCTCCTAGCGACAATCCCACCCCGTCGCGTCCCAGGACGGTCTGCAACCCGTCGGGCAGCTTTGCCACCACACTGTCGAATTGCACTGCACGGCAGACTGTGTCAGGGTCGGTCAGCTCGCCGAAGAGGTTCAAGTTGTCGACGACCGTGCCGGGCAGCAGCACCGGGCGTTGCGGTAGCCACGACAGCTGCCGCCACCAGCTGGCCGGCTCGAGCTCGGCGATGTCGATTCCCGCCACGGTCACCTTGCCGGTGCTCGGTGCGATGAGCCCGGCGATGACCTGCAGCGCGGTGGTTTTGCCCGCCCCGTTTCGACCGGTCAGTACCGTGACCTGCGCCGGTTCGAGCACCACGTCGAGATTCCGTGGTGCGGCGCCGTCGCGGCCGTCGACGCTGAGGTTCTCGACTCGAATCGTCGCGCCCTGCGCGCCGCCGATTCGCCGTCCGGGCCGGCTCCTCGGCGGCGGTTGGATGAGCGCGAAGGCTTTATCGGCCGCGGTCCTGCCGTCCTGGGCGGCATGAAATTCCACGCCGATACGCCGCAGCGGCCAGTACAGGTCGGGGGCCAGCAACAAGGCCGTCAAACCGGCGGCAAGACTGATCTGCCCGAACACCAGGCGCAGACCGACACCGACGGCGATCAACGCGACGCCCAGCGTGGCCAGCAGTTCGAGCACCAATGCTGACAAGAACGCGATGCGCAGCGTCGCCATAGCCGAACGTCGGTGTGCGGCAGCCAATTCGGCGATGCGTTGTTCCGGGCCGGCGGCACGGCCCAACGCCCGCAGCGTGGGAATCCCGGCGATCAGGTCCAATAGCTTGGCCTGCAGCGTCGTCATGGCGGCCAGCGCCGCAGCGGATCGCTGAGCGGTCGCCACGCCGATCAACACCATGAACACCGGAATGAGCGGCAACGTCACCAACGCGATCGCGGCCGACTTCAGGTCGTCGACCGCCATCACTACGACGGTGGCCGGGGTCAGGACGGCGGCAAGCAGCAACGCCGGCAGATATCCGGTGAAGTATGGCCGTAATCCATCCAGACCGCGGGTTACCACCGCAGCGGCGGCCTCGCGCTGCGTCGCCAGCCGTCTCGGCGCCTGCGCCGTCACCGCGGTCAACACCTGCGCACGAAGGTCGGCGATCACCGCGCTGGCACCGCGTTGGCCCAGCCTTGCCTGCAGCCAATGCGCCAGCGTGCGAATCGTCCACAGCATCAACAGGATTGACAAGGCCGACGTCCACTGCCGCAGGCTTCGAGGGGACGGTTCGGTGATGATTCCGGCCACGACGTGGGCCAGCACAATCGCCGAGGCGAGTGCGCAGGCGGCGATCACCACACCACAGCCCACGGTAGCGACCAGGAAACGGCGCAGCGCGCTCGAAGCCCGCCACAGCCGCGGGTCCAGGGGCGCACGTCGGCCGGTGCTCAGGACGCTCGCCTCGCCATGACAGCTCCCCGAACCGCGGATCAAGTACTACGACAGAGTGTAGTACATAGCTGGTGGGGGTGTGCCGCTAAGGTCCGCCGGCCGGCGGCGTCGCGCCGGTTCCCCCCGACAGCGCGTTGTCCAGCGCTTTGGATGCGCTGCGGATGCCGAACGACGACACGATCTCGAACACGCCGATGACCACCAGCCAGATGCCTACGATCAGCGTCAGTATCGCGAGCGATTCGAACGGCGAGGCGATCATCACGATGCCGGCAAGCAGGCTGACCACACCGAGGAAGATCGCCCAGCCTCGCCCAGGCAGGTTGGGGTCGCTGATCGCCGAGATCGACGTTGCCACACCGCGGAAGATGAAGCCGACGCCAATCCAGATCGCCAGCAACAGGATTGCGATCAGCGGGTCGTTGCCGAAGTGCCGGAAGGCTAGCACGGCCAGCACCAGCGATGCGGCACCGCTAATGAAGAGCAGCACGCGGCCACCGGCTGACACGTGCAGGCTGAAGGCGAAGATGACCTGCGCGATGCCGGTGACCAACAGATAGGCGCCGAAGGCAATGGCTGCGACCAGAATGGTTATCCCCGGCCAAACCAATACCAGGATGCCGAGGGCCAGCGCCAGAATCCCGGAAACCAGCGTCGACTTCCACAGATGCGGCAATAAGCTTGGGACAGAAGTGGGTTCCATCAGCGCAGTGTCCCATATCGCGCGAGCTGGGTGCGGCGTTTGGGGCAGGCGTCAGACGCCGGCGATTTGCGGTGCGCCACTATGCAGGCGACCCGACCGCGCCCCGGGCTTGCGGCCGACGAGATACCAAGTGTGCATGACGCCTTTGCCCTTGACCTCGACATCCCCGCGTTCCTCCAGCACAAAGTCGTCTTTCAGCCGTTCGTAGACCTCCTGAGGCACTTGGATCCTGCCCTCGGGGTCAGTGGACTCCATCCGGGACGCGACGTTGACGGCGTCGCCCCACACGTCGTAGAAGAAACGGCGCGATCCCACCACCCCGGCGACGACCGGCCCGGTGGCCAGGCCGATGCGCAGCGGCAGCGCACGCCCATGCGGGTCTTTGAGTTCGGCGGCGGCGTCGGCCATGTCCAGCGCGAGATCCGCCAGCGCCTGGACATGATCGTGGCGCGGCCACGGCACCCCGCTGACCACCATGTAGGAGTCGCCGCTGACTTTGATTTTCTCCAGCCCGTGTTTGTCGACGAGCGCGTCGAACTCGGTGTAGAGGCGGTCCAGGAACTGGATCAGCTCGGTCGAATCGATGCTGCTGGCCCGTTCGGTGAAGCCGGCGATGTCGGCGAACAGCACCGAGGCCTCGTCGTACTTGTCGGCGATGATGTTGTGGGCCGGATTTTTGAGCCGGGCCGCGATGCTGGCCGGCATGATGTTGGCCAACAGCGCCTCGGACCGGTCGTATTCGACTTCCATCACGGCTTCGGCGCGGGCGATTTCGCGCAGCGCGTACCACATGGTCACGACCACCATCACGCACGCGGAGACGGCGGCGATGACGAAGCCCATCGACTGGGCCCACGCCGGCTGCAATCCGGTGTTGCGCGGGACGAGGAACTCCAACGCGATCACCAGGGCGGCGGCGATCGCCGCCAGCGTCGCGGCCAACGCGATGTGTTCGATGCCGAGCTGCAACACCACCAGGCACGCTGTCACCAGGAAGAAGAACTGCAGCCCCGAGCCAGTGCCGACGTTCCAGCAGATGACGAAGATCGCAAGGTAAGCGGTGCAGATAAAGGTAAGCGGCGCAACAAGTTCGCCAAAGCGATGCAGTAACGGCACCGCGGCGAACACAGCAGCGGCCAGCAGGTTGACCAGCTGAGTCCGCCACACCGGGTGTCCGACCGCAAGTCCGACAATGGCGTAGCTCGCACATACCAGTACCGCCATCGCGGAGTTGATGTTGAGCACCCGGCGGCGTCGGGACGCGCTGTCGGCGTAGTGCTGGCTGCGGGCACGTGGCTGTGCCCGCACTGTTGCGACACAGCACGATGTTCGCGACGAATCGGCCGTTTCTGACCGTGGGGCGCCTCTGGCCTTGGCGGCCACGCCGAAAGCCTACCGGTGAGCTGGTCATTCCAGAAATACGTTGTCAAGAGTTGTCCGGCCGGTCTCCGGCAAGCCACTCAGACATGGGGTGTTCTGACAATGACCCGTTGGGCATGATGTGGTGCACCGGATAGCCGTCACGGGTGGCCAGATCAGCGATGATGCGCCGGTGGCAACGCCACCACACCGGTTCGCCGCACATGATGGCGACGTTGCAGGTGTCGGCGTCGCGCAACAGCCGCCGGTACGCCGCGTGAAATCCCGGGGTGCGGGTATGAGCGGCGTAGTTGGCGAACTGCTCGTTATCCCACCAGTGGTCGCTGGGCAACGGGTCATCCGGCGGTTTGCGCCTGCCGCCCAGTTCGGGCTCGTGCCGGTAACCGATGCCCGCGTCGCGCAGCCACTTCGGCATGGCTTGCTTGGACACATCGGGGTTGCGGCGCGACCCGGGAAAGCTTCGCACGTCGACCAGCAGCTCGATGCCGTGTTGACGGAGCGCCGTGGTGAGCTGCTCGGCTGTTTTCGCGCCGTGGCCGATGGTGAACAGCATTGGTGCCCTCGGTGGGATTCGAACCCACACTGTACGGGTTTTGAGTCCGCTTCCTCTGCCAGTTGGGATACGAGGGCGTGCCGGTTTCCGGCCTCCCACCATAGAGGATGCGTGCGGTGGGACGGTGTCACAACCCCGCGGTCGCTGGTGGCCGCCGTCCGCGACACAATGTCGTCATGACCGGCTCCACGACCGACGTCGACGCTGCCAGCCCGCGCCGGGTTCTGATCGCCGAGGACGAGGCACTCATCCGGATGGACCTGGCCGAAATGCTGCGCGAGGAGGGCTACGACATCGTCGGTGAGGCCGGCGACGGGCAGGAGGCCGTCGAACTGGCCGAGCGGCTCAAGCCCGACTTGGTGATCATGGACGTGAAGATGCCGCGCCGCGACGGAATCGACGCCGCATCGGAGATCGCCAGCAAGCGGATCGCGCCGATAGTGGTGCTGACCGCGTTCAGCCAGCGCGACCTGGTCGAGCGGGCCCGCGACGCGGGCGCGATGGCCTACCTGGTGAAACCGTTTACCGTCAGTGACCTCATTCCGGCCATCGAGCTGGCCGTCAGTCGGTTCAGCGAGATCACCGCACTGGAACGCGAAGTGGCGACGCTCGCCGACCGGTTGGAGACCCGCAAGCTCATCGAACGGGCCAAGGGTCTGCTGCAGACCAAACAGGGCATGACCGAGCCGGAGGCGTTCAAGTGGATCCAGCGCGCGGCGATGGATCGGCGCACCACCATGAAACGCGTCGCCGAAGTGGTGCTCGAAACCCTCGACCCGACGCGCGAGCAGACGTGAAACAGCCCGTTTTACGTCTGCTCACCCGCACTTAGCGGGCCACGATCACCGAGGAGCCGTGCCCGAACAGGCCCTGGTTGGCGGTGATCCCGACGGTGGCGCCCTCGACCTGGCGACCGGTGGCCTGGCCGCGCAGCTGCCAGGTGAGCTCGCAGACCTGCGCGATGGCTTGGGCTGGAATCGCTTCACCGAAGCAGGCCAGCCCACCCGACGGGTTGACCGGGATCCGGCCGCCGATCGCCGTCGCCCCGCTGCGCAGCAGCGCCTCGGCTTCGCCCTTGGGACACAACCCCAGGTGTTCGTACCAGTCAAGCTCCAGCGCGGTCGACAAATCGTAGACCTCGGCCAGGCTCAAGTCTTCGGGCCCGATGCCGGCTTCGGCGTAGGCGGCATCGACGATCTGATCCTTGAACACCCGCTGCGGCGCAGGCACCACCGCAGTGGAATCCGTTGCGATATCGGGCAGTTCGGGCAAGTGCTGCGGATAGCGCGGGGTGACGGTGCTGACCGCGCGCACCGCTGGCACACCGCGCAGCGAACCGAGGTGTTCGCGGGTGAATTTCGCGCTGGCCACCACCAGCGCCGCGGCGCCGTCGGAGGTGGCGCAGATGTCGAGCAACCGCAGCGGATCGGCCACCACCGGGCTGGCCAGCACGTCGGCGAGGGAAACCTCCTTGCGGTAGCGGGCGTTGGGGTTCTGCAGTCCATGCCGCGCGTTTTTGACCTTCACCTGCGCGAAATCCTCCGCGGTGGCTCCGTAGAGGTCCATGCGCCGGCGAGCCAGCAGCGCGAAATACACCGGGTTGGTCGCCCCGATCAAGTGGAATCGCTGCCAGTCCGGGTCGTTCTTGCGTTCACCGCCGACCGGCGCGAAAAACCCTTTGGGAGTGGTGTCCGCGCCGATGACCAGCGCCACGTCGCAGAAACCGGCCAAGATTTGGGCGCGCGCGCTCTGCAGCGCCTGCGATCCGCTGGCGCAGGCCGCGTAGCTCGAGCTGACTGGGACGCCGTTCCAGCCCAGCTTCTGCGCGAAGGTCGCACCGGCGACAAAACCGGGATACCCGTTGCGGATGGTGTCCGCGCCGGCCACCAACTGAATCTGACGCCATTGCAGGCCGGCCTCGCCCAGCGCCGCCCGCGCGGCCGCGACACCGTACTCGGTGAAGTCGTTGCCCCACTTGCCCCACGGGTGCATCCCGGCGCCGAGGATGTACAGCGGCTCAGGTGTAGTCACGCGATCCTCCAGCCGTAGACGATGCGCTCCACACCCTTGTCGTCGGTGAACAGCGGCATGGTGGTCAGCTCCATCTCCATGCCGATCGTCAGGTCGGCGGCCAGCGTGCCGTCGGCCACCTTGCCGAGCACGATCAAGCCCTCGTCGGCCAGCTCGACCGCGGCAACAGCGAACGGTTCGAACGGGTCCGTGGCCGGATAGGGCGGCGGGGGTGCGTAGCGGTTTTCGGTGTAGCTCCACAGCGTGCCGCGTCGCGACAACGGGACCGCGTCCAGCTGGTCCCCGTCGCAGGCGGGATTGGGGCAGGTGTTGGGGCGCGGCGGGAACACGTAGGTGCCGCATCGCGGACACTTGCTGCCGATCAGATGCGGCACACCGGCCTCGTCGGTGGCGAACCATCCCTCGATCGCCGGCTGCTGGCGGGTTGTTGCTGGCACGCGGCCAGCCTACCGACAACCGGGGCAAAACTGAAACGTGTTGCAGTTTGGCGCCGCTGTCCGACCGGATGCATAGAGTAGGGCCGTGAGCCCAGCCAAAGCCGCGGCCACCGCGCCGGCGGAAGCCCCGACTGCAAACGGAGACAAGCCGACACTGCTGCTGTTGGACGGCAATTCGCTGGCGTTCCGGGCGTTTTACGCACTGCCCGCGGAGAATTTCAAGACCGCCGGCGGGCTGACCACCAACGCGGTCTACGGGTTTACCGCGATGCTGATCAACCTGCTGCGCGACGAACAGCCGACGCATGTGGCCGCCGCGTTCGACGTGTCGCGGGAGACATTTCGCGCCGACCGCTACCCGGAATACAAGGCCAACCGGACCTCGGCCCCCGACGAGTTTCACGGCCAGATCGACATCACCAAGGAAGTCCTTGCCGCACTGGGCATCACCGTGCTCGCCGAACCGGGTTTCGAAGCCGACGACATCATCGCGACGCTGGCCACCCAAGCCGAGAAAGAGGGCTACCGGGTGCTGGTGGTCACCGGCGACCGCGACGCGCTGCAGCTGGTCAGCGACGACGTCACCGTCCTCTACCCGCGCAAGGGCGTCAGCGACCTCACCCGCTTCACCCCGGAGGCCGTCGTCGACAAATACGGGCTGACCCCCAAGCAGTACCCGGACTTCGCCGCGCTGCGCGGCGACCCCAGCGACAACCTGCCCGGCATCCCGGGCGTGGGCGAAAAGACCGCCGCCAAGTGGATCGCCGAGTACGGCTCACTGGAAGGACTGGTCGACAACGTCGACACGGTCAAAGGCAAAGTCGGCGACGCGCTGCGGGCACACCTGGCCAGCGTGGTGCGCAACCGGGAACTCACCGAGCTCATCCGCGACGTGCCGCTGGCCCAAACCCCCGACACGCTGCGGCTGCAGCCCTGGGACCGGGATCAGATCCACCGGCTGTTCGACCACTTGGAGTTCCGGGTGCTGCGCGACCGGCTGTTCGAGACGCTGGCAGCCGTCGAGCCCGAAGTCGACGCGGGGTTCGACGTGCGCGGCGGCGCGCTGGAGCCGGGCACCGTCGGGCAGTGGCTGGCCGCACACGCCGGAGATGGCCGGCGCTGCGGGCTGGCGGTCGTGGGCACCCACCTGCCCTACGGGGGTCAGGCCACCGCGCTGGCCATCGCCGCTGCCGACGGTGAGGGCGGCTACATCGACACCGCCACGGTGACCCCTGCCGACGACGCTGCGTTGGCGGCCTGGCTCGCCGACCCCGACAAACCCAAGGCGTTGCACGAGGCCAAGCAGGCCATCCACGACCTGGCCGGGCGCGGCTGGACGTTGGGCGGTGTCACCTCTGACACCGCGCTGGCCGCTTACCTGGTGCGGCCCGGGCAGCGCAGCTTCGCTCTCGACGACCTGTCGCTGCGCTACCTGCGCCGGGAGTTGCGCGCTGAAACCCCTGAGCAGCAACAGCTTTCGCTTCTCGACGATACCGATGGCGTCGACGACCAGGCGGTGCAAACCACGATTCTGCGGGCCCGCGCGGTGGCCGACCTCGCCGACGCGCTGGACGTCGAGCTTGCCCGCATCGACTCCCAGTCGTTGCTGGCCGAAATGGAGTTGCCGGTCCAAGCGGTGCTGGCGGGCATGGAGGCCGCCGGTATCGCCGTGGACTTGGAGCTGCTGAGCGAGCTGCAAAGCCAATTCGGCGACCAGGTCCGCGACGCCGCTGAGGCCGCCTACGCGGTGATCGGCAAGCAGATCAACCTGGGCTCACCCAAGCAGCTGCAGGTTGTGCTGTTCGACGAGCTGGGCATGCCGAAGACCAAACGCACCAAAACCGGATACACCACCGACGCCGACGCGCTGCAGTCGCTGTTCGACAAGACCGCGCACCCGTTCCTGGAGCATCTGCTCGCCCACCGTGATGCCACCCGGCTGAAGGTCACCGTCGACGGGCTGCTGAATGCGGTGAGCGCAGATGGCCGGATTCATACCACGTACAACCAGACCATCGCCGCCACCGGGCGGTTGTCGTCGACCGAGCCCAACCTGCAGAACATCCCGATCCGCACCGAGGCCGGCCGCCAGATCCGCGACGCGTTCGTCGTCGGCAAGGGTTACGCCGAGCTGATGACCGCCGACTACAGCCAGATCGAGATGCGGATCATGGCGCACCTGTCGCGCGACGAAGGGCTCATCGAAGCGTTCAACACCGGCGAGGACCTCCACTCGTTCGTGGCATCCCGGGCTTTTGGCGTGCCGATCGACGAAGTGACACCCGAACTGCGGCGCCGGGTCAAGGCGATGTCCTACGGGCTGGCCTACGGGCTGAGCGCCTATGGGCTATCGCAGCAGCTGAAGATCTCCACCGAGGAAGCCAAGGAGCAGATGGACGCCTACTTCGCCCGCTTCGGCGGCGTGCGCGACTACCTGCGCGCCGTCGTCGAGCAGGCCCGCAAGGACGGCTACACCTCGACCGTGCTGGGCGGCGGCGCTACCTGCCCGAGCTGGACAGCAGCAACCGGCAGGTGCGCGAGGCCGCGGAGCGTGCCGCGCTCAACGCGCCGATCCAGGGCAGCGCGGCCGACATCATCAAGGTCGCGATGATCGAGGTCGACAAGGCGCTCAAAGCGGCCGGGCTCAAGTCGCGCATGCTGCTGCAGGTGCATGACGAACTGTTGTTCGAAGTGGCTCCCGGCGAGCGGGAGCAACTCGAGGCGTTGGTGCGCGACAAAATGGGCAGCGCCTATCCGCTGGACGTGCCGCTGGAGGTGTCGGTGGGCTATGGCCGCTCTTGGGATGCGGCCGCGCACTAGTGGGGCCGAGACCCGGCTCGCCGAGCGGCACGTGGTTCGCCCAAAATTGTCGGTGTCGTAGCCGATACTGCTGACAGCAAACCGGCTCACAGCGACGAGGAGGTGCCCAACCGGTGAAGGATGGCCGTTGGGTCCAGATCGCCGAGTCGCAATTCGCCCACGAGCAGCAGGGGCTCGATGCCATCAAGCGGATTCTTCCCGACGCGGCGCCGTTTCGCGCCTGGGCGAATTTCGAATTCCGCGACAATCGCGGCCGCTGGCACGAGGTCGATCTGCTGGTGCTTGCCCGAGACACGCTCTATCTCATCGAGCTCAAGCATTACGCGGGCACCCTGCGTGGCAACGATCACGTGTGGATGCGCAACGGGCAGCGGGCGGAGGACTCGCCCCTGCTGCTGACCCGCCGCAAGGCCCAGTACTTCAAGTCGCTGCTCACAGACACACTCCGGCAGAAGGCGGGCTACGACCCGGGCATCATCCCGTACGTGCAGGAGCTGGTGTTTCTGCACCACCCGGAGTTCACCTGCGAGCTGCCGGAAAGCTCGAAGATCAACCTGTACGGGCTGGACGGGCTCAGCCACAAGACCGGCCTGCCCGGCATATCCGAACGGCTGCTGGCCCCGGCCCGACGAGAGCCGGTCAGCGAGAAGAACAGCTTGATCATCCACGGGCTGATGAAGGCGATCGGTCTGGCGCCGCGGCGCCAGCGCGAGGTCGGGTCGTGGATCATCGACGAGCAGCCCCTCGCCGACGGTGACGGTTGGCAGGACTGGCCGGCATTTCACCATGTCGACACCGAACGGCACGCCCGCATCCGCTTCTACACCATCGGTGAGGGCGTGACCAAGGCCGACAGCCACGCCCGCAAGCAGGCCGTCACCCACGAGTTCCACCTGCTGTCCCGGCTGCGTTACGACGGGCTGCAGGTCCCCGAAGACCTTGTCAACGAGCCTGAACTGGGGATCGGGCTGGTGTTTCCTCAACCTAAAGGTGATGTGCCGCTTGACCTTTGGCTGGCCGACCACAAGAACCTGTCGTTGGAACAACAGCTGGACCTGATTGGTCGGCTGGCCGACATCGTCAACTACGCCCACCGCAACCGCGTGGTGCACCGTGGCCTCAACCCGCGTTCGGTGGCGATCCGCGAACGCGACGAACTGCTGCCGCAGGTCACCGACTGGGACAGCGCCGGCGTGCTGCCCGCCAACCCCGACACCGCGGTGAGCCGCCTGTCGAGCGGCTCGCTGTCGCTGATGGCCGCTGCGCCCAGCGACATGGCCCGGCTGTTCGCCGCCCCGGAAGGCCCGCGCCCGGCAGACCCGGCGCGCATCGACGTCTTCGGGCTGGGCGCCCTGGCGTTCTACGTGCTGACCGGCGGCCGGTCACCGGCCACCGAACGCGGCGAGTTGATGGACCGGCTCCGCCGCGACCACGGCCTGGATCTGGCCGCGGAGATGCCCCAGGTCCGATCCTCGCTGCGCCAGTTGGTGCTCGACGCCACCAACCCCAAGCCTGACGAGCGCATCGCCGACGTGGCCGAGTTTCTCGAACGGCTCGCGGCTGCGCGCGAGGACGTGCTCGGCAAGGCGACGGGCACCGATCCGCTGGAAGCCGGGCCGGGAACCGAGCTGGCCGGACGGTTCACGTACCGCCGCAAGCTCGGTGCCGGGTCGACGGCAGTGGGCATCCTGGTCGCCGACCATCAGGTGGGCGGCGCCGAACGGGTGTTGAAGGTGGCTAAGGACGCCGACGCCGCCGAGCGGTTGCGTGCCGAGGCGCAGATCTTGGGCCGATTCGAAAACGACGACCGCATCGTCACCTTGCACGGCGTCGTCGAAGTCGGTGGGCGCACCGCGCTGCTGCTGAAGTACGCCGGGCGCACCACGCTGGCTGAGGAACTCAACAACCGCGGCCGCTTGTCTATTGACGTGCTGGAGCGGTGGGGCACCGACCTGCTGACGGCACTGGTGGCGCTGGAACGCAACGGGGTGATGCACCGCGACATCAAACCTGCGAATCTCGGTGTCTACCAGTCGAGTTCACGCGCCGACTCGCATCTGGTGATCTTCGACTTCTCGATGGCCGGCGTCGATCCCAAGAACATCGAGGCCGGCACCCCGCCGTACTTGGACCCGTTCCTGGGCACTGGTGGGCGCCGCCAGTACGACACCGCGGCCGAACGCTACGGCGCCGCGGTGGTGCTGTTCGAGATGGCGACCGGCAAGAGCCCCCGGTACGGGCCCAACCCGAACGCCAACCCGGCCACCGTCGATGACGACATCACGCTGACTCCCGACATGTTCGAGCCGACCGCCGCCGCGGCGATGGTCGCGTTCTTCACCACCGCGCTGTCCCGCGACGCGGCTAAACGGCCCGACACCGCCGAGGACATGCTGCGCGCCTGGCGCGCCATCTTCAGCGCCGTCGACACCGAAACCGCGCCGCAGGAAAGCGATTCGGCCGCCGCGCGGGCGGACGTGTCGACGCCGCTGGCCGCGGCGGGGTTGAGCGCCCGGGCGGTGTCGGCGTTGGCCACCGCGCAGGTCGCCACCGTCGGCGAGCTGTTGGCGCTGGACTCCACCCCGCTCAACAGGCTGGTCGCCAGGGAGGCCAAGGACACCCGCAGAGAGATCCGCACCCGCTACCAAGAGTGGACCAAGCGGCTGGGCAAGCAGCGCACCGTCTCCGATCAACTGATGGGTCTCGACGACGCGGTGGGATTGTTGATGTCGGCGGTATCGGCACCGCGGGCAGCCACCACCCGCAGGCGGGCCGCCGAGCTGATCCTGGGTGTCACGCCGGGGCTGGACGCGTTCGCGAGCAGCGCCGAACTGGCCGAAAAGCTGGGCAAGACAACTCCGCGCGGCATCCAGGTGCTCAAGGAACTGCAGGACGACTGGGCGAAGAACACCGACGCCCGGGAATTGCTCGACGCGATCACCGAGATCGCCAAGCAGGTGGTCACCGATTTCGGTGGGGTCGCCGCGGTGAGCACGCTGACCGCCGAGATCCGCGCGCGGCTGCCGCAGTCCGACGTCACCTTGGCCGACTGGTCGGCGCACGACCGCACGGCCGGTGGCCTACTGCGCGCGGCGCTGGACCGGCTCAGTGAGCACGAAACCGCTTCGGGGACAATGGAGTTCGTGCGACGACGGCATGGTCGGCGGCTGGCGCTGCTGGCAGAGGACGAGATGCTGCTCGCCGCCGCCGAAGCTGCGGGGGAGCGGGCCGACAAGCTGGTCACCGCCGATGTCGCCGCCCTGGTGCCCGCGTCGACGGCGGCCAGGGAACTGAGGGCGGCGTTCCTCGACGGCTACCGAGCCGTCTATGACACTGACGCGCAGATCCCGTTGCCGGCGGATGGGCGGCTGGTGCGGCTGGCCGCGGCCATCTCCCGCCATGCCGCGGTGTCGGGCCGCGGCGAGCTGCACAACCGCAGCATGCCGCCCGCGGCCGCGGTGCGGGTGGCGCTGACGGGGCTGGCGCAGTCCGAGCGGCTGTCGCCGTCGCAGGTCCGTAGCCGCGTCACCGCCCGCTTCCCCGAGCTGGACCGAGTTCCGCTGCGGCCGCATCTGGACACCCTGATCGCGCAGACCGGACTGGACCTCGAGTGGGACGGCGATGCCTACCGCTTCCGGGTTCCCGAACCGCCCAGCGCCACCACCATGCACACCCACACACCGACCCAGGTGCCGGGCTCCGGTGGCCTCGATGCAGAGGCGCTGCAACGGGCGGACCACCGCGCGGCGCTGCGACGCTGCATCGACGAGCATGGATTCCTCGCGGTCGGTGTGCCCATTCAGACGGATCGGCCCGGCGAGCACGAGCGGGTGGCGCGCGAACTCGCCGCTGCCTACGACGGTGAGGTGCTCGACGTGACGACGCGTCTGATCGCCGCGATGCGGGAACTGGCCGAGCGGCAGGGCGTGTCGTGGAATCTGATTCGCAGCGCCGACGCAGCGGAGCCAGGCAGCCGCGACGCACGCGGGTTGCGCGCGGTGATCGACCGGGTGGTGCCTCAGTTGACCGAAGAGCTGCGTGCGTCGGTGTTCGACGGCCCCAGCCGGGCCGAACCGCTGATCCTCACCGAGGTGTCGCCGCTGGCCCGCTACGGGCATCTCGACATTCTCGCCACGCTCAGCGACCTGTCGGCGCCGCGGCGGCGTCCGGTTTGGGTGCTGCTCCCTCAGCTACGTGGGCAGACCGGAGCGCTGGTGGACCGCAAGCCGATTCAGCTGGGCTCGCCCGGGCAGTTCCTCGTGTGGCGGGAGGAGGCGGATGCAATACACGGCTGAGAAAGCACCCGGTCACGCGCCACCGACCTCGACAAGGAAATACTTTAGAAGTAGTTTTAATGTCATGGACGAGGTGTCGTTTTCTGACTTGCAGCTGAAGGGCAAGGCAACTGTCGAGCGTTGGCTGCGCCGTTCGGCGGGTCGCCCCCTGCGGGTGCGCCGGCGCGACGCCGAGGATCTGGTCCTGATCACGGCCTCGCGGGCTGCTCAGCAACGGGAGGCGGCGTCGGCGACGTCTCGGCTGTTCGTGGCGATGATGCAGCATGGCCGCGGGGCGCGTGACCTGGTGACCGAGGCTTTGCCGGATGCGTTCCCGTGGGTGGCGTTCTTGTCGCAGGAGGAGGTCCACGAGTTCGTCGACGAGTTGGTGGCGACGATGCGGGCCGCGGACTCGATCGACAACCCGGTGCCGGTGGCTCAGGTGATCGAGAGTTGGCGGCACACCGCGGAGGTACTCGCCGATCCGGAGTTGGCGGCGGTGCTGGCCGCGCCGAGCGACGGCGACTACGGAAGGGTGCCGCCGCCTGAGTGAGTCCGAAACGGGGAGATCGTGTCGCACCGCCGGCTGTGCGGGGGCAGTGGGAGTTGCGCTTCGCGACCAGCGAGGCGGTCAAGGGATGGGAATCGCTGTGCCAGCAAGCCGCTGCGAACACCGCGACTGCGTGGAACGAGTTGCGCAGCCGCCCGCAAAGTCCTGCGCCAACCCCGCGCCATCATCGGCTGAAGGGTCGGCTGGCGTCGGGCATGCACGGCGGGGTGGAGATGGAGCAGTGGCAATACGAAGTGACCGGCGGCGGAAGGATCTGGTACCTCGTCGATGTCGAAAAGCGCACGTTGTGGCTGCGCCACGCGGGGCCTGGGCATCCTCGTGAGACCGAATGAGGGAGAAGATGTGAGTGACAAGCCGGCACGGCGTTCTTCACTGGCGATAGGGGATCGTCGGAAATGACTTGGGCTGCAGCGGATCTGGTGGCTGCGCTGCGGCGCCAGGTGTCGGAGCTGGAAGCCGACTTGCGGGCGCGGGTCGACGGCGACGATCACGACCTGCGTCAGCCGGGCGTGTACGAGGCGTGGAAACGGGACTACGACGCGGCATTCGCGGCGCAGCGCACGGCGTCGTCGTGGCAGCAGTGGCGCAACGATCGGGTGACGCAGGCGGCGGTGGCGTGGGTGCTGGTGACGGTGTTCGCGCGCTACTGCGAGGACAACGCCCTGGTGACGCCCCGCTGGGTCGGCGGTGCCACCGGTGACGAACGCGGCCACGCGCTGGATGCGCGACGTTCATATTTCCAGCAGCATCCCGAGCACACTGATCGTGAATGGCTGCAGCAGATCATCGCATACTTCGGGAAGTTCACTGCGACAAAGGGATTGGTGGACGAGTATTCGCCACTGCACCTGGTCGCACCGTCGGGTGATGCGGCGCGGACGCTGCTGGAGTTCTGGTGGCAGCAGAGCGCGACGGGTGAGCCGCTGTATCCGTTCGCCGGGGTGGACACCCGGTTCCTCGGCGACGTGTACCAAGACCTGTCCGAGCACGCGAAGAAGACCTACGCGCTGCTGCAGACCCCGGAGTTCGTCGAGGAGTTCATCCTCGATCAGACGATGGAGCCGGCGCTGGCGGACCGGCCGCTGGAGGGGTTCACCGTGATCGACCCGACCTGCGGTTCGGGGCATTTCCTGCTCGGCGCGTTCCGGCGCCTGCACGAGCGCTGGCAGCGCCACGCGCCCGGCCTCGGCGCCCGCGAACTGGTCGAGAAGGCGCTCGATGGGGTGTACGGCGTGGACATCAACCCGTTCGCGGTGGCGATCGCGCGGTTCCGGCTGCTGGTGGCGGCGCTGCACGCGGCGGGGGATACCAGCATCGAAGAGAAGATCCGATACACGCCGCACCTGGCCGCCGGGGACAGTCTGTTGTGGGGAGCCAATCAGCAGTTACTTCCGGAAGATCTGTTGGCGGGCCCCGTGATTCGTGCCGATTCGACCGAGAACGCCGATGCGCTGAAGGAGATCCTGCAGCGCGAGCACGACGTCGTCGTCGGTAACCCGCCGTACATCACGGTAAAAGACGCAGCGCTCAACACGACGTACCGGCAGCTGTATCAGACGCCGCATCGGAAGTACGCGCTCACAGTTCCGTTCATGGAACTGTTCTTCCGGCTTGCATATTCGTCGGGCCGTGAACGACCAGCGGGGTGGGTCGGCCAGATCACGTCGAACTCGTTCATGAAGCGGGAGTTCGGTTCCAAGCTGATCGAGGAGTTCCTGCCCACGGTTGATCTTCGAGTCGTCATAGACACTTCTGGTGCCTATATCCCCGGACACGGAACACCGACCGCAATCCTGGTCGGCCGCAACCAACGCCCGTCGACCGAGACCATTCGCGCGGTCCTGGGAATCCGCGGCGAGCCGGGCCGTCCAGCCGATGCCGCGAAGGGCCTTGTCTGGTCGACGATTGTCGAGCACGTCGATCAGCCAGGCCATGAGGACGCGTACGTTTCCGTTGCCGATGTGCCGCGAAGCGGCTTCGGCCCCCATCCGTGGAGTCTCTCGGGTGGCGGCGCCGTTGAGCTATCAAAGGCGATCGAAGACGCCGGCTCCGATGTGCTCGGTTCTCTGATAATGCGCATTGGCTTCTTCGGTGTCATGGGCGCAGACGATGCCTTCTCGATTCCATCTGCACTCTTCGCGAGCGGACGCTTCGATAACCAGGTATATCCACTGTTGATTCAAGGTGATGACGTTCGCGACTACACCGCCACGGCAGTCATCCGTGCTTTCTTTCCCTACGACGACGGCCATCAGCTGCTCAGCCTCGAATCGTTTCCCGACGAGTGCAAGCGGTTATGGCGCGTACGAACCGAGCTTGGTAATCGCGCGACGTTCTCTCGTGGGACGTACTTCTCCGATGGGCGCGCCTGGCATGAGTGGCATCAACTCCCGATCGACGCTGGTGCCTCGCCCCTCTCCATCACCTTCGCGTTCGTCGCGACGCACAACCACTTCGTGCTCGACCACGGCGGGAAGGTCTTCAAGCAGTCAGCCCCGGTGATCAAGCTGCCCGCGAGCGCCACAGTCGAGGATCACCTCCGACTGCTGGGTGTGCTGAACTCATCGGTGGCTTGCTTCTGGCTCAAACAAAACAGCCATAACAAGGGCAACGGCGGTATCGGCGGGGGGATCGGCGACGAGGACTGGGAGCCACGATACGAGTTCACCGGCACCACCCTCAAAGACTTTCCGCTGCCCGCCACCACACCGCTGGAGCGCGCCAAGTTGCTGGATGACCTCGCGCAAGCACAACAACAGCAGACCCCTGTGGAGGTCGCCGCGCGGCAGACGCCCGCCCACGCCGTGCTGGAAGCGGCGCGGTCGGAGTTCGCCCGGCTTCGCGGGCTGATGATCGCCCACCAAGAGGAACTCGACTGGGAGTACTACCGCATCTACGGGCTGATCGACAACGACCTCACCTATGGCGGCGATGTCCCCGAAATCGCTCTTGGCGAACGGGCTTTCGAGATCGCCCTGGCGCGGCGCATGAAAGACGGCGAGGAGACCGCATGGTTCGAGCGGCACGGCTCCACGCCAGTCACCGAGATCCCCCAGCACCTGCCCGCCGACTACCGCGACCTGCTGCAGCGCCGCCTGGATGCCATCGACTCCAATCCGCACATCCGCCTGCTGGAGCGGCCGGAGTACAAGCGGCGCTGGGCGATGGAGCCGTGGGACAAGCAGGTGCAGGCCGCACTGAAGGATTGGCTGCTGGACCGCGTCGAGGACCGCGCCCTGTGGTATGACCGCGAGGGCCGGCCCACGGTGTTGTCGGTGGCCCAGCTCGCCGACATCCTCGACCGCAACGAGGAGTTCCGCCGGGTGCTGCGGCTGTGGGCCGGCGACCAGAACGTCCCCACCGGAGCCGCGTTGGCGAAACTGCTTGCCGACGAGGCGGTTCCGTTCCTGGCCGCCTACCGCTACAAGCCGTCCGGGCTGGACAAGCGCGCCGCCTGGGAGCACACCTGGGCACTGCAGCGCCGCGAAGACGCCGGCGAGAAAATCGACGCCCCCATCCCGGTGCCGCCGAAGTACACCAGCGCCGATTTCGCCAAGCCCTCGTACTGGTCGCACCGCGGCAAGCTCGACGTGCCCAAGGAGCGGTTCATCAGCTACCCGAACGCGGGCCGCGAATCGGACACCACCGAACTGCTCGGCTGGGCTGGCTGGGACCACGCGGACCAGGCGCTGGCGTTGGCCGCGCTGATCAGCCAGCGCATCGAGGACGGCTGGGACACCCCGCGGCTGATACCGCTGCTGGCCGGGCTGCATGAGCTTTTGCCGTGGGTTCGGCAGTGGCACAACGAGATCGACCCCGAGTACGGCGAGTCGGTGGCCGACACCATCGACGACGAGCTGACCGCCCGGCTGGCCGAACACCACCTCACCGTCACCGACCTGACCGCGTGGCGTCCCGAGCCCACGCGCAGAACACGAAGGGCCGCAACGTCATGACCACACTGCTGCGCGATGTCATCGACATTCCCGAGCGGGTGGGCAGCGACGACTACGTGCTGCGCCTGACCGACAGCACCGGCGACGACCAGCGCATCGCCGCCGCCCTCGACGAGTACGTCATCACCGACTCGCTGCGAGACAACTTCTTCGCCGCCATCGACCTGGTATCCGACGCGCTAGCCCGCAACACGTCGCGCGCCGCCTACCTCACCGGGTCGTTCGGCTCCGGCAAGAGCCACTTCATGGCCGTGCTCTACGCGCTGCTAGGCAACCACCCCGCCGTGCGGACGTCGAAGTTCCAAGACCTCACCGGACACTACGACGGGCAGCTCTCTGGCAAGAAGATCCTGCGCCTGACCTATCATCTGCTCGGCGCGAAAAGCCTTGAGCAGGCGGTGTTTCGGGGCTACGTCGAGCAGATCACCCGGCTGCACCCCGACGCGCCGCTGCCCGCGGTGCATCTGTCGGACAAGCTGCTCGCCGACGCGGAGAACATGCGCGCGCAGATGGCCGACGACGACAAATTCCTCGCCGGTCTCGGGTCCGGTTCCGGTGTCGGCGATGAGTGGGGCGGCCTCGTCGGCGGTGGCTGGGACCTGCCGCGATACCAGGCGGCCCTTGCCGCCTCACCCGAAGACCCCGAACGGCGCGACCTGGTGTCCGCGCTGGCCGGCAGCTACTTCAAATCGTTCGCCGAGACCGCCGACTACGTCGACCTCGACCGCGGCCTCGTCGTCATCTCCGAACACGCCAAATCGCTGGGCTACGACGCCGTCGTGCTGTTCCTCGACGAACTGGTGCTGTGGTTGGCGTTCTCGGTGCGCGACACCGAGTTCTTCGCCCGCGAATCGCAGAAGATCACCAAGCTCGTCGAGTCGTCGGGCCGCAACCGTGCAATCCCGTTGATCTCCTTCATCTCCCGCCAGATGGACCTGCGCAAGTGGTTCGCCGACGCGGGAGCCTCCGGCGCCGAGCAGGAGGCACTCGACCGCGCGTTCCACTACCAGCAGGGCCGCTTCCGCGAGATCGGCCTGGGCGACGACAACCTCGCCGAGGTCGCCCACGCGCGGCTGCTCGCACCCAAGGACGACGCCGCCCGCGCCGTACTCGACGAGGCGTTCGCGAACCTCACCCGCCGCGCCGAGGTGTGGGAAGTGCTGCGCGACAGCCTCAACACCGACGAGCACCACCGCGGCGCGTCGGAGGCCGAATTCCGGCTCACCTACCCGTTCTCCCCGGTGCTCGTCTCCACGCTGCGCAACCTGTCGTCGGTGATGCAACGCGAACGCACCGCGCTGAAGGTGATGCAGCGCATGCTCGTCGACCGCCGCGACACCCTCACCGTCGACGACCTCATTCCCGTCGGTGACGCCTTCGACTACATCGTCGAGGGCGGCGACCCCATCGACGCGCACGCCGCAGCGATGTTCAAATCGGCTACCGAGCTCTACCACACCCGGCTGCTGCCCTCCCTGCTGGAGAAGCATTCGGTCAGCAGGGAACAACTCGAGGACGATCCCGCTTCGGTACCGGCCGGGTTCCGCGCACACGAACGCATCGCGAAAACCCTGCTGCTGTCGGCCATCGCGCCGAGAGTCCCAGCGCTGCGCGACATCACCGCGCCGCGGCTGGCCGCGCTCAACCACGGATCCATCCGGTCCAAGCTGGCCGGCGGCGAATCCCGCGTCGTTCTCGGCGTTGTGCGCGAGTGGGCGCAGAAGGACGTCCCCGAGATCAGCGTCTCCGACGCCGCCAACCCGGTGATCCGGGTGCAGCTCGCCGACGTCGACTACCAGTCGATCCTGGAACGCATTCGCGGCGAAGATAATTCGGGTCGCCGTCGGGTGCTCGTCCGCCGCCTGGTGCACGAGGCGCTCGGCTTGTCGAGCCGGCAGGACGACCTGAGCGGCGCCGCCACCCGCACCATCGTATGGCGCGGATCGCGCCGCGAGGTCGACATCGTGTTCGGCAACGTCCGCGACCCCGGCTCGCTGCCCGAGCAGTCCTTCGACAACCGGCCGGGCACGTGGCGCGTCGTCGTCGACTACCCCTTCGACGAGGAGGGCTACACCAGCAAAGACGACATCGACCGCATCGACCGGTTGCTCACCACCGGCGACCGGCACACCGTGGTCTGGCTGCCCAGGTTCTTCACCGACGCGGCGATGGCGGACCTGGCGCTGCTGGTCAAACTGGACTGGCTGTTCACCGGCGGCGGCGAGCGCTGGAACGAATACTCCGACCATCTGTCGGCGACCGACCGGGCGCAGGCCCGCGGGATCCTGGAGAACCTGCGCAGCGGCACCATGACCAGCTTCCAGACCTTGCTCAAGCAGGCCTACGGCATCGAGCCCGCCGACCCCAAACGCATCACCGCCGAGTCCCAGCAGTACGACGTGCTCACCTCGCTGTCCCGCGATTTCCAGCCCGAATTGCCGCCCGCCGCCACCCTCGGGGACGCGTTTACCAAGATCGTCGATCAGGCGTATACCGCGACCTACCCCAACCATCCCGCGTTCGAGCCCGCCGACGAAGAACTCACCGCCCGCCATTTCGAGACGGTGCGCGACTACGTCGAGCAGGCCAGCGCCCACCGCGACGGTCGGGTACCCACCAACCCGGGCAACGACCGCAAGATCGTGCGCCGCATCGCAGACCCGTTGCGCGTCGGCAAGGCCACCGAAGACCATTTCCTGTTCGGCGAGGACACGTTCGCCTACTGGGCCCATGAACTCGACCGCGCCGCACAGCAGGCGCAGCCGCTGACCGTGTGTGTGCTGCAAGACCATATCGACGGAATCAGCCCCGCCTGGGGGCTGCGGCCGGAAGCACGCGACCTGGTGATCTGCGCGTGGGCGCTGCTGCGCAAGCGGGCCTGGTTCGAGGCGGGCAGCGCGATCACCCCGCCACCCTTGGGCCGGTTGCGGCCCAGCATCGAACTGCGCGCCGAGGAACTGCCCGCCCAGCAGGCCTGGGACGACGCCCGCGCCAACGCGTCGAAACTGTTCGGCTACACCATGCCGCGCACCTACCTCACCGGCGCCAACGTCGCCGAATTCGCCGCTCAAGTCCGCGCCAAGGCCTCCGAGGCCGTCACCGAACTGGGTCATCTCATCGACCAACTGCAGCCCGCGCATTCACGGCTGGGCTCGACACCCGGCGCCGACGATCGGCTGACCGTTGCGGTGGCCCTGCGGGGCTTCGTCGAAAATCTCAGCACCACAACGGGAAACGTCGCTGTTATCGACGCGATGGCCGCCGTCACCCTTCCCGTCGCCATC
Source organism: Mycobacterium xenopi (assembly GCF_009936235.1). Lineage (NCBI taxonomy): Bacteria > Bacillati > Actinomycetota > Actinomycetes > Mycobacteriales > Mycobacteriaceae > Mycobacterium > Mycobacterium xenopi. Next base: position 2,816,190 of record NZ_AP022314.1, on the reverse strand, counting down.
GAGACCGCCGGGCAGATTCGCAACGACGCCGCCCGTGACGCCCGTGCCCTGCGCAACTTCAAATGGCCACTGCTGCAGACGTTGCGCGCCGGGGCCGACCGGGCGGGCGAGGCCGGCGACAGCGCGCGGGCGATCCAACGGTCGCTGCAGAACGCGATCGCCGTGCCGGGCCGCTCGTTAAGCGACGAACTGGCCAGCGGAGAGGACAGGCTCGTTGCCTGGGTGGTCGATGACCAGCCGAAGCCTCCCGCCGGTGAGGAGTCCGGTGAGCTCACCGTCAGCAGCCCGCAGGAACTGTCCAGCCTGCAATCGCAGCTGGCGCAGGCATTGTCCAAGCACGGCAAGACAATTCACGTGCGTTGGTGGGTCGAGTGAGCACACTGGCCGTGACCGAACCCATCATCCGGGCACGCCTGGGCAAGGCCAAGGCCAAACGGTACGCCCGCGGCGTGCTCGGGCTGCGCGCCAAACCCGAATGGAACGGCGACACTTTCGATTTCGAAGGCACACCGGTGACCGTCGTGGCCTGCCCGTCGGTGCTGGCGATCTGGGAGGCGATCGACACCCGCGACTCCGACGCGTGGACGGTGGTGCTGACCGACGTCGACGACGACGAGCTCAGCGACACCGTGCTGGCGCATCTGCTCGACGGCAGGCTCATCACCCCTGACCCGTGGGACGCGTTGCGCAGCAACTTCGCCGCGTCCACCATCGAACCCGCGCTGTATCGGGTTCACAACGACCGCGCCATCGCCAACGGCCTGCTGAACATCCTGTCGCCCGACTCCTACACCCCGGCGCCAGGCGGGGTGCTCACCCTGGACCACGCCATGGCCGCCGTCGCGCGCGACGTGCTGAAGATCGTCAACCGCGCCGACGTGGAGATCGACACGCTCGCGGTGCTGGAGTGGAGCCTGTCGGGTAAGGCCGCTGATGGTCTCTCGGCGCTGGCTGCGCGCGGGGGGAGCGAACTCACCTCGGTGTTCCACGGCTGGCTGGCGGGACGCGCCGCGGCCATCGCCGGACCGCTGAGAGCGCTGCTGGCCACCGACCGGATCAGCGAGTTGGTGCCGCTGGGCATCGTGGCCGGGCTGTTCTCGCAGGCTCGTCACGATGCCAAGGCCCTCGGCGTGTTCCTGGGCCGATACGGGCTGACCTCCCTGACGCCCGCCGACCTGGGCGCCTGGTACGTCAACGCCCGCGGTCTGGTGACCAACGCGCTGACGTCACCCCACTCCGTGCTGCAGGCCGCGGCGGCCGTGGTCGACGACCTTGGAATCGGCGCGGCCGCTGCGTCATCGGAGTTGTTGCGCCACGGCCTCGAACACCGGCTCACGGTCCTCGCCGACGCGGTGACGACGGCGCTCACCCGGCCGGAAACGCTACCCGGCGTCGAAAGCGCATGGACCGACGTGCAGAACCATTTCCTGTCTGGATCCGACCCGTCGTGCCCGGCATTCGCCGGCGCTGTCCGCCTCGTTCGCTGGCTTGCCCAAACACCCACCCCTGCAACGGGACTCGCCAATTCCAGCGCACTTTACGTGCGTGAGCTGTCGTGGGTCGACACGGCGTTGGTGGCGGCGTGGCGAGGTGCCGACGGCCCGCACCTCGCCGAGGCGTTGCGCGCGGTCATCGACACCGTCGCGGCCCGCCGCGCCCACCACGATCGCGGGTTCGCGCAGGCGCTGGCCGACGCGCCGAATCCTCCGGTGCAGACCATCGAGAATGTGTTGTCGCAGTGGGTGATACCGCTCGCCAAGAAGACGCCGACGCTACTGCTCGTCATCGACGCGCTGTCACTGGCCGCCGCCAACGACCTCGTCGCGGCCGCCCAACGCGACGGATGGGTGGAGATCTCCGCCGCCGCCGACGGACACCGTGGCGCTGCGCTGGCGGTGCTGCCCACCCTGACCCAGCGCAGCCGATGCTCGCTGCTGTGCGGGGAACTGCGCGAAGGCCCCGACACCGTCGAGCGGGCCGGCTTCGTCGCGCTCATCCGCGAGGCCCAGCTCGAAGCCACCGGCGGCGCGCCGGACCCGATCTTCCACAAGAAGGCGCTCGACGCCATTCCCGCCGGCGCCTCGCTGGCCACCGACGTCAGCAACGCGATCGCCGACGTCGAACACCAACCGCTGGTCGCCGCCGTGCTCAACTACGTCGACGACACCCTGCACCACACCGATCCGGGCAGCGCCGACTGGACACTGACCACCATCACGCATCTGCGCGCGCTGCTACACGCCGCGAAGAACGCCGGACGCGCGGTGGTCATCACCTCCGACCACGGCCACATCATCGAGTACGGCACCAGCACCAAAGTCGAGCGCGCCAACACCTACGGCCAACGCGCCCACGGGGATTACGCCAACGTCGACCCCGACCGCGAGATCCTCGTCGAGGGCCCCCGCGTGCTGACCACCGACCACAAGGTCGTGCTGGCCGTGGACCCCGACGTGCGCTACCAGGTGCGCAACGCCGGCTACCACGGCGGGGGATCACCCGCCGAAGCGCTGGTGCCGGTGGTGGTGCTGGCGGCCGGCACGCTGCCTGACTTCGCGGTACCCGTCGCGGGCGCTGAGCCTCCGTGGTGGCACGCCTCCGCCCCGGTTAGCACCCCGGTCATCACGAAGAAGCCGCAAGAGCCCAGCCTGTTTGACACCGCCGAGCCGTCAAGCACAGTGCCCGAAAAAGTGTTACGCAGCAAGGTGTTCAGCGAACAACTCAAGCTCGCCAAGCGAAACGTCGTGCAGCAGAGCCAAATCCGGGATCTGCTGGCCGCGCTGCTCGCCACCAGCGCGCATGAGATCACGCTGGCGCAGGCGGCAGCGGTGCTCGGCGTCGCAACCGCCCGCGTCAATGGCGCGCTGATGCAGGCCAAACGAGTGCTGGACGTCGAAGGATACGAGGTGCTGCGGGTCGCCAACGGCGTGGTGCGCCTCGACGTCGACGCGCTCAAGGAACAGTTCGGGGTGTCGGAGTGAGCGTGTCGGCGCGGCGGCGCCGCGAGATCCTCGACGCCTTGCGGCGCGGCACCGTGCCGTCCAACGGGCTCGACCAGTTGGCCGTCGGGCTGGGGCGATTCGAAGCCGAACTCGATGCGTCGCTGGACGCCGTCGCTGCCGGGGGCGCGATGTTCAAGGCGGTGCGCGGCGAATACGGCTCGGGTAAGACGTTTTTCGCGCGGTGGCTGGCGGACCGGGCGATGAAGAAGGGCTTCGCCGTCGCCGAGGTCCAGATCAACGAGATTGACACCCCGCTGCACAAACTGGAGACGGTGTACCGCCGCAGCATCGAATCCCTGCGGACCGCGACAATTCCGCCGAGCGCGTTGCGCCCGGTGCTCGACGCCTGGCTGTTCACCATCGACGACGACGCCCGCCAGCAGGGCGTGGACGCCGACACACTGCTGGAACGCCGGCTCGCCGACGTCGCGGCGCGAGCACCGGTGTTCCCGTTGGCGATCCGCGCCTACCGGCGCATGGTCGCCGACGGCGATCACGACGGCGCCGACGGGCTGGTGGCCTGGCTCGGCGGGCAGCCCCATGTCGCCGCGGCCGTCAAACGCCGGGCCGGCATCAAGGGCGATCTCGACCACTTTCTCGCGCTGGGCTTTCTGCGCGGCCTGTTGGCGGTCCTGGCCGACGCCGGGCACCCCGGGCTGCTGCTGGTGCTCGACGAGGTGGAGACGCTGCAACGTATCCGCAGCGACGCCCGGGCCAAGGCGCTCAACGCGTTACGCCAACTCGTCGACGAAATTCACGACGGCCATTTCCCTGGCCTTTATTTGTTGATAACCGGAACTCCCGCCTTCTTCGTGGGCCGCCAAGGCATCCCGTTGCTGCCGCCGCTGGCCGACCGGCTTCACACCGAGTTCGCCAAGGACCCGCGCTTCGACAACCCGCGGGCGCCGCAACTGCGGCTCACCGGGTTCGACCAGCCCCGGCTGATCGAACTGGGCACCCGCGTCCGCGCGTTGTACATCGCCGGCGTGCCCGACCCCAACCGAGTTGCGTCCGTCGCCGACGACTCGTTCCTGCAACGGTTCTCGGCCGCGGTCGCAGGCGAGCTCGGTGGGCGAGTCGGCATCGCGCCGCGGCTGTTCCTGCGCAAACTCGTCGACGTCCTCGACAAGATCGAACAGTTCCCGGACTTCGACCCGTACCGGGATTACGAGGTGCGCATCGCCGAGAACGAACTGTCGCCCGCCGAACGCGCCGCGCTGACCGCCGACGACGTTGCACTCAACTTGTGATGGACGCGTTCGAGCGACTGCATCCCGGGCTGCAATACCATCTGGCAAACACGTTGCGGTGGACCGGTCTTCGTCCCACCCAGGCGCAAGCCGTCGCACCGATCCTCGACGGCCGCGACACCCTCGTCCTCGCGCCCACCGCCGGCGGAAAGACCGAAGCCGCGGTGTTCCCGCTGCTGTCGAGGATGGCCACCGAGGACTGGCAAGGGTTATCGGTGCTGTACGTGTGTCCGCTTCGGGCACTGCTGAACAACCTGCAACCCCGCATCGACGGCTACGCCCGGTGGCTCGGCCGGTCGGCGGCCGTCTGGCACGGTGACGTCGGTCAGAGCCAACGGCGGCGGATCCTCGCCGAGCGTCCCGATGTTTTGCTGACCACGCCGGAGTCGATCGAATCCATGCTGGTGTCCACCAAAGTCGACCCGCGCGTGCTGTTCTCGGGCTTGCGGGCGGTGGTGGTCGACGAGATCCACGCGTTCGCCGGCGACGACCGGGGCTGGCACCTGCTCGCGGTGCTGGAGCGGGTGTCGCGGCTGGCCGGCCGCGAGCTGCAGCGGGTGGGGTTGTCGGCGACCGTCGGAAACCCGTCGGAACTGCTGGCCTGGCTGCAGGGCAGCTTCGTCTCACGGGCGTCGTCGGTGGTGGCACCCGCCGACGGGTCCATTGCCGAGCCCGAGATCACGGTGGATTACGTTGCGTCGCTGGGTAATGCCGCCAAGGTGATCGCGTCGCTGCACGCCGGGGAGAAGCGACTGGTGTTCGTCGACAGCAGACGCCAGGCCGAGGAACTCGGTGTTGCGTTGCGGGATTTCGGTGTTTCGACGTTCGTTTCCCACTCGTCGCTGTCGGCGTCCGAGCGGCGCCGCTCCGAAGCGGCGTTCGCCGAGGCCCGCGACACCGTCATCGTCGCCACCTCGACCCTCGAACTCGGCGTCGACGTGGGCGACCTCGACCGTGTCATCCAGATCGGCTCCACCCGGACGGTCGCGTCGTTCCTGCAACGACTGGGCCGCACCGGCCGTCGCGCAGACACCGTGCGCAACTGCCTGTTTCTGTGCATCGACGACGACAGTCTCCTGCTGGCCGCGGGGATGCTGCAGCGGTGGTCGCACGGCTGGGTCGAGCCGATCACCCCGCCGCCTGCGCCGCGGCACATCGCGGCGCAGCAGTTGATGGCGTTGTGCCTGCAGGAGCACCGCATCGGTATAAGGGAGTGGGCGTCGTGGTGGGGAGATCTGCCCGTGTTCGACGCCAGCTCGGACATTGTGGATTACCTTGTCGCCGAAGGCTTCTTCGAGCCCGACGGGCCGTTCCTGCACATCGGCCCCGAGGCCGAGCGGAAGTTCGGCCGTCGCTACTTCTCCGACCTGACCGCGGTGTTCACCGCGCCGCCGGAGTTCCTGGTGCTCGCTGGACGGGTCGAAGTTGGGACCATCGGCACGGAGTTGCTCACCGACGAGGTCGACGGGCCGCGAGTGCTGCTTCTTGGCGGCCGGTCGTGGCGGGTCACCCATGTCGACTGGGACCGCAGGAGATGCTTCGTCGAACCCGAGGACGGGGGCGGGCGGGCCAAGTGGTCGGGGTCCGGGGGCGGTCTGTCGTACGACATCGCCCGCGGTATGCGGTCGGTGCTGCTGGGGGCGCAGCCGATGGGAGTGGTGTTCACCAGCCGAGCGTCGTTGAAGCTCGCGGAAATCCGAGAAGCAAACGGCGACAACGTGTCTGCAGATGCTTTGATCGTACGACTGCCCGCCGACTCGGCGGGGCGGTGGTGGACGTGGGCGGGCACTGCGGCCAACCGGACGCTGCAGGTGTCGTTGCCGACGGTCGTCGATCCCCGGCAGCGGATCGACGAGAAGTCGCTGCGGCTGTTGCCGGGCATCACGGACGCCGAGTTCTCGGCCGCGCTCGATGGCGTCGAGTGGCGGGAGCCAGCTGTCGACGCGAATGCGCTTCGGGGACTGAAGTTTTCGTCGGCCCTGCCGCCGGAGTTGGCTCGGGTCACGCTGGCCGCGCGGATCGGCGACCAAAAAAGGGCGGCCGAGGTTCTCGGCGATGCCCGGATCGTCGTCCGATAGGTAGCTCCACCCATCTGGGCGGCGAGGTTCTTGACCGCCTTGCGGGCGGCCGGCCCGCCGAACTGCGCTGCCTGCCGATCGGCTGCTTGCGGCCCCGCATCGAGCCCAGCCAGGTCGTCTCGTTGGGCGTCACCAGGCCCGCCGCCACCATGCCGGGCAGCTTGGCGGCCACCATGTGCTGCTGGCGGCGCCGGCTGAAAACCGCCAGCACGACCGCCAGCCCGGAGATCGGCATCATCGACAACACGTAGACGGCCAGGCACACCTCCGCGCTGAACAGGTGACGAGCCGTTCCACACCCATGCATGATCACCGCCCGGCATAGCCGAGCAGAACCCACACCGCCTTGGCTAGGGGGTTTCGCCGCTGCAGCGCGACGCACATCGTAGTCAGCGGGGGACGACAGCGAACGATGCTCCCAGAGGAAAGCCAGCACGAGCAGACGCGGCGGTTCCGGCTCCAGCGGTCCAACACACAGGTAATTCAGCACGACGACGACCATCGCGAGGCTGGAAGGGACAAAGCCGATGGCCGTGCCGACAGGGTTGGCGGCGGTCATCAGAATCACGATCAGCCCGGCGACGGCGCCGAGGGCGATGATTACCCCGAGTGGCGTTCCCACTTTGCGGATTCGCCGCTGAAAGGCGGAGGCCACGGCGCGGCGTAGGACACCGCGGCAGGTTATAGCGCTACCTGATGCAAGCTCGGTCCGTGGCGGAAGGGGCAACTTGGGGCTAGCGGCCCAGATCGAGGCCCGTCATGACACCGCCAGTTTCACACGAGCCGCCCTTCTCAGTGTGAGCGATGCCCGCCCGGCCAGCATGATGTTCGCCACAACGCGCCCGGACGAGCGTGGGCGTTGGTACACCGAGCCCGCGAGTATCCTGACCGCCATCGGAGAGTTTCCCACCGGCAGCCAGGCGACGTCGGCGCATACGCATCGCGCTCTGCGCACGGTGCTGTTCACCGACATGTCGCCTCGACGGAACGCGCGGTCGCGGCCGGTGATGAGCAGTGGCGGGCGGTGCTGCACCGCTTTGATGAGGTCACTGCCGACCTGTCGGAACGCCTCGGTGGCACGGTTGGCCCGCCAGGCCCAGCGAAATTCTGGTTTCCCGCACCGTGCGTGACCTCGTCGTTGGCTCCGGCACGGGCTTTGAGGACCGCGGCACCGTCGAGTTGCGTGGCGTACCGGGCCGCTGGGGAACTCGTGGCGGTCGATCGCCGCGGTCCACAGGCGGGGTCGGTCGGGCGGAGCTGGCAGCAACGCCCACCCCGGAGCCTCGCAGCGCGATGCGCCGGTCGGACCGCGCGGTTGAGATGCTGGCGAGGCGGACACCATGGATCCTGCGCGGGACGACCCGGATCGCGCCGGCAACGAGACGCGGCTGAGGTGAGTTTGGCCAGCATGCACACAGTCGAGTAGCCTCGACGGGTAACTCAATCTATCCCTACGACCAAACCTGTCCGGAGCAACCCAACAATATGCCGAGTCCCGCCGTTTCCTCGCCCCAAGTAGCCGTCAACGACATCGGCTCGAGCGAGGACTTTCTCGCCGCCATCGACAAGACCATCAAGTACTTCAACGATGGCGACATCGTGGAGGGGACCATCGTCAAGGTTGACCGGGATGAGGTGCTGCTCGACATCGGCTACAAGACCGAAGGGGTCATCCCGTCGCGCGAACTGTCGATCAAGCACGACGTCGATCCGCACGAAGTGGTCAAGGTCGGCGACAAGGTCGAGGCCCTGGTTCTCACCAAGGAGGACAAGGACGGCCGCCTGATCCTGTCGAAGAAACGCGCGCAGTACGAACGGGCCTGGGGCACCATCGAAGCGCTCAAAGAAAAGGACGAGGCGGTCAAAGGCACCGTCATCGAAGTCGTCAAGGGAGGGCTGATCCTCGACATCGGGCTGCGCGGCTTCCTGCCGGCCTCGCTGGTCGAGATGCGGCGGGTCCGTGATCTGCAGCCCTACATCGGCAAGGAGCTCGAGGCCAAGATCATCGAGCTGGACAAGAACCGCAACAACGTGGTGCTCTCCCGCCGCGCCTGGCTGGAGCAGACCCAGTCCGAGGTGCGCAGCGAGTTCCTCAACCAGCTGCAAAAGGGCGCGATTCGCAAGGGCGTGGTGTCCTCGATCGTCAACTTCGGCGCGTTCGTCGACCTCGGCGGTGTCGATGGCCTGGTGCACGTGTCCGAACTGTCGTGGAAGCACATCGACCACCCATCCGAGGTGGTGCAGGTCGGCGACGAGGTCACCGTCGAGGTGCTCGACGTCGACATGGACCGCGAACGGGTTTCGTTGTCGCTCAAGGCGACTCAAGAAGACCCGTGGCGGCACTTCGCCCGCACGCATGCGATCGGCCAGATCGTGCCGGGCAAGGTCACCAAGCTGGTGCCGTTCGGCGCGTTCGTCCGCGTCGAGGAGGGCATCGAAGGCCTGGTGCACATCTCCGAGCTCTCCGAGCGGCACATCGAGGTCGCCGATCAGGTGGTCGGCGTGGGCGACGAGGTGATGGTCAAGGTCATCGACATCGACCTGGAACGCCGCCGCATCTCGCTGTCGCTCAAGCAGGCCAACGAGGACTACACCGAAGAGTTCGACCCCGCCAAGTACGGCATGGCCGACAGCTACGACGAGCACGGCAACTACATCTTCCCGGAGGGCTTCGACCCCGAAACCAACGAATGGCTCGAGGGCTACGAAAAGCAGCGCGCCGAATGGGAAGCCCGCTACGCCGAGGCCGAGCGCCGGCACAAGATGCACACCGCGCAGATGGAGAAGTTCGCCGCCGCCGAGGCCGCGGCCGCCGCCGGTGCCGGCGGTGCCGAGCAGCCGCAAGCGAACGGGGGCACGCCTTCGTCTGAGGAGCAGACGGGCGGGTCGCTGGCCAGCGACGCCCAACTCGCTGCCCTGCGGGAGAAACTCGCCGGCAGCGCCTAACTGGCGATGCTTCGGATCGGGCTGACCGGTGGCATCGGCGCCGGAAAGTCGGCAGTAACCGCCACGTTCCAGCAATGCGGTGGGATCGTCATCGACGCCGACGTGATCGCCCGCGAGGTGGTTGAACCCGGAACCGAGGGACTTGCGGCTCTGGTCAACGTGTTTGGTGACGACATTCTGTTGCCCGACGGGTCGCTGAATCGGCAGGCGTTGGCCGCCAAGGCGTTTCAAAACGACGACACACGCAAGACCCTCAATGGGATCGTGCATCCGTTGGTCGCCAAGCGTCGCGAAGAAATCATCGCTGCTGTCCCCGACGACGCGGTGGTGGTGGAAGACATTCCACTGCTGGTCGAATCCGGGATGGCGCCGCTTTTCCCGCTGGTTGTCGTGGTGCACGCCGACGCCGAGTTGCGGGTGCGCCGGCTGGTTGAACAACGCGGCATGGCCGAAGACGACGTTCGCGCCCGTATCGCAGCGCAGGCCAGCGACGAACAGCGGCGCGCCGTCGCCGACATCTGGCTGGACAACTCCGGCAGCATGGCGGTGTTGGCGCAGCGAGCCAGCAACGTGTGGAACCACCGGATAGCGCCGTTTGCGCGCAATCTCACCGCCCGGCAAGCCGTGCGCCAACCCGTGCGGCTGACACCGGCGGACCCGACGTGGCCGGAACAGGCGCGGCGCATCGTCGCCCGGCTGCTGGCCGCCTGCGGCGGCAAGGCCCTGCGGGTCGACCACATCGGGTCGACCGCGGTGCCGGGCCTGGACGCCAAGGACGCCATCGATATTCAGGTCACCGTCGAGTCACTGGCGGTGGCCGACGAGCTGGCTGACGCGTTGCTGTCCGCCGGCTATCCCCGCATCGACGATATCCGTAGCGATATCGCTAAACCCGATCCTCGAAGCACGGTCGCCCAGCACGACCACAGCTACGATGCTGCTTTGTGGCACAAGCGAGTTCACGGCTCCGCCGACCCGGGTCGCCCCACCTACGTTCATGTGCGCGTCGACGGCTGGCCCAACCAGCAGTTCGCGCTGCTGTTCGTCGACTGGCTGACCGCTAACCCCGACGCGCTCGCTGAGTATCTGACCGTCAAACAGAAAGCCGCGGCATCACTGCCCGCCGACGGCAGTATCGCCGAGTACAACGAGGCCAAGGAGCCCTGGCTTCGCGACGCCTACCGTCGAGCGTGGAATTGGGCCGAGTCCATCGGCTGGCGACCGTAACCGGTTACGAGGTTGGTAGCGGCGCGCCGCAGGGCAGCACCCCATTCATCGGATCGGTGCTGCCCGGCACTGGTCGGACGAATTGGTCGACCTGGGCGGCGACGTTGTCGTCGACGTCGATCTCGCAGTGCACGTTAGCCGAATACGGCCAATGGACGGCCACCTGCATGCCGGCTTTCTGCGGATCGGCGAGCACCGCGTTGGCCTGGAATGCGTTGCCGGGCAAAGAGCTAAGGGTGGCGGTATTCGTCTGGGTGTCGTTGATCATGAAGGTGGCCTGGCTGCCGGGGGCCACCCCGTCGATCCTCGCAATGTAGGTGACGTTGTGCAGTTCGGCCGTCGCGGCGGCGGGAACCAACTGGCCGGCGCCTATGAGCGTCGTCACGGCTGCGGTGACGAAACCTATTCGCGTGCTGGCGTTCATGACTGCTGACCTTACCGGCCGCGCTGAGCGCGGGCCACGCGATCTCGGCTAGCGCCGCTCCGGCTGGCACTGCGGGCACCACAGTGACGTTCTGCCGCCGACCCGGCCGCGGAACAGCCGCGCGCCGCAGCGCGGACAGCTCGGGTCGGGCTCGTCGCGCACGCTGGTGAGCCAGCGCGGCAGGCCAGGCACCCGGCCGTGGTGAACCGCGGTGCGCAGGACGCGTCTCATCGTGGTGTGCAACCGTTTGACCTCGTTGTCGTCCAGCCCGGACACCGGCCGCGATGGGTGGAGCCCGGCCTGCCAGCAGATCTCGTCGGTGAGCAGGTTACCCAGCCCCGCGATCACCGACTGGTCCGACAGCGTCGCCTTCAGCCGGCCACGCCGAGCACCCAGCGCAGCGCGGAAGGAGCGCAGGTCGACCTCCAGTGCGTCCGGGCCCAGCGGGCCCGTCACGGCGGCGACGTCGTCGTCAGATGCGGCGAGCCACACGCCGCGCAGCTTCCGCATGTCGGCATAGCGCAACTCGCCGCGATCTAGTCCGACGACCAGCCGCTCGTAGCCCTTTTGCTCGGCGCTGCGGCACGCGTAGTAGGGGTGACCGGTCATGCCGCTGTGCACCAGCAGCACCGGTCCGTCGGTCGGCAAGATCAGCCACTTGCCGTGCCGGCGCGGCGCATCGAACCGACGCCCAACGAGGTTGTGCGCCAACGCCTGGGGGCTGATGTTACGCAGCACGCCGGCGTCGCGCACGTCGACGTTTCGCACTTGCCGGCCCGGCAGGGTATCGGCCAATGCGCGGCGGAACCCTTCCACGTCAGGAAGTTCCGGCATGGATCTTCTTTAAGCGACGCATCGGTTCGGTCAGGGAGCGAGCCCGGCGGTTCATGTTGGCCCATGGATCACGTTGCCGGGCCAGCCGTTTCGGGATATCGCGGATGGTGAACCGGTCCGGGCTCATATTGCGGCTGCCGAGTTCGTCCCACTCCAGCGGGGTGGCTACCGGCGCGCCGCGGCGGGCCCGTACCGAATACGGCGCAACCGCGGTCTGGGCGTAGGCATTTCGCATCACGTCGACGTACACCCGGCCGCGGCGCTTGTCCTTGCGGGCTTCCACCGTGCGGTGCGCGGGATCGTCGGCCACCACGACGTCGGCGACGTCGCGGGCGAATCTGCGGACCGTGTCGAAGTCGGCGTCACCGCGCAGCGGCACCACCACGTGCAGGCCGCGCGATCCGGTCGTCTGCACGTAGCCTGCCAGCCCGATGTCGTCCAACACGCCGGCGACGGCCCGCGCGGTTTCTCGGACCACCGGGAAGTCGTCGCCGGACGGGTCGAGGTCGAAGACGAGTCGGTCGGGTGTGTCCAGCCGGCCCAGCCGGGACAGCCAGGCGTGCACGGTGATGCTGTTTTGGTTGGCCAGCCAGACCAGCGCCTCGGGACGCTGGGCCAGCGGGTGCACGACGGTACCGCCTTCCTTGGCGACTTCGGCCGAGCTCATCCAGTCGGGCATCGTGTCGGCGAAATCCTGCTGGATGAAGCCCTGTTGGTCGATGCCGCGGGGAAACCGCTGCAGGGTCAGCGGCCGGTCCTTGAGGTGCGGCAACATCGTCTCGGCCACCGCGGCGTAGTAGTCGACGAGGTCGGCTTTGGTGATCCTGTCCGCGGGGAACAGCACCCGGTCCGGGTGCGTGATCTCGACTGCGACGCGGGGCATCAGTGCGTCTCCCGAACGACCTCGGCGGGGTCTTTGTCGGTGCGCAGCCCGGTGTAGCGGGGGTGGCGCAGCTTACCGTCACGGGTCCACTCGGTGAACCCGACCTGGGCGACCAATTCCGGCCGCACCCATCGTGTTCCGGGCTCCCGGACCAGCCCGCGGGTAAACGGGCACGCGTCCTGTTCGATGCCGGACAACCGCTGGTGCAGGCTGCGTAATGTGGCCTCGTCGAACCCGGTACCCACCTTGCCGGCGTACACCAGGTCGCGTCCGTCGTAGTAGCCCACCAGCAGTGCCCCCAACCCGATTCGGCTGCCCTTCGGTGCGGTGTAGCCGCCGATGACGAACTCCTGGTCGCGGACGCATTTGAACTTCAGCCAGTTCGTCGATCGACGGCCCTCGTAGGGGGCGTCGGCCAGCTTGGCGATGACGCCCTCGTCGCCGCGGGCGCATGCCGCGCGGTACGCGGCTTCCCCGTGTTCGACGCGGTGCGGGGTGTAGCGCAGCGGATCATGGAATTGAAACATTTTACGCAGCAAGCGTTTACGCCATAGGAGTGGCAATTCGGTAGTGCGCTGGCCGTCGAGGTGCAGCAGGTCGAATATGTAGTAAAACACCGGGATGCCTGTAGCCCGAGCTTGTTTGGGGTTGGTGATACCCAGCCTGCCTTGCAGGCGCTCGAAGCTGGTGCGCCGGCCATCGAACGCCACAACTTCGCCGTCGACGACGAACCGGGAGATTGGTTGGGCGGCAAGCGCATCGACCAACTCGGGGTAGGTTCCGTTGAGCGGCTGGCGGTTACGCGAGCACAGGCGCACCTGATCACCGTTGCGGAACGCCAGGCAGCGCTCACCGTCGAATTTGCGTTCATAGATCCACCGCGGATCGGAAAACCGCCGCTCGGTCAAGGTCGCCAGCATCGGGGCTCGCCAGTCGGGCACCGGCTCGTCGCGCAGGGCCGCGCGGACCCGGGCGGGCAACTCGATCACGACAACTCGTCCAGAGTGCGCCCGGACAGCACCGACTCGGGCCGGCTGCGCACCGGGTTGCGCCGCGCGTCGGCGTCTTCGTCTTTGCGCTTGACCAACAGCCAGGCCTCGTCCTTGCCCCGGCGGATCCGGGTCAGCGCGTAGCCGCCCTGCAACTTCTCGCCGTGCAGGGAAAACGACAGGTGCCCGCGCTCGATACCCTCGGCCATGTCGTAGTCGCTGTCGTTGGTGTAGGTGCCGCGATCCCAGACGATGACGCCCCCCGCCCCGTACTCGCCCTCGGGAATGACGCCTTCGAACGTCTCATACTCCAGCGGATGGTCTTCGGTGCGGCGGGCCATCCGCTTGTCCTTCGGACTGGTCGACGGCCCCTTGGGGATCGCCCAGGAAACGAGTACGCCATCGATTTCCAGCCGGAAGTCGTAGTGGTCGGTGCGGGCCGCGTGATGCTGGACGACGAAATGCGGTTCGCGGCGACGCTTCCCCGACCGTCGAGAACGCTGCCGTCCCCGCGGTTCGGGGCTGCGGCCCGACCGCCGCTTGCGCCGGTACTCGTTCAACGCCATGCCTACCAATTACCCCTCCCGGTCGGGTACTACGCACCGCGCCAGGTGAGTTGCATACCCTCGCTAGCCAACCAGCGTTGCAGGTCATACCCGTGCCGGGCCAGCCCCTCGACGGCGGCGACGGCCCGCCGCACCGCCCGCTCGGCGGTCTTCGGGGTCAGCAGCCCGTAGCGGACAGCGTCCAGCAGTTCGCCGACATCCGCCAGGTCCACTCCACGTCCGGTGCGGACTTCCAGATCAAGGTAATGGTCTTCGGAGCGCCACACCGTCGGACCGGGCGTGTACTCGCCGACGTCCAGATAGAAGGCGTGGTCGCGTTCGTGGCCGGGGTTGAAGTGAAAAATGTTGGCGCGCAAGCCAAGCGACGGCAGCAACCAGGATTCGAGGTAGTGGAACTGGGCCCGGCCGGGGGTGGGCCGCGCCAGATAAAGCCCCCACGGCCGCAGCGTGTACTGGTCGACTGCCCGCACGATGCCCTTCGGATCGGTGTTGGTGTGGGCGACGAGGTCAAAGGTCTCGTGTTTGGGGTGGTGGATGACGTCACCCTATCCCTACCGGTGCAGCCGGATTTTCCACCGGACAAACCCGGCGTAGCAGACCGACAACCCGGCCAGCATGGCCACGTCGAACAACCAGACTTTCGGGGTATGCAGCCAGAACCGGTCCTTGGGGATCAGCGCGCCCGGGACCAGTTGCCGCAGGTCGATCGTCGACGCCGCCGCGGCGTATCCCCACCGCGAGGGCATCGCCCACGACAGCTGATCGAGCACCAGTCGTCCCGTTACCGGGACCAGCCCTCCGGAGAGCACCAGCTGGGCCATGATCGACACCACCAGCAGCGGCATGATCTGCTCACCGGAGCGCACCAGCGCCGACAGCACCAAACCCAGAATCGCTGACGCCACACATGTTGCGGCGACGGTGCCGAACAGCTCAACCGTGGGATTGCCTAGCACAACATGGCCGCGGGTGGGCGCCCCCTTGCCGGCGATCACGATTGCGGTGGCGATCACCGACTGCACAATCGCGAACACGCAATACACACCCGTTTTGGCCAACAGGTACGCCGTCGTCGACAGGCCGACCGCCTGTTCGCGCTGGAAGATGGCGCGCTCACCGATCAGGTCGCGAATCGTCAACGCCGTGCCCATGAACACCGCGGCGATGTTGAGCAAAACCAGGATCTGCGCGGCCTCGTCGGGTGCGTCGCTGCCGGGGTCGGCGATATGGAATCCATTCGAGCCCGGCACGGTCAGCGACAGCGCACCCAGGATGAACGGCAACAGCGCCAAGAACACGAAGTAGGCGCGGTCGGCGACCACCAGCCGAACTTGGCGGCGCGCGATCGTGCGGAACTGGCGCCACACGCTGGTGTGCACCGGCTCGCCCAGCTCGGCTGGTTTGCCGGGCGCTGCG
The DNA here is from genome assembly GCF_009936235.1 of Mycobacterium xenopi. Taxonomy (NCBI): domain Bacteria; kingdom Bacillati; phylum Actinomycetota; class Actinomycetes; order Mycobacteriales; family Mycobacteriaceae; genus Mycobacterium; species Mycobacterium xenopi. Next base: position 2,800,575 of record NZ_AP022314.1, on the reverse strand, counting down.
GGCGGTGGTGGTTGGCGCTGGGCGAGGAAACGCCGGTTCGCTTCGTCGGGGTCGGCGCCTACTTTGGCGAAGATCTTGGCCCAGTTGGTGGTTCCCATCGCCGGGCCGATCTGGTCGGGCGGGCCGCAAAACGCTGTCTTGCCGCCCGGCGCCACCAGCAGGACCTGGTCGCACACGTCGAGGTAGCTCAGCATGTGCGTCACCACGATCACCACCCGACCGGCGTCGGCCAGCTGGCGCAGCATCGTCATGACCTGGTGGTCGAGCGCTGGATCCAGCCCCGAGGTCGGCTCGTCGAGGATCAAAAGCGACGGCCCGGTCAGCAATTCCAGCGCCACCGAGGCGCGTTTGCGCTGACCGCCGGACAGCTTGTCCACCCGGGTGTCGGCATGTTGGGTCAGGTCGAGTTCGTCGAGCACTTGCGCGACGACCCGGCCGCGGTCGGTCTTGCTGGTGTCGGGCGGCAGCCGCAGCTCGGCGGCGTAGCCCAGGGCCTTGCTCACGGTCAGCTGGCGGTGCACGACGTCGTCTTGCGGCACCATCCCGATTCGGCTGCGTAGCGACGCGTATTCGGCGTGGATGTCGTGGCCCGCGAAGGTCACCGAGCCGGAGCTCGGGCGGGCATAGCCGGCGATCAGCCGGGCCAACGTGGTCTTGCCTGCACCGGACCCGCCGATGATGGCGGTCAGCGTGCCGGGGCGGGCGATCAGCGAGATGTCGTCGAGCAACTGTTTGCCCCCGTCGACGCTGAACCTGACCCCGCGAACCTCCAGGCCGCCGCTGCGGGTGGCCATCTCGGTGCGGTGCACCAAAGTGCCGTCGGTGAACACCAGGTCGACATTGCCGATCGTGACCACGTCGCCCTCGGCGAGGATCGCCGACCCGATCCGCGTCCCGTTGACGAACGTTCCGTTGATGCTGCGATCCCGGATCTCGGTGCCCAGCGGTGTGGGGACCAGCGTGGCGTGGTGACGCGAGGCCAACACGTCGGGGATGAAGATGTCGTTGTCGTCGGCACGACCGATGGTGGCGGTGCCGACGGAATTCGCCGGCACCGACCGATGCGAGAGGAAGTTGACGAACCGGGTCGCGAGGTTCGACACGTGGGCCGATGCGGCGTCCACCACGGTCAGCTCGGTAGCCGACGACCGCGGTGACGGGATGTCGACCACGGTTCGCTCGTCGGCCGGCAGCGGCGTGGGCTGGCGGCGCGGCTGCGGGCCCGGTGGGCGTGCCGGACGTGTGTGCCACGAGATGGTCGGCGGGTCAAGGTAAGGCGTCAACCCCCTGCGGGGCCGGTGTCCGCCGAGTTCGAAGGTCAGCCGTGGACCCTCCGGGTTTCCCACGTTGATGCTTTGCCCGTCGTGGATGTCGACCACCGGAATCCGGTAGCCGTTGAGGTAGGTTCCGTTCACCGAGCCGTTGTCTATTGCCACCCAACGGCCGTCATCGAAACGCAAAATCAGATGCACGCGCGAAATGCGGGGATCGGCGATGCGCAAATCCGCGCGCACGTCACGTCCCACGACCACGTCATGGCCTGCGGTGAAAGTGCGTTGCGACCCGTCGGGTCGAATCGTCAATGCGGGCGGGGCTGCTCGACTCACCACACCAGTATCGGGGCGGGACGAGCCAGCTGCATCGCAATGAACCTGTGCGTTCGCTATGTTTCCAAGTGCCGAATTCCCGCTAATTCATAGCTATTTCATAAGTGGCATCGGCCCACGCGGGGCGCATCTGTAGGCATGATGCGAGGGCCGCCGCATGCGGCTGATGGGTTTCGCCAAGGGTCGGCTCGCAGCAACACCCACACGTACTGCCGAGGAGGGGGCAGCAACGGCAGATGGACGAGATGCTTGGCGCCACCAGTCGATGGGAGATCACCCGGCGAGTCCGCACGGGCCCGTCACGCGCCCGGCAGGCACTGCGGGCCGGTTTTCAATCGGTGCCCTCTTTGGTCGCTGCCTACCTGTTTCACCGCATTCCGCTGCCCAGGCCCGCGTCCGGCGCAGATTCGGGCTGCCCGGCGAAGAGCACCGGCCAGCGCCGCGCCGTCACCAGCGGGACGGCGTTCGCCGGTTACACGATCTTGCGCCCGCTGGGCGCCGGGGGGATGGCCGAGGTCTATCTGGCGAAGCACCCGAGGCTGCCGCGTCGCGACGTGCTCAAGGTCCTCGCCGAAGCGATGACGGCCGATGGTGAATTCCGCGAGCGATTCAGCCGGGAAGCCGATCTGGCTGCGACGCTTTGGCATCCGCACATTGTCGGAGTCCATGATCGTGGCGAGTTCGACGGGCAGCTGTGGATTTCGATGGACTACGTCGAGGGCACCGACGCCGCCCGGCTGGTCAAGGAGCGTTACCCGAACGGGATGCCGGCCGACGACGTGTGCGCGATCGTCAGCGCGGTAGCAGACGCACTCGACTACGCCCACGATCGAGGGCTGCTGCACCGGGATGTGAAACCCGCCAACATCCTGCTCACCCATCCCGACGGCGAGGACCGCCGAATCCTTTTGGCAGACTTCGGCGTAGCTCGTCACCTCGGTGACATCAGCGGCATCACAGCCACCAATGTCGCCGTGGGCACCGTCGCCTACGCGGCGCCCGAGCAGTTGATCGGTTCGAACATCGACGGTCGGGCCGACCAATATGCTTTGGCCGCCACGGCTTTTCACTTGCTGACCGGTGTCCCGCCGTATCGGGACTCCAACCCGATCGCCGTGATCGGTCAGCATCTGCACGCTGACCCGCCCACGCTCAGCGACTATCGTCCTGACTTGGCCCACCTCGACGACGTCTTCGTCAAAGCGTTGGCCAAAAAGCCTGAGGCGAGGTTCGACCGGTGCCGGGCGTTGGCGGCCGCACTCACCGACCGGGTCGCTAGCGCCCCGAGCAACGGCCGTCGCGCGGCGAATAGCGGGCACCGCGGCCGTGGTCGAGTATTCGCGGCGGCGCGACGATTTCGGTTGGCTGCCACGCTGATGTTCGCCGTCGGGGTCGGGGTCGCGGCAACCTGGTGGGGGCTGCGTCATCTGCAGCACGGCAAGCCCGGGCAAGAAGCCGCGCTGAACTCGTCGGCCGCCGCGAGCACACCGATGACCGCGGTGCCGACGCTCGACGGCACCTACCGGTTGGACTACGACCGCGACAAGCGGACCTCCAACGGTGTTCCGGTCCGGCACACCGGCATCCCGGCCAGCTGGTGGGCGTTTCGGTCGTCGTGCACGACTGCGGGATGCGCGGCCACTGGCACCCAGCTCGACGACGGCGGCCACCAGCTGCCCGGCACCAGCGGGGCCGGGCAGCCAGACGTGCTGCATTTCGTCGACGGATACTGGCAGGCCGTGCCCAAGCAGGAGCGGGTGCAGTGCCGACCACCCGGCGCAACAGCCGTGTCGACTCAAACCGAGGTTGTCGTGCTGTCGTTGGCCGCGCAACCCGACGGCGCACTGCGCGGCATGCAGACCGAAACCGTGCGCAGCAATGAATGCGATGCGCAAGGCGCGGTGCTTCGCATTCCCGTGGTCGCGACCCGGGTCGGCGATGTGCCGCCGACGGTGAGCGTGGCCGACCCGGCGACGGCGGCCGCCACCGCGGGCGCTGCGGCCGCCGCGTCGTCGGCGCCGGTGCTCGGCGGGATCTGCACCGACGCCGACAAGCTCGGCTATGACTCCACCACCAACCAGCAGGTGGTGTGCGAAGGCAACACCTGGGACAAGGCTCCGATCACGACCGGAGTGCACGCGACTGGATCCTCCTGCGACCGGCCCGACATCCCGGTGTTCGCGATGTCGACTTCCGACGACGGCTACCTCATCGAATGCGATCCGGCCACCCGGGTGTGGAGCCGCCACCAGGGCTAAACCGGTTCGTCGGACGTTATGTCGGGGGTCCCGCCTAATCTGGACTGCATGGCTTTCGCTACCGAGCATCCGGTGGTCGCGCACTCGGAGTACCGCCCGCCCGCAGAGGCGGTAGCAGGGCTGGTGCGCGCCGGCGGCCGCTTCGAGGTGGTCAGCCCGCACGCCCCGGCGGGCGACCAGCCGGCTGCCATCGACGAGCTGGAACGGCGCATCAAGGCAGGGGAGAAGGATGTGGTGCTGCTGGGCGCCACCGGTACTGGCAAATCGGCCACCACCGCCTGGCTCATCGAACGCCTGCAGCGGCCCACGCTGGTGATGGAACCCAATAAGACACTGGCCGCGCAGATGGCCAATGAGTTGCGAGAAATGTTGCCGCACAACGCGGTTGAGTACTTCGTGTCGTACTACGACTACTACCAGCCGGAGGCCTACATCGCGCAGACCGACACCTACATCGAAAAGGACAGCTCGATCAACGACGACGTGGAACGGTTGCGGCATTCGGCGACCTCGGCGCTGCTGTCGCGGCGCGACGTGGTGGTGGTGGCCTCGGTGTCGTGCATCTACGGGCTGGGCACGCCGCAGTCGTATCTGGACCGCTCGGTCGAGTTGAGGGTGGGCACCGAGGTGCCGCGCGACGCGCTGCTGCGGCTGCTGGTCGACGTCCAATACACCCGCAACGACCTGTCGTTCACCCGCGGCTCGTTTCGGGTGCGGGGCGACACCGTCGAGATCATCCCGTCATACGAGGAGCTGGCGGTCCGGATCGAATACTTCGGCGACGAGATCGAGGCGCTGTACTATTTGCACCCGCTGACCGGGGAGGTGATCCGGCGGGTCGAGTCGCTGCGGATCTTCCCGGCCACCCACTACGTGGCCGGCCCGGAGCGGATGGCGCACGCGATCTCCACTATCGAGGAGGAGCTGGCCGAGCGGCTGGCCGAACTGGAAAGCCAGGGCAAGCTGCTGGAGGCCCAGCGGCTGCGGATGCGCACCAACTACGACATCGAGATGATGCGCCAGGTCGGATTCTGCTCGGGTATCGAGAACTACTCGCGGCACATCGACGGGCGCGGCCCGGGCACCCCGCCGGCGACGCTGCTCGACTATTTCCCGGAGGATTTCCTGCTGGTCATCGACGAGTCGCATGTCACCGTGCCGCAGATCGGGGGCATGTACGAGGGCGACATCTCCCGCAAACGCAACCTGGTCGAATACGGTTTCCGGCTGCCGTCGGCCTGCGACAACCGCCCGCTGACCTGGGAGGAATTCGCGTCGCGGATCGGGCAGACGGTATACCTGTCGGCCACCCCGGGGCCCTATGAGCTCAGCCAGACCGGCGGTGAGTTTGTCGAGCAGGTGATCCGGCCGACCGGGCTGGTGGATCCCAAAGTGGTGGTCAAGCCGACCCGAGGCCAGATCGACGACCTGATCGGGGAGATCCGCAAACGCGCCGCGGCCGACGAGCGGGTGCTGGTGACCACGTTGACCAAGAAGATGGCCGAGGACCTCACCGACTACCTGCTCGAGATGGGCATCCGGGTGCGCTATCTGCATTCGGAGGTCGATACGCTGCGCCGCGTCGAGCTGCTACGGCAGCTTCGGCTCGGCGAGTTCGACGTGCTGGTCGGCATCAACCTGCTGCGCGAGGGCCTCGATCTGCCCGAGGTGTCGCTGGTGTCGATTCTCGACGCCGACAAGGAAGGCTTCCTGCGTTCGACGCGCAGCCTGATCCAAACCATCGGCCGTGCGGCCCGCAACGTTTCCGGCGAAGTGCACCTGTACGCCGACACCATCACGGATTCGATGAGGGAGGCCATCGACGAAACCGAGCGGCGGCGCGCCAAGCAGATCGCCTACAACAAGGAGCACGGGATCGACCCGAAGCCGTTGCGCAAAAAGATCGCCGACATCCTCGACCGGGTTTACACCGAAGCCGAGGACAGCGAGACCGTCGAGCTCGGTTCCGGGCGCGCCGTGTCCCGCGGCCGACGGGCCCAGGGCGAACCGGGACGGACGGTCAGTGCGGGCATTTTCGAAGGCCGCGACACCGCTAACATGCCGCGCGCCGAATTGGCTGATCTGATCAAGGATCTCACCGAGCAGATGATGGCCGCGGCGCGGGATTTGCAGTTCGAGCTGGCCGCGCGGTTCCGCGACGAGATCGCGGACCTGAAAAAGGAACTGCGCGCCATGGATGCCGCCGGCGTCAAGTGAGCTCGCCCGCTGTCGCCACCGGCAGTTGGCGTGCGCTGCTGGGTCGCCGGTATCTAGGGATCTCAACGCTGCTGGCGGGCGGTGTGGCGCTGTACGCCATCAACGAGTTCCTGACGATCAGCCTGCTGCCCAGCACGGTCGCTGACATCGGCGGCGAGCGGCTTTACGCCTGGGTGACGACGCTGTATCTGGTCGGATCCGTGGTCTCGGCCACCACGGTGAATGCGGTGCTGCTGCGCGTCGGTGCACGCTGGGCCTACTTGGCGGGGGTGGCAATGTTCGGCCTCGGCAGCCTGGTGTGCGCTGCCGCGCCGAGCATGGAGGTGCTGCTGGCGGGTCGCACCCTTCAGGGCGCAGCCGGTGGCCTGCTTGCCGGTCTCGGCTACGCCGTCATCAATTCTGCTTTGCCGCAAGCGCTTTGGACGAGAGCTTCAGCGCTGGTGTCGGTGACGTGGGGGATCGCCACGGTGGTAGGACCCGCGATGGGGGGTTTGTTCGCCCAATTCGGGTTGTGGCGTTGGGCGTTCGGCGCGGTGGCCATGCTGACAGCAGCGATCGCCGTCGCGGTGCCGGCAGTACTGGCAGCGGGCCGGCTCGACCGCGGCGCGGTTCGTGCGACCAGGATCCCGGTGTGGGCGCTGTTGCTGCTGGGCACTGCTGCGCTGGCGGTCAGCGTCGCCGAGCTGCCACACAACCTCTCAGCGACCGCGGCGCTGCTGGCGGGCGGCACGCTGCTGCTGGTGGTGGTGTTTGTCGCTGTCGACCGACGGCTGTCCGCAGCGGCGTTGCCGCCCAGCGCATTTGGGCCGGGCCCGTTGAAATGGATCTACCTGACCCAAGCGTTGCTGCTCGCCACGGCGATGGTTGACACCTATGTGCCGCTGTTCGGTCAACGGTTGGCGCACCTGAGCCCGGTGGTGGCCGGCTTCCTCGGTGCGGCGCTGGCCATCGGCTGGACGGTCAGCGAACTGCTCAGCGCGTCACTGAGCAACCCGCGCCTCATCGCGCGCGTGGTCACGGCTGCACCCGCGGTGATGGCGGTCGGGTTGGCGTTGGGTGCGCTCACCCAATCCGATGACGCACCGGTCGGGATGGTCGCGGTGTGGGCGGCGGGCCTGCTGGTCGCCGGGACCGGGATCGGTGTCGCCTGGCCGCATTTGTCGGCGTGGGCGATGGGCTGCGTGGACGACCCGGCCGAAAGCGGCGCGGCGGCCGCTGGGATCAACATCGTGCAGTTGATCTCCGCGGCAGTGGGCGCCGGTCTGGCCGGTGTGCTGGTCAACGAGGCCCATGGGGGCGCCGTCATGTCGGCCCGTTGGTTGTTCACGGTGTTCACGGCGCTGGCCGCGGTGGGAGTCGTGGCTTCCTACCGCGCCACCCGCGGTCAGTTGCTCTCTCGGTGACGTTGACGCGCAATACGATTAGCGCGTCGACTTGAGGACCTGGGTACGGTGCAGTTGCCAGCGCTCGACAATGCGGAAGCCGAGCTTGCGGGGAAACTGATACGCCGGTGCCCGCCCGAATGCCGGCCCGGCAGGCAGCGACCGCCCGGTCTGATGGGCGGGCAGTGTCGTGTCGTGATTGGTGATGGTCCACACGGTGGTGCACTTGCTGAGCTTGTCCATGACCAGCCACACCGCGACGTGGCCGTCCCACAGGGTGCCGCGGTCGGGTCCGCGGGCACCACGTCCCACGTCTACCAGCGGTCGAAAAGCGGCCGGCCGGGTGGCCAGCAGTGCGCGGATCGGTCCGGGTGCCCAGAACACGGTGTTGTCGACCAGAAGACAGTCCCCGGGGGCTGCGTGCGCAGTGACGACGTCGGCGACCTGACTGTAGTCCCAGCCTTCTTTGGCGAACGGGCTGCGTTGCGACCAAAGGTAATGCGGGAGCGCGGCGAGGGCGAGGCCGATCAACATGGCCGTGACGGCCCGCGGATTCGTGGTGATCGTGACGATGCACACCGCCAGGACGACGGCCATAGCAGGCGCGGTGAAGAACAGGTAGCGCGCATAATACATCGGCTCGCTGATCGCCGAATAGGCCAGGCTGACGGCGGTGGGGATCGCCATCCACGCCGCACATATCAGCAGCAGCTCGCGCGTCTTGCCAACGGGTCGCTGCCCCTTGGCGATCCGCAGTGTGACCGCGGCGACGATCAGGACGGCCGCCAGTACCGCGAACGGGACACTGTTGTCGAAGTACTGGTGCTGCGTGACGTCGATGACGTTGTGCCAGTTGATCGGAAAGATCCAGGCCACCTGATACCGCTGGGCGTGCGCGAACAACATGAACGGGGTCAAGGCAGCGACCACGGCGCCGGAAGTGATTGCCCACCAAGTGACGGCGGCTTTCCGGCGGGTAATCATCGGCAGCACCGCCGCGTAGGTCGGCACCAACAGCACCTCGTAGACGTGCAGCAGCACCGATAGCGTCAGCCCCAGCGCATAGAAGAGCCACAACCGTGCCCGGTTGCGCCGTGCCGAGGTGACCAACAGCACGGTCAGCCAGACCGCGGCGGCCGCGGAAAACGCATAGGAACGCGCTTCGATACCGGCCCAGGTTGTCCGCGGCAGGATTGCGAACACTACACCCGCGCACACCGCGGTAGTGCGCGGGCAAAACTGCTTGGCGAAGACCACAACACCTGCCGCGGCGGCGCCGATGGCCAGACAGCTCGGCACGCGCGACCAGAACTCGGTCGGCGGAAATACCGTGAACCAGCCGTGCATCACCAGGTAATAGAGGCCGTGCACGGCATCGATGCGGCCCAGCAGCCGCCACAGTTCCGAGAGGGAACGGCTCGCGGCGGCCGAGATCGTCGCCCCCTCGTCGAACCACAGCGACGGGCGACTGGCACCCGCGCCGCTGACGACGGCTGCCAGCAGCGCGACCGACAACGGGTCGAGCAGCCTGCCGGGACGGGGGCGACGTAACGGCGGGCCGGCGACCGCCGCCTCGGCGGGCTGCGCGACTGTCGACACGGACATGGTGGTTGTCACTTTAGGGCTCGGGTGGTGAACCTGATTACCTCCGGTGACGGGGCCTGAATCACCCGCACCGGCCGATATCGAGGCTGCCGGCTGCAACCCCGCGGTGGTGAACTTGTAATAGGTTGTGCCACAATGTTTTCCGCAACACATGGATCGCTTTACCGGTGTGCGGCTCAGTGCAACGGGCCCGGCCACCTCGCCCGGGATGGCCGCGCGGGCCCCCAGCGTGTCGCAAATCGGACCCATCCGCATGCGGCAAAGCGTTACTGTCTTGGGTTGGCGTAGCAACCGACATCTGGGAGGGTAAATGAGCGCCTATCAGACCGTGGTGGTGGGAACCGACGGCTCGGACTCCTCGCTGCGCGCGGTGGACCGGGCAGGCCACATCGCGGGCGCGGACGCGAAGCTGATCATCGCGTCGGCGTACTTGCCCCAACCAGAGGATGCCCGGGCCGCCGACGTCTTGAAGGACGAGAGCTACAAGGTCTCCGGAACCGCACCCATCTACGCGATCTTGCGTGAGGCGCGCGACCGGGCCAAGGCAGCCGGTGCGCAGAACATCGAAGAACGGGCGGTCGTCGGTGCCCCCGTCGACGCGCTGGTCGGACTTGCCGAGGAGGTCGGCGCCGACCTGCTGGTGGTCGGCAACGTCGGATTGAACACGATCGCCGGCCGGCTGCTGGGCTCGGTGCCCGCCAACGTCTCGCGGCGCGCCAAGACCGACGTGTTGATCGTTCACACTACCCCGTAGTCCGGACGCCGTCGGGACCGCAAAGCCAGGATCGAAGCGGTCCCCACGACCGAGAACGCCAGGGCCAGCACCCATTTGCCCAGCCGCTGGTACACGGTGGCGCGCGAGCCGAGCGGAACGTCGACCACGAGCACGCCACGGTACGTCGACCCGCGCCAGCTCAGGGTTCGGCCGCGCGCGTCGAACGCCGCACTGTCGCCGGATAGCCCGGCATGCACCGCCGGGTGGCCCACTTCGGCGGCGCGGACCGCGACCACGCTGGCCAGCTGCGGCTGCGCCCACGTTCCCTGAAATGTCGACGTCGAGCTCTGGTATGCCAGCAATTGGGCGCCGAGTTGCACTTCGCGGCGGGGCAGGTCCGGAAACACGGCTTCGAAACTGATCAATGGCCCGATCGTCAGCGAGCCGGCGCGCAGCACCTGCGGCCCCGGCCCCCGGCCCCGGTCCTGACTGGCCGCCTTGGTGTGGCGGGTGAGCCACCCAACCAGCGGGCGCAGCGGCACATATTCGCCGAACGGCACCAGCCGGGTCTTACGGTAGGCGCCCACCGGCCCGTCCGGTCCGATCAGCACGGACGACTTGTAGATTCCACCGGTCGGGGCGGGCGCGTCGACGTTGACGAGCAGGTCCGCACCTACCCTCCGGGCAAGGTCCGCCAGCTGCCGCATATCGTCGGGATGGCTGGCGGGGTCGACGGCGACGCTGCTTTCGCCCCAAACCACCAGGTCGACCCCGTGACCGGCCAACGTCGCGGTGAGCGCCTTGCCGGCCGCCTCGCGTGCCGCGCCGTCGTCGATGACCCCGGGCTGCACCAGCGCCACCCGAACCGTCCTCCCCGCCCCGGGCGATGCCCCCCACAGGAACCACGCCGGCCCGAGCCCCGCGCACACCACGGCGATCACCACGCAGCCGAGCCGACCGGGCAGACACCGGCACATGAGTACGCCGACGATCGCGGTGTTGACTGCGACGAGCAAGAAACTGGTCAGCCACACCCCGCCGAGCGCGGCCGAGGCCAACGCGACGGGCTGATTCCACTGCGAGGTGCCCAGCGCAGCCCACGCACCACCGAGGCCGGGCCATGACCGCACCGCCTCGGCCGCTACCCACGCGCTGGGCAGCACGACGACCGCGGCCAGCATCCGACGCGTCGTCACCGGGCGGCCCGAGAGCAGCCAATGTGCCGCCCCACCCCACGGCACCCACAACGCCCCCAGCACGGCCGCCATCAGCACAAGAAGAGGTCCGGCGCTGGGCAGCAGCCAATACTGGGTGCTCAGCACATAGCCGGCCAGGCCGAACCACGCTCGCATCCCGGCGTCGAGCGTCGTCGGCGCTGCGCGCAACACCAGCAGCAGCGGGACCAGCCCCACCCACGCCAGCCACCACTGCGCCGGCGCGGGAAACGCCAACGCGGGCAGTGCCCCGAATACCAGCGCCGCCGCATAACCGGGCAGGCGCCGCCATCTGTTCACGCGCCCGGGCTTTGGCACGGTGACCGCGTGACGGCGTGCGGTTCCGCGTGGCCCTACCAGCCGCGCTCGCGCCACTCCGCCAAGTGCGGACGCTCCGCACCGAGGGTGGTGTCGTCGCCGTGGCCGGGGTAGACGACAGTGTCGTCCCCAAAGCGGTCGAACACCCGGGTGATGACATCGTCGAGCAGCTGCGCGAAATCACCGGGCTTCCACGTCTTGCCGACGCCGCCAGGAAACAGGCAGTCGCCGGTGAACAACTGCGTGACGTCGCCGGTTGCGGGTCCATCGAGCGCCAGTGCGATAGACCCGGGGGTGTGGCCGCGCAAGTGGAGAACATCGAAGTTCAGTTTGCCGATCTGTACCGTGTCGCCGTGGGCCAGCAGACGATCTGGCTTGACCGGCAGCGGACCGGCGTCGATCTCATGCGCCGCGGTCGGCGCGCCGGTGGCCTCGGCGAGTGCTTGCAGCGCTTGCCAGTGATCCCAGTGTTGGTGGCTGGTGACGATCAGCGACACCTTGGGGGCGTAGCGGCGCACCAGGTCCAGCAGGACGTCGGCGTCGTTGGCCGCGTCGATCAGCAGGGTCTCGCCGGTCTCGGAACATGTCACTAGGTAGGTGTTGTTGTCCATCGGCCCCACCGATGCCTTGATGATCGTCGCGCCCGGCAAGGTGCGCCGCGCCGCGGTGCCCGGGTCGACATGGCCGGTGTAGTTATCGTCGAGGGCGGTCATGTGCGCCACGTTACTGCTCGAGGCGTGCTTGTCGGTACGGGCACATAGCATGGGGAACGTGGTGACTCTGGAAGGGATCCGGTGGCTGACCGCCTGATCGTCAAGGGCGCACGGGAACACAACCTGCGCAGCGTCGACCTCGATTTGCCGCGCGACGCGCTGATCGTCTTCACCGGCCTGTCCGGCTCGGGAAAGTCGTCGCTGGCGTTCGACACGATCTTCGCCGAAGGCCAGCGGCGCTACGTGGAATCGCTGTCGGCGTATGCCCGCCAGTTCCTGGGTCAGATGGACAAGCCCGACGTCGACTTCATCGAAGGGCTGTCCCCGGCGGTGTCCATCGACCAGAAGTCGACCAACCGCAACCCGCGCTCGACGGTCGGAACGATCACCGAGGTCTACGACTATCTGCGGCTGCTGTACGCCCGCGCCGGCACACCGCACTGCCCGGTGTGCGGCGAGCGGATCGCCCGGCAAACCCCGCAGCAAATCGTCGACCAGGTGCTGGCGATGCCGGAAGGGACGCGGTTCCAGGTGCTGGCCCCGGTGGTGCGCACCCGCAAGGGTGAGTTCGTCGACCTGTTCGAGAAGCTCAACACGCAGGGCTACAGCCGGGTGCGGGTCGACGGTGTAGTGCATCCGCTGACCGATCCGCCGAAGCTGAAAAAGCAGGAGAAACACGACATTGAGGTCGTGGTGGACCGGCTGACCGTCAAGCCCAGCGCCAAGCAGCGGCTCACCGAATCGGTGGAGACCGCGCTGAGTTTGGCCGACGGCATCGTGGTACTGGAGTTCGTCGACCACGCACACGACGCCCACAACCGCGAACAGCGATTCTCCGAGAAGCTGGCCTGCCCCAACGGGCACGCCCTGGCCGTCGACGACCTTGAGCCACGGTCGTTTTCGTTCAACTCGCCCTACGGCGCCTGCCCGGAATGCAGCGGCCTGGGCATCCGTAAGGAGGTCGACCCCGACCTGGTGGTGCCAGACCCGGAGCTGACTTTGGCGCAGGGCGCGGTGGCGCCCTGGTCGATGGGGCATGCCGCCGACTACTTCACCCGGATGATGGCCGGGCTCGGCGAGGTGATGGGCTTCGATGTCAACACTCCGTGGCGCAAGCTTCCGGCCAAGGCGCGCAAGGCGATCCTCGAAGGCTGCGACGAACAGGTGCACGTTCGCTATCGCAACCGCTACGGCCGCACCCGGTCGTATTACGCCGATTTCGAAGGCGTGATGGCGTTCCTGCAACGCAAAATGCAGCAGACCGAGTCGGACATGATGAAGGAACGCTACGAGGGTTTTATGCGCGACGTGCCGTGCCCGGTGTGCCAAGGGACACGGCTCAAGCCGGAAATCCTGGCGGTGACGCTGGCCGCGGGAGACCGGGGCAAGAAGTCCATCGCCGAAGTGTGCGACCTGTCGATCTCGGAGTGCGCTGACTTTCTCCAGCATCTCACCCTCGACCCCCGTCAACAAGCCATCGCCGGGCAGGTGCTCAAGGAAATCCTGTCGCGGCTCGGGTTCCTGCTCGACGTCGGGTTGGACTACCTGTCGCTGTCACGGCCTGCCGCGACGCTGGCCGGCGGAGAAGCACAACGCATCCGGCTGGCCACACAGATCGGTTCGGGCCTGGTGGGGGTGCTCTACGTTCTCGATGAGCCGTCGATCGGCCTGCACCAGCGCGACAACCGTCGGCTCATCGAAACGCTCACCCGCTTAAGGGATTTAGGCAACACGCTGATCGTCGTCGAACACGACTTGGACACGATCGCGCATGCCGACTGGATCGTCGACATCGGCCCGGGGGCAGGGGAGCACGGCGGCCAGATCGTGCACAGCGGACCCTACGACGAACTGCTGCGCAACAAGGACTCGATCACCGGCGCCTACCTGTCCGGTGCGGAAAGTATTGAGGTACCCGCGATTCGGCGGCCCGTCGACAAGCGGCGCCGGCTCACTGTCGTGGGCGCCCGCGAGCACAATCTGCGCGGCATCGACGTATCCTTCCCGCTCGGGGTGTTCACCTCGGTGACCGGCGTCTCCGGCTCCGGAAAGTCGACACTGGTCAACGACATCCTGGCCGCGGTGCTGGCCAACAAACTCAATGGTGCCCGCCAGGTTCCGGGCCGCCACACCCGGGTCACCGGGCTCGACCACGTCGACAAACTGGTGCAAGTCGACCAGTCGCCGATCGGACGCACACCCCGCTCCAACCCGGCCACCTACACCGGGGTATTCGACAAGATCCGGACCCTGTTCGCCGCCACCACCGAAGCCAAAGTCCGCGGCTATCAACCGGGCAGGTTCTCGTTCAACGTCAAAGGGGGCCGCTGCGAAGCATGTTCGGGTGACGGCACCATCAAAATCGAAATGAACTTCCTGCCCGATGTGTATGTGCCCTGCGAGGTGTGCCATGGTGCGCGCTACAACCGGGAAACCCTCGAGGTGCATTACAAGGGTAAGACCATCGCCGAAGTGCTCGACATGTCGATCGAGGAAGCCGAGGAGTTTTTCGCGCCGATCACCGGCATCCACCGGTACCTGCGCACCCTCGTCGACGTCGGCCTCGGCTATGTGCGACTCGGTCAGCCGGCACCGACCCTGTCCGGCGGTGAGGCCCAACGGGTAAAGCTGGCCTCCGAATTGCAGAAGCGCTCCACCGGGCGCACCGTGTACATCCTCGACGAGCCCACCACCGGGCTGCATTTCGACGATATCCGCAAGCTGCTCGGAGTCCTCAACGGCCTGGTGGACAAAGGCAATACGGTGATCGTCATCGAGCACAACCTGGATGTGATCAAGACGTCGGACTGGATCATCGACCTGGGGCCGGAAGGCGGTGGCGAGGGCGGGACGATCGTGGCCGAAGGCACGCCCGAGGACGTCGCGGCCGTGCCGCAGAGTTACACCGGCAAGTTCCTGGCTGAGACCCTCGATGTTCCGGTCAATGCGGCACCACGGTCGAACCCGCGTCGCCGCGTCAGCGCCTAACGGCTCTCGTATCGCCGAGTGTGTAGGTTGTGCCCGACAAATCGACGAAATCGCGCCCACAAGCTGCACACTCGGCGGAACATCAGCTCTGGTGACAAGGTGAGCCAGCTGGTGGCGGTGGCCCATCGGGGCCGCGACGCGGTCCGGCTACGATGTCGCCGCGAGCGGGCAGCACGGTCAGCACCCGGGGTGCGATGGTAACCTCGTCGCCCCAAGGTTTTCCGGGAGCGGGATCGGATGACCGCGCGAGCCCGGGAAGCGCGGCCCGCAGTTCGGCCGCGCTGGCAGGTCCCTCCTCGGCCAGGTGGCGCAGTACCGCGCCGTCCGCGCCGGCACCTGCCTCATCGGCGATCAGCCGCCGACGCTCGTTCTCAGCGACCCGGTCGCTGACGGCCAGCTGAACCATTGGTATGGACTGGCCGGGTCGGTCGCGTGCAGGTCGACCAGCGGCGAGGACCGAGCCGATCGGGTCGGCAGGCGGCCGAACAGTCAGAAAACGCCTGCGCACCAGGCGGTTTCGCCGCTCGGCAACGCTGAATGTCCGCACCGGTTTAGTGGTTGTCCTTGCGCATCGATTCGCGGATGGCCGCCAGTCGTTCGGCTGCCGCCTTGTGGCGCGCCTCGTACTGCTCCTCGATACTCCGTCCCTCTGGGGTTTCGGAGTCCAACTCGGCTGCGCCGATTGACGTTTCGTATCGGGTCTCGATCTTCTCCCGGACCGAATCGAATGTCGGCACACCCGAGTTGTCGTAGCCGGGTTCGGTGTCCGGCGTTCTCGAACTGGCACCAGGCTCGGCAGGAGGACGCTTCGCAGTGTCAGGCATCTGGACATGCTACCGTCCCCTGTTTGCTGTCACCTCGGATACCTGGCTGCGCATCGGCTCGCGGTGACATAGCGTGCTAGGGGTGGTTGATTTCGCGTTGCGATCATGTGGTCTACGTGGGCATGCGACGTTTGCCCCCGACGAGCCGGCGCTACGGGAGCGCTTGAAGGCCGATACTCCGGCCGGCGAGGCATGGCGCTGCTTGCGGTGCGAAACCTTTGTTGTCGGACCTCCCCGCCGGAGCGGTCCGGCCGACACGGCGCCGGAGATTCCGCGCGGAAGGCTGCTGCGAGACCGGACATTGATGCGAGCGCTGGCGGTCGAACGCGCGATTCGAGGCGCCGTGTTCGTGGTGCTGGCGGTCGGTGTGCTCGAGATCCGTGGGTCGCGGGCACGGCTGCAGCAAGCGTTCGAGCAGGACCTTCCGTTGATTCGGCCGTTGGCCAATCAAATCGGGTGGGACCCGGACAACTCGAAAATCGTCCGCCACATCGTCCACCTCTTCACGCTGTCGTCGTCGACGTTCCTTTGGATCGCGCTCGGTTTCGCCGCGTACGCCGCGATCGAGTTTGTCGAAGCCGTCGGGCTGTGGCTGGTAGCGCGGTGGGGCGAGTATTTTGCGGTGGTCGCCACCAGCGTATTCCTGCCGCTGGAGATCTACGAGCTCACCGAAAAGGTGACGGCTCTTCGGGTCACCGCATTTCTGATCAACGTCGTCGCGGTGGTGTGGCTGCTGTGGAGTAAACGGCTTTTCGGGCTCAACGGCGGCGGAGAGGCCTACCGCGAAGAGCATCGGACAGAAAGCCTGCTGACCGTGGAGCGAGCGGGCCTGCTCGAAACCGCCGAGCAGACAAGCGATTAGTCGCTGACGCTACTTCTGCGCGGCGTGGCGGTGCGGCACCGACCCCGGGGCGGGCGCGGGTGGAGACGACGCGCTGGGCAAGGGGATTCGGGGCACACCAGGAGTTCCCACCTGGCCAGCCAGCCATGGCAATGCTGTCGTGAAAGCCCGGCCCGCGAATGGCCAGTCGTGTTTGCCCGGTTGGGCGATCACCGCACAGTCGATGCCTTTGGCGCGGCCTAGCGTGCACAGCGATTCTGCGGCCACGGCCTGCTCATTGGGGTGAGCGGCTGCCGCGCGGCCAACCACGCCGGCGGTGTCGGCCGCCTCGACGCGGGGGTGCTCCGCCACCGCGCCGTCCGAGTTGACCGCGAACCACCCGGAAACCCCGCTGTAAGGACCGTGCCGCTTGATCACGGTGGTTGGGTCGAACGCAGCCCACGCGGCGGCGTTTCCGCCGAATAATCGGGCGATGGTCTGTGCCTTGGTTCCCGAATTGGGGCCCAGGTCACCGGCGATGTCGACAAACGTGCTGAACAGCTCGGGGTGCATGACGGTTAGATCGACCGCACACGTTCCACCCATCGACCAGCCGACCACCCCCCCAGTTGGACCGATCCGGGCTGACGCCGAACGTCGACACCATGAAGGGCAGCACATCCTTGGTGAGATGGTCGGCGGCGTTGCCGCGGGTGCCGTTGACGCATTCGGTGTCGTTGTTGAACGCGCCCCCCGGAGTCCACGAACACCAACACCGGCGCGTTGCCACCATGAGCGGCGGCGAACTCGTCGATGGTGGTGACCGCATTGCCGGCGCGCAGCCAGTCGGCGGGTGTATTGAATTCACCGCCGATCATCATCACGGTGGGCAGCCGCGGCGGCGGGGTGCTGGCAAACCATGCCGGCGGCAGATACACCAGCTCGCCGCGATGCTTGAAATGCGACGCATCGGCGGGGATGGTCACTGGGACCACGCTGCCGCGGGGCGGAAGTGCCGGCTTGCCGGCCATCGCCGCGATCGCCGTCTTGTCGGTTTGGTCCGGCAACGGACCGGCGGTGACCTGATTCCACGCCGTCTGCACCGTCGGGAAATAGCCCACCCACTCGTTGAGCGCTAGCGCAGAGCTCAACAAGCACAACGGCACCGCCCCGATCGATGCCGCGCGCCGCCACCAGCGGGCGCTACGCCAGCCCACCAGCAACACCGCCGCGGCGGCACCGGTCAGCGCAACCCACAGCCACAGCGCGAGCGGCGCCGGGTCGTCGGCGAGGCCGTCGCTGTCAATGAACCATCGCGCCCCAACGGCGACCGCGACTCCCATCGCCGCCGCCACCGGCAGCCTCAGCATCCACCAGCGGCGCGATCGCCGCCCCACAGCCAACACCAGCACGACGGCGGTCAGCGCCTGGATCGTGATCGGCAGCCACCCGTGCATCAGCGAGGTGTGGTGACCGACCAGCAGCGGCGCGGCAACCGTCGTCGACCAAGCTGGCACGTCGTTCATTGCCTTCCATTGTGGCGGATGCGCAAACCGGTTCACCGCGGCTTGGCTAATGGGAACGGCAAAATCTCGCGGATGCTGCGGCCAGTGATGAGCATGACGAGGCGGTCGACCCCCATGCCCAGCCCGCCGGTGGGCGGCATCGCGTATTCCATCGCCTGCAGGAAATCCTCGTCGAGCTCCATGGCCTCGGGGTCGCCGCCGGCGGCTCGCAAGGATTGCTCCTGCAGACGGCGACGCTGCTCCACCGGGTCGGTGAGCTCGGTATAGGCGGTGCCCAGCTCGACGCCCCAGGCCACCAGATCCCAGCGTTCGGCCACACCGCGCTTGCTGCGATGCGGCCGGGTCAGCGGCGAAACCGAGATCGGGAAGTCGATGTAGAAGGTGGGCTGCTCGGTGCGGGCTTCGACCAGATGCTCGTAGAGCTCGAGCACCACCGCCCCAGCGTCCCAGCGTCGCAGATACGGGATGTTGGCGGCATCGGCCAGCTTGCGCAGTGTCGCCAAGTCGGTGTCGGCGTCAACGTATTCACCGAGTGCCTCGGACACCGCGTCGTGCACGGTTTTTATCGGCCACATACCGGAGATGTCGACCGGTTTGAGGCCGTTGCCGTCGTCGACCGGACGCAGTACAACCTGCTCGCCGTGCGCGGCCTCTGCCGCGCTCTGGATCAGCTCCCGGGTGCCGTCAACCCAGGTCCGATAGTCGGCATGGGCCTGGTAAGCCTCCAGCAGCGTGAATTCGGGATTGTGACTGGAGTCGACGCCCTCGTTGCGAAAAGCCCGGCCCAGCTCAAACACCCGCTCGACGCCGCCGACGCACAGCCGCTTCAAGTAGAGCTCGGGCGCGATCCGCAGGTACAGGTCCATGTCGTAGCTGTTGATGTGGGTGATGAAGGGACGTGCGCTGGCGCCGCCGTGGATCTGCTGCAGCACTGGCGTCTCCACTTCGACAAACCCTTTGGCGAACAACGTCTCCCGCAGCGAACGCAGCACCTTGCTGCGAATTGTGATCAGTTCACGCGACTCGGCGTTGACCGCCAGGTCCAGGTAGCGGGTCCGCACCCGGGCCTCGGCGTCGGTGAGCCCCTTCCACTTGTTGGGCAGCGGCCGCAGGCACTTGCCGATAAGCCGCCATCGGCGGACCAGCAGCGAGCGCGTCCCGGTCTTGCTGAACCCCATGTGGCCGGTGACTTCGACCAAATCGCCGAGATCAACCGCCCTGGTGAAATCCGCGGCACGGCCCGCCTCCAGCAGCGAATTATCAAGCAGCAGCTGCATTTCCGCTGACCAGTCGCGCAGTTGCGCGAACAGCACGCCCCCGAAGTCGCGGATACGCAGCACGCGGCCCGATACCGAAACCGCCGCGTGGTCATCGGCCGCCAACGCCTGGGCGACGGTATGACTGGGCGGGCAGCCCACCGGGTAGGCGTCGATGCCTTTGCCCTGCAGCGTCTTCAGCTTGGCCAGTCGCACCCTCATCTGCTCAGGCAGCCGGGTACGCGGCTCGTCGGCTCCGGGCACGTGAATCCGTTGCAGGGCGCAGAGATCCGGGGCGCTGCCATCCTGGTGCAACAGCCCGCTCGCCGCCAGTGGCCGGGGCACCGAAGGGTGGTGGCCGGTATGTTGCCTGTTGCGCCGGGTGAAGGGCAACACCAGAAACCCCTCGGCGATCACCGACGCCACGCCGACCCGCGGGATCATCCGCGCATCCTCGTAGCAGGCGTACCGCGGCACCCATTCCGGTTGGTATTTCTCGTTCGAGCGGTACAGCGTCTCCAGCTGCCACCAGCGCGACAAGAACACCAGCAGTCCGCGCCACAACCGTGCGATCGGACCGGCACCGAGCTGGGCGCCTTGCGCGAACGCAGAGCGGAACATCGCGAAGTTCAATGAAATGCGGCTAATCCCAAGGCGTTCAGCGTGTAGGGCCAACTCACTGACCATGAGTTCGATGGTGCCGTTAGGGGATTGCGGTGATCGACGCATCAGATCCAGGGACACCCCGGTGTGCCCCCACGGCACCAGCGACAGCATCGCCACCACCTCGTGGTCGGGCCGCAACGCCTCGACCAGCAAGCAATCGGAATCGGCGGGGTCGCCGAGCCGGCCCAACGCCATCGAGAAGCCACGCTCGGTTTCGGTGTCCCGCCAAGCGTCCGCGCGTTCGATGACGTGTGCCATCTCGTCCGGCGGGATCTCCAGATGCCGTCGGATGCGCACGGTCAGCCCGGCGCGCCGGGCCCGAGTGACCGCCTGACGGACACTGCGCATCTGCGGGCCGGACAGTTTGAAATCCGCGGTGTGCAGAACCGCTTCATCGCCCAGCTCCAAGGCGTTCAAACCGGCATGCCGAAAGGCCTGGGCGCCTTGCGAACTCGCACCCATGACACCTGGCGCCCAGCCGTAGGACTGGCACAACTGCAACCATGCATCGATCGCCTGCGGCCACGCGTTAGGGTCCCCGATGGGATCGCCGCTGGCGAGGCAGACGCCGACCTCCACCCGGTAGGTGATGGCGGCGCGTCCGTTGGGGGCGAACACCACCGACTTGTCGCGGCGGGTCGCGAAGTAGCCCAGGGAGTCGTTGTGTCCGTACAACTCGAGCAGCCCGCGGATTGCGGACTCGTCTTCGCCGGTCAGTGCGTTTTCGGCGCGCTGAGATTGAAACAGCACGATCGCCGCGGCGATCAGCGCCAGCGCGCCGAACAACCCGAACAGCGCGTTGAGGACGACGTCCGGCCTGCCCTGAAACAGATCCGGGTCGGCCAGTGCGAACCCAATGACCCGGTTGACGACGTACGGCAACCGATCCTGGCGAGCCAGCGAGCCGGGAAACAACTCGACCAGCCCCCAGGACAGCAGGATCCCGATCGCCCACCCGGCGAGCAGAACCCCGGCCGCCTTGTACAGCGCGCCGCGGCGGACCTTGGCCCAGAATTCCCGGTAGGCCAAGACCAGCAGGATGATCGCGGCCACGTGTAGGGCGAGCCCGAGATTCTCGCCGAAGGTTTCCAGCCGGGTGTTGTCGCCCGCCACTAGGTCCGCGATGTTGAGCCCGGCGGCGATGAGCAGGTTGCCGAGCAGCGCCCACCAGGCGATGCGCTTGCGTGCGGTCAGCGCGCCGGCCAGCAACGCCAGCACAAACGACCACGCGAAGCTGGTGTCGGGAAAGTTAAAAACGTAGTCGTTGATGAACTCCCGTGGCACCTTGATGAGCCACCGGACCAGCGGTGACACGCTTGCCACCAGCGACAGGGTGGCAATGACACCGACGGTCCAACCGGCTGCTGCTGGAACCCAGTGGTACCGGGAGGCCGGCCGGCTCGTGGTTACGGTCACAGACCGCGAGGATATTCGCTGAACCTGGGACACGCGTGAGACCACTTCGCGGCGCAGCCGTGCATCGGTCCCGTCGAACACATCATGACTGCTAAACTGGCCGATGCGACCGTCCCGGCGAAGGCTGGGGACAGCAAGTGGAGTCCCACTCCCACCGCTGGCCACGGGAACTTCCCGAAGGCTCAGCGGTCCGGTCACAGGCAACCTGCCTGTTCTGCGCACCGCGCAGGCGGCTCCCGCCGCGACCGGTCGGCATTAGGGCCCTGCTGCAGCAGGGCCTTTTTGCTGATGGCGGATTCCGCCTGTTGCGCCCGGCAGAGTCGGCGCCGGTCATGATTGAGGCAATACGACACAGGGAGGCCACATCAGCACTGAGACCCGCGTCAACGAGCGCATCCGCGTACCTGAAGTCCGACTGATAGGTCCGGGAGGAGAGCAGGTAGGCATCGTGCGCATCGAAGATGCACTCCGCGTCGCCGCGGACGCCGATCTCGACCTTGTCGAAGTCGCCCCCAACGCCAGACCGCCGGTCTGCAAGATCATGGACTACGGCAAGTACAAATACGAGGCGGCGCAAAAGGCGCGCGAGTCTCGCAGAAACCAACAGCAGACCGTCGTCAAGGAACAAAAGCTACGACCAAAGATCGACGATCACGACTACGAGACCAAGAAAGGCCATGTGATCCGTTTCCTGGAGGCGGGATCGAAGGTCAAAGTCACGATCATGTTCCGCGGACGCGAGCAGTCCCGGCCCGAACTGGGCTATCGACTGTTACAGCGCCTGGGTGCAGACGTCGCCGAGTACGGCTTCGTCGAGACGGCCGCCAAACAGGACGGACGCAATATGACCATGGTGCTGGCGCCCCACCGCGGCGCGAAGACCCGAGCCAGGGCGGCGCGACAAGCGGTCGCACCCATGCCCGAGCCGCCACCCAACGGCGATACCGAACCGTGATCGACCTGACACGAGAGCAGAACTGAGGACCATGCCCAAAGCCAAGACCCACAGCGGGGCTTCGAAGCGGTTCCGGCGCACCGGGACCGGCAAGATCGTGCGGCAGCACGCCAACCGGCGGCACCTATTCGAGCACAAGCCCACCACCCGGACCCGGCGGCTCGAAGGCCGCACCGCGGTGTCGACGGCCGACACCAAGCGGGTCAAGTCGATGCTGAACGGCTGACCAGATCACTACGTTCGAACGAAGATAGGAATAGCAATGGCACGCGTAAAGCGGGCAGTCAACGCCCATAAGAAGCGGCGCACCGTCCTGAAGGCCTCGCGAGGCTATCGCGGCCAGCGGTCTCGGCTTTACCGTAAAGCCAAAGAGCAGCAACTCCATTCGCTGAACTATGCGTTTCGTGACCGCCGGGCGCGCAAGGGCGAGTTCCGCAAGCTGTGGATTTCGCGGATCAACGCTGCAGCGCGCGCTAACGACATCACCTACAACCGGCTGATCCAGGGCCTCAAAGCGGCCGGCGTCGAAGTGGACCGCAAGAACCTCGCCGACATCGCGGTGACTGATCCCACAGCGTTTACCGCGTTGGTCGATGTCGCGCGGGCAGCGCTGCCGGACAACGTCAACGCGCCTTCGGGAGAAGCTGCCTGACATCACGCTCGGGTCCGGTGCTCACCGAACGCTCGGGCCGGGTGGTCGCCGCGGCCAAACTCCACCGCCATGTCCGGCGGCGCCGCGCGCAGCGGTTTCTCGCCGAAGGCCCCAACCTCGTCGAAGCCGCATCCCGGCGGGGTTTGGTGCGGGAAATATTCGTCACCGAAGCCGCGGCACGCCGACATGGCGAGTGGTTGCACACCCAGGACGTACCGGTCCATCTGGTGAACGACCGTGCTGCCAAAGCACTTTCGGAGACAGTGACGCCGGCGGGCCTGGTTGCGGTGTGCGAGCTGCCCGCCACCCGCTTGGAAGAGGTGCTAGCCGGCAATCCTGCGCTGATCGTCGTCGCCGTCGAGATCGGTGAACCCGGCAACGCAGGCTCCCTGATCCGCATCGCTGACGCGCTGGGCGCCGCTGCGGTGGTCCTGTTGGGGCACAGCGTCGACCCCTACAACGGCAAGTGCCTGCGCGCCTCCGCGGGCAGCATCTTCGCAATCCCGGTCGTCGTCGCACCGGATGCTGACGCGGCTGTCGGGGCAATGCGCAAGCGGGGCCTGCAGGTGCTGGCGACCACTGTGGACGGGCCGACCAGCCTCGAGGACGTCGAACCGCTGCTGAACCGACCGACGGCGTGGCTGTTCGGAGCTGAGTCGCATGGCCTGCCGGCCGAGCTCGCCGCGCTGGCTGACCACCGGGTGCGCATCCCTACGTCCGGCGGCGCGCAGAGCCTCAATGTGGTCGCGGCAGCTGCGATTTGCCTATATCAGAGTTCACGCGCGCTACGCTGACCGGCGCCCGCGCTGCCCAACTCACGCCGCGGTGCCACGACCCCAGGCCGGACGCAGGCCGGCCAGCGAAAACGTGGTGTGCACCAGCGAGCCGGCCCGCTCCATGATCGTCTTGCGTGGCGGGATGTAATGCATCGGCAAGCCGCGCCGGTCACGCGGCGGCGCCGTGAACCGCGGTGCTTCCACCAGCGGTGCATCGGGGCGAATCCGGCCTTGCGCACGCCGGTAGCCGGCCAGCGCCCGCGGGTGTAACCGTATCTCGTCGGGCACCGCCAAAAACGCCAGCTCCACGAACTTGCCGAACAGCCGCAACAACACCTCGTCTCCCGGTGTCCAGCGCATTCCGGCCTTCTCGCGCACCGGGGGATCGAACAACCCGGCGGCGATCCAACGCTGACCGGCCATCCACGGCTTGAACAGCTGATCCCACAGCGGGGTGGGCATCGGCACGAATTTCGGCTTGGGGATTCGCATCTGGAAGATGTCGCGGGTGGCCGGGTTGAGCTCCAACCGTTCGCGGCATACCCGGTCCCAGTACTCCTGGAATTCCTCCCACGACTTGGGCACCGGTCGCATGCTCATCCCATACATCCGGTACCACTGCACGTGCTCATCGAAAAGCTGGCGCTTCTCGGCCTCGGTCAGGCCGCCGCAAAAGTATTCGGCGACCTTGATCACCAGCATGAAGAACGTGGCATGCGCCCAATAAAAGGTCTCGGGGTTCAGTGCGTGGTAACGACGGCCGTTGGCGTCGACGCCTTTGATGGTGCGGTGGTAGTCCTTGATCTGTTGGGCGGTATGGGCCGCACGGTCGCCGTCGTAGACGACACCCATGATCGGGTACACCGAACGGGCCACCCGCTGCAGCGGTTCTCGCAGCAGGATCGAATGCTCCTCAACACCGGCGCCGAGCTCCGGGTACATGTTCTGGATCGCGCCGATCCACACGCCCATCATCCCCGTGCGCAGGTCGCCGAAGTACTTCCACGTCAGCGAGTCCGGCCCCAACGGAGTGGCGGTGGCTGGCGCAGGCTGGCCTCCCGGATCACCCTCGAAGTCCCGAGGCAGGGGTTTGGCCGACGTCGTTGGTGTGGCGGTCATGACGGCCTCCTGATCCTGGTACGACACACGATAATGTTGACAACATATGTTGTCTACCATTTCCGGGGTGTGCCGCCTGGCGGTCTCAGCCGGCGCCGACAGCACCACCCGAGGCTGTTTGATCAGGCCTTCTTCCGGACGCGGTGGTGCAGATCATGGCGCGACTCGTTGCTCCTCGCCGCGGCGTCCCCCTATGCTCGGCAAAGTGGAACTCGGGCCCGATCCGGCATCCGGCAAGCCCGAGCAAGCGGCGACCGCGTCGGCTGCGCGCGACTCGCGACGGCTTTCGCCGGTGCAGTGGCTGCGCAGCAAGAACGAAAGTCCGAAAGTCGTGGAATTGCTCCGCCGTGCGCGACGCGCGCTGCCCGGTGACCCCGAGTTCGGTGACCCGTTGTCCACGGCCGGAGACGGCGGTCCCCGCGCCGCCGCACGCGCAGCGGGTCGAGTCCTCGGCGACCGTGGTGCGGCATCCCGGGAGGTCGGCCTGGGCGCGCTGCAGCTGTGGCAGGCGTTGACCGAGGCGGTTTCTCGCCGACCGGCCAATCCCGAGGTGACGTTGCTGTTCACCGACCTGGTGGGATTCTCCGAGTGGTCGCTGAAAGCCGGCGATGACGCCGCGCTGAAGCTGTTGCGGCGGGCGGCGCGGGCCGTCGAGCCGCCGCTGCTGGATGGGGGAGGGCGCATTGTCAAACGCCTAGGCGACGGCATCATGGCGGTGTTCGACAACCCGGTCGCTGCTCTGCGTGCCGCCCTTGAGGCAGAGAAATCCCTCAAATCCGTTGACGTCGAAGGCTATACACCACGGATGCGGCTCGGCATCCACACCGGCCATCCGCGGCGGGTGGCCGCCGACTGGCTCGGCGTCGATGTCAATATCGCCGCCCGGGTCATGGAACGTGCCACCAAGGGCGGCATCATGGTGTCCGGTCCCGCACTGGACAAGATTCCGCAATCCGAACTGGAAAGGCTCGGCGTCGTCGTCAAACGCGCCCACCGACCGCTGTTCGGCGGCAAGCCCAGCGGTGTTCCCGCGGACATGGCCATCTACCGGATCGAAACTCCTAGGGAACTGACAGGTGCCGATGCCGACGACGACACCGGCCGGCAGGCATAGTGGGTGCCGATGATTCTTGGGATGCTGTCGCGGTTGGCACGGGTTCGCATCACGCTCAGTTACGCGGCCGCCCTGGTAGCGGTCAGCACCACGCTGGTGCTCCTCGGTCCCCGAGTGCAGCACCAAGTGATCCTGCACGTCAGCACCAACCTGCATAACTTGGCGCGCGGGAAAATCGGCACCCTGTTCGGCAGCGCATTCGTCATCGACGCCGCCCCGATGTACATCTGGCTGCCGGGTCTGGTCTGTCTGCTTGCGCTGGCGGAATTACATTGGCGCAGTGGCCGGCTCACGCTCGCGTTCTTGCTCGGCCACGTCGGCGCGACCCTGGTGGTGGCGGCCGGATTGGTCGCCGCGATCGAATTCGGCTGGCTGCCGCTGTCGATCAGCCGGGCCAGTGACGTCGGGGTGAGCTACGGCGCTGTCGCGGTACTCGGCGCGTTGACCACCGCGATCCCGCGGCGCTGGCGGCCGGTCTGGATGGGTTGGTGGCTGGCGGTCGCGGTGTCGAGCGCTGCGCTGGGCGCCGAATTCACCGATGCCGGGCACACCGTCGCGCTGCTCATCGGCCTGGCGCTGGCCACCCGCTTCGGCCGGCCCGCGCACTGGACGCCGGTGCGATATGCGTTGCTGGCGGTGGGCGCTGCGTTCGGCTTCCTGTTGCTGGCGCACACCGCGGTGACCGCGCTGACTGGCTTGGCGCTCGGCACGCTCAGCGGCGTGGCCGCCCACACGATCGTGCGCTGGCGCTTGACGCGCAAGCCCCTGGAGACGTCCGCGCTGGCCGCCGAGGAGCCCGTCGCGCAAAAGCTGAGCCGGGTTCCCCGCAGCTCACCGGCCTAAACGGACCGGAAGGCGGCCGCGCCGATCACCTATGATCGGCACTTGCGTCCCGCAAGCAGCAGCGCCGCTCGTCGCGCCGCCGAACGCCGGGGACCCAACCAGCTAAAGGAGCCGCGCCGCGTGGGTGATCAACCCGTCGATCCGTCGATCGTGTCCCCGGAGGCGCTGACCAAAGCGGTCAACGCCGCCCGGCAAGCCTTCACGCTTGCGGGCGACCTCGAGGCGTTGGCGCGCGCCAAGACCGAGCACCTCGGCGATCGCTCACCGCTGGCGCTGGCCCGCCAAGCCCTGGCCGCGCTGCCCAAAGCCGACCGCGCCGAGGCCGGTCGGCGTGTCAACGCCGCCCGCGCCGACGCTCAACGCAGCTACGACGAGCGGTTGGCCGCGCTGCGCGCCGAGCGTGACGCGGCCGTGCTGGTCGCCGAGCGCATCGATGTGACCTTGCCGTCGACCCGGCAACCACCCGGCGCGCGCCACCCGATCACCCTCCTGGGTGAACACATCGCCGACACCTTCATCGCGATGGGCTGGGAACTGGTCGAGGGACCGGAGGTCGAGACCGAGCAGTTCAATTTCGACGCGTTGAACTTTCCACCCGACCACCCCGCCCGCAGCGAACAGGACACCTTCTATATCGCGCCCGAAGGTTCCCGCCAGCTACTGCGTACCCATACCTCGCCGGTGCAGGTTCGCACCCTGCTCGAGCGGGACCTGCCGGTCTACGTCATCTCGATCGGCCGTACGTTTCGCACCGATGAACTCGACGCCACCCACACACCGGTGTTCCACCAGGTCGAGGGGCTCGCCGTGGACCGGGGGCTTTCGATGGCGCACCTGCGCGGAACCCTGGACGCGTTCGCCCGCGCCGAGTTCGGGGCCGCCGCGCGCACCCGCCTGCGTCCGCACTTCTTCCCGTTCACCGAACCGTCGGGTGAGGTCGACGTGTGGTTCGCCAACAAAAAGGGCGGCGCCGGCTGGGTGGAATGGGGCGGCTGCGGCATGGTCAATCCGAACGTGTTGCGCGCCGCCGGCATCGACCCGGAGGTCTACACCGGCTTCGCCTTCGGCATGGGGCTCGAACGCACGCTGCAGGTCCGCAACGGCATCCCCGACATGCGCGACATGGTCGAGGGCGACGTGCGGTTCTCGTTGCCGTTCGGGGTGGGGGCCTGATGCGCGTCCCCTACAGCTGGCTGCGCGAAGTCGTCGCGGTCGGGGCGCCCGGATGGGATGTGCCGGCCGACGAGCTCGAGCAGACGCTGCTGCGCATCGGCCACGAGGTCGAAGAGGTGATGGCCCTCGGACCGGTCACCGGCCCGCTGACCGTGGGGCGGGTAGTCGCGATCGAAGAGCTCACCGGCTTCAAGAAGCCGATTCGCGCCTGTCTGGTCGACGTCGGAGAGTCGCAGTCACGCGAAATCATCTGTGGCGCAACTAATTTCATTGTCAACGATCTGGTTGTGGTGGCGTTGCCGGGAACCGCATTGCCCGGTGGGCTCACTATCACCGCCCGCAAGGCCTATGGGCGAAACTCTGCCGGCATGATCTGCTCGGCCGCGGAATTAGGTATGGGCGCAGACCATTCCGGCATCCTGGTGCTGCCGCCGGGCACCGCCGCACCCGGAGCCGACGGTGCCGAGGTGCTCGGTTTCGACGACGTGGTGTTCCACCTGGCCATCACCCCCGACCGCGGCTACTGCATGTCGGTGCGCGGGCTGGCCCGCGAGATCGCCTGCGCCTACGACCTCGACTTCGTCGACCCCGCCGACGTGCCGCCGCTCCCGGTGCAGGGCCCGGCGTGGCCGCTGACCGTCCAGCCCGAGACCGGGGTGCGCCGCTTTGCGCTGCGACCGGTGATCGGGATGGATCCGGCCGCGGTGTCGCCGTGGTGGATGCAGCGCCGGCTGCTGCTGTCGGGTATCCGGGCGATCTCGCCAGCGGTCGACGTCACCAACTACGTGATGCTGGAATTGGGCCACCCGATGCATGCGCACGACCGCGACCGCATCACCGGTGGCTTCGCTGTGCGGTTCGCGCGGCCCGGCGAGACGATGACCACCCTCGACGACGTCGAACGCCGGCTCGAGCCCGCCGACGTGCTCATCGTCGATGACGTCGCCGCCGCGGCGATTGGCGGGGTGATGGGCTCGCGCAGCACCGAGACACACCAGGGCTCCACCGACGTGCTGCTGGAGGCCGCGGTTTGGGATCCAGCGGCGGTGTCGCGCACCCAGCGGCGGCTGCACCTGCCCAGCGAGGCTGCCCGCCGCTACGAGCGGGGCGTCGACCCGGCGATCTCGGTGGCCGCGCTGGACCGCTGCGCCGCGCTTCTGGCGGAGATCACTGGCGGCACGGTCTCGCCGACACTGACCGACTGGCGGGGCGACCCGCCTCGCGACGACTGGTCGCTTCCGCCGATCCGAATGACCGCCGCGCTGCCCGACCGCACTGCCGGTGTCGAATTCGCGCCGGGCACGACCGTGCGCCGGCTCACCCAGATCGGCGCCGCGGTGACCGCCGATGCCGACATGCTCACCGTCACGCCGCCGAGCTGGCGGCCCGATCTGGTGCAACCCGCCGATTTGGTCGAGGAAGTGCTGCGGCTGGAAAGCTTCGACGTGATCCCCTCGGTGCTGCCGGCGGCGCCGGCCGGGCGCGGACTCACCGGCAAACAAAAGCGGCGCCGCGCGATCGGCAAGTCGCTGGCGCTGGCGGGCTACGTCGAAGTCCTGCCCACGCCGTTTTTGCCGGCGGGGGTGTTCGACCGGTGGGGCCTGCCCGCCGACGACCCGAGACGCATCACCACGCAGGTGCTCAACCCGCTGGAGGCCGACCGTCCGCACCTGGCTACCACGCTGCTGCCCGGGCTGCTAGAAGCGTTGGCGCGCAACGTTTCCCGCGGAATGGTCGACGTCGCGCTGTTCGCGATCGCGCAGGTAGTGCAGCCCACCGAGCAGACCCGCGCCGTCGGCCTCATCCCGGTGGATCGCCGTCCCACCGACGACGAGATCGCGATGCTGGACGCCTCGTTGCCACGCCAGCCGCAGCACGTCGCGGTGGTGCTGGCCGGCATGCGGGAACCCCGCGGCCCGTGGGGGCCCGGCCGACGGGTCGAAGCCGCCGACGCGTTCGAAGCGGTTCGGGTCATTGCCCGCGCCTGCAGCGTCGAGGTCGGCCTGCGGGCCGCACAGCATCTGCCGTGGCATCCCGGCCGGTGCGCCGAGGTGCTGGTCGGCCAGACCGTCGTCGGATACGGCGGGCAACTGCATCCGGCGGTGATCGAGCGCTGCGAGCTGCCAGCGGGCACGTGCGCGGCCGAGCTGAATCTGGATGCTATTCCGCTGGTCGAGGCCCTGCCGGCGCCGCGGGTGTCGCCGTTCCCCGCGGTGTTCCAGGACGTCAGCCTGGTGGTCGACGCCGACGTGGCCGCGCAGGCGGTGGAGGACGCGGTGCGCGAGGGCGCGGGCGAGTTGCTGGAGGATATCCGGTTGTTCGACGTCTACACCGGTCCGCAGGTCGGCGACAACCGCAAGTCGCTGACGTTTGCGCTTCGGTTCCGGGCACCGGATCGCACGTTGACCGAAGATGACGCCAGCGCGGCCCGCGACGCGGCCGTGCGCTGCGCCGCCGAGCGGGTGGGCGCCGTGCTGCGGGGGTGACTTCCCGGCACGCCGAACCGCCTTCGCGGCGGATCAGTGAGAATTAATTTGCATTGTTCTGCATAAGAATGCAAAATGGCGCCATGACCGTGCGGGTGGCGGTGGCCGGTGCCAGCGGCTACGCCGGGGGTGAAATCCTTCGGCTGCTGCTCGGCCACCCCGCCTACGCCGACGGTCGGCTGACGATCGGTGCCCTGACCGCGGCCGGTAATGCCGGCAGCACGCTCGGCGAACAGCACCCCCACCTGCTCCCGCTGGCCCAGCGGGTTCTCGAACCCACCGACGTCGGCCTGCTGCGCGGCCATGACATCGTCTTTTTGGCGCTCCCGCACGGGCATTCGGCGGCGCTGGCCGAACAGCTCGACCCGGCGACGCTGATCATCGACTGCGGCGCGGATTTCCGGCTCACCGATCCCGCGGCCTGGCAGCGGTTCTACGGCTCGCCGCACGCGGGCAGCTGGCCGTACGGCTTGCCCGAACTGCCCGGCGCCCGCGAGCAACTGCGCGGCGCCCGCCGTATCGCGGTGCCGGGCTGCTACCCGACGGCGGCCCTGCTCGCGCTGCTGCCCGCCGTGGCCGCGGACCTCGTCGAACCCGCCGTGACCGTGGTCGCGGTCAGCGGCACGTCCGGCGCCGGCCGCGCCGCCAAGACCGACCTGCTCGGCTCGGAGGTCATCGGATCGGCGCGGGCCTACAACATCGCCGGCGCCCACCGGCATACCCCGGAGATCGTGCAGGAGTTGCGAAAGGTCACCGACCGCGACGTCACCGTGTCGTTCACACCGGTGCTCATCCCCACCTCGCGAGGCATCCTGGCCACCTGCACCGCCCGCACCCGCTCGCCGCTGTCCCAGCTGCGCGCGGCCTACGAAAAAAGCTACGGCAGCGAACCTTTCGTTTACCTGTTGCCGGAGGGCAGTTGCCGCGCACCGGCGCGGTGATCGGCAGCAACGCCGCCCACGTCGCGGTCGCGGTCGACGAGGGGGCGGCCACGTTCGTCGCGATCGCCGCCATCGACAATCTCGTGAAGGGCGCCAGCGGTGCGGCTGTTCAGTCGATGAACCTGGCGCTGGGGTGGCCGGAAGGTGAGGGCCTGCCATTGGTGGGGGTGGCGCCGTGACCGACGTGGCCGACGCCGTGCGGCTGGTGCGCAACCAGGGTGTGACGGCGCCAGAAGGCTTTCGCGCCGCCGGCATCGCCGCCGGGATCAAGTCTTCCGGGGCGCTGGATCTGGCGCTGGTCTTCAACGAGGGCCCCGACCATGCCGCGGCAGGCGTTTTCACCCGCAACCGGGTCAAGGCGGCGCCGGTGCTGTGGACCCAGCAGGTGCTGACCACCGGACGGCTGCGCGCCGTGATCCTCAACTCCGGGGGAGCCAACGCCTGCACCGGGCCGCCCGGTTTCCAAGACACGCACGCCACCGCGGAGGCCGTCGCCGCCGCGTTGTCGGACTGGGGCAGCGAGACCGGGGCGATCGAGGTCGCCGTCTGCTCCACGGGGCTCATCGGCGACCGGCTGCCGATGGACAAGGTGCTGGCCGGCGTTCAGGAAGTGGTGCACGAAATGGCGGGCGGGCTCACCGGCGGAGAGCACGCGGCCCGGGCCATCATGACCACCGACACGGTGCCCAAACAGGTGGCGTTGCACCATCCCGGAAACTGGACCGTCGGCGGGATGGCCAAGGGCGCCGGGATGCTGGCGCCGTCGCTGGCCACGATGCTGTGCGTACTGACCACCGACGCGGTCGCGGAGGCGGCGGCGGCACTTGACCACGCGCTGCGCCGCGCCGCCGCGCTCACCTTCGACCGCCTCGACGTCGACGGCAGCTGCTCCACCAACGACACCGTGTTGTTGCTCGCCTCGGGCGCCAGTGAAATCGCGCCCAGCCAAGCCGATCTCGACGATGCCGTGCAGCGGGTGTGCGACGACCTGTGTGCGCAGCTGCAGGCCGACGCCGAGGGCGTCACCAAACGCATCACGGTCGCCGTGACCGGTGCGGCCAGCGACGACGACGCCGTCACCGCCGCGCGGGCGATCGCCCGCGACAGTCTGGTCAAGACCGCGATGTTCGGGTCCGACCCGAACTGGGGCCGGGTGATCGCCGCCGTCGGCATGGCGCCGGTGACGCTCGACCCGGATCGGATTGCAGTGTCGTTCAACGGCTTTCCGGTGTGCCTCAACGGTATGGGAGCGCCGGGAGCACGGGATGTGGACTTGTCGGCGGCGGACATCGCGATCAGCGTCGACCTCGGGATAGGCAACGGTCAGGCCGCAATCCGCACCACCGACTTGTCGCACGGCTATGTCGAAGAGAATTCGGCGTACAGCTCATGACCACCAGCGCATTGCCCACGCAGGTCAAAGCCCAGGTGCTCGCCGAAGCGCTGCCCTGGCTCAAACAGCTGCACGGCAAGATCGTCGTCGTCAAATACGGTGGCAACGCGATGACCGACGACAGGCTCAAGCACGCGTTCGCTGCCGACATGGCGTTTTTGCGCAACTGCGGCATCCATCCCGTCGTCGTACACGGCGGCGGGCCGCAGATCACGGCGATGCTGCAGCGACTGGGCATCGCCGGTGACTTCAAGGGCGGATTCCGCGTCACCACACCGGAAGTGCTCGATGTCGCGAGGATGGTGTTGTTCGGTCAAGTGGGCCGGGAACTGGTCAACCTGATCAACGCACACGGACCCTACGCCGTCGGTATCACCGGCGAGGACGCCCAGCTGTTCACCGCAGTGCGCCGCAGCGTGACCGTCGACGGTGTGGTCACCGACATCGGACTGGTCGGCGACGTCGCGCAGGTCAACTCCGCGGCGGTGCTCGATCTGATTGCGGCGCGCCGTATTCCGGTGGTGTCCACCCTCGCGCCGGATACCGACGGCGTGGTGTACAACATCAACGCCGACACCGCAGCGGCGGCGCTGGCCGAAGCGCTGGGGGCCGAAAAGCTATTGGTGCTCACCGACGTCGAAGGGGTCTACACCCGCTGGCCGGACCGGGATTCGCTGGTCAGCGAAATCGACACGGCCACGCTTAGCCGGCTGCTGCCGAGCCTGCAGACCGGGATGATCCCCAAAGTCGAGGCGTGTCTGCGTGCCGTCGCCGGCGGGGTGCCCAGCGCACATGTCATCGACGGACGCGTCGAACATTGCGTGCTGGTCGAGCTTTTCACTGATGCAGGCACCGGGACCAAGGTGGTGAGCGCATGAGCGGCCCGACGACCAACACCGCGGCCATGCAGCAGCGCTGGTCGGCGGTCATGATGAACAACTACGCCACGCCGCCGGTGGCCCTGGCCAGTGGTGACGGTGCGCTGGTCACCGACGTCGACGGCAAGTCCTACCTGGACCTGCTGGCCGGTATCGCGGTCAACGTGCTCGGCCATCGTCATCCCGCCGTGATCGAAGCCGTCTGCCAGCAGATGTCGACGCTGGGCCACACCTCGAACCTGTATGCCACCGAACCCGCAATCGCGCTGGCCGAGGCGCTGGTCGGGCTGCTGGGTGTTGACGCACGGGTCTTTTTCTGCAACTCCGGCACCGAGGCCGTCGAGCTGGCGTTCAAGCTGTCGCGGCTCACCGGCCGCACCAAACTCGTTGCCGCACAAGAGGCTTTTCACGGCCGGACGATGGGTTCGCTGGCGCTGACCGGACAGCCGGCCAAACAGGCGCCGTTTGAGCCACTGCCCGGCGAGGTCACCCACGTGCCGTACGGCGACGTCGACGCGCTGGCGGCCGCGGTAAGTGACGACACCGCCGCGGTGTTTCTGGAGCCGATCATGGGCGAGCGCGGTGTCGTCGTCCCGCCCGACGGCTATCTTGTTGCGGCACGCGACATTACCAGCCGCCACGGTGCGCTGCTGGTGCTCGACGAGGTCCAGACCGGGATGGGCCGCACCGGCACGTTCTTCGCCCACCAGCACGACGGCATCACCCCGGATGTGGTGACGCTGGCCAAGGGTCTGGGCGGTGGGCTGCCGATCGGGGCGTGCCTGGCGGTCGGGGCAGCCGGGCAACTGCTCACGCCCGGCCTGCACGGCAGCACCTTCGGCGGCAACCCGGTATGCGCCGCAGCGGCCTTGGCGGTACTGCGGGTACTGGCCGCCGACGATCTGGTGCGCCGCGCCGAGGTGCTGGGCAAGTCGTTGCGGCACGGCATCGAATCGCTGGGCCATCCGTTCGTCGACCACGTCCGGGGACGTGGCTTGTTGTGCGGTGTCGCGCTGACCGCGCCGAAAGCCAAGGAAGTCGAAACCGCAGCCCGCAGCGCCGGATTCCTGGTGAATGCCGCCGCACCCGACGTCATCCGATTGGCCCCGCCGCTGATCATCACCGAGCACCAGATCGACACGTTCATCACCGCACTGCCAGCGATTCTCGACACTGCCCGGGGCGCACCATGACCCGACACTTCCTGCGCGACGACGACCTGTCACCGCCGGAGCAAGCCGAAATCCTCCAGCTGGCAGCCGAACTGAAGAAAGATCCGCTGAGCCATCGCCCGCTCGAAGGACCGCGTGGCGTCGCGGTCATCTTCGACAAGACCTCGACCCGCACCCGGTTCTCGTTCGAGATGGGCATCGCACAGCTGGGCGGGCACGCGGTGGTCGTCGACGCCCGCAGCACCCAGCTGGGTCGCGACGAGACCTTGGGTGACACTGCAAAAGTGTTGTCCCGCTATGTCGATGCGATCGTGTGGCGCACCTTCGGGCAGGATCGGCTCACCGCGATGGCCGCGGCTGCCACCGTGCCGGTGGTCAACGCGCTCTCCGACCAGTTTCATCCCTGCCAGGTGCTGGCCGACCTGCAGACGATCACCGAACGCAAAGGGTCGCTGCCCGGCCTCAAGCTGTCCTACTTCGGCGACGGCGCCAACAACATGGCGCACTCGCTGCTGCTGGGCGGTGCCACTGCCGGCATCCACGTCACGATTGCCGCTCCGGGCACCTTCGCCCCCGACAACGCGGTGCGGGTCGCCGCCGAAAGGCGCGCCGCGGCCACCGGCGCGTCCGTGACCGTGACCACCGACCCGCGCGCTGCCGCCGACGGCGCCGACGTCCTGGTGACCGACACCTGGACGTCGATGGGTCAGGAGGACGACGGCCGAGACCGGCTGCGGCCGTTCTGGCGCTACCAGGTCAACGCCGAGCTGCTGGCGTTGGCCGACCCGGACGCGATTGTGCTGCATTGCCTTCCGGCACATCGCGGCCAGGAGATCACCGACGAGGTGATCGACGGTGCGCGCAGCGCGGTGTGGGACGAGGCCGAAAACCGGTTGCACGCCCAAAAGGCGCTGCTCGTGTGGTTGTTGGAGCGGTCCCGATGACCCGTTCGAAAACCACACCCGAAATTACCCGCGCCGGCCGACAGGCCCGCATCGTGGCGATTCTGTCGTCGCAATCGGTGCGCAGCCAAAGTGAGTTGGCCGAGCGGCTGGCCGCCGAGGGGATCGAGGTCACCCAGGCCACGCTCTCGCGCGATCTCGAGGAACTCGGCGCGGTGAAGCTGCGGGGCGCGGACGGCGGTGTCGGCGTGTACGTCGTCCCCGAAGACGGCAGCCCGGTGCGCGCAGTCTCGGGTGGCACCGGGCGGCTGTCGCGGCTGCTCGGCGAGCTGCTGGTGTCCACCGACGCCACCGGAAACCTCGCCGTGCTGCGCACCCCGCCCGGCGCCGCCGACTACCTGGCCAGCGCCATCGACCGCGCGGCTCTGCCGTACGTCGTCGGAACCATTGCCGGCGACGACACCATCTTTGTGGCAGCCCGCGAACCGATGACCGGCGCCGAGCTGGCCGCCACGCTGCAAAGCCTCAAGTGAGATAAGGAGATTGGCTCATGTCCGAGCGCGTCATCCTGGCGTATTCCGGCGGTCTGGACACCTCGGTGGCGATCAGCTGGATCGGCAAGGAGACCGGCCGGGAAGTCGTCGCGGTCGCCATCGACCTGGGCCAGGGCGGCGAGGACATGGAGGTGGTGCGTCAGCGTGCCCTTGACTGCGGCGCGGTTGAGGCGGTCGTCGTCGACGCCCGCGACGAGTTCGCCGAGGGTTACTGCCTGCCCACGATCATGTCCAACGGGCTCTACATGGACCGCTATCCGCTGGTGTCGGCGATCAGCCGGCCGCTCATCGTCAAACACCTGGTGGCCGCCGCCCGTCAGCACGGTGGCAGCATCGTCGCGCACGGCTGCACCGGCAAGGGCAACGACCAGGTGCGCTTTGAGGTCGGATTCGCTTCGCTGGCACCGGATCTGGAGGTGCTCGCGCCGGTACGCGATTACGCGTGGACACGTGAGAGGGCCATCGCGTTCGCCGAGGAAAACGCCATCCCGATCAATGTCACCAAGCGGTCGCCGTTTTCGATCGACCAGAACGTGTGGGGCCGTGCGGTGGAAACCGGTTTCCTGGAACACCTGTGGAATGCGCCGACCAAAGACGTGTACGCCTACACCGAAGATCCCACCGTCAACTGGAACACCCCCGACGAGGTGATCGTCGGGTTCGAGCGCGGTGTGCCGGTCTCGATCGACGGCAGGCCGGTCACTGTCCTGCAAGCCATCGAAGAGCTGAACCGCCGCGGCGGCGCGCAGGGTGTCGGGCGGCTCGATGTGGTCGAGGACCGGCTGGTCGGCATCAAGAGCCGCGAAATATATGAGGCGCCCGGCGCGATGGTGCTGATCACTGCCCACACCGAACTCGAACACGTCACGCTGGAGCGCGAGCTCGGCCGGTTCAAGCGGCTGACCGATCAGCGCTGGGCCGAGCTGGTGTACGACGGGTTGTGGTACTCGCCGCTGAAGGCCGCGTTGGAGGCTTTCGTCGCCAAGACCCAGGAGCATGTGACCGGCGAGGTTCGCATGGTGTTGCACGGCGGGCACATCGCGGTCAACGGCCGGCGTAGCCCGGAATCGTTATATGACTTCAACCTGGCCACCTACGACGAGGGCGACAGCTTCGATCAGTCCAAGGCCAAGGGCTTCGTGTACGTGCACGGGATGTCGTCGAAACTTGCCGCCCGCAGGGACTTGCGCGCAGAAATGCCATGAGCACTAACGAGGGATCGCTGTGGGGTGGGCGTTTCGCCGACAGGCCATCGGATGCGTTGGCCGCACTTAGCCGCTCCACCCACTTCGACTGGGTACTGGCACCCTACGACATCGCGGCGTCGAAAGCGCATGCCAGGGTATTGTTTCGGGCCGGGCTGCTCAGCGAGGAACAATGCAACGGGCTGCTGGCCGCGCTGGAGGGCCTCGCCCACGACGTGGCCGACGGCAGCTTCCGGCCGCTGGACACCGACGAGGACGTGCACGCCGCGTTGGAGCGCGGCCTGATCGAGCGGGTCGGCTCGGACCTGGGCGGCGGCTGCGGGCGGCCGGTCGCGAAACGACCAGGTGGCCACGCTGTTTCGGATGTGGCTGCGCGACGCGGTGCGGTGCGTCGCCGCCGGCGTGTTCGACGTGATCACCGCGCTCACCGACCAGGCCGCCGCCCACCCGACCGCGGTCATGCCGGGCAAAACACACTTGCAATCCGCGCAGCCGATCCTGTTGGCCCACCATCTGCTGGCGCACGCCCATCCGCTGTTGCGCGACGTCGACCGGATCATCGACTTCGACGAGCGCACCGCGATTTCGCCGTACGGATCGGGCGCGCTGGCGGGCTCGTCGCTGGGGCTCGATCCTGATGTGGTCGCAGAAGAGCTCGGCTTCTCGGCAGCCGCCGACAATTCGATCGACGCGACCGCGGCCAGGGATTTCGCCGCCGAAGCGGCGTTCGTGTTCGCGATGATCGCGGTCGACCTGTCCCGGCTCGCTGAGGACATCATTATTTGGAGCTCAACGGAGTTCGGGTACGTCACGCTGCACGACGCATGGTCGACGGGCAGTTCGATCATGCCGCAGAAGAAAAACCCGGACATCGCCGAGCTCGCCCGCGGCAAGGCTGGCCGGTTGATCGGCAACCTGGCGGGATTGCTGGCCACGCTGAAAGGGTTGCCGCTGGCCTACAACCGGGATCTGCAAGAGGATAAAGAGCCGTTGTTCGACGCGGTGGCGCAGCTAGAACTACTTCTGCCGGCGATGGCTGGCCTGGTCGGCAGCGCGACTTTCAACGTGGAGCGGATGGCGGCGCTGGCGGACGCAGGCTACACCCTGGCCACCGATATGGCGGAATGGCTTGTGCGACAAGGCGTGCCTTTCCGCGCGGCGCATGAGGCGGCCGGTGCGGCGGTCCGCGAAGCAGAGCGGCGCGGCGTCGGCCTTGACGAACTGACCGACGAAGATCTGGCCTCGATCAACCCTGCGCTGACCCCTGATGTCCGTCAGGTGCTGACGATCGAAGGTTCGGTCGCCTCGCGCGACGCGCGCGGGGGCACGGCGCCGATCCGGGTCGCCAAGCAGTTGGACGGCGTGCGCGAGGTCGCCGCCCGGCTGCGCCAGCGGTTGCGTTGTTGAGGAGCCCTCGCTGAGCGTGCCGCAGCGGACTGTCGAGCAAACCCGGTCCGCAGCCCGCGACCAAGCCGCTACCGTGCCGCTCCCAATGGTTCATCCGCGATGGTCAAAGCCGCGGCCCGGAGCGGCAAATGTGCCATGATGACCACGCTGTCAGGTCCGCCTGCAGCAGGAATACTTGAAACGGGAGGCAGCAGGTGGATCTGAAACTTTCAGCGATCATGCGGCCGGTCGAGCGTCTGATGGCGACGGCGCAGAACGGCCTGGAGGTCTTGCGCCTGGGTGGGCTGGAGACCGGCACGGCGTCGTCGCCCTTTCAGATCATCGAAAGCGTATCCATGTACAAGCTGCGGCGCTATTTCCCGCCGGACACGCGTCCCGGCCAACCGCCGGCTGGCCCTCCGGTGCTGTTGGTGCATCCGATGATGATGTCGGCCAACATGTGGGACGTCACCCGGCAGGAAGGCGCGGTCGGCATTCTGCATGCGGCGGGGCTGGATCCGTGGGTCATCGACTTCGGCGAACCCGACAAAGTCGAGGGCGGCATGCGCCGCAACCTGGCCGACCACGTCGTCGCGCTCAGTCAAGCCGTCGACACGACGGCCGACGTCACCGGCCAGGACGTCCACCTGGCGGGCTACTCCCAAGGCGGCATGTTCTGCTACCAGGCGGCCGCGTATCGTCATTCGAAGACCATCGCCAGCATCGTGACCTTCGGGTCGCCGGTGGATACCCTGGCTGCTCTGCCGATGGGTGTTCCGCCCAACCTGGCCGCGACGGCCGCCAATTTTATGGCGGACCATGTTTTCAATCGCCTGGCCATCCCGAGCTGGTTGGCGCGCACAGGTTTTCAGCTTCTCGACCCGCTCAAAACGGCCAAGGCCCGTATCGACTTCCTGCGGCAGCTGCACGACCGTGAAGCGTTGCTGCCGCGCGAGCCGCAGCGCAGATTTCTGGAGTCCGAAGGCTGGATCGCGTGGTCCGGGCCGGCGGTTTCGGAGCTGCTCAAGCAGTTCATCGCGCACAACCGGATGATGACCGGTGGTTTCGCGATCAACGGTCAACTGGTCACCCTCACCGATATCACCTGTCCGGTGCTGGCCTTCGTCGGCGAAGTGGATGACATCGGACAGCCCCCGGCCGTACGAGGCATCCGGCGCGCGGCACCCAACGCCGACGTATACGAATACACTTTGCGCGCAGGGCATTTCGGCCTCGTCGTCGGGTCGAAAGCGGCGCAGCAAACCTGGCCGACCGTCGCGGCCTGGGTGCTGTGGATCTCTGGGTCCGGGGACAAGCCGGCCGACATCACGCCGATGGTCGAGCGGCCGGTCGAGCCAACCCAATCTGGCGTCGCGTTGAGGTCCCGGGTTGTGCACGGTGTCGGGGAGGCTTCGGAGATGGCGCTGACACTGGCCCGTGGTGCGGCCGACGCTGTGGTCGCGGCCAACAAGTCGGTGCGCACCCTGGCCGCGGAAACCGTGCGCACACTGCCGAGACTGGCCCGGTTGGGCCAGATCAACGATCACACCCGGATCTCTCTCGGCAGGATCATCGACGAACAAGCTCACGATTCGCCACACGGTGAATTCCTGCTATTCGACGGGCGAGTCCACACCTACGAGGCGGTCAACCGGCGCATCAACAACGTGGTGCGCGGCTTAATCGAAGTCGGGGTGCGGCAGGGCGATCACGTCGGTGTGCTGATGGAAACCCGGCCGAGTGCACTGGTCGCCATCGCCGCACTGTCGCGGCTCGGAGCGGTCGCGGTGCTGATGCAGCCCGACAGTGACCTGGTCGCCGAAGCACGGATCGGTGGTGTCAGCGAGATCATCGCTGACCCGACCAATCTCGACACCGCGCGCCAATTGCCCGGCCACGTGTTGGTCCTGGGTGGCGGCGAATCACGCGACCTGCATCTTCCCGAGGACGCCGACGTCATTGACATGGAAAAGATCGACCCGGACGCGGTCGAGCTTCCCGCGTGGTACCGGCAGAATCCGGGGCTGGCGCGGGATCTGGCGTTCATCGGGTTCACCACCACCGCTAGCGGGGAGTTGGTGGCCAAGCAGATCACCAACTATCGCTGGGCATTGTCCGCGTTCGGGACCGCCTCGACCGCTGCCCTGGGCCAGGGGGACACCGTGTACTGCCTGACCCCGCTGCACCACGAATCCGGTTTGCTGGTCAGTCTGGGGGGCGCGGTGGTGGGCGGCGCCCGTATCGCGCTGTCGCGCGGGCTGCGCCCGGACCGGTTCGTCGCCGAGGTCCGGCAGTACGGGGTCACCGTGGTGTCCTATACCTGGGCGATGTTGCGCGAGGTTGTCGACGACCGGGCATTTGCCTTGCACGGCAACCACCCTGTGCGGCTGTTCATCGGCTCGGGGATGCCAACGGGCTTGTGGCAGCGCGTCATCGACGCCTTCGCCCCCGCCCACGTCGTCGAGTTCTTCGCCACCACCGATGGGCAGGCCGTGCTGGCCAACGTTTCCGGTGCCAAGATCGGCAGCAAAGGCCGCCCGCTGCCGGGCGCCGGGCACGTTGAGCTGGGCGCCTACGACGCCGAGCACGACCTGATCCTGGAAAACGACCGCGGGTTTGTGCAGGTCGCCGACACCGACGAAGTGGGCGTGTTGCTGGCCCAGCCGCGCGGGCCGATCGACCCGAGCGCCTCGGTCAAACGCGGCGTGTTCGCGCCGGCCGATACCTGGATATCGACCGAGTACCTGTTCCGCCGCGACGCAGATGGGGATTACTGGTTGGTGGGTCGGCGCGGCTCGGTTATCCGCACCGCGCGCGGAATCGTCTATTGCGAGCCGATCACCGACGCGCTGGGCTTCATCAACGGGGTCGACCTCGCCGTGACCTACGGCGTGCCGGTGCGGGGCCGACAAGTGGCCGTGTCGGCGGTGACGCTGCGGCCGGGCGCCAGCATCACCGCCGCCGACCTCACCGAGGCCATCGCGAAGATGCCGCCGATCGGCGTCGGACCCGACATCGTGCACGTCGTGCCCGAGATGACGCTGAGCGCCACCTACCGGCCCACCGTCAGCGCGTTGCGGGCCGCCGGGATTCCCAAACCGGGACGCCACGCGTGGTATTTCGACCCGGCCGCCAACCAGTTCCGCCGGTTGACCGCCGCGGCGCGCACCGAGCTGGGCGGCACACACTGACCTGGAGCCCCGCATGATCGACGAAACGCTACTGAGCATTCTGGTCTGCCCCGCCGACCGCGGGCCACTGCTGCTGGTCGACAAACCCGACGGCCCGCGGCTGTACAACCCGCGCCTGCGCCGCGCCTACCGCATCGAGGACGGGATCCCGGTGCTGCTGGTCGACGAAGCCGAGTCGGTGAGCGACGACGAGCACCTGCGGCTCATGGCGCGGGCCAGGCCGGCAGCTCCCCGGTGAGGTAGCGCTGCAGGTTCGGCGCGATGGTGCGCGCGATTCGTTCGGGCGGCAGCGATTTGAACGGTTCCAATTCCAGGATGTAGCGCGCCATCACCACCCCGACCAATTGCGATGCGACGAACTGGATTCGGATGATTCCGCTGCCGGGCGGATCGTCGACGCGGCTTCCGATCTCCACCGCGATCACGTCTTCGATGAACGAACGGATGAGATTCACCTCGGAGCCGGCCAGGACTGAGCGAATTGTGGCGATGACACCCGCACCGAGCTCGGAGTCCCACAGCGGCAACAACGTCGCCGGCAGCTGGTAGCCGAGGTCGTCGACTGGCACCTCGCGAAGCGGTCCGATGATCTCCATCGGGTCGATCGGAATGCGGACAGCGGCGGCGAACAGCCGTTCCTTCGTGCCGAAGTAGTGGTGTACCAAGGCAGAATCCACGCCCGCCGCCGCGGCCACCGCCCGAATCGACGTCTTATGAATCCCATTGCGCGCAAAGAGCTCTCGCGCACTCTTCAGGATTCGCTCCCGGGTGTCTGAGCTTCCGGCCGGCCGCCCCGGCCGTCGGCGTTCGACGTTGGCCAACGGTCTACGGGGTCCGCCGCCGCAGCGTCGCCGCGGCTAGGCACAAGGCCGTGACCGCAAAGCCCAGCACCACCGCCATGTCGCGCACCGCGGTGCCCGTCAGCTCCGCATGCGCGCCCACCTGCTGAAGCGCCTCCAACGCGTAGCCGGCGGGCAAGACGTTGCTGATCCATTGCAGCCAAGTCGCCATCAGGCCTCGCGGCACGATGATGCCGGCCAGCAGTAGCTGCGGCACCATGACCAGCGGGATGAACTGCACAGCCTGAAATTCGGTGCGGGCGAACGCGCTACACAACAAGCCCAGCCCGACGCCGAGCACGGCGTTGATGATCGCGATCACAAACACCCACAGTGGACTCCCGGCGGTGTCGAAGCCGAGGAACCAAAACGACACGACGCAGGCCAAAACGGCTTGCGTGGCAGCTGCAATCGAAAACGCCGTCCCGTAGGCGATCAGCAGATCGAGCCGCCGCAGCGGGGTGGTCAGAATCCGCTCCAGCGTTCCCGAGGCCCGTTCGCGCTGCATTGTGATCGACGTGATCACGAACATCAAGAAGAGCGGGAACAGGCCCAGCAGGATCAGGCAGGCGTTGTTGAACGGCGACGGGCTGCCCGGTCGATGCGGAGCGTTTTCGAACATGAAGTACATCAGCGTGATGACCAGGACCGGCACCAGCAGGATCATCGCCACGCTGCGGTGATCGGCTGCCAGTTGACGCAGAATCCGCGCCGTGGTGGCGGTATAGCCCTGCAGGCCTATCCGGCTCTGGGACCGGCCGCTTGCGCGGTGGTGCGTTTGATGATGGACAGGAACGCTTCCTCGAGTGCCGTGCATCCGGTGTCCTCTCGTAGTCGGTTCGGCGTGGTGTGCGCAACCAAGTGACCTTCACGCATCAGCAGCAGGTCACCGCAGTGGTCGGCTTCGTCCATCACGTGGCTGGAAACCAGCAGTGTGGTGCCGCCGCGGGCCAAATCATGGAACTGGCCCCACAAATCTGCGCGCAGCACCGGGTCTAGACCCACCGTCGGTTCGTCCAGCACGAGCAACTCGGGCTGGCAGACCAACGCGCAGGCCAGCGATACCCTCGTGCGCTGGCCGCCGGAAAGGTTTCCGCAATAGGCGCTGCGGTGATCGGAGAGCCCCACCAGCTCGATGGCGGCGTCGGCCGCATGGCTGCCGAACCCGTACAGCGACGCGAAGTAGCGAAGGTTGTCGACGATTCGCAGGTCGTTGTAAATGGTCGGGTCTTGCGGCATGTATCCGACACGTCGGCGCAGCACCGCCGACCCGGCTGGCCGGCCCAGGACCGTGACCCGACCAGCGGTGACGATCTGGGTGCCAACGATGCAGCGCATCAGGGTGGTCTTGCCGCAGCCGGAGGGACCGAGCAGGCCGGTGATGGTGCCGCAGGCAATCTGTACCGAAAAGTCCTGCAG
The DNA here is from genome assembly GCF_009936235.1 of Mycobacterium xenopi. Taxonomy (NCBI): domain Bacteria; kingdom Bacillati; phylum Actinomycetota; class Actinomycetes; order Mycobacteriales; family Mycobacteriaceae; genus Mycobacterium; species Mycobacterium xenopi. The sequence goes on along the minus strand of NZ_AP022314.1, from coordinate 2,756,052 downwards.
CGCTGGCCTTTTGCCGCGGATCACGCGCAGATGGCTGATATCGACGGCGATGCGATCGCGGCTCGGTAGTAATTCATCACTTGATGAACTCATCATGCGATGAATATCCGCCCCCGATGCCGCACTGTCAAGAGCCGCGGCAAAATTTGTCCGGTGAGCGCTGAGGAGCTGGCGGTCGACCCGGTCACCGCGGCGCGCCGGCTACTGGGCGCCACGCTTTATGGACGGGGTGTCAGCGCCACAATCGTCGAGGTGGAGGCCTATGGTGGGGTGCCCGAAGGCCCGTGGCCGGACGCGGCGGCGCACTCCTACCGCGGGCTCAACGGTCGCAATGCGGTGATGTTTGGCCCGCCCGGACACCTCTACACGTACCGAAGCCACGGGATCCATGTCTGCGCCAACGTCGCGTGCGGCCCCGATGGGACAGCCGCAGCCGTCCTGCTCAGGTCCGCGGCGATCGAAAGCGGCATCGAGCTGGCGCGGTCCCGGCGCGGCGAACTCGTCCGCACCGTCGCGCTGGCGCGCGGACCTGGAAACCTATGTTCGGCTCTGGGAATCACCATGGCAGACAACGGGCTTGATCTTTTCGATCCCGGCAGCCCCATCACGTTGAAACTCAACGACCCCCTCGATGCCGTGTGCGGTCCCCGAGTCGGCATCAGCGTGGCCGCCGACCGGCCGTGGCGGCTGTGGCTGCAGGGGCGATTCGAGGTCTCGGCCTACCGCCGCAGCCCGCGAGCGCCCGCGCCCGGGGCCAGCGATTAACGGCGCAGGGCGCAATGCTGGAAGATCTATAACTGTGGGCGTACCCATCCTCGACGAGCTGGCCTGGCGCGGGCTGATCGCACAGTCCACCGACCTTGATGCGCTGGCTGCTGAAGCAGCGCGGGGACCGCTCACGGTGTACGCGGGCTTCGACCCCACCGCGCCGAGCCTGCACGCGGGTCACCTGGTGCCGTTACTGGCCCTGCGCCGTTTCCAACGAGCCGGCCATCGCCCCATCGTGTTGGCCGGCGGCGCTACCGGACTCATCGGCGACCCGCGCGACACCGGTGAACGCACCCTCAATGCCGCCGACACCGTCCTGGAATGGACCGAGCGAATCCGCGGACAGCTGGAGAAGTTCGTCGACTTCGACAACGCGTCCACGGGCGCGATCGTCGAGAACAACCTCGAGTGGACGCGCGACATGTCCGCCATCGAGTTCCTGCGCGACGTGGGCAAGCATTTTTCGGTGAACGTGATGCTCGACCGCGACGTCATCCGGCGCCGCCTGGACGGGGAAGGCATCTCCTACACCGAGTTCAGTTACCTGCTGCTGCAAGCCAACGACTACGTCGAGCTGTACCGGCGGCACCACTGCGTGCTGCAGATCGGCGGTTCCGATCAGTGGGGCAACATCATCGCCGGGGTGCGCTTGGTGCGCCAAAAGCTGGGTGTGACCGTGCATGCGCTGACGGTGCCGCTGGTCACCGCGGCCGACGGCGCCAAGTTCGGCAAATCCACCGGCGGCGGCAATCTGTGGCTGGACCCCGAGATGACCACCCCGTACGCGTGGTACCAGTACTTCATCAATACCGCCGACGCCGACGTCATCCGGTACCTGCGCTGGTTCACGTTCCTGTCCGCCGACGAACTCGCCGACCTCGAGGAGGCGACGGCGTCGCGCCCGCAGGAGCGGGTCGCGCAGCGCACGCTTGCCCGAGAACTCACCACGCTGGTACACGGCGAGGCGGCCACCGAGGCCGTCGAGCACGCCAGCCGGGCCCTGTTCGGCCGCGGGGAACTGGCGCGGCTAGACGAAGCGACGCTGGCGGCGGCGCTGCGGGAAACCCCGGTTGCCGAGCTGAAGCCGGGCGCCCCCGACGGGATCGTCGATCTGCTGGTGGCCAGCGGTCTGTCGCCCAGCAAGGGCGCCGCGCGGCGAACGATCGCCGAAGGCGGCGTCTCGGTCAACAACACCAAGGTCGACAGCGAGGAGTGGACGCCGCGGCCAGCGGACTTCTTGCACGGCCGGTGGCTGGTGTTGCGGCGGGGCAAGCGAAATATCGCCGGCATCGAACGCGTCGGGTGAACCGTTCACGTCGCGGGCTCGCTCCGGGAAGGGGAGTGGGAACAATCAGCACCGTGCCGGCGTTAATTGACTTGTCGCGGTGAAAGTGGCCGTCCACAAGGCCATTTGACTGCGATCTGTCCCTCGCGTAACTTGATAGAGCCGTCGCGAAGCGGCCAGTCCGCTAACCGCGAGGCTCCCAGAGGGACTGCCCTCACCGTCCGCACTACGAACACGCGGCTCATCGGCCGCGGGTTCGATGCGCGGCCGGAACGGGTGTTGTTTGAGAACTCAATAGTGTGTTGGTGGTTTTGTTTGTTGTTTTTGCCGTGCCCTGATGTTCCTCGTGTCGGGGTGTGGTGTTTTGTTTGTCGGGGTTTTCTCTGAATGGTTTTGTTTGGAGAGTTTGATCCTGGCTCAGGACGAACGCTGGCGGCGTGCTTAACACATGCAAGTCGAACGGAAAGGCCCCTTTTTGGGGTGCTCGAGTGGCGAACGGGTGAGTAACACGTGGGTGACCTGCCCTGCACTTCGGGATAAGCCTGGGAAACTGGGTCTAATACCGGATAGGACCATTCTGCGCATGTGGGGTGGTGGAAAGCGTTTGGTAGCGGTGTGGGATGGGCCCGCGGCCTATCAGCTTGTTGGTGGGGTGATGGCCTACCAAGGCGACGACGGGTAGCCGGCCTGAGAGGGTGTCCGGCCACACTGGGACTGAGATACGGCCCAGACTCCTACGGGAGGCAGCAGTGGGGAATATTGCACAATGGGCGCAAGCCTGATGCAGCGACGCCGCGTGGGGGATGACGGCCTTCGGGTTGTAAACCTCTTTCAGCCTCGACGAAGCTGCGGGTTTTCTCGTGGTGACGGTAGGGGCAGAAGAAGCACCGGCCAACTACGTGCCAGCAGCCGCGGTAATACGTAGGGTGCAAGCGTTGTCCGGAATTACTGGGCGTAAAGAGCTCGTAGGCGGCTTGTCGCGTTGTTCGTGGAATGCCACAGCTTAACTGTGGGCGTGCGGGCGATACGGGCAGGCTGGAGTGCTGCAGGGGAGACTGGAATTCCTGGTGTAGCGGTGGAATGCGCAGATATCAGGAGGAACACCGGTGGCGAAGGCGGGTCTCTGGGCAGTAACTGACGCTGAGGAGCGAAAGCGTGGGGAGCGAACAGGATTAGATACCCTGGTAGTCCACGCCGTAAACGGTGGGTACTAGGTGTGGGTTCTTTCCTGAAGGATCCGTGCCGTAGCTAACGCATTAAGTACCCCGCCTGGGGAGTACGGCCGCAAGGCTAAAACTCAAAGGAATTGACGGGGGCCCGCACAAGCGGCGGAGCATGTGGATTAATTCGATGCAACGCGAAGAACCTTACCTGGGTTTGACATGCACAGGACGGTCGTAGAGATACGGCTTCCCTTGTGGCCTGTGTGCAGGTGGTGCATGGCTGTCGTCAGCTCGTGTCGTGAGATGTTGGGTTAAGTCCCGCAACGAGCGCAACCCTTGTCCCATGTTGCCAGCACGTGATGGTGGGGACTCATGGGAGACTGCCGGGGTCAACTCGGAGGAAGGTGGGGATGACGTCAAGTCATCATGCCCCTTATGTCCAGGGCTTCACACATGCTACAATGGCCGGTACAAAGGGCTGCGATGCCGTGAGGTTAAGCGAATCCTTGGAAAGCCGGTCTCAGTTCGGATCGGGGTCTGCAACTCGACCCCGTGAAGTCGGAGTCGCTAGTAATCGCAGATCAGCAATGCTGCGGTGAATACGTTCCCGGGCCTTGTACACACCGCCCGTCACGTCATGAAAGTCGGTAACACCCGAAGCCGCTGGCCTAACCCCGTTTGGGGAGGGAGGCGTCGAAGGTGGGATCGGCGATTGGGACGAAGTCGTAACAAGGTAGCCGTACCGGAAGGTGCGGCTGGATCACCTCCTTTCTAGGGAGCACCGTAAACGCATCCCGCGTGGGGTGTGGGTTCGGCGTGTTGTGGCGTCGGGCCGAGGTGTTGGGCAGCAGGCAGTAACCGCCGGCACACTGTTGGGTTTTGAGGCAACACCCGTGGTGGTGTTGTGCTCCGCGTGGTGGCGGGGTGTGGTGTTTGAGTGTTGGATAGTGGTTGCGAGCATCTGGCAAAGACTGTGGTAAGCGGTTTTTGTTGAGTGTTTTCTGGTGTTTGTAAGTGTGTAAGGGCGCATGGTGGATGCCTTGGCATTGGGCGCCGATGAAGGACGTGGGAGGCTGCGATAAGCCTCGGGGAGCTGCCAACCGAGCGTGGATCCGAGGGTGTCCGAATGGGGTAACCCGGCACGAGTGATGTCGTGTCACCCGCATCTGAATGGATAGGGTGCGGGGGGGAACGCGGGGAAGTGAAACATCTCAGTACCCGTAGGAGAAGAAAACAACCGTGATTCCGTTAGTAGTGGCGAGCGAACGCGGAGGATGGCTAAACCGCGCGCATGGGATACCCGGCGGGGGTTGTGTGTGCGGGGTGGTGGGGCGTTTCGTCTCGGGTCCGCCGGCCCGGGCGGGAGTGAGAAACCGTGGTGTTAGCCGAAGTGGCCTGGGATGGTCTGCCGTAGACGGTGAGAGCCCGGTAGGCGAAAACATTACGGCTCCCGAGGAGGCGTTCCCGAGTAGCAGCGGGCCCGTGGAATCTGCTGTGAATCGGCCGGGACCACCCGGTAAGCCTAAATACGTCCCAATGACCGATAGCGGAAAAGTACCGTGAGGGAATGGTGAAAAGTACCCCGGGAGGGGAGTGAAAGAGTACCTGAAACCGTGTGCCTACAATCCGTCAAAGCCCCCGGGTGGGGTGATGGCGTGCCTTTTGAAGAATGAGCCTGCGAGTCACTGGCATGTCGCGAGGTTAACCCGGGTGGGGTAGCCGCAGCGAAAGCGAGTCTGAATAGGGCGTAGCACGTGTTGAGCGTGTGTAGTGGCATGTTGTGGACCCGAAGCGGGGTGATCTACCCATGGCCAGGGTGAAGCGCGGGTAAGACCGCGTGGAGGCCCGAACCCACTTAGGTTGAAGACTGAGGGGATGAGCTGTGGGTAGGGGTGAAAGGCCAATCAAACTCCGTGATAGCTGGTTCTCCCCGAAATGCATTTAGGTGCAGCGTCGCATGGTTCACACCGGAGGTAGAGCTACTGGATGGCCGATGGGCCCGACTAGGTTACTGACGTCAGCCAAACTCCGAATGCCGGTGTGGTTAGTGTGGCAGTGAGACGGCGGGGGATAAGCTTCGCGCGTCGAAAGGGAAACAGCCCAGATCGCCGGCTAAGGCCCCTAAGGGTGTGCTAAGTGGGAAAGGATGTGCAGTCGCGAAGACAACCAGGAGGTTGGCTTAGAAGCAGCCATCCTTGAAAGAGTGCGTAATAGCTCACTGGTCAAGTGGTTGTGCGCCGATAATGTAGCGGGGCTCAAGCACACCGCCGAAGCCGCGGCAACACGTAGGTGTTGGGTAGGGGAGCGTTCCCTCATCGGGGAAGCAGCAGAGTGATCTGTTGTGGAGGTGGGGGAAGTGAGAATGCAGGCATGAGTAGCGATAAGGCAAGTGAGAACCTTGCCCGCCGGAAGACCAAGGGTTCCTGGGCCAGGCCAGTCCGCCCAGGGTGAGTCGGGACCTAAGGCGAGGCCGACAGGCGTAGTCGATGGACAACGGGTTGATATTCCCGTACCCGTGGGTGCGCGCCCATACCGAATCGGATCTGCTAACCACCCAAACGGTGGGTGATCACGCCCTTTCGGGGGTGTGGGGCCCGCCCGCTGCGTGGGGCCCGGTCCGCTAGTAGGTAAGCGAGGGGGTGACGCAGAAAGGTAGCCGTACCAGTCAGTGGTGATACTGGGGCAAGCCCGTAGGGAGTCGGATAGGCAAATCCGTCCGGCGTGAAATCCTGAGAGGTGATGCATAACCGGTTGAGGTGAATTCGGTGATCCTCTGCTGCCAAGAAAAGCCTCTAGCGAGTGCACGCACGGCCCGTACCCCAAACCGACACAGGTGGTCAGGTAGAGAATACCGAGGCGTACGAGTTAACTATGGTTAAGGAACTCGGCAAAATGCCCCCGTAACTTCGGGAGAAGGGGGACCGGAATACCGTCAAGGCCCCCGCGGCCGGCAGCGGGATCCGGTGGCACAAACCAGGGAGAAGCGACTGTTTACTAAAAACACAGGTCCGTGCGAAGTCGCAAGACGAGGTATACGGACTGACGCCTGCCCGGTGCTGGAAGGTTAAGAGGACCCGTCAACCCCGGTTTTCGGGGTGAAGCGGAGAATTTAAGCCCCAGTAAACGGCGGTGGTAACTATAACCATCCTAAGGTAGCGAAATTCCTTGTCGGGTAAGTTCCGACCTGCACGAATGGCGTAACGACTTCTCCACTGTCTCAACCATAGACTCGGCGAAATTGCACTACGAGTAAAGATGCTCGTTACGCGCGGCAGGACGAAAAGACCCCGGGACCTTCACTACAACTTGGTATTGGAGTCCGGTGCGGCTTGTGTAGGATAGGTGGGAGACTAAGAAGCCCGCACGCCAGTGCGGGTGGAGTCGTCGTTGAAATACCACTCTGGCCGTATTGGGTTTCTAACCTCGAACCCTGAACCGGGTTCAGGGACAGTGCCTGGCGGGTAGTTTAACTGGGGCGGTTGCCTCCCAAACGGTAACGGAGGCGCCCAAAGGTTCCCTCAACCTGGACGGCAATCAGGTGGCGAGTGCAAGTGCACAAGGGAGCTTGACTGCAAGACCCACACGTCAAGCAGGGACGAAAGTCGGGACTAGTGATCCGGCACCCCCGAGTGGAAGGGGTGTCGCTCAACGGATAAAAGGTACCCCGGGGATAACAGGCTGATCTTCCCCAAGAGTCCATATCGACGGGATGGTTTGGCACCTCGATGTCGGCTCGTCGCATCCTGGGGCTGGAGCAGGTCCCAAGGGTTGGGCTGTTCGCCCATTAAAGCGGCACGCGAGCTGGGTTTAGAACGTCGTGAGACAGTTCGGTCTCTATCCGCCGCGCGCGCCAGAAGCCTGAGGAAACCTGTCCCTAGTACGAGAGGACCGGGACGGACGAACCTCTGGTGCACCAGTTGTCCCGCCAGGGGCACCGCTGGATAGCCACGTTCGGCAAGGATAACCGCTGAAAGCATCTAAGCGGGAAACCCCTTCCAAGACCAGGCTTCTCACCCATCAAGTGGGATAAGGCCCCCGCACAACACGGGATCAATAGACCAGACCTAGACACCCCGCAAGGGGCGAAGGCCACTGGCACTAACCGGCCGAAAACTTACCCACACCAAGCAACCACACACCACACCACACCCCCCACCACCCACCAACAAAAAACTCCACAAAGTTACGGCGGTCCATAGCGGCTGGGAAACGCCCGGACCCATCCCGAACCCGGAAGCTAAGCCAGCCAGCGCCGATGATACTACCCACCCCGGGTGGAAAAGTAGGACACCGCCGAACACACAAAAAGCACCCCACACCAGGGGTGCTTTTATTTATTAATTGAGTTTTCAAAATTGCAATGACGGCGACAGGTTATTTGCAATTGTCGTCGCTGAAATTGTCGCCGTCTCGACCGTTTCCGTATGCTTGATAGGGCCTTCGATACAACCGGGCGGGCAGCGATTTGAGGTGGATGCGCGAATGGTCGACGAGAGGCACGGCGGCAGTGAGCGACGATCGCGGCCAGCATCCGGCGGGCCAGCCACATCTCGGCGCAGGCCGCGTCCCGACCGTGACGTCCCCCGCTCAGGGCCTGGGCGTGCCCGTCGGGCACAACCTAAGCACCCGCCGGGCGGGAACGGTTCCGGCGGCGGGCCACCGATCCCGCCTGATGTGGAAGCTAACCAGCTAGCACCCGAAATCTGGCGTGAGCTAAGCACTTTGGATCGCGCTACCGCAGATACGGTGGCCCGTCACCTGGTCGCGGCGGGTGTGCTCATCGATGACGACCCCGAAGCGGCGCTGAGCCATGCACGCGCGGCCCGGGCCCGATCCGGCCGGATCGCCGCCATTCGCGAAGCCGTCGGGATCGCGGCCTACCACTGCGGTGACTGGGCCCAAGCACTCGCCGAGCTGCGCGCCGCCCGCAGGATGGGCAGCAAGTCCGCGTTGCTTCCGCTGATCGCCGACTGCGAACGCGGTCTCGGCCGTCCAGAGCGGGCGATCGAACTAGCGCGGGGACCGGAGGCAGCCCAGCTCAGCGGCGACGATGCCGACGAATTGCGTATCGTCGCCGCTGGGGCCCGCGCGGATCTGGGTCAACTGGAGCAAGCGTTGACCGTGTTGTCCACGCCACCGCTGGATCCCCGTCGCACCGGATCGACCGCCGCACGCTTGTTCTACGCCTACGCTGAGACCCTGTTGGCGCTGGGCCGCAGTGACGAAGCGCTGCAATGGTTTTTGCGTTCGGCGGCAGCGGATGTCGATGGCGTCACCGATGCCGAAGAGCGGGTCAGCGAGTTGGCCTGACGTGACAACGCTTGCACAGCAGCACGATTGCTTGCTCATCGATCTGGACGGAACCGTCTTTCATGGCCATCGGCCTACCGATGGCGCGGTCGAGTCGCTGGACAAGGCACATAGCCGCAAGCTGTTCATCACCAATAACGCCTCCCGCGGGGCGGACGAAGTAGCCGCGCACCTGCGTGATTTGGGCTTCACGGCAACCGGTGACGACGTTGTCACCAGTGGCCAGGCCGCCGCGCATCTGCTAGCAGGCCAACTTCGGCCCGGATCGCCCGTGCTGGTGGTGGGCACCGAGTCGCTGGCCAACGAGATCGTCGCGGTCGGATTACGCCCGGTGCGCCGGTGGGAAGACGAGCCGGTCGCCGTCGTCCAAGGCCACTCGCCCACCACCGGCTGGCCCGATCTCGCCGAGGCCGCACTGGCCATCAGGGCAGGCGTGCTGTGGGTCGCGACCAATGTCGACCGCACCTTGCCCTCGGAACGGGGGTTGCTGCCGGGCAACGGCGCCATGGTCGCGGCGTTGCAAGCGGCCACCGACGCCGAACCCCAGGTGGCTGGCAAACCAGCACCCGGCCTGATGAAAGAGGCGGTGGCGCGCGGTGATTTTCACGCCCCGTTGGTGGTCGGTGACCGGTTGGACACCGATATCGCTGGTGCCAACGCGGCCGGGATGCCCAGCCTGATGGTGCTCACCGGGGTCAATTCGGCCCGCGACGCGGTTTATGCGCTGCCTGCGCAACGGCCCACCTACATCGCGCACGACCTGCGCTCGTTGCACCACAACGCCGTCGAGCTCGAAGTCGCGCCCCAGTCGGTCTGGCGCGTAGACGCCCGCGACGGGACGCTGACGGTCAGCACCAACGGCGACGACAACGCCGGGGATGGGCTGTCCGTGGTACGTGCCGTGGCCTGGGCGGTGTGGGATGCCCAACTCGACGCGGCTCATATCAGGATCCAGGCCGCCGACGAGCAGGCCCGGAACGCACTCAAGCGCTGGTCACTGCTCAGCGGGGTGATCGACTAGCGTAATGAGCGCGATGACTATCGACCCTGAACAGATCCGCGCGGAGATCAATGCGCTGCTCGCCGGGCTACCCGACCTCGATGACGACGAGAAGCTCGCCGAGGCCGACCTCGACGAGATTGCCCGCCGTCTGTCCGAAGCGCACGACGTGCTGGTACGCGCGCTGGAGTCGGCGGAGAAGGGCTGAACGCAGGCATGCCGCGGCGTGCCCGCATTGACGCCGAACTCGTTCGGCGCGGGTTGGCGCGATCCCGTCACGAGGCAGCAGAGTTGATCGGGGCAGGCAGGGTCCGCATCGACGGAATCCTGGCGGCCAAGCCGAGCACCAACGTCCCAGTCACCGCTACGGTGACAGTGGCGCGCCCCGACGACCGCAAGTGGGTGTCCCGGGGAGCGCACAAACTCCTTGGCGCACTTGATGCTTTCGGCATCACCGTCGAGGGCCGACGCTGCCTCGACGCGGGCGCATCAACCGGCGGGTTCACCGAAGTCTTGCTGGATCGGGAAGCGCGGGAAGTAGTCGCCGTCGACGTCGGCTATGGACAGCTGGCGTGGTCGCTGCGGTCCGATCCACGGGTGGTCGTTGTCGAGCGCACCAACGTCCGCGATCTGTCGCCCGAAGTGATCGGCGGGCTGGTCGACATGGTGGTGGCAGACCTGTCGTTCATCTCGCTGACCACGGTGTTGCCTGTCTTGACTGGCTGCGCGTCGCGGGACGCCGATATCGTTCCCATGGTGAAGCCGCAGTTCGAGGTGGGGAAGGGTCAAGTAGGAGCCGGCGGGGTCGTGCATGATCCGAAGCTGCGCCGCGATTCGCTGCTCGCTGTCGCTCGACGTGCCGAGGAGCTGGGCTGGCATACCGTCGGCGTCGTCGCCAGCCCCCTTCCGGGACCGTCGGGCAACGTCGAATACTTCCTGTGGTTGCGTGCCCACACCGATTTCCCCCTATCCGGTGACCGGTTGGCGCGGGCCGCGCAAGATGCCGTCGCCGAGGGGCCGCAATGACCCGCGACCGCACGATCCTGCTTGTGATTCACCCCGGACGCGACGAGGTGACCGAGACCGCGCGCAGAGTTGAAAAAAGCTTGGCCGACAACGGAATTGGGTTGCGCGCACTGTCGGCTGAGGCAGTCGACCGGGGACCGGTGCACCTGTCGCCGGACGACATGCGCGCACTTGGTGTCGACATCGAGGTGGTCGATGCCGACTCGCGCGCTGCCCAGGGATGCGAATTGGTGCTGGTGCTTGGGGGTGACGGCACGTTTCTGCGGGCGGCCGAGTTGGCCCGCACCGCGAACATCCCGGTGCTCGGCGTCAACTTGGGCCGGATTGGTTTCTTGGCCGAGGCCGAGGCCGAAGCTATCGACGCTGTCCTCGAACGGGTGGTCGCCCGAAATTACCGCATCGAGGACCGCCTGACCCTTGACATCGTGGTGCGCGCCAAGGGCCAGATCGTCGACCGCGGGTGGGCAATGAACGAAGCGAGCCTGGAAAAGGGCCCCCGGCTGGGTGTGCTCGGGGTTGTTCTGGAGGTCGACGGTCGACCGGTGTCGACGTTCGGCTGCGACGGGGTGTTGGTGGCAACCCCGACGGGGTCGACCGCGTACGCGTTCTCGGCGGGGGGTCCGGTGTTGTGGCCCGACCTGGAGGCGATCCTCGTGGTGCCCAACAATGCTCATGCACTGTTCGCCCGGCCGATGGTCACCAGCCCCGACGCCACCATCGCAATCGAAGTCGAGTCGAGCGGCCACAATGCCCTGGTGTTCTGCGACGGGCGCCGCGAAATGCAGGTACCGGCCGGCGGGCGGCTGGAGGTGACGCGCTGCGACACACCGGTGAAGTGGGCGCGGCTGGACTCTGCGCCGTTCACCGACCGCCTGGTGCGCAAGTTCCGGCTCCCGGTAAGCGGATGGCGCGGACAGTAGCGGTGCTCACCGATGTTGAGTGAAATACGCATCGAGTCGCTGGGCGCGATCAGCGTGGCGACCGCGGAGTTCGACCGGGGCCTGACCGTGTTGACCGGCGAGACCGGCACCGGCAAGACCATGGTGGTCACCGGACTGCACCTGCTCGGCGGGGCGCGCGCCGACGCCGCAAGGGTGCGCTCGGGCGCTGACCGCGCTGTCGTCGAAGGTCGTTTCACCACAGTCGATCTCGACGAGCAAATCGCCGCGCAAATCGATGAGATCCTCGACGCGTCGGGGGCCGAGCGCGACGACGACGGCAGCGTGATCGCGCTGCGCTCGGTCAGCCGCGACGGGCCGTCACGCGCCTACTTGGGCGGCCGCAGCGTGCCCGCCAAGTCGCTGAGCAGCTTCACCACCGGGCTGCTCACGCTGCACGGCCAAAACGATCAGCTGCGGTTGATGCGGCCCGACGAGCAGCGCAACGCGCTGGACCGTTTCGCTGATGCCGGCTCGAGTCTGGAGCGCTACCGCAAACTCCGCGAGGCTTGGCAGTCGGCCCGCCGCGACCTGGTCGACCGCACCAACCACGCCCGGGAATTAGCCCAGGAGGCAGACCGGCTGAAGTTCGCCCTCAACGAGATCGACACCATCGCCCCCGAGCCGGGTGAGGACGAGGCGCTGCTCGCCGACATCCGGCGGCTCTCCGAGCTGGACGCGCTACGCGAAGCGGCGGCCAGTGCGCGCGCAGCGTTATCCGGGACGCTGCCCGACGGCGACGTGGTGTCCGAGTTTGCGGCCGAGCCACGCTCGGCCGCCGACCTGCTGGCCCGGGCAAAGTCGGCGTTGGACGCCACCGACGATGGCGCGCTGCGCGCGTTGGCGGATCAACTCGACGAAGCGCTGGCGGTGGTTCACGATGCGGCCCGCGAGCTCGGCAATTACCTGTCCGAGCTGCCCGCCGACGCCAGCGCACTGGACTCCAAACTCGCTCGCCAGGCCCAACTGCGCACGCTGACCCGCAAGTACGCCGCCGACATCGACGGCGTGTTGCAGTGGGCGCGTGAATCCCGCGAGCGGCTGACGCAAATCGATGTCTCGGAGGACGCGCTGGCAATGCTGCAGCGCCGCGTCGACGAACTGACGGCCGAACTAGCAGAAGCGGCAACAGATCTCAGCAAGGTGCGCCGACAGGCGGCCAAACGACTCGCCAAGGCGGTCAGCGCGGAGCTATCCGGGCTGGCGATGGCCGACGCCGAACTCGCCGTCACCGTGACGACCACGGCGGCCAACGACGGCGATCCCGCCGCGCTGAGGCTGCCGTCCGGTGAGCTGGTGCACGCCGGGGCGGACGGTATCGACCAGGTCGAGTTCGGCTTTGCCGCCCACCGCGGTACCACGGTGCTGCCGCTGTCGAAAAGCGCTTCGGGTGGCGAATTGTCGCGGGTGATGCTGGCCTTGGAGGTGGTCCTGGCCGCCTCGAGCGGACGTTCAGCGGGCACCACGATGGTCTTCGACGAGGTCGACGCCGGCGTCGGTGGGCGTGCGGCGGTGCAGATCGGGCGGCGCCTGGCCCGGCTCGCCCGCTCGCATCAGGTCATCGTGGTCACGCACCTGCCGCAGGTGGCGGCCTACGCCGACGTGCACTTGGTGGTCGACACCATCGGGCGGGACGGTGCCAGCGGCGTTCGCCGGGTGGACGGCGAGGACCGCGTCGCTGAGCTGGCCCGGATGCTGGCCGGGCTCGGCGAGTCGGACAGCGCTCGTGCGCACGCCCGCGAGCTGCTCGAAGCGGCGCGAGCCGAGCGCATCGCCACAGCATAGGTGCCTGTGGTGGATGTGACAATTTATAACTAATGAGGCTAGTGTTACGGCGCGCCTCCCCGCGACCGGGGAATTCCGCCGACAGAATCGGCCCATGAGGATGTCTGCCCTTCTGTCTCGTAACGCCGACCGGCCCGGCGTCGTCGGCACGGCCCGGGTCGACCGCGATATCGACCGGTTGCTGCGCCGCGTGGGTCCTGGTGACATCGTGGTCCTCGACGTGCTCGATCTGGACCGAGTGACCGCCGATGCGCTCGTCGAAGCCGACATCGCCGGCGTCGTCAATGCCTCTCCCTCGGTGTCGGGCCGTTATCCCAACCTTGGCCCGGAGGTGTTGGTGGCCAACGGGGTCACCCTGATCGACGAGACGGGTCCGGAGGTCTTCAAGAAAGTCAAGGACGGCGCCAAAGTCCGGCTCTACAACGGTGGCGTGTATTCCGGTGACCGCCGGCTGATTCGCGGCACCGAACGCACCGACCACGACATCGCCGACCTGATGCATGAAGCCAAAAGCGGGCTGGTGGCCCACCTGGAGGCGTTCGCGGGCAACACGATTGAGTTCATTCGCAGCGAAAGTCCCTTGTTGATCGACGGCATCGGAATTCCCGACATCGACGTCGACCTGCGCCGCCGCCACGTGGTGGTGGTGTCCGACGAGCCCGGCGCCGCCGATGATCTCAAGGCGCTCAAGCCGTTCATCAAGGAATACCAGCCGGTGCTGGTCGGTGTCGGCGCCGGGGCAGACGTGTTGCGCAAGGCGGGTTATCGCCCTCAGATCATTGTCGGCGACCCCGAACAGATGAGCGCCGAAGTCCTCAAATGCGGTGCCCAGGTGGTGCTACCCGCCGACGCCGACGGGCATGCGCCCGGTTTGGAACGCATTCAGGACCTCGGTGTGGGGGCGATGACGTTCCCGGCCGCAGGCTCGGCCACCGATCTGGCGCTGCTGCTGGCCGACCACCACGGCGCCGCGCTCTTGGTGACGGCCGGGCACACCGCCAACATCGAGACGTTCTTCGACCGAACCCGCGTCAACAGCAACCCGTCGACGTTTCTTACCCGGCTGCGGGTGGGGGAGAAGCTGGTCGACGCCAAGGCGGTCGCCACGTTGTACCGCAGCCACATGTCCGGTGGCGCCGTTGCGCTTTTGGTGTTGACCATGCTGATCGCCGTGATCGCCGTGCTGTGGGTATCGCGTGCCGATGCCGCAGTGATGCATTGGGTCGTCGAGTACTGGAATCGCTTCTCGGTTTGGGTGCAGGGCCGGATCACCTAGAGCGGCGTTGAAGTGATATCTCTACGCCACCATGCGATTTCGCTAGCTGCGGTGTTTGTAGCGCTGGCACTAGGAGTCGTGTTGGGGTCCGGGCTGCTGTCTGACACAGTGTTGTCCGGTTTGCGGGCGGAGAAGCGAGATTTGCACGCTCAGATCGACACGCTCAACGACCAGAAGAATGTACTGAACGAGAAGCTTAGTGCAGCAAACGATTTCGCTGCACAGATGGCTGGACGGGTGGTACATGATGCGCTGACGGGCAAGTCGGTGGTTGTGTTTCGCACACCAGACGCCAAAGACGACGACGTCGAAGCGGTGTCGAAGCTGATGGGCCAGGCCGGAGCTGCGGTCAGCGGAACGCTGCGGCTTACCCAGGAATTCGTCGACGCCAACTCCGCGGAAAAGCTGCGTTCGGTGGTCAACTCGTCGATTGTGCCGGCCGGCGCGCAGCTGAGCACCAAGTTCGTTGATCAAGGTTCGCAGGCCGGTGATCTGCTCGGTATCGCGTTGCTGATCAACCGTGATCCCGCCGTCCCTACTGTGGACGACGCCCAGCGCGACGTCGTACTGGCGGCTTTGCGCGACACCGGCTTCATCTCCTACCCCTCCGACGCGCATATCGGTGCGGCGAACGCGGCCGTGGTCATCACCGGCGGCGCACTGGGCGAGGACGCCGGAAACCAGGGCGTCAGTGTGGCGCGATTCGCTGCCGCGCTGGCGCCGCACGGTGCGGGTACCGTGTTGGCTGGTCGCGAGGGATCGGCCAGCGGACCGGCTGCCATCGCCGTGACCCGCGCCGATCCCGGCATGTCGTCGGCGATTACGACCGTCGACGACGTCGACGCCGAGCCGGGCCGGATCACAGTGGTCCTGGGGTTGCACGAACTGATCAACGGCGGTCACACCGGCCAGTACGGAATCGGCCACGGTGCCACGTCGCTGACTGTCGCACAGTAGCGGCGCTGTCCGGGCGTGTTAGCGACGGTGCGACGCCGTCGGTGTTAGGGTGGATGTCCGTGGGTCGGCAGGCCCAGTGCGTGACAGCACACAGAGCGTAGTCCTGCCCGTCTTCACGGAGGTGGCTATAGTGCGCAAGCACCCGCAGACCGCCACCAAGCACCTCTTCGTCAGCGGCGGCGTGGTCTCGTCCCTGGGCAAGGGGCTGACCGCCAGCAGTCTTGGCCAATTGCTGACCGCTCGCGGGTTGCATGTGACCATGCAAAAACTCGATCCCTACCTCAACGTCGACCCGGGCACCATGAACCCGTTCCAGCACGGGGAGGTTTTCGTCACCGAGGACGGCGCCGAAACAGATCTCGACGTCGGTCACTACGAAAGATTCCTCGACCGCGACCTGTCCGGGTCAGCGAATGTCACTACGGGGCAAGTTTATTCGACGGTCATAGCTAAAGAGCGGCGCGGCGAGTATCTCGGCGACACGGTCCAGGTGATCCCGCATATCACCGATGAAATCAAACGGCGCATCCTGGCGATGGCTCAGCCCGACGCCGAAGGCAATCGCCCGGACGTCGTCATCACCGAAATCGGCGGAACTGTCGGCGATATCGAGTCGCAGCCCTTTCTGGAAGCGGCGCGGCAGGTCCGCCACGATCTCGGCCGGGAGAACGTTTTCTTTCTGCATGTGTCGCTGGTGCCCTATCTGGCACCCTCGGGCGAGCTGAAAACCAAACCCACCCAACACTCCGTGGCCGCCCTGCGAAGCATCGGTATCACTCCCGACGCACTGATCCTGCGCTGCGACCGCGACGTTCCCGAGCCACTGAAAAACAAGATCGCACTGATGTGTGACGTCGACATCGACGGCGTGATCTCCACCCCCGATGCTCCGTCGATCTACGACATTCCCAAGGTATTACACCGTGAGGAACTCGACGCATTCGTGGTGCGCCGACTCAACCTGCCATTCCGGGACGTCGACTGGACCGAATGGGACGACTTGCTTCGCAGAGTGCACGAGCCTCAGGAAACTGTGCGAATTGCATTGGTAGGCAAGTACGTCGACCTCTCCGACGCCTACCTGTCGGTGACAGAAGCACTGCGCGCCGGTGGATTCAAGCACCGCGCAAAGGTAGAAATGCGCTGGGTGGCATCCGATGACTGCGAAGATCCGAGCGGCGCAGCGACGGCGTTGAACGACGTACATGGTGTGCTGATCCCGGGTGGGTTCGGTATCCGTGGCATCGAAGGCAAGATCGGCGCGATCCGATATGCGCGGGCCAGAGGCCTACCCGTGTTGGGGCTTTGCCTCGGTTTGCAGTGCATCGTGATCGAAGCCGCCCGCTCGGTCGGTCTCACCGAAGCCAATTCGGCCGAATTCGACCCGGCCACCCCCTACCCGGTCATTTCGACCATGGCCGACCAAACGGACATCGTCGCAGGCGAGGCGGATCTGGGCGGTACTATGCGGCTAGGCGCCTATCCGGCTGTGCTGGAACCTGATTCGATTGTCGCGCGGGCATATCAGACTACGCAGGTCTCTGAGCGCCACCGGCACCGCTACGAGGTCAACAACGCCTACCGCGAAAAAATCGCCGAGAGCGGGCTGCGATTTTGTGGTACCTCGCCTGACGGCCATCTGGTGGAGTTCGTCGAATACCCGCCGGAAGTCCATCCGTTCGTCGTTGGCACCCAAGCGCATCCCGAGCTGAAAAGCCGTCCCACCCGGCCGCACCCACTGTTCGTCGCCTTCGTCGGCGCGGCCATCGATTACAAGGCCGCCGAGCGGCTACCGGTGGAGATCCCCGAGCAGCGGCCCAACGGCAACGAACCCCGAGCCGGCGTCGGGCAGCCGCTACCTGAGCCCCAACCCGTCGCCCGTGGCTGAACACGTCTTCGAGACGATATCGTCCGAAATCCTGCATACCGGAAAAATATTCGCGCTCCGCAAGGATCAGGTGCTGATGCCCGGTGGCAAGGTCGTGAACCGCGAGGTGGTCGAGCACTACGGCGCTGTCGGTGTCGTCGCGCTGGACGAGGACGACAATATCCCGATGGTTTACCAGTATCGGCACCCGTTCGGCCGGCGGCTGTGGGAGCTGCCGGCCGGGCTGCTCGACATCCACGGAGAGCCACCACATCTCACTGCCGCTCGGGAACTGAGAGAAGAGGCTGGACTCGAGGCGAAGACGTGGCAGGTGCTGGTCGACCTGGACTCCACGCCGGGTTTCAGCGACGAGTCTGTGCGGGTGTATCTGGCCACCGGTTTGACCGACGTCGGTCGACCGAAAGGCCATGACGAAGAAGCCGACATGACACTGCACTGGTATCCACTGGCCGAAGCGGTACGACGGGTGTTCAGCGGGGAAATCGTCAATGCCCTTGCCGTGTCCGGGATTTTGGCGGCATCCGCAGTCCGCAACGGCATCGCGCAGCCCCGGCCGGTGGACGCGCCGTGGGTCGATCGACCGACAGCGTTCGCTGCGCGACAGGCTGGGCAATGACCACGCTGGCGCCGCCTGTGGAGACGCAGGTGCAGGGCTACCTCGACCATCTGACGATCGAGCGGGGTGTGGCCGCCAACACGTTGAGTTCGTATCGCCGCGACCTTCGCCGTTATTGCGAGCACCTGGCGGTGCGCGGCATTGATGACCTGGCCAAGGTCAGCGAGGACGATGTCAGCGAATTCCTGGTGGCATTGCGGCGTGGTGATCCCGAGGCCGGGGCGCCGCCGCTGTCGGCGGTGTCGGCGGCGCGGGCCTTGATCGCGGTGCGCGGCCTGCACCGGTTCGCCGCCGCCGAAGGACTGACCGACGTGGATGTGGCCCGCGAGGTCAAACCACCGACCCCGGGGCGTCGGCTGCCCAAGAGTTTGACGATCGACGAGGTGTTGGCGCTGCTCGCGGCGGCGGGCGGCGACAGCCCGTCGGACGGACCGTTGACACTACGTAACCGGGCGCTGCTGGAGTTCTTGTATTCCACCGGATCTCGGATCTCCGAAGCCGTCGGGCTCGATGTCGACGACGTCGATATGCACGCTAGGTCGGTGCTGCTGCGCGGCAAGGGCGGCAAACAGCGACTGGTGCCGGTCGGGCGTCCCGCCGTGGAGGCACTGAAGGCCTACCTGGTGCGCGGACGTCCGGAACTGGCCCGGCGGGGCCGCGGAACACCAAGCATGTTCCTCAACGCGCGCGGTGGGCGGCTGTCGCGGCAAAGTGCGTGGCAAGTCTTGCAGGACGCCGCCGAACGCGCCGGCATCACCGCCAATGTGTCGCCACACACGCTGCGGCATTCGTTTGCGACCCACCTGCTCGACGGGGGCGCTGACGTTCGGGTGGTGCAGGAGTTGCTCGGGCATGCCTCGGTAACGACGACCCAGATCTACACGCTGGTGACCGTGCATGCGTTACGCGAAGTGTGGGCCGGGGCGCACCCGCGGGCACGCTAGCGCTGCGTGACGCGGAGGTCAGCCCAGGTACTCCGACTCGAGCACGAGATCGGGTATCAGTGTCTGGTACTCCACGTGTGCCTTGTGCTCAACGGTGTTCCACCGCTTGCCCTGCTGCGCTCGCATGTAGGCGCGGTACTCGGGCGCGCCGGGATTCCTGACATTGTCGGCGACGACAATCGAACCACGGTGCAGCCAGCCGCGGTCGAGGACGCTCTGCAGGTCGGGCAGGTAGGCGTCCTTGTCGTGGTCGAGGAACAGGAAGTCCAGCGCGCCGGCGATGAAGCCGTGTTCGGTGGCCAGCGCGTCAAGTGTCCGCCCCCCGTCGCCGATGGTGCCGACCACGCAGGTCACCCGGTCTGCGACACCGGCATGCGCCCAGATCTGGCGGGCGTTGACTGCGTTGGCCTCGGCGAGTTCGACCGAGTACACCTTGGCGCCGGGCGCGGCACGGGCAATCCGTAGCGCACCGTATCCGCAGTAGGTGCCGAGTTCGAGGGCGAGCTTGGGATCGGCGCGTCGCACTGCCGCGTCCAGCAGCGCGCCTTTCTCCGGGCCTACGTTGATCAGCAGCGACTTCTCGTAGGCGAACCGGTCGATGGTGGCCAGCACGTCGTCGATATCACCCGCGCGGGCGTTTGTCAGCACGTATTCGACGGCTGCCGCTTCGCGTCCGTCGCCGATCTGGCCAGTGGTGAGGATGTTGCGGTTACCGGTCACCATCCGCCACACTGACCACCGCAAGAACGGCACATGCTGCTTGAGATTCACGAGCGACAACCCTAGCCCGCCGACGATGCGGGCCAGGATGGCCTGAGGAGGAGGCGGGCAATCGAACCGGGCCCGCCGACGATGCGGGCCAGGATGGCCTGAGGAGGAGGCGGGCAATCGAACCGGGCAGTGGCCGCCGGAATTGGCTGGTGACGTTGCCTGCAGGTTTCCCGGCGCAGGCGCGTTAAGCCGTTAGACTTTCCTGCGATGTCCGCCACTAGCCTGTTCGTCACCAGACCAGTGCCGCTCGATTTTTCTGAGCGGTCGACGACAAGCCGCGACCGGGCATGACCCGCGCCGACCACGTTGGTGCCGGCGCAGCCGGGATCGAGGAGTGGCGCCCATGACCGATGACTCCGACCATGGCGCGGGTATCGGCCTCACCGGACGGCCGCCCCGGGTAATTCCCGACCCCAAACCACGTACCTCTCACGGACCGGCGAAGGTCGTCGCGATGTGTAACCAGAAGGGCGGCGTCGGCAAGACCACATCTGTGATCAACCTGGGCGCCGCGCTGGCCGACTACGGGCGGCGGGTGCTGCTGGTGGACATGGACCCGCAGGGCGCCCTCTCAGCTGGACTCGGTGTGCCCCACTACGAGCTGGAGAGCACCATTCACAACCTGCTGGTCGAGCCGCGGGTGTCGATCGACGACGTGCTGATCCACACCCGCGTCAAGCACATGGACTTGGTGCCAAGCAATATCGATCTGTCAGCCGCCGAGATCCAGCTGGTCAACGAGGTGGGGCGTGAGCAGACCCTGGCGCGAGCACTGCACCCGGTGCTCGACCGCTACGACTATGTGCTGATCGATTGCCAGCCGTCCCTGGGGCTGCTCACCGTCAACGGTCTGGCATGCTCCGACGGCGTGGTAATCCCCACCGAATGCGAATACTTCGCACTGCGCGGCCTGGCCCTGCTCACCGATACTGTCGAGAAGGTGCGCGATCGGCTCAACCCGAAGCTGGAAATCAGCGGGATTCTGATCACCCGCTACGACCCGCGCACCGTCAACGCCCGTGAAGTCATGGCCCGCGTCGTGGAGCGGTTCGGCGACCTCGTGTTCGACACCGTCATCACTCGCACAGTGCGCTTCCCGGAGACCAGCGTCGCCGGTGAACCCATCACGTCCTGGGCGCCCAAGTCCAGCGGTGCCGAGGCGTATCGTTCATTGGCCCGCGAGGTCATCGACCGCTTCGGCGCGTGAACGATCGCTTGGAGTTCGAGGTCTCTCCCCAAAACGGCTTTCAGGTCCGGCTCACCAACTTCGAGGGGCCGTTCGACCTGTTGTTGCAGCTGATCTTCGCGCACCGGCTCGACGTGACCGAGGTGGCGCTGCATCAGGTCACCGACGAATTCATCGCCTACACCCGTGCGATCGGGCCTGACCTCGAGCTGGAAGAGACCACCGCGTTCCTGGTGGTCGCTGCGACGCTGCTCGACCTCAAGGCGGCGCGGTTGCTGCCCGCTGGGCAGGTCGAAGACCAGGAGGACCTGGCGCTGCTGGAGGTCCGTGACCTGCTGTTCGCCCGGCTCCTGCAGTACCGCGCGTTCAAGCATGTCGCGCAGATGTTCGCCGAGCTGGAGGCGGCCGCGTTGCGTAGCTATCCGCGCGCGGTTTCGGTGGAGGACCGGTTCGCAAACTTATTGCCCGAGGTTTTGCTCGGTGTAGACGCCCAGCGGTTTGCCCAGATCGCTGCGGTCGCGCTGACGCCCCGGGCGGCCCCGGTGGTGGACATCGAGCATCTGCACCACCCGACGGTCTCGGTGCCGCAGCAAGCCGAGCAGCTGCTGGAGCTGCTGGAAGCGCGGGGCATCGGCGTTTGGGCGTCGTTTTCCGAGCTGGTCGCCGACTGCGGGGCACCGATCGAGATCGTCGGCCGGTTCCTGGCGCTGCTCGAACTGTACCGGGCCGGAGCGGTAGCATTCGACCAGGCAGAACCGCTTGGTGTGCTCCAGGTTTCATGGACCGGAGAACGGCCGACCAGCGAAGACTTGGTGAAAGCAGACTCGTCGGAAGTGCCAGATCAACCATGACCCGCGCCGACGGCAACGCGGAGCGACGCGACGAGGAGGAGCGGCACCGGTGAACGGGGAACTGCCCGAGCCCGACCTGGGGCTCGACGTCCCTGGCCTGGAGCCGTCGCCGCAACTCGACGACGACGAGCTCGGTCGGGTGCTCGAAGCGCTGCTGCTGGTGGTGGACGCCCCGGTGACGGTGGAGACGCTCGCCGCGGTCACCGAGCAACCCGTGTACCGGGTCGCCGCCAAACTGCGGCTGATGGCCGACGAACTCGCCGAACGCGATAGCGGTATCGATCTACGGGAGGCGGGCGGGGGATGGCGCATGTATACGCGTGCCCGGTTCGCGCCTTATGTCGAGCGGCTGCTGCTCGATGGGTCACGGACAAAACTGACCCGAGCCGCTTTGGAGACGCTGGCGGTGGTGGCCTATCGACAGCCGGTGACCCGGGCGCGAGTCAGCGCGGTGCGCGGCGTCAACGTCGACGCCGTCATGCGAACACTGTTGGCGCGCGGGCTGATCACCGAGGCGGGCACCGATCCCGACACCGGCGCGACGACATACGCCACCACCGAACTGTTTTTGGAGCGACTGGGATTGTCTTCGCTGGACGAACTCCCGGACATCGCGCCGCTGCTGCCCGACGTCGATAACATCGACGACATTAGCGAATCCCTCGACGCCGAGCCGCGTTTCATCAAACTCGGTGGCGTTGCGGCTCCTGAGCAGCCTACATCGTTCGACGCGGACGAGGAGTGATGGCTGAGGGCGTCCGGCTGCAGAAACTGTTGTCGCAGGCGGGGATTGCTTCGCGGCGCGCCGCTGAGAAGATGATCGCCGACGGGCGTGTCGAGGTTGATGGGCAGCTGGTGACCGAATTGGGCACCCGGGTCGATCCGGACGCATCGGTGATCCGGGTCGACGGCGCTCGGGTGATCGTCGATGAGTCGCTGGTGTATTTGGCGTTGAACAAGCCGCGCGGTATGCACTCGACCATGGCCGATGACCGCGGCCGGCCATGCATAGGAGACCTGATCGAGCATAGGGTGCGCGGCAACAAAAACCTCTTTCACGTCGGTCGGCTCGACGCGGACAGCGAGGGGTTGATCCTGTTGACCAACGACGGTGAGCTGGCGCATCGATTGATGCACCCCTCCTATGCGGTGCCCAAGACGTATCTGGCAACAGTGGCCGGGACGGTGCCGCGCGCGCTGGGCAAGAAGCTGCGCGCTGGCATCGAGCTGGACGATGGTCGCGCTGCGGTGGACGATTTCGCCGTGGTCGACGCGGTTCCGGGCAAAACGCTGGTGCGGTTGACCTTGCACGAAGGTCGCAAACGCATTGTGCGCCGGTTGCTGGCCGCTGCAGGGTTTCCGGTGCAGGCGCTGGTGCGCACCGATATCGGCCCGATATCTCTGGGCAACCAGCGGCCGGGCAGCATCCGGGCGTTGGGCCGCAACGAAATCGGGAAGCTCTACAAAGCGGTGGGCCTGTGAGCCCGGTCGTGGTGGCGGTCGACGGTCCGGCCGGAACCGGAAAGTCCTCTGTCTCAAGAGGATTAGCGCGTGCGTTGGGAGCCCGATATCTGGACACCGGTGCTATGTATCGGATTGTCACCCTGGCGGTGCTGCGCGCTGGCATCGACCCGTCTGACGAGGCGGCTGTGCGTGATTTGGCGGCGACGGTGCAGCTGTCCGTGGGATATGACCCCGATGTGGATCGCTGTTATCTTGGCGCAGAAGATGTTTCGGTTGAAATCCGTGGCGACGAAGTCACCCGGGCGGTCTCGACGGTGTCATCTGTGCCTGCTGTGCGTTCGCGGCTGGTGGGCCTGCAGCGAGAACTGGCCGCAGGACCGTCGAGCATCGTCGTGGAAGGCCGCGACATCGGAACGGTGGTATTGCCCGACGCAGACGTGAAGATCTTCCTGACCGCGTCGGCGGAGACCAGGGCGCGGCGGCGCAACGAGCAGAACGTCGCCGCAGGTTTGTCCGACGACTACGACAGTGTGCTCGCAGATGTGCGCCGCCGTGACCACCTCGATTCAACTCGCGCGGTGTCGCCGCTGCGGGTCGCCGACGACGCTGTCGTCGTCGACACCAGCGAGATGACCGAGTCCGAAGTGATCGCCCATCTGCTGGAGTTGGTCAAGCAGCGCAGCGAGGCAGTGCAATGAGCCAGGACGGTACCTGGAGCGACGAAAGCGAGTGGGAGCTCGAGGAAGTCGCTGTAGAGGCGCCGCCGGTGGTGGCGGTGGTCGGTCGGCCGAACGTTGGCAAGTCAACGTTGGTCAACCGGATCCTGGGTCGCCGCGAGGCGGTAGTGCAAGACGTGCCTGGGGTGACCCGAGACCGGGTTTCCTACGACGCGCTGTGGACGGGTCGGCGGTTCGTCGTACAAGACACCGGGGGGTGGGAGCCGGACGCGAAGGGGCTGCAGCAGTTGGTGGCCGAGCAGGCATCGGTGGCGATGCGTACCGCCGACGCGGTGATCCTGGTGGTGGACGCGGTGGTGGGCGCGACAGCTGGGGATGAGGCGGCAGCTCGTATCCTGCGGCGCTCGGGGAAGCCAGTCTTTTTGGCGGCCAACAAAGTTGACAGTGATAAGGGGGAGGCCGACGCTGCGGCGCTGTGGTCGCTGGGACTCGGCCAGCCGTACGCGATCAGCGCGATGCACGGGCGAGGCGTTGCCGAGCTTCTGGACGAAGTGGTGGCCGCACTGCCCGAGGTGGCGGAGACGGCGTCGGCAGGTGGCGGACCGCGGCGGGTGGCGCTGGTGGGCAAACCCAACGTCGGCAAGAGCTCGCTGCTGAATCGGCTGGCCGGTGATCAGCTGGCGGTGGTGCACGAGGTGGGCGGCACCACCGTCGATCCGGTGGATTCGCTGATCGAGCTGGGCGGCAAGGTGTGGCGGTTCATCGACACGGCGGGTCTGCGCCGCAAAGTCGGTCAGGCCAGTGGGCACGAGTATTACGCGTCGGTGCGCACGCACGGCGCGATCGATGCCGCAGAGGTGGTGATCGTGCTGATCGACGCCTCCGTGCCATTGACTGAGCAAGACCAGCGGATCCTGTCGATGGTTATCGAAGCCGGGCGGGCATTGGTGCTGGCGTTCAACAAGTGGGACCTGGTCGACGAGGATCGGCGCGAGCTGTTGGAACGCGAAATCGACCGCGAGCTGGTGCAATTGCGGTGGGCACAGCGGGTCAACATCTCCGCCAAAACTGGTCGGGCGGTAAAGAAGCTGGTGCCGGCGCTGGAAAAGGCGCTGGCGTCGTGGGACACCCGGATCTCCACTGGTCGGTTGAACGCGTGGCTTAAGGAAGTGGTTGCCGCTACGCCGCCACCGGTGCGCGGCGGCCGCCAGCCACGCATTTTGTTTGCGACGCAGGCCTCTTCGCGTCCGCCCACGTTCGTGTTGTTCACCACCGGGTTCCTGGAGGCCGGTTACCGGCGGTTTCTGGAACGTCGGCTGCGCGAGACGTTCGGCTTCGAGGGCAGCCCCATCCGGATCAACGTGCGCGTGCGGGAAAAGCGGGGCGCACGCCAACGCTGACGGCCAGGTTGTGTTCAGGATGGGCGGATTAGGGTTTCGGAGTGCCCATTTCGCATCTGCTGCTGATCGCACTTGCCGGTGTGACGGCTGGCGCGATGAATGCGCTCGTTGGGTCGGGCACACTGCTGACGTTTCCGACGCTGGTGGCGCTCGGCTACCCGGCGGTGACGTCGACGATGTCAAACGCGGTGGGGTTTGGTCGCCGGCAGGCACCGTTGTCGCCTCCCAGCGAATC
Organism: Mycobacterium xenopi; assembly: GCF_009936235.1. NCBI lineage: Bacteria > Bacillati > Actinomycetota > Actinomycetes > Mycobacteriales > Mycobacteriaceae > Mycobacterium > Mycobacterium xenopi. The sequence continues at coordinate 2,730,512 of NZ_AP022314.1, read as the reverse complement.
AATTGGCCCGCCGCGGGTGTGATCGCGGTCAGCTCGCTAATTGGCGGTTAAATGGGTGCCCACTACGGGCGTCGGTTATCGCCCAGCACGCTACGCACAGCGGTCGTCGCGGTTGGTGTGATTGGCCTGTACCGGCTGCTGACCGTCTAGTCCAAGTCACTCAGCGTCGACGTGGTAGAGGAGGAAGCGTTCCGGGGGCGGTCGCTGTGGCTGAATTTGCCGCAGCGCATTGCGTTGGGCCAGTGTGTGGAGTGGTCGGGGCGCAGCTAGGTGGCTTGTTGGGCCAGCAAGTCCAACTCGCGCACCGGGCCAGCGCCGTATCCAAGGCGCCCAACGCCGCGCTCACCTCCGGCGGATCGTCCACGCAAGTCGAACTCACGTTCGATAGCCTAGCGACACGCACCGGCACCAGACGCGTCCAAAGCTTCGGCTGTGGAGTAAGAACACACAATGGACAAACCCGAACCTGGTCGCCGGGTTAGGGATTGCGGCGACAGCCGCGTTCTCGGGTAGGCTTTCGACCTGCCGCCGATAGTGCGACGGCGACACCGGGCTGTGGCGCAGTTTGGTAGCGCACTTGACTGGGGGTCAAGTGGTCGCAGGTTCAAATCCTGTCAGCCCGACCGATATACGCGCAGGTCAGATGCCCCCGACCGCGACAGGTCCTCAGCTACCCGCGGCGGTGGGCGCCACCCCGCGGCGCCAACGCCAGTGCGGCCCAGCCCGCGGCAGCGCCGGAGAGCACATGCCAGGCGCCGTGGAACTGCCACAGGCTGTCCGGCCGGCACAGCGGAGACCCGGAGCGCCCGGCGGCATAGGCGGCCAATCCCAGCGCGAAGACCCCGGCCGGTGCCATCCACGTTGACCACCGCCGCCGGCTTCGGGCCAGGCCCACGGCATACACCGCGCCTGCGGCGACGATCGACCAGTCGTGGGCGACCTTCGCCCACGATGGCTGGGGTCCGTGGTAGGCGAAGCTGCCCGCCCCGACCGCCACAAGCGCAACTCCGGCAGCCCCAGCCAGCGGCGCCCTGACCCGTGCCGCCCAGCACAGCACGGCCATCCCGGCGGCGGCGTAGGCCAGGCTCGTGACAGCCAGGACAGGCTGCGCCAGAGCGCCGGCGACTAGTCGCTCGCAATCCGACTGACCCAGACCTGTCGAAGCGGTCACGGCCTGCATGGCGATCACCGTAACGCGCACCTGGAACGACAGATGGGCGTATGCCCCCACGGAAGCTTCAGCCCTGGAACTATAACGTTGCGTGTCCCGCTATACGCTTAGCGACCGCGATGCGAAGCTTAGGGTCGTTTCCGGTTCACCTGAAAACGGTGTCAGGACGGTGCTTCTGTGCTTTACCCTCCTTCAGTGCCGGGGAAGAAGACCGCTCTTGCGGCAGTGGCGATACTCCTCTCAGGTTGCGTGCGGTCGAGCGACATAGCGGCCACGGTGACGTCCACGGTGCAGCCGGTCATCACCAAAACCGTGACGGTGACCTACACACCACCGGCGGTGCCAGTCCCCAAAACGGTCATGGAAACCGACGGCACGTATCGAGTGGGCACCGATATCGTGCTGGGCACCTACCGCTCGGCCGGTCGGAGCAGTCAAGGAGAGTCCGATTGCTATTGGGCCAGGCTGAACAGCCTCAACCCGACCGACATCATCGACAACAACATCAGCATTGGTCCTCAGGTAGTGGCGCTCCAGCCGAGTGACGCGGCGTTTCTGACCCACAGCTGTCAGCCGTGGCAGAAGACAGACTAGGTGAAAGCCCTTGGCCCACAAGACAGAACGAGACCGCACATGATCGGTGGCTGCCGCCGTGCAGTCAGCCCTGGCTGACGGTAACGTCGATTCCCGACTTGTTGATCGTCGGTGTGCCCGCATGATAGATCGTCACAGTGTAGATGCCGCCGGCGTCGATCGTGTCGGCACTGTCGACCGTGACATGAGTGTAGTTGCCTGAAACCCGCAGCCTGAGACAGTGACCGGTGACCGTGAATGTGTTGTTGTTGCCGGACAAATTCAGCGTGCCGTCGTTGCATGAGATCGTCTGCGATCTCCCGTTACCGCCGAGGCTAAGCACGCCGCCACGGGCGACGATCAGCCCGCTCGGAAAAGGTTGCGGCGCAACAGACGAGACGCTCGGACCGCTCGGTGATGGGTGCATGGTAGAAGACGAGGGGGGCGAAGAGTATTGCCTCACGTGGGTGAATACCCGACTCACAATATTGCCCAGCGGGATCATGACCAACCAGAAGGCCACCAGTATCCAGACCACGCGCCACCGGCGCAGCGGGCTGCTGCGTTGCCACCGTGGGAAACCTGCGCTGCTGTATGGCGTTGGTGACACCAGAGTGGGCGGCGCGGGCGGCGACCCTGGCGTCTCGTCAGTACTGGACACCGAGACCTGTTGACTTCCTAGTTCGGCGCCGCGTGTCCGCTCGGCCAGCTGCCGTTCCAGCTCGGCGATGCGCTTCTCGGGGTCCTCCTGGTCGTCCATCTGCAAATGGTCCCACCAACAAGCTGTGGCCGCAGGAATTTTGCCGACTGTGCAAGCGACCTGCCCCCCGAAGGACATGGTGGACAGCACGGCGGACCGCATTTTCGGGACTGCTATCCGCCGTCGATCACCCGACGCCCCCGATCCGTCAGCTATTCGGCGCCGCAACATCCTCAACAGGCAGCACCGTTCCGATTCCACCATTGACGCGGTCATTGAGTGCGCTGTGCCGGCGACCCCATACCAGATAGAAGATCAGCGCGACCACCAACCACACGCTGAATCCGATCCAGGTGTACCAATGCAGGCTCGACAAGATATAGACGCACGACGCCACTGACAAGATCGGTGTGATCGGGTACCCGGGCACCTTGAAACCGCGGGGCAAGTCCGGTTCGCGGACGCGCAAGATGATGACTCCCACCGACACCACGATGAACGCGGTCAGAGTGCCGATGGACACGATTTCGGCCAGGTTCTCCAGCGGCACGAGGCCCGCCAGGATTGCCAGAACGCCCGCGACGATCACGGTATTGCTGACCGGTGTCATCATGCGAGGGTTGACCTTTGCGAACGTCGTCGGCAGCAGCCCGTCACGTCCCACCGCGTAGAGGATGCGCGTCTGACCGTACATCGTCACCAAAGTGACGGAGAATATCGAAATCACCGCGCCGGCAGCCAAAATCGTGCTGCCAACCACATTTCCACTGATGTGCTCCAAGATTACCGAGAGGTCGGCCTCTTGACCCTTGAACTCCTGCCACGGCTGGCCGCCGATCGCGGCTACCGCCACAAGCACGTAGAAGCCGGTCACGATCAACATGGCCGCGATGATTGCCCGCGGCATCGTGTGCTGCGGGTCTTTGACCTCGTCGCCGGCGGTGGAGACGGCGTCAAGTCCGATGTAGGTAAAGAAGATCGTGCCGGCAGCCAAGCTGATGCCTGAGACACCGAACGGTGCGAAGTCGGCGAAGCGCTCGGTTTTAAACGCGGTGAACGCGATGGCAGCGAACATCAGCAGCACGCCGAGCTTGATCAACACCATCACGGCGTTGGCTTTGGCGGATTCGCTGACGCCGCGGATCAGCAGCGCCGCACACATCGCGACCAAGACGATTGCCGGCAAGTTGATCACCCCGGGCTCAGAATCCCATGGTGCCGCCGAAATCGCTTGCGGCAGCTGGAATCCAAAGACGTTGCTGAACAACTTGTTCAAGTACTGACTCCATCCGACGGCCACCGCGGCAGTTGAGACGCCATACTCCAGCAGCAGGCATGCCGCGACCCCCACCGCCGCGAACTCGCCGAGGATCGCGTAGGAGTATGAGTAAGCCGACCCGGACACCGGAACCGCCGATGCGAGTTCGGCGTAGCAGATCGCGGTGAGGCCCGCCGCGATTCCGGCGAGGATGAAAGAAATGACCACTGCCGGACCGGCTTGTGGTACCGACACCGAGAGAATAACGAAGATGCCGGTGCCGACCGTTGACCCGACACCAAACATCGTCAGCTGAAAGGTCCCCAGGCTTCGTCGCAGGCGATCTGAGGCACCGTGAGCGACGGGCGCGCCGCTCACCGGCCGGCGCCGCAGCATCTGCTGGGCCAAACTGAGCGCCGGCGTTGGCATGGCGCCTCCTCCCCGGAATGGTCTTGAGTATGACCGCGCGCCACCCGTCGCGTCGGAAATTTGCGCTCAATGTGGTCCACAGGCTGATTTGGCGAACGCGCATACTGAGAGCCGTGACGACGCGCGGCCCGCACTCCGACGGTGCGGTGCAGATGGAAGTACACATGCTGTATCGCTACCCGGTGAAGTCGATGCTCGGCGAAAGCCTTGCCAGCATGTTCGTCGACGAATGCGGCGCAGCTGGAGACCGCCGACTTGCACTGGTCGATGCGGTGACAGGACGGGTAGCCAGCGCCAAGCAGCCCCGGTTGTGGCGTCAGCTCTTGCAGTTCTCCGCCAGCTGGGACACCGGGCGGGTTCGCATCGCGCTGCCCGACGCGGCCAGTGTGGCCGCCGATGACCCGGGCATCGACGAGCTGCTCTCCGGGTTGGTGGGGCGGGCGGTCCGGCTGGTCAGCAAGCGCCCCCAGGGCGCTGCCTTGGAGCGGCCCGATCCGGAGAAGGTGCTCGAGCTGGGTGTGGACGCCGAGGTCGACGCCCGCATCGTCGAGATTGCGGGGGCAACACCGGGCGACTCGTTCACCGACCTCGCCCCGCTGCACGCGATCACGACCGCCACAATCGAGCGTGTCGGGGTAGATGCGCTGCGTTACCGGCCGAATCTGGTGATCGCCACACCGCCAGGCTACCCGCCATACGCGGAAACCGAATGGGTGGGCAGAGAACTCACCGTGGGCGAGACCCGGTTGCGTGTCCTGAAACCCACATCACGATGTGCGGTGCCCACTTTGGAACATGGTCCGTTACCGCCGGCCCCTCAGGCGCTGCGCACGTTGGTAGCCGAAAACCGGGTGGCGGCATCGGGATCGGCGAGGCTGCCCTGCGCAGGCGTGTACCTTTCGGTGCTGACAGAAGGCGTCATCCACATCGGCGACCCTGTGACCCTCAACTAGCTGTTAACCGCCTCATCCGATGCTGGCACTGGATCAGGTTCTGGCACAGGCAGTTCTGAGCCGATCGCGTCAGTTGGTGCTGGATCGGGCGCAGGAGCTTCAGGTTCCACGACACCGACCAGAACGGCTGCTTCTTCGGGTGCGGGAGTGTCTTCTGCCGCCTCGGGTGCTACCGGCAAAAACATGTGGTGGGTGAATTGTGGCTGATAAGCGCCCCCACCACCGATTTTCACGCCACCGCCTTCGCCGCTGGACACCGGTGTCCCGTCCGGCAGTGTGACCGCGGTATGGCGACTGTTCCATCCGATCACCAAAGCGCCAGGGGCAGTTCCGTACTTGAAGCCCCGGGCCAGCAGCGCGGATTCCTCGTTTCCGGTGTTGAACCTGCTTCCGAAAACCGGCCTGTCAGTGGCCATGTTCGCTATCCACGAAGCCAGCCCGGAACAGTCGGTACCGGCAGGTGAGTCTCCGCCTGCGACATACGGAGTACCCGACACCTGCTGAATAAGTGACATCAGCGTAGCTAAAACAAACATGCGCCGGGACATTAACAACACCGTCAACGCACATCCAAAATATGTGGCGGGACTCACGATTCACTCAATTTAGTGGCATCAGTTACAAATGCCATAGCGGACTGGGAATTAGATGTTATGGGCGAAAAACCGTATAGCCCAGTAACTTTCGCAATCGCTTTGCCGATTGCCCGACGATGGTGTTATGCCATCGAAAATACGAAATATCATGTGGGCCAACGCATTCTACGTATAATTCAACTCTTGTCGAGTTGTTTGGCGACGCGAGCGGTGTCCCCAGCCGCAGGCTATTCTCATTTTCCGGGTGGAAGCTGACGTGGAACCTCCGGTGCGTCCAATTCGGCTGGTCGGTCACCGATTTCGACTTCGCGCGGCGCAGCAGATGCTTTCAGGTGGTCCCGCCCGCGCGACGCTGCCGGGCGGTCCTTGACAAGAGCCGAGTCCGGCGCCACCTGGCTGCCGCGATCCTCGGCGCTCACGGTCACCCTCCGGGTGCGTTTGAGCGAGAAGGTAATCTCCTCGACGTCTTCGAACATCTGGCGCGCTGCCCGCAGTGGCTGCGTCGTGGTGTCGACGGCGCGGGCGACAAACCCCGGCACCAGCGGACGTATCCATCGGGCAGGCGTCTTGGTGACGTCCGCGATCAGCGGCGCTCCACGCTCGTGTCCCGGTTCGACGGTGTCGCGGCGCTCGACTCGCGCCGGCAGGTTCTCGCAGACAGCCTGCTCACCGGCGGCTTTGGCCGCGATCGGGGGGTACTCGCGCGCATGGCCCTCGAGCGCCTCGGCGACCTGGCGGCGCTGTTGGGCTCGGTCGATTTCGGTCTGCGCTTCGGCGGCTAACCGAGCGCTGGCCAGCTGCTGATCGGCCCGCATGGTCTCGGCCGCCTGGCGGACCTCGGCACGCTTGACGGCGATCGCCGTATCGGCCTGCAGCTCGGCGCGGTCACGCTCGGCACGCGCCGCCGCGTGGCGATCGTGACTTGTCTCACCGCGCCACAGCCGCAGGATCAGCGGCAGCACGTACAGCGCCGCGCACAATGCGATGACGAGCAGACGTACTGCAAGCACCCCCGCGCTGCCGAAGGTGAGGTCGTACATGGCGGCCCAGCGGGCCCCCAGGCCGTGGTCCGCATCCGCGATCGCGGCCCGGCGGGCCTGCTCGAGCTCCTGTTCGCCGGCGGCGATCTGGGCGTCCAACTCGGGTGCGCGACGATCGCGGGCGGCCAGTGCCGTGTCGAGTTCCCGTTGCGCGTCGGCCAGCAGGTCGTTGGCCGCGCGGGTTTCCGGTCCCACCCCGGGTACCCCGGTGATGCGGGTCTGCGGGCACGCCGGCGTCGGGTTGTATTCGCATCGCGCGACAACCAGCGCCTCGTCGCGGTGTGCGCGGGCCTGCTCGACGACGTTGTCCAGGGCGCTGCGCGCCGCGCGTGCCCGGTCGAGGTTGGTCGAGGCCTGCGCGACGGCAGGCGCGGAGTCGGCACGCTGCACGGCCTGCTCGGCGAGACGGCGATCGATCGAACCGGACAACACCGCGAGGCCAGCCAGTTCGGCCACCGTCATGCCAACCGCGATGGCCACCGCACCGCGTGCTGCCACGCTCGGCCAGCCGCGCGTAGGCCCGCTCGCGGTGGCACGCGTCACCGCGCCGCCACCAGGCCGAACGCCAGCGTCAACGGCAGGATGGCTGGCGTCGGCCAGCGCGACGACGCCCCGACGGCAACCGTCGCGGCCAGCCAAGCCAGCCCGGCGTCGAGCAGCACGACCATCCCGGCAATCGCCTGGGTGGAGCGCTGATGGCGCTCAGCGAGTTCCTCCCAATGGCCGCCGCCCAGCCAGGTCAGCTTCGGTCCCAATCGCCAACCGGGAGAGCGGGATTCAGAATCTTGGTGGGCGCGCATGGAACTGACAAACACCTCCAGGTTCTCGCAGCTGACAGGCACCGGCCGAGGCAGGCGAATCGAGGACTTGCCGTGGTGGTTGACGAACCCGACCGGAAATCGAAACTCGGCGCCGAGGTGCCATCGCGGCGGTGCGACACCGGAATCTTCTCACAGTCCCGCGCCGGTTCGCAGCGGAGGCCCGACGTGGTTGGAGGGCGAAAATGCCCTGGCATAAGCGGGTCAACAACCGACATCGCCGACGACATGAGACGGTATGAATTTATGCAGACCCACAACTACGTGACCTATGAAGAATTCGGTCGCAGGTTCTTCGAGGTCGCTGTTACCGAGGCCCGCGTCGCCGCGGCGTTCAGCCAGATCGCCGGTGAAGAGTTCCAGACCGGCCCGATCCGGCAGGGACCGGGCGGGCTTGCCCGGGTCAGCGCGAATGTCAAGATCCAGCAGCCGCAGGTGACCCGGAATCTCGGCCAGATGATCACCTTCGATATCCGGATTCCACTGGCGATCGAGATGATCGTCGATTTGCGATTAGACAAGCAGCGGTTCATGGTCGACGGCGAAATCGCCTTGCGCGCTTCTGCGCACGCGGCCGAGCCGCTGCTGCTGGTCATCGACGTGGGCAAGCCGAGGCCGTCGGACATCATGGTTCACGTCGCCGCCACCTCGATCCGCGGTGAGCTGTTGCGGATCGTGGCGGGCGTCGACGGTGAGATTCGCCGCTACATCGCTCAGCATGTCGCCAACGAAATCGACTCACCGCAATCACAAGCCGCCCAAGTCATCGACGTGGCCAAGGAATTGGCTGCCGCCTGGGACAGCGCCTGAAACGGGGTGGCGACGCGCGGGTTTATCGGGCTGCAGCGGTCGGGTATGCGGGGCCGGGTGTACCACGCAGCGTCAGTTGGAGGGTGGACCACGACATGGCACGAGTAGAGGTTTCGACGACATCCGAGCTAGAACCGGCTGCCGCCTGGAAGCTGGCGTCAGACCTGAGCCGGTTCGGGGAGTGGATGACGATTTTCGGCGGCTGGCGCGGTGCAGTTCCGTCCACCATCGAAGAGGGCACCTCCGTATCGGCGTGCATCAAAGTGAAGGGCTTTCGCAACGTCATCCACTGGACCGTCACCCGTTATGACGAACCGGAAGTCATTGAACTAAAAGGCCGGGGCCGCGGCGGAATTCGGCTCGCAGTGAGGATGACGCTCACCGACAACCATCCCGGCACGGTGTTTCGTCTGACCGCCGAGATCAAGGGCGGAGTGCTCAACGGGCCCCTCGGGCGGCTGGTCGCCCGGGTCGTGAAGTCTGATGCGCACAAGTCGATAGCCAACCTGGCAGCCCTGCGCTGAGCGGCTGGCCGCGTCGCAACCGGTGGCGTCACCCGAGCAGTATTGTCTGGCCATGGACCACAGCCGGGCGCCGTTGCTGGACGCTGTGGCCGACTACCACCGCAACGACCGCTACGGCTTCAGCCCGCCTGGGCATCGGCAAGGCCGAGGGGCCGACGAGCGGGTGCTGGCCGTGCTGGGTAGAGATCCGTTCCGCGCCGACATGCTGGCCAGCGGTGGCATGGACGACTGGCGTTCCGGCGGCCGGTATCTCGCGCAGGCCGAAGAGCTGATGGCCGACGCGGTTGGCGCATCCTCGGCGTTCTTTTCCACCTGCGGTAGCTCGCTGTCCGTGCGGGCGGCGATGATGGCGTTGCCGGAGGTGCGGACGGCGGTCTGCTCGTCGCCCGGGACAGCCACAAGTCCATCGTTGGTGGGCTGATTTTCGCCGGCATCCGCCCGCGTTGGATCACCCCACGCTGGGATGTCGAGCGTCACTTGTGCCACCCGCCGTCACCTGAGCGGGTTGCCGTGGCGTGGCAGGAGTATCCCGATGCTGCCGGGGCATTGATTGTCAGCCCGTCGCCGTATGGAACCTGTGCCGATCTGGCCCGGATTGCAGACATTTGTCACGAGCGCGGCAAGCCGTTGATCGTGGACGAGGCGTGGGGCGCCCATCTGCCATTCCATCCGAATCTGCCGACTTGGGCGATGGACGCCGGCGCTGATATCTGCGTGGTGAGCGTACACAAGATGGGCGCCGGCTTCGAGCAGGGCTCGGTATATCACGCGCAAGGCGACCTGGTGGACCGCGACCGGCTTGCTGCGTGCGCGGACCTGCTGATGACGACGAGCCCGAATGTGATGAACTACGCTGCGCTCGACGGCTGGCGGCGACAGATGGTCCAGCATGGACGGGAATTGCTCGGCGCTGCATTACATTTGGCCAAAGACGTCCGGGAACGCATCGGCGAGATTCCCGATGTCGACGTCATGGAGGACGAGCTGCTCGGCACCGAGGCGTCGCACGACTTGGACCGCCTGCAGGTGCTGCTGGACGTATCGGCGACCGGAGCGTCGGGGTATCAGGCTCGCGACTGGCTGCGCCGGCACCATCGCATCGATGTCGGGTTGGCCGACCATCGGCGAATCCTGGCGACCTTGTCATTCGCTGACGATCCGCGAAGCACCGAACGCCTCGTGGATGCGCTAGCGGCCTGGCGCGACGCGGCCGGGTCGGTCGATGCACCGTCGCAGATGCGGCTGCCGTCGCCGGAAGAATTGCAGCTCGAGACGGTAATGCTGCCTCGCGAAGCGTTTTTCGGTCCGGTCGAGGTGGTTCCGGCGGCCGAGGCGGCAGGGCGCATCGCGGCGGAGCAGATCACGCCGTACCCGCCCGGGGTTCCGGCTGTGGTGCCGGGTGAGCGGCTCAACGGCGCCGTCATCGAATACCTGCGATCCGGGGTCGAGGCTGGGATGACGCTGCCGGATCCCGCCGACCGGCAGTTGAAGCACATCCGCGTCGTGGCTTAACCCGCCGCAGAATCGCCTGACCGGCGGGCCAGCTGTCGGCGTTCGATGTCGCGCACTCGCCTGCGCTCCGCGGCAAGCCAAGCCATCCCGGCTGCACTGGCAAGCAGCGCGACGACCACGGCCGCGATGCCGACGCCGACCTGCCCCATTGCGAAGGCGGCCACGCAGATGGCCATCGCCACGACACCGGTTCCCACCAAAACGAGCCCGGGCAGATTCGTCACGTCACTTATCGCCTCGCCCGCGTGCGGACGGGTGGTCCGGTGGTAATCGACCGGGTCGCGTGAGGTGTCTCCCATTAGCTTCTCCCCACTGTCACTCCAGCTCGCCGCCCGAAGCGGTGTTGAGCTTGCTACCCAAATCCCGGCCCGGGAAAACGGCTGGGCGCGGCTCAGCGCGGGCGGAAGCCGTCGAGCAGGGTCCGCATGCTCCGCGCGACGGCATCCCGGGTTTCGCCGGGGTGCGGCGAGTTGGCGATCAGCATTGCGCCGCGACTCAGCGCCCCCAGCAGCAGCCGAGTGATTGTCTCGGGGTCGTCAACTCGCAGCGTGCCGGCGGCCGTCGCCGCGCGAAAAGCCTCGACGATCACCGCAAACGCGTAACGCTCGTCCAGTTCGGTGTAGCGGGCCAGTCCCAGCACCGCAGGGCCGTCGATGATCAAGATGCGCTGCAGCTCGGGTTGCAGCACCGCCGCCAGGAACGCGTCGAAGCCCCGCGCGAGCTCGTCGAGATCATCGGACGCCTCCCGGGCGGCTTCCATCGCGTGGTTCATCAACTCGGTGTGGGCATGCTCAAAAACCGCCTCGAAAAGCGCGGTCTTGGTGGGGAAGTGGTGATACAGAGCACCGGTGGTGACCCGGGCCGCGCGTGCCAAATCGTCCACCGATGTGTCACGAAATCCCCGGCGCTCCGGTGCCGGGACTGGCTTGGAACGCCAGCCAGACAGCGGCGCATGTGGTCGGCGACCTCCGTGAATACACCGAGGCGCTGACCAACCATGTCAACGGGTATCGCGTTTCGGACCGGGTGGTCGACCGGCCGCCGTGGCGGCTGCGCGCCGCGGTCAACGCTCGCCACTTGACCGCCGTGCCCGAACGAGACCTGTGGCGGCTGGCCGACATGCTGGAGGACACCGCCGTGCACTATCTCGCCGCCGCGGCAACCATCGACGCTTCCCAGCCCGCCGCGATCGCCACAGCTGACGGGCTGGTGTTGGAGCCGGCTTTCATGACCTGCCTACTGCTGGGCGAGCAACTGGTCCACGGCCTGGACATCGCCCGGGCCACCCACCAGCCGTGGAGCATCCGCCGTGACGATGCGTTGCTGGTGCTTCCCGCCGTGCTGGCGCTGGCGCCCAACTACCTGCGGCCCGACCGTTGCCGCGCAGTGCACGTCAGCTTCGAGCTCCGGTTGCGCGGCGGGCCTCGTTATCGGATGGCGGTCGATGACGGCACCGGCGTGGTCGGCCCGGCCGGTGAGCGCGCGGACTGCATCATCACCGCCGATCCGGTCGCTTTCCTTCTCGCCGGCTACGGCCGAGTCTCGCAGTGGTCGCAGATCATTCGCGGCAAGCTGCGTGCCGGCGGGCGTAAACCTTGGCTGGCGGCGAAATTCGGCACACTGCTGGCCAGTCCGTAGGCGCCGGCGGATCCGCTCATGCCACGGCTATAGGGCTATAGCGTCTGGTGGCGGCCGAAGAACTTGTGGTCTTCGCTGTATCCGCCGTAGCCACTGCCGATCTCGCGGTAGTCGGCGACGAATTCGATGCCCTTGATCCACTTCACCAGCTTGAAACCATGCTGCAATTCGTTGCGCAGCCGCAGCGGCTTGCCGTGCATGTAGGGCAGCGGCTGGTCGTTCATGTTGTAGGCCAGCATGGTCATGTGATGGGTCATCTGCGAAATCGGGTGCGCGTTGTAGTAGATCCCGCCGGTTGCGCCGAGACCCATCGAGTAGAACACCACCCATTTGGCCTCGGGCAGCGGTTTGACGATGTCCATGATCGTCTTCATATGCACGCCACCCCATTTGGCGACGCCCGACCATGCCTGGATGCAGAAGTGCTGGCTGATCTGCTCGTGGTAGGGCAGCGCCTTGAGATCGTCGAGCGAGAACTCCATCGGATGCTCGACGAGGCCGTAAACCCGTAGCCGCCAGTCGCGGAAGTCGTTTTTCTCCAGCTCCTTGTACTCGACGGTTTCGGGCAGGCGACCGTTGCGCCAGTGATGCGGTGAGATGTCGTCTTCGGTGAAGGCGCCCGGCTTGGGGTCCAGTTTTTCCAGCATCCGCTGGAAGGGCCCGACCAGCGCATAGCCCACCCGTTGCACCACCCGGGGATGGCGAATGGTGAAGGGAGTGGCCCACACCCACGCCACCGCGGTCACCACCATGGCCGCGGCGAAAAACCAAAAGCCCACCCAGCTGTCGTCGTCGCGGGCGGCGAACATGTGGTTGAGGTTGCGCAGCGCCTCGGTGGTGAACACCAACGTCACGTGCACCAGGATGAAGAACAAGAAGTACACCAGCACTAGAAAGTGCAGCGAGCGGGCATGCTGGATGCTCAACCGCTTACTGAGCCAGTGCACACGCTGCGACAGCGCCGGCGACATGCCCAGGCCGGTCAACAGCGCGGCCGGGGCGGCGATGAACACCGTGGTGAAGTACGCCAACACCTGCAACCCGTTGTAGGCCACCCACCCGTTGTCGGTCGGCCAGTGCAGAGACAGGTATTGGATCGCCACCGAGACGGCGTTGGGGAAGACGTCCCAGTTGGTCGGCACGATGTGCCGCCACTGTCCGGTGGCAAACAGCAATACGTAGAAGACAGCGCCGTTGAGCAGCCACAGCACGTCGACACCCAAGTGCCACCACCGCGCCAGCCCGATCGAGTGGCGAAACCCGGGAAGCCCAAAATGCCTTGGCAGCGCGACCGTGTCGGCGTTGGCGGTCCAGTACTCGTCGTCCGGAACGGGTGGGCCAACGCGCAGCCATTCGTCCTTGCCGGGCGTGGCGTTGCGGCTGAAGTAGAGCCGCGGATGGTCGCAGAGGATCTGGATCCCGGTTCTGATGATGAACATCATCATGAACAGATTGAAGAAATGGGTCCAGCCGATCCACGCCGGGATGCCCGGCTTGACGCCTCGGGTGTCGGTGCCGGGGTAACGCTGGATGAATGCGTGCACCGCCGGCATGTGGTACAGGCCCTTGCCGATCGCGACCGCGGCGACCAGCATCGCGAAGCCAATCGGAAGCAGCCACAGCAAGTTGAACCACTTGTCTCGGCCCACCCGCAGCTTCGGCGCGGTGGCTCGCCGGGTCAGGTCGAACCCGCCGCCGTAGGTCTCCACATCGATGGTGTCCTCGGCGGTGTGTACTTCGCTGCGATAATCCGGGTCGAATGTCAGCGGGGCGCCGACCGCTAACGCGGTGGCGGTGCCGTTGTGCGTCGGCACATCACCGCCAGCCGAGTCGTTGTGCGCCTGGGCGCCGTTCACGTCTGTCGTGGTCACTCGCGCGAAGATACACGATTACCACTGTGTGACATGGTTAACATGATGGAAACAACGCCTGGGAGTTAGCTGGGAACGTCGGCCGGGCGCAGCCGTCGCAGCGGCCGCGTCTCGATGGCATTGATCGTCAGCACCCGCCGACAGATCCGCCAACCGGCGTCAGTGCGCTGATAGTCGTCGTCGTAGCGCACATGCCACACCACGTCGACGAGCTGGTCACCACGGTGGTCCCAATGGTGGGCCACGCACGTGATCCGTCCGCGCGCAGCATCGGTGCGTGGACCCCGGTCGTACACTTCCCCGACAATCGCATGCTCGGTGCGCACTGTAGTGGCGACCGCGGTGAGCGCTGCGCCGACGGCGGCCCGACCGGCATGCCGGACGACCGGCTCGAGCGTCGTCGGCGGGTCCGGCACCGTCAGTTCCGCGTCCTGTGTGAAAAGCATTGCAACGGCGTCGAATTGGCGATCGTCAATGCCGCTGGCGTAGCGGTGTACCAAATCCGAGAGAGCCGCCCGGTCGGCTGGGCGCACGGTCACGTCGAGAGCTCCAGCCGTTGCGCGCACGCCGACAAGACGTCTTTGGCCTGCTCGATATCGGTGATCGCGGGCATGCCCAGGACGATGCGGTCCGCGCCCTGCTCGGCGAGGCGACCGGCGCGGTCGGCGTCGATCTTGGTGACCAGATGGCCCAGCGAAACCTCCAAAGCGTCCGGGTCGCGTCCGGCAGTCACCGCTTCGTCGCGCATCAGCGTCAGCAGCGACGCCAACTCGGCACCGCTGACCCCCAGGGGCTGAAACCCGTCGCCCAAGCGGCCGGCCCGCCGCGCCGCCGCCCGGCTGTGTCCACCGATGTGCACCGGAATACCCGCGCCGGCAACGGGTTTGGGATAGCACATCAGGCTGTCGAAATGGAAGAACTCGCCGTGGTGGCTGACGCCACGCGGGTGGTCAGCCCATAGTGCGCGCAGTACCGCAATCTGCTCATCGGCCCGCCGCCCCCGGGTGGCGAACGCTGCCCCGCACGCCTCGACCTCTTCGCGCAGCCACCCCACGCCGACGCACAGCCGAAGCCGACCACCTGAGAGCGCATCGACCGTGGCCGCTCGTTTGGCCAGCACGACCGGATGGTGGTTGGGCAACACCAGTACCCCGGTAGCCAACCCCAGCCGCTCGGTGTGGCCGGCCAAAAACGCAAGCAGCTCAAGCGGATCGGGCACCGGGCAGTCCGCGGCCAAATCTACGCGACCGGAGCTGTCGTAGGGGTAGACGCTGTCGTAGCGGACCGCTAGCACGGTGTGTTCGGCGACCACGATCGATTCGAAACCGCAAGCTTCGAGGTGCTGGGCGAAACCCACCATCCACGCCGGATCCGCAGTCACCCCGGCAGCGACCGGGGCGACCACGGCGACTTTCATGGCACTCGAAGCTAACAGGCAGCGCCGGTAGCTGCCCGCATTGTCTCGGCCAACGCGGCGGCCCGACGATCGATGAACACGTCCTCGAGCAGCAACGGCCGGCCGTCCGGCCCGGCCAGCGGAACCCGCCAATTGGGGTATTCGTCGGTGGTGCCCGGCTGGTTCTGGGTGCGCCGGTCGCCGACCGCGTCGGTCAGCGCCAGCCCGAGCAGCCGCGACGGTGTGCGCCCCAGATACTGGTGCAGCGCCACGACCGTCTCCTCGACGCCGGCGTCGTCACCCAGCAATCCGACGCGACGCAGCTCGGCGGTCCAGGCGGCCAGTTCCTCGCGGGTGGCTTCCAGTTCTTCCTGCACCGGCCGGGTCAACAAACCCAGTGATTGCCGTAGCCGCACATGTTCTCCGGTCAGGTAGCCGGCGGTTGGGGGGAGGTCGTGGGTCGTGACCGACGACAGGCAGTGCTCACGCCAACGCTCGGCCGGCAGCGGTCTGCGGTCACCGTCACGGTCTAGCTCGAACCACAGAATGGAAGTGCCAAACACCCCGCGGGCCCATAGATAGTCGCGGACCCACCGCTCGACGGTGCCCAGGTCCTCACCCACCACCAGGGCGCCGGCGCGGTGCGCCTCCAGGGCGACGACGCCGACCATCGCCTCGTGGTCGTAGCGCACGTAGGTGCCCGCGGTGGGCGGAGCGCCACGCGGAATCCACCACAGCCGAAACAGCCCGATGATGTGGTCGATGCGCACGCCGCCGGCATGCCGCAGCACGGACCGGATCATGGCCCGCAGCGGTTTGTACTCGTGCTCTACGAGGCGGTCTGGCCGCCACGGTGGTTGCGACCAGTCTTGGCCGAGCTGGTTGAACTCGTCCGGCGGCGCGCCCGCCGTCACGCCGAGCGCCAACACGTCCTGCAGCGCCCAGGCGTCGGCGCCGTTGGGGTGTGCGCCGACGGCAAGGTCGTGCACGATGCCCAGCACCATCCCGGCCCGCAGCGCCTGGGATTGGGCGGCCGCCAGTTGGTCGTCGAGCTGCCACTGCAGCCACCGGTGAAAATCCACCGCGCGAGGATGCTTCGCGACGAAATCGGCGACGCCCGCCCCGGCGGGATGCTGCAGCTCCGGCGGCCACCGATGCCAGTCGGCCCCGTAGCGCTCGGCCAGCGCGCACCAGGTGGCGAAGTCGTCGAGCGCGGCGCCTTCGCGCGCGCGAAACGCCGCATAGGCCAGCTCACGGCCCGCCGAGCGCGGCACCCGGTAGAGCGCTTTGAGCGCCCGTCGTTTGGCCGCCCAGGCGCTGTCCCGGTCGATCAGCCGGGATTTGTCGGCCCGCTGCTGGGCCGTGTGACGCAGCCGCCAGATTCGGCCGCGCTTGCACAGGTATGCGAATTCCGGGATCGCCTCGACTCGAAGGTAAAGCGGGTTGACGAAACGCCGCGACGCCGGCAGGTACGGCGAGGGCTCCATCGGTGTGGTCGGCGTGGCCGCATGCAGCGGGTTGACCAGCAGGTAGCCCGCGCCGTGCTGTGCCGCCGACCACACGGCCAGGTCGGTGAGATCGCTGAGATCGCCGATGCCCCAAGAATTTTGAGATCGCACACTATACAGCTGGGTGGCCAGGCCCCAGCTGCGACTGTGCCCGAGCCGCTCAGGGATCCCCAGCCGGTTCGGCGTCACGATCACTGCCGTATCGGCGTCACGTTCGCCGGAACGCAGATGCAGCCGGTGATAGCCGAGCGGCAGATCGGACGGCAGCACGAAGCTGGCCTCGCCGATCAAGCAGCCGTCGAGATCGAACGGTGCGGTGAAGTTGTCGACCTGGCGCAGGTCGCTGCGCACGGTACCGTCTTCCAGTTGCAGCCAGACCTCGGCCGGATCGCCGTGGCTGACGTGTGCCCAAATGGTGGTCGGTGCGCCGGCGCGCGCGACGATCGTGGGCGGCAACGCGCGTGCCCAATACGCGCGGTGGTCGGCGTCCAGCGCAGCCCGGCGCTCCTGCTCGGTCGCGGCGGCCACACCGAAAGCGCCGAGCACGGCCACCAACGTTTCCTCCGGAATGGCGATGTGGCGACCGGCCCAGTCCTCGTATTCGGTGGCGATGCCGAATTTTTCGGCGAGTTCGACCAGCGACGGCGCGGGCTCGGGCATGAGCCAATCTTGCGTGGCGAACGCGCCCGCCGGCCACGCGGGCCGTCGAGACGACCCGACCGGTCGGGTAAGTCTGTTTGCTTGTCGGACACCTGGTGGCCACGTCGGCGTCACCGAACCACCCGGCCGGCTCGGTATTGTCCGATCGCATTGCTCGCCGCGCCGGCTTTGCTGTCGGCCGCTACCATGCCAGTGAAGACGGGATCTATTCGGTGGGGGATATGACGACGGACAGCGCGGGGAGCATGCCGGCGCGGGCGCGGCCGGCCAGGTCGTCGAGGCAATCCGCCGCGGCCACGTCGTTGCGTGGCGAGGTCGGTGGGGGTGCCTTACGGTTATCGATGTACATGAGGCCGCGGCCGGTGCCGGGGCATTCCGTCGAACGGGGATCGTGACTCAAAGTGCCATCTGAACAACGCGGGCAGCACAGGTCGGGGTATGGCCTGGGACTGTCGACCCGAACCCAGGTGACCGGTTATCAGTTCCTGGCGCGCCGCACCGCGATGGCGTTGACACGGTGGCGGGTCCGCATGGAGGTCGAACCCGGCCGCCGTCAAGTGTTGGCGGTGGTGGCGTCGGTGTCGGCGGCAGGCGTGATATGCCTTGGCGCGCTGCTGTGGTCGTTCATCAGCCCGTCCGGTCAGATGGGGGAGTCGCCGATCATCGCGGACCGAGACTCGGGGGCGCTGTATGTCCGGGTAGGCGACACCTTGTATCCCGCGTTGAACTTGGCCTCGGCGCGACTGATCGCGGGCCGCGCCGAGAATCCGCACAAGGTGCGGTCAAGCCAGATCGCCGAGCAGCCGCACGGTCCGATGGTGGGCATCCCGGGCGCGCCGTCGGACATCTCGCCGACCAGTCCGGCGTCGTCGTCGTGGCTGGTGTGTGACGCCGTGACCGCCGCACAGGGTGTGGGGGCCGGCGTCGGTGACCGTGACGGTCATCGACGGCACCCCGGATCTGTCCGGCCGCCGGCACGTGCTCAGCGGATCGGACGCCGTGGTGTTGCGTTACGGCAACGACACCTGGGTGATCCGGCAGGGGCGCCGGTCGCGCATCGACGCGGCCAACCGGGCAGTGCTGCTGCCGTTGGGGTTGACGCCCGAGCAGGTCAAACAGGCCAGCCCGATGAGCCGGGCGCTGTACGACGCGCTGCCGGTCGGCCCGGAGCTCGCGGTGCCCAAGGTGCCGGACGCCGGCAAGCCGGCGAACTTCCCCGGCGCGCCGGCGCCGGTGGGTGCTGTGCTCGTCACACCGCAAATCAGTGGGCCCCAACAGTATTCGGTGGTGTTGCCCGACGGCGTGCAGACCATTTCACCGATCGTGGCGCAGATTCTGCAGAACGCGGGCACCCCGGCAGGCAGCATGCCGGTGGTGGTGGCGCCCGCGACACTGGCGAGGATGCCGGTGGTCCACGGCCTTGACCTGTCGGCGTATCCCGACAGCCCGCTCAACGTGGTGAACATGAAAGAGAATCCCGCCACGTGCTGGTGGTGGGAAAAGACCGCCGGGGAGGAGCGGGCGCGCACCCAAGTGGTCTCGGGGCCGACGGTGCCGATCGCCACCAGCGACACCAACAAGGTGGTGTCGCTGGTCAAGGCCGACAACACCGGCCGCGAAGCCGACCGCGTCTATTACGGGCCGAACTACGCCAACTTCGTCGTCGTCACGGGCAACGATCCGGCGGCCTCGACAGCGGAATCACTGTGGCTGCTGTCGAAATCCGGGGTGCGGTTCGGCGTGGACAACTCGCGTGAGGCCCGCACCGCACTGGGGTTGACCTCGACGCCGAGCCCGGCACCATGGGTGGCACTGCGCCTGCTCGCGCCCGGCCCGATGTTGTCGCGGGCGGACGCGCTGGTGCGCCACGACACTCTCCCGACCGACACGAACCCTGCTGAATTGGCGGTACCGAAGTGAAACAAGGATTCGCACGCCCAACTCCGGAGCGGGCACCCGTCGTCAAGCCCGAGAACATCGTCCTGCCGACGCCGCTGAGCGTTCCGCCACCGGAGGGCAAACCGTGGTGGCTGGTGGTGGTCGGCGTGCTGGTGGTCGGTCTGCTGGTCGGCATGGTCGGCATGACGGTGGCCAGCGGGTCGCGGCTGTTCCTGGGCGCCGGCGCGATCTTCCCGATCTTCATGATCGGCGGTGTCGCGATGATGATGTTCGGCGGGCGGTTCGGCGGCCAGCAGCAGATGAGCCGGCCCAAGCTCGACGCGATGCGCGCACAGTTCATGCTCATGCTCGACATGCTGCGCGAAACCGCCCAGGAGTCGGCCGACAGCATGGACGCCAACTACCGCTGGTTCCACCCGGCGCCGACAACACTGGCGGCCGCGGTGGGGTCGTCACGGATGTGGGAGCGCCAGCCCGACGGCAAGGACCTCAACTTCGGGGTCGTGCGGGTCGGGGTCGGCATGACGCGCCCCGAGGTGACCTGGGGGGAGCCCCAGAACATGCCGACCGACATCGAGCTGGAGCCGGTCACCGGTAAGGCGCTGCAGGAGTTCGGCCGGTATCAAAGCGTCGTCTACAACCTGCCCAAGATGGTGTCGCTGCTCGTCGAACCATGGTATTCACTGGTCGGCGAGCGCGAACAAGTGCTGGGCCTGACCCGCGCGATCATCTGCCAGTTGGCGTTTTCGCACGGCCCGGACCACGTCCAGATGATCGTCGTCACCTCCGATCCGGACCGGTGGGACTGGGTGAAGTGGATTCCCCACTTCGGCGATCCCCGCCGTCGCGACGCGGCCGGCAACGCGCGGATGGTGTACACCTCAGTGCGGGAATTCGCCACCGAGCAAGCCGAATTGTTCGCTGGCCGTGGCTCTTTCACGCCACGCCATGCCAGCTCGTCCGCGGAGACGCCCACCCCGCATCACGTGATCATTTCCGATATCGAAGACCCGCAATGGGAATACGTGATCAGCTCCGAGGGTGTCGACGGTGTGACGTTCTTCGACCTGACCGGTTCACCGTTGTGGACCGGGGTGCCGCAGCGGGTGCTGCGGTTCACCGACAGCGCCGGCGTGATCGAGACCCTGCCTCGCGACCGCGACACCTGGATGGTGATCGACGACAACGCATGGTTTTTCGCGTTGGCCGACCAGATGAGCGAAGCCGACGCCGAACAGTTCGCCCACCAGATGGCGCACTGGCGGCTCGCGGAAGCCTATGAGGAGATCGGCCAGCGGGTGGTTCAGCTGGGTGCGCGAGACATCTTGTCCTACTACGGGATTGACGACGCCGGCGAGATCGACTTCAACACGCTGTGGAGTGGGAGCGGGCGGCGTGATTTGCTCAGCCGATCACGGCTGCGGATCCCGTTCGGCAACCGCGCCGACAACGGCGAGCTGCTGTTCTTGGACATGAAGTCGCTCGACGAAGGCGGCGACGGCCCGCACGGCGTGATGTCGGGGACCACCGGCTCGGGTAAGTCGTCGCTGGTGCGCACGGTGATCGCGTCACTGATGCTGGCGCACCCACCCGAGGAGCTGCAGTTCGTGCTGGCCGACCTCAAAGGTGGGTCGGCGGTCAAGCCGTTCGACGGTGTCCCGCACGTATCGCGGATCATCACCGACCTCGAAGACGACCAGGCGCTGATGGAGCGCTTCCTCGAAGCGATGTGGGGTGAGATCGCCCGCCGCAAGGAGATTTGCTTTTCCGCCGGCGTCGACGGCGCCAAGGAATACAACGAGCTGCGCGCCAGGATGAAGGCCCGCGGCGAGGACATGCCGCCGCTGCCGATGCTGGTGGTCGTCATCGACGAGTTCTACGAATGGTTCCGGATCATGCCCACCGCCGTCGACGTGCTCGACTCGATCGGTCGGCAAGGCCGCGCCTACTGGGTGCACCTGATGATGGCCTCGCAGACCATCGAGAGCCGGGCCGAAAAGCTCATGGAGAACATGGGTTACCGGCTGGTGCTGAAAGCCCAAACCGCCGGGGCCGCGCAGGCGGCCGGCGTGCCGAACGCGGTGAACCTGCCGTCGCAGGCCGGTCTCGGGTATTTCCGCAAGAGCGGCGACGAGA
The DNA here is from genome assembly GCF_009936235.1 of Mycobacterium xenopi. Classification (NCBI taxonomy): domain Bacteria; kingdom Bacillati; phylum Actinomycetota; class Actinomycetes; order Mycobacteriales; family Mycobacteriaceae; genus Mycobacterium; species Mycobacterium xenopi. Next base: position 2,709,020 of record NZ_AP022314.1, on the reverse strand, counting down.
TCATCCGGTTCCAGGCCGAGTACCTCTGGCGTGACTACCGCCGCGGCTCGTCGTATGACGGCGAGGAGCAAGCGCCGCTGACGCATAGTGTCGATTACATTCGGCCGCAACTGTTTACCACGGCGTTCGCACCGCTGGAGGTCAGTGTCAGCGGCCCCGACGGACAGAGTGCCCTTCCCCAGGTCGTCGACGGCGAAGCGGTCAACGGCCACCGCGGCGGCGACGACGTTGACGAAGAAGAAGAGGCGCTGCGCACACCTAAAGTCGGTACGGTCATCATCGACCAGTTGCGCCAAATCGACTTCGAGCCCTACCGGTTGTGGCATCCGCCGCTGGATGTGCCGGTGCCGATCGACGAGTTGGTCAACCGCTTCCTGGGCCGCCCTTGGCCGCAGGACTACGGCACTGCCAAGAATTTGGTGTTCCCGATCGGGATCATCGACCGGCCCTACAAGCATGACCAGCCGCCGTGGACAGTCGACACGTCTGGCGCCGGGGCGAATGTGCTGATCCTGGGCGCCGGGGGCGCGGGTAAGACGACCGCGCTGCAGACTTTGATCTGCGCGGCCGCGTTGACCCACACGCCTGAGCAGGTTCAGTTCTATTGCCTGGCCTACAGCGGCACCGCGCTGACCACGGTGGCCAATTTGCCGCACGTCGGCGGGGTTTCCGGGCCCACGGACCCCTACGGTGTTCGCCGCACCGTTGCTGAGGTGCTAGGACTGGTGCGCGACCGCAAACGCAGCTTCCTCGAATACGACGTGCCGTCGATGGAGGTGTTCCGGCGGCGCAAGTTCGGTGGCGAACCCGGCGGCGTGCCCGACGACGGCTTCGGCGACGTGTACCTCGTGATCGACAACTACCGGGCGCTGGCCGAAGAGAACGAGGTGCTCATCGAGCAGGTGAACCAGATCATCAACCAGGGTCCCTCGTTCGGCGTGCACGTGGTTGCCACCGCCGACCGCGAGTCGGAGCTGCGGCCCCCGGTGCGCAGCGGTTTCGGTTCGCGCGTCGAGCTGCGCCTGGCCGCGGTGGAGGACGCCAAGCTGGTGCGGTCCCGGTTCGCCAAAGACGTTCCGCCCAAACCCGGTCGCGGCATGGTCGCGGTGAACTATGTGCGCCTCGACAGCGATCCGCAGGCGGGCCTGCACACGCTGGTGGCGCGCCCGGCGCTGGGAAGCACGCCCGACGCGGTGTTCGAGTCCGACAGCGTGGCGGCCGCGGTGCGGCAGGTGGCGGCGGCGAAGCCCGGCCGGTGCGCAGGCTGCCGGCCCGGTTCGGGCTGGACCAGTTGCGGCAAGTGGCCGCGGCCGATCGACGCCAGGGGGTCGGCGCGGGCGGAATCGCTTGGGCCATTTCCGAATTGGATTTGCAGCCGGTGTATTTGAACTTCGCCGACAATGCGCACCTGATGGTGACCGGCCGGCGCGAGTGCGGGCGGACGACGACGCTGGCGACGATCATGTCCGAAATCGGCCGGATCTATGCGCCGGGAGCCAGCACCGCTCCGCCCACGTCGCGTCCCTCGGCGCAGGTCTGGCTAGTGGATCCGCGTCGTCAGTTGCTGACCGTGCTGGGCTCGGACTACGTGGAGAAGTTCGCCTACAACCTCGACGGTGTCGCCGCGATGATGGACGACCTGGCCGCGGCGTTGGCCCGCCGGGAGCCGCCGCCGGGTTTGTCGGCCGAGGAACTGCTGTCCCGGTCGTGGTGGAGCGGGCCGGAGATCTTCTTGATCATCGACGACATCCAGCAGCTGCCGCCCGGCTTCGACTCCCCGTTGCACAAGGCCGCACCGTGGGTGACGCGAGCCGCCGACGTGGGATTGCACGTGTTCGTCACCCGCACGTTCGGCGGCTGGTCTTCGGCAGGCAGCGATCCGATACTGCGAGCGTTGCATCAGGCCAACGCGCCGCTGCTGGTGATGGACGCCGATCCTGACGAAGGCTTCATCCGCGGCAAGATGAAGGGCGGCCCGCTACCCCGTGGTCGCGGGCTGCTGATGGCCGAGGACACCGGCGTGTTTGTCCAGGTGGCGGCCACCGACCTGCGCCGGTAAGCGGGCTGGCCGACGCGGCAGCGATGAAATTCGTAGTGGCCGGCTATGGCAGCCGGGGCGATATCGAGCCCTGCGCCGCCGTCGGCCGCGAGCTGCTGCGGCGAGGTCATGAGGTGCGGATGGCCGTGCCGCCCAACATGTTCGGCTTTGTCGAGTCTGTCGGGTTGGCGCCGGTCGCCTATGGGCCCGACCCGCCGGCGTTGCTTCATGACACGGACTCCGTCGGCGGCAAGGCGGCGAACCCGATCAACATGCTGCCCGACGTCATCGAGCACGTCATCCAGCTCTGGGTGGAGATGGGCACGACGCTGATGTCGCTGGCCGACGGGGCCGACCTGCTGTTGGCGGGCACCAACGAGCAGGCGCTCGCCGCCAACATCGTGGACTACTACGGCATTCCGCTGGCCGCACTGCACTGCTTCCCGATGCGGGAGTTCGTTCCAATTTTGCAGCCGCCGCACGGGTGGCTGGATTGGCAGATAACGAAGGAGGCCAAGGAGGCGCAACGTCGTGCACTGGGCTTGCCGGAAACGCTCGGATCTGCCACGCGACGGGGTGAGGTTGAATCCCTGGAGATCCAGGCTTACGACGAGTGCTGCTTTCCTGGGCTGGCGGCCGAATGGGCGCAACATGGCAATCGGCGGCCGTTTGTGGGTGCGCTCACGCTGGAGTTGGCGACGGATGCCGACAGCGACGTCTTGTCGTGGATTGACACGGGAACACCGCCGATCTACTTCGGCTTCGGCAGCATGCGGGTCCCTGCTCCCGCAGACACGGTCGGAATGATCGCCGCGGCCTGTATGCGGTTAGGCGCGCGGGCGCTGGTTTGTTCCGGCGCTAATGACTTCACCGATATCCCGCACTTCGACCATGTCAAGGTTGTGGCCGCGGTGAACCACGCGGCCATCTTTCCTGTTTGCCGCGCGGTCGTCCACCACGGAGGCGTCGGCACCACTGTCGCGGGCCTGCGTGCCGGTGTTCCCACCTTGATACTTTGGATTGGGCTCGATCACCCGATCTGGGTCTGGGCAGCTGCGGTCGATCAGCTGAAAGTCGGCTTCGCACGGCCATTTTCGGAGACTACGTTGGATTCATTGGTTGCCGACCTGTCCTGCATCCTCACTCCGGAATACCTGACGCGAGCCCGCGAGGTAGCCGCCATGATGACCAAGCCCGCCGAAAGTGCTGCCCGCGCCGCTGATCTCCTCGAGAGCACCGCCCGGTTCAGACATTTAGGCTGATCCGCTTGAGCCGATGAAATTTGTCCTGGCAAGCTACGGAACCCGCGGTGATATCGAGCCTTGCGCCGCTATCGGCAGAGAACTGCTGCGCCGAGGTCACGAGGTGCGCGTGGCCGCGCCGCCCAAGATGCTCGGCTTGGTGGCGTCAGCGGGGCTTACTGCCGTGCCATTCGGGCCCGATGCGGTGCCCCGAGACGAGGATCTCATGCGCTTTTCGAATACCCAGAACCCGATCAGCATGCTGAGCGCGTTCGTCGAGTATGCAATCCAGCTGTGGCTCGACATGGGGACGACGTTGAGCGCGCTGGCAGTCGGGGCCGACCTGATCTTGACCGGGATGGCCGACAAGCAGGGCCTCGCCGGCAATGTCGCGGAATATTACAAGATTCCGCTGGCTGTGCTGCACTGCTACCCAATTCCGGAGTTCCCGTCAATGCCACCGACACTGTCGTGGCTGGATGCGCGTATCACGAGGGAGGCCGAAGACGCGCACCGCCGTGCGCTGGGCCTGCCCGCTGTCAGGGGACTATCGAGGTCGCTGGAGATCCAGGCTTACGACAAGTGTTGCTTTCCCGGGCTGGCGGCCGAATGGGCGCAACGCGGCGAGCGGCGGCCCTTTGTGGGGGCGCTGTCGCTGGAGTTGGCGACGGATGCCGACGACGAGGTGTTGTCGTGGATCGCCACGGGAACACCGCCGATCTACTTCGGCTTCGGTAGCACGCCGATTGCGTCGCCCGCAGCGACCGTGGACGCGGTCAGCGCCGCCTGCATGGACCTGGGCGAGCGAGCGTTGATTTACTTGGACATACCCGGTTTTGCCGACATCCCGCATCCCGACCACATCAAGGTTGTGGGAACGCTGGACTATGCCACCATCTTTCCGGCCTGCCGCGCGGTCGTCCATCATGGTGGCGCTGGCACCACAGCCGCGGGCATGCGTGCAGGGCTCCCCGCATTGATCCTTTGGGTCGGCCACGACCAGCCGATCTGGGCAGCCGCGGTTGAGCGGTTGAACGTTGGGCGCGCCCAACCGATTTCCATTACGACCAGGGAATCATTGGTCGAAGGGTTGCGCTCAATCCTTGCGCCTGAATGTGTCAGGCGAGCTCGTAACGTCGCCACCTTGCTGACTAAGCCCGCCGAAAGCGCAGTGCGTGCTGCCGACCTTCTGGAAGACACCGCCCGCCTGGGGCGGGTTAGCTGATCGGTTGGGCCGATGAGATTTGCGGTGGTGAGTTTTGGGAGTCGTGGCGACGTGGAGCCTTGTGCCGCCGTCGGTCGAGAGTTGGTACGCCGGGGTCACGAGGTGCAAATGGCGGTCCCGCCGAACATGCTTGGCTTCATCGAGTCGGTAGGCCTTTCCGCAGTCGCCTACGGGCCCGACTCGCAGGCGTTGCTGCACGACGAGGCTTTCGTCCGCAGGGTTACAAACCCGATCAGCGCGCTGCCCGAGGTTATGGACCATGTCATGCAAGTCTGGGGGGACAAGAGCACCGTGCTGATGTCGCTGGCCGACCGGGCCGATCTGTTATTGGCGGGCATGAACGAGCAGCGGCTCGCGGCCAACGTGGCCGAGTACTACGGTATTCCGCTTGCTGCGCTGCACTTCTTCCCGCCGATTCTGCCGGTCGGAGCGCTGCATTCGCGCATCACAAAGGAGGTCGACGATGCCCACCGCCGGGCACTTCGCTTACCGGACGTAGGCGGACCGTCGAGGTCGCTGGAGATCCAGGCTTACGATGAGTGTTGCTTTCCTGGGCTGGCAGCCGAATGGGCGGAAATTGCCGAGTGGCGACCCTTTGTGGGGGCATTGACGCTGGAGTTGGGGACTGATGGCGACGAGGACGTCTTGTCGTGGATCGCCGAGGGCACACCGCCGATTTACTTCGGCTTTGGCAGCACGCCGATCACATCGCCAGCGGAGGCGGTCGCCTTGATCAGCGCCGCTTGCGCGCGACTAGGCGAGCGCGCATTGATCTATTCCGGTGCAAACGACTTCAGCATGATTCCGTTGTCTGACCGCGTCAAAGTTGTGGAGGAGGTGAATCACGCGGCGGTCTTTCCCGCCTGCCGCGCGGTCGTCCACCATGGTGGCGCTGGCACTACGGCTGCGGGTCTGCGAGCGGGGATTCCCACGTTGATTCTGTGGTTTTGGCTTGATCAGCCGATCTGGGCAGCTGTGGTAGAGCGATTGAAAGTCGGTGCCAGCCGCCAGTTTTCGACTATCGCCCTAGAATCGCTGGTTGAAGATTTGAGCTCGGTCTCGGCTCCGCAATGCATCAGTCGAGCGCGCCAGGTCGCCGGCCTGATGACGAAATCGGCCCAAAGCGTGGCGAGCGCTGCCGATCTCGTGGAAGATGCTGCCGGCCGTGGGCGCTATGGCTGGGCTGACACAAAGGCCAATCAGTACTGAAGCGGTAACATTTTGAGCGCGAACGTCTTTGCCGGAAAGCGAATTTCAGGAGTGTATCCTGCAGCCAGTTCGAATTCGGGAATTTTGTTCAGCCATTCGTTGACGACAACTGTCAGTTGAAGCCGCGCCAAGTGGGAACCAAGGCAGCGGTGTGGCCCGCCGCCGAAGCCCCAGTGCCGGTGCACCTTGCCGTCCATGACCAGATCGTCGGTTGACGTCGCGTCGCTGCCGTCCCGGTTGATGGCCGCCATGCACAACTTCACCTGTGAGCCGGCGGGCAGCATCATGCCGCCGACGGTGACGGTCTCGGTGGTTACCCGAGGTGCCACCGGGGCTGATGGCTCCAGCCGCACGATTTCTTCGATGAAAAGCCGGATTTGTCTGGGGTTTTCGCGCAGCATGGCACGCAGCGACGGTCGGCGCGCCAGTTCCAGCAGCGAGAAGCCGATTGCGGCTGTCACGGTGTCCAATCCCGCCAGGATCAGCAGGTGGCTCATGCCCAGCAGTTCAAGATCGCTGAAACCACCCTCGCCGGTCATAACTTGCGACAACATGTCAGAACCTGGATTGTGCCTACGTTGCTTGATCGCCTCGGCGAGATAGTCGAACAGTTCACGCGCGGGCACCAGGTCAGCTTGGGTGAGGTAGGGCTTGTCGGCGATGACACCGTCTTTCCAGGCGATCAGGCGGTCACGGTCCTCGAGCGGCAGACCGTAGAGGTCGAGGAACACCTGAAATGGATACGGGCCCGCCAGGTCTGCCATCGCTTCGCAGCGGCCGCGATCGGCCAGCGCGTCGATCATGTCAGCCGCATGTTTGCGCAGTACTGGCATCGACTTGCTCAAACCGTGCGGGCTGAAGTAGGGCTGCAGGATCTTTCGGTAGCGGGTGTGCTCGGGTGGGTCGAAGGCCAGCGGTACGACCGGAAACGGGGTTCCCGGAGGTTGCAGTGCCAATCGCGACGAGAAGACCTTGGGGTTGCGCAGCGCTGCAAGGACGTCTTCGCGGCGCGTCAGGTAATACGACCCGTTCATGAACACAACCGGCCCGGCGTCCCGCAGCAGCTTCCACCCGACACCACGGTCGGCGGCCATCGGCAGCGTGGAGTACTCCAAGCGCGGCAGGTGGAAGGAGCCGGGCGTGCCTTCGTCCAGGGTGCTCATATCGGTTGTCTTGCCGTCCGTTCAGTCATCTCATGCTCGCCTCGACCGCGGTGCAGTCGACATCGTATGCGCGGCGGAAACGTAGACTGTATCGATAGCCAACTGTCGAGTTGGTCTTGGCCTCACCCGGCGACCACGGGTCTTGAAGGGAAGCTGCATGAAGATTCGTCTCGAGCAGTCGAGGTGTGTGGGCCACGCGCAGTGCTACGCGGTCGATCCCGGCCTCTTTCCGATCGATGAGTCGGGCTACTCGATCCTCGAAGAGCACGAGGTGAGACCCGAGGACGAGCAGCTGGTTCGCGACGGTGTGGCGGCATGTCCTGAAATGGCGCTGATTCTCGAAGAGGATTGACGGCACAGCCGCCTTGTGACTCAAGGGCACTCGGCGACGGCGTCATCCGTATTGCGTAGGTGAAGCTACCGAAAGGCAAGCCATAGCCCAACTGCGGATGAACAGCAGTTGGCCGGGAATGAATTGTTGGCGTCGGTGACGGCGTGTCTCGGTACAGCTCATCTAATCTCAGCAACGAGCGAGTTATTGCCAGGTCGTTCGCGGAAGGTTGTCGAAAGGGAAAGCGCATTTCGTGGTGACCGCACACCTCGACCACCCGCTGCCATTCGTCGCCGGTTCTTGTGCGGCTCCCGGGGCCAGCTGAGGAAGAATATCGATGGATTTTGGGGTGTTGCCGCCGGAGATCAATTCGGGTCGGATGTATTCGGGTCCGGGGCCGGAGTCGATGCTGGCGGCTGCGGTGGCCTGGGATGGGCTTGCCGCGGAGTTGAGGTCGGCGTCGGTGTCCTATGGCTCGGTGCTTGCCGGGCTGACGGGTGGGTCGTGGCTGGGTCCGGCGTCGGCGTCGATGGCGGCAGCGGTGCAGCCGTATGTGGCGTGGCTGGCGGCTACCGCCGGGCAGGCCGAGGAGGCGGCGACCCGGGTGAAGGCGGCGGTGGCTGCCTATGAGGCGGCGTTTGCCGCCACCGTGCCGCCGCCGCTGATCACCGCCAATCGGGCCCAGCTGATGGCGTTGGTGGCGACGAATTTTTTCGGTCAGAACAGCCCGGCGATCGCGGCCACCGAGGCCCAGTATGGCGAGATGTGGGCCCAGGACGCGGCCGCGATGTACGGCTATGCCGGCGCGTCGTCGGCGGCTGCCACGGTGACGCCCTTTACTTCGCCGCCGCAAACAGCCAACCCGCTGGGACTGGCCGAGCAGGCCGCCGCGGTCACCAAGGCCGCCGCCACCCCGGCCGGCACCGCAGCCCACACCACCGCATCGACCTCTGCGGCCACTGTTCCCCAAGCGCTGCAACAACTTTCGTCGGTGTCGGCGGCATCGACCACAGACACGTCGTTGTTGGGTGGTCTGGACCTGGGCCAGGGCGCCTGGGGTCTGGGCCTTACGACCAGCAACCTCAACGCAATCCTGAAACAGACCCTGCAGGCGTATTTCGGGGTCGGGATCGGCAGCTTTGGCATGCAGATGGCCCAGCAGCTGACGTTCGGCACCGGAACGACGGCTGGTGCGGGTGGGGCCTGGTATCCGACGCCGCAATTCGCCGGGCTGGGTGGTCTAGGTGGTTGGGGTGGGCCGGCGTCGGTGTCGGCGAGTGTGAGCCAGGCGGGCACGATCGGGCGGTTGTCGGTGCCGCCGACTTGGGCCGCGGCGACACCCGAGGCGTTAAGCGACACCGCGCCGGGGTTTTTGAGCAGCCACGTCGCCTCCTCGGCCCAGCCCGCTGCGAGCGGTCTGCTGCGCGGTATCCCGCTGGCCGGAACGGGTGTGGGCCGACGCGCCGCCGGCGGGTTTGTCAACCGCTACGGGTTCCGCTGGGCTGTGATGCCGCGCCCACCGTCGGCCGGTTAACGCCCGCTACCGCGGACGTGAGCTATTATCCGCGGCCAGATTTTTATTCTCGCCTACCGGTGCAAACCTCATCCGGATGCTGCCCCGCATCTGCCGATGCAGTTCCGGGGGCACGTCGTTCGCGCAGGTAACGGCTGGCGGGATTGCCCCCGAATTCGCTTGGACGTAGAGCTTTGTCGCGCACGATGACCGCAGCCGCCCCGAATGGATCACTGCGTTGCCGACGGTACTTTCTCGCCTAGCCCGCTACTGTCACCAGCGAGCGACGCTTGTGAGCACCATCTCTGCCGAGGTTCAGATGTCGGGACTGCAAGGACGCTGTCGTCGCTGACAGCGGCGAAGCTCGCCGCGTGGGCCGGCGCGATTCAGGCGGCCAACGCATAGGGGACCAGCGCACATGACTCTTTGTGCCCCTAAAGATCGCGCCGGATAAGCGCCGGCCGAAATTGCCAACGCGATCGCGGTTATCGAGGGGTTGTTATTTGCTGGATTTTGGGGTGTTGCCGCCGGAGATCAATTCGGGTCGGATGTATTCGGGTCCGGGGCCGGAGTCGATGCTGGCGGCTGCGGTGGCCTGGGATGGGCTTGCCGCGGAGTTGAGGTCGGCGTCGGTGTCCTATGGCTCGGTGCTTGCCGGGCTGACGGGTGGGTCGTGGCTGGGTCCGGCGTCGGCGTCGATGGCGGCAGCGGTGCAGCCGTATGTGGCGTGGCTGGCGGCTACCGCCGGGCAGGCCGAGGAGGCGGCGACCCGGGTGAAGGCGGCGGTGGCTGCCTATGAGGCGGCGTTTGCCGCCACCGTGCCGCCGCCGCTGATCACCGCCAATCGGGCCCAGCTGATGGCGTTGGTGGCGACGAATTCTTTCGGTCAGAACAGCCCGGCGATCGCGGCCACCGAGGCCCAGTATGGCGAGATGTGGGCCCAGGACGCGGCCGCGATGTACGGCTATGCCGGCGCGTCGTCGGCGGCTGCCACGGTGACGCCCTTTACTTCGCCGCCGCAAACAGCCAACCCGCTGGGACTGGCCGAGCAGGCCGCCGCGGTCACCAAGGCCGCCGCCGCAGCCCACACCACTTCGGCGGCGGACACGTCGCTGTTGGGTGGTGTGGACCTGGGCCAGGGCGCCTGGGGTCTGGGCCTTACGACCAGCAACTTAACGGCAATTCTGAAACAAACCCTGACCGGGTATTTCCACATCGGCATCGCAAACTTCGTGACCTCGATCGCGCAGCAGTTGACGTTCGGCGCCGGAACCACGGCTGGTGCGGGTGGGGCCTGGTTTCCGACGCCGCAATTCGCCGGGCTGGGTGGTCTAGGTGGTTGGGGTGGGCGGCGTCGGTGTCGGCGAGTGTGGGCCAGGCGGGCACGATCGGGCGGTTGTCGGTGCCGCCGACTTGGGCCGCGGCGACACCCGAGGCGTTAAGCGACACCGCGCCGGGGTTTTTGAGCAGCCACGTCGCCTCCTCGGCCCAGCCCGCTGCGAGCGGTCTGCTGCGCGGCATGCCGCTGGCCGGAACGGGTGTGGGCCGACGCGCCGCCGACGGTTTCGTCAACCGCTACGGGTTCCGTCACTCAGTGATGCCGCGCCCACCGTCGGCCGGATGACAAAAGCTCCCCACCCGCCGGCAGGCACCTCTTGAGCTACGCCTTTTATCCGCGACGAGATTTTATTTGTCGATTAGAAGGTGAGGGCACCGTGCTGCTTGATGTCACCCGGATCCAGGCTGCCGACCGTACAGGCCCGTTCGTACAGCTCCCACAGTGAAATTCGGCGCTCAACCCAACTGCGGATGAACAATCGATACCCACGAATGAACAGTAGTCAATCGGTAATGAACACTTGGCGCTGCGCGCGCGTCGCGGAGCCGCCGCCATCTAATCTCTCTACCGAAACCGCCTTGGTGACGGGCGTTAAATGCCAATTCAGGAGGAACCCGATGTCGTTCGTGACCACGCAGCCGGAAGCGTTGACGGCGGCAGCCGCCAACCTGTCCGGTATCGGCTCGGCGGTCACCGCCCAGAACGCGGCGGCCGCCGCCCCCACGACAGCAGTGGTCCCCGCGGCTGCCGACGAGGTGTCCGCCTTGACCGCTGCTCAATTCGTCGCTCATGGGCAGATGTATCAGGCGGTCAGCGCCCAGGCCGCGGCGATTCACGACATGTTCGTCAACACGTTGGGCATCAGCGCTGGGTCGTACGCGGCCACCGAAGCCGCCAACGCGATCGCGGCGGGCTAAGGAGAGTACTAGTGCTGGACTTCGGGGCATTTCCGCCGGAGATCAACTCCGCACGCATGTATGCCGGACCGGGCTCGGCTTCGCTGCAGGCCGCTGCATCGGCCTGGAATAGTCTTGCCGCCGAGCTGAATTCGGCCGCCACCGGTTACGAGACGGTGGTGACACAGCTATCTAGTGAAGAGTGGCTCGGACCGGCATCGACGGCGATGGCTAACGCAGCGGCACCCTATGTGGCCTGGTTGAACACCACCGCTGCGCAGGCCGAGCAGGCGGCGAATCAAGCCAGGGCCGCCGTGGCCGCCTACGAGCAGGCTTTCGCCGCGACGGTGCCCCCGCCGCTGATCGCAGCCAACCGCGCGCAGACGGCGCAGCTGGTGGCGACGAACGTTCTCGGGCAAAACACCCCGGCGATCGCGCAGCTCGAGGCCGAGTACGGCCAAATGTGGGCCCAGGACGCCGCCGCAATGTACACCTACGCCGGGCAGTCGGCGGCGGCCACCAAGGTGACGCCGTTCGCGTCGCCGGCCCAGACCACCGATCCGGCCGCGTCGGCAATGCAGGGGGCCGCGGTCACCAACGCCGTTGGCAGCGCGGCTTCTACCACGAGTTCGCAGAACGTGTTGCAGCAATTGCTTTCGTCGACGCCGACCTCGCTACAGAACCTTGCGACGCCCGCGGCGTCCTCGTCGCCTTCAGACCTGATTTCTAATTTCTGGTCGTCGTCCAACCCGCTTTTCAACAACCCGATTTACCAGTTCTTCTTCGGGTCGACCGCCCCCACCTCGCTTTCGGCGCTGGTAAATGCCTACTCGCCCTATGCAGGGTTCTTCTACAACACCGAGGGTTTGCCGTACTTCAGTGTCGGTATGGGCAACTCCGGGATTCAGATGGCCAAGACCCTGGGGTTGATCGGTGGGAGCGCCCCTGCAGCCGCCGGGGGCGCGGCGAAGGCCGCATCTGGCGGCCTAGGTGCCCTCGGAGGCCTGCTGGGCGGAGGCGCAGGCGGCGGTGCCGCAGGGGAGCTCCGGTGTCTGCGGGCTTGGGCAACGCGGGCGCCGTCGGAGGACTCACGGTGCCGCCCTCCTGGGTCGGCGGAGCTCCGTTGGCCAAACCCGCTTCACCTCTTCCCATCAGCAGCGTCAGCGCAGCCCCGGAAACCGGTGGCGCCGGAAACCTGCTGGGCGGGATGCCGCTGGCCGGTGTGGGTCACGGGGCAGCGGGTGCCGGTCCCCGGTACGGATTCAAGCCGACCGTTATGGCACGCCCACCGTTCGCCGGCTAGCAACACGCGAAGCGCCGTCGGGTCGTTGAGGTTGCGGCGTGCGCCTCAATCTACCTTCTGGTAGACGAGCCAGCGCAACTCGATCGGAGAATCCTCACGGTCGACATCAAACACATCAAGTCCGCTGGCCCAATTGGCGTACCAGCCGGTGGGCGGCCAAGCGCCCTGGGGCAGATGGGTTTTCTCGTATTCGTAGGCCGAGTCGTCGGCAACGAGCTCCAGCGGCAGCAGGGCCGCTGCGCCCCTCATCTCTTCCCAGGTGAAGATCATCGTGTTGCACTGCTGGCCGAGCTCGCGTGCGGCGTCGTCGGGGGTGTAGCCCATGCGCGGCAAGAACGTGTTGAACACCAAGCGTCCACCGGATGCCAGGCAATGGGCGGCGAGTTCGAACATGGACCGCAGCTGCTGAGCCGTCCGGAAATCGGGCACCACCTCGGAGACCACGACCAGCCGGTAGTCGTCGCGAAGACCATCCATCGTGGCAAAGACGTCGCGTTCGATCACGCGCACACCGAGGGATTCCCGTTCGGCCTCCGAGCAAATGACGTGAGCGAACTTCGGGGACAGCTCGACAGCGTCCACCGGGTGCCCGCGCCGTGCCAGGGCCAAGGCGTTGCGCCCGGTTCCCGCGCCGACGTCGAGCACCGGATATGTTGTGGGATCAGTTGTTTCGCAGGCCAGTGCCCACACACGCGCGTCCGGCTCGGTGCCGAACAGAGGCGGTTCGCGAATCGTCAGCCACTGGTCGTAAGCGCTTTCAATGGTGGCCCATTGCGCGTTGACGCGGTAGTTCAAAACTGTGCCAATCGGAGCGTGGAACGAGATGACGATGTTCGAACGCGAGGAGGCCGCGTAGGCCTCGGCCAACTGGTCCTCCAGCACGCTCTTCAGTTGGGCGAACTGCTCGGGCGAAAACCGTACCCCCAGACCGGCGAAGACGTTGTCGCACATCGTGACGTACTCGTCGACCATGCTGGGGACGGCCGGCAGCGTGATCTGTCCCATGGCCACCGCGCGCCGACGCAACCGGCGCGCCATCGCTTCCCGCAGCATGGCAGGATCCACCGATCCCGGGAGCGGATTTCCCACCAGACCCTCCTACATGACCGGATTCGTTCCAGACCACCCGGTAGAGGGCGGACCGGGCCATGAACCGGCGTTTTATGCCCCGCTGATTTTTACTCGTGCCTCGACTGCACACGCGAGACCCCACCTACCCGAGCGTTCCCGGCTGAAACCGGAGACCTCTTGGAAGACCTGCGCGGACCGCTAGATGCGCTCAATTTGTTACTGGATTGTTGCCCAAGGTGAACACTTGTTGCTGCTCGGTGAACACTTTCGAACACCCGGCGTCCAGCGCGACACAGCACCTCTGAGGCCTTTAGTCTCATGCAGGAGCGATTGCTCTTGAGCTATCGAGGGAGGAAGCCACATGTCGTTCGTGACTACACAACCGGAGGCGTTGACGGCGGCGGCCGCCAATCTCCAAGGCATCGGCGCGGCGATGAGCGCCCAGAACGCAGCCGCGGCAGCCCCGACGACGGGCGTGGTGCCCGCGGCGGCCGACGAAGTCTCGGCGTTGACCGCCGCACAGTTTGTCGCGCACGCACAGATGTACCAGGCGGTCAGTGCGCAGGCCGCGGCGATCCACGAGATGTTCGTCAACACCCTGGCTACCAGCGCTGGTTCGTACGCGGCCACCGAAGCCGCCAACGCGATCGCGGCCCAGTAGCGGGTTTGGCGGGGGCTTCTCTAGATGTTGGATTTCGGGCTGTTTCCGCCAGAGTTCAACTCTGCACGGATGTACGCCGGTCCGGGATCAGGGCCGATGCTGGCCGCCGCGGCGGCCTGGGACGTGCTGGCCTCGGAGCTGTATGCGACGGCATCGTCGTACAGCTCGACGATCGCGACACTGACGAGCGGATGGACCGGGCCGTCATCGGCATCGATGGCGGCCGCGGCCGCACCCTACGTGTCGTGGATCAGCGCCACCGCCGCGCAGGCCGAGCAGACCGCCACCCAGGCCAAGGCGGCGGTGGCCGCCTATGAGGCGGCGTTCGCGATGACCGTGCCCCCGCCGGTGATCGCGGCCAACCGTGCGCTGCTGATGATGCTGATCGCCACCAACTTCTTCGGGCAGAACACACCGGCGATCATGGCTACCGAGGCCCACTACATGGAGATGTGGGCGCAGGATGCCGCGGCCATGTATGGCTATGCCGGTGCATCGCAAGCGGCCGCGACCTTCACCCCGTTCACCCCGCCGCCGTCGACCACTACCGCGGGTGCGGCGGCACTGCAGGCCGGGGCGGTCGCACAAGCTGCCAGCACCGGGGCCGGCACCAGTGCGCAAACTGTGGCACCGCTGACGTCGACGATGTCGATGCCGCTGAGCGCCACGACATCCGCACCGCTTGCCGCGTCGTCGTCCTCGTCGGGCACACCGCCACTGTCGACGTTGACGGGTCTGACGACGTCGTCGACGGCCTTGACGTCCGGTGCCAGCGTGGCGTCCGGCGCAGGCTCATCGGCGTCGCTGGGCGCTTCGGGCGCGTCGATGCTCGGCTCGGCCGGTTCGCTGATGAGGACGGTAACTCCGGCGATGGGCATGTTCGGCAACTTGCAGGCCGTGGGCTCCGCGCTGGGAAGCGGTTCCGGCGCGCTGGCCTCACCCGGGCTGGGCGGTGCCGCGGTGACGGCGGGTCTGGGCCGGGCCACCTCGGTCGGTGTGCTGTCCGTGCCCCAGAGTTGGGCGTCGGCCGCGCCGGCGTTCAACTCGGTTGCCTCGTCGTTGCCGGCCACCAGCGCCAGCGCCGCCGCCCCGGCCGTCGGCGCCACCAACCCGGGAAGCATGCTTGGTGCCCCGCTGGCACCTCTGGCCGGCCGCAGCGCGCCGACTCCGGTGGCTTCTACGCCGCGATTCGATGTCCGTCCCACCGTGGTGCAACGCCCGGTCTACGCCGGTTAGGAAAGGGGGCCAGCCGTGTATTTCCGGGTCGGCGGTTACGTCAGCACGTAACTGGTCCGGCCACCACCACATCCATCACAGCCAGCCGATTTCGAGCTAAGGAGATATTCAGATGCCAACTCGGTTTATGACCGATCCCGACCAGATGCGGGCGATGGCGGGCCGGTTCGACGTGCACGCCCAGACCGTGGAGGACGAGGCCCGCAAGATGTGGGCGTCGTCGGTCAACATTGCCGGTGCCGGCTGGAGTGGGTCTGCGCAGGCCACCTCCTACGACACGATGAGCCAGATGAATCAGGCGTTTCGCAACATCGTCAACATGCTGCACGGGGTGCGTGACGGGCTGATCCGCGACGCCAACAACTACGAGGCCCAAGAGCAGGCGTCCCAGCAGATCCTGAGCAGCTAGCACCGAAATCGTTAGGAGACAACGACAATGACCATCAACTACCAATTCGGCGACGTTGACGCTCACGGTGCCACGATTCGGGCGCAGGCGGCGGCGTTGGAGGCCGAGCATCAGGCGATCATCCGTGATGTGCTGGCCGCCGGTGACTTCTGGGGTGGCGCCGGGTCGACGGCGTGCCAACAGTTCATCACCGAGCTGGGCCGCAACTTCCAGGTGATCTACGAGCAGGCCAACGCCCACGGCCAAAAGGTGCAAACCGCCAGCAGCAACATGGCCAGCACCGACAGCGCCGTCGGCTCCAGCTGGGCCTAACAACCAACCGCAGGCGCGGCAGCACACCTATGATTCGGTGTGCTGCCGCGTCCTGCAGTGTCCGAGCACGCCAACATGGGAGCAGCCATGGATCAGCAGAGCACCCGTACCGACATCACCGTCAATGTCGAGGGCTTGTGGTTGCTGCAGGCGTTGCTCGACATCCGCCACGTCGCACCCGAACTGCGGTGCCGGCCGTTCGTGTCCACCGAGTCCATGGACTGGCTCAACGAGCACCCCGGCATGGAGGTGATGCGCGAACAAGGCATCGTCGTCGAAGACAAAGTCAACGACCAAGTGGCCGAGCGGATGCGGGTGCTGGCCGCGCCTGATCTGGAGGTCATCGCGCTGCTGTCGCGGGGCAAGCTGCGCTACGGCGTCATCGAACCAGAGGAGGGACAGGAGCAGCCGGTCGGCTCCCGCGACATCCCCGACAACGAGTTCCGTGTGGTGCTGGCACGCCGCGGAACGCATTGGGTGTCGGCGGTGCGGGTCGCCGACGAAATCACCATCGACGACGTGGCAATCACCGACACCCCGTCGATCGCGGCGCTGGTGTTCGACGGGCTCGAGTCCATTCACCACGCCGAACCGGCGCAGATCAACGCGGTCAACGTGCCGCTGGACGAAATGCTGGAAGCCACCAAGGCGTGGCAGAACGCCGGGTTCAACGTCTTCTCCGGCGGGGATCTGCGACGGCTGGGCATCAGCGCCGCCACAGTGGCCGCACTCGGGCAGGCGCTGGCGGATCCTCAGGCCGAAGCTGCGGTCTACGCACGCCAGTACCGCGACGACGCCAAGGGTCCCAGCGCATCGGTGTTGTCACTCAAAGACGGGTCGGGCGGTCGTATCGCGCTCTACCAACAGGCCCGCACCGCCGGCTCGGGTGAAACGTGGCTGGCAATCTGCCCCGCCACTCCGCAACTGGTGCAGGTAGGGGTGAAGACCGTTTTAGAAACCCTTCCCTTCGGGGAGTGGAAAACGCATCGAAGAGTTTAACAACACACGTCGAATATGCGACATGCCAACAACTTTCACTTACGTATTCGGTCGAGATGCAGACTCAGCAAAATACCCTAGAATTGGCTCGATGACCGGACCCGGCACGACTAATTAGAAATTGCGAGGCGAAGCAGATGGATTCACTATTTATTGACCGGGCTGCGAAGCGATGACAGCGATAGTTGAAGCGCCGCAGCCTGGCGCCGAAGCAATCGCCTCGCCTCAGGCGGCGGTGGTGGCCATCATGGCCGCCGATGTGCAGATCGCCGTGGTGCTGGACGCCCACGCCCCGATATCGGTGATGATCGACCCGTTGCTGAAGGTGGTCAACACCCGCTTGCGCGAGCTGGGGGTAGCGCCGCTGGAGGCCAAGGGTCGCGGCCGCTGGATGCTGTGCCTGGTCGACGGCACGCCATTGCGACCAAACCTGTCGCTGACCGAACAAGAGGTCTACGACGGCGACCGGTTGTGGCTGAAATTCCTTGAAGACACCGAACACCGTTCCGAGGTGATCGAGCACATCTCGACGGCGGTGGCAACCAACCTCAGCAAGCGTTTCGCCCCGATCGACCCGGTGGTTGCGGTGCAGGTCGGCGCCACGATGGTGGCGGTCGGTGTGCTGTTGGGCAGTGCCCTGCTGGGCTGGTGGCGTTGGCAGCACGAATCGTGGCTGCCTGCACCGTTTGCGGCCGTGATCGCGGTGCTGGTGTTGACGGTGGCAACGATGATCCTGGCCCGGTCAAAAACCGTGCCGGATCGCCGGGTCGGCGACATCCTGCTGCTGAGCGGCCTGGTGCCCCTGGCTGTGGCGATCGCCGCCACCGCCCCGGGACCGGTTGGCGCGCCGCACGCGGTGCTGGGCTTCGGGGTGTTCGGTGTCGCCGCGATGCTGGTCATGCGGTTCACCGGCCGCCGATTGGGTGTCTACACGGCGCTGGTGACGTTGTGCGCCGCCGCGACAGCCGCCGGTCTTGCCCGGATGGTGCTGCTGACCAGCGCGGTGACGCTGCTGACCTGCGTGCTGCTGGCCTGTGTGCTGATGTACCACGGCGCCCCGGCGCTGTCGCGCTGGCTGTCGGGGATCCGGCTGCCGGTGTTCCCGTCGGCCACCAGCCGGTGGGTGTTCGAGGCGCGACCAGACCTGCCGACCACCGTGGTCGTTTCCGGTGGCGGGCAGCCCACCTTGGAAGGCCCCGCCTCGGTGCGCGATGTGCTGTTGCGCGCCGAGCGAGCCCGATCGTTTTTGACCGGGCTGCTGGTCGGGCTCGGCGTGCTGACCGTGGTGTGCCTTGCCGGCCTGTGTGATCCGCACGCCGGGCGGCGCTGGCTGCCGCTGCTGTTGGCCGCGTTCACGTTCGGGTTCCTGATCCTGCGCGGCCGCTCATATGTAGACCGTTGGCAGGCAATAACTCTGGCAGCGACTGCGGTACTGACTATCGCTGCCGTCGCGGTGCGGTATGTGTTGGTGTCGGGGTCACCCGCCGTGCTTTCGGCCGGCGTGGCAGTACTCGTGTTGCTTCCCGCGGCCGGTTTGACCGCGGCGGCGGTGGTGCCGAACACCATCTACAGCCCGTTGTTCCGCAAGATCGTGGAGTGGATCGAATACCTGTGCCTGATGCCGATTTTCCCGCTGGCGCTGTGGCTGATGAACGTCTATGAAGCGATCCGTTACCGGTAAGGGTCGGCGCTGGTGTGGCCGAGCGGTCGGGGTAACCGCAACCACGCTGCTGGTGGCCACGGGTGCCCTGGCCGGATCACCGTCGGCCGCGGCGATCGCTCCCCCCCGTGGTCGATCCGGGGGGCGCTGCCGCCTGACGGTCCGCCGGGACCTGCCCAACCGATGCGGCAGAGCTCCTACTGCACCGAGGTAGGGGTGTTGCCGGGCAGCGACTTTCGGGTGCAGCCGAAATACATGGACATGCTGAACCTGCCCGAGGCGTGGCAGTTCGGCCGCGGCGGCGGCGTCAAGGTGGCCGTCATCGACACCGGAGTGACACCGCACCCCCGGCTGCCGCACCTGACTCCGGGTGGCGACTATGTGATGGCCGGAGGTGACGGGTTATCCGACTGCGACGCCCACGGCACCATGGTGGCGTCGATGATTGCCGCGGCCCCGGCAACCGGCGCGGCGGCCGAGGCGCCGGCCCGCCGGCCCCTGCCTGTGCCCACCAACGAGCCGCCACCACCACCTCCGCCGCCGCAGACGATCACCATGTCGGTACCTCCGCCGCCGCCGCAGACCATCACCATGGTGCCGGCCCCGCCTCCGGAGGAGGCTCCCGCTCAGCAGCCGGCGTTGCCGTGGCTGCCCCCACCCCCGAAAGCACCGGGCGCGGTTAATCGTGGGCATGGAAGCGTAACGGCGCCAAGCTATTCCGGCGGCCGGCGGATCGTCGTCGCGGACCGCACGCAACCCCGCGAGCCGGCCCCGCCTCCACCACCGCCCGCGGCCCCCGATGCGTTCAACGGGATAGCCCCTGATGTCGAGGTGATTTCGATTCGCCAGTCCAGCCAGGCGTTCACCGCCAAGGAGCCATTCGGGGGCGACGAGGACCCGCAGACACGACAAAAATCCGACGGCATTCGCACCATGGCCCGCGCGATCGTGCATGCCGCCAACATGGGCGCCTCGGTGATCAACATCTCCGACGTGACATGCATGAGCGTGCGTAACGTTCTGGACCAAGCCGATCTCGGCGCCGCAGTCCGTTACGCGGCGGTCGACAAAGACGCCGTCATCGTCACTGCCGCCGGCGACACCAGCAAAAAGGACTGCAAGCAGAATCCGGTCTTTGATCCGTTGCAGCCCAACGATCCTCGTGACTGGAATGGGGTGAACACCGTCGTCACGCCATCATGGTTCAGCGACTACGTGTTGGCGGTGGGCGCGGTGGACTCCTCCGGCGCGCCGATGGCCAACATGAGCGTGGCAGGGCCGTGGGTGTCGATCGCGGCGCCGGGCACCGACATCGTCGGCCTGTCACCCCGCGACAACGGCTTGGTCAATGCGGTTGAGGGGCCGGAGAATTCGCTGCTGGTACCGTCGGGCACCAGCTTTTCGACGGCGATCGTGTCCGGGGTGGCGGCATTGGTTCGCGCCAAATATCCGCAGCTGTCGGCGCATCAGGTGATCAACCGTTTGATCCGGACCGCCAGGGCACCGGCCCGGGGCGTGGACAACCAGGTCGGCTATGGCATCGTCGACCCGGTAGCGGCGCTGACCTGGGATGTGCCCGACGGCCCGGTGAAGCCGCCGGAGAGGTTGTCCGCACCGCTGAATCCGCCCCCGCCGCCACCGCCCCGCAACATGACGCCGGTGTGGGTGGCTGCCGGTGGGTTGGCCGCCGCCTTGCTGGTGGCTGGCGCGGTGGTCGGTGGCGCGGTGTTGATGCGGCGACAAGGGAGGCAGCCATGAGAGCGCAGCGCAGGTTCGGACTCGACTTGTCATGGCCGCGGCTCACCGGCGTGTTCTTGATCGATGTCGCGGTGCTGGCGCTGGTGAGCCATCTGCCGGACGCGTGGCAGGCCAACCATATCGCCTGGTGGACGGGTGTCGGGGTGGCAGTGCTGGTGACGATCGTCGCGGTCGTCACTTACCGGCGAACCCCGCTCGCCTCCGCACTGGTTGCCCGGGTGCTGGACCGGTTTGTCGACCCGGAGATGACCCTGACCGAGGGATGCACGCCCGCCCTCGACCACCAGCGTCGCTTCGGCCACGATGTGGTCGGTATCCGCGAATACCAGGGCCAACTGGTGGCGGTGGTCACAGTGGAGGGGCATGAGGAAGCGCCGTCGGGTAGGCACCGCAACCGCGACGCGGCACCGGCGTGGTTGCCGGTGGAGGCGGTGGCAGCGCGGCTGCGGCAGTTCGACGTGCGGCTCGACGCAATCGACATCGTGTCGGTCGGCACCCGCCGCACTTCCGGCAGGGACGACGTCTCGGACGTGGGCGTTGACGACACCGGGCCGGTGGATGCTCGCCAGCCGCTGGACGAGCATCACACCTGGCTGGTGTTGCGCATGGATCCGCAGCGCAACGTTGCCGCGGTGGCGGCGCGTGATTCGGTGGCCGCCACCCTGGCGGCCGCCACCGAGCGGCTGGCCCATGACCTCAACGGTCGGCGCTGGACGGCGCGACCCGTGACTTCCAGCGAGATCGACGACATGGACGCCACGGTGTTAGCCGGGCTGCAGCCGCCCACGTCCGTCCGCGGCGACGCCGCCTCAAATACAAGCAGCCCGAAGGATACAAGGAATTTGTAACCAGTTTCTGGGTCTCGCCACGCGACATCACCTCGGAGACGCTGGAGCGGCTGTGGCTGCCGGACACGGAGGCCACCGCGGTGACCGTTCGGCTGAGGCCACGCCACGGCGGGGTTGAGGTGTCGGCGTGGGTGCGCTACCACAGCAGCCGTCGGCTTCGCCGAAGCGTGTGGGGTGGGCTCAATCGGCTCACCGGTCGCCAGCTTGACGCGGTGTGCGCCAGCATGCCGGTTCCGACGCGACGCCCACGGCTGGTGGTGCCCGCTCGTGAGTTGCATGACGGTGAAGAGCTCGCCGTCCTGGTGGGCCAGGCACCGGCGCCGTCACCCAGCCCGGCGGCGGCCCGATGAGCAGTTCGCAGGCTGCCGCCACCGACGCCCGCAACGCGATGGTGGCAGGTCTGCTGGCGTCCGGCATTTCCGTCAGCGGACTGCAGCCTAGCCACAATCCCCAGGTGGCGTTGCAGATGTTCACCACTGCCACCACGATCGATCCGGGCATGTGTGATGCCTGGCTGGCGCGCGTGCTAGCCGGTGATGAAAGCATCGAGGTGCTGGCCAGCGCTTGGGCGGCGGTCAACACATTCGGCTGGGAGATTCGCCGCCTGGGGCTGACCGACCTGGAGTTTCGCCCCCAGGTCTCCGACGGGCTGTTCCTGCGGTTGGCGATCACCAGCGTGGACTCGCTGGCCGCCGCGTACGCCGCAGCTCTCATCGACGCCCGACGCTACGACGAGGCCGCGCGGCTGCTCGACGAAACCCAGCCCCGCCAGCCCTTCGACGCCGAATTGGTGCGATATGTGCGCGGCGTGCTGCATTTCCGCACCAAGCGCTGGCCCGACGTGCTGGCTCAGTTCCCGCCGGCGACCCCGTGGCGTCAACCCGAGCTGAAAGCCGCAGGCGCCGCGATGGCGACCACCGCGCTGGCCTCACTCGGGGTGTTCGAGGAGGCCTGCCGGCGCGCCGACGAGGCCATCGAGGCCGACCGGGTGCCCGGGGCCGCCAACGTCGCGATGTACACCAAAGGCATGTGTTTGCGGCATCTGGGTCGCGAAGACGAAGCCGTCGAGCTGCTGCGGCGGGTGTACTCGCGTGACGCCAAGTTCGCCCCGGCCCGAGAAGCGTTGGACAACCCCAACTATCGCCTGGTCCTCACCGACCCGGAGACCATCGAGGCCCGCACCGACCCGTGGGATCCCGACAGCGCGCCGACCCGCGAGCAGACCGAGGCCGCACGCCATGCCGAGATGGCCAAGAAGTATCTGGCCGAAGGCGACGCGGAGCTCAACGCGATGCTCGGCATGGAGAAAGCCAAGCGCGAAATCAAGCTCATCAAATCCACGACGAAAGTGAACTTGGCCCGCGCCAAGATGGGGCTGCCGGTGCCGGTGACCTCACGTCACACCCTGTTGTTGGGCCCGCCTGGCACCGGAAAGACCTCCGTGGCACGGGCTTTCACCAAGCAGCTGTGCGGTCTCGGGGTGCTGCGCAAACCAATGGTGGTGGAAACCAGCCGTTCCAAGCTGCTGGGCCGCTACATGGCCGACGCGGAGAAAAACACCGAAGAGATGCTCGAAGAAGCGCTCGGCGGGGCGGTCTTCTTCGATGAGATGCACACGTTGCATGAGCGCGGCTACCACCAAGGAGACCCGTACGGCAACGCGATCATCAACACCGTGCTGCTGTACATGGAGAACCACCGCGACGAGCTGGTGGTGTTCGGCGCCGGCTACGCCAAGGCGATGGAACGGATGTTGGAGGTCAATCCCGGTCTGCGGCGGCGGTTTTCGACCGTGATCGAGTTCTACAGCTACACCCCGGACGAGTTGATCGCGCTGACCAAGTTGATGGGCCGGGAAAACGAAGACGTTGTTACCGACGACGCGGTCGAGGTGTTGCGCCCCTCCTACACCAAGTTCTATCTCGAGGAGAACATCTCCGAGGACGGCGACTTGATCCGCGGTATCGACGTGCTGGGCAACGCCGGGTTTGTGCGCAACGTGGTGGAAAAGGCGCGGGACCACCGCAGCTTCCGGCTCGACGACGAGGACCTCGACGCGGTGCTGGCCGGTGACGTCGAGGAGTTCAGCGAGGACCAGCTGCGCAGGTTCAAGGAGTTGACTCGCGAAGATCTGGCCGAAGGGCTCAGCGCGGCGGTCGCCGAGAAGAAGGCCGACTGATTTCGCTTGCGCCGCTCCGGTGTCGCTGCATGCACTCAGCGCCGGACGATATGTGTTTTCTATGCGTTCACTCGGTGGGGTTCGATGTTCGTTTACCGAATCCTAAGGTGGTGTTCCAGCGGATTTCGCTGATCGGGAATCCGTCGGGTCGGTATCGCGCAGTCGATAACCCGCAAGGAGATAGTTCATGGGTGTCGTCGACAACACGGTGCGCACACTAGGTCGAACCGTGGGTCGCGCAGCGGAGACGACCGCCAAAGTCGCCGGCGCGGTTGGCGGCGCTGCCGTCAACGGCGTCGTCGGTGCCGTGACCGGAGCGGCGGCCGGTGTGCGGCGCGGCACCGGCACCACCGGTTACGCGATGCCGCTGGCCGTTTTGACGTTAGGTGGCCTCGGCGCCAGCGGCCTCGTGGAATGGCCGCTGGTGTTGGCGGTCGGCGGCGGTGCATTGTTGTTGCGGCAGATGAACCGGCCGCGCACGACCCCGGCCACACCGGCGACTGCCGTCCGCACGCAATCCAAGCCGCCGCGATCATCGCAGGCTAAACGGACGTCAACGCAGCGACCGCGTAACAGCCAGCCACGCTAGCAACCGTCCATTCTTCTTGCGCTCAACCCCACTTTCGAATCCATGCCTATGCCAAAGCTTTTGCCTCTGCACGCGATCACAACGGGAATCCAGACAACTTCGGCGCTCGCCGGCGCACTGACGCACACGGCGACGACCGTGGCAGAAATCGCGGGGGCGGTGGGGTCTGCGGCGTTCGAGATCGCCACGGCGCCTGTTCGGGCCCCTATGTGGGAAGGCGCCAAGGTGCTGGCGGGTACAACGCCGACCCGCCGCTGTTGGCGCGGGGACGGCCGCGCGTGGATCGAGGTGCGTGGGCTCAGCTCTCCCGGTGGGGCGCAACGCGAACGCGTTGTGCTGGAGTCCCTTCGAGCACACCCCGGCGTCACATCGGCGCGCCTGAACCGGGCACTGTCGCGGGTCGTCGTCGAGATTGAGGATGACCGCACGACGCCGCGTGAGCTGTGTTGCGTCGTGGACGACGCCGAAGCCCGCTGCGCCACGCTCAACGCCGACACCGGCGACGGGTCTGCTCCGGCCGCCAGCCTGCCGGGTGATGCCCTGTCACAGGCGAGTAGGTCGGTGCTGGTAGGAGCCAACGTCGTCGGCTTGGGCATCGCGCTGGTGGGTCGCATGCTGCGGCTGCCGCGTGCACCGATCGGTGTCGAGGCGGCCGCGGCGATCGCGAACTACCAGCCGTGGCTTCGCGGTCTGCTCGAACACCGGATCGGCCAGGCCGCGACGGACGCCGTCATGTCACTGGCCACCACCGCCGCATACGTCGTGACGTTGTCGCCGCCGTCATTGGCAGTAGAGCTGACGATGCAGGTGATGAAGGCTGCGGAGGGCCGCGCTGAAGCGCGGGCATGGGTCCGCCACGAACCGGGACTGGCCCTGTGCGTGGATTGCCCAACCGTGCCCAGGCCATCGCGTCCGGCGCGACCACCAGCCGGGCCAGCGGAACGCCACGCGAGGCGTGTTGCGTTCGTTCAAGCGGTCGGTACCGGCCTGATCGGCGCGCTCACCCGAAACGCAGGCACGGCCTCGACCGCGGCGGTCGCGGCCGCTCCCAGAGCCATGTACACCGCACGCGAATCGTTCGCGGCGACACTGGGCCGTGGGTTGGCCGACCAGCACGCGGTGTTGCCGTTGCGGCCGGACAGTTTGCGTCGGCTCGACAAGGTCGACGCCCTGCTCGTCGATCCGCGTGTGTTGTGTGGCGAAAACTTGCGGGTGACGCGCGTCCGCGGCGTTCCCGATGGCGCGCTGACCGCAGCCTGGCAGCGAGCCCAACACCTCCTTCACCAACCCGGCTTGGATCCGGGCTGGCACGCGCTGCCCGGCATACCCGCGCGCGGCACCGACCGCAATGGTGCGGCGGAAGCGCTGATCTTGGCCTCGCATCATCCCCTGGCGTCGGCCGTGGTGGCCGAAGCGCGCAGGTCCGGGGCGAAGATGGTCTCGGTCGACGTTGACTACCTCGGGGAGTTGCGGCCCGCTTTCGACGAGATCAGACCCGTTCACGAGGGCGCTCTCGACGAAGCGCTTGCCGACGCCGTGGTTAGGTTGCAGCAGGCCGGCCACACCGTCGCGGTGCTGTCACGCGCTGGCGCCCAAGCTCTTTGCTTCGCCGACGTAGCGCTCGGAGTCGTCTCGAACGGCGGTATCGCGCCAGACGCGGATCTGATCTTGCCCGATCTGGCCAGCGCGTGGCAGGTGTTGCGAGCGCTGCCCGCGGCCAGGGAAGCGACTCGGCGAGGCATCGCGATCTCCGCCGGGGCGTCGGCTTTGGGCGCGCTGTTGATGGTGCCGGGTGTGCGTGGGCGCGGTCCCGGACCGGTCACCATCGGGGCTGCTGCCGCGCTGCTCTCGGGATACCTGCTCGCCCGCAGCGCGACCCGCGCGGTCCCGCCGCGACCGGCGCCGGCGTACGAGTGGCACGCAATGTCTGTTCGGGAAGTTCGCGGGGTGCTGCCGCCACCCGGCCCGGACACGGAGTCGCCGGCTTCGGCGGCCGGCCGTGCCGTGACCCTCGGCGCACGAATTCCCAAGGCATTTTGGCAATTTGCCGACGCCGTACGCGCAGAGTTGTCGGATCCGTTGACGCCGGTACTGGCGCTAGGTTCGGTGGCCACCGCAATGCTGGGTTCGCCGATCGACGCGGTGATGGTCGGTACGGTGCTGACCGGAAACTCGATGCTGGCGGCAGCCCAGCGGCTGCGGGCCGAGACTCGGCTCAACCACCTACTCGCTCAACAGATCCCGCCGGCGCGCAAGGTCGCAATCCGCCCGGACGGCACACGGTCGTACACGCAAGTCATCGCCGAGCGGCTGCGCCCCGGCGACCTGATCGAGGTGCGCAGCAACGAAGTGGTGCCGGCCGACGC
Organism: Mycobacterium xenopi; assembly: GCF_009936235.1. NCBI lineage: Bacteria > Bacillati > Actinomycetota > Actinomycetes > Mycobacteriales > Mycobacteriaceae > Mycobacterium > Mycobacterium xenopi. Next base: position 2,682,674 of record NZ_AP022314.1, on the reverse strand, counting down.
TCGGGTGGTCGAGGACGAGGACCTCGAGGTCGACGAATCGTCGTTGACGGGTGAGTCGCTGCCGGTGCAGAAGCAGACCGACGCCACACCCGGTGCGGACCTGGCCGATCGTCGCTGCATGCTCTATGCGGGCACGCACGTCGTGGCCGGGCGGGGAATCGCGCTGGTGACCGCGGTCGGCGCGGACACGCAGCAACGCCGCGCAGCAGAACTGGCCTCCGGCGAGCTGCCGATCGTCGGGCTGCAGCACCAGCTCAGCCAGTTGACCAAACGGGCATTCCCCGTCACCGCGAGTGGGGGCGCGCTCATCAGCGCCCTTGGATTCCTGCGCCGCGGAAACCTTCGCCAAGCGCTGGGCAGCGGGATCGCCGTTGCGGTGGCCGCTGTTCCAGAGGGGATGCCGTTGGTGGCGACACTCGCGCAGCAGGCATCGGCACGGCGGCTGAGCAATTTCGGCGCTCTCGTGCGCGTGCCGCGATCCGTCGAAGCACTGGGCCGCGTCGACGTGGTGTGCTTCGACAAGACCGGAACGTTGAGCGAGAACCGCCTGCGGGTGGCACGGGTCAAGCCCGCCGCGGGTTGCTCCCGCGAGGACGTGTTGCGTTGTGCGGCGCTCGCCGTGCCGGCGCCCAACGGCGCCCCGCACGCGCATGCCACCGACCGCGCCATCGTCGCTGCCGCCGCAGGCGTTGGCGGCTCAAATTCGTCGGCCGAACCGGACACCCATCTGCCTTTTCGTTCCGGGCGCTCGTTTTCGGCCTCGGTGTCGGGTTCGGAGCTGACTGTCAAGGGTGCACCGGAAGTGGTGCTCGCGGCCTGCCGAGATGTTGGCGTGGATGCAGGCCGCACCGTGCACGAGCTGGCTGCCGAGGGGTTGCGGGTAATCACGGTGGCCCGGCGCCGGTTGACGGCACACCAGCTGCAGTCGGTACGACAAGACCCCGAGCGCATGGTCGAATTGTGCGGTAAGGGACTGTCGCTGACGGGATTCCTCGGACTTGCCGACACGCCGCGAGCGCAAGCACCGCAGCTGCTCGCCGAGCTGGCCGACCGGGGCGTGGCCATCCGGCTGATCACCGGCGACCATCCGGTCACCGCTGTAGCGATCGCCAACGAGCTGGGCCTACCGGCGACCGCCGAGCATGTGATCACCGGATCCGAATGGAATGCGTTGTCGCGCAAAGACCAAGAACGGGTCGTAGTCGAGCGGATGATCTTCGCGCGCATGTCACCGGAAAACAAGGTGCAGATCGTCCAGACTCTCGAACGGACCGGCCGGGTATGCGCCATGGTTGGCGACGGCTCCAACGACGCCGCAGCGATCCGAGCCGCCACCGTCGGTGTCGGCGTCGTCGCACATGGAAGCGACCCGGCCCACACCGCGGCCGACGTGGTGTTGACCGACGGCCGCATCGAATCGCTGCTGCACGCGGTCGAGGAAGGACGCCGGTTGTGGCGGCGGGTGCAAGCGGCAGTCTCGGTGCTGCTCGGCGGCAACGCCAGCCAGGTGATCTTCGCGATCATCGGCAGTGCGCTCACCGGCAACTCGCCGCTGAACGCCCGTCAGTTGCTGCTCATGAACGTCTTCACCGACGCTTTACCCGCCGCCGCTCTCGCCGTCAGCATACCCAGCGGGCCAGTGCGTCGCGCCGGCCGCGGCCCCGACGAACGGACATTGTGGCGTGCCGTCGGCATTCGCGGAGGGACCACCGCAACGGCTGCGGCGGCCGCGTGGGCGATGGCCGCGCTCACCGGCCGTCGGCAACGCGCTTCCACCGTCGCGCTGATCGCGTTGGTGGCCACGCAGCTTGGCCAGACGCTGGTGGAGTCGCACGCCCCGCTGGTGCTGCTCACCGCCACCGGCTCGCTCGCCGCATTCATCGCGATGGTCAGCCTTCCCGGGGTCAGCCAGCTGCTCGGCTGCACGCCCGTGGGTCCGCTCGGCTGGGCGCAAGGTTTGGGGCCGGCTGTCATCGCGACCGTCGCGATGGCTGCGGTGACTCGGCTGGCGGCTGGTCGGCGGGACTCGCAGCCACCGGCGATCGACTCGTGGCCTGACCACCAGTCACGTGATCACGGCCGGCGGACAGAGGATTTCGACTGCGCCGACCGTCAGGTTAGGCCAGCCTCGAGAACCTTCACGACGACCAGCACGCCGGCAAGCAGAAGGTAGCCGCGCAACGTGAACAGCCCGGCACGACGCACCGGCGACATCACCGGTCTGGGCAGAGTTGCCAAGCTCGGCGTCGTCCAGCTTGCGCGAATCTTGTCGCGCAACGCCTTACGTTCACGGCCGGTCAATTTCGACAGCTCGTCGAGCTCCTCCAACTCGTCGAGACTCAGCGCGCCCAACGGCACAGTGTCTTCCAACTCGCGGCGATCCGCATACCAACCGACCGCGAACACAATCGCCGCGCCGAATATGCCTATCACAGCACCAATGACCAAACCGCTTACCAGCGTGGGTGTGGACAGGTTGGGGAAGAACGTCACCGCCGTCAGCATCAGCGACAGCACTATCAATGACCAGACGATCATCCATGCGATAGCGTTCTGACGGAATGTGTTCACCCACGGGCCCATCACCGGGCGGTCATTGCATAGCAGCACCAGAAATACGGTGGCCGACGGCAGCAGGACCCCGGCGAGGGCTTGGACCCCCTGAGTGATGATGCCTAGGACGTGATCGGGGCTGAACGCGACCGCGGCGGACACCGCTAGCAACGCGGCATAGATTCCGTAAAACAGCGGCGCCTCGGTGACCTTCCAGTGCAACGAATGTGGCTTGCCCAGGGCATCGCCCAGCGCGTAAGTAGTTGATAACGCAACCACGTTGGCGCCGATCAGCGATGCATCTAGCAACACGATTGCAAACAGGACGCCAACGGTGTGCCCGACGTGGTCGGACAGATGAAACGCGACATCGCCGGCGTCGGTGAACTTACCTTCGGCTGGGGTGCCACCGAGTCCGAACGCGGCGGCTGTCATCAGCCCCACCGCACCGCCGATCACACCGACTATCCCGATGATCAGATCAGCTCTGCCGTAACGAATCCAGCGCGGTGTGATGCGCTTGTCGACGATGTTGGACTGCTGGAAAAACAACTGCCACGGCGCCACGGTGGTGCCGACAATTGCCATGATCAGCATCAGCACGATGGAGTCGGGCTCGCCGGGCAGGGAGGGAATCAGGCCGCGGGCACTGGTACCGAAGCTGGGATGCACCAACAACGCCATCGGGATGATCACAACGTTGGCCGCGATCAACACGAACATCAGCTGCTCCCAACGACGGAACGAACCACCAGCCACCACTCCGAAGAGCAGCACCGCGGCCGCCGGTATCGCGATCGTCTTGGGGCAACCTAGGTATCCGAGCGCCAACGACACTCCGATGAATTCGGTGACAATCGTTAACGCATTGAGAATGAGTAAGTCTCCGACACTGAAAGCGCCCCAGAACTTGCCGAAGCGCGCAAAAATCAATCGTGCGTGTCCAACTCGGGTAACCGCTCCCAGTCGCAGAACCATTTCCTGGTTCACGTAGAGCACAGGGATCATCAACACCAGCGTCCACAACAGGTTCATGCCGTAGTTCTGCCCGGCCTGGGCGTAGGTGGCGACGCCGCCGGCATCGTTGTCACCAACCATCACAATCAGTCCCGGGCCGATGATGACAAGCAGCGCCCGCAGTCGTTGCCAGCGGCTGCGGCCCATTCCCGTGGCGTCCCGGCGAATACGGCCAAAGGCGCCGACGATGTCACCAACGTGGGCTGCATCCACCACGGCGGGCCTGGCCGCGTCGGCGATTGCCCGCGGCGTTCCGTCAGATGCGGTCTGGACTATCGCGGCATCGGCGGCTGGCGGTCTGTCGACACGTCCGTGTACCTCAGTGGACAGGGAAGTCATCGGCTCCTCGCAATATGTTCGAGAACAGGGGCGTTGTGGAAGACAAGACAACTCAACGCATTTCGGTAAAACGATGGCCTGCTCGCAGTCGCAGCGGGCTATCCCGCACCGCAAAGCGGTCGGCATGGTCGAATTCAGCGTCAGCGAATGCCAGGCTCAGGCAATAGCGGAACTGCCGCGGCCGGATCTGGGTGAAACAGACGCCGAATACCGATACGGGCTATCGCTTGGATTCATTTGCGTCCTCACCTCCTTACGGCCGAGACACGCGCGGGTGTCACCCGATCGCAGCACCGCAGGGGAATCGAGCGCCCGGCGAACACACGCCGGACGTGGCACCCCTCTCGACAGGGCTTTGGCACTGCACGGCGTATCCGGCATTTTGTCCGGAAGCCACTTGGGCTCAACCCTTAAGCCGGGAGGAGCTGTCCTGACCCTGGGCGTCTTTCGACGTTCGGGGTCAGTGGCCTTTGTCCGTGCAGACGCCTCACCTAGCGAGGTGCTTGCGTGTTCATGGTGGTCTTCTCAACCAGTGCTCGTCAAGCGTTCGGCCGAAATTCGGTAGCGCGCCAGCCCGCCGAGGTGCGTGGAATGATGACGCGGCTCGGTCGCTGCAGCAGGGCTAAGCGCAGGGTCGATACGTCGGCGCCTGAGGCCGGGACCACGAGAAGCCGGACCTCGAAGTCTCGCCGCCTCCCAGCTCAGGGTGGCGGTCCGGTCAGATTGCAACATTCAACCGCGTCCGGGTTGACTGGCGCCGCATTAAGTGCCACGATTGCCGGTGCAAGCACCTCGCTAGGTGAGGCGTCTGCACGGACAAAGGCCACTGACCCCGAACGTCGAAAGACGCCCAGGGTCAGGACAGCTCCTCCCGGCTTAAGGGTTGAGCCCAAGTGGCTTCCGGACAAAATGCCGGATACGCCGTGCAGTGCCAAAGCTCTGACGAGAGGGGTGCCGCGCCCGGCACTTTCGCCGGGTCGGCCTCACCCCATTGTGCGACGTGACGGCACCCCCGTGTGCCCTGGCCGTGAGGAGGTGAGAGCGAAATGAGTCCTAGTGATAGTCCATATCCGAGTTCGGTGACCGTTTCGTTCGGATCCGACCCCGGCATTCTTCGTACCGCCTGAATCGGCTTGCGCCGCTTCACCTAACACGCACCGCTTCGCCCGCGAGCGTGCGTGATGTTGACGTGCTCTGACACGACTGCCCACCGTCTTTGGGTTCCGTTTTGCCTGCGTGAGGAGAATCCCCATGTCTTTTGTGACCACACAGCCGGAACTGCTGGCCACCGCCGCCGGCGACCTCCAAGGGATTGGCGCGACGATGGTTGCCCAGAACGCGGCCGCCGCGGTCCCCACCACCAGTGTGATTCCCGCCGCGGCAGACGAGGTATCAGCGCTGACTGCAACGCAATTCGCAGCGCATGCACAGATGTATCAGGCGGTCAGCGCTCAGGCCGCAGCAGTTCATGACTTCTTTGTGCGGGTTTTGGGGGCCAGCGCCGCTTCGTACGCGGAGACTGAGGCCGCCAACACCATCGCGACGGGGTGAAAGAGGTGTGTTGTGATGGCCTTGGCAATGGATTTCGGTCTGTTCCCGCCCGAAATCAACTCGGCAAGAATGTATTCCGGCCCCGGAGCCGGTCCGATGTTGGCCGCTGCCGCGGCCTGGAACGCGTTGGCAGCTGAACTGCGTTCAACCGCAGCTTCTTACGGCTCGGTGATCTCGGCGTTGACCAGCGGCGGGTGGCAGGGTCCTGCGTCGGTATCGATGGCCGCCGCGGCCGCACCTTATGTGGCGTGGATGGACACCACTGCCGGGCAGGCCGAGCAGACTGCGATGCAAGCCACCGCGGCAGCGGGCGCCTACGAGGCCGCGTTTGCCGCCACGGTGCCTCCGCCGGTGATCGCGGCCAACCGGGCTCAGCTGGCCGCGCTGGTGGCCACCAATTTTCTGGGGCAAAACACTCCGGCGATCGCGGCCACCGAGGCGCATTACGCCGAGATGTGGGCCCAGGACGCGGCCGCGATGTATGGCTATGCGGGCGCGTCGGCGGCCGCCACCCAGTTGACCCCGTTTAGCGTGCCTGCGCAGAACACCAACCCCGGCGCGCTGGCTGCTCAGTCGGCCGCGGTTAGCCAGGCCACCGGCTCCGTGGCGGGCACAAGCACGCAGTCGACCTTGGCGCAGCTGACTTCTGCCGTGCCGACGGCACTGCAGAACCTGGCGTCACCCGGTGCATCGACCTCGTCATCCTCGTCGGGGCTGGGCGGAATCCTGGGCCTGCTGACCGGGCAGGGATCCGGGAACTCCGCGCTGGACAACTTCTGGAACGAGTGGGGACCCAACGCCAACATCTGGAACACGATCTTTTCGTCCGGGTTCTACATGCCCAGCAACACGCTGGGCGCCTTCACAAGCCTGATGAGTGCCGGCGGTGGATCAGCTGCCGCTGCGGAAGACGCATTGGGCGGCGCCGCGTCCGAGGCGCTAGGCGGAGCGGCAGCGGCGGCTCCGCTCGGCTCGCTGGGAAGCGTTGGCGGACTTGGGAGTTTGGGCAGTGGGGTGTCAGCTGCGTTAGGGCAGGGGGCTTCGATCGGACCGTTGTCCGTGCCGCCAAGCTGGACTGCGGCGGCCCCGCCGATAAATGGTCTGGGCGCGGCGCTGGGCAATACCCCGCTTGCCACCCCACCGGCCGTCGCGGCAGGAATGCCGGGCATGCCGCTGGCCAACGCAGCCGGCAACGGCACCGGCTCCGCTGCACCGAAATACGGCTTCCGTCCCACGGTGGTGACACGTTCGCCCGCCGCGGGATAGAGGCAAGACAGTCATAACCCATCGCAAGACAGGAGATATTCAGATGCCAACTCGGTTTATGACCGATCCCGACCAGATGCGGGCGATGGCGGGCCGGTTCGACGTGCACGCCCAGACCGTGGAGGACGAGGCCCGCAAGATGTGGGCGTCGTCGGTCAACATTGCCGGTGCCGGCTGGAGTGGGTCTGCGCAGGCCACCTCCTACGACACGATGAGCCAGATGAATCAGGCGTTTCGCAACATCGTCAACATGCTGCACGGGGTGCGTGACGGGCTGATCCGCGACGCCAACAACTACGAGGCCCAGGAGCAGGCGTCCCAGCAAATCCTGAGCACCTAACAGCTACAAGGCTTCTCACGTTAGGAGAGAGATCATGACGATCAATCACCCGCTCACCGACGTGGCCTCCCACAGCGCCGCCCGCCCCAGGGAGCGGCGCGTGACGAACCCGCCCAACATGGAGCGGCAGGTGCACAAGGCCTGCGGAGACATCAACGCGGCGCTGAACGAAGCGCTGGAGGCGCTGGCCCGGCTTTCGCTCAACCAGGCCGACGCATTCGGCGTGGCACGCGTCCAAACGGCGCTGTACCGAGCACGGGAAGCCAATCACCTTCTCGGACAAATGGTCGGGACTCCGATCGAACGCCGGCTGCCCTGGGCGTACTACCGCGCACGGCTGGAAGACAAAGCGCTGCGGCATCTGTCCCTTCACGCAGAGCGAGGCCGGCCTGCGCCCGAAGGACAGCGGCCCCGGACTCACCGGGCCAAGCGGCACATCGCGTAGCCAAGCATGCTGCAATGCAACATTTCTCGAGTTAGGAGCAAACAATGACCATCAACTACCAATTCGGCGACGTTGACGCTCACGGTGCCACGATTCGGGCGCAGGCGGCGGCGTTGGAGGCCGAGCATCAGGCGATCATCCGTGATGTGCTGGCCGCCGGTGACTTCTGGGGTGGCGCCGGGTCGACGGCGTGCCAACAGTTCATCACCGAGCTGGGCCGCAACTTCCAGGTGATCTACGAGCAGGCCAACGCCCACGGCCAAAAGGTGCAAACCGCCAGCAGCAACATGGCCAGCACCGACAGCGCCGTCGGCTCCAGCTGGGCCTAACCGAATTACCCAGCGCAGCAACTGTTGTTGCTGCTTGGCGACCTGCGTTGAGAAGGGATAGCCATGAGCAAACCAGCCGCCGAGCCCGTTGACGTCCAGACCGCAACGTCAGTGGTTCACCTGTCTCAGTTGCTACGTGCCCCGGTGGTGATGCCGTCGGGCGAATCGGTGGGCAGGGTCGACGACATCATCGTGCGGTTGCGCGGTACGGATACTTACCCCCTGGTGACCGGCATCGTGGCCGCCCTCGGTGGTCGGCGGGTATTTGTTCACAGCGGCTCAATTCGGCGGCTGCATCCAGATCGGGTAGGCCTGGCACATAACGAGATTGACTTGCGACGGTTCGAGCGCCGGCAAGGTGAGGTGCTGTTGCGTTCGGATGTACTCGGGTATCGCCTGATCGACGTTGCAGCAGGTGAATTGGTGCGCGCCTACGACGTCGAACTTGAGCACAGCCCAGATGGGTGGGTATTGAGACGACTGGATACCCGGCGACCGCCGCGTCTGTTCGGACTGCTGAAGACACCGGGCGGGCAGGCGTCCCGTGACTGGAAGGCGTTCGAGCCGTTGATCGGACACGACCAGTCGATGGCGGTGCGACGCGTTTCCGGGCGGGTAGCAGCGCTCAGACCCGCGCAAATCGCCGACCTGCTCGAAGTGGCCGACGCCGCCGAGGGCGGAGAAATCCTGGACCGAGTACGCAGCAACCCAGAACTGCAGGCCGACGTTTTCGAGGAACTTGATCCCGACAAGGCCAGTCGGTTGCTCGATGACATGCCCGACGCCCACGTCGCGGCCTTGCTCAGCCGGATGCGCGCCGACGACGCGGCCGACGCGATCATCGACCTCCGCCAGTGCCGCCGTCGCCGGGTACTCGACTTGATGCCCGCGCCGCAGCGCACCAAGGTGATCACCCTTCTGGGGTTCAACCCCAACAGCGCAGGTGGACTGATGAACGTCGACATCGTTTCCTGCGGACTATGGGCCACCGCGGGCGAGGCGCTGGCCGTCATCGGTTGCGCCCAGTCCCTCCAGCCGGAAGCGCTTTTGCAGTTGCATGTCCTCGATGAACATGGGCGGCTGGCCGGCGTGGTATCGGTTGTGAAGTTGCTGCAGGCAGAGCCCGCAGAAGCAGTTGCGACACTGATGGATTCGGATCCTATCCGGGTAACCCCGGATGCCGACCTGGCCGATGTCGCGGTGCTGATGGCGGACTACGACCTGCATACCATTCCCGTCATCGACGACGAAAACCGGGTGTTGGGCGTCGTCACTGTCGATGACGTGCTCAAGGCGTCAATTCCCGACGACTGGCGACGGCGAGAACCCGGCCCACGCCGGATGCGCGAACCAAGCTGCGCGACAGAGGATCCCAGCGAGATCGACGAGGGCGGTGACTAGCCATGACCATTCTGGACCGCGACATCGTCGATACGAGGCTGGAGTCACCAACACTGACCGCGGTGCTCGACAGCGCCCACGTCGGTGACATCGAAGGTGCCCTGGGCCGAATCCGCGTCAGCGACACCGACCGGCCGCGTACTTTAAAAGTCCGCTTGGCCACCATGTTGGCGATCATCGGACCTGGGTTGATCGTCATGGTCGGCGACAACGACGCCGGAGGTATTGCGACCTACGTGCAGGCCGGACAAAACTACGGCTACAGCATGCTTTGGGTCCTTTTGCTGTTGATCCCGGTGCTGATCGTCAACCAGGAGATGGTGGTACGTTTGGGTGCCGTCACCGGGGTTGGGCACGCGCGGTTGATCAACGAGCGGTTTGGCCGCGGCTGGGGCTGGTTTTCAGTCGGTGACCTGTTCCTGTTGAACTTCCTCACTCTCGTCACCGAATTCATCGGCATCACTCTGGCCGCTGACTACATGGGCATTCCCCGATACGTGGCTGTGCCTTTTGCTGCGATAGCACTGATCGCCATCATGGTCACCGGCAGCTTCCGGCGTTGGGAACGCGCGATGCTCGTGTTCATCGTGATCACCCTGCTGCAAATTCCCATGGTGTTGATGTCCCACCCGGACTGGGGCCGTGCGGCGAAGTCCTTCGTGGTTCCTGGTATCGCCGGCGGAGCCTCCTCGGAGGCGGTGCTTTTGATCATCGCCATCGTCGGCACCACGGTTGCCCCGTGGCAGCTGTTCTTCCAGCAGTCCAACGTCGTCGACAAGCGGATCACGCCGCGCTTTATCGGCTATGAGCGGGCAGACACCACGCTGGGCGCCTTCGTCGTGGTGATCGGAGCGGTGGCACTGATGATGACCGGCGACTGGGCCGCACGTGCCACCGGCAGCCACGGGCAATTCGTCGACGCCGGTGTGCTCGCACATTTGCTTGGCCAACACAACCCAACGCTGGGTGCGGTGTTTTCGATCGTGTTACTCGATGGTTCGATCATCGGCGCTGCGGCCGTGACGCTGGCCACCAGTTATGCGTTCGGGGACGTGTTCGGGCTCAAGCATTCCCTGCACCGCGGTTTCGCTGAGGCCAAACCGTTTTACCTCTCCTACGCGGGGATGGTCGTGGTCGCGGCGGTGATCGTGCTTACCCCAGGCGCCCCGTTGGGATTGATCACCACCGGCGTCCAAGCGTTGGCCGGGTTGCTGCTACCCAGTGCAACCGTCTTTCTGCTGCTGCTCTGCAACGACCGGGAAGTGCTGGGTCCATGGGTTAATCGGCCCTGGCTCAACGCCGTTGCCGGCGTGATTGTCGGCGTGCTGTTGCTGTTGTCAGGAATATTGATGGTGACCACTGTGTTCCCCGACTTCGACATCGTTTCCATCGCTGACGATCTCGCCTTCGGGCTCGCGACATGCGTTGCGATCACCTTCGGTGGGCTGAGGTGGATTGGCCGCCGGTGGCCGAAACCATGCTTGCCAGAAGACTTCTCCCGTGCATTGGCCGAAACCGACCGATCCACATGGCGGATGCCACCGCTGACCTTGCTGGAGCCGGTTCAATGGTCTGCCGGAACGCGTTTGGGAATGCTGGCTCTGCGTGGCTATCTCATCGTCGGAGCGATATTGCTCGTGGTCAAAGCTGTCCAACTCGGTAGCGCCTGACACCGCGCACGAAAAGCCTTGGGGTCGAACGTAAAGATCACGTTACGGCCGCCTCACCGTCGAACGTGCTTGCCCGGGGCTTGACCTGAGTCGTTGGCCGGGCGCTCGACGGTGAAGTCTCCCAGCTGATACTCAGCCCCAAGCCAGCTCGATCGCAGCCATGCCCGGATAGTCTGCCCGGTATTAGAGGACGGCATCGACTATTAGCTGCCGGTTGGCAGATGGTGCCAACCGCGTGGCATAGAGAGGAGCAAGCCGATGGCGACAACACGTGGCCGGCCCGGGTGTTAAATTCCCGCACGCCGTTTACCCTGACGAAACACTAAGCGCCACCGGCTATCCTTCGGGGCAGAGTTATGTGCAATGTGGACCACGTCGGCAGTGGTGAACCAGGGGATCCCAGGTATCCGCAGGCGGCCGCCATGTTACAGCCGAATTAGTTCGGTTTTACCTAATTGCTTCAAGGTCGCAGCTTCATCTGGTTGTGACGTCGCTTACTGTGCGGAAATTCATGCACGGAAGGAACTTTCGTCAACTCACCGCCGACAGCGGTGATCACTGGTTTACGGGGCGATTACCTGCACGGAACGAATCGCGAACAAATTCCACGCAGCATGATGGCTGTAAATGTGGCGGTTGTAACTGTTGGTGTGCGCCATAGCTAGGTAGATGAGCGAAATACAAACTGCAGCAGCAGAACTCGAGCGGAGTTAGATACGGACATTTGAGAAGGGAGTATGCCGCTGTTGGCAGAGCATCGGGCACGACCGGCGAATTGGCGGCGTGGGATCAGTAACTAGAGGTTGGGGACATGGATTTCGGGGCATTGCCGCCGGAGGTCAACTCGGGGCGGATCTATGCGGGCCCAGGACCGGGGCCGATGCTGGCCGCGGCAGCCGCCTGGGACGGTTTGGCCGCCGACTTGGTTTCAACGGCGGCCTCCTACCAGTCGGTGATCTCGGGATTGACGAGCGCTGCGTGGTCTGGTCCGTCGTCGGCCGCGATGATCGCCGGGGCCGCGCCATACCTGGCGTGGATGAATCAGACCGCCGCGCAGGCTGAACAGGCTGCCAACCAGGCCAGGGCGGCAGCCGCTGCCTATGAGGCCGCGTTCGCCGCGACGGTGCCGCCGCCGGTGATCGCCGCCAACCGCAGCCTGTTGATGTCGTTGATTGCGACCAACATTCTCGGACAAAACACCCCGGCGATCGCCGCGACTGAGGCCCACTACGCGGAGATGTGGGCACAAGACGCCGCCGCCATGTACGGCTACGCAGGCTCGTCGTCAGCGGCCACACAAATGACACCGTTCAGCCCGCCTCCCCAGACCACCAGTGCGGCGGGCACCGCGGATCAGGCCGCGGCGGTTGCCCGAGCCACCGGAACATCGGGCGGCACCGGCGTGCAATCGGCGTTGTCGCAGCTGATCTCCCTAGTGCCGAGTACCCTGCAAAGCCTTGCGGCAACGGCAACATCGACTTCGGCGTCATCGTCGTCTGGACTGTCGGGACTGCAGTCGAGCCTGTCCAGCCTTTCCACATTGTTATCGAACGCGACCGGGGCGTACTCACCGATCGGGTTGATGGCCGTGCCCGGTGGCTGGTGGCTTACGGCCATGCAGGCGCTCGGCCTTGCCCAAAACGGGCCGGGCGTCGCGTCGTTGCTGGGTCCCTCAAAACCGATCACCGGAGTGCTGGGGCCGCTATCGGGTGGTTTCATGTCCGAGCTGCAGCCCGCGGGCCTGGGCGGGGGAGCGGTGTCGGGGGGCATGGGCCGAGCAAGCTTGGTCGGCGGGCTTTCGGTGCCGACGAGCTGGGCCACTGCGGCGCCCGCGCTCAGGTCGGTGGCAACGGTGATGCCGAACACCGGGGTGGGGGCTGCTCCCGCGATTGCCGCGGACGGCCAGGCCGGGCTGTTCAGCGACATGGCGCTGTCGAGTCTGGCCGGACGCGCGATCGGCGGTACAGCCACACGCTCAATCGGCGGCACGGCTTCGCGCGTGTTGAGCGGCGCCGCCGAGGCGGCCCCTACTACAGCCACGATCATCGTGATACCGCCCGCGGAACAATGACGGCCAACCAGCCCGTACAGATTGGAGTAATGCGGATGCGCTTGTCGTCCACAGCTTTTGGAGCGGCAGCTGAGCCGGACCCTAGTCCGCCAGGTATGCCGGCGGTGAAGACCACAGCCGTCGACCTGTTAGGCATCGGCTCGACGTGCTTTGGCTCGTGTGCTGCCGCTGAGAACGCGATTGTGATCGCGGTCGGCTAAGAAGAGGTATAGCAATGGATTTCGGGTCGCTTCCGCCGGAGATCACCTCCGCCCGAATGTATTCCGGTCCAGGCGCGGGGCCGATGCTAGCCGCAGCTGCCGCCTGGGATGCGCTGGCCGCCGACTTGCAATCTACGGCGGCTTCGTATGGCTCGCTGATCTCAGGCCTTACCAGCGGGTCGTGGGCTGGCCCATCGTCGGCATCGATGGTAGCAGCGGCAGCACCGTATGTGGAGTGGATGTCGACCGCGGCTGCACAGGCCAAGGAGGCGGCCGCTCAGGCCCGAGTCGCGGTCAGCGCCTATGAGGCCGCATTCGCCGCCACTGTCCCGCCACCGGTGATCGCGGCCAACCGCAGCCAGTTGGCCTCCCTGCTGGCCACGAACGTCTTCGGGCAGAATCTGCCGGCGATCGCGGCAACTGAAGCCCAGTACGCGGAAATGTGGGCCCAAGACGCCGCAGTCATGTACGGCTACGCAGGTTCCTCGGCGGCCGCCACCCAGATGACACCGTTCAGCGCGCCGCCGCAGACGACCAATGTGGCTGGGTTGGCCTCGCAGTCAGCGGCCGTCGCTCAGGCTACCGGCGCCTCGAGCGGCACCGGCACGCAATCGATCCTGTCTGGGATCCCGCAGATACTGCAACAACTCGCGTCCGCCAGCACGCAATACAACGCCGCCATGGGCAACCTCTTGAATGCGATGACGGGCAATTCCTCTACAGGATCGATGTATTCGAGCATGTTCTCCGTCGCGGCGTCGTTGACCAAGGGCAGCACCATCGCAAACGACAGCATGAGCGTTCCCAACATGGGCATGGTCCAGTTCAAGACGTTTTTCAAACCCCCGGTCAACCTTCCCGAGATACCCAAATCATCGTTGGGTGCCGGCCTGGGTAACGTACGGTCGCTGGCATCGACCAGCGCGGCGCGGGCGGTATCGGCGGGTGTGGGCGCGGCGTCGACGGTGGGAGCGTTGTCGGTGCCGCCTACCTGGGCGCCGGCTACTCCCGCGATCAGGCTGGCGGCCAACGTGTTACCAGGCAGCGGTTTGGCTGCCGCTCCAGCGGTTGACATCCCGGGGAGCCTGCTCGGGCAGATGGCTGCGGGGAGTATGGCTGGCGGGGCGCTGGGCGCCTCTGCACCCCGGGTCGTCGCCGGGACCGGCATCCGAGGCCGTGCCGCGTCGGGCAAAGACGCAAACGCACCGGTCAAGCTCGACCGGGTGATCGCCCAACTACAGCAGCGACCGGACGCCGTGCAGCACTGGCAAGTTGATGAGGCTGGCCTTGATGGGCTGCTCGCTGAGCTGTCGAAAAAGCCGGGCATTCATGCGGTGCACCTCTCCGCTGACGGCCAGGTCCAAGCCGCGCCACCCACGACAAAATCGCGGTAGCGCGGCCCGGGGTAATGCGCCTGCACGAGAAACAGGAGGGCTGATGAGACTGGCACTCGCATTAGCTAGTGTTTCCGCAACGATCGTTCTCGCCGTGCCCGCCCACGGCGATCCCGGCGCCGAGGACGGTACAGACAATGCCGCCTTCTTGGCCTCCCTGCGAAAAGCGGGCATCACGTACCACAATGCAGATCAAGCGATTACGGCAGCCAAAGCAGTGTGTGGTCTGATCGATAACGGCGAATCCGGGTTGGAAGTGCTCAAGGATCTCAAGACCACCAACCCCGGGTTCACCACGGACGGCGCGGCTCAGTTTGCCGCGATTGCGGCGCGGTCCTACTGCCCACAACAGCTGTCGTCCAAGCAGTAGCGGCATCGCCAAATAGCCTGAACCACAGGGCCGGAATCGGGCTCTCACGTTGCCGCACGCGTGTCTTGCCTATCGTTAGCGACGAAGATTCACCCCGGGCAACATGCGCGCGTGGTGACCAACGCCAACACCACTCCGCGTTCGTGGGCATGGCAACTTGTTGGCTCAGGGGGATCGGCGCCGAGCGGCAGGCCATCTCGACGAATTGCTGACATTGTCCTGTGTGTTTGCTGTGACCCTTTGTCAGGGATTGCTACCGGCGTTACGCTCGGCGCGAGGTTGGGACGGGAGCCCGCGGCCGCAGTTTCGTACACCGTTGCCACATGGGGAGAGCACCGCTGATGGCAGTCAATTACCGGTTCGATCCGTCGATGGGCTGCACGCGTCTCCTCGCCAAGTTGTATCGGTCGGTCTGACCGCCAAGCCACGATGTGTCACCGCAAGTAAGAGGTCGCCGTGTACCCGCAAACCGGTATTCGCTGCCGGCGCATGCAGAAAAACCGTGTGGCCGCAAGGTGGCGCACAGCAGAATCGCCCGCGGGCGCCGCAGTTGCCAATGTACTTTGCGCCAACTGAACCGCCGGGAGGCTATGGATGATTGACTTCGGGGTGTTGCCGCCGGAAATCAACTCCGGTCGAATGTATGCTGGTCCGGGCGCAGGGACGATGCTGGTTGCCGCGGCGGCGTGGGATGGTCTGGCTGCCCAATTACATTCCACTGCAGCCGCGTTCACGTCAGTGATCTCGGACTTGGCGGCGGGCTGGCAAGGGGCGTCGTCGGCGATGATGGCTGAGGCTGCCGCAGCGTACGCGGCGTGGATCAGCGCCACAGCCGTCCGAGCCGAGCAAACCGCCACACAGGCCAATGCGGCGGCTGCCGCCTATCAGACCGCGTTTGCGGCGACAGTACCGCCACCGGTGATCGCGGCGAACCGCGCACAGTTGATGACGCTGGTGGCGACGAACATCTTCGGCCAAAACACCCCGGCGATCCTGGCCACGGAGGCCGAATATGCCGAAATGTGGGCTCAGGACGCGGGTGCGATGTACGCCTACGCCGCGTCGTCGGCGACCGCTGCCCGGGTGACACCGTTTAGCCCGCCGCCACAGACCACGACCCTAGCGGGCCCGTCGGCTCAGGCTGCTGCGGTCGCCCAGGCCGCCGCCACTTCAGCGGGTACCGCGCACTCGACACTGCCACATGCGATCTCCGCGCTACCGCAATCGCTGCAAAGCTTGGCCGCGCCGGTCTCGTCCGCACCCACAGCGGCGGCTGATCCACCCAACCCGGTGTCGTCGTTCCTGACGTTCATCACCGGCCCGACGTCGCCGATTTCGTACTTCCCGATCGGCGGTGTGCCTTATCTGTTGGCCTTCCAAAACTATCTTTTGCCAACGGCCGCACAGAATTATGGCACCGTCGCTGCCAGGGTTTTCGGTGCACAATCGGCGGCCACGGGCGGAATGCTCGAGGCTGGGCTCGATTCGGGTACGCGTCTCCTGGGTTCAACCGGCGGGACGGTAGCGGCGGGCATGGGTCGAGCCGGCTATGTCGGGGGATTGTCGGTACCGCAGGGCTGGGCGGTTGCCGCTCCGACGGTCAAGCCGCTGGCTGTCGCGTCGCCCGAAACCGGCACGACCAGCGCAGCGACAGCCATCGCCGCGGACGGCCAGGGAAGCCTTTTCAGCAATATGGCCCTGTCAAGTTTGGCCGGACGGGCGATGGCCGGAAGCGGCGGCACCGCAACACGATCCATCGGCGTGGGTGGCGCTGCTGGCCCAGGACAGTCAGCTAGCGCCACCATCATCGTGATACCCGATGGCGACTAAAAATGTTGGTCTACATGCTATTTCACGCCCAGCGCAGTGAGGAGGAGCTATGTCCTTCGTGCTAACGCAACCCGAGCTGCTCACGGCATCTGCCGGGCAGCTGACTGCAGTCGGTTCGGCGATGAACGCCGAGCACGCTGCGGCAGCGCCTCCAACAACCGGTGTGGTTCCCGCGGCGGCAGATGAGGTTTCAGCGCTGACTGCGGCGCAGTTCGTCGCGCACGCCCAAATCTATCAGGCAGTCGGGGCTCACCCCGCCGCGATTCACGAGGCGTTCGTTAGCGCTCTGCGTGCCGGCGCTTGGTCGTACGCCATCACTGAGGCCGCCAACACGACGGCCACGAGTTAAGAGGTGTAGCAATGGATTTCGGCTTGCTGCCGCCGGAGGTGAACTCCGGCCGAATGTACGCCGGCGCTGGAGCTGGGCCGATCACGGCTGCGGCCGAAGCCTGGGACGGATTGGCTGTGCAGCTGCGTTCAGCCGCAGACGAGTACTCGTCCGCGATCACCGGCTTGACCACCAGCTGGCGGGGTCCGTCGTCGACCACCATGGCGTCGGCCGCCGCACCCTATGCCGCATGGATGCGTGTCACCGCCACCCAGGCCGAGCAGGCGGCGACCCAGGCCCGGGCCGCCGCGGCGGCCTACGAGACCGCTTTCGCCGCAGTAGTGCCTCCGCCGGTGATCGCAGCCAATCGCAGCCAGCTTGCGTCCCTGGTGGCGACCAACATTCTTGGGCAGAACACGGCGGCGATCGCGGCCACCGAAGCGCAGTATGCCGAGATGTGGGCGCACGATGTCGCCACCATGTACAGCTATGCGGCCGCGTCGGCAGCCGCCACCCGATTGACGCCGTTCACGCCGCCGCCGCCCACCGCCAACGGCGACGGCACGGTGGCCAGCGCCGCAGCCACATCGGCCGGCAACGCGCAGTCGACGCTGTCACACCTGATGTCACAGGTGCCGTCGGCGCTGCAGAGCGCTGCGGCGCCCGCGGCGGCTGACCCGCCCGACCCGCTCTCGTCTTTCCTGAGCTTCATCACAGGGTCAACGGACCCAGCGGCCCAGTTCTCGACGCTGAGTGCGTATGTCGAGGCTGTACCCAAGCTGATACTGCCCGCCAACGACGTTCTGATCACCCTGATCTTCGGTTTCGTGTCGGGCGTGCGGGGGCTGCAAAACATGCTGCCCGCCGCGGGTGTGGCAGCTGCCAGCGAAGCTCTGGCAGCGGGGCTCGGGTCAAGCACGCAGGCGATCGGTGCGGCTGGTGCGGCCGCGTCAGCGGTTTCAGCCGGGATGGGCCAGTCGGGCTTCGTCGGGGCGCTGTCGGTTCCCCCAGCCTGGGCGGTAGCCACCCCGACGGTCAGGCTGGCCGCCAGCGTGTTGTCCGGCACCAGCGCTGCGGGCGCCCCGGCGGCCACCGCAGACGGCGCAGGAGGTTTGGTTGGTCAGCTGGCCCTGGCCGGTTTGGCAGGTGGCGCAATGGGCGGCATTGCGCCTCGCATCCTCGATGCAACCCCGGCCCGCGGCGGCCAACCGAGTCCGGACAAAACGAAAGACACGCCGGAGAAGCTCAAGCGTGTCCTCGCCGAGCTGTCGCAAAAGCCCGAGTCGGTGCAGCACTGGCATACCGATCAGGCACATCTTCAGAGTCTGCTCGATCAACTGTCGAAGACACCGGGCATCCACGCGGTGCATTTGTCCGGCACCGGCAAGCCGATCGTGCCGCCGAAAGCACAGTCGGGCTAGCACCGCGTCCGGCACGGGCCGACTCCGCGCCAGGATGCTTCGCCTGTTGTTTACCGACGGGTGGTTGACTGCTGCCGCCAGCGCACCGGCCACATTGAGCTGGGCCACACTGATACCGGTGCTTAGCCGCGCGAAAGGAGGGCTGCCCCGTGCAGACGCTGAGCCTTGCGGATTTCGCGTTGCGCTTGGCTGTCGGGCTGGGCTGCGGTGCGCTGATCGGGCTGGAGCGGCAGTGGCGCGCACGCATGGCAGGGCTGCGCACCAACGCGCTGGTGGCAACCGGGGCGACCTTGTTCGTGCTATACGCGGTGGCCACCAATGACACCAGCCCGACCAGGGTGGCGTCGTATGTGGTGTCTGGGGTCGGGTTTCTCGGCGGGGGGGTGATCCTGCGTGAGGGATTCAACGTCCGTGGGCTGAATACCGCGGCGACATTGTGGTGCTCGGCGGCCGTGGGGGTGTTGGCGGCATCCGGGCATCTGGTGTTCGCCGTGATCGCCACCGGTACCGTCGTCGTCATCCATCTGCTGGGACGCCCGCTTGGCCGGCTGATCGACCACGACAACGCCGTCGAAGAAAGCGAAGATCAGCAGCCCTACCAAGTTCAGTTGATCTGTCGCCGTAAGAGCGAAAAATACGCGCGGGCCCAGATTGTGCAGCACACCAGCGCCAACGACCTGATACTGCGGGGGATTCACACCGGGCGAGCCGCCGACGACACCGTCGCGCTGACCGCTTATCTGCTCATGGATGGTCACGCGCCGGCACGCCTTGAGCGACTTGTCGCCGAGCTGTCCCTGCAGCCCGGTATCCAGGCCGTGCACTGGTATGCGGGCGAGCCGAGCGACTCCATGCTGCCCATGCCGGACATCGGCAGTGGGCCGCCGCGCGACGTTGACGAGCCGTAATCTGTCTGGCGTGGGTACGATCGCGGATTTCCTAGCCGTGCCGCCGGCCCAAATGCGCGATCCGGTGCTCTTCGCCGTTCCGTTTTTCCTGCTGCTGCTGATTTTGGAGTGGTCTGCGGCCCGCAAGCTCGAACACCTCGAGAGTGCGCAGCGCCCTCCCTCCGGGGCCTACTTCGCCCCGGATTCCTGGACCAGCATCTCGATGGGTCTGGTGTCGCTGGCCACCACCGCAGGCTGGAAGTTTTTGGCACTGCTCGGCTACGCCGCGATCTACACCTATCTGGCGCCCTGGCACCTGCCGGCCACCCGGTGGTACACGTGGGTGATCGCGGTCCTTGGCGTCGACCTGTTGTACTACACGTATCATCGGATGGCTCACCGGGTTCGGCTGGTCTGGGCCACGCATCAGTCCCACCACTCCAGCCAGTACTTCAACTTCGCCACCGCGCTACGCCAGAAGTGGAATAACAGCGGCGAGATCTTAATGTGGATTCCGTTGCCGCTGTTGGGAATTCCGCCGTGGATGGTGTTCGCCAGCTTCTCGGTGAACCTGATCTATCAGTTCTGGGTGCACACCGAGCGGATCGGCAAGCTGCCGCCGCCGGTCGAATTCATTTTCAACACCCCGTCGCACCATCGGGTGCACCACGGCATGGACCCCGAGTACCTGGACAAGAACTACGGGGGCATCTTCATCATCTGGGACCGATTGTTCGGCACCTTCCAACCTGAGTTGTTCCGGCCGCACTACGGGCTGACCAAGCAGGTCGACACCTTCAACATCTGGAAGCTGCAAACCTATGAATATGCCGCGATCGCCCGCGATGTGCGCTCGGCCACGCGGCTGCGCGACCGACTGGGCTACCTCTTCGGACCGCCGGGCTGGCAACCGGCACCGTAGTAACCGGGATCTGAGCGTCGCCGAATTTCTCGCTCGCCGCTCGTCGCCTGCGGCCAGCCGGTAACGTCTAGAAGCGCTGCGCCGATGCTCTGCATAACCACTAGCCCTCGGCCGGTGTCGGTCGGCCGCTAACGGATGGGAGTCGATGGTGCGCCGGGCTGCACTATCTGCGTTCGCGGTGACGGTCACCGCCATGGCACTGTCGGTGTGGCCCGTGCCCGTGGTCGCCCGCGCCGACCCGCTGCTGGTGTTTCCCGGCATGGAAATCCACCAGGACACCCACCTGTGCAC
This sequence comes from Mycobacterium xenopi, assembly GCF_009936235.1. Classification (NCBI taxonomy): domain Bacteria; kingdom Bacillati; phylum Actinomycetota; class Actinomycetes; order Mycobacteriales; family Mycobacteriaceae; genus Mycobacterium; species Mycobacterium xenopi. Next base: position 2,662,049 of record NZ_AP022314.1, on the reverse strand, counting down.
CCTGGGCTACGTCGATCCGGCGCTGCGCGTCGCCTTCACCGCGGGACACTGCCACGGCCACGGCCCGGTCACCAACAAAGACGGCAATGTGATCGGCAACCAAGCGACGTTCCGAAACAACACCCCCAACGGGTCGACCGTCGCGGCCGACCAGCAGATCGCCGACTATGAGGCGATTGTGCTGGCCGACGACGTGACTGCCAACAACGTCCTGCCCGGCGGGCGAGTGCTGGGATCGGATCCTGGCCTGGTCGTGCGGCCCGGTGAACCGGTCTGCCACTTCGGGGTCGTCACCGGGGAGAGCTGCGGCACCGTCGAGCAGGTCAACAATGGCTGGTTCACCATGTCCGACAGCATCGTCAGCCAAAACGGCGACTCCGGCGGCCCGGTGTATGTCACCCCCAATTCCGGCTCGGCGCTTATCGTCGGGATGTTCAACAGCCGGTGGGGGCAGTTTCCGGCGGCGGTGTCCTGGGTGTCGGCTTCGCAACAGGTGCGCGAGGACGTCGGGGTGGCCACCATGGGCAGCAAACAGCCGAGCTTCGTGCCGAAGATCTGAAATTCCGCTCACGCGCCGCTCCGCCGAACAAAATCAAGAGCACCGTTCTCGTTTTGTGTCACACTTGGCATGTGGGCAAGCGGCGCGCGTCGCGCCAGCGCATCGAGGCGCAGATCGTCGAGCTGGGCCGTCGCCACCTGGTCGAGCATGGGGTGGCCGGGCTTTCGCTGCGCGCGATCGCCCGCGAGCTGGGCATGGTCTCGTCGGCGGTGTACCGGTATGTGGCCAGCCGCGACGAGTTGCTGACGTTGCTGCTCGTCGACGCCTACGACGATTTGGCCGATGCGGTCGAGGCGGCCCGCGACGCGATGGCGGAGGTGTGGAGTGACGACGTCCTCGCGATCGCGCACGCGGTGCGCCGATGGGCTCTGACGCACCCGGCCAGGTGGGCGTTGCTGTATGGCAGCCCGGTGCCTGGCTATCAAGCGCCGGCGGAGCGGACGGTCCGACCGGGTGCCCGAGTGCTGGGCGTGTTGTTCGACGCTGTTGCCGCCGGGATCGCGACCGGCGACATCATGTTGACCGATCACACCGCGCCACAGCCGATCTCGTCGGACTTGCAACGGGTTCGCGACAACTTCGGGTTTCCGGGCGACGATCGCGTCGTCGCCAAGTGTTTGCTGTTGTGGGCCGCAATCGTGGGGGCGGTCAGCCTTGAGGTGTTCGCGCGGTACGGCGCCGGCACCCTCGCCGATCCCGAAGCGCTCTTCGATACCCAGGTTCGCCTGCTGGTCGGCGTGCTGACGCAGCGTGACGCCGTTGCCGGCGCGAATTGAAACTTGTTCACCTATCCTTCGGACCATCGGGACGCGGCCCCTGCGGCAACGCCTGTCTGTGGGTCTGCGGGCTGGGCTATTCTGCCAGGCGATGAGCCTGCACGCCGGAACGCCAGTACAGATCGCCTGGGTAACCGCCGACCTGGATGCCACGGAAAAGGCCCTCACCAGTGTGTTAGGTGTTCGCAAATGGGTTCGGCTGCCCGAAGTGCATTTCGCTTCGGACAGCTGCCGCTACCGCGGCCGACCCGCCGACTTCGTCGCCAACATCTCGTTGAGCTATCTCGGTGACATGCAGCTGGAACTGCTCGAGCCGGTCCGGGGGCCGAACATCTATAGTGACTTTCTGCGAGACTGCGGACCGGGCCTGCACCACATCTGCGTCGAAGCGGAAACCGTCGAGCAGTTCGACGCGATGGTCTCCGCGGCCTGCGAACACGGAGCAACCGTCGCGCAGGAGGGGCTGATGCCCGGCGGGATGCGGTTCGCCTACGTGTCGGCACCGCAAGCGGGTGTGCCTTTCGTGGAGATCGCGCACATCTCCGATGAGATCCGGGCGTTTTTCGACTACGTGAAGCAGGAGCAGCGGTGAGTCGGGCCAGCGACGGTGCAACGCGCAGCGACGAGAGGGAGTTCCGCCAATGACCACCGAGATCCCGGCGACGGTCAACGCGGACGACGTGACCTCGTGGTCGGATGACGTCGACGTGGTGGTCATCGGTTTCGGCATCGCCGGGGGCTGCGCGGCAGTGAGCGCGGCGGCCGCCGGGGCTCGGGTACTGGTGCTGGAGCGGGCCGCCTCGGCCGGTGGTACCACCGCCATGGCCGGCGGCCACTTCTACCTCGGCGGCGGCACCGCGGTACAGCAAGCCACCGGGCACCAGGATTCACCGGAGGAGATGTACAAGTATCTGGTCGCGGTCTCCCGGGACCCCGATCACCAGAAGATTCGCGCCTACTGCGAGGGCAGCGTCGAGCACTTCACCTGGTTGGAAGGGTTGGGATTTCAGTTCGAACGCAGCTTCTACCCGGAGAAGGCGGTGATTCAGCCCAACACCGAAGGGTTGATGTACACGGGCAATGAAAAGGTGTGGCCGTTCTTCGAAAAAGCGGTACCGGCGCCGCGCGGCCACAAGGTGCCGGTGCCTGGTGACACCGAAGGCGCGAAGCTGGTGGTCGACCTGCTACTCAAGCGTGCCAAGAGCCTCGGCGTGGAGATTCGCTACGAGACGGGTGCGACACAGCTGGTCGTGGATGCTTCGGGCGCGGTGACCGGCGTGTTGTGGAAGCGTTTCACCGAAACCGGTGCCGCTAAAGCAAAGTCGGTGATCATCGCCGCCGGAGGCTTCGTGATGAACAAGGAGATGGTGGCTGCCTACACCCCGAAACTGGCCGAAAAGCCGTTCGTGCTGGGCAGCACCTACGACGACGGGCTGGGTATCCGGCTCGGCGTCTCCGCCGGTGGCGCTACCGAGCACATGGACCAGGCCTTCATCACCGCACCGGCCTATCCGCCGGCGATCCTGCTCACCGGGATCATCGTGAACAAGTTCGGCAAACGGTTCGTCGCCGAAGACTCCTACCATTCGCGCACTTCGGGTTTCGTGATGGACCAGCCCGACAGCGTGGCGTTTCTGATCGTCGACGAGGCGCACCTGCAGCGTCCGCAGGTGCCGCTGGTGCCGTTGATCGACGGCTGGGAGACCGTGCCCGAGATGGAAGCCGGGTTGGGCATCCCGAGGGGCAATCTGGTTGCGACGCTGGAGCGCTACAACGAGTTCGCGACTCGCGGTGAAGATCCCGACTTTCACAAGCAGCCGGAATTCCTTGCCCCGCAAGACAAAGGGCCGTGGGGGGCGTTCGACCTGTCGCTGGGTAAGGCGATGTACGCCGGGTTCACCCTCGGCGGGTTGTCTACGTCGGTCAACGGTCAGGTGCTGCGCGAGGACGGCACCGTCGTCCCCGGTTTGTACGCGGTGGGCGCGTGCGCATCCAATATCGCCCAGGACGGCAAGGGGTATGCCAGCGGCACCCAGCTTGGTGAGGGATCGTTCTTCGGTCGTCGCGCCGGCGCCCACGCTGCGAGCGCCGCGCGCGAGCAGACGTAAAATCCCGCTGCGACAGGCCGTTTCGGGCGATTTGGCGTCTGCTCGCGCTGATACGGCGATCCCGGCGCTGCGGCTATACCGGTGCTGGCTCCTCCTCGACCCGGCTCAGGCGCCAGCGGCCTTCGCCCAAAAGTTGCAGGCGATGATCGTGATAGGGCTCGACAGTGCTGCGATGGCTGACGCTGACCACAATTGTCTCCGGCAACTCGGTACGCAGCAGCTGATACATCGCTAATTCCAGCCCCTCGTCGATCGCCGAGGTGGCCTCGTCGAGGAATACCGCCTTGGGCTTGGTTAACAGCACCCGGGCGAAGGCCACCCGCTGCTGTTCGCCGGGGGAGAGCACCTTCGCCCAGTCCTGCTCTTCGTCGAGGCGGTCGACCAGGTGGGGCAGGACCACTTTCACCAACACGTCGCGCAGCGCACTGTCGGGAATGTCTCCCGGCGACGCGGGATAGGACACCACGGCACGCAGGTCGCCCAGCGGCACATACGGCAGCTGCGAGAGGAACATTGTTTCGTCGTCGCCATCGGGGCGTCGCAATGCCCCTGAGGCATAAGGCCACAACTCGGCAAGACTGCGCAGCAGTGTCGTCTTGCCGCTTCCCGACGGTCCGGTGATCACCAACGCCTCACCGGCCGTCAGGTGCACGTCGAGGCAATCGATGAGCTGGTCCCCGTCCGGTGTTCGCACCTCGACCCCTTCGATGTCGACGTTGTCGCCAGCGCTGGGCGTGGTGAGGATCTCGGGCAGTTCACGGGCTTTTTCGTCGGCCTCGACCAGGCCGTTGAGCCGGATGATCGCGGCTCGATAGCTGGCGAACGAGTCGTAGGCATTGCGGAAGAAGGACAGACCGTCGTGGATGCTGCTGAATGCCGTTGCGGTCTGTGTGACGTCGCCGAACTTGATCTGCCCGGAGAACAGTCGCGGCGCTTGCAGCACCCAAGGCAGCGGCACGATTGCTTGGCTCACCGACAGATTCCATCCGGAAAAGCCGATGGTGCGGTTCACGAATCGCAGGTAGTTGTCGATGATCGGGCGGAATCGCTGGCCGAGCTGTACCCGTTCGGCGCGCTCACCGCGGTAGAAACCAACCGCTTCGGCGGCGTCTCGCACCCGCACCAGTGCGTAGCGGAAGGCGGCGTTGGTGAGCTCGTTGCGGAAGCTGAGCCAGATCAGTGGCCGCCCAATCCGAAAAGCGATGACAGTCACCACGAACACATAGAAGATGAGCACCCAGAACATGGCTTTGGGGATGTGCACACCGAACACGGTCAGCGGGCCGGACAGGTTCCACAGAATGGCGGTGAAGGAAAACACCGACAGCACCGAATTGACCGCCCCGAACAGCAAGGTACTGCTGGTGCCGTTCGACGGCACGTTGGGCGTGGCCCCGACCCCGGCGGTAAACACGTCGATGTCTTGCTGGATGCGCTGGTCGGGATTGTCGATGGTGGCGTCGATGAAGCGGCCCCGGTAGTAGGAGCGCCCGCCCAGCCAGTCACCGGTGAGCCGGTCGGTGAGCCAGACCCGCCAAGCCACGACGAAGCGCTGGGTCAGGTAGATGTCGAGCATGATCCGCAACACATGCAGCACCGCCATCACGCTGAACACGAGGATGGACATCCAAAAGCCATGCACCCCAGAGCGTTTCACTGCCTGGTTTCCGGTGGCCATGCCTTGCACCGCGGTCTGCACCGATGAGTTCAGGTCGTTGGCCTGGTAGCTGAACAACACGTTGAGGCGCACGGCAAGCACGACGGACAGCAGCAGCACGCCCAGCATCAGCCACACCCGGATGCTGTGCCGACCGGTGAAGTAGTCCCCGCTGATGCGCCAGAACTGGTGACCCCACGGGGTGACGAACCGCAGGGCCACCAGCACGACGACGACACACACCGCGCTGATCGCCCACGCCTGCGCCACCCAGGACAACGAGTCCACCAGGGCATGACCCCAATCGATGGAGGGCTTGAACAGTTCCACGACCCGACCTCTGCTCGACGAAACTTTCCCGCGAAGTTACCCGAGCTGTGGTTAGGCTCGCCGGGTGAGTATCGACGCGCCGACGACCGTGCATGCAGGCCGGCTTGTCGCCCGCCGGTTGCGGGCCAGCGGGATCGACACGCTGTTCACTTTGTCCGGTGGGCACCTGTTTTCCATCTACGACGGCTGCCGCAGCGAAGGCATTCGGCTGATCGACACCCGTCACGAACAAACCGCCGCGTTCGCCGCCGAAGGCTGGTCGAAAGTGACACGGGTGCCCGGGGTGGCAGCGTTGACCGCCGGTCCGGGCGTCACCAACGGCATGAGTGCGATGGCGGCCGCGCAGCAAAACCAGTCGCCGCTGCTGGTGCTGGGGGGCCGGGCGCCGGCGGCGCGGTGGGGCATGGGGTCGTTGCAGGAGATCGACCATGTGCCGTTCGTGACGCCACTGGCCCGGTTCGCCGCCACCGCGAAGTCCGCTGACGACTGCGGACGGCTCGTCGACGACGCGCTGCGCGCGACGCTGGCCGCCCCCTCCGGTGTGGCATTCGTCGATTTCCCGATGGACCACGTGTTCTCGCCGTGCGACGACGACGGCAGCCCCGGCGCGCTGACCGACCTGCCCGCGCCGTCGCCGCCCGACGGCGACGCGCTGGACCGTGGCGCCAGCCTGCTGGCGAAAGCGCAGCGCCCGGTGATCATGGCAGGCACCAACGCGTGGTGGGGCCACGCCGAGGCCGCCCTGCTGCGTCTGGCCGAGGAGCGGCGCATACCGGTGCTGATGAACGGGATGGCGCGCGGCATGGTGCCCGCCGACCACCCGGTGGCGTTCTCACGGGTGCGTTCAAAAGCGTTGGGAGAGGCCGACGTTGCCGTGGTTGTCGGGGTGCCGATGGATTTTCGGCTGAGCTTCGGCGCCGTGTTCGGGCCGCAGACCGAACTCATTGTGGTCGACCGCGTTGAACCGGATCGCGAGCATCCGCGAGCGATCGCCGCCGGGCTCTACGGCGACCTGTCCGCGACCCTGGCGGCCCTTGCCGATACAAGCGGGCGTGACCACGAAGACTGGATTGCCCGACTGCGGGCGGCCGAGACCGCCGCGCGTGACCTCGAACGCGCCGAGTTGGCCGACGAGCGGGTGCCCTTGCACCCGATGCGAGTGTATGCCGAGCTGGCTCCGCTACTGGAGCGCGACGCGGTCGTCGTGATCGACGCGGGCGATTTCGGCTCCTACGGTGGCCGGGTGATCGACAGCTATGTCCCGGGCGCGTGGCTCGACAGCGGCCCGTTCGGCTGCCTTGGCTCAGGCCCGGGTTACGCGCTGGCCGCCAAGCTGGCCCAGCCGGAGCGTCAGGTGGTGCTGTTGCAAGGCGACGGTGCGTTCGGGTTTTCCGGGATGGAGTGGGACACGCTGGTTCGTCACGGTGTGCCGGTCGTCTCGGTGGTCGGCAACAACGGCATCTGGGCGTTGGAAAAACACCCCATGGAAGCCCTGTACGGCTATTCGGTGGCGGCCGAGCTGCGGCCCGGCACACGGTATGACGAGGTGGCACGCGTCCTGGGCGGCCACGGCGAGTTGGTGTCGACGCCCGCCGAGTTGCGTCCGGCTCTGGAACGTGCGTTCGGCAGCGGGCTGCCCGCCGTCGTCAACGTGCTCACCGATCCCACGGTCGCCTACCCTCGCCGATCGAATTTGGCCTGACCGCTGGTTTTTGGTCGCGAGCGGGCGCGATTGCACGCCAGCGACCGGCGAGTCGGGTACAGACACCCGATGGCGGTGGCGAGGTGCCGCGTACCGTTGATCTGTGCCGAAGACCACTGCCGCTCAGCCGGGGCGCCTGAGCAGTCGATTCTGGCGGCTGCTGGGCGCCAGCACGGAAAAGAACCAATCCCGTTCGCTCGCCCAGGTCAGCGCGTCGGCGGACTATGACGAGAAGGCCGCCGGGCTCAGCGACGAGCAACTGCGCAAGGCTGCGGGACTGCTGCGGCTCGACGAGCTTGCCGAATCCGCTGACATCCCGCAGTTCCTCGCCATCGCCCGGGAGGCCGCCGAGCGGTCCACCGGCCTGCGCCCGTTCGACGTGCAGCTGTTCGGCGCGCTGCGGATGCTGGCCGGCGACGTGATCGAAATGGCCACCGGCGAGGGCAAAACCCTGGCGGCGCGATCGCGGCCGCCGGGTACGCCCTGGGCGGCCGGCACGTGCACGTCGTCACCATCAACGACTACCTGGCCCGCCGCGACGCCGAATGGATGGGCCCGCTGATCAAGGCGCTGGGATTGACGGTCGGCTGGATCACTGCCGAGTCGAGCGCCGACGAGCGCCGCGCAGCCTATAAGTGCGACGTCACCTATGCCTCGGTCAACGAGATCGGCTTCGACGTGCTGCGCGACCAGCTGGTCACCGACGTCGCCGACCTGGTGTCGCCCGACCCCGATGTGGCGCTGATCGACGAGGCCGACTCGGTGCTCGTCGACGAGGCGCTGGTGCCGCTGGTTTTGGCGGGCACCACGCACCGGGAGACCCCGCGGCTGGAAATCATCCGGCTCGTCGGCGAACTGCAGCCCGGGGAGGACTACGACACCGACGTCGACAACCGCAACGTCCACCTCACCGAGACCGGCGCCCGCAAGATCGAAAAAGCGCTCGGCGGCATCGACCTGTACTCCGAAGAGCACGTCGGCACCACGCTCACCGAGGTCAACGTCGCCCTGCATGCGCATGTGCTGCTGCAGCGCGACGTGCACTACATCGTGCGCGACGACGCCGTGCACCTGATCAACGCCTCGCGGGGCCGCATCGCGCAGCTGCAGCGCTGGCCGGACGGGCTGCAGGCCGCGGTCGAGGCCAAGGAGGGCATCGAGACCACCGAAACCGGTGAGGTGCTCGACACCATCACCGTGCAGGCGCTGATCAACCGCTATCCGACCGTGTGCGGGATGACCGGTACCGCGCTGGCTGCCGGTGAACAGCTGCGCCAGTTCTACAAGCTCGGTGTCTCACCGATCCCGCCGAACAAGCCGAACATCCGCGAAGACGAGGCCGACCGGGTCTACATCACCGCCGCCGCCAAAAACGACGCGATCGTCGAGCACATCATCGAAGTGCACGAGACCGGCCAGCCGGTGTTGGTCGGCACCCGTGACGTGGCCGAATCCGAGGAACTGCATGAACGGCTGCTGCGCCGCGGGGTTCCCGCGGTAGTGCTCAACGCCAAGAACGACGCCGAAGAGGCGAAGGTGATCGCCGAGGCCGGCAAGTTCGGCGCGGTCACGGTGTCCACCCAGATGGCCGGGCGCGGCACCGACATCCGGCTCGGCGGCTCCGACGAGGCCGACCACGACCGGGTCGCCGAGCTGGGCGGGCTGCACGTGGTCGGCACCGGGCGACACCACACCCAGCGGCTGGACAACCAGCTGCGCGGGCGGGCCGGACGCCAGGGCGACCGCGGTTCGTCGGTGTTCTTCGCCAGCTGGGAAGACGACGTCGTCACCGCCAACCTGGAGCGGCACAAGCTCCCGATGGACACCGACGAGACCGGCCGGATCACCAGCCCCAAGGCGGCCGGCCTGCTCGACCACGCCCAGCGCGTCGCCGAAGGCAAGCTGCTCGACATACACGCCAACACGTGGCGCTACAACCAGCTGATCGCCCAGCAGCGGGCCATCATCGTCGAGCGTCGCAACACGCTGCTCGCCACCGACACCGCCCGCAAGGAACTGGCCGACCTCGCGCCCAAGCGCTACGCCGAGCTCGCCGAGGAGCTCTCCGAAGACCGGCTGGAAAAGATCTGCCGGCTGATCATGCTCTATCACCTCGACCGCGGCTGGGCCGACCACCTGGCGTATCTGGCCGACATCCGGGAAAGCATCCACCTGCGCGCGCTGGGCCGGCAGAACCCGCTCGACGAGTTTCACCGGATGGCGGTCGACGCGTTCGCGTCGTTGGCCGCCGACGCGATCGAGGCCGCCCAGCAGACGTTCGAAACGTCCCCGGCCATCGAAGACGAGCCTGGTGTGGACCTGTCCAAGCTGGCCCGCCCGACGTCGACCTGGACTTACATGGTCCGTGACAATCCGCTGGCCGACGACACGCTGTCCGCGCTGAGCCTGCCCGGAGTCTTCCGGTAGCCCGGCTTGCCTTAAGGTCACGCCACATGAAGCCGGGGCCCGTGCGCGACCGCGTGCTGACGGTGCCTAACGCACTGAGCGTCCTCCGCCTGGCGCTGATCCCCGTGTTTTTCTACGTCCTGCTGGTGGCGCACGCCGACGGTTGGGCGGCGGCGATCCTGATTTTCAGTGGTGGGTCCGACTGGGCCGACGGCAAGATCGCGCGGTTGCTGAATCAGGCGTCCAGATTGGGGGAGTTGCTTGATCCGGCGGTGGACCGGCTTTACATGGTGACCGTGCCGATCGCGTTCGGGCTCCGCGGGATCGTGCCGTGGTGGGTCATCGGCACCCTGCTGGCACGCGACGCGCTACTGGCCGCGACTCTGCCGCTGCTGCGCAGCCGCGGGCTGACGGCACTGCCGGTGACCTACATCGGCAAGGCCGCGACGTTCGGGCTGATGTCGGCGTTTCCGCTGATCTTGCTGGGACAGTGGCATGCGTTGTGGAGCCGGGTGTTGCTGGCGTGCGGTTGGGCGTTTTTGATCTGGGGCTTGTACGTGTATCTGTGGGCATTCGTGCTGTACGTGGTGCAGGTTGTACTCGTGATGCGCCGAATGCCCAAGGTCGGGGCGTCGGCGGCAGAGAGCGCAGACGATGGGTGACCAATCGCTGGGCGGCTACGACCCCGAGGCGGGCCGCAGCGCTCACGAGGCCGGGCGACCGCAACTCATCCCCGTGCCGTCGCTGCTGCGCGCTGCTCTCCGAACACCTCGATCCCGGCTACGCCGCAGCGGCCGCCGAACGCGCCCGCGCCAGCACGCCGCCGACCCGCCGGGCCCGCGTGCTCGCGCGAGTCTGGCAAGCGGCGGCGGCGTTGTTGGTGGCAGTGGTGTTCGCCGCCGCCGTCGCTCAGGCCCGCATGGTTGCCCCCGGCGTCAGCGCGGCCCAGCAGGTGCTGGCGGCCGGTGTGCGCGCAGCGGAGGCATCCACCGGTGAGCTCACCGCGCGCCGCAACGCGCTTGCCGCCCAAGTCGACGACGTGCAGCGGCGCGCACTGGTCGCCGACGCGCAAGGGCAGCGGCTGCTTGGTGGCCTCGACAAGCTGGAGTCGACATCGGCCAGCACCCCGGTCATCGGTCCCGGTCTGACCGTGACGGTGACAGATCCGGGTGTCAGTCCTAATTTGTCGGACGTTTCCAAGCAGCGGGTGCCCGGCGGCCGGCAGATCATCCTCGACCGCGACCTGCAGCTGGTGGTCAACTCGTTGTGGGCCAGCGGCGCAGAAGCCGTCGCGGTCGGCGGTGTCCGGATCGGGCCCAATGTCACCGTCCGACAGGCGGGCGGCGCGATTCTCGTCGACAATAATCCGATCAGCAAGCCGTACACGATCCTGGCCGTGGGGCCGCCGCATGCAATGCGCGACCTCTTCGATCGCAGCCCGGGTCTGCATCGGCTCCGGCTGCTGGAGGTCTCTTACGGTGTCGGCGTGGCCGTCAGCGTCGGCGACGGACTGGCGCTGCCCGCGGGTGCCGTGCGGGATGTTAAGTTCGCCAAGCAGTTTGGGCCCTGAACATCGACGGGAATTGTGTGATGACACTAGCACCAACAACCGCGACGGCACCGGCCGGGCAGACATGATCGGCCTTGCGGCACTCGTGGTCGGCATTGTGCTGGGCCTGGTGTTCCACCCCAGCGTGCCCGAGGTCATCCAGCCATACCTGCCCATCGCCGTGGTCGCCGCACTCGACGCGGTGTTCGGCGGGTTGCGGGCCTACTTGGAGCGGATTTTCGATCCGAAGGTCTTCGTGGTGTCGTTCGTGTTCAACGTGCTCGTTGCCGCGCTCATCGTCTACGTCGGCGACCAACTCGGCGTCGGAACCCAGTTGTCGACGGCGATCATCGTGGTGCTGGGTATCCGGATCTTCGGTAACACCGCCGCCTTACGGCGTCGGCTGTTCGGGGCCTGACAGCGATGACCGATCAACCGGCAGCACGTGGCGGCGACAACGGCGAGCAACGCCACGACTCCCGGGCTGCGGGAGGCGCGCCGCACGGGCGCCACGAACTGCCGCCGGACTATCCACGGCCCAAGCTCGGATGGCTGCGACGATCCGACCTCGGCGGCGTATTCCGCCGCGGCCGTTCACAGTTGGTATTCGGCGCGCTGGCAATCGCGCTGTGCTTCGTGTTGGGCGTGGCGATCGTTACCCAGGTTCGGCAGAACGACTCCGGTGATTCACTGGAAACCGCCCGCCCCGCCGATCTGCTGGTGCTGCTGGACTCGCTGCGGCAGCGTGAGGCCACGCTGAACACCGAAGTCGCCGACTTGCAGCGGACATTGAGCTCGTTGCAGGCATCGGGTAGCAGCAACCAGGCTGCCATCGACAATGCCCAGGCCAGGCTGGCGGCACTGTCGATCTTGGTGGGTACCGTCGGCGCCACCGGCCCCGGCGTCAGCGTCAGGATCGACGATCCGGGTCCGGGTGTCGCGCCGGAGGCGATGCTCGATGTGATCAACGAGCTGCGCGCCGCCGGCGCCGAGGCCATCGAGATCAACGACGGGCACCAGGCACTGCGGGTCGGTGTCGACACCTGGGTACTTGGTGCTCCCGGCGCGCTGGCTATCGACGGAAAAACCCTGTCTCCGCCGTATTCGGTTCTGGCCGTTGGTGATCCGCCGACGCTGGCCGCGGCGATGAACATCCCCGGTGGCGCGGTCGACAGCGTCAAGCGTGTGGGCGGCCGAATGTCGGTGCAACAGTCGGATCGCGTTGACGTCACCGCCTTGCGACAACCGAAACCACGCCAATACGCTCAGCCAGTCAAATAAGTGATGCCGACCAGAACAGGATGACCGTGACCGAAATCCCGCCCGATCTGCACTACACCGCCGAGCATGAGTGGGTACGGCGCACCGGGGAAACTACCGTGCGGGTGGGGATTACCGACTTCGCGCAGTCATCGCTCGGCGACGTCGTGTTCGTGCAGTTGCCCGAGGTCGGCACCGACGTAACCGCGGGGCAATCCTTCGGCGAGGTGGAATCAACCAAGTCGGTGTCGGACCTGTACGCACCGGTCTCAGCGAAAGTGATTGCTGTCAACAAAGATTTGGAAACCAGCCCCCAACTGGTGAACTCCGACCCATACGGTGCGGGTTGGTTGCTCGACCTTGAGGTCGACGGGAGCGACACCCTCGAACAGGGATTCGCCGCGCTGCTCGACGCCGATGCCTACCGCGGGACGCTGACCGAATGACGATTGTTAAGGTCCCCTTCGCTGACCGGGGCGACCGCACGATTGGTGCAGTACCAGGGCAGCAGCCGGGCATCGGGTCCAGCGATCCTGCGGTGGTTGGCACATTGGGCACCGGTGCGCGGTACGGTCGAGACAACGAGGGAAAAGCGGCCGATGACCGGACCCGCGGGCCGGTCAGACGACACTACAGCGGCCAGTGAGGAGCAGCCGGTGACGGAGAAGGAAAACGACCAGAACTCTGATGAAGTCACCGTGGAGACGACATCGGTCTTCCGCTCGGACTTCCTCAACGAACTGGAGGCACCCGCCGAGGCTGGCGCCGAGACCGCGGTTTCCGGGGTCGAGGGGCTGCCAGCTGGCTCGGCGCTGCTGGTCGTCAAGCGGGGTCCGAACGCAGGATCCCGATTCCTGCTGGACCAACCGACCACCTCGGCGGGCCGGCATCCCGACAGCGACATCTTCCTCGACGACGTCACCGTAAGTCGCCGCCACGCCGAATTCCGGCTGGAAGGTGACGAGTTCCATGTCGTCGACGTCGGCAGCCTCAACGGCACGTATGTCAATCGCGAGCCAGTCGACTCGGCGGTGTTGGCAAACGGCGACGAAGTCCAGATCGGGAAGTTTCGCTTGGTGTTCTTGACCGGTCCCAAGCCCAGCCAGGACGGGGGAGCTGCTAGCCCGTGACCGCGCCTGACACGCCCGCGCTGACCGGGATGTCGATCGGAGCGGTGCTAGAGCTGCTGCGGCCGGAGTTCCCGGACATCACGATCTCCAAGATTCGGTTCCTGGAGGCCGAGGGGTTGGTCACCCCGCAGCGCGCCGCGTCAGGGTATCGGCGGTTCACCGCCTACGATTGCGCCCGGCTGCGCTTCATCCTCACCGCGCAGCGCGATCACTACCTGCCCCTGAAAGTGATCAAGGCGCAGCTGGACGCCCTTCCCGACGGTGAATTGCCACCCTCCGGATCGCCTTACGGTGGGCCGCGATTGGTGTCGATCGCAGGCGCCGCCGCGACGGACGACACCGCATCGGTGGCCTCGACGCAAATCCGGCTCAGCCGGGAGGACCTGCTCGAGCGCTCAGGGGTCGACGGCGAACTGCTGACCGCGCTGATCAAGGCGGGAGTGATCACCACCGGGCCGGGTGGTTTTTTCGACGAGCACGCGGTCGTCATTTTGCAGTGCGCGCGGGCCCTGGCCGACTACGGCGTCGAGCCGCGGCACTTGCGGGCATTCCGTTCGGCCGCTGACCGGCAGTCCGACCTCATCGCTCAGATCGCCGGGCCAGTGGTCAAGGCCGGCAAGGCAGGTGCCCGCGACCGCGCCGACGACTTGGCGCGTGAGGTGGCGGCGCTGGCGATCACCTTGCATACCGCGCTGATCAAGTCTGCCGTACGCGACGTTCTTCGCCGGTGAGGATTAGACTTCGTTCGGGAGCTTGGTGTTCGGCGGGCTGACGTTTCGCAGTCCCATCACGCCACGCCAGGTCGAGTCGGACACGACGTGCGGAGGGCAGACACACATGGGTGAAGTTCGCGTGGTCGGCATTCGGGTCGAGCAGCCGCAGAACCAGCCGGTGCTGTTGCTGCGCGAAGCAAACGGTGACCGGTATCTACCGATCTGGATCGGCCAGTCGGAGGCCGCGGCCATCGCCTTGGAGCAGCAGGGTGTCGAGCCGCCCCGTCCGCTGACACATGACTTGATCCGCGATGTGATTGCCGCCCTTGGCCATACCCTCAAGGAGGTGCGGATCGTCGACTTGCAGGAGGGGACCTTCTACGCTGACCTGATCTTCGACCGCAACATCAGGGTGTCGGCGCGGCCATCGGACTCGGTGGCCATCGCGCTGCGGGTCGGCGTGCCGATTTACGTCGAGGAGGCCGTGCTCGCGGAGGCGGGTTTGCTGATACCGGACGAGAGCGACGAGGAACCCACCAGCGCGGTGCGTGAGGACGAAGTGGAGAAGTTCAAGGAATTCCTTGACAGTGTGTCCCCCGACGATTTCAAAGCCACCTAGTCCGGTGACGATGCGGGCCGCGAAGCGGGCTGAGGAGGAACCGGACGATCGAACCTAGTCCGGTGACGATGCGGGCCGCGAAGCGGGCTGAGGAGGAACCGGACGATCGAACCCAGTCCGGTGACGATGCGGGCCGCGAAGCGGGCTGAGGAGGAACCGGACGATCGAACCCAGTCCGGTGACGATGCGGGCCGCGAAGCGGGCTGAGGAGGAACCGGACGATCGAACCCAGTCCGGTGACGATGCGGGCCGCGAAGCGGGCTGAGGAGGAACCGGACGATCGAACCCCCATAGCGGACGGTGCGTTCGGCGCCGTCCGCTATGTTACGGATGCGTCTCATGTGTGACTTGGGCCTCGACACGCCCCCCGGATAGCGTCACGCAACCCCGATCCCGGCCATACTTTGATGGCGGCTTGATCGTGACGAGGAGCACGACGGCTTGTCGAAAAGCGTATGCTCTCAAGCACTCGGGCCTGACCAAGCGCGGCTGCAGGGCAGTCAGTGACATCGGCGAGAGGAAGCATCGTGGGCGACCAACCACGTCAAGATCAGCTAGACCTTGAGTCCGGGTCCGCCGAGGGTGAGGGCGCTGCCCCAAAGCCGGACGACCCCGCCGCTTCCGCCCCGAGCGAACCGGTGCAAGCCGGCCTGTTCCCAGACGACTCGGTGCCCGACGAGCTCGTCGGCTACCGCGGCCCCAGCGCCTGCCAGATCGCCGGCATCACCTACCGCCAGCTGGACTACTGGGCACGCACATCGCTGGTGGTGCCGTCGATCCGCAGTGCGGCCGGCTCCGGCAGCCAGCGGCTGTATTCGTTCAAAGACATCCTGGTGCTAAAGATCGTCAAGCGGTTGCTCGACACCGGTATCTCGCTGCACAACATCCGGGTCGCGGTCGACCACCTGCGCCAGCGCGGCGTGCAGGATTTGGCTAACATCACGCTGTTCTCCGACGGCACGACGGTCTACGAGTGCACCTCCGCCGAGGAGGTCGTCGACCTGCTGCAGGGCGGGCAGGGCGTGTTCGGTATCGCAGTGTCCGGCGCCATGCGCGAGCTGACGGGCGTGATCGCCGACTTCCCGGGCGAGCGCGCCGACGGCGGCGAGTCGATCGCCGCACCGGAGGACGAGCTGGCCTCGCGGCGCAAGCACCGCGACCGCAAGATCGGCTGACGGGTTTCGCGCGCGATTGCAGTTGCGCGTGTCGCGTGGCGTACGCTGCGCAGACGCCCGCTCGCCATCAGGTAGAGCGGCTCGGTACAATCGGCCCCGCATCGACCCGGCGCGGGAGAGTTCCGTGACCGCCAGCCACGGACGCCGAAGGAGCAACACCTCTCCGTCAACCTCTCAGGCACCCGGACCGCGCCACGACACGATGCCTCTGGAAAGCGGTGACCCCGGTCACCCGCCGATGGGGAAAGGCGCTACGCGCCGAATCTCTCAGGCGCCCGCGAACGGGTGAAGACAGAGGGGAGGGCCAGCATGGTCCTCTGCCGATGCCAGGAGTTTCGCCCGTGTCCCAATTCTCATCGTTCGCCGACCGGCACATCGGCCCGGACGGTGCCGCGATCGCGGCCATGCTCGCCGTCATCGGCGTCGACTCGCTCGACGAATTGGCCGTCAAGGCGGTGCCCGCCGGCATCCTCGACCCGCCGACCGCGGGTGGCATCGCCCCCGGCCTGGACAAGCTGCCGCCCGCGGCCACCGAAGACGAGGCGCTGGCCGAGCTGCGGGCACTGGCCGCCGCCAACACCGTCGCGGTGTCGATGATCGGGCAGGGCTACTACGACACGTTCACCCCGGCGGTGCTGCGCCGCAACATCCTGGAAAACCCGGCCTGGTACACGGCCTACACGCCGTATCAGCCCGAGATCAGCCAGGGTCGGCTGGAGGCGCTGCTGAATTTCCAGACGATGGTCGCTGATCTCACCGGCCTCGAGGTGGCAAATGCGTCGCTGCTTGACGAGGGCACCGCCGCGGCCGAGGCGATGACCCTGATGCATCGCGCGGCGCGCGGGAAAGCCAGCCGGCTGGCCGTAGATGTCGACTTGTTCACCCAGACTGCCGCGATCCTCGCCGCCCGCGCGCAGCCGCTGGGCATCGAGATCGTCACCAGCGACCTGCGCGACGGCCTGCCCGACGGCGAGTTCTTCGGCGTCATCACCCAACTGCCGGGTGCCAGCGGGCGCATCACCGACTGGAGCACGTTGGTGGCGCAGGCACACGAGCGCGGTGCGCTGGTCGCCGTCGGCGCCGACCTGCTGGCGTTGACGCTGATCACCCCGCCGGGGGAGTTCGGCGCTGACGTCGCCTTCGGCACCACCCAAAGATTCGGTGTGCCAATGGGATTCGGCGGCCCCCACGCAGGCTACCTGTCGGTGCACGCCAAGCACGCTCGCCAGCTGCCAGGTCGGCTGGTCGGGGTATCCGTCGATAGTGACGGCGCGCCGGCGTATCGCCTGGCGCTGCAGACCCGCGAGCAGCACATCCGTCGCGACAAGGCCACCAGCAACATTTGCACCGCGCAGGTGCTGCTGGCGGTGATCGCCGCGATGTACGCCAGCTATCACGGCGCCGACGGGTTGACCGCGATCGCCCGCCGCGTGCATCAATATGCCGAACAGATCGCGGCCGCGCTGGGTGATGCGTTGGTGCACGACACGTTCTTCGACACCGTGTTGGCGCGGGTGCCCGGGCGGGTCGATGAGGTGATCGCCGCGGCGAAGGCCAACGGCATCAACCTGTGGCGGTTCGACGACGACCACGTCTCGGTGTCGTGCGACGAGGCCACCACCGACGCCCATGTGGCCGCGGTGCTGCAGGCCTTCGGGGTGACACCGGCCGATCCGAGGTTCACCGATATCGAGACGCGCAGGTCGGAGTTTCTCACGCATCCGGCCTTCACCAGTTACCGCACCGAGACGTCGATGACGCGTTATCTGCGCACGCTGGCCGACCGCGATGTGGCGTTGGACCGCAGCATGATTCCGCTGGGCTCATGCACGATGAAACTCAATGCCGCCGCCGAGATGGAGCCCATTACCTGGCCGGAGTTCGCACGGCTGCATCCCTTCGCGCCCGCCGCCGATGTCGCCGGGCTGCGCGAGCTAATCCATCAGCTGGAAACCTGGCTGGTCGACATGACCGGCTACGACGCGGTCTCGCTGCAACCCAACGCGGGTTCGCAAGGCGAGTACGCGGGACTGCTGGCCATCCGCGACTATCACACCAGCCGCGGCGAACCCCACCGCGACGTGTGCCTGATCCCGTCCAGTGCGCACGGCACCAACGCCGCGTCGGCGGCGCTGGCCGGGATGCGGGTGGTTGTCGTGGCCTGCCGCGCGAACGGCGACGTCGATCTCGACGATCTGCGCGCCAAGGTCACCGAGCACGCAAAGCGGCTGGCCGCGCTGATGATCACTTACCCGTCCACCCATGGCGTGTATGAGCACGACATCGCCGAGATCTGCGCGGCCGTGCACGAGGTCGGCGGCCAGGTCTACGTGGACGGCGCCAACCTCAACGCACTGGTGGGACTGGCGCGGCCCGGCAAATTCGGCGGCGACATCAGCCACCTGAACCTGCACAAGACGTTCTGCATCCCGCACGGGGGCGGGGGACCCGGTGTGGGGCCGATCGTGGCCCGCTCACATCTGGCCCCGTTCCTGCCCGGGCACCCCTATGCCCCGGAGCTGCCCGGTGGGAGACCGGTAGCGTCGGCGCCGTACGGGTCGGCCTCGATCTTGCCGATCACCTGGGCCTACATCCGGATGATGGGCGCCGACGGCCTGCGCCGGGCCACGCTGACCGCGATCGCGTCGGCCAACTACATAGCCCGTCGGCTCGACGAGTACTACCCGGTGCTTTACACCGGCGAGAACGGCATGGTCGCCCACGAGTGCATCCTCGATCTGCGCCCGATCACCAAGTCCACCGGCGTTACCGTCGACGATGTCGCAAAGCGCTTGGCCGACTATGGTTTTCACGCGCCAACAATGAGCTTCCCGGTCACCGGCACGCTGATGGTTGAGCCCACCGAAAGCGAAACCCTGGCCGAAATCGACGCGTTCTGCGAGGCGATGATCGCGATCCGCGCCGAGATCGACAAGGTGGCCGCGGGCCAATGGCCCGTTGACGACAACCCACTGCGCGGCGCCCCGCACACCGCCGAGTGCCTGCTGGTGTCCGACTGGGCTCACCCGTACACCCGCGAACAGGCCGCCTACCCTCTCGGCAAGACGTTCCGCCCCAAAGTGTGGCCGCCGGTGCGCCGCATCGACGGCGCCTACGGTGACCGCAACCTGGTGTGCTCGTGCCCGCCGGTGCAGGAATTTGCGCAGTAGGCGCCCAGGGTCAGCCGAAGCGATCGAGGATCGCCCCCGCGATCCGTTCCGGCGCGTCTTCCTGGATGAAGTGCTTGGCGTTGGGCAATTCGACGACGACGTGATCGGGGAAGGCTGCGCGCATCCGCGGTAACGATTGGCTGGGGGGAAACGCAGGATCCTTCATCCCCCACACCAGCAAAGCCGGTTTGGAACCCAGCCTTGCGGGCACCTCGTTGGAGAGCCGCTCCAGGAGCGGACGCGCGGCCAGGATTTCTTTGGGCAACCGGGCCACACCCACCCGGTCCTGCCGGCTCGGCTGCACCCCGCGGTAGTGTGCCATCACCGCCGGGTCTAGCCGTCGCCCGGTTCCCGCCGGAATCAGCCGCTCGACAAAGAAATTCCGCTGCAAAATCGCGTACTGCATGGGTGCGCTGGACATCACTTTGCTGAATAGTTTCGGCCGCAGGTCATCCGCCGGCCAGAACCAGGTGTTGCCCAAGATGACGCCGCGCACCCGGTCGGCACGGGCCACGTCGACCGCCAGGCTGATCGGGCCACCCCAGTCCTGGCCCATGGTCAGGTAACCATTGAGACCCAGGTGGTCGACCAGGTCACCCACCACACCGGCATGCTCCTCGATCGTGTATCCGAAGCCGGATGGACGCTCCGAGAGCCCGAAACCCAGGTAGTCCGGGGCGATGCAACGGAACTTGTCGCGCAGCGCGACGATGATGTCGCGGTACAGGAAGCTCCAGGTCGGGTTGCCGTGGCAGAACACGATCGGCACACCATCGCCGCTAGTCGGGCCCTCGTCGATGTAGTGCACGCGGCCCCGTGTCGAGTCGAACCAGTGCGACGTGAACGGGTACAGCGACGGATCTGGGGTGAAGTCGACAGCCATTGTGCTCCTCCGGTGCCGCATGTGATCGTAAGCCGAGTAGTGCTTCCGCAGCATGTTTGGGACTGGCGCGTGCCCGGGCGCTCACCCTGCGCAGTTCGTCGGTGCGCAACGGCCAACCGGCTCAGCTTAGGAATGTGGTGATGGCGGTGGCCAGGTCAGGGGACGCCGAGGTCGGCAGGTTCTGGTAGCTGCCGCCACTGAGGCGGGCGACCGCCTCCCAGGTCGGCCGGTCCGGATCGGTGCCGAAGTCGATGATGTTCACCGCGATGGGCTTGGCCGGGTCGACGCTTCGGCGGATGAACTCCTGCAGCCCGGGGCCGTCGAGCGTCTGGTCGGTGTGCGGGCCTGCGGTGATCACCAGCACCGAATTCGTCTGTCCGGCACGGAAATTGGCCACGGCGTCGTTGTAAACCAATCGCAGCGTGGTGAACGACACCGCGCCGCCGGGCGTCGAATACTGCTTGTCCAATGCGGCGCTCAGCGCCGCCGAGCGGGGCTGGCCGTTGACCGGGTCGTCCAGCGGCCCAGTGGAGACCTCGGTCCGGCCTTCTTTGCCGTCGAACGTCCACAGCCCGACCGCCGAGGTCGGCGGCAGCGCGCGGATCCGGTTGTTCAGGGCCACGACGACATTGGCCAACCGCGTCTTGCCGCCCTCCTCGGTGGTCATCGACTGCTCGAGCATGATGGTGGCGACCGGTCCACCCGCCGGGGTGGTCAGTGTGTTGGCCAGGGTGGCGCGCAACGCGTCGTCGCCGACCTTCAGCGTCGACGACAGCGGCGCGAAACTGGTGACGTCGCTTTTCGGCGGCTGCACACCTTGTACGCGGAAGCCGGCCTTGGCTAGCTCGGCCAGTTGGTCGGGTTTGTGCATGAATCGGGCGAACGCGCTGGCGGCGGTGACCTGCTCCTGTGACAGCCACGACCCGCTGAGCAACACCGTCGGATAGTCCGCGACCGCGGCCGGGCCCGGCGGCAGCCACGAACTCAACGCGCCGGAGGCGTCCCCGGACTGGCCGCGCTGGAACAACTGCTGTTCGGTGGTGACCACCGCATGCACCGGCGCGCTCGCCGGATCGCCGGGCTGCAGCAGCGCGTTCATGGCCTCGGTCAGCGAATTGTCGGCCAGCTTCGGCTGGCCGTCGACCAGCATGCGTACCGCGCCGCTTCCGGCGGTGGCCGCGGCTCCGGGCGGCGCCGATGCGGCGGCCACCGCTTCCGCCGCCAAATACGCCGCGTCGCTGTTGCCGCTGAGCGGCAGCGCGAGCCGCAGCGATCCCCACCCGGGCAAATGCAAGCCGGTCAAGGCGTCCGGCTTGGTCTGAAGGCCCGGCAGCGACGCCCAGCTCTGGCCGCTGAGGGCGCGTTGCAATTCCGGCCGCACCGCGATCAGCACCGGTGACGTGACCAGTGAACGGCTATCGCTGATCGTTTGCTGTCCGACCGCTGCCGCGAGCCGTGCCGCCGACACCGAGCTGCCCGGTACCCACAACGCCGGCCGGTCGCCGAGCTCCGCCGGCCAGTTGCCGATGAACCCGTTGACGACGGCATCGGAGCTGGCGGGCTTGACGCTGACCTGCATGCAGTGATCACCGACCGGGGTGGCCGACTCGTTATAGCGGTCGCCGAACTGCTGCACACGGTCAGCGATCGACGCGTCCGCGATGACGGCGACGTTCTCCTTGGCACCGATGCAGCGCGTGGCAGCGGTATGGGAGCGGTGGGACAACGCATCGCCGAAAAACCGCCACAAGATCACCGTGGCCACCACGACGACGACCACCACCAGGGCCGCGACCACGCCGATGCTGACGCCACGGCGCCCGCCCTCGCTGCGGTGGCCGCCGCGCCACTGGCTGCGGTGACCACCGCCGGTGGGTGGGGGTGTTGCGGCCGCCGGCTGGCCGGCCCGAGAGAAATCGGGGTAATCCGCGTCGGGTTCGCCGGGGTAGGCGCCGCCGGGCTCGCCGCGCTCGACCACGTCGTCGAACACATCATCGGACACGTCGTCGAATGCGTCGTCGACGAAATCCTCCGGGTAGTCGTCGCGCGCGGCGCCCGCATACCGCGCGTAGGACGGCCGCGGGGGGTAGCCGGCAGTATCGGGGCCACTAACAAGGTGGCGGCCCGTATCGTCATCCGAGCCCAAGTAGTCGTCCGTCAACTCGTCGGACGGTTCGGCGGCGGAATCCTCGGGCTCGGGCATGCTGTGCCTACCCATGCCGGTGCCTGCACCCTCTCCGTGGACCTATCATCGCGCTGGTGCCGATTCGGCGCCGAGTCTACTCATCGGTAGCTACTACATTCGCAGCCGAATCACCCGCCGGCGGCATCGCCGAACCGGGCTTTGAACTCGCGGCGGCGTCGGTGCAGGATCGGCTCGGTGTAGCCGTTGGGCTGCTCGGCGCCGGACAAAATCAGGTCTTGGGCCGCCAGGAAGGCAATGCTGTCGTCGAAGTTGGGCGCCATCGGCCGGTAGGCCGGGTCCCCGGCGTTTTGCCGGTCAACCATCGGGGCCATGCGCTCCAGTCCGGCCCGCACATCCTCGGCGGTAATCACGCCGTGGCGCAGCCAGTTCGCCAGTAACTGGCTGGAGATCCGCAGGGTTGCGCGGTCCTCCATCAGGTCGATGTTGTGGATGTCAGGGACCTTCGACGAGCCGATGCCCTGGTCGATCCAGCGCACCACGTAGCCCAGAATCGACTGGCAGTTGTTGTCCACCTCTTCGCGGATTTCCTCAGGCGCCCAAGCTAATTCCTTGGCCAGCGGGATGGTCAGCAGCTGGTCGATCGTGGCCCGCCGCTGGCCGGCCAGCTCCTTTTGAACGGCCGCCACGTCGACCTGGTGGTAATGCAACGCGTGCAGGGTCGCGGCGGTGGGCGAGGGGACCCATGCGGTGCTGGCCCCGGCGCGGGGCTGAGCGATCTTCTGCTCGACCATGTCGGCCATCAGCTCGGTCATCGTCCACATGCCCTTGCCGATCTGGGCGTGGCCGGCGAAACCGGTGGCCAGGCCGACGTCGACGTTGTTGTCCTCGTAGGCCAGGATCCACGGCTGGGTCTTCATGGCACCTTTGCGCACCATCGGACCGGCCTCCATCGAGGTGTGGATCTCGTCGCCAGTGCGGTCCAGGAAACCGGTGTTGATGAACACGATCCGGTCGGCGGCGGCCTTGATGCAGGCCTTGAGGTTCACGGTGGTGCGCCGCTCCTCGTCCATGACCCCGACCTTGAGGGTCTTCTGCGGCAGCCCGAGCACGTCTTCGACCCGGCTGAACAGCTCGGTGGTGAACGCGACCTCGTCGGGGCCGTGCATCTTCGGCTTGACGATGTAAATCGAGCCGGTGCGGCTGTTGAGCAGCGGCCCGTTGGCGTCGGAGGCCTTCAGCCCGTGAATGGCGCACAGGCCGGTGAACAGCGCGTCCTGGATGCCCTCGAACACCGCGTTGCCGTCGCTGTCGACGATGGCGTCGTTGGTCATCAGGTGACCGACGTTGCGCACGAACAACAACGCGCGTCCGGGCAGCACCAGCTCACCGCCGTCCGGGCTGGTGTAGTGGCGGTCCTGGTTGAGCACCCGGGTGAAGGTGCGGCCGTCCTTGTTGACCTCGGCTGACAGGTCGCCTTTGTTCAGGCCGAGCCAGTTGCGGTAGGCGCGGGTTTTGTCGTCGGCGTCGACGGCGGCGACCGCGTCTTCGAAATCGATGATCGTGGTGACCGCCGATTCCAGAATCACGTCTTTGATGCCGGCGCGGTCGGTTTTGCCGACCGGTGACTCCGGGTCGATCACGATGTCGATGTGCAACCCGTGGTTGACCAGCAGCACCGAATCCGGCGCCGCGGGAGCACCGGTGTAGCCGGCGAACTGGGCGGGGTTGGCCAGCGTGGTGTGCAGCCCGTCGGCGAGTGTGGCGACGAGCTGGCCGCCATCGACGGCCAGGCCGGTCAGTTCCGACCAGGATCCATTGCCCAGCGGCACCGCGTCGTCGAGGAACCTGCGCGCATAGGCGATCACCTTGTCGCCGCGAATTCTGTTGTAGCCGGGGCCTTTTTCGGCACCGTCGGTTTCGGGGATGACATCGGTGCCGTAAAGCGCGTCGTACAGCGAGCCCCAGCGGGCGTTGGCGGCATTAAGCGCGAACCGGGCATTGGTGACGGGCACCACCAGCTGCGGCCCGGCCGTCGTGGTGATTTCAGGGTCGACGTTGGCGGTGGTGATCGTGAAGTCGTCGGGTTCGGGCAGCAGGTAGCCGATTTCGGTGAGGAACTGCCGATAGGCCTCCGGGTCGTGGGGCTCGATGACGCGGTGCCGGTGCCACTTGTCGATTTGGGCTTGCAGCTCGTCGCGGCGGTTGAGCAGCTCCTGGTTCTGCCGGGACAAGTCGGTGACGACCTTGTCGACGCCCGCCCAAAAACTGTCCGGATCGATGTCGGTGCCCGGCAGCGCCTCGGTGTTGACGAAGTCGTACAGCACCTTCGCGACTCGCAAGTTTCCCACCGGCACGCGCTCGATCATCAAGTTCCTCCTCACTGGCAACTAACTCAGCCTACCGACAAGCAGCGCTACTACCGCGGTTGGCGACCCGCAGCAGCAGGTCACAATGGGCTAACAGCGCGGCGCGCAGCGGGGCAGCGCGTTGCGCGATCGCCCGCTGGCAACGCACATACTCGGCGCGCCCGGCGCCGTGTTCGATGGCGATCGGCGGGTATCCGTAGCCGCTGAGATCATACGGGCTGGCCCGCATGTCGACTTCGCGGGCGGCGGCGGCCAGGTGCAGGCAGTCGAACAGCAGCTCGGAGCCGACCAACGGGCCCAACTTGTAGCACCACTTGTACAGATCCATCGCGGTGTGCAGGCATCCCGGTTGCTCGCTCCAGGTTTGCTTGACACGGCTGAGCTGCGTCGCGTTGCGGGGCCGCGCCGCCTCCGTGAAGAAGCGAAACGCGTCAAAATGCGTGCAGCGCAACGGCATTGACTCGACGACCGTGTCGATGGCCGCACCGGACAGCCGTAGCGGCACACGATCGTGGCGCACAGCGGCGCTGCGATACACCATGGCCCATTCGTGCAGCCCGAAGCAGTTCAGCTGAGCTGGCCGCTGTGCCGTCGCAGCCAGCAGCTGGGCGACGAACCGCACAACATCGAGCCGGCTGCGCAGATAGGCGTCACTGACGGTGACGCCGTCGCCGACCACGGTGTAGCCACAGCGGCCCCGGTAGCGGCGAAGCGCCTCCTGGCCGGTGAGCACCACGCCGAAGCCGGGATGCCAGCACCGCAGGCGGCCGGGCCGCAGGGTGTAGTAGCTGAACAAAAAATCCCACACCGGATGCGACTCGCCGGCGCGACGGCGCTTGTCGTGTGGGGCCAAGAATTCGTCGACCCGGCGGCGGTAGTCGTCGGCCCGCGCGGTCCACTCCCTCGCGGCAAGTGTCGTGGCGGGCTGGCCAAGCTCAGACACGGTGCGTTCCGTCCCGAACCGTGCCGACCAGGTCTTCCACCAAGTCCTCCAGCGCAACCATCGCGACGACTTTCCGATCGTCGGAGGTTGCCAGCGCCAGATGGCTTTTGCTGCGCCGCAAGCGTGACAGCGCTTCCGGCAGCGGCAGTGACGCCGGAATCTGCGGCAGTGGGCGCACCACGGAAAGATCGATCAGCGCCTGTGGGTCTTGCAGTTCCGGCGGGCCCAGCGACAACACGTCCTTGATGTGCAGATACCCGATGAACCTGCCGCCAAGATCCACCACGGGGAACCGGGAGTAGCCGGTGTCGGCCACCGCCTCTTCGACCGCGCCCACCGTCGGCCCCGAGCCCGCCCGGGCCACCCGCACCGCGCGAACATCACGGACCGGGACGGCGACGTCGGCGACAACGCGGTTGCGGATTTGCAGCGCCCGGGTGAGCCGGGTGTGTTCGTCGCGATCCAGCAACCCCTCCGACACCGATTCGGCGATCATCTCGCTGAGCTCAACCGTGGACACTGTGACGTCGAGCTCGTCTTTCGGCGGCACACGCAGCAGCCGCAGGATCGCGGTGGCACTCCAGTTGTAGAACCCGATCAGCGGGCGCACCGCCCGCACGTAGGCCAGATACGGCGGAACCAGCAACATCGCGGCCTTCTCCGGGCCGGCGATCGCGATGTTCTTGGGCACCATCTCGCCCAGCAACACGTGCAGCGTCACCACAACCGCCAGTGCGACCACAAACGACACGGTGTGCAGCAGCGCACCCGATACGTGCAGCAACGCCAATGGGGTGTGCAACAGGTCGGCGACCGCGGGTTCCCCGATGCGGCCCAGCAGGATCGAGGACACCGTGATGCCGAATTGGGCTCCGGCGAACATCAGCGGCAGTCGCTCGCCGGCCCGAATCACCGTGGCCGCACTGGCTCTGCCCTGCTCGGCGAGGGCCTCCAGCCGGTCGCGTCGCACCGAGATGAGCGAGAACTCGGCGCCGACGAAAAACGCGTTGGCGCCGACCAGCAGCACGGTCAGCAGCACGTCGACTAGGTCGCGCATCAGCGGCCTCGCTGGCTGTGGCCATCGCTACGACGACCCAGTTCGGTCAGCTCGAGCAGGTCGATGCGGCGGCCGTCCATCCGGACCACCTTTGCCTGCCAGCGAACCGAGTTGTCCGATGGGCCGTCGGGTTCGAACGCGGTCAGTTCGACCGTTTCACCGGCCACGGGTATGTGGCCGAGCTGTTGAAGCACTAACCCGCCGATCGTCTCGTATTCGCCTTCGGGTGCGCGATAACCGGTGGCCGCGGCTACCTCGTCGATGCGCAGCAGGCCCGACACCCGCCACCCGTTGCCCGCCGCGACCACATCCGGGGTGGCGTCGTCGTGCTCGTCGCGCACATCGCCGACGATCTCCTCGATCAGATCCTCCACGGTGACCATCCCGGCGGTGCCGCCGTACTCGTCGACGACCAGCGCGGTCTGCAGGCCGTTCGCCCGGATCTGGGCCATCACCGCGTCGCCGTCCAGGGTCGAGGGCACCACCGCGACCGGCTGGGCGACCGCGGTCAGCTTGGTGTGCGCGCGGTCCGCGGGCGCGACCTGGAAGACCTGTTTGACGTGCACGATGCCAACGGTCTCGTCAAGGTCGCCGTCGACGATCGGGAACCGCGAGAACCCGGTCTCGGTGGCGGCGGCCACCAGGTCGGCGACGGTGTTGTCGGTCTGCAGCGCCACGATCTTCGACCGCGGCGTCATCAGCTCTTCGGCCGTCAGCGTGCCGAACTGCAGCGAGCGGCTCACCAGCGCCGCGGTGACAGGGTCCAGCGACCCGCTGCGCGCCGACGTGCGCACCAGCGACACCAATTCGCGCGGCGAGCGGGCCGACCGCAGCCGCTGGGCCGGTTCGATGCCCAGTTTGCGCAGGATCCAGTTCGCGGTGTTGTTCGTCATCCGGATGGCGGGTTTGAACGCCAGCGAAAACAGCAGCTGGGGTCCCGCGACCGCGCGCGCGGTGGGCAGCGGGCGCGCGATCGCCAGGTATTTGGGCACCAGCTCGCCGACCACCATCGACAACGACGTGACGAGCGCCAGCGCAACGAATGTCGTGAGGGCATCGGCGAGCCGGTCCGGCATACCGATCGCATCCAGCTCCGGATGTGGCACCTCGGCCACCAGCGGCTCGGTGAGGTAGCCGGTGATCAGCGTGGTGATCGAGATACCCAATTGGGCGCCGGAAAGTTGAAACGCGAGTGTCCGGTGCGCGCGCTGCACATACTTGTCGCGCCGGGCGCCGCGGCGCGCGTTGGCGTCGACCGTGCTGCGCTCCAAGGTGGTCAGCGAGAACTCGGCCGCCACGAACATTGCGGTGCCGACGGTGAGTGCCACGATCGCCAGCAGGCTCACCAGGGTAACGGCGGCGTTCATCGGCGGGCCCGCCGCACAACGCGCGACCGATCGGCCCGGCAGCCGGGGGTCTCGACGGGTGCCTGCGGCACGACGTCCCTTTCCCTCGATGCGGCGCGTGTGAAGTTACACATGGTAGCCAATACCGCTGCCGATACTGCTCACCAGCCGAATGGCAACGGGTGGCCCTCGGCGAAGCCCGCCGGCGACTGCACCCCGATCACCGCCCGCTCGTGCAGCTCGGTCAGGTTCGACGCCCCGACATAGGTGCAGGTGCTGCGCACCCCGGACGTGATGTGGTCGATGAGGTCCTCGACTCCGCCGCGGTCGGGGTCCAGCCCCATCCGCGACGTCGAAATGCCTTCCTCGAACAACGCTTTGCGGGCACGGTCGAACGCGCTCTCGCCGGCGGTGCGGGCCACCACCGCTCGCTTGGACGCCATGCCGTAGCTCTCCTTGTAGGGCCGGTCGTCGCGGTCGCGCATCAGATCGCCGGGCGATTCGTAGGTGCCGGCAAACCACGAGCCGATCATCACGTTCGACGCACCGGCCGCCAGCGCCAGCGCCACATCCCGGGGGTGGCGGACCCCGCCGTCGGCCCACACGTGGCGATCGAGTTTCCTTGCCTCACAAGCACATTCGACGACAGCGGAAAACTGTGGGCGTCCGACGCCGGTCATCATCCGGGTGGTGCACATCGCGCCGGGGCCAACGCCGACCTTGACGATATCCGCGCCCGCGCTGACCAGGTCCCGAGTGCCCTCAGCCGACACCACATTGCCCGCCACCAGCGGCACCCCCAACTCCAGCGACGAGACGATCTTGATGGCATCCAACGCCTTGACCTGATGTCCGTGCGCGGTGTCGATGACGAGAATGTCGACGCCAGCGTCAACCAGGGCTTGGGCCTTGGCGCCCACGTCGCCGGTGATGCCGATCGCCGCCCCGATGCGCAGCCGGCCGGCCGCGTCGGTGGCTGGCGTGTAGATACCGGCTCGCAGTGCCCCAGTCCGGGTCAGCACCCCAGCCAAGGTGCCGTCCTCGGCCGTCAGCACCGCCACGTCTATTGGCGCGTGCTCTAGCAGGTCAAACACCTTGCGCGGGTCGGTGCCCACCGGCGCGGTGACAAAGTCGGTGGTGGCAACGTCACGGACCCGGGCGAAACGATCCACACCGACGCACGACGCCTCGGTCACCAACCCGATCGGCCGGCCCTCGAAGACCACGACGGCGGCGCCGTGGGCGCGTTTGTGGATCAGCGCGGTGGCATCGGAAACCGAATCGTCGGGAGCCAGCATCACCGGGGTGTCGACGACCAGGTCCCGGCTTTTGACGAATTGCACCGTCTGCTCCACCGCGGTGATCGGAAGATCTTGCGGCAGAATGACCAGGCCGCCGCGGCGGGCCACCGTCTCGGCCATCCGGCGGCCCGCCACCGCGGTCATGTTGGCGACCACCACCGGGATCGTGGTGCCCGAACCGTCGCAGGTGGACAGATCGACGTCGAACCGCGACGCCACGTCGGAGCGGTTGGGCACGATGAAGACGTCGTCGTAGGTCAAGTCGTAGCCGGGTCGGTGCCCGTCAAGGAACCTCATCGATATCGATTGTCCCCCATAGGTGTTAGGCGGGTACCTCGCTGCGGTCACCGCTCCACAGCGTGTGGAACTTCCCCGGGGCGTCGATGCGGGCATAGGTGTGCGCGCCGAAGAAGTCTCGCTGGGCCTGCGTGAGCGCCGCCGGCAGACGCTCGGTGCGCAACGCGTCGTAGTACGACAGCGCCGAGGAGAACCCGGGGATCGGGATACCCAGTTGGGTGGCGGTGGACACCACACGGCGCCAACTGTCGATCGCCGATTCGACGGCGCTGCGGAAATACGGCGCGACGAGCAGGCTGGCCAAGTTGGGGTCGGCGTCGAAGGCCTCCTTGATCCGGTTGAGGAACTTCGCCCGGATGATGCAGCCGCCGCGCCAGATGGTCGCCAGGTCGCCCAGATTGATGTCCCAGCCGTACTCAGCGCTGCCGGCTTGGATCTGGTTGAAGCCCTGCGAATACGCGACGATCTTGGAAGCGTAGAGAGCCTGGCGGACGTTCTCGGTGAAAGTGTCAGGATCACTTGGTTTTTCGCCGAGCCGGCCCGACGCCAGCCCAGTGGTGGCCTTGCGCTGGGCCACCGATCCCGACAGCGCGCGGGCGAACACCGCTTCGGCGATGCCGGTGACCGGCACCCCCAGGTCCAGGGCCGACTTGACGGTCCAGCGCCCGGTGCCTTTCTGCTCGGCCTCGTCGACGATGACGTCGACAAGCGGCCGGCCGGTCTTGGCGTCGATCTGGCGCAGCACGTCTGCGGTGATCTCGACGAGGTAGCTGTCGAGGTCGCCGGTGTTCCACTCGCTGAAGACATCGGCGATCTGCGGTGCGGTCATCCCCAACCCGTCGCGCAGCAGCTGGTAGGCCTCGCCGATGAGCTGCATATCGGAGTACTCGATGCCGTTGTGCACCATTTTGACGAAATGCCCTGAGCCGTCGGGGCCGATGTGGGTGCAGCACGGCACCCCGTCCACATGGGCGGAGATCTCCTCAAGCAGCGGCCCCAGCGACTTGTAGGACTCCGGCGGCCCACCGGGCATGATCGACGGGCCGTTCAGCGCACCTTCCTCGCCGCCGGAGATGCCGGCGCCGACGAAGTGCAGCCCGCGCTCGGCCATCGCCTTCTCGCGGCGGATGGTGTCGGTGTAGAGCGCGTTGCCGCCGTCGATGATGATGTCGCCGGGCTCCATCGCGTCGGCGAGTTCATTGATCACGGCGTCGGTGGGCTCACCGGCCTTGACCATAATCAGCACTCGCCGCGGCTTTTCCAGTGCGGCAAGGAATTCCGGGATCGTTTCGCTGCGCACGAAGTTGCCCTCGGCACCGTGATCCTTGAGCAGGGCATCGGTTTTGGCGACGGTCCGGTTGTGCACTGCGACCGTGTAGCCGTGGCGCGCGAAGTTGCGGGCGACATTCGATCCCATCACCGCCAAGCCGGTGACCCCGATCTGTGCGGTGCCAACAGTAGCGGCGGTAGATCGCGACGAGCTCATCTGTTTCGCCTCTCAGGCTCGGGGCTTTCGTCAAGCCTTTCACCGAACACTGTGGCACAGCACGATTCGGCCATCCCCGCGTATTCCAAAGCCGTCACTCTAGGCGATGAACAGCCGCTGCAGCTCGATCAGCCACGGGATCGCCAACGCGACCGTGGGCACCACCAGCACCGCCGCCGCGGCCGCGTAGACCGCCGCGGCCAGCGCGCGACTGTTACCCCGCCCCGAGAGCCGGCGCACGCGCAGCACGGTGCTGGGACCGCCGGCGGCCAGCGCCGCCGACGGCGTCTGACCGGACGCGCAGGCTACCAGCGCACGGGCCAGGGGAGTGCGTCCTGCGGTGCGCACCGCCGCGTCGTCAGCGAGCAGCTCGACAAGCAGCTGCACGGCATCGAGTGCCCCGGCGCTGCGCACAAGCCGGGGAAACGCGGCGTGCACCGCGGTGAATCCCTCGAGAACCAGGTCGTGGCGGGCCCGCAGGTGTGCGCGCTCGTGGCTGAGAATGGCCGCGACCTCGGCGTCGGTGAGGGTGGCCAGCGTGCCTTCGCTGAGCACCACGCGGCTGCGTACACCGGGCAGACAGTAAGCGAGCGGTTGCGCCACCCCGAGGATGCGCAGGTCGCGGGCCCTCGCGCCGACCCGGGCGGGCACCCCGTGGCCGGCGACGCCGAGCAGGTCGACCAGCATGCGGTGGTGAGCACGCCGCCGCCGGGTGCCGATCGCTACCCGCAGCACCGCGATTGCCAGTCGCGCGCCGACCAGTACGGTGAGGGTGAACACGCCGACGTACAGCGTCCACAACGGCCAGCCGAGCCGCCCGATACCGCCGACGACGCTGGCAGTCGGCCGCCCGTCAGGGCCGGGCATCAACAGTCGGCTGGCAATCGCGATACCAGCACTGAACGCCGAAAGCACCGCGGCCAGCGCGATCGCTTGCCACAACACGACCGTGGCCCGCGGAGCCCGCAGCGGCCAGTTGGCACGCGCCAACAGGGCCGGTACCGGGCCGACCAGCAGCGCCGCGAGAATGGTGAAGGCCAGCGCGGACACGCTGCCAGTCTCCCTCAGCCCTCCGGCCCCGCGCTAGCAGGTGGGGTTTTGCGGTGGCCGGCTTCCAATTCGTCGAGCGCACGCCGAAGCGCGTCGGCTTCGTCAGCGCCGACCCGCTCCACGAAATGCACTAACGCAGCCTGCCGGCTGCCCGAGTCCGCCGCCTGATCCAGCGCGTCGACCATGAGCCCGGCGACCAGCTCGTCACGGCTGTGCATGGGCGCGTACCGATGCGCCCGGTCGTCGCGGATCTGGGAGACCAGATTCTTCTTGGCCAACCGTTGCAACACCGTCATCACGGTGGTGTAGGCCAGATCGCGATGCGCCGACAACGCCTCGTGGACCTGGCGGACTGTTTGGGGCTCGGGCTCAGACCATAGGTGGTCCATCACGGCACGCTCCAGATCCCCCAGACGCGTCAGCTTGGCCATGGTTCGTCATCTCCTCCGCAACTGCAAACAGCCTACCGCCGCTTACTACTGACGGTCGTACCGAAACCGCAGCGCTGCGCACACGCCCGCGGCAGCCCAACCCAACACACCAGGCCGCGCCGAACACCGCCGCCATACCGCGGCCGGTGTGATCGTCGTCACAGCGCCGGCGTCCGCAACATCAGTATGGTTAGCCTAACCTATATAGCGACGGAGGTGGTTGTGCCTGTGCTAAACGACGATCCGCTGATCGCCGGGATGGCCATCGACTGCCCGCTGCCACTGCATGACTCAAGCCGGCGGCTTCGCGGCCTGTACCCAGCGTGCCCGCGGGTCTACGGCGTCGCGGTCCTGGCCGACGTCTGCCGGCGTCGATGGTGGCCGCTGGCGTCCGCGCTGACCACCGACCGGCTGCAGGTGATGTTCGACAATGCCGCCGCCGACATGGACCGTCGTGCCGCAGCCCGGCAGCTGGCAGACACCCTGGTCCACACGGTGATCGGACGAGTGGTGGCCCTGGTGGTCCTGGAAGGACGGGCCTGGGACCCCGGCTTGGAGAACCTATGGGTCCATGTCGACGCCGAGGGCACGATCGACTGGGTCGCGGTCGTCGACCCCACGCTGCGCGGGCTGGCTGACGACACGGAATTGCGGGAGCCGGTGGTGCGGCTGCCCAGCGAATCCGCGCTCGCCGTATGGGTAGCACACCGCTGCCATCGCACCCTGGCGCCGTTGTTCGCCAAACTGCACGCGGTCAGCGCGGCGGCGATCCCGCTGGCGACAATGTGGCAGCTGGTCGGGTCGGCGGTGGTCACGGCTGCCACACAAGTGCCGCAGCTGGCGGGCACCTGCGAGCTCACCGGCATGCGGCGGGGTCAGGCAGTGCTCGAGGCGCTGGTCGACTTCGGTCTGCCGGTGCGAGGCCCCTCGTTTCGGCGCCGGCGCTCGCAGCCTTCGTTAAGCCTTGCCAAATTAGGGCAGCCTTGCCTATGCTGAGGGGGTCGAGCGACAGAAATGACCGTGGCAGAGTCCTGAGGGCTGCAGTGACCCCCGGTCAACTCGATCGGCGAGCCCCGTGCTATCGGCGCGGGGCTCGCCCGCGTCTACCGGCCTCCGGTCGCCGGCATCGGAGGGTCCATGGTGTAGACACAAGGGCGTGCACCCGCTGCCCGACTCGGCGCTGCCGCCGGATTTCACTGCCCCGTTCGACAACGAGATCGGGCTGACTTTCACTGAATTGAGTCCCGATGGCGCGCGAGCCCAGCTGGAGATTCAGCCGAAACTGTTGCAGCCCATGGGAATCGTGCACGGCGGCGTCTACTGCTCGATGATCGAAAGCTTGGCCAGCGTGTCCGCATGGGCCTGGCTTAACGCGCACGGCGGCGGCTCGGTCGTGGGTGTCAATAACAACACCGACTTCCTGCGCGCCATCCGCGCGGGAACCGTGTACGGCACCGCCACTCCGGTGCACCGCGGCCGACTTCAGCAGCTGTGGCTGGTCACGATCACCGACGCCGACGAGAGGCCAGTTGCCCGCGGCCAGGTTCGCCTGCAGAACCTCCACGCTGAACCGGGCAGCTAGCTGGCCACCCTGGTCTCACCGCGGTGCGCCTCGGCTGCCAGCACCGCCAATTGCTCGAGGCGGGTGCGGGCGAATGCCTGTTGCTCGGTGATGGTGAGCTGGCCGCGGCGGGTGCTCAGGAACGTCACCGTCCACGACAGCAACGTGGTGAGCTTCGACTTGAAACCGATCAGGTAGGCCAGGTGCAGCACCAGCCAAATCAACCAGGCGATGAATCCCCCGAACTCCAGCGGACCGATTTTCGCCACCGCGGAAAACCGCGCCACAGCGGCCATCGAACCCTTATCGAAGTATTGGAACGGCTCACGGGCCGCCGGATCGGCCCCGGCGAGTTCGGCTTTGATCGTGTTGGCCGCGTACTTGCCGCCCTGGATGGCGCCCTGGGCCACGCCCGGAACACCCTCGACGGCAGCCATGTCGCCGACGACGAACACGTTCGGGTGCCCCGGGATGGTCAGGTCGGGCAACACCTTGACCCGGCCGGAACGATCAAGTTCGACACCCGACTGCTCGGCGAGATCGCGGCCCAGCGGGCTTGCCGAGACCCCCGCCGACCACACTTTGCAGGCGGATTCGATGCGACGGATTGTGCCGTCGGAGTCCTTGACGGTGATGCCGTTGCGGTCGACATCGGTGACCATGGCGCCGAGCTGGATTTCAACGCCCATCTTCTCCAACCGCGCGGCCGCCTTCTTGCCCAGCTTCTCGCCCATCGGGGGCAGGACGGCCGGAGCGGCGTCGAGCAGGATCACCCGCGCGGTGGTGGGGTCGATGTGCCGGAAGGCGCCTTTCAATGTGTACTCGGCCAATTCGGCGATTTGCCCGGCCATTTCCACACCGGTCGGCCCGGCGCCGATGACCGTAAACGTCAGCAGTTTTTTTCGCCGTTCCGGATCGCTGGAGCGTTCGGCCTGCTCAAATGCGCTGAGGATCCGGCCGCGCAGCTCCAGTGCGTCGTCAATGGATTTCATGCCGGGCGCGAATTCGGCGAAGTGGTCGTTGCCGAAGTAGGACTGGCCTGCCCCCGCCGCGACGATCAGGCTGTCATAGTGCGTGGTGTAGGTGTGGCCCAGCAGTTCGGAGACAACGTATCTGCCCGCCAGGTCGATGTGGGTGACGTCGCCGAGCAACACCTGTACGTTGCGCTGTCGACGCAGCACCACCCGCGTCGGCGGGGCGATCTCTCCTTCGGAGATGATCCCCGTCGCAACCTGATACAGCAGCGGCTGAAACAGGTGATGGGTGGTGCGGGCGATCAGCTTGATGTCGACGTCGGCCCTCTTGAGCTTCTTGGCCGCGTTGAGTCCGCCGAATCCGGATCCGATGATGACGACCTGGTGACGACGACCGGGCGCAGCACTGGCTTCGGTGTGGGCACTCATAGGTTGGCGTTGCTCCTGACGGCGACTGCGGTTCAGTTACACCGTAGTCGGCACGGTTGGCCGCTGGCCGCGTTGACGTCTGTGTGATCAGCCACATGACGCGGCGCAGCGCCGTTTCGGTTACAAACCGACTAGCGGCCGCGGCGCCTCGGCAACGGCGGTGACGACCCCCGGGCGGTAGAACGGAATGTTGATGATCACGCCGTCGAGTCCTGCGTCAAGCGCCTTCGTTTTGACCTGCTCGGCGATCTGGGCCGGACCGCCCGCCACCATGCGCTGACTCATCTGGTCGGGAACGGCGTCGGGTGAGGCGTTCTCGTCAACTAGCACGGTCAGCAGCATGCTGGTTTCCAGCGAGGAACGGTCGCGGCTGGCTTCGTCACACCGCTTGGCCAGAGCGTCGAGCTTGCCTGCCAGCTCGTTGAATCCGCCGATGATGTTAAGATGATCGGCGTAGCGGGCGGCGATCGAGAATGTCTTCTTCTCGCCGCTGCCACCGACCAAAATCGGGATGCGGTCGCGGTAGCGCGGCTCGGCTATCGCCTGTTCGGCCGTGTACCACGTACCGGAAAACGTCGGCCGCTCGCCTTTGATCATCGGGTCGACGATCTGCAGCGCCTCCTCGAGCCGATTGAACCGGTCGGTGAAAGTGCCGAACTCGAAACCTAATTGGCGGTGTTCAAGCTCGAACCAGCCGGTACCGATGCCCAGTATCGCCCGGCCTGCGCTTACCACGTCGAGCGTGGTGATGATTTTTGCGAGTAGCGCCGGATTGCGGTAAGTGTTGCCGGTTACCAAGGCCCCCAACTGAATTCGCTTGGTCGCAGTCGCCAATGCGCCCAACGTCGTGTAGGCCTCGAGCATGGGCTGGTCAGGCGAACCCAGCACCGGCAGCTGATAGAAGTGGTCCATGACAAAGACAGCGTCGAATCCCGCTGATTCGGCTTCTTGGGCTTGTGCGACGACAGTCGGGAACAGTTCGGTTACGCCGGTGCCGTAGGAGAAGTTGGGGATCTGTAGTCCCAGTCGGATAGCCACGCTAGTACCGTAGCGGGCCAACCTCGCGAATACTGGGCTGTTAGTCGAAATGCGCCATGGCGCCGTGGCTGACGTGCAGTGTCTGGCCGGTGATGTGGCGCGCTGCAGACGTCGTGAGAAACACTGCCAGCCGAGTGATTTCAGCCGCGACAGGAGGTGGCGTGCGGGTCAGTCCTTCGTAGCCGGGCTGCACGCCACGCCCGGAGGCAACCGCGTTGACGGTGATTCCGCGGGTGCCGAACACATTCGCCTGACCGGCGACCCAGTTGGACAATGCGGCTTTGACCGCCGCGTCGGCGCTGCCGGGCTGCGGGTTTTCCGCGACCACGCCGATGATCGAGCCACCCGAGCGCAGATGATCGCCCACGGTTTGCACGGTCAGCACCGCGGAGAGCACGGTCACGTCGAAAGCCTGACGCCACGCGCGGCCCAGGTCGGACAGCGAGTAGGCGCGCGGGTCGCCGCCATCCCAGCGCGGGGCGGGCACGTTGACGATGGTGTCCAGGTGATGCGGGAAGAGCCCACGAACCTCGGCCAGGCTCGCGGCGTCGGTGTTGTCGCACACGATGGCATCCGCGTCGAGTTCCTTGGCGGCTACTTCGAGATCGTCGCGGCGTGCGCCTGCCAGCGTCACCTTGTGGCCGGCGTCGCGGAAGCCTCCCGCAACCGTGCGTCCCAGCTCGGTGTCGCCGCCGGTGACCAGCACCTCCACTGCCATGACCTCCTCGTGTTCCACGCTGAACACCACCGAAGCACCTGGCGATTTCCAGCGAGTGGTGGCGTACGCAATTGATGTTACTGGACAGTAGCTAGCGGTGGAACTCCGGCTCGCCTGGCGCAAACACCAGTTACATAACTATTTGGCACTGTTTGGATGAGACGCTTCCGGCCCGCGCGTCCTCGAGCTGCCGCACCTGCCGTTAGGGTGCACTCTCATGCGGCGGAAATTGGTGCTGGCGGGTTTGGCGTCCATGCTGCTGGTGGCGGGGCTGACGGGATGCCGCTCGACGGCACCGTCCACTTCGCCCACCACACAGTCGTCGCCGTCGGCGGCGAAGCCGCTTCTCGTGTTCGCCGCCGCATCCCTGCGACCGACGTTCGACACGATCGCAGCGCGGTTCAAGGCAGAGAACCCCGGAGCCACCGTCGATATCACTTACGCAGGTTCCTCGGAACTGGCGACCCAGTTGACCCAGGGCGCGAGCGCCGACGTCTTCGCCTCCGCCGACACCGCGCAAATGGACAAGGTCGCCACGGCCGGACTGCTGGCCGGCAAGCCGGTCAATTTCGCCTCGAACACACTGGTCATCGTCACCGCCCCGGGCAATCCCAAGCAGGTCGAGTCGTTCGCCGATCTCACCAAGCCGGGGCTCGACGTGGTGGTATGCCAGCAGCCGGTGCCCTGCGGCGCCGCCACCCTGCGCATCGAGAACACCACCGGCGTGCATCTCAACCCGGCCAGCGAGGAACCCAACGTCACCGACGTCCTCAACAAGGTCACCAGCGGTCAGGCCGACGCCGGGCTGGTTTACCTCACCGACGCGATCAACGCCGGCACGAAGGTGACAACGGTGAGCGTCCCCGAAGCAGCCGCGGCGCGAAACGTCTATCCCATCGCGGTGCTGCAACGTTCGCTGCAAGCGCAGCTGGCGCAGAAGTTCGTCGACACGGTGACTGGTGAGACAGGTCAGAAAGCCCTGCACCAAGCGGGCTTTGCCAAACCCTGACGGTGGGCGTTGAACGGGGCTGCCGGTCTGCCGCGCTGGGTGTATGTGCCCGCAGGCGCGGGGATGGCGTTCGTGGCGTCGCCGCTGGTGGCGATCGCCGTCAAGGTGGATTGGCCACACTTTTGGTCATTGATTACCAGCCCTTCGTCCAAGACCGCCCTGCTGTTGAGCGTCAAGACCGCTACCGCCAGCACCGCGCTGTGCATTCTGTTCGGGGTGCCGATGGCCCTCGTGCTGGCCCGCAGCACGGCGTCGCTGGTGCGGCTGTTGCGGCCCCTGGTGTTGTTGCCGCTGGTGCTGCCACCGGTGGTCGGTGGTATCGCGTTGCTGTACGCGTTCGGCCGGCTCGGGTTGATCGGGCGCTACTTAGAGGCCGCCGGCATCCACATCGCGTTCACCACCGCCGCGGTGGTGCTGGCGCAAACCTTTGTCTCGTTGCCGTTTCTCGTGATCGCGCTGGAAGGTGCGGCCCGCACCGCGGGCAGCGACTATGAGCTCGTTGCAGCGACATTGGGGGCCCGGCCCAGCGCGGTGTGGTGGCGGGTGACGCTGCCGCTGCTGATGCCCGGCCTGGTGTCCGGGGCAGTCCTCGCGTTCGCCCGTTCGCTGGGCGAGTTCGGCGCGACGTTGACGTTCGCCGGTTCCCGGCAAGGGGTCACCCGGACACTGCCGCTGGAGATCTATCTGCAGCGAGTCACTGACGCCAACGCGGCGGTGGCGTTGTCGATCCTGCTGGTGGCGGTGGCCGCACTGGTGGTGCTGGGGATCGGCACCCGGCGGCTGACCGGAGCCGGCGTCGCACCATGAGCGGCTTGCGGCTGCGCGCGGTGGTGGCCGACCGGGGCCTCGATGTGGAGTTCTCCGTCGAGCCGGGCGAAGTGCTGGCCGTGCTGGGTCCAAACGGCGCCGGCAAGTCGACCGCGCTGCACGTCATCGCCGGACTGGTCCGGCCTGACGAGGGGCTGGTGCGGCTGGGCGAGCGCGTGCTCACCGACACCGCGACCGGGATTGACATAGCAACACATAATCGTCGGGTCGGGCTGTTGCCGCAGGATCCGTTGCTGTTTCCGCACCTGAGCGTGGCAGCGAACGTGGCGTTCGGGCTGCGCCATAGTGGGCGCCGGGGATGGCGCGGCCTGCGTCGTCGGTGCAGGGAGTCGGCGCGGCGTTGGCTGCGCGAAGTCGACGCCGAGGAGCTGGCTGACCGCAGGCCGCGGCAGCTCTCCGGCGGCCAGGCGCAGCGTGTCGCGATCGCACGGGCGCTGGCGGCCGAACCGGATGCGTTGTTGCTCGACGAACCGCTCGCCGGCCTCGACGTCGGCGCGGCGGCGCGGTCCGCGCGGTGCTGCGCAAGGTTGTCAGCCGCGACGCGCGTGCCACCGTGCTGGTGACCCACGACCTGCTGGACGTGTTCACGCTGGCCGACCGGGTGCTCGTGCTCGAGTCCGGCAGGGTCGCCGAGACCGGTCCGGTGGCTGACGTGCTGACCGCGCCGCGCAGCCATTTCGGTGCCCGCATCGCGGGAGTCAACCTGGTCAACGGCACGATCGGGCCCGACGGGGCACTGCATGCGCGATCCGGTGCGCTCTGGCAGGGCACGGCGGCTGAGGATCTCGCCTGTGGGCAGGCTGCGGTGGCTGTGTTCGCGCCTGCTGCGGTGGCCGTGTATCGGGAAGCGCCACACGGCAGTCCCCGCAACGCAGTGGAAGTGACTGTGGCCGAACTGGATTCGCGTGGAAGTTCGCTGCGGGTCCGGGGCGGGGAGCAGCCTGACGGCGCCCCGGGATTGGCGGCCGATATCACCGTCGACGCCGCAGTGGAGTTGGGGCTGACCCCGGGTCAGCGGGTGTGGTTCGCGGTCAAGGCGCAGGAGGTGACCCTCTATCCGACGCGCCCGACACCGCAACCCACGGCCTGAGTCGCCGGTGGGGCGCGGCGAGTTGCCCTGTGGCCACGCGACGCGAAATCACGCTTCTCAGCAGGACGCACTTGCGTCACGGCTGTAACACGGTAGGTTCTTCGCCATGAAGCAGGGGGATCCGAACCAAACACGCCACAGGGGCGTCGCGGCGGCGCTGGCGATCGCGGCGCTGACCGGTGCCGGCGCCATCACAGTTGCGGTGCCCGCGGCCACGGCAAACGCCGATCCACCGCCCGCTCCGCCGAGCACCAACGCCCCGGCACCCCCGCCAGCGGATCCGGCCGCAGCTCCGTCGGCAACCGATCCCAACGCCGCGCCCGCGGCAGATCCCAACGCAGCCGAGGCCGGCCGGGTCAACAATGTCGCCGGTGGCTTCAGCTACGTCATTCCCGCGGGCTGGGTGGAATCGGATGCCAGCCATCTCGACTACGGGTCGGCGCTGCTCAGCAAGGAGACTGGCCAACCGCCCTCGCCGGGTCAGCCGCCGCCGGTCGCCAACGACACCCGCATCGTGCTCGGCCGACTGGATCAAAAGCTCTACGCCAGCGCCGAACCCGACAACGCTAAGGCCGCAACCCGGCTGGGCTCGGACATGGGGGAGTTCTTCATGCCGTACCCCGGGACCCGGATCAACCAGGAAAGCACCCCGCTCAGCGGCAACGGTGTGTCCGGCAGCGCCTCCTATTACGAGGTGAAGTTCTCCGACACCAGCAAGCCGAACGGTCAGATCTGGACGGGCGTGGTCGGTCCGTCCGCATCCGGCAACCGACAAGGGGCGCAGCAAAACCAGCAGAATCAGCGGTGGTTCGTGGTGTGGCTCGGCACCGCGAACAACCCGGTGGACAAGACCGCCGCTAAGGTGCTGGCCGAGTCGATTCGCCCATGGACGCCTCCGCCGGCTCCGGCAGCCCCGGCACCCGCTGCTCCAGCTCCGGCAGCCCCGGCACCCGCTGCTCCAGCGGCGCCGGGGGCCCCACCTCCCAACGCGCCTGCGCAGCCCAATCAGGCGCCCGCGGGGACTCCGGCCGGCGCACCCGCCCCGGCAGCCTCGCTTTCGACCTGAGCGGACCGCGAATTCCCACCTAACATTTCGACTGCAGTTAAACCGACCGCGCCCACGTCGGCACCGTAGTCGTTACGCTGACGCGATACATCGACTGGCGGTGCCTGCACTGGACTGGCATTGCGCGGGCTTAGCTAGCAGAACTCGAAGGAGCGGGTCGTGGTCCTGCACATCATCTGGATGATCATCCTCGGTCTCATCGTCGGCTTCATCGCGCGGCTTATCGTGCCCGGCAGGCAGCCCATGGGCTGGATCGCCACAGCGCTACTCGGCATCGCGGGTAGTTACGTCGGCGGCACGCTGGGCAGCATGGTATTCGCGCCCCACCACTTCGACATCCACCCACCGATCAAGCACTCGTTCCTCGGGGCGCTGATAGGCGCAGTCATCTTGCTGTTGATCTACAAGCTCGTCACGTCACGCACACGAACTTTGTAGCCGTACCAGACACCTTGCAGCCGCAGCCCGTTGGGCAATTGACAGGCCGCGGCATCATGGAGTAATGGCATCAGGGCCGACCACAACGACGATGAGCGCGTGGCGGGTCCGTCGACCCGGGCCGATGGAAACGGGCCCGCTGGAGCGTGTTACCACCGAGGTGCCGCGGCCTGGGCCGGCCGAATTGTTGGTGGCCGTGCGTGCGTGCGGGGTGTGTCGCACCGACCTGCACGTGGCAGAGGGTGATCTGCCCGTGCACCGCAAACATGTGACGCCGGGCCACGAGGTGGTGGGGGAGGTTGTCGAGGTGGGGCCGGACGCCAAAGACACGTTCGCGGTAGGAGATCGGGTCGGCATCGCGTGGCTGCGTCACACCTGCGGGGTATGCAAATACTGTCGCCGGGGCAACGAAAACTTGTGCCCGGAGTCGCGCTACACCGGTTGGGACGCCGACGGTGGTTATGCTGAATTCGCCACTGTCCCAGCGGCTTACGCCCATCAGTTGCCCAGCGGCTACAGCGACACCGAACTTGCTCCGCTGTTGTGCGCAGGCATCATCGGGTATCGCGCATTGTTGCGCGCCGAACTGCCGTCCGGTGGCCGCCTCGGGCTCTACGGATTCGGCGGCAGCGCACACATCACCGCTCAGGTCGCGCTGGCACAAGGCGCCGAAGTCCATGTGATGACACGGGGCGTGCGCGCCCGGGAACTGGCGCTGGAACTCGGCGCCGCATCGGCGCAAGACGCCGGCGACCCGCCGCCAGTGCCACTGGATGCGGCCATCCTGTTCGCTCCGGTCGGCGATTTGGTGCTGCCGGCCCTGCAGGCCCTGGATCGTGGTGGCACGTTGGCGATCGCCGGGATCCACCTCAGCGATATCCCACCACTCAACTACCAGCGCCACCTATTCCAGGAACGCCAGATCCGTTCGGTCACCTCCAATACCCGCGCCGACGCGCGCGCGTTTCTGGATTTCGCGGGGCAGCATCACATCGCGGTGACGACGCCGGAATACCCGCTAGCACAAGCTGATCGAGCATTGTCGGATCTCAGCGCCGGCCGCATCGCCGGGGCCGCAGTGCTGCTGGTGTAGGCCCGCCTTAGGTGGATAGCTGCCAGACGAGGGCGGCGGCTAAGGCTCCCAATCCATTGCACGACCAGTGCAGGGCGATCGGCGCGATCAAGCTGCCGCTGCGCCGACGCAGCCAGCTGAACACGAACCCCGCTGCCGCGGTCGCGACGACCGCCACCGTCACCCCCGCCAGCATGCCACCAAACCCGGCACCGAACACGCGGCTGAACCCGACGTTGCTGCGCGTCAGCCCCAACGACGTTGCAATATGCCAGAACCCGAACAGCAACGAACCCCCCACGGCGACACCGCGAAAACCCCAGGCCCGGTTGAGTGCACCCTGCAGCACACCACGGAAAGCCAGCTCCTCGGGTATGACGGTTTGCAGCGGGATGATGATCATCGACGCGGTCAGCGCGCCGGAAATCGTCGCGTAGTGGTTGTTCATAAACATCGGCCGAGTCACCGGCAGCAACGCACCCGCCGCGATGACCGACACCACGACACTCACCGCCGCCAGCGCATAACCCACCCCGGACTT
Organism: Mycobacterium xenopi; assembly: GCF_009936235.1. NCBI lineage: Bacteria > Bacillati > Actinomycetota > Actinomycetes > Mycobacteriales > Mycobacteriaceae > Mycobacterium > Mycobacterium xenopi. Next base: position 2,618,825 of record NZ_AP022314.1, on the reverse strand, counting down.
CCAGTGCTCGCGGCCCAGCCCGAGCTCGGACCAGCCCAAGCCGTTGGCCCGCAACAGGATCACCAGTCCTGCGGCCGCGGCCGGGACGGTAGCCACACTCGCCCAGCTTGTCGTGAAATGCGCGATCAGGTTGGTCAGGGCCAAGACAACCACGACGACGGCGACGTCGACGTAGGCCCGAAACCGGTGCAGCGTCGAGAGTTGCACCACGACCGGGTGTGGTTGGCTCACCACATGGTCAGCGCTGTTCATCTGTTGAAGGTTACTCACGCTCGCCCGACCCCCACGTCCAGCCAGCAATCTGCGGGTCATCCTCGCCGTGCTCGCGGGTGTAGCGGCGCGCAGCCAACCGGGCGTCGGCCATGCGCTGACGCAGCACCGCGGCGCGGGTGCCCAGCCCGTCGACGCGGTCGATGACGTCCATCACCAAATGGAAGCGGTCCAAGTCGTTGAGCATCACCATGTCGAATGGTGTCGTGGTGGTGCCGCGCTCCTTGTAGCCGCGTACGTGCAGGTGCGCGTGATTGGTGCGGCGATAGGTGAGCCGATGGATCAGCCACGAGTAGCCGTGGTAGGCGAAGATGACCGGCTTGTCGCGGGTGAACAATGCGTCAAATTCCTTGTCCGGCAAGCCATGTGGGTGCTCAGGCTGGGGCTGCAGGCGCATAATGTCGACCACGTTGATCACCCGCACCGCCAACTCGGGCAGTTCGCGGCGCAAAATCTCGGCAGCGGCCAGGGTCTCCAGCGTCGGGATGTCGCCGGCGCAGGCCAACACCACGTCCGGCTCCCCCGTCGCGGTGCTGGCCCACTGCCAAATGCCAAGGCCCCGAGTGCAATGCACGATAGCGGAGTCCATGTCGAGATAGGCCAGCGCGGGCTGCTTGCCGGCGACGATCACGTTGACATAATCGCGACTGCGCAGGCAGTGGTCGGCCACCGACAGCAGCGTGTTGGCGTCCGGCGGCAAATAGACCCGCACCACCTCGGGCCGCTTGTTGGCGACCAGGTCGATGAATCCCGGGTCTTGGTGCGACGCTCCGTTGTGGTCCTGGCGCCACACGTGGGAGGTCAAAAGGTAGTTCAGCGACGCGATCGGAGCCCGCCACGGCAGCTCACGGCTGGTGGACAGCCACTTGGCGTGCTGGTTGAACATCGAGTCGACGATGTGCACGAACGCCTCGTAGCAGTTGAACAGCCCGTGCCGGCCGGTCAGCAGATAGCCTTCCAACCAACCCTGGCACAGATGCTCCGACAGCACCTCCATGACGCGGCCGTCGGCGCGGAGGTGTTCGTCTACGGGCAGGATCTCCGAGAGCCACACCTTGTCGGTGGTCTCGTAGACGGCCGACAACCGGTTGGAGGCCGTCTCGTCGGGCCCCATCAACCGGAACCGGTCGCGGTTGCGGGCGATCACGTCGCGCAGGAACGTGCCCAGCACCTTGGTGGCCTCGTGGGTCAGCGTGGCTGGCCGGCTGACATCCACCGCGTAGTCGCGGAAGTCGGGCAAGTCCAGGTCGCGCAACAGCAGCCCGCCGTTGGCGTGCGGGTTGGCGCTCATCCGCCGATTACCGTTCGGCGCCAGTGCCCGTAGCTCGGCACGGAGTGTGCCGTTGGTATCGAACAGCTCTTGCGGCCGGTAGCTGCGCAGCCATTCTTCAAGCTGGGCGCGATGCGCGGGATTGTCATGTGTCTCGGCGAGCGGAACCTGATGCGAGCGCCAGGTGCCCTCGACCTGCTCGCCGTCAACCGACTTGGGCCCGGTCCACCCCTTCGGGGTGCGTAACACGATCATCGGCCACACCGGCCTCGCGGCGCTGTCACCGCGGCGTGCCCGGCGCTGGATATCCGCGATCGCGTCGAACGCCTCGTCGAGCGCGGCTGCCAGTTGTTGGTGGACGTTGGCCGGCTCGTCCCCGGCGACCGTGATGGGCCGATAGCCGTAGCCGCGCAGCAGCGACTCCAGCTCAGTGTGCGGCAGGCGGGCCAGCACGGTCGGGTTGGCGATCTTGTAGCCGTTGAGATGCAGAATCGGCAACACCGCGCCGTCGCAAACGGGGTTGAGGAACTTGTTCGAATGCCAGCTGGCAGCCAGCGGCCCGGTTTCGGCCTCGCCGTCTCCGACCACGCAGGCCACCACCAAGTCAGGGTTGTCGAATGCCGCGCCGTAGGCGTGTACCAGCGCGTAACCCAACTCACCGCCCTCGTGAATCGAGCCAGGCGTCTGCGCGGCCACGTGGCTGGGGATGCCACCTGGAAATGAGAACTGGCGGAACAGCTTTCGCAGCCCTTCGGCGTTCTGCTCGATGCCGGTGTACACCTCGCTGTAGGTGCCCTCCAAATAGGCATTGGCGACCAGACCGGGCCCGCCGTGACCCGGGCCGGTGACGTAGATGACATTCGCGTCGCGGTTGCGGATGATCCGATTCAGGTGCGCATAGATCAGGTTCAGTCCCGGGGTGGTGCCCCAGTGTCCGAGCAGCCGGGGCTTGATGTGCTCGGGTGCCAGCGGTTCGGCCAGCAGCGGGTTGTCCAGGAGGTAGATCTGCCCGACGGACAGGTAGTTGGCGGCACGCCAGTAGGCGTCGATCAGGGCAACTTCGTCGTCGGAAAGAACCACCCGCGTCGAGGTGTCGAGGCTCATCCGCCCGATTGTCCCCGATAGTCGGCGGATGCCGCACGCTGGTTGGTCGCCGACCCGCTGCGCCCGGCTTCGCCGCGCTTGCGATCGGCTCTAGGCTGGCCGCGTGCCCGTCAATCCACGAACACCGGTGTTGGTCGGCTACGGCCAGGTCAATCACCGCGAAGAGCACACCGACGTCGAACCCGTCGACTTGATGGCCGCGGCTGCGCGCGAAGCTGCCGAGCCGCGGGTCCTCGAGGCCGTCGACTCCATCCGCGTGGTGAATCTGCTGTCGGCGCGATACCGCGACCCCGGGCTGCTGCTCGCTCACCGTATTGGCGCCGACAAGCCGCCACCCGCTACAGCGGTGTGGGCGGCAACGTGCCGCAGTCCCTGGTCAACCAGGCCTGCCTCGACATCCGGCACGGCCGCGCCGACGTGGTACTCATCGCGGGCGCCGAAACCTGGCGCACCCGGACACAACTGAAAGCCGCGGGCCGCAAACTTGTCTGGACCCAGCAAGACGAGTCGGTTCCCATTCCCCAAGGCGCTGACGACCATGTGCCGATGGCCGGGCGGGCCGAAGAGCGCATCAAGCTGGACCGGCCGGCGTATGTGTATCCGCTGTTCGAGCAGGCGCTGCGGATCAGCAACGGCGAACCGATGCCGGCCCACCGCAGACGCATCGGTGAGCTGTGGGCGCGGTTCAATGCCGTCGCAGTGAACAATCCACATGCCTGGATTCGCAAACCCATTGCTGCCGAAGATATTTGGCGTTCCAGCCCGGAAAACCGGATGATCAGTTGGCCCTACACCAAACTGATGAACTCCAACAATATGGTCGACCAGTCAGCTGCCCTCGTATTGGCTTCCGCCGAGGCGGCGACCAGGCTGAAAATCCCGGTCGAGCGCTGGGTCTACCCGTATGCAGGCACCGACGCCCACGACACCTACGCGATCTCCGAGCGGGCCGAACTGCACCGCTCACCGGCCATCCGACTCGCCGGCGCGCGTGCGCTCGAACTGGCCGGCATCGGCGTCGACGACATCGACTATGTCGATCTGTATTCCTGCTTTCCGTCCGCGGTGCAGATCGCGGCGGCCGAACTGGGACTGCCGGTGGACGACCCGGCCCGGCCGTTGACCGTGACCGGCGGGCTGACATTCGCCGGCGGCCCGTGGAGCAACTACGTCACCCACTCCATCGCCACCATGGCCGAACTGCTGGTCGCCAACCCGGGACGCCGTGGGCTGATCACCGCCAACGGCGGCTACCTAACCAAGCATAGTTTTGGTGTGTACGGAACCGACCCACCGAATACCGAATTCCGTTGGGAAGACGTGCAACCGGTGATCGACCAGGAACCTACGCGGCGGGCAGTGGTCGAATGGGAAGGCGTGGGGACCGTCGAATCGTGGACCACGCCGTTTGACCGCGAGGGCCAGCCCGAAAAGGTCTTCCTGGCGGTGCGCACACCGGACGAGTCACGCACCCTGGCCGTCATCGCCGACCCGGAGGCGGCCGAAGCGACGGTGCGGGAAGACATCGCCGGGGCCAAGGTGGCCGTGCACATCGATGGCACCGCGGCGCTGCGGTAGCGGCCACTGCAGTCTTGCTGACGTGTGTGTCAAAAGCGTCACGCGAAGCCGAGCGGCGTGCCTATTGTCGAGATAGACACCGGGGGAGGTGACGCGCATGCGGATCCTGGTCACCGGGATCACCGGTGTTATCGGCAGGTTGCTGGCACGGCAGCTGGTGGCCGCGGGAAATGCCGTCAGCGGCATCGCGGAATACCCACACGACTACTTGGATCCCGCCGTGGACTTTGTGCAGGCGCCGCTCGACGACCCCGTGCTGCAGGAGCTGGCCGACGACGCCGACACGCTCGTCCATCTGGCCCCGGTCGACACCAGCGCACCCGCCGGTACCGGCATCCAGGGCGTCGTGCATGTTACCGACGCCGCCGCGCGAGCGGGTGCACGCCTGTTGTTCGTGTCCCCGGCCTGCGGCGACCCCGAGCTGTACCGTCAGGCGGAAACGCTGGTGTCCAGCGCATGGACGCCCAGCCTGATCATCCGGATCGCCCCGCCCGTGGGCCGCCAGCTGGACTGGATGGTGTGCCGCACGGTGGCCACGTTGCTGCGCGCCAAGCCGTCGTCGCAGCCGGTGCGCTTGTTGCATGTCGACGACCTGATCCGCTTCCTCGTCCGGGCGGCGGCTACCAATCGCGGCGGCTCGGTTGACCTCGCAACGTTCGACACCACCCACGTGCTCACGGCCCGGCGGCTGTTGCCGTTGGCTGCCCGCCTTCCTCGGCGGCACTGCTGGACACAGTTAACGCCAGAGTTAGATATCTCTGCGCTGCAAGAGGATTGGATGTTCGAGTTTGGCTGGCGCGCCACCGAGGCGGTGGCCGACACCGCGCGTGGGCTCACCGGGCGCAAGCCGGCGCCCGCCGGCGCTGTCGACTTACCCGGACATCGGCCGTTGCCGCTGGAGCCCGTGCCGCGATTCGAGCCGTCCGATGGCACCTCATTGCAATGCGCGGCGCCCGACGGGCTGGAGGGCGAGTTCGACGATCGGATCGATCCGCGGTTCCCTGTCTTTAGTGCCACCGGGCTGGGCCAGGCGCTGCCGGGTCCGCTGACACCCATGACCCTGGACGTCCAGCTGGCCGGGCTTCGCGCGGCCTGTCGGGTCATGGCCGAGGTGATGATGTTGGGCAGCGTCGCCGACGGTGAGTGGGCGAGCCGGGCCGTCGCGGTGTTTGGGCATCGCCCCTATGTCGGGGTGTCGGTGGGTGTGCTGGCCGCCGCTCAGCTGCCCGGTTGGGACGAACACACCCTCGTCGAGCGGACGCTGGGCGCGGATGCCTCGTCGCTGAACCTGTTTCCGCTGGGACGTCCGCCGCTGGCGGGAGGGGTGTTGGGTTCGGCCGCCAAAGCGATGGTCGGTGCCCGTGCGGTGGCCATATTGCGGCACCTGAAAAGCGACACCCGCATCTACCACGCGGCTGCCCCTGTCGAACACGTCGATGCCGAGCGTTTGGCCGCAATGTCAGACGCCGAGCTGGAGACACGAGCTAGCTTGCTGCGCAACCGAATTCAGCAAGGCTGGGGGCTTATCGCGTTGTGGGTGATCGACGCCGGGATTACCGCCGCGACACTGGAGCACACCCGGGCGCATATTGCGGTGTCCGGGGTCGACGCGCTGTTGGAAAGCCAACAAGTGGCAACCGAGATTGGCGCGTTAGCGTCGCTGCTGCGACGGCGCGATGAGCGACTGCGTATCCTGGCCGCAGACGACGACCTCGGCGGCATCCGCACGCTGTCCTCCTATGTGGCACGGGCTTTCGAAGAGGCTCTGGCCCGGATCGGACACCGGGGGCCTGGGGAGGTCGAACTGGCCAGCCGCGTGTTCGGCGACGACCCAGCTGCCCTGCTGGTCGCCGCCGCCGATGCTGCGGCACGACAACCCGCCGAGCCGGCGTCACCGGAGGCGGCCACGCTATCCGAGCGGATGGCGGCCAATGCCCGCGCCTCCCGCGAGCTGGCGTATGACGCCACCATGCGGTTCACCCACGAATTGCGGATGGTGTTGCGAGAGCTCGGTTCTCGGCGGGTTTCGGCGGAATTCGTCGACGCGGTCGACGACGTGTACTACCTGACTTGCGACGAGTTGCTCACCATGCCGGCCGACGCTCGGTTGCGGATCAAACGCCGGCGGGCCGAGCGGGAACGCCTACAGGCGATCCGCCTGCCGCCGATCATCGATCACGCCTGGACTCCGCTAGACCCCGCGACATCCGGCTGAGCGGCGGTCAAACCAGGTCACCCAGTGGCGCGTTCGGCTCGGTCAGCTTCGCCGCCTCGACGGGGGTCCGGGACCGGACCAGAGCCTTGACGTCGTCGAGCACATCCCAGATGTTGACGTTCATCCCGGCCAGCACCCGCCCGCTGTCGTCGAGCCAGAAGGCGACAAATTCGCGGCCGGCCACATCGCCGCGGAAAACCACCCGCTCATAGTCGGGCGCGTGGCCGACATACTCCATGCCCAGGTCGTACTGGTCGGTGAAAAAGTACGGCAGCTCGGCGTATTCAGTCGCCTCGCCCAGCATGCCGGCCGCCGCCACCGCTGGTTGTTTGAGCGCATTGGCCCAGTGCTCGGTGCGGATCCGGGTGCCGAACAGCGGATGCTCGGCGGCGGCGATGTCGCCGACTGCGTAAATGTCGGGGTCACTGGTGCGCAGCGATGCGTCCACCAGCACCCCGCCGTCACCCGTCGACAATCCGGCCTGCTCGGCCAGCTCGACGTTGGGTTGCGCGCCAACGGCCACCAGCACGGCGTCGGCGCTGACCGTCGACCCGTCGCGCAGAAGCAGCCCGGTGGCCACACCGTCGGTGGTGGAAATCTCGTCCACCTGCGCCTGCAACCGAAGATCCACGCCGTGGTCGCGGTGCAACGCCGCGAATACTTCGCCGACTTCTTCGCCGAGCGCGGCCATCAGCGGTTGTTTGGCGGTCTCGACCACGGTGACGTTGACGCCGCGCTGACGAGCGCTGGCGGCCACCTCCAGGCCAATCCAGCCGGCGCCAACAACCGCCAACGAAGTCCCCTCGGACAGAACAGAATCCAGGGCCGAGCCGTCGTCGAATGTCCGCAGATAGTACACACCGCCAGCGTCGGATCCCGGTATCGGGAGGCGCCGCGAACGTGACCCGGTGGCCAGCAGCAGCTTGTCGTAGCCGATGGTGGTGTCATCCGACAGCCCGACGGTGTGGTGGGCCGGATCCACCGACGACACCCGCACACCGAGCCGCAGGTCGACGCCATGGTCGCGGTACCAGTCGGAATCATGCACAGTGAAGTCGCTCAGCGTCTTCTTGCCGGCCAGGAACTCCTTCGACAGCGGCGGGCGCTCGTACGGAAGATGGCGTTCTTCACCGAACAGGACGATCTGACCGTCGAAACCCTTGTCGCGCAATGCCTCTGCTGCTTTCGCACCGGCAAGCCCGCCACCGACAACGACAATAGTGCTCGACTCGGCCATAACGCACAGCCTACTCGGTATGCCTCAGCTCAACAGTCCCCGCAGAAACAGTGCATTGCGCACGGCGTGGCCGTGCGGGTCGTTGTTGAAATACATCCACACGTCTTTGCCCTCGGCGTCCCAATCGCCGATCAGCGTCGCCCACCGCCGCAGCTCCTTGGCCGGGTAGGAGCCGGCATACATCGATTCGGGGTCGGGTCCGTGCATCCGGACGTACACCAAATCGGTGGTGGCCCGCGGGATGCACGCCAACCCGGCGCCGCTCATCACCACGTAGGCGGCGTTCCGGTTTTCCAGCAACGCGTACACCCCGGGGTCGTTCCACGAGGGGTGTCGCAGCTCGACGGCAACCCGGATCCAAGCCGGCATCTTCGCCAGGAAGGAATCCAGCCGCTCGTCGTCGCGGCGCTGCTCGGGATGCAGTTGCACCAGCAGGACCCCGTGCCGATCGCCGAGAGCCCGCCAGCAGCGCTCGAACCGCTCGATCCAGGGCTCAGGTGCGGTCAGCCGGCGGTAGTGCGTCAGCCCACGATGGGCCTTGACGGACATCGTGAACCCGTCCGGCAGGTGGTCACGCCAGCTGGCGAAGGTCGAATCTTTCGGCCAGCGATAGAAACTCGCGTTGAGCTCGACGGTGTCGAAGACCTCGACGTAGCGGGCAAGCCGGCGCGCCGGCGGCAGGCCCGGCGGGTAGAGCACGCCGGCCCAGTGGTCGTACGACCACCCCGACGTGCCAATCCGCACCGTCACCGTCGGGTCAACCAGTTACCTGCCGGCGCAGGTCGTCGTCCAGCGACACGCGCACCAAGGCGGCGGCCAGCCGCGCATTCTCACGGGGCGCCAACGAACCCAATTTGTTCGCATCGCTGGGCAATCCGAGCTTCTCGGCGCCGCCGGTGGCGCGCTTGTCGAAATACGGTCGAGCCCAAGTCCACACGTCTTGGACCTCGCGCAGGAAGATGTCAGCACCGGTGGGCCCGATTCCGTTGAACTTGGTCAGCAGCCGGGCAGCCGCCGCCACATCATGGTCACTGCGGCGGGCGAGTTCGCGCAGATCCCCAAAATATTCGTCGCGGACTCGTTCGGCGATGTCGGTAAGCCGGGAGGCCGAGCTTTCGTCGTAGCGCACATAGTGGGCGCGGCCGAACGCGCTGATCATCGTCTGCCGATCCGCCGCCAGGACGGCTTTCGGCGTGCGGAGACCCTCCGTGAACAGCTCCCGCCCGGCGCGCATCGCGATCGTCGCGTCGATCGGCTTGCTGGCCAGCATGCACAGCACCAGCAGTTGAAACAGCGGCATCGGCTTGTCGGCCAGCCGAACCCCGGCCTCGGCGGCATACGTGGTGCCGGCCACCTTCAGCAGCCGTCGCACCAGTTGTTTACCGGCGTTCATAACGCACCGCGTACCCGCAGCAGCTGCTCACGAACCGCGCTGGTCACTTCGGCGGTAACGCCCGCACCCGCTGCACACTGCGCCTCACCCAACCCTGCAACTGGCGTTTGGTTTTCACCCCGTCGGCGTCCACCCGCAGCCAGCCGCGCGTATCTCGGCCGCCCATCACCATCGGGCTAACATGCGCGCGGGCCAGCAATTTGTCGGTATCTTCCGGCGGCACTCGCACCAGCAGGCCGCCCTGACCGCTGGCGGCGACGGTCATGCGCCCGGCAATCAGAAACGCCACGCCACCGAACATCCGCTTTTCTTCGACACCGTGTTCGCCGGCAAGCACCTCGCGGAGGCGCTCAACCAATTCCGTGTCGTAGGCCATCGCCGCTCTAATCCAGGTCGATCCGGATGGTTAGCAGCTCGGTGCCCACCGCGCGCACGGCAGCGCTGTTGAGCCGCGGCAGGCTGCGCAGCCGCGTGACGGGGTCGTCGTCGGGCAGCAGATGGGCGGTGCCGCTGCGCCACCGGCCATGGATGCGCACCCGCACCGCCGGATTGGCCTTGATATTGCGGACGTAGTCGGAGTGCTCGCCGTGTTCGGAGACCATCCAGAACTGGTCGCCGACCAGCCGACCGCCGACCGCGGTGCGTCGCGGCTGGCCCGACTTGCGCCCTGTTGTCTCCAGCATGGTCACCGGCAGCCGCCGGCCGACCGGGTTGACGACGAGCCGCTGGACACCGCGGACGACTCGCCGCTTGAGCCTGGGAAAAGCCGCCATGGTTGGCGAGCGTAGCTCAGGCCGCTGTAACCGTGGCGTGCGCCGGTTCCAGTGCTTGCGCGACGACCTCGGCGACGTCGGCGATCGGCTTGACGTCCAGCGCCCCAAGCACTTCGGCGGGGACATCGTCGAGGTCCGCCTCGTTACGTGCCGGGATGAACACCGTTGACAACCCGGCCCGCTGGGCGGCGAGCAGCTTCTGCTTGACGCCGCCGATCGGCAACACCCGGCCATTGAGCGTCACCTCGCCGGTCATCCCGACGTCGGCACGGACCTGTCGCCCGGTGGCCATCGACACCAGCGCGGTCACCATCGTCACACCCGCCGACGGCCCGTCCTTGGGCACCGCGCCCGCGGGCACGTGCACGTGGATGCGCCGGTCCAGCGCCCTGGGGTCGACGCCCAGTTCGGCGGCGTGTGAGCGCACGTAGGACAGCGCGATCTGCGCCGACTCCTTCATCACGTCGCCGAGCTGACCGGTGAGCTGCAGTCCGGGTTCGCCGTCGTTGGCGCTGGCCTCGATGTAGAGCACGTCGCCGCCTAATCCGGTGACCGCCAGGCCGGTCGCCACACCCGGCACAGCCGTGCGCTCGGCCGACTCGGGGTGAACCGCGGACGGCCCAAATACCCGACCAGGTCCGGTTCGTCGATGACGACCGGCGCCTCGGCGCCCCCGGCCAGCCGCGTGGTCACCTTGCGCAGTGCCTTGGCCAGCAGCCGGTCGAACTGCCGCACACCGGGCTCGCGGGTGTAGTCGGCGGAGATCTTGCGCAGCGCCGCCTCGGTCACCGTTACCTCGTCGGCGGTCAGGCCCGCTCGCTCGCGTTGCCGCGGCAACAAGAAGTCGCGGGCAATGGCCAACTTGTCGTCGGCGGTGTAGCCGTCGATGGCCACCAGCTCCATGCGGTCCAGCAGCGCCGACGGGATGTTTTCGACGACGTTGGCGGTCGCCAGGAACACCACGTCGGACAGGTCCAGATCCAGGTCCAGGTAGTGATCGCGGAACGTGTGGTTTTGCGCGGGGTCGAGCACCTCGAGCAGCGCCGCCGCCGGGTCGCCGCGGAAGTCGGAGCCGACCTTGTCGATCTCGTCCAGCAGCACAACGGGATTCATCGACCCGGCCTCGCCGATGGCGCGCACGATGCGGCCCGGCAGCGCGCCGACATACGTGCGCCGGTGCCCACGGATCTCGGCCTCGTCGCGCACACCGCCGAGGGCGACCCGCACGAACTTGCGGCCCAGCGCCCGGGCGACGCTTTCGCCCAGCGACGTCTTGCCAACACCGGGCGGCCCGGCCAGCACCATCACCGCACCCGAGCCGCGCCCGCCGACGACCTGCAATCCGCGCTGGGCCCGCCGGGCCCGCACCGCCAGGTATTCGACGATGCGGTCCTTGACGTCCTCCAAGCCATGGTGATCGGCGTCCAGAATCTCGCGTGCCGCCTTCAGGTCGGTCGAATCCTCGGTGCGCACGTTCCAGGGCAGGTCGAGCACGGTATCCAGCCAGGTGCGGATCCAGCCGCCTTCCGGGCTTTGCTCGCTGGCGCGCTCCAGCTTGCCGACCTCCCGCAGTGCGGCCTCGCGCACTTGCTCCGGAAGGTCGGCGGCTTCGACGCGGGCCCGGTAGTCGGCCGAACTCCCGGCGGCGCCCTCTTCGCCCAACTCCTTGCGGATCGCCGCCAGCTGCTGGCGCAGCAAAAACTCCTTCTGCTGCTTTTCCATTCCGGCGCGGACATCTTCGGCGATCTTGTCGTTGACCTCGACCTCGGCCAGGTGGTCGCCGGTCCACTTGATCAGCACCCGCAGCCGCTCGGCGACGTCTTCGGTCTCCAGCAGCTGCCGCTTCTGGATGCCGCCTAGATATGACGCGTAGCCGGCCATGTCCGCCAGCGCCGACGGATCGGTCAGCCGGTTGACCATGTCGACCAGCTCCCACGCCTCGCGGCGCTGCAGCATCGCCAACAGCAGTTTCTTGTATTCGGCTGCCAACTCACGGGTCTCGTCGGTGGGATCGGGCTCGACAACCTCGCGCACCTCGACCCACAGCGCCGAACCTGCTCCGGTGGTCCCAGCGCCGATGTGCGCACGGCGCTCGCCGCGCACGATTGCCGCCGTACCCCCTCCGGCGACCCGTCCTACCTGCAGAATCGACGCCAACACCCCGTAGGACGGGTAGCGGTCCTCCAGCCGGGGCGCGATCAGCAGCTTGCCCGACGCGCTGGCGCGGGCCGCATCGACCGCCGCCCGCGCAGTGTCGTCAAGCGCGATCGGCACGACCATTCCCGGCAAGACGACCGGGTCGCTGACGAACAGAACCGGGACTGATTTGGCTACAGCCATCAAACCTCCAAAGTTAAGCCTGATGCGCTCAATTCTGATCGGCGCCGGTTTGTTCCCCATACTGGTGGGATAAGCAAGGAGGCACACGTGACAGCACGTCGGCACGCAGATATCGACGTGAGCTACGACGAGCACGCGCTGGCCACAACAGGACCGGAACGCGAAGCCGCCGGCCTCAAGGCGGTGCTGGTGGCGATGCAGCGCGGACTGGCCTCGATGGGCCCGCTGCGCACCGCGGCGTCACTGCTGCGGTTGAACCAGCGCAACGGCTTCGACTGCCCGGGCTGCGCCTGGCCCGAAGAACCCGGCGGCCGCAAAATCGCGGAGTTCTGTGAGAACGGCGCCAAGGCCGTCGCCGAAGAGGCCACCAAGCGCGTCGTGACGCCCGAGTTCTTCGCTCGGCATTCGATCGCTGACCTCGAGGCACGGCCAGAGTACTGGCTGTCGCAGCAAGGCCGGCTGACTCATCCGATGGTGTTGCGCCCGGGCGACGATCACTACCGTCCGATCAGCTGGGCGGCGGCCTACCAGTTGATCGCCGACGAGCTGCGCGCCCTCGACGACCCCAACCAGGCTGTGTTCTACACCTCGGGACGCACCAGCAACGAAGCCGCTTTCCTCTACCAGCTGATGGCGCGCAGCTTTGGCACCAACAACCTGCCGGACTGCTCGAACATGTGCCACGAGTCCTCCGGCGCGGCGTTGAGCGAAACAATCGGGATCGGCAAGGGCTCGGTAAGCGTCGCAGACGTCGTCAACGCCGACCTGATCGTCATCGCCGGCCAAAACCCCGGCACCAACCATCCGCGCATGCTGTCGGTGTTGGAGAAGGCCAAGAGCAACGGCGCCCGCATCGTCGCGGTCAACCCGTTGCCCGAAGCGGGCCTGATCCGGTTCAAGGATCCCCAGAAGGTCCACGGGCTGCTGGGACACGGTGTCCCGATCGCCGACGAATTCGTGCAAATCCGCCTCGGCGGCGATATGGCGCTATTCGCCGGTCTGGGCAGACTGCTGCTGGAAGCCGACGACCACGCGCCAGGCACCGTCGTCGACCGGGACTTCATCGCAGCGCATTGCGCGAATTTCGAAGCCTACGAAGCGAACACCCGCGCAGTCGACCTCGACACCGTGGTGGAGGCGACCGGCGTCGACCGGCAGCAGCTGCACAGGGTCGCCGCGATGCTGGCCGCGTCGCAACGCACGGTGGTGTGCTGGGCGATGGGGCTCACCCAGCACCGTCACGCGGTGCCCACGATCGCCGAGATCAGCAACGTACTCCTGATGCGAGGCATGATCGGCAAGCCCGGTGCCGGATTGTGCCCCGTCCGTGGACATTCCAACGTCCAGGGCGACCGGACGATGGGCATCTGGGAGCAGATGCCCGAGTCGTTCCTGGCCGCCTTGGACCGGCGCTTCGGGATCGTCAGCCCGCGTGAGCACGGCCTGGACACCGTCAACGCCATCCGCGCCATGCGCGACGGCAAGGCCAAGGTGTTCATGGGCATGGGCGGCAATTTCGCGTTGGCCACACCGGACACCGCCGCCACCGCGTCGGCTCTGCGGAATTGTTCACTGACCGTGCAGGTTTCGACGAAGCTGAACCGCAGCCATATCGTGCACGGCGCGACGGCGCTGATACTGCCGTCGCTGGGCCGTACCGACCGCGACGTCCAAAATGGGGTCAAACAGCAAGTCTCCGTCGAAGATTCAATGTCGATGGTGCACCTGTCGCGGGGCAGCCTGCACCCGCCCAGCGACCAAGTGCGCAGCGAGGTCGCCATCGTCTGCCAGCTGGCGCGCACGCTGCTCGGGCCGCAGCACCCGGTGCCGTGGGAGATGTTCAACGCCGACTACGACACCATCCGCGATGCGATCGCCGACGTGGTGCCCGGCTGCGAGGACTACAACGCCAGAGTGCGCCAGCCCGACGGTTTCCAGCTTCCGCACCCACCGCGCGACGCACGCGAATTCCCCACCAGCACAGGCAAAGCCAACTTCGTTGTGAACCCGCTACAGTGGGTTCCGGTGCCGCCCGGCCGGCTGGTGCTGCAGACGCTGCGCAGCCACGACCAGTACAACACCACGATCTACGGCCTGGATGACCGCTACCGCGGGGTCAAGGGTGGTCGCCGGGTGGTATTCGTCAACCCGGCCGACTTAGCGGCCTTCGGTCTGCGCGAGGGTGACCGTGTCGACCTGATTTCGGAGTTCACCGGTGCTGATGGTCGGGTGCAGGAGCGCCGGGCGAAGGATTTCATGGTGATCGGTTATCCGACACCGGTGGGCAACGCTGCCGCGTACTATCCCGAGACCAATTCGCTGGTAGCGCTGGACCATGTTGCCGCCAAGTCGAATACGCCGGTGTCCAAGGCGATCGTCGTCCGGTTGGAGCCCGCTCAATGGGCAGGGTGACGGCCCGGCGGCGCGCGCAGCATGTCTGGACCGGCGGCGCGACGGACCGGTCTGAGACCCTAGTCGTGGAGGAGCCGTTGGAGCTCCGGTTGAACGGCGCCCCCATCGCCGTCACGATGCGCACACCGGGGTCGGATATCGAACTGGCGCAAGGTTTTTTGTTGACCGAGGGGATCATCGCACACCGTGACGACGTGGTCGGGGCGCGGTATTGTCGTGGCAACGGCCCGGATGGCGCCAACACCTACAACGTGCTCGACGTGTCGCTTTCGCCCGGCATTGCGATACCCGATGCCCGTAACTTCTACACCACCTCCTCGTGCGGTGTGTGCGGCAAGGCATCGCTGGAGGCGGTCCAGCTGACCAGCCGCTACTGTCCGGGCGATGACCCGTCGACCATCGCGGCGGAAACGTTGTCGGCCATGCCTATTCGGCTGCGCGAGGAGCAGGCGGTATTCGCCAGCACTGGCGGACTGCATGCGGCGGCTCTGTTCACCGTGGACGGCGCGCTGCTGACGGTACGCGAGGACGTCGGCCGGCACAACGCCGTGGACAAGGTGATCGGTTGGGCACTGGAGCACAACCGCATACCGCTGACTGCCACGGTGCTGCTGGTCAGCGGCCGCGCATCGTTCGAATTGTGCCAGAAGGCGGTGATGGCCGGTATTCCCGTGCTGGCGGCTGTCTCCGCGCCCTCGTCGCTGGCGGTCGACCTGGCCAGCCAATCGGGGCTGACCCTGGTGGCGTTTTTGCGCGGCGACTCGATGAACGTCTACACCCGCGCCGACCGGATCCAGCCGACTCCTGGCCCCAGGTAACCACCGTCACGTCGACGCCCGGCCCGCCGCGCGCTGACGCGCGCGGAAAGCCTCCACCTTCGCGCGGTTACCGCAGGTGCTCATCCCGCACCAATGCCGGGTTTTGGCCCGTGACGCATCTACGTACAGACGAGTGCAGCCCGGGTGGGCGCACCGTTTGACGTTGTCGATATCGGCACCTGCGAGCAGGTCGAGGACATCCGCGGCCAGGGTGGCCAGCAGTTGCGGCGCGGTGCCCTCGCGGCGGACCGATCCGGTTCGCTGCAAGCGCAGGGTAAGCGGGCGTTGGGACGCATGCTCGTTGAGCAGGTCGACGTCGGCGGGTTTGGGCCGGCGGCGCTCGAGCCGCGCCGTAACCGTGTGGTAGATGGCCTCACGCAATGCCAACGCGGCCGCGAGATCGTCGTCAGTGACCTCGATCACGGTGTCGAGCAACCTCGCCTGGCGTGCCCAATCTGACAGCAGCGCAGGCCGCGACAACAGTTCCTGAGGCGCTGGACCGTGCCGCGATTTCAGGGTGCCGGCGAAGTCCAGGCAAGGGCGACCGCTGACGAACACAAACGTCATGTAACCACCTTGACAGGTTTCACGGCGAGCCGCAAGCTGTAACCATAAGCTGTAACCATATAGACCGGTTACACACATTGGCGGCCCGATGTGAACGCAATGAGCGGCTCGGCCGTCTAAAGCACTAGACAGGAAAGGGGCTGCCCAAAATGGACCTCGACCGCATCACCCACCCGTTGAGGTTGGCGAAAGGATCTCATCGGCCGGGATCGGGCAAGGGTTGTGCGATGAACGTGATCTCCTACGTCAACGGCGAAACAGAGATCACCGACTTCCCAACGTGCTCGGCCCGACCGCTCGCCGTCCTCGTTCAAGCCTGTAACGACCTGCTGGCCGGGCCCGATGGCTACCTGTCACCCACGAACAGCATGCTGGCTCTCGAATTGGCCTGGCAGACCGTGGGAACCGCCGATGTGCCCGACACCGTGATCCACGCCTGGTTGGCAGAACTGCTCAGCAATCCGACGTGGGGTGTGGTTCGATTCGCGAAAATCACTGCGGTCAAAGCGATCCTCGACATTGCCGGGTTGCACCGCGCCGCGGCTTCGGGCCACAAGCCGGCTCTTGCCGAATGGGAGGCCGCTGACCGCGGCGCCCGCGCGATATCCCCGACCCTCAACGCCGCCGGACTCTATGCCGTCCGAGCCGCATCCGAGTCGACCGTGCTGGTCGACACCCATCTCAGGGTGACTGTCGAAGAGGTGACCGCTCACGCATTGCGCGCCCACGCGCTCGCCACCGGCGGCGCCATGGCAAGCCGCATCGTCGAGCTCACCCGTCACGCGATCCGCGCATGGCGTGATTTGGCCGGCCTGGACGACGCCGGCGACATCCGGCCGGCGGCCACCGACAGTGCGGTGGAACTCGTCGGGGTGCCGGTGTAGAGGCGGACTGTGCTCGCGCTGGCCCAAACGGTTCGGCTCAGTCGTCGATGTGCGCCGGTGGGTAGGCGAAGGCAGGATCCCAAGGGTGCTGGTCAGGACCCATCAATTCGCAGTGCCTGTCGGGTACCAGATAGGAACTAAGACCGCTGGGGACCAAGCGGGTGACCACCACGCAACGTTGCCAGGAGCCGTCAGGCTGGACGGGTCCATCGCACTTGCCGAGAACGGGGCCGCCGTACAGGCAGCCAGCGCGCGCCGACGGCGCTGAGACGACCAGTGACGCGGCCATCAGCAGCGCAGCCGCTCCTGCGATGATGCAGCCCTTCATGGCTGTCTCCCGTCTTCGCCACTGGGCGCTGCGGCAAACGTGCCGCGACACCCACCGGCGACGGCTCGGTCAGCAACCCACGACGTTACCCCACCACCGACGTCACGCTGTTGATAACGGCACCAGGCGGCGCAATTGGGTCACATGCTTGGGTGACAGCTCCTCCAGGCACGTGACACCCAGCAGCCGCATCGTACGGGTCAACTGTCCCGTCAGGATTTCGATCGCGCGTCGCACACCGGCTTCGCCGCCGGCCATCAACCCGTACAGGTAGGCGCGCCCGATCAGCGTGCAGCGTGCGCCAAGGGCAATCGCGGCGACGATATCGGCGCCCGACATGATGCCGGTGTCCAGCAGGATCACGGTGTCACCGCCGAACTCGCGAGCCACCGAGGGCAGCAGATGAAACGGCACCGGGGCCCGATCCAGCTGGCGCCCACCATGATTGGACAACACGATACCGTCGACGCCGATCTCCACCACGGCGCGGGCGTCGTCGAGAGTCTGGATTCCCTTCACCACGAGGGTGCCGGGCCATTGGGTTTTGACCCACGCCAGATCGTCGAATGTGACACTGGGATCGAACATGGTGTCGAGGTATTCGGCGACGGTGCCCGGCCAGTGGTCCAGGGATGCGAATGCCAGTGGCTCCGTGGTCAAGAGGTCGAACCACCAGCGCGGGCGGACGCAAGCGTCGAGCACGGTGCGAAGCGTCAACGACGGCGGGATCGTCATCCCGTTGCGGGTATCGCGCAGCCGCGCGCCGGCGACCGGCACGTCGACGGTGACCAACAGCGTGTCGAATCCGGCTTCGGCGGCTCTCCGCACCAAAGCCATCGACCGGTCGCGGTCTCGCCACATGTAGAGCTGAAACCATTTGCGGCCGTGCGGAATCCATGTCGCCACGTCTTCGATCGAAGCGGTTGCCAGCGTGGACAGCGAAAACGGGATCCCCGCGGCGGCCGCTGCCCGGGCGCCCGCCATTTCGCCAGCGGCGTGCATCAACCGGGTGAAGCCGGTCGGCGCGATCGCGAACGGCAACGCCACCGGCGCCCCGAGGACGTCCCAGCCGGTACGAACGGTACTGACGTCGCGCAGGATCGCCGGATGAAACTCGATGTCACGGAAGGCTTGTCGCGCACGATCTAAAGAGATCTCGTCGTCAGCGGCACCATCGGCGTAGTCGAACGCCGCTTGCGGAGTGCGTCGCCTAGCCAGACGTCGCAGGTCGTCGATAGTCAGTGCGGCATCGAGCCGGCGCTGAGTGCGGTCGAGTCGAGGTCCGCGGACCCGGATTAGCGGCGCGAGGTCGCGCACTGCGGGCAGGCGTCTGTGCAACCGTGGTGACATGAGATCCGCACCTGACCCCTTCGATCTGCAGCGTTTCGTGGACGCGCAGGCCGGCGTCTACCACACCGTAGTCGAGGAGCTGCGCGCCGGCCGCAAACGCAGCCACTGGATCTGGTTCATCTTTCCGCAGCTGGCCGGGCTGGGCAGCAGCCCGATGGCCGCGCGCTATGCAATCTCCTCGCTGGAGGAGGCCCGGGCCTACCTTGCCCACCACATCCTCGGGCCGCGGCTGCACGAGTGTGCCCGGCTGGTCAACGCGATCCAGGGCCGCTCGATCCACGACATCTTCGGCTCTCCCGATGACCTCAAGGTGCGCTCGTCGATGACGCTGTTCGGCCGTGCTACCGACGACAACCGGGATTTCGTCGCGCTGCTCGACAAGTACTACGGCGGCGAGGAAGACCCGCTGACGCTCAAGCGGCTCAGGTAGGCCGCAGGATGCGCCAGCCGTGCGGTTCCACCACCACGGTGTCGACGATTTCCCTGGGCGGCGCGTTCGACCCGGCGATCACCTGCGCTCGGGGGACGCTCGTGTGCAGCGGCGCGTCGTCGACGTTGAGAGCCACGATCAGCGCCTCGTCGCCGCGGAAGGCCCGGTACACGTACTGCCGGTTGTCGAGCCGCAGCGCCGTTGTCGACGCGGCATGCAGCCACGGGTAACGTCGCCGCAGCCCGATGAGGTACTGGTGCAGCGTCCACAGTTGCGCCCCGCGCTCGTCCACCGGCAGCGGGGGAGGACCGAACTCCGGGCGCACCGCGTCGTCGCCGCCGAACCGCTGCTCCTTGACACCCTGATAACCGAACTCGTCACCGGCATACACGCTGGGAATCCCGCCGACGGTCATCAGGATCACCACGGCAAGGGCCACATGGCCAGGATGATCGAGTCGGCTGGCGATACGGGTGACGTCGTGATTGCCGACAAACGTCAGCGGCGCAAAGCTACCGAGAAACGTGTTGTGCCGTTGCAACGCCCAGTCCAGCTCGTAGAAATTGCGGTCGTTGAGGCTGCTCCAGATCGCCTTCCACAACTCGTACTGGGTGACCGAATCGAACGCGGCCTCTGCGACCACCGCGGGATAGTCGCCGTGAATGAGCTCACCCACGAACCACGCGCCGGGATGCGACTCACGCACTCGCGGTAACACGTTAGCCCAAAATCGCTGCGGGACAGCATAAGCCGCGTCCAAGCGCCACCCGTCAGCGCCGCGCCGAAGCCAATACCGCATGACGTCGACGGTGTAGTCGGCGACCTCGGGATTGTCGTGGTTGAGCGTGATAAGGTCGGCGTGGCCTTCGAAGGGGTAGTCGCGCAACCACGCCTCGTTACGACGGGCAAAGTCCACGCCGACGTGGTTGAACACTCCGTCGAGCAGCACACGCAGGCCGCGCCGGTGCGCTTCGGCGACCAAGTGGTCGAAATCAGCGTCGTCGCCAAGCCGAGGGTCGATGCGATAGTGATCGGTGGTGTCGTAGCCGTGGGTGCGCGAGGCGAAGATCGGCCCCAACGCAATACCCGATGCGCCCAAGGCGATCACGTGGTCAAACCACGCGGCGATGCGCCGCAAGCGATGCTCGCCGGACTCCGGTGGCCGCTGTGCGGGAAAGGCGCCGACGAAGCCGAGCGGATAGACCTGCCACCAGATCACATGCTCGACCCACACCGGCGCGCTCACCGGATTACCTTGTCAAACTTTGTCAGCTGGCGGCGGCCAACGCCTGCGCGGTGGTGGTCGCTTGCGCCACGCCGGCGACTATCGCGGCGACCTTCAACGCCTCGTAGATTGTCTCCCGGCCCACACCTGCGTCGCGCAGCGTGCGTTCGTGCGCGTTGACGCAATCCGGGCAGCCGTTGATCGACGACACCGCGAACGACCACAGCTCGAAGTTGGCTTTGTCGACACCGGGATTGGCGATGATGTTCATCCGAAGGCCGGGGCGCAGGTCGTCGTACTGGCCACCCAGAAAGCCGCGGGCGCGGTAGAACACGTTGTTCATACCCATGATGGCCGCGGCGCCCAGTGCCGCCTGATAAGCCTCGGCGGACAGGTAGTCGGCGGCTTCTGCGCCAATCTCGGCGAGCACCTGGGTGTTTCGGGTCGCTGCCGCGCTGGCTAACAGGGTGCCCCACAGCTGCTCTTCGTTGAGCGCCGTGGTGCGGGTGATCGAACCCAGGTTGAGCTTGAGGTCCTTGGCGTATTCGGGCAGCGCGGACTTGAGGTTCTCGATGCTCATGCGCCGCTCCTCCTCATGGTTCGCTCTGCATCGTCGCCAACGCGGCTCATCATGCCGACTTCCTGAGCTCTTCGGCGGCGTCGATGGTCGGGTCACCCTTGCGCCAGTTGCACGCGCACAGCTCGTCGGACTGCAGCGCATCGAGCACGCGCAGCACCTCGTCAACATTGCGGCCCACCGAACCCGCGGTCACCGACACGAATTGGATTTCGTTGTTCGGGTCGACGATGAATGTCACCCGGTCGGCGACACCCTCGTCGTTGAGCGCGCCGGTGGCGGTCACCAGCTCGCGCTTGATGTCGGAAAGCATCGGGAACGGCAGCGTCTTGAGGTCCTCGTGCTGGACCCGCCAGTGGAAGTGCACGAATTCGCTGTCGACCGAGACTCCCAACACCTTCGCGTCGCGATCCTCGAACTCGTCGTTGAGCTTGCCGAACGTCGCGATCTCTGTCGGGCACACGAACGTAAAGTCCTTGGGCCAGAAGAAAATCACCCGCCACTTGCCCGGATAGTCGTCGCTGGAGATGGTGGTGAAGTAGTCGCCGGGCTGCTTGGCGTCGACCTTCGACAGATCACCACCGATCAGCGCGGTGAGCCGGTAGGCGGGGAACTGGTCGCCAATGGTCAACAGGGCCATGTCACTCCTTCGATCACGATCACGAACAGGCAGAACCTTTTGTCTCACCACCATGCTGCCGTAACTCCACTTTGAATTAAAGGTGATATATGCCACTATACTTATCGATATGGCCGATAAGAGTTATCAGCCGACCCTCGCTGGACTCCGGGCGTTCGCGGCGGTGGCCGAGAAACAGCATTTCGGCAGCGCCGCAAGCGCTCTCGGGGTGAGTCAGTCGACGTTGTCGCAGGCGCTGGCCGGTCTGGAAAGCGGGCTTGGCGTCCGGTTGATCGAGCGGTCGACTCGGCGCGTGTTCTTGACGCCGGAGGGCAGGCAGCTGCTGCCGCACGCCCGGGCCGTGCTCGAGGCTGTCGACGCGTTCACCGCGGCCGCGGCCGGGGCGTCCGACCCGCTACAGGGCAGCCTGCGGCTGGGGCTGATCCCCACGGTGGCGCCCTACGTACTGCCGACCGTGCTGGCCGGGCTCGCCGAGCGGCTGCCGGCGCTGACGTTGCGGGTGGTCGAGGACCAGACCGAGCGACTGCTGGCGGCGCTGCGGGAGGGTGCCCTGGACGCCGCGTTGATCGCATTGCCCGCGGAAACCAGCGGCCTGACCGCGGTCCCTATCTACGACGAGGACTTCGTGCTCGCGCTGCCCCCGGGGCATCCGCTGTCCGGCAAGCGGCGGGTGCCGCCGACGGCGCTGGCGCACCTGCCGCTGCTGTTGCTCGACGAGGGCCACTGCCTGCGCGATCAGGCGCTGGACGTGTGCCACAAGGCGGGCATCCGGGCCGAGGTGGCTAATACCAGGGCGGCGTCGCTGGCGACGGCAGTGCAATGCGTGACGGGCGGGCTCGGCGTGACGTTGATCCCGCAGAGCGCGGTGCCCGTCGAGGCGGCGCGCAGCCGACTGGGCCTCGCGCAGTTCGCGTCACCGCGGCCCGGTCGGCGGATCGGGCTGGTGTTTCGGTCCTCAAGCGGCCGCGACGCGCCCTACCGGCGGCTGGCCGCCATGATCGGTGAGCTGGTCAGTAGCGACCAAGACGTCCGTCTGGTCCGCTAGCCGGCACCCGCCCGTCGACGCCGGGCAGGAACGTGTTCTAGTTTGCATCATGCTGGACTTCACCCGGGAGAACATCAGCGCCGAGGACGTCGAACGCCTACGAGCCGTCTACGAGCCGCTGGCCCGCTCGGTCCGCGAGCTGGTCGACGCCACCGTACGGACCCGGGCCGACGCCGACGCCGTCGCGGCCGCCAAGGCCGAGATCGACTCGGCGACCGCGCGGCTGCGCGAAAAGCAACTTGACGGCACGTTCGGTGTCCGCTACCTGGCCAGCGGCGAGCGGATGGCATGGGGCAACGCCGTCATCGGCATCTGCAATCCGCTCGCCCCGCCGCTGCTGGTCAACCGCGACCCGTCCGGCAAGGTGTGGTGTGACTTTCACCTGGGCGCGGCCTACGAGGGCCCGCCGGGCCACGTCCACGGGGGAGTTGCCGCCCTGGTTCTGGACCACCTGCTCGGGGAAGCTGCCAGTGACGGCGTGAATCCCCGTTTCACCGGAACCATCAGCCTTCGGTATGTGCGGGCAACCCGACTGGGCCGACTGCGCGCCGAGGCGTGGACCTCCCGCGTCACGGGGTCCAAGACGTTCGCGGCGGGTCATCTCGCCGACGACGAGGGGGTGACGGTCGAAGCCGAGGGTGTGTTCATCTTGCCCAGGTGGCTGCGCGAACAGCCAGACGAGCAGGCGGATCGGTAGGTTTCGGCCATGGAGAAGGTGATCGCCGTGCTGAGGGCGGCTGAGTGCGACGACGACTGGTGCGCGCGCCAGCGAGGTCCTGTTGCCGACGCCATCATCCGGCTCGGCGTTGCCGGGCTCACCGTCAACGTTCGCGACAGCGCGGTGCGTGATTCGGTGATGACGCTGACGACCCTCGATCCTCCGGTGGCCGCCGTGGTCAGCATGTGGACCCAACAGTGCTACGCGGACCAGGTGTCGGCCGCGCTGAACCTGTTGCGGGCAGAGTGCGACCAACTGGGCGCATACTTGGTCACCGAATCGGTCCCGTTGCCAGCTCCTCTCGAAATCGGCAGGCGCACAAACGGTTTAGCTAACATGGCGCTTCTGCGCCGACCGGCCGACATGGACGAAGAGACATGGCTGGCCCGCTGGCAGCGTGATCACACGCCGGTGGCGATCGAAACCCAGGCCACATTCGGCTATACCCAGAACTGGGTGGTGCGCGTGCTCACCCCGGATGCGCCGGCCATCGCCGGCATCGTCGAAGAGTTGTTCCCGGCGGAGGCGATCACTGACCTGAAGGCGTTCTTCGGCGCCACCGACGACGACGATCTGCAGCACCGGCTCAGCCGGATGCTTTCCAGCACAACGGCTTTCGGTGCCAATGAGAACATCGACACCGTCCCCACCAGCCGCTACGTGCTGAAAACACCGTTCCGGTAAGGAGTTCGGCCGTGATACTGCATATTGACGACCAGAGCAGGGTGCGCACCCTCACCCTGAACCGGCCCGAGGCGCTCAACGCGTTCAACGAGGCCCTCTACGACGCCACCACGGAGGCGCTGTTGGCCGCGGCCGAGGATCCCGAGGTCGCGGTGGTGCTGCTCACCGGCGCTGGGCGGGCCTTCAGCGCCGGCACCGACCTCGGTGAGATGCAGGCCCGGGTGACTGATCCGGATTTCACCCCCGGCAAATACGGCTTCACCGGGCTCATCGACGCGCTCACCGCGTTTCCCAAGCCGCTGATCTGCGCCGTCAACGGGGTCGGGGTAGGGATCGGCACCACGATCCTCGGCTACGCCGACCTGGCGTTCATGTCGTCGACCGCGCGACTGAAGTGCCCGTTCACCAGCCTGGGGGTGGCGCCCGAAGCGGCGTCGTCCTATTTGCTGCCACGACTGGTGGGCCGGCAAAACGCCGCCTGGCTGCTGATGTCCTCTGAATGGGTCGACGCCGAAGAGGCGTTGCGCATGGGGCTGGTCTGGAAGGTCTGCGAGCCCGCGGACCTGCTGGCCGACGCCCGCCGACACGCTGAAATCCTGGCCTCCCGCCCGATCGCGAGCCTGATGGCGGTCAAGCACACCATCGTCGAGCCGATCCGCCCGGAAATCGCGGCTGCCAGCGCACGGGAGAACGCTCACTTCGCCGAGCTGATGGGCGGCCAGGCCAACGCCGACGCGCTAGCGAGATTCACCGGCAGGCACGGCACCTAAACGGGGGTTGCTAGCGTGCGCCGCTGGTGTCGAGTTGTCGTGCCGCGGCGATGATGGCACGCACGGTGTGGCGGCAACGCCCGCAGTCGGCGCCCGCACCGCATGCCGCAGCCACCTCTTTGGACGTCGATGCGCCTCGAGCTACGGCGTCGGACACGGTCTGGCTGGTCGCTCCCACACACAGGCACACGTACATCAGCACACCTCGCTGCCGATCACTTGCCGTGTCGGCGCCGCCGCCGGACTGCCGATGCCCATATTAGTGGAGTCTAACCTAAGTGGGTTAGTGCAGTCTAACCTAAGTCAGGTCAACGAATCCGCCCGCCGGGCTCCTCCGCGAGTTGACGCACACCCGCAGCCGCGCGCGACTAGATTGAACGCGGCACGGCATGGTGGTGTGACAGCCCAGCACCATCCGAGGGCGCCGTAGCCAATATGCGACAGCCTTCAAAGGAGCGATGATGCAAGGTGATTCCGATGTGTTGCGCCTGCTCAACGAGCAGTTGACCAGTGAGCTCACCGCGATCAATCAGTACTTTTTGCATTCGAAGATGCAAGAAAACTGGGGTTTCACCAAGGTGGCGGAACGCACCCGCGCGGAGTCGTTCGACGAAATGCGCCACGCCGAGATGGTCACCGACCGCATCTTGCTGCTCGACGGCTTGCCCAACTATCAGCGCCTGGGCTCCTTGCGTGTCGGCCAGACCCTGCGCGAACAGTTCGAAAGCGACCTGGCCTTGGAATATGACGTGATCAACCGGCTCAAACCGGCGATCATCCTGTGCCGGGAAAAGCAAGACACCACCACGGCGAACATCTTCGAAAAAATCGTGGCCGACGAGGAAGACCACATCGAATACCTGGAAACGCAGCTGGAACTGATGGACAAGCTGGGCGAGCAGTTGTACGCCGCCCAGTGCGTCGCCCGGCCGCCCACAACGTGACCGCGCCGGTCGCGGCGGAACAGGACCCGGCCAGCTCGCAGATCGGCACGCGGCGGCGCAATTTCATCTTCCTGGCCATCGTACTGGGAATGCTGCTTGCCGCTTTGGACCAGACCATCGTTGCGACGGCACTGCCCACGATCGTCGCCGACCTGGGCGGTGCCGGCCATCAGTCGTGGGTCGTCACCAGCTATCTGCTGGCCTCGACGATTATCACCGCGCTCGTCGGCAAGCTCGGGGACCTCTTCGGCCGCAAGGCGGTGTTTCAGGCGGCGGTGGTGTTTTTCGTGGCCGGCTCGGTGCTGTGCGGGTTGTCGCAGTCGATGATCATGCTCGTGCTCGCCCGGGCGCTGCAGGGTCTCGGCGGTGGTGGGCTTGCCGTCACCGCGACCGCGCTGATCGGCGAGGTGATCCCGCTGCGCGAGCGCGGCCGCTACCAGGGCGCCTTGGGCGCGGTGTTCGGTGTGACCACGGTGATCGGCCCGCTGCTGGGCGGCTACTTCACCGACCATCTGACCTGGCGGTGGGCGTTCTGGGTCAACGTGCCGGTGTCTGCGGTGGTGTTCTTCGTCGCCGCCGCGGCCATCCCGGCGCTGGCCGACCGCGCCCGGCCGGTGATCGACTACGCCGGGATTGTCCTCGTCGGGTTGGGGGCTGCCGGGCTGACGTTGGCGACGAGCTGGGGCGGCACCACCTACCCGTGGGGATCGGCGACGATCATCGGGTTGTTCGCCAGCTCAGCATCGGCGCTTGCCGTTTTCGTGTGGGTGGAAAGCCGTGTGGCCGAGCCGATTTTGCCGACCCGGCTGTTCGGTAGTCCGGTGTTCACGGTGTGCTGCGTGCTGTCGTTCGTGGTCGGGTT
This sequence comes from Mycobacterium xenopi, assembly GCF_009936235.1. Taxonomy (NCBI): domain Bacteria; kingdom Bacillati; phylum Actinomycetota; class Actinomycetes; order Mycobacteriales; family Mycobacteriaceae; genus Mycobacterium; species Mycobacterium xenopi. The sequence continues at coordinate 2,592,391 of NZ_AP022314.1, read as the reverse complement.
TGCGATGTTGGGCGCGTTGACGTTCCTTCCGACCTATATGCAGTTCGTTGACGGCGTCTCGGCGACCACGTCGGGTCTGCGCACACTGCCGATGGTGGCGGGCATGCTGACCACCTCGATGGGAAGCGGTGTGCTGGTCGGCCGCACGGGCCGCTACAAGATCTTCCCGGTCGCCGGCACGGCGGTAATGGCAGTCGCATTCGCAATGATGTCGCGCATGAGCCCGTCGACACCGGCATGGCGGCAATCGCTTTACCTCGTCATCCTGGGGGCCGGCATCGGGCTGTCCATGCAGGTGCTGATCCTCATCGTGCAGAACACGTCGCGCTTTGAAGACCTCGGTGTCGCCACGTCGGGGGTGACGTTCTTCCGCACGATCGGCAGTTCGTTCGGTGCCGCGATATTCGGTTCGCTGTTTACCAACTTCCTGCACAGTCGCATCGGCCCGGCACTGGCGGCAAGCCGCGCGCCAGCCGCCGCGGCGAGTTCACCGGAAGCTTTGCACCGTCTGCCTCGCGACACAGCCATCCCGATCGTGGCGGCCTACGCCGCGTCGCTCACGCAGGTGTTCCTCTGGGCGGTGCCCGTCGCGGTGGTCGGGTTGCTCCTGGCGCTTCTTCTCAAAGAGGTTCCGTTGCGGGATATCGGCAACCGCGCCGCCGACATCGGCGATGGGTTCGCCATGCCGACTACGCAGACGCCGGATGAAATGCTCGAGACGGCGATTGGGCGCCTGCTGCGCCGTGGTGCGCCCGGCATGCGGCTGCGCAGCATCGCCATGCGACCCGATTGCCGGCTCGACGTCGCCGAGCTGTGGGCCCTGCTGCAAATCCACCGGCATACGCGGGTTTTCGGCACAGCCCGGTTGACTGACATCGGCGACCAACTCGGCGTTCCCTACGAGGTCTTCGAACCCGTCTTCGACCGCTTGGTTCGCACCGGCTACGCCGGGCGCGACATCGACCGCTTGTGGCTCACCGCCCGGGGTGCCCGGGAAGTCGGGTTCGTCACCACGCTGATCCGAGAGTGGATCGTCGACAAGCTCACCCGGGCTGCGAGCTTCGACGGGCGCCCGGACCGAGCCCAGATCGAAGCCGCGCTCGACCGCATCGCGCGCCGGATTGTCACACAACGGGTTTGGCCCGACGACCGTCGAGAACTGGCCGGTGTGGCGACCGAGAAGCTTCCAATATCGACGCCGGGCGTACCATCTCGCCATGAGCCGAATCGGAACATTCGCTGACGACGACCTGGCCGGCTGGATCGCGAAATCCCCGCAACTCGGTGGTGCGATCGCCGCATTCAGCGACGCGGTTTACCACCACAGCAGGCTGCCGCTGCGCACGCGCGAACTTGCGCGAATCGTGATCGCCCACAACAACGAATGCGCGGTCTGCATCAACACCCGTGACGCCGACGGGCCCGCGGCCGGTGTCGACGAAGAGCTCTACCAGCACGCCCGGCAGTGGCGCAGCTGGCCGGGCTACACCGAGCAGGAGCGACTGGCAGCCGAGTTCGCGCACCGATTCGCCACCGAACACACCGTACTGCGGGACGACGAAGACTTCTGGGCCCGCTGCCGCGAGCACTTCTCCGAGGAACTGCTCGCCGACCTGGCGTTGTCGTGTGCGCTGTGGCTGGGCATGGGACGGGTGCTGCGGACCCTGGATATCGCGCAGAGCTGCAAACTCACCCTGCCCAGCCGGGCCTGATCCGCCACGCGTGACCGCGCCACCGCTTGCCGCCGCGGCGATCGCGCAGCTCGAAGCCGAGGGCGTCGACGCCGTCATCGGCACCGTAGTCAACCCCGCCGGGCTCACGCATGCCAAGACCGTGCCGATCCGGCGGACCAACACCTTCGCCGACCCGGGCGTGGGTGCCAGCCCGGTGTGGCATGTGTTCGCCATCGATCAAACCGGCATCGCGTTTACGGACGCCATCGGCGTGGTCGGCGACCAACGTATCCGCATCGATCTGTCCGCGTTGCGCATCATCGGCGACGGGTTGGCTTGGGCACCCGGCGGGTTTTTCGAGCAGGACGGCACGCCGGTGCCGGCGTGCAGCCGCGGAACGCTGCGCAGGGTCGAAGCCGCGCTGGCCGAGGCCGATGTCAAGGCGGTGGTCGGTCACGAAATCGAGTTCGTCCTGGTCAATCCCGACGGCAGCCGGCTGCCGTCCACGCTGTGGGCGCAGTACGGGCTGGCCGGCGTGCTCGAGCACGAAGCATTCGTCCGCGATGTCGTCGCGATGGCCACCGCGGCCGGTGTGGGAATCGAACAGTTACACCCCGAATACGGGGCCAACCAGTTCGAGATTTCGCTGACGCCGCACACCCCGGTCGCCGCCGCTGACCAGCTGGTGCTGACCCGGATCATCATCGGCCGAGTTGCCCGTCGCCATGGGCTGCGGGTGAGCCTGTCGCCGGCGGCGTTCACCGACGGTGTCGGATCTGGTGCGCACCAGCACTTTTCATTGGCCACGTCTGAGGGGCCGTTGTTCTCGGGAGGCGCCGGCGTGCGCGGGATGACACCGGCCGGCGAAAGCGCAGTGGCCGGGCTGCTGCGCGGATTGCCGGAGGCCCAGGGCATCCTGTGCGGCTCGATCGTGTCGGGATTGCGGACACGGCCCGGTAATTGGGCCGGGGCCTACGCATGCTGGGGCACCGAGAACAGAGAAGCTGCGGTGCGATTCGTCACTGCCGGTCCGGGCAACCCGTATGGCGGCAATGTCGAGGTGAAGGTGATTGATGCCTCGGCCAATCCGTATTTCGCCACCGCCGCGATACTTGGGCTGGCACTCGAGGGAATCCGGCAACAAGCCGAGCTGCCAGCCGAAACAACGGTGGACCCGGCAGCACGGTCCGATCAGGAGCGCAACCGCGCAGGTATCGTGCGACTGACCGAGAGCCAAGCTGAAGCTATTGCCGCCCTTGACAACTCGCAACGGCTACGTGCCATTCTCGGCGACCCGGCGGTCGATGTGCTGGTGGCTGTGCGCCGTTTCGAGTATGAGCACTACGGCGACCTCGGCCCGCAACAACTTACCGAGAAGTTCCGCATGGCCTGGAGCGTATGAGCGTGCCGACGGCTACGGCCCTGTCGCAGCACATCGCCGACGTTCCGCTGATCGATCAGCATGTCCACGGCTGCTGGTTGACGGCCGGGGACCGGCAGCGCTTTGAAAACGCGCTCAACGAGGCCAACACCGAACCGATTACATACTCTGGGTTCGACTCTCAACTGGGTTTCGCGGTGCGCGCGTACTGTGCACCACTCCTGGGGCTGCCCCGACACGTCGACGCCCACACGTATTGGGAACGCCGCCGCGAATTCGCCGAGGCCGAGGTGGCCCGCGTGTTTCTGCGTGGTGCCAACGTCACCGACTGGCTGGTCGACACCGGATTCGCCGAGGGTGTCGCCGGTGTCGACGAGTTCGCTGCAGCCTGCGGTGGACGCGTCCACGAGGTGGTTCGCCTCGAGCAGGTGGCCGAGCAGGCCGCACAGGCACCCGGCGATTATGCCGCGGCATTCGAGGAGATCCTGCATCGACGAGCCGCCACCGCGGCGGGCACCAAATCGATTCTGGCTTACCGCGGCGGGTTCGACGGCGATCTGACCGAACCACCGGCCGCGCACGTCGCCGAGGCCGCCGAGCGGTGGCGGGACAGCGGTGGGGTCCGGCTACGCGACCGGGTGCTGCTGCGTTTCGGGCTGCATCAGGCTCTGCGGCTCGGTAAGCCGCTGCAATTCCATGTCGGATTCGGCGACCGGGACTGCGATTTGCACAAGACCAACCCGTTGTATCTGCTGGACTTTCTGCGGAAGTCGGGGGATACCCCGATCGTGCTGCTGCACTGCTATCCCTACGAACGCGAAGCCGGCTATTTGGCGCAGGCATTTAACAACGTCTATGTCGACGGTGGATTGAGCATCAACTATCTGGGCGCGCGGGCTCCGGCGTTCATCGCCAGGCTGCTGGAGATGGCACCGTTTAGCCGGGTTGTGTACTCGTCGGACGGGTTCGGGCCCGCCGAGCTGCACTTCCTGGGTGCGACGTTGTGGCGCAAGGGGATTCATCGAGCACTGCAGCAGTTCGTCGACGCCGGCGACTGGAGCGAGGCCGACGCCATCCGGGTGGTGGACCTCATCGCCCGCGACAATGCGGCGCGCATCTACCGCGTGGATTAGCGCTGCGGCGACCTCCAGCCGCTACCGAATCGCGAGGGTAACCGGCTTTCAGATCAACCCGGTCGCGTCGAACACCCACGACGTGTCGGCTTTCGACAGGTCTTCCATCCAGGACGGCGGGGCGTGGTTGGCGATCGCGCCGAAGTCCCAGTAGTCCTTCCACAGCGTCACTTTCCCGTCGACCACGCGGTGTACCGAAACAAACGGCAACACAGCGGTTTCGCCGCTGGGCCACCGCCAGGTTTCCGAGTGTTCGTACATCACGTCCGAGCCGCTGCATAACAGCAGACCGTCGTGGTTGTCATATCCGGCCAGCGGCTCGAGACCGACCTTGAGTCGCTTGACGATGTCGTCGGGCCCCCGGGCCGCCAATGTCGGACCGACGGGCATGTCGACGTAGATACAGTCCGCCGACACAAACGTCTTGACGTTCTCCCAGTCCCGGCGGGCCAGCGCCCGCCACAGCCCCAGGACCGGGGCGGCAGCCGTGTCATCGGTCACGGACGTCAATACAAACGTGGTCGCTCAATACCTGTCAACCGGATCCGTGACCTGTTATGCCCACAGCGAATCCAGGCATACCGCGAACCGCTGCGATGCTGAGGTGGTTATGCCCGACGAGTGCCCGGACCCCGGCGCCCTCGACGCCTACTCCACGGTGGTCACGAAGGTCGCCCAAATCGTGTCGCCCAGCGTCGCGAGCCTGGCGGTGCGCTCACGCCGCGGTGAAGGCAGCGGAAGCGCCAGCGTGATCACCCCGGACGGCTACCTGTTGACCAGCGCCCATGTCGTGGGCAGTGCCCGCTTCGCCGAGGCAACATTCACCGACGGTGCCACGGTGACCGCCGATGTCGCCGGTCGCGACGTGCTGTCCGACTTGGCTGTGCTGAAAGCGCGGGGACCTGTTCCCGCCCCGGTGGTCATGGGCCGCGCCGAGGACCTCCAGGTCGGACAGCTGGTGGTGGCGGTGGGCAACCCGCTGGGCCTGGCGGGCAGCGTGACAGCCGGCATCGTCTCCGGGCTGGGGCGCTCGCTGCCCACCCGCGCGGGCCGCGTGGTCGACGAGGTGATCCAGACCGATGCCGCGCTCAACCCCGGCAATAGCGGCGGCGTGCTCGCCGACGGGCGTGGGCGAATGGTCGGGGTGAGCACCGCGGTGGCCGGAGTCGGCCTGGGCCTGGCCGTGCCGATCAACGAGTCGACACACAAGATCATCGCGGCGCTGATGCACACCGGCCGGGTGCGCCGCGCCTGGCTGGGTATCGCCGGTTCACACATCCCGGTACCACCGGCGGTGGCGGCCAAGCTCGGAACGACACACGGCCTGCAGCTGGCCAGCGTGGTCCCCGGCAGCCCGGCCGCCGACGCCGCTTGCGGCGCGGCGACATCGTGGTCAGCGTCGACGGCCACTACGTGGTGACCGCCACCGCCCTCCAGCGGCTGATGGTCGAGGACGCCATCGAGCGCCGCTTCGAGATGACGGTGTGGCGCAACGGCGCATTGGTCGACGTCGTCGTGGAACCCCGGGAGCTCACCGAGCGCTGATCAGTCCGCGGCGGCCAGTGACCTGGCCGGCCCAAGCGCCACCGGCAGCATCGACCAGCCCCGCAGCACCCGCGTGTCGCGCCGGCTTCCGGCGCCCGCAGCCCGCACGTCGGGAAAGCGGTCGAAGAACGTCTGCAACCCCACCTCGCCCTCGGCACGGGCCAGCGCGGCGCCGAGACAGAAATGTCGACCCCCGGAAAACGCCAGATGCCGGTTGGCGTTGGGCCGTTCCACGTCGAAGCGGTGCGGATCGGTGAACACGGCGGGATCGCGATTTGCCGCGGCCAGGTAGATCACCACCATCTCGCCGCGGCTGATCTTGGTACCTGCCAGCACGGTGTCGCTGCGGGCTACCCGCGCGGTGAGTTGAACGGGCGAATCCAAGCGCAGGATCTCCTCGGCCGCGTTCGGCCACAACTGCGGGCACTCACGCAACCTGGTCAGCTGGTGCGGCGCATCCAGCAACATCCGAATCCCGTTGCCCAGCAAGTTAACCGTCGTCTCGAAACCAGCAGCCAATACCAACCCCGCGATGGCCTGCAGCTCCGTCTCCGTCAAATGTGTTTCCCCGTCTCCGGTTTCGGCAGCTTGGATGAGTTGACTCATCAGGTCCTCGCCGGGCGTGCGCCGCAATTGCCGAAGATGCTCGGCCAGCCAGCGGTTGAATCCGGCGATCCCGCGCTGCACCTGCCGGTATTGCGGCCATGTCAACCCGAAATCCAAGCTGGGAGCTGCGAGTTCACCAAACGCCAGGACGCGGCCGCGGTCGCTGTCGGGCACCCCGAGGATGTCGCTGATGATGGCGATCGGAAGCTGCGAGCAATACCGGTCGACGATGTCGACAACTCCCCGCTGGTCGGCTAGGCCGTCGAGCAAGGCGGCCGCTGTCTGCTCGACTGCATCCCGCAAAGCCGCGACCGCTCTGGGTGTGAAAACCGACGACACCAACTTGCGGTAGCGGGTGTGCTCTGGCGGCTCCACGGACAGCAGTGACGGCGGCCGCAGCGGATGCAGCAGGTCGTCGCGGAAGCGGCGCTCCAGACTGCGCAGCGGCGCCGGCAAATTCGACCCCAGCGAGAGCACCCGGAAGTCTTCGGAGCGCAGCACTTCTTGCGCGACCGCGTGATCCACCGTCAGGTAACCGATGCGCCCTGGCACCAACGGGCCACGCGGCCGAAGTTCTTCGTAGAACGGCACCGGGTCGGCCTTGACCGCCGGGTCGGCGATCAGCCGGGCCTGCGGGTCGCCACGTCGCGCACCTAGCCACGCGACGGCGCGCACGAACCCATGCAGGACCAGCCAGTGCAGCCTCTGCCTCAACCGTGTCTCCGTTGCTCGCCGCTTGCGGGTAATGCGCGGTCCAGCCTAATGGTTAGGCACCCGTCGTGGTCGTTTAGCAGTCGACCGTGACGGTGAAGTCGGTGGTGGTGACTTTGTTGGGCCTGGCGCTGTCGATCCCGTCGGCACTGCCGGTGATCGTGAGGTTGTTGCGAGCCAGATGGGCGACGGCGTCACCCACTCCGCCGCGCCAAAAGCTGCCGGTGAACCCGTCGAACCCCGAGATCTTCACCCATTGCGGGATGACCTGGTCGCCGTGCAGCAACACGACCGCCTCGACGTGGCCCCGGGGTCCGGCGGCCTCGATGGTCCAAAACGACTGCAGCTGGCTGCACCGCGGCGCGCGGCTGGTGTAGGTGCGGCCGCCCACTGTCACCCGGGCGGCCTTGCGGGGCACGATCTGCGCCTGCGAGCACCCACAGACAGCCGCGAGAGCGACCAACGCCGACATGGCAAAGGCGCGGCACCGCATCAGGCACCTCCCTTCGTGTGGACTGCTGCGCGCCTACTGCCGGTCGCGGATGAGGGCCGGCAATGCTTTGGTGATGCGGCGCCGAACCAACTCGGGGCTCACAGCTTTGAGCCGGTCGATCCACCGAATGCTTTTCGGCACATACCAATGCAACCGGGTCGGATGGTGATAGGCCTGCCACGCCGCCTCGGCCACGCTGCTGGCGGGCATCAACCGGAACATGCCCTTCTTGGGGGCGACGGCGCGAATCTCCTCCACGGATCGCACCTGCACGCCCGCGTCGGAGTGAGATGGCGTCGATGTAAGGATCGCCGTATCGATCAGACCGGGCAGCACGTCGGCGACCCGCACTCCATGTCGCTGCCATTCCACGCTCAGCGCTTCGGTCAGCCCCTTCACCGCGTGCTTGGTGGCCGAGTAAACCGCCAGCTGTGGCATGCCGTAGGTGGCCGACGACGATGACGTCGAAAACATCAGGCTGCCAGTCGATTTCTTGAGGTGGGGTAGTGCCGCGTAAGCGCCGGTCAGCACCGCCTTGAAGTTCACCTCGACGACACGCATGGCGGCGTCGTAGGGCACGTCCTCGAACCAGCCCGATTCACCGACGCCGGCGTTGTTCCACATCATGTCCAGGCCATCGCCGGGATTGCCTGCGCAGAAATCCGCCACGGCGGCGTCGAAAGCGGCCTTGTCGGTGACGTCGACGGCGCGGGTCCAGAGCCGCTCGTCACCGAGCTGCTGGCTCAGCGAGGTAAGGCCCTGCGGGTTACGGTCGATCGCGCCGACCCGCCACCCCCTGGCGTGGAAGACTTTTGCGCCTTCGCGGCCCATGCCGCTGCCGGCGCCGGTAATGAAGACTGATTTCACGCCTCGACGACGTCCTTGATGCGGTTCAGGGTTTTGGTCATGTCCCGGAGGTTGCGGCGCTGGCGCAGCCAACCGCCGAACACCCAGTAGTAAAGGCTGGTCAGCGGTGAGGACGCGAGCCGGAATGATTCAGTGACGTCGGTGCCGCCATCGCTGGGCGTCAAGCGGTAGTGCCAGTGGTTCACCGGCCGATCGCCGACAAGCACGTCGAAGCCGAACTCGCGTCCGGGTTCGCACGCGGTCACCCGGCACGTCGTCCAATAGACCGGTCCGATCTCGTTGCGCCGCACGTGCCCACGGAAGCGTGCCCCGACCGCGGGCCCGGTGGCGCCGTCAAGCCAATCCGCCTCGAATGTCTCCGGTGAAAACCGCCCCGTGTTGCGCACGTCGGCGATGAGGTTCCAGATCTTGTCCGCGGGTGCTGCCATATGAACGGTCACCGATCCTTGCATAAGCTGATCCAAGCACGTTTGCTTGTGGTCAGCGGCAGAAAACGGTGATATTCACCAGTGCGGCACGAACATTGAAACGACGTGAGTGGTCGCGGCCAGCACTTGGTGCACCGGTGACGGCCATACGGCAGGCGATGCGCCGCTACTGTTCGCGCATTTAGGCCACGCCCCCGCCCCTTGCCTGGCCAGGATTCGATTGGCGACGCGGATCTGCTCCTGACGGCTGGCGTCCGCCGGTGAGCCGACCCCGCCATTGGCGTCCCATGTCGCCTGGCTGATCTGCAGACCACCGTAATGACCGTTGCCGGTGTCAGCCGCCCAATTACCGCCGGACTCGCATTGCGCAACGGCATCCCAATTAACCGTGTCGGCGTTTGCGATACCGGTGGATAGCGCCATTGCTGCGCCAACAAATGCTGCGGTGCCGACGGCTTTGGCCAATGGCCTGCGCACGATTTTCATACCGAACGTTTCGCCGGTTGCAGGCGAAACGTTACCGCGGTCAATCGGCTACCCGAAGCGCCGCGGTGTCGGTGGTGCGGCGAACGCCGGCGGGTTCCCTAGCCGCTGCCGCTTTCTTCCGGGAGGTCGTGCCGCACCACCCGCACTTTGCCGCCGGCCAGGCAAGCGGCGTACCCGTGCAATTTGCCGTACAGCTCCCAGGCTGTGCGGTGCGGGTCGGGAGTCACGTCAATCTGGTGACCGTTGGAAAACTCCAGGTGCAGGTCGCCGGTGTCGTACCAGACGACGCCGGTGCAGGTGGCCCCCGAGAAGTCGAACAGCGGGCGCTCTTGGTCCGTGGTGTCGTGCGGATCGATGGTGACGACGTCGGCGGGCGTGCTGCCGGTGGCGGCAGTGTCAGGCGCAGCGGCGCCGAGATGACGAGTTCGTTGTAATCCTCGAAGTTGAGCACCAGACCGTCGCGAAACATGATCCGCTGCAGCGCACAGCCCTGGATCCAATGCTCAATCATTTTTTGTCCCGCCATATATTCACTTTGAACGTTATAAGGCGTCCGCACAAGAAGCGATGTTGTTAATGCGCATTTTCCGATAGGCCCAACCGTGGCCGGCACGCCCACACAGCTGGGCGTGCCACCCCGCCGAGTGCCCGCCCACCTGCGCGAAAGCATGCGGCGCACGTTTGCCGAGGGCGTCGGCTCAACGGCCTCACAGACCGTGGCAACCCTTGTATAGCGGCTCGATACGCGCTAGCGTTTCGACGTCTTCAATCGCGATCAAAACGGAGTGATCATCATCGACACGCAGACCAACGAGACCACCGCTAGCCGGTTCAACGCCGATGCTGCGTTGGACGACGGTGAGGCGCCAGTCATCGTCAGCCTGGTCGAAGCGGCGATGCAAATGTTTACCGCAGCGATCGATGCGCTGCCGGACACCAGCGATCCGGAATTCTCCGATCGCGCCCGGGTGATCCTTTCCGGGCTGCGAAAGCTCCAGGCCGCTTTGACCAAGGCAGCGTCGCGAGAACGGGCCACACCGTCGGTAATTGTGGCGCTGAGCGGAGTTCGAACGCGCTACGACGATCTCATGGAACTGGCCGCGTCAGCGCCGGGCGCCACGTTGGGCCAGCAGCTTTACGTCACGCGCCGGCGCGCCAAGCTGTCCGCGCAGGAAACCGCCAACGGAGCCAGCCTGCGGGCCGATCTACTCGACGCCCTCGAGGCCGACGAGACTCCGACCGAGGAGGAAGCAGCCCGGATCAAGGAGCTCATCGCCGCGCTCGGCGGCTAGCGGTCACGACCGTCGGCGCCAGCATAGGCGTGGGCCCGGCCTGAACGCGGCTAGCCTAGTTGCCAGTGAGCCCCGACAGGATGCCAGATCGCTGCGATGACCCTGATGCAACGCATCAACCGTCCGATCGACGACGGCGGGCGGTTTGATTGGTTGCGTTCACCGGCGGCTCGCGCGCTCGTTGCGGCGGCGCTCGCGATTTCACTGGTGTTCGGTGGATTGTTCTTGTCGATCGGCCGACTTCATTCATCACCGTCGGATTACCTCGACCACCCCGCCCATCCGGCCAGCGACTCTCAGAGCAAGACCGAAGTCGTCGAACCGGCTAAACAAATCGTCGGGATCGCGCGACTACTGAAGCCGTCCGCAGGCTACATAGTTGCGTCCAGGGGCGTGGTGTATGAGCCGGTAGGGCCGGTGGGCGTGTCGTAGCGCGGTAGAGGGCGGTCATCGCGTGATCCTTCGAACGATCAGCAAAGTCAACCGAAGGAGAGCAACGCGATGACCTCACCACACCTTATCGACGCCGAGCAGCTGTTGGCCGACCAACTCGCCGAGGCCAGCCCGGACTTGCTGCGAGGGCTGCTGTCGGTGTTCATCCACGCCTTGATGGGCGCGGAAGCCGACGCCATCTGCGGGGCCGGCTACCGCCAGCGCAGCGATGAGCGGTCCAACAGCCGCAACGGCTACCGGCATCGTGATTTCGACACCCGCGCCGGCACCATCGATGTGGCCATTCCCAAGCTGCGTCAGGGCAGCTATTTCCCGGACTGGCTATTGGAGCGACGCAAACGCGCCGAGCGGGCGTTGACCAGCGTGGTGGCCACCTGCTATCTGCTGGGAGTGTCCACCCGGCGGATGGAACGCCTCGTTGAAACACTGGGTGTGACGAGGCTTTCCAAGTCGCAGGTGTCGATCATGGCCAAAGAACTCGATGAGCAGGTTGAGGCGTTTCGCACCCGCCCGCTTGACGCCGGCCCGTACACGTTCGTCGCCGCTGATGCCCTGGTGCTCAAAGTCCGCGAGGCGGGCCGCGTCGTGGGCGTGCACACCCTGATTGCCACCGGCGTCAACGCCGAGGGCTACCGCGAGATCCTGGGTGTGCAGGTCAGCTCGGCCGAGGACGGGGCAGGCTGGCTGGCGTTCTTCCGCGACCTGGTGGCCCGCGGCCTGTCCGGGGTGGCGCTGGTCACCAGCGACGCCCACCCCGGCCTGGTCGCCGCGATCGGGGCCACCTTGCCCGGAGCGGCCTGGCAGCGCTGCCGCACCCATTACGCGAACAACCTGATGGCGGCCACCCCGAAGTCCTCCTGGCCGTGGGTGCGCACTCTGCTGCACTCGGTCTTCGACCAGCCCGACGCCGAATCGGTTGTTGCCCAATACGATCGAGTCCTCGACGCATTGTCGGACAAGCTCCCCAAAGTGGCCGAACACCTCGACGCAGCCCGCCCGGATCTGTTGGCGTTCACCGCTTTTCCCAAACAGATCTGGCGCCAAATCTGGAGCAACAATCCCCAGGAACGGCTCAACAAAGAAATCAGGCGCAGGACCGACGTCGTGGGCATCTTCCCCGACCGGGCCTCGATCATCCGCCTCGTCGGTGCCGTGCTGGCCGAACAACACGACGAATGGATCGAAGGACGACGCTACCTGGGCCTTGACGTGCTCACCCGCGCCCGCACAGCACTGACCAGCACCGACGAGCCCGCCGGACAGCAAACCAACACCACCCCAGCCCTGACCGCCTAGACTGCCACCCGAAGGGTCACGCGATCGAACGAACTCTTACACCACGTCACTGGGCTTGGCCGGCTACATCCTGATGTCCTGTAAGAACCACGACGACCCGCCGTATCAGGGCGCGATCTACATGACGTTTGCGGTGCCCGCCGGTATCCGGGCCGATACCTACTTTCGCGGTATCGCCGCAACCATGACCGCGCACGGCTGGCAAGAGGGGCTCGAACCCACCCAGCGTGTGTACGGCAAAACCCTTTACAAAGACGGCGTCACGGCGATTATTTACCGCGATAGTGATTACCCGAACTTAGGAATTGCGCGCCTTTACGGGCAATGCCGCAATATGAGCAATCACCGCACCGATATGACGGCCTGGACCGATACCAGCGACCAATTTGCGCAGGCTCGGTAGGCCGCGCACCCATGAGCTGCGCCCCGAATCGGCGGATCACCGCCGGATCGGGGCGTCGGCATCATGTCACGAGGGTCTTGTCACCTTGCTGCCCGCGACCGTGCTCGCTCGTCGGCGTGCTCCAATTCTGCGGAGGTGAGGACGAGCGCGTCCGGACCGGGAAAGACAGTTGCCTCTTGGCTGGTGCCCTGCCACCGCACCACATACGGTGGTGACCCATCCGCTGACCGCACCTCGGTGATCAACCCGCGCTGGTCTGGCTGTGCAACTGTCGTACCCTTGATGACCAACCAGTCGCCAACATGGGCCTTCATCGCACACTCCCTTTCCGTTGCTGTAATTCGATTGTGCGCGCGCCAGTCGGCTACGGGAAGGGGAGGCGGGCAACGAAATTGGGCTCTTCCACCGCGGACTGCGCTCAGGCGCGCCGACAAGTCGTCGACGCCGGTGTCGAACCGCAGGTCGTCAGCTAGCTGCTGGCCCGGCACCCAACGAGCGCTGCAGGTCGGGCTTCATGGCGTTTAGCTGCGCGCCCCAGTACTCCCAACTGTGGGTGCCGTTGTCGGGGAAGTTGAAGACAGCGTTGTGGCCGCCGGCAGCGTTATAGGCGTCTTGGAACTTCAGGTTGCTGGTGCGCACGAAGCCCTCGAGAAACTCGGCGGGCAGGTTGGCGCCACCCAGCTCCGACGGGGTGCCGTTGCCGCAATAGACCCAGATACGGGTGTTGTTGGCGACTAGTTCCGGAATGTGCAGTGACGGGTCGTTGCGCTGCCAGGCCGGGTCTTCCCTCGGGCCCCACATGTCCGCGGCCTTGTAACCGCCGGCGTCGCCCATCGCCAAGTTGATCAGCGAAGGCCCCATCCCCTGCGAAGGATCCATCAACGCCGAGAGCGAGCCTGCGTAGACGAACTGTTGCGGGTGGTAGACGGCAAGGATCAAGGCCGCCGAGCCTGCCATCGAGATGCCGACCGCGGCGCTGCCGGTGGGCTTGACGCTCTTTTGGGAGGCCAGGTATCCCGGCAGCTCGCTGGTCAGGAAGGTTTCCCACTTGTAGGTCGTGCAGCCGGCCTTGCCGCAGGCCGGGTTGTACCAGTCGCTGTAGAAGCTCGACTGACCACCCACAGGCATGACCAGCGACAGGCCGGACTGGTAGTACCACTCGAACGCGGGCGTGTTGATGTCCCAGCCGTTGTAGTCGTCCTGGGCCCGCAGGCCGTCGAGTGCGTACACCGCAGGCGAGTTGGGTCCGCCGCTTTGGAACTGGACCTTGATGCTGCGCCCCATCGCGGCCGAGGGGACCTGCAGGTATTCGACGGGCAGGCCCGGCCGGGAGAACGCCCGTGCGGGGGATGAACCGCCGAATAGGCCAACCAGACCCGGCAGCACCGCGGCCGCGACCGCGGCGACGATGAACCGCCGAATCCAGCAGTGCACCTTCTCGCTCACGCCTGTCATACCTGTGCCCCTTGTCGTCCGCCCTCGTGACCTTCGGCAAAACTTACCTTGCGGGTAGCCGTTATGTCGATCAGGACGCGAAAACATCTCGATTCTGTATCGGCAACATATTGGCCGACGCGATAACTGCAAAGCACCTCTAAATACATGGTGGGTCTTTTCAACGCCGTTACCCCGACAGGCGCGCCGCGGCGGCTCGGCTTCCGACACCCGATCCGCTACAGTGTTGTCGCCCGCGTAGGCTCACCCGGGGTAGGCGGACGAAGACCACAGTGTCCCGGTCCGTTCCGGTCGTCGCGAACCACCGTTTCTTGCGCCGGGAACCGCGGCGCGCGGCGGCGGCAGGCTAGGCCCGGGCACGATTGAGGTGCGAACTTGGACACGGTACTTGGGCTGTCGATGACGCCGACCATCGTCGGGTGGGTCTTGGTCGACGGTCGCGACGCAGATGGCGCCATCCTTGAGCACGACGATTTCGCGGTGCACACCGGCGGCGGGATGCGCGCTATCGATACCGCAGAACAGGTGTCAGCCGCGGTGTTTCGGGCGCAGGAACTGGCGGCCACACTGGATCGGCGGCTGCACGTCATCGGCGTTAGCTGGAGCGACGATGCCACGGCCGAGGCTGCGCTGCTCTTGGAGTCGTTGACCGGCGCCGGGTTCGACAACGTCGTGCCAGTGAGGTCGGTGCAAGCTGCGGAAACCTTGGCGCGAGGACTGGTACCCGTCATCGGCTACGACAAGACCGCGGTCTGTGTCATCGAAGGCGATTCGACCACGGTCGTGATGGTCGACGGCTCGGCCGCGAGCAGCCGCACAGCCGTCAAACAACTGCGAGGCGGCGGCGATGCGCTAACTCGTTGGCTCACCGCCATGTTCGATGGCAGCAGGTGGCGCCCGGGTGGGGTAGTCGTCGTCGGTTCGGATTCCGAGTTGGACTTGATCTCGTGGCAACTCGAAAATGCTTTGCCCGTACCGGTTTTCACTCAAAATGCAGCGCACTTGGCTCGTGCGCGGGGTGCTGCACTGGCAGCGGCCCAGAGCACCGAGTTCACCGCCGCACAGGTGAGCGCGTCCCTTCCCGGCGATCCGCGCCAGCGGCCGCGTTCTCGATCGCTGTCGTATGCCGGGGCGATGAGCGCTTTGGTTGCCGGTGCGTTTACCTTCGTGGGATCGGTGTCCCTGGCAGTCGGTTTGCAGGTGATACCCGACAACAAACCACGACCGGTCAGCCGGGTGGCCCACAGCACGCCCAGGCCGCATGTCGCCCAAGCGCCGGCTCCACCACCCACCCCGATGGTGACGCCTGTCGTGCAGGCACCACCAACTGCGGCGGTCGCACAGCCCTCGCCGCAGCCGGCGGTCGCACCGCGCACCGCCGAGCCGCAAAGCCTTCCCGAACCGGCGCCGGCCAGCCCTTCGGCAGATGCACCGCAACAACCCGTCCCGCCGGTCGCGCCGCCGCCGGAACCACCCCCTCCGCCCCCGAATCCCCATCCGCTCTTGACTAGAGTGCTCGAGCACATACACGGCCACCGTGACCCGGCGCCGGAAGACGCCGCCCCGGCCCAGGTTCCACCGCCGCCGGCGAACGGGACGACGCCACCGCCGTAGAACGCCGAGCGTCGGTCAGGCGATCAGCGAGAGCGCATGCGTGCGGCGCAGTTTGCCCGATGGCGTCTTGGGGATGGTGCCGGGAGCCACCACGACCACCTTTCGCGGTCGAACATCGACCTCCGCGAACACCTCGTGGGCAACCCCGTGCTCCATCCGTCGCACCTCGGTCGGGTTCTCCCAGGCGTTGGACTCGACCACCACCGCGAAGCTCTCCCGCCGGTGTCCCGCATGCAGCCGAACCGCCGCCGCGCAGCCCGGTCGAACCCCGTCAACGCGGCCCGCCGCCCGCTCGATGTCGGTCGGATAGATATTGCGGCCGGCCATGATGATGACATCCTTGACCCGACCGCACACCACGATGTGCCCGTTCTCGGTCAGATAACCCAAGTCGCCGGTGTCATACCAGCCGTGCTCATCCTGCGCCGGAATGAACCCGCCCACCGTGACGTAGCCGGACGTCACCGACTCGCCACGCACCTGAATCACACCGATACCGCGACTGGGCACCACATTGGCGTCCTCGTCCACGATGCGAACCTCCATGCCCCGCAGTGCAGGACCCAGGCAGGCCAGCCGACGGGTCTTGCCTTTCTTTGCCGGAACGGCGTGGCGAAGCACCGCGAGCAGGTCGGCGTCGACCTCGTCGACGACCAGCCCGGTGCCGCATTCTGAAAACGACACCGCGACTGTCGTTTCCGCCATGCCGTATGCGGGCACGATGGCCTCGGGCCTCAGCCCGAACGGAGCACCGACCGCGCAGAGGTCTTCAACATCGGCGGGTTCGACTTGCTCGGCGCCCGACAACGCCCACCGCAGGCTCGACAGATCGAATTCACCCGGCTTCGCCTGTTTGCGCAGCCGCTTGGCGAACAGCGAGTAAGCAAAGTTCGGCGCGGCGGTCATCGTGCCTTTGTATTTGTCGATCAGCCTGGCCCACAGCAGCGTGTCGCGAAGAAAATCCATCGGGGTGATCTTGACCAGCTCCGCACCGAAATACATTGGCACCGCCAGAAATCCGGCCATCCCCATGTCGTGAAAAAGCGGTAGCCAGCTCACAATTACGTCGGTGGCAAGGTCATAATTGGCACCGGCGAACATCGCCTCGGCATTGGACACCACGTTGCGATGCGTGATCCGGACGGCCTTGGGCGAGCCGGTGGAACCCGACGTCAGCTGCAGCAGCGCCACGTCGTCCTCGCCGGTGTCCACTGGATCGATCGGGTCCGCAGCGAGCAGTTGGTCAACGGTGAGTACCTGGATCCCGAGGTCGGTGAGCAGTGGAGCCGCGGCCATGAATGGATCGGCAACGATGACCGCCCGCGCCTCGATTACTCCGACGACCGACGCGGTCTCGATCGCCCACAATCGCAGGTCGGTCCGCGGCGTCGGTTGATGCAGCATGGTCAGGCTTGCGCCCCGCATCCAAAGGCCTTGCGCGGTCGGTGCGATTTCGACGGGCGCACCTGCGAGCACCGCGACAGCGTCGCCATGACCGACGCCGCCGAAGCCAGGCCGCCGGCCACACGGCGGGCGCGCTGGTGCACTTGGTGCCAGCTGTGCCGCACCGGGGCGTAGGGCTCACCGGTTGTCATCCCGTTACGGCTGCTTAGAGCGTTGCCGTACATGGTTTCGCTAAACCTGCTCACGGCAGCCCCTCGTGCACATTTCTTGACACGCTTCCGCTGTTGTATCAGACCGCACGCAATGGCGAGGGACTTCAGTAACTTGCGGCGATTGTCTTCGCGGAAAATCTGCCGACCACGGAGGTGCCACCTGCGACGTCCCATCAACAACGCCGTGCTATCGCAGATGGCAACCCAACGGCGAGCCCCCGACGAACCTGCGATTGCCAAATGGTAGCTGATAAATCCCACGCCGCTCCGGGTACGTACCGTGATGTCGGCGCCTTGTTATCAAATTGGTTCGCGGCCGCGACGCAACACCTTCAGCACCCGGATCGTCGCTCGGGGCGAATAATTAAGTGGCTCAGGTGCTTTTCGGTACTCCCGCGTGCTGTAGTTCACGCGGCCCTAAATCCAGGCGGAACGGCGGATACTCGTCGCGCAACAACCCGCTGTATGTGCGCACTCGGATAGCCCAGCGGTTGATACCGAGTATGAAATCGTACAGACCCGTCGGGTACCGCCCGGTAAACAGCAGCGCCACCACAGCGAACAGCAGCAGGATCGAGGCCAGGGAGGGCAGCAGGTAGCCCATCCATTCGTTCGGCTCGACCCTCACGAAGCGCCAGCCGGGCGTGAAAAACGCAAGCAGTATTACGTACTGCGGCAAGGCCAACAGCCACCATTTGACCAATACCAATCCTCGGCTCAGCCGCTCCGGGTAGTCGATCTCCAAGTCGGCGGGGTAATCCGGCTTCAGCCGCAGGCTGAACGGAGGGTATTTGTCGGTGCCCAGCGCCGTGAGGGCATAGAACGCGACACGCCACCGCCACCGCATTACACCGACACTGAAATCGAACAACGCTCGCGGGTATCTTCCGGTTATCAGGATTGCGAAGAATGCGATCACAACGACGACCACGGCAGCGATATGCAGCAAGATCAGCACAATGTAGTGGGGGATGGCAAGAATCCATTTGACCAGCCACTGCCAGCGTGACAGCGCGGGGTCAAGGTCACCTCGAACGCGGACGGGATAATCGGTGGTTTCAGTCGGCATGATCGGCGACTCCTTAGGATGCGCTTCTGCCCGAATCGATGAGCCCTCTGATTGTGTCGTCTTCGACTCGTGGAATCCAGCGTTTGTGGCCACCAAGGGCCCGCGGCGTCGCTTATGTCAACCGTGTCTTCGTAGCGTCTGCGGCGATGGCCAGCGCGGCGAGATGATCGTCGACTGAGCTCAAGCCCGCGTCCATGGTGTTGATCGACACATGGGTTGCGCCAGCGGCGATCCAGCGGCGCACGTCGTCGACTAGTTTTTCGGGGCTGCCCCGCCAGGAGACTCGGCCTTCCATCGCGATGGCCAACGGGTCCCGGCCCGCCTCGATGGCGGCCTGACGCAGCAGCCCCAGTGCCTTGTCGAGCTGCGGCCCGGGTCCGACCATGGGGAACCAACCATCGGCGAGCCGGCCCGCGCGGCGGCACGCGCGCGGCGAGGATGCCCCGAACCACACCGGAATTGGCCGCTGCAGCGGCAACGGCGCTAATCCCGCCCCGGTGACGCGATGCCATCTGCCCCGGTAGGTGACGGTCTCTTCGGTCCATAGCCGACGCATCAGGTCCACCTGTTCCTCGCAGCGTCGGCCTCGGGTCGAGAAGTCCTCGCCAAGAGCCTCGTACTCGACGGCGTTCCAGCCCAATCCCACCCCCAGGCGGAGCCGCCCGCGGCTGAGCAAGTCGACTTCGGCAGCCTGCTTGGCCAGCAAGACCGTCTGCCGCTGCGGCAGGATCACGATGCCGGTGACCAACTCCAATGAGGTGGTGATCGCGGCAAGGTAGCCGAACGTCACCAGCGGCTCATGGAAGGTGCTGTGCAAGTCGTAGGGCCCGTTCCAGCCGACGTGGATTTTCGGATCCGCGCCGACAACATGGTCATATGCGAGCAGGTGGCTGAACCCCAGGCCTTCGACCTGTTCGGCGTAGGCGCGGATCGCACCGGGATCGGAGCCAATCTCGGTCTGGGGAAAGACAACTCCGATTCGCACGTTGCCTCCTAGACCTTTGACCGCTGCGCGGTGAACGATACGCTCACCTCGTCGGCTACCTTGACCGAGCCCATCAGCAGCGAGAACGGCTTGATGCCGAAATCCGATTGGCGAACGGTGGTCTGACTGGACAATCGCCACGAGTCACCGAGATCGTCTGTGCAGAGTTTAATTTCGCGGTGTTGTGCCTTTCCGTGGATATGCAGGGTTCCGGTAAGCCGGTATCCGTCCTCGGTTCTATCGATAGCGTCGGCGGCAAAGCGGATCTCGGGAAAGCGGTCAGCATCCAGCGACCGCAGCGCATTCGATCGCACCAACGCCTTCTCCGGCCCGGACAACCCCTTCACACCACCGTCACCGCGCAGTACTTGGAATGAATTCACGTCGACTACTAGTGTCTCGCGCCAGAAATTCGTTACATAAATGTAATCGGTGCGGATCGGCGGTGTTCCACGGCGAAACGCATTGGTGCGTGGGATGATTCGCATGTGGCATCACAGGGGCGACCGAAAGCGGAATTGGTGTTGACCGATGAAGAACACGAGACGCTGACCCGGTGGGCGCGGCGGCGCAAATCCGCCCATGCGCTGGCGTTGCGGTCACGGATCGTGCTCGGTTGCGCCGAGGGCTTGACCAACAAGCAGGTCGCGGCGCGCGAGCGGGTATCGCAGCCGACCGTGGGCAAGTGGCGGAGCCGGTTCGTCGAGGCACGGCTAGACGGGCTGGTCGATGACCCCGGCCGGGCCGGCCGGCGTCGGTGAGCGCCGAGCAGGTCGAGAACGTGGTGGTGGCCACCTTGGAGTCCACTCCGGCCAACGCCACGCACTGGTCGCGGGCCTCGATGGCCCAACGCTGCGGGCTGTCGAAGTCCACGATCGGGCGGATCTGGAAAGCATTTGAGCTGCAACCACATCGGGCCGAGCACTTCAAACTGTCCAATGATCCGCTGTTTGTGGAGAAGGTCTATGACATCGTCGGGCTCTATCTTGACCCGCCCGAGGCCGCGGTGGTGCTGTGCGTGGACGAAAAGAGCCAGGTCCAGGCGCTGGCGCGCAGCCAGCCGGCGTTCCCGATGATGCCCGGCATGCCCGAGAAACGCACCCACGACTACGTGCGCTCGGGCACCACCAGCCTGTTCGCCGCCTTCGACATCGCCGACGGCACCGTGATCACCGCGCTGCACCGGCGCCACCGCGCCATCGAGTTCCGCAAGTTCCTGGCCAGGATCGACGCCCAGGTCCCCGACCACCTCGACGTCCACCTGGTCTGCGACAACTACGGCACTCACAAAGCGCCCACCGTGCAAAGCTGGCTCGAGCGCCACCCTCGCTTCCACATGCACTACACCCAACCTATTCCAGCTGGATCAACCAAGTTGAGCGCTGGTTCGCCGAGCTGACCCGCCAACTCCTTGAACGCGGCGACCACCGCAGCGTCCAAGCACTCGAAAAAGACATCCGTGCCTGGGTCGCCGCCTGGAACGACAACCCCAAACCATTCGTGTGGACCAAGACCGCCGAACAGATCCTCCAGTCCATCCAACGACTAATGAAACGAATTTCTGGCGCGGGACACTAGTTGCGCGTTGACCGGTTCGTCACCGGCCCACTGCACCGTTGCCGTCCACCGTTTCATTGCGATGGTAAGACGGTGACCCATTTTCGCGGCTCTCCCGGTGACACCGGTGCGGACCAACAGCTCGCCATCGGATGCGTCCAGCGTCCATGCGTCGGGCACGCACCGACTGTATTCGGTGCTCACATCGTGAGCACGACGCGGTAGCGGGGCCGTCCCTGCTCCACGGCCGCGTACGCGTCGCCAGCTTCTGAAAGTGGCCGTTCCTCAATCCAGGCCCGCACCCCCGACAACACAGCGAAGCTCATGGTTTCTTCGACATCGCGCGCCGTGCCGGAGGGGTGGCCGGTGATGCTGACGCCGGGATTGATCAGCTGCAACGGGCTGATCGGCAGAGGTTCGGTCGTGACGCCGATGGCGACGAGTTCACCGCGGGGAAGCAGCCCACCCACCGTTGCGGCCATCGCCGCTGAGTTCCCAGCCGTGGCAAGCACAACGGCTACACCGCCGAGGGCCCGCAATGCCTCGGCCACATCGTTTTTCGTGGAGTCGATGTAGTGGTGGGCACCGAGCCGGCGCGCGTCGTCAGTTTTGCCGGCGCCGCGGGCGATCGCGACCGTCTCGAAGCCCATCGCCCGGCTGAACTGCACCCCGAGGTGTCCCAGACCGCCGACGCCGAGAACGGCGACCCGGTCACCCGCCACCGCCTTTGTGTGGCGCAACGCGTTGTAGGTGGTAACTCCGGCGCAGCCCATCGGGGCGGCTTCGGCGAAGGACAGCTCCGGCGGGATTCGGGCCAGCGCACTGGCCGGCACGGTCACCGATTCCGCGTAGCCACCCGGATATTGCCAGCTGGGCACCTTGAGGTTTTCGCAATGGATGAAGATGCCTTTGCGGCATGGGATGCAATGGCCGCAGTTACCCCCGAACCACCCCACTGCAACCCGGTCGCCGACCACGAAGTCATCCACGTCCGCACCGACTTCGGCGATCGTGCCCGCGATCTCATGCCCGGGGGTCAGCGGCCAGGTGATGTCCGGGAAGCCGTCATGTACGAAAGCGCGGTCGGTGCCACAGATCCCGCATGCTGCCACGTCGAGTCGCACCTCGCTGGGACCGGGTGAAATCGTGTCGACATCAACCAGCTCCAACGACCCACCGGGAGAACGTATCTGGACAGCTCGATGAGTGGGCATCTACCCGCACCTAGTGCGCCACCGGGCATTTCGCCCCGGAGCCACCGGTGTAGTCGACGTGCCAGTGCTTGATGCCGTTCAACCATCCCGACCGCAGCCGCTCCGGCTGGGAAATCGGTTTCAGGTCCGGCATGTGGTCGGCGATCGCGTTGAACATCAGATCGATGGTCATCCGGGCCAGGTTGGCGCCGATGCAGTAGTGTGCGCCGGTGCCGCCAAAACCGAGGTGCGGGTTGGGGTCTCGCAAAATGTTGAAGGTGAACGGGTCGTCGAACACGTCCTCATCGAAGTTGGCCGAGCGGTAGAACATGACCACCCGCTGGCCCTTCTTGATCTGCACACCCGAGAGTTCGTAGTCCTCCAGCGCGGTGCGCTGAAACGACGTGACGGGGGTCGCCCACCGCACGATCTCGTCAGCCGCGGTAGCGGGACGCTCCCTTTTGAACAGCTCCCACTGATCCGGGAACTCGGTGAACGCCATCATGCCCTGGGTGATCGAGTTGCGGGTGGTCTCGTTACCGGCGACGGCCAGCAGGATGACGAAAAACCCGAACTCGTCCTCGGAAAGCTTGTGGCCGTCGACGTCGGCCTGGATCAAGGTGGTGACCAAGTCATCGCCGGGGTTCTTGGCCTTCTCGGCCGCCATCTGCATCCCGTACATGATCAGTTCGGCCGAGGCCGTGATGGCGTCGTTGTCGGCGAATTCGGGATCCATGTCGCCGACCATCTGATTCGACCAGTGGAACAGCTTCTTGCGGTCCTCCTGCGGCACACCCATCAGCCCGGCGATGGCTTGCAGCGGCAACTCGCAGGAGACCTGCTCGACGAAGTCGCCGGAGCCTTCCGCTGCTGCCGCCTTGACGATCCGCTGGGCACGCTCGTTCAGATCGTCGCGCAGGCGCTCCACCGCCCGCGGGGTAAAGGCTCGCGAGATGATCTTGCGCAACCGGGTGTGCTGGGGCGCGTCCATGTTGAGCAGGACGAACTTGCCGCGTTCGACCTGCTCGCCGACCGTGCCGTCCTTGTAGCGCGGCAACGCGGTCTTTTTCAGGCTGGAGAAGACGTCGCTACGCAGCGAGATCTCCTTGACGTCTTTGTGCTTGGTCACCACCCAGAAGCCGCCGTCGTCGAAGCCTCCGGCGCCCAGTGGCTGTTCGTTCCACCAGATCGGCGCCACGCGACGCATCTCGGCCAGCTCTTCGACCGGGAGCCGCTCGGCGTAGATGTCGGGATCGGTGAAGTCAAACCCGGGAGGAAGGTTCGGAGCCGGCATCGATGCACTCCTATAGATGCGAGTTGGGTGCGACGCGTTCTAGGTCAGTAAAGCATCGCTGCCGGTGAGATGGCAGGCGTTCTTGCTGGATCGCGACGGCAGGATTGAAACGTGTTCTCAGCATCGCCGACGGCCCACCGCAGCAAAACAATCTTGCGGGGACTCGGCGCTGGTTATGCTCTGGTGCACGCCACCGGCGCAGTCCCTCGAGCCGGTGACACGGACGTCAAGGTGGAGCATGATTCGCAAACTCGTCATCGCCGCAGCGGCCGCTGGTGCGGCTTTTGTCGCGGCACCGGCCGCCGGGGCTGATCCGCATTACGACGGAGACGTACCCGGAATGAATTACGACGCGTCGCTGGGCGCGCCGTGCGACAACTATGAGCGATTCATTTTCGGCCGGGGCCCGGACGGTCAGGCTGAGGCGTGCCATTTCATCACCCACCAATTCCCGGCCGCGCAGTCAGGCTATTGGGTGCTGTCCTATCCGCTCTACGGCGTGCACCAGCCGGGTGAACCCTGTGCCAGCTACGCCGATCCACGGGGCTCGGCGGCACAGACCCCCGACGGGCTTCCGCTGACGTGCACCCAGGCCCAGGGCTGGGTGGTCGGGTCGCTGACCGGCGGTGGCTTCCCCATCGTCGGCGGAGGGTTCCCCTCGGACACCAGCATCAGGGACTGACCACGCGCTTAGGTCCGACCGCCCCCGGCCTACAGTGGACCCAAGCGGACCGGCGACGAGGAGGAGTCTCTCGATGCAGTTCAATGCTAGCGACGTGTTCGGCGCAGTGCAGGACATCGCGGCCAACGCCGTCGAAAAGGCCTCGGACATGGTGCAATTCGCTGGCGACATCGTCAGAGGCGACGTCGCGGGCGGCACCGAGGGCATCATCAAGAGCTCATTGGGCATCGCCACCTACGCCGTCGACAAAGCGAAACAGGTCTTCACCGGTCAATACGCCACCGACCGCGAGTAGCTAGCCCCCGGCGCCCTCAAGCAGGGGCTTGAGCTCGTTCCGAACGTCGTCGAGCGGGGTGTGGTCGCGGCGGGCGCGGCACAGGATGACCGCCCCCTCGACAGCTGCCACCATCAAGGTGGCAACTCGTGTGGCGCGGGCCGTGCCGAAGCCGCGATTGACGAGCAGACCGGCAAGCTTGGTCTGCCACCGCCCGAAGACTTCACGGGCCAGCGCGGCGGCTTCCGGCGGATCCTGATAGGCGTCGATCGCGACGGCGACGATGGGGCAGCCGGCCAGGTAGTCGGTGTCGCGGAGCGTCTTTTTCCAGAACCGGACGAAGCCGTCGAGCGCCTGCACCGGGTCACCGGATTCGACCGTGGCGTCGATGCGGGACGTGACGTAGTCGGCGGCATGCCGGACCGCGGCGAGGACTAATTCATTTCGCCCGCCGGGGAAGTGGTGGTACACCGAACCGCGCGGGGCGCCGCTGCGGGCCAACACCGCGTCGACGGTGACCGCTGATGCGCCGCGCTCACGCAGCAATTCCACGGCGGCGCCCACCATGCGTTGGCGAGTCTGACCTGGCTTGCGGCCCACTGTTTCCCTCCCGGGATTGCCCTTTGCCCAATACTATGACATAGTCCATAGCAATACGGCTAGTTTTGCGTGGATGGAGGACCGGCGATGGGTGCACCCGACCAAACAACACCCCAGCAATGGCACCCGTCCGCATGCATCTTGTGTGAATGCAACTGCGGCATCGAGATTCAACTTGACGGTCGACGGCTCGCGCGCATCCGCGGTGACAAGCGGCATCCATCCTCGGCCGGCTACACCTGTGAAAAACCGCTGCGGCTTGACCACTACCAGAACGGCAGGCACCGGCTGACTACTCCGCTTCGACGACGCGCGGACGGCGCGTACGAACAAGTCGACTGGGCGACCGCCATCCAGGAGATCGCCGCCCGCCTCACGCAGGTGCGCGACACCTATGGCGGCGACAAGATCTTTTTCTACGGGGGAGGCGGCCAGGGCAATCACCTCGGCGGCATCTACAACCGCGCGCTGCAAGCGGCGCTGGGTGTCCGGTATTTCTCGAATGCGTTGGCGCAAGAGAAAACCGGCGAGATGTGGGTAGACGGCAAGCTCTACGGCGGCCACACCAAAGGCGACTTCGAACACGCCGAAGTCGTGGTATTCGTCGGCAAGAATCCGTGGCAGTCGCACAGCTTCCCGCGGGCTCGGCCCACCCTACGCGAGATCGCCAAAGACCCGGCTCGCACCATGATCGTGCTCGACCCGCGGCGCAGCGAAACCGCCGCGATGGCCGACATCCACCTGCAGGTGCGGCCAGGCACCGACGCGTGGTGCCTGGCCGCGATGCTCGCCGTCATCGTCCAAGAAGACCTCGTCGACCATACCTTCCTCGCCGATCACACCACCGGAACCGAGCCGGCGCGGGCGGCGCTTGCCGAGGTGCCGATCGACACCTACGCACAGCGGTGCGGCGTACCGCTCGAGTTGATCCGGGCCGCGGCACGCCGGATCGCGTCCGCCGAAAGCGCCGCAGTGTATGAGGACCTGGGCGTGCAGCAAGGGCCGCACAGCACGCTGGTGTCGTATCTGGACAAGCTGCTGTGGATTCTGACCGGCAACTTCGGCAAGCCCGGCGCGATGTTTGTGCACTCCACATTCGCCGCGATCGCCGGCGCGTCCGCGGGCGGCAGTGGCGGCGCCCGGGTGCGGCGCACCCCGGTCACCGGCGCGCGGATCATCTCCGGGCTGGTGCCCTGCAATTCCATCGCCGAGGAGATCCTCACCGATCACCCCGACCGCTTCCGCGCGATGTGGATCGACAGCGCCAACCCCGCGCACTCGCTGACCGACTCAGACAGCTTCCGCCGCGCGCTGGCAGCGCTGGACCTGGTGGTTGTCGTGGACGTGGCGTTCACCGAAACCGCCCGCCACGCCGACTATGTGTTGCCGGCCGCCAGCCAATTCGAGAAGTGGGAGATGACATTCTTCAATACCGAATTTCCCTGCAACACAGTGCAATTACGCCCACCGGTGCTCGACCCGTTGCCGGGCACACTGCCCGAGCCGGAAATCTACGCACGGCTACTGCGCGCGCTCGGGGGTGTGGATCCCCAACTGATCGCCGACCTCACCGCGGCGGCGCGAACCGACCGCCGAGAATTCACCACCGCATTCTTCGCTGCGGCAAGCGCTGATCGCGCGCTAATGGGCCTGGCGCCCTACCTTCTATACGAAACCCTTGGCGCCACAATGCCTGAATACCGCCGCGGCACTGCCGCAGTATGGGGCCTGGCGCAGCTGTGCGCCATGGCCTATCCCGACGCTGTCCGCCGCGCCGGCCACGTCGACGGCAACGCGTTGTTCGATGCGATCGTCAACACGCCCTGGGGCGTCACGTTCACCGCGGATAGCTGGGACGACGTGTGGACCTACGTCAAGCGCCCGGACCGCCGGTTCACCGTCGACATTCCCGAGCTCGTCGAGCAGCTGCGGCAACTGCGCACCGACGAACCAGGATGGGGCAGCGAGGAATTCCCGATGGTCCTGTCGGCGGGGGAACGCCGCGCGTTCACCGCGAACACCATCTACCGCGATCCCACCTGGCGCCGCCGCGACGCCGCCGGAGCGCTGCGCATGAGTCCACAGGACGCCGACCGCCTCGGGCTCGCCGACGGCGCACCGGCTCGGGTCATTACGGCCGCCGGCACGGCACAAGCGGTCGTGGAGATCACCGACATGATGCAGCCCGGCCACGTCTCGCTGCCCAACGGGCTGGGCGTCGACCACCCCGATCACGGCCGAGTCGGTGTGGCACCCAACGACCTGACTTCACTGGGATGGCGCGACGCCTTCGCCGGAACACCGTGGCACAAGCACGTGCCGGCGCGGGTGGAAGCCGTTTAGACCGTCGCGGCCTCGTTGAGCTCATTGAGCCTGTTCGTCGCCTCCAGGTATTCCTGGACCCAGCGCTCGATGACCGCCGAGGTCTTCTCCACCTTGGTCAGTTGGCCGACCACCTGCCCGATCGGGTTGAACGCGACGTCGACGGTCTGGTCCGGGTACTTGTGGGTGGCGGCGACCGCCATGCCGGAGACCATGTACTGCAACGGCATGCCAAGCGGTTCGGGATTGCCGGGCTGCTGCCAGGCGTCGGTCCAGTCGTTGCGCAACATGCGGCACGGCTTGCCGGTAAACGAGCGACTGCGGACGGTGTCGCGGCTGGTCGCCTTGGCGTAGGTCGCTTGCTGGACGGGAGTGTTCTCGGCTTCCTCGACCATCAGCCACTGCGACCCGGTCCACGCCCCCTGCGCCCCCATGGCCAGCGCGGCTGCGATCTGGTAGCCGCTGCCAATGCCGCCGGCCGCCAGCACCGGCCGCGGCGCGACCTCCTTGACGACCTGCGGCCACAGCACGATCGAGCCGATCTCGCCGCAGTGCCCGCCGCCTTCGCCGCCCTGGGCGATGATGATGTCCACGTCGGCGTCGGCGTGCTTGCGGGCTTGCGAAGGCGAGCCGCACAGCGCGGCCACCTTGCGTCCGGAGTCGTGAATGTGCTTGATCATGTCCGCCGGTGGGGTGCCCAGCGCGTTGGCGATCAGCGCCACCTTGGGGTGCCGCAGGGCCACCTCCACCTGCGGTGTGGCCGTCGCCTCGGTCCAGCCGAGTAGCTGCAGCGCACTGTCGTCGAGGTCGTCGACGGGCACGCCATGGTCGGTCAGGATCTTTCGGGCGAAGTCCAGGTGCTCCTTGGGCACCATCGCCTGCAGTGTCTTTTTGAGCTCGTCGGCGGACATGTGCGCGTCCATGCCCTCGTACTTGTTCGGGATGACGATGTCCACGCCGTAGGGGCGCTCACCGATGTGCTCGTCGATCCAGTGCAGCTCGATCTCGAGCTGTTCCGGCGTGAACCCGACCGCCCCGAGCACACCGAAACCGCCGGCCTTGCCCACCGCGACGACGACGTCGCGGCAGTGGGTGAACGCGAAGATCGGAAACTCGATGCCGAACTCGTCGCAGATTGGAGTGTGCATGCCTTTCCTTACCGGGGCGCTAAGCGAATTGAAACGTGTTCTAGTTTAGTACCCGGCCCGGTCGCGTGGCCAGCGGGCAGGGCGAACGCAAGTCACGGCGCCAGCCGTTCGTAAGACTTGACGACACCGCGTACGACGGCGACGCACAGGTCGGCGCAGGCGGCGGCCAGTTCACTGGTGGTTTCCCGCGGCTCCTTCAGCCAGGCCTCGATGATCTGGTTGACGCCACCGACCATGAACAGCGCGCCGCGGCGCAACTCTGCGGGATCGGGGGTGTCGTCGCCCAGGACCTCGGGGGCGTAGTGGATAACCAATTCGGTAAGCATGTCGAGCACGTGCGTACGGTGTTCGGTCAGCCCCGGAACGCTGGTGAGGTCGCTCGTGGTGATCCGATGGATATGGGGGTCGGCGGCGATGATGTCGAGAAACGCGGTGAGCGCCGAGCGAAGTTTGTCCGCGAGCGTGCCGGGGTTGCCTATCCCGGCGGCGACCAGCGCGTCGAGCAATTCGTCGCGAACGTCGTCGGCGACCGCGAACAACAGCGCATCCCGGTTCGGGAAATGCTCGTAGAAATAGCGCGGGATCAGTCCCGCCGCCTTGCAGACACCGCGAACGGTCACCTCGGTGATTCCGCATTCGCCCCAGATGCGCCGCCCGGCGGCCAGCAGCTTGCGCCGGCGTTCGGCCCGGCGGTCTGCTGCGCTGACGCCGCCGTAGTCGCGCACCACCTCTGCGCGTCTCATTGACAGCACCATACCCGCAGCCTAGATTCGGACTACGGTTGTTATCCAATTGTCGCGCGGAGGAGACCGGCGATGAGCCTGCCGATTCCTGCTCGTCATCCCGACCAACCCCGCCCGGTCCCGGCCGGCATCCAGCTGGCCGCGATGGTGTTGGGCATAGACAAGCCCACCCCGAAGCAGTGGCGCAGGCTCGGCGAGCAACTGACCGTCGGCGACGAGCCGATGGACCGTCTGGTCGAGTGGATGGCTTCTGCGGGAATGGAGCACACCCGGCCGTTGTTCGACCGGGCACTCGCCGAGGGCATCGCCAACGTGCCTGAGGCGCCGGACCCGTTGCGCGAGTTCTTTGTTCGCGTTGAAGCGACCCCGGACTGGGTTGATGGCGACAAGCTGCGCCGGGGACAGCGGGCGCTGCGCAGGGGTGGCGCCGACGGCATGTACATCGCACGCGACGTGGCGCTTCTGGGCGGCTACCAGTTCTCGGGTTTCAACAAGACCCTGCTGCGCACCGGCGCGCTGGAGAAGGGGTCCAACCAGCGTTTCGCCGAGACCATGCAGTGGGCGATGGACGTCATCTCCGAAGGCGGCCTGGCGCCCCACGCGGTCGGCTACCGGTCCACGATCCGGGTGCGACTGATCCACGCGCTGGTGCGACGGCACGTCGCCGCGATGCCGGACTGGCGTGCCGACGAATGGGGTGTCCCGGTCAACCAGACCGACATGGCCGCCACACTGGTCGGCGCGCTGATCGCTCCCCCCGCAGGTGCGATCGGCATGGGAATCCTGCTCAGCCGCGCCGAACTCGAGGCGATTGCACACCTGACCCGCTACGTCGGCTGGCTGATCGGCGTGCAAGACCAGTGGCTGCCCCGCAGCTTCCGTGACGGTATCCGCGTGCTCTACCACACGCTCACCGCCCTTTCGAACCCGGACGAGTCGACGAAACAGCTGGCGATGCCGATGGCCGACGACCCGCTGCTCTGGCACTACCGCAGCATGCGGGGCCTGCGCCGCCGCATCGCACGGGCCCAGCACCTGTCGGTGACCAGCGGCTTCCTGGGTCCACGCGCCATGCGCACGCTGGGCCTGCCGACCTACGTGCCGCCGTGGTATCCGGTGCTCCGGATCCCGGTCAACACCGCCCGCAGCATCGCCGCGCTCGCCTTGCCCGGGGGACTGGACCGCGCGGCTGCCCGCGGCTATCGCGAGCAAAAAGCGTTGCTGCGCACCATGATTGGCGGCAACCCAGCCAGGATCGGCGACTCTGCCGCGCACGTGACCACCGCTGCCTGACCCGAGACCCGCTCGTCGAGCGTCTAGGCTGCCTAGCCATGGCCATCCGCGTCGCTCACATCGGCACCGGCAATGTCGGTCGCTTGGCACTGACCCAACTCCTCACCGACCCGCGGTTCGACCTCACCGGGGTTTGGGTGTCCTCGCCGACCAAAGTGGGCAAAGACGCGGCTGAGCTTGCCGGACTCGACACCCCGGCCGGAGTCACCGCCACCGACGACCTGGAGGCCTTGCTGGCGACCCGGCCCGACTGCGCGGTCTATTGCGCGATGGGGGACAACCGAACACCCGAGGCGATCAAGGATTGCCGGCACATCCTGGCCGCCGGTGTCAATGTCGTCGGCTCGGCGCCGGTGGTGCTGCAATACCCGTGGCAGCTGATGCCCGACAAGTACATCAAACAAGTGGAAGATGCTGCGCAGCAAGGTAATTCGAGCATCTTCATCACCGGAGTCGATCCCGGGTTCGCCAACGACCTGATCCCGTTCACGTTGGCCGGCACGTGCCAGAGCATCGAGCAGCTGCGCTGCATGGAGATCGCCGACTACGCCACCTACGACGGAGCGACGGTCATGTTCGAGGTCATGGGCTTCGGCAAACCGCTTGATAACATCCCGATCCTGCTGCAGCCCGGCGTGCTGAGCATCGCTTGGGGCACATCCATCCGGCAGCTGGCCGCCGGGTTGGGTGTCGAACTCGACGACATCACCGAAACCGTTGAGCGCGAACCAGCCCCGGACGCATTCGACATCGCGGCAGGGCACGTGCCGAAAGGCAGCGTGGCGGCGATGCGCTTCCAGATTTGCGGCGTCGTCAACGGCCACCCGGCGATAGTCATCGAGCACGTCACCCGGTTGCGCGAAGACCTGCGGCCCGACTGGCCGCAGCCCGCCCAGCCCGGCGGCTCGTACCGGGTGGAAATCACCGGCGAGCCGTCCTACACCGTCGATATCTGCCCGACCAGTCGCAAGGGCGACCACAACCATGCTGCGATCGTGGCCGCGGCCGGACGGATCGTGAATGCCATTCCCGCGGTCGTCGCCGCGCCGCCGGGAATCCGGACCACCCTGGACCTGCCACTGATCACCGGCCAGGTTGGAACAGGTTCTAGTGGGCTGAGGTAGCCTGACCGCTCATGGGACGCGTGGACGGAAAAGTTGCACTGATCAGCGGCGCCGCCCGGGGGATGGGCGCCTCGCATGCCCGGCTGCTGGTGAGCGAGGGCGCGAAGGTGGTGATCGGCGACATCCTCGACGACGAAGGCAAGGCGCTGGCCGATGAGCTGGGGGAGGCCGCGCGTTATGTGCACCTCGACGTTACCCAACCCGACCAGTGGGACGCGGCGGTTACCACGGCCGTGCAGGACTTCGGCAAACTCGATGTTCTGGTCAACAACGCCGGCATCGTGGCGCTGGGACAGCTCAAGAAGTTCGATCTCGCCAAGTGGCAGAAGGTCATCGACGTCAACCTGACCGGCACCTTTCTCGGTATGCGGGCGGCCGTCGATCCGATGATCGCCGCGGGCGGCGGTTCGATCATCAACGTCTCATCCATCGAAGGCCTGCGCGGTGCTCCGATGGTGCACCCGTATGTGGCCTCCAAGTGGGCGGTTCGGGGCCTGTCCAAGTCGGCAGCGCTGGAGTTGGCTTCGCACAAGATCCGGGTCAACTCCATTCATCCGGGGTTCATCCGCACCCCGATGACCAAGCACATTCCCGACGACCTGGTCACGATTCCACTCGGGCGCCCCGCCACCTCGATCGAGGTGTCGACGTTCGTCCTGTTCCTGGCCAGCGACGAATCGGCCTATGCCACCGGCGCTGAGTTCGTCGTGGATGGGGGCCTGGTCGCCGACGTTCCGCACAAGACGTAAACCCGTTTGCGGTTCACCGGCATTTCGCGATGACGGTTTCGGCGAACCGCTCGATCGCCGGCCGGAACCGCTCGGCAGGCTCCGTCGACGAACCACCGGCAAGTAGTTCATCCAATCCCGTCCACGGCGAACACATCACCGCCGTAATGCCAAGATCCTCCGCCCGCTTGTACAGATCCGGCGACGGTGTCTCGCGCAACGCGAGCATGATCTCGAACGGCTCGTCGTGGCGTCCGTAGCTGCGCCGAAAGGCGCTCAGCTTCTGCACGAAATGCACGGCCTCGTTCCAGGCGTATGCGGTGCCGACCCACCCGTCGCACAACCGCGCGGCACGGCGCAGCGCCGCATCGGATTCGCCGCCGCAAAGAATCGGTACCGGCTGTGTCGGATGGGGTTCGAGCATCAACTCCGGCACGTGGTAATAGCGACCGCTCCACGACACCCAGCCTCCCCGCCACAACGCACGCAGGGCTGGGATCATTTCGTCCAGCCGCTGACCGCGGTTGGCGAAGTCTTGACCCATCAGGTCGAATTCCTCGCGCATCCAACCCGCTCCGACGGCCAGTGAAACCCGGCCCTGGGCGATGACCGATGCGGTGGCTACCTGCTTGGCCACCTCCAACAGCGGCCGGGCAGGTGCGACGTAGACGGCGTTGGAGAACCGCAGTCGGCTCGTCACCGCTGCCATCGCGCCGATGAGCACCCACGAGTCAGGCCAAGCCGTATCTGGCGACCACATCGGGCGGCCGGTCGGTGACGGGTACGGCGAGGACAGGTGCCGTGGGTAGATCAAATGGTCGGCGCAGACGACGCCGTCGTACCCGGCCGTGTCGAACATTCGCGCAACGGCAACCGCCTCCGTCGCGCTGATAAACGCTGTGCCAGACCAGAACTGCATCGTCCCTCCGTTTACCCGACCCGATCGCATGCGACGGTGCCGTGCTCATCGGATTACCGTGTCGCCGTGACGTATTGGGAGCACATGATGCGATCGATACGCATGTCGATCTGCGCCGGCGTGCGGCCATAGGAAGATTGCAGCTCAGGGTTCGTGCGGACAGGGCCGACGACCCAGCCATGGTCGGCCAACCACTGTGCCGGATCGGTTTTGCCGTCGTCATACGTCAATGCCGAAAAGTCAACCTCACCGGACATGTTGACCCCGGGGTGGGTCGTTTCCAGGGCGGAGAGCTGCGCTTGGTCCAGACGCGACCCAAGGGCGCCGACCGCGACCCTGCTACCCGTGGCAGACAGCTGATGGATGCGGGCAAAGAGCGCGTCCTGTGCCGCTGCGGTCAAGTACGGCAGCACTCCCTCCACCGACCACGCACTTGGTCGCCGCGGATCAAAGCCCGCTACCTGCAACGGGATTGACCAGTCGTCACGCAGATCGGCTGCGACGCTGATCCGCCGCGCGCTGGGCTTGGCACCCTGCTCGCCCAAGACGCGCTCCTTGAACTCGAGTACTTTCGGCTGGTCGACTTCGAACACCGTCGTGCCCTCGGGCCAGGCAAGCCGATAGGCGCGCGAATCAAGGCCGGCCGCGACGATCACCGCCTGCCGTATGCCGTGGCCGGCGGCGGAGAGGAAAAAGTCGTCGAAAAACCGGGTCTGCACGCCATACAGCCGCGGGAATGCCGTCGCATCCTCGGAGGTCGCCGGGTTGGCCAGCAGACCGGTCAAGTAGGGATCCGCCGAGGCTGAGATGAAATGCTGGGCATAGTCGTCGCGTGCCAGCGGCTCTGCGCTCAGGGCGTGTACAGCGCGCCATCCGGCCACCAGTAACGCGGTATAGCCCACGCTGCTCAGGATGTCCCACTGGTCGTTGTCGGACCGGGTCCATTTCTTCTCATTAGGTGCGGTCATCCCTCCACCGTCCGGAACAGATAGGAACCCGCGGTGATCAGGCGGTCGTCGGCCCCCTCGTCGTGGATCACCGCGCGGACCGCCACCCCGGCCTCGGCACCGGCCATAGCTTCAGCTTCAACCCGGAACGGTCCGACTTTGCCGCGCGCCACGAACATCACGTGGGACGAAACGCCTTGGAGTCGATCGGTGCCCGCGACCCCAGCCGCCGATTCCACCGCCGCGGTCTCCAGCACTACGAACTGCGGTCCCAGATGCAGCGCCGCGTCGGGTGACGCTACATCCGCGGCGAGCTCGGGCAGGGCCCAGTGGCCGTCCGGGCGCCGGTGTGCGCCGAAGACCTGCCAAATCGGCGGCAGGTCCGGGGAGTCGACCACCTCGATGGGCTCGACGGCCATCCGCTGAAGTCCCTCGGGCGGCGTGCCGGTACTGATGCCCTGACCTGCGGTGAGCGCCAACACGCGTCCGCGCCGGTCCGCATCGACGATCCGCGAGCGGCTAAACCCCATCCGGCGGCCGCGTTTCAGGACCTCCGACACGACCTCGATGCGACGGACATCGCGTCCCGGGTCAAGGATTTGGCAGGAGTGAACAACCGGATTGGGCACGGCTTCCAGATCGGACATGCCGCCACCTTCCGGTGAGGCGATTCCAATCACGGCGAGCAGCACGCCGCCTGTGGCGTTGCGCAGGTCGCGGCGCAGCGTGACGGTGTCGTCGACCGGGCCAAGGTCCATCGACGCATAGCGGCGGCCGATGTAGCGGTAGCTCAACAGCCCGCCCCACCGGCGACGAAGTTCGGCGGCGTAGGCCTCGGGCTCGCCGGTGAGTTCCCGAATGTCGCGCAGCATCGGGCCTCCTTCCGCTAAGGGCAACGTACCGGTCAGCCCTGGCGATCCCCCACCCCCGGTGCGCATTTCGCACGTCAAGCCAATTGGCGGCCGTACTCCGTCGCTCACAGCTCCAGCAACACGGTCACAGGACCGTCATTGACCAATTCAACCTGCATATGCGCACCGAAAACGCCGGTTTCCACGTGGGCGCCCAGACGCTGTAGCGCACCGGCGAACGCGTTGACCAGCGGCTCGGCCACGGGCCGCGGCGCCGCAGCATTCCACGAGGGTCGTCGACCCTTCGCGGTATCGGCATACAGCGTGAATTGGCTGACCACCAAGATTGGGGCGTTGACGTCGGCCGCGGATTGCTCATCGTCGAGAATACGTAAACGCCAAAGCTTTTCGGCGAGCCGCTGCGTCGTATCGATATCGTCACTATGGGTGACCCCGACGAATGCCAGCAGCCCTTGTTTATCGGGCCGGATCGCTCCGACCACCTGCCCATCGACTAGCACACTCGCCGATGAGACCCGTTGCACGAGAACCCGCATGGCCGCGATGCTGCCATCGTCCCCGTCGACTTGGCCAACCGCTCGGTACGCTCGTGCTAACGCTTGCGCCCGAGGGAGGTAAGAAGGTGTCGGTGCTGGTCGCATTCTCCGTCACGCCCATGGGAGTCGGCGAGAGCGTGGGGGAGATCGTCGCCGAAGCGGTGCGGGTGATTCGAGACTCCGGATTACCCAACAAGACTGATGCGATGTTCACCGAGATCGAGGGCGAAACGTGGACTGAGGTAATGGCCGTAGTGCAGCGGGCGGTGGAGACCGTGGCGGCTCGTGCGCCGCGGGTCAGCGCGGTGATCAAGGCGGATGTGCGGCCGGGTGCCACCGACATGATGACTCGCAAGGTTGAATCGGTGGAACGTCACCTATCCGCCCAGTAGGCCTCAGCGGCGGCCCGAAAGGCGCGTTCTGCGTCGTCGCCGCGAACAGCGAATATGACCCGCTGAAGCGAGCGCGGCTGGTGTTGCCGCACCGCTTCGACCATCAACCGCGCCGCCTCGTCGATCGGGAAGTGGCCGACGCCTGTGCCGAATGCCACCAGGGCGAGCGACCGGCAGCCGAGTTCCTCGGCCTTTGCCAACGTGGAGCGGGTAGCGCGGGAAAT
Organism: Mycobacterium xenopi; assembly: GCF_009936235.1. Lineage (NCBI taxonomy): Bacteria > Bacillati > Actinomycetota > Actinomycetes > Mycobacteriales > Mycobacteriaceae > Mycobacterium > Mycobacterium xenopi. The sequence goes on along the minus strand of NZ_AP022314.1, from coordinate 2,556,037 downwards.
GATCTCCCCTGACGTGGGGCCGCCCAGCTCCATGGTGGCGGCATGGATCACATAGCGCGCTGGCATGTCGCCGGCCGTGGTCTCTACCGCATCGCCCAGGCCGATCGGGGCTTTTTCGTTCGACTCACGCTGGATCTCGGGCCCGCCCGCGCGCGCAATCGCGGCCGCGACCCCGCCGCCGTGTTTGAGTTGCGTGTTGGCCGCGTTGGTAATCGCGTCGACCTCAAGCTCGGTCACGTCGGCTTGCAGAACCTCTAACTCGATCATCGCCACATTCTCTCGCACGAGTAAGCCGACGCCGACAAGGCGCTGGCTGCACGGCGGTGTGCTTATAAGGGCGGTGGTTGGTTGCGTTCGGCGGTGTGGTCGGTATTGAGGGCGCGTTCGGCGTCGATGCGACGCGCGCGTCTTGTTCCCGTGTTCGCCCGGCGCAGGGGCATCATCAGCCCGCGGTCGCGTGAGCGTGGGTGCCCCGTTGGGGCAGTTGGTAATTCGCCAATGGGCAGGCACGGGGGAAACAGCAGCCGACTGCCCAGACGTGTGCTATACGCTGCCCGGTCGGGGCAGTCCACACCACAACGCCCGTCGGGCAGATGGTCGATTCCTGAACCTGTGAGCCACGCTGGCGCCGACGTCCTTCACGTCACGTAGCGGCTTGGCTGGCGCTGCCGTGCTGATGCTCCGATGCCAAGTACTCCACCATCTGGCAAAGGTTGACGACAGCCGCGCTCAACTTGTAAATGGTGGCGTCCCGATCCTCCACGCACGACTGCCAGTCTGGGAACTCCTGGGGCAATTTGTAGTTGTCTGCATTGGTGTGCATTTTCTGCTCGATTTGGCCGCACACGTCCGCAAGGGTCAACTCTCCTGGCGCACCGATGTCGGAGAACCATTTATCAGCCATGTTAGGTCGTCTCCTCTTCAAAGAACAAAGCTGCTGAATTTCGACAGACTATCGGGTCCATGTCATAAGGTTTCTGCGGCCCGCCAACCCACCGATGGCTGAGGTTCCCCGAACCGATGCCGTGCCGGATGTGGGGCAAAGGAGCAACGCACCACGGCCCCTACCGCCCGATCGCCGCTTCGTCGCGCACCAGAGTGCACAGCTGCCACCGACCGGGCACGCCTTTGAGTTCATGCTCACCCCGGTCGGCGAACCTGCGCCGCGAGCCGGCAACGATATCGCGTGCCGTCGACGACACCAGCACCTGGCTGAGTCCCGCATGCGCCGCCACGCGCGCGCAGATGGGCACGGCCAATCCGGCCACGTCGTCGCCGCGTACCTCAACCTCACCCACGTGGATACCCGTCCGCACTTCGATCCCGAGCACGCGTACCGCAACGACGATCGCGTCCGCGCACACAACTGCAGCAGTCGGACTGGTGAACATCGCCACGAATCCGTCTCCGGCCGTGTTTATTTCGCGCCCGCCGAATCGCTCGAGTTGATGGCGGACTACGCTGCACCCGCGCGGCACCGTTGACGATCACCAGGCTGCGCACCCGTTCCGGGTAATCCGCGGCTAGCACGAGTCCGATCATCGCGTTGAAACTCGGCGCGAATATCGCCGCCGGGGTACAGCAGACGGCGTCGAGGACCATGATCGCATCCTCGGCCCAGAACCTCGGGCCCAGCATGTCCAGGGAGGGAACCTGCCACAGGCTAGCAAACACCGCGGCTGCGTAATGTCATACCGGTGAGCGCACGCGCAGGCATCGTGGTCACCGGAACCGAGGTCTTGACCGGGCGGGTCCAAGACCGCAACGGCCCCTGGATCGCCGACCGGCTCTTGGACCTGGGTGTTGAACTCGCGCACATCACTATTTGCGGTGATCGCCGCGACGATATCGAAGCGCAGCTGCGCTTCATGGCCGAACAGGGCGTGGATCTGATCATCACCAGCGGCGGGCTGGGACCGACGGCCGACGATCTGACGATCGAGACGGTGGCGCGATTCTGTCGCCGCGAGCTGATACTGGACGTCGAGCTTGAAGCGAAGATCGCCGCGATCCTCAAATCGCTCAGCTCGACCTTCACCGACCTCGATTTCGACGCGGTGCGCGCCGCCAACCGCAAGCAGGCCATGGTTCCGGCGGGAGCGCAGGTGATCGACCCGGTCGGAACCGCGCCCGGCGTCGTCGTGCCCGGGAAGCCAACCATCGTGGTGTTGCCGGGACCGCCACGCGAGCTGCAGCCGATGTGGCGAACCGCGGTGCAGATGCCCGCGGTGCAACAGGCAATCGCCGGTCGCACCACGTACCGGCAAGACACCGTGCGGATGTTCGGGCTGCCCGAGTCGGGGCTGGCCGAGACACTGCGCGAGGCGGAACAGAGCGTCCCCAACTTTGACTCGCTGGAGATCACCACCTGCCTGCGACGCGGCGAGATCGAAATGGTCACCCGCTACGAGCCCGATGCCGCACCCATATACAAACAGCTGACGGAGCTGCTGCGGGAACGGCATGGGCAGCACATCTACTCCGAAGACGGCTCGCAGGTGGACGACCAGGTGGCCCAGCTGTTGGCCGGCCGCTGGATAGCGACGGCGGAGTCCTGCACTGCCGGGCTGCTGGCGGCGCGGCTAACGGAGCGGCCGGGTTCGTCGGCCTATGTCGCCGGTGGGGTGGTCGCCTACGCCAACGAAGCGAAAACTGAACTGCTGGGCGTGGATCCGGGCCTGATCGCAGAGCACGGAGCGGTGTCCGAGCCGGTCGCCGAAGCGATGGCCGAGGGTGCGCTGCGCAGGTTCGGCGCGGACACCGCGATCGCCATCACCGGGATCGCCGGCCCCGGGGGAGGCACAGAAGAAAAGCCGGTGGGAACCGTGTGCTTCTGTGTGATGCTGGCCGACGGTCGTACGCTCACCCGAACCCTCAAGCTGCCCGGCAACCGAGCTGATATCCGCGAACGCTCGACCACGGTGGCGCTGCACCTGCTGCGGCGGATCCTAGCTGATGCTACTTGAAAACCTTTGTGGCAATCGCATTTTCCGTACCGCCGCCGTCTGCCCAGGATCGAACGCGGCGAACTACTTTCGTTCGGCACGGTCCCAGACCTCCATCATCGTGCGCAGGATTTCTTCACCGCGACCGAGTCCGGCGAGATGGCTTTCCCCGGGTAGGTGATACAACTCAGCATCAGGCAGCCGGGATACCACGTGCTGCCCGTGGGCGAATGGAACGATGTGGTCGTGGTCACCGTGCCACCAGCGGACAGGGACCTTGACCTGCTCGAGCCGGAATCCCCAATCGCGGGCGAAAACGACGATGTCGGCGAACGGGGCGGCGAGTTGCTTGCGGCTGCCGTTGAGCAGGTCGTCGAGGAACATCGCGCCGAACTCTGGCCGCAGCAGTAGGTGCCGGTCGGCCTCCGGCGACATCCGTGCGTACAGCCGCAGCGCCAGCGGGGCCACCGGGCGCGCCAGCCAGACCAGAGCAACCGCGGCATACCTGATCGGAAGCCCGACCGCCTCGAGCAGCGGTGCCAGGAGCGAGCCAAGGGTCATGGCACCGCCACGGACGGCGTCCGGGCCGGTCACGGGGGCCACCCCACCGAGCACTCCGACGGCCACCACCCGCTCAGGCATCGCCGCCCCGCACGCGAGCGTGTAAGGCCCGCCGCCCGACAAGCCGACAACAGCCATTTTGTCGATGCCAAGCGTGTCCGCCACCGTGCGCAGGTCGTCGGCGAATGCCAAAACATTGGGATATTGGTGGGGTGTGGACGAGCCGATTCCCGGCCGGTCGACCCCGATCAGCCGGATGCCCTTCTGCTCGGCATAGACGCGAGCTTCCACCGGAATCTGCCGGCGCGCGCCGGGAGTTCCATGCAGCCAGAAGATGGCGCGTCCCTGCGGATCACCAAACTCGGCGAAGCCCAATTGGCGATCCTCACCGACGGCGATGTTGCCCTCGAGCTTGGGACGCGCGATCGCCATCACCATGGCACGAGTGTTTCACGTGCGATGCTTTACCAGGCTTGTTTTATGAGTCTTTCGAGTCCCTCCCGGTAGGCAAACAGGCTATGCCGCGATATCGGGTCGATTGGCCCGCCGCTGTCGACATCGATCTGGGTTCCGACTTGCACGTAGATCAGTGGCGGTAGGCACGGCACGATATCGAGGAAGTTCACCACGCGGAAACAGCTTTTGATGACATTGTTGAAGGCTTTGGCGAAGTCACACAGGCCTGGTCGCGGCCCTGCAAATGTGATCAGCCGAGGTTGAATGTTCGGCGGCATATTCAGGAAAATGTCGGGCGCCGCCAGCACTGCCATGGCCGCACCAAGGCTGTGTCCGGTTACCAGGATTTGATCGCAGCCGACGCACGCCGCGGCGATGTTGGCCGCGATGCTGCCACGGACGAGCCGGTAGACGGTTTGGAAACCGGCGTGTACATGTCCGAATCCGCTCAGCAATGCGTACCTCTCGGGAATGATGTCGAGGTCGGTGAGCACGTCATCGAAGTCGTCGGTGCCGCGGAATGCCACGAACGCGGTGCGGGTCGCGGCGTTGCGTCCCATCAGCCCAAATATGTTGGTGTCGACCGCTATCCGTGTCACCGTCGGATGGCGCTCGGCCGTGATGGTAGCCAACGCACGATCAACCTGAATCAGAGCGGTCTGCACATATCCCGGCGGTAGTATCACGGTGCCGCCTTCCTCCACCGCATATGCAGCTAGACACAAGGGCAGCGGAACATCCAGAGCGAACTGCGGGTCGAATCCTGTCGGCGAATCCTGCACCGCACCAACGGCATCAGCTTTGGCGATTGCCGGTGCGGCCCATGGCGCGAGAAGAACGATGCCGCCAACGACAGCGACATCTGTCAGGAATTCGCGGCGTGCGATTCCTGCAAACAGTTTGCCGTTCACCGACATTGCCTCCCGATGCGCGAACGGCCACACAGTAAGGTATTGGAGGTCACTGCAGGGCAAACGTTTCTTGCGTGTGACCATTCTGGAATCGCATCGATTTGTAGTCGCTGGCCCAGAATTCGCCGCAGAACTCAGCGGGTGATGCCGGTGTGGCCGAGCGAATAGCGGCCGGGTTGCGGCCAAACAGTCAACCCGTGTGGCTCGTTACCGACTTTGACTGTGTGCAGCAATGTTCCGTCGGTCGTAGAGACCACATAGACGACATTGTTGTAGCGGCCGGAAACCCAGAGTCGGCTCCCATCGGCGGTGATGTTGCCCATGTCGGGGCTGCCACCGCCGGGAAGGCGCCACAATGTGATCTGGGCACCGGTGTAGGCGTCAAGGACGGAGATTGATCCGTCTGACCGGTTAGTCACGAAAAGCCGGGTGGCGTCCCGGGAAAAGAACAGCCCGTGGGCACACGCGCCGGTGGCGATGAACCGCTGGACCTGGTTGGCACCGCCGTCAAGTACCCACACCCCGCCGGCGTCGCAGTCGGCGATGTAGTAGGCCGAACCGTCGGGGGCGAGCCGGATGTCCTGTGGGCCCATGTGGGTATGGCGTGTCGGCATGTCAACGGTGCGCAGCATCCGGTGCGTGCCGACGTCGACCACCGCCACGCGCCCGGCGAATTCACAGCTGAAGACCGCGGTGTGACCGTCGACGGAGAAGTCGGCGTGGTTGATGCCCGCACATTCGGGGATGGGGGTCTTGTCAAGCAGCTGCCAGGTGACCGGGCTATACCAGATCAGCGAGCGCAACCGCTCGGCGACCGAGATGGCGAACCGGCCGTCGGGCGTGAAGTACAGATTGTACGGGTCCAGGATCGGGATGTTGACGCCCGGCTGCCCGGTGCGCGGGTCGAGCGCCAGCATCTGATTGCCGACGTCGTCGGTGGCGTACAGGGTACGCATGTCGTGCGCGGGCACGACATGCTGAATCTCGCGGCCCACAGGGTATTTCGCGACCACCTCATAGGTCACGGGGTCGATCTCCCACACGTCGCCGGAGCGGTTGTGCGGCACATACACCAGCGGGCGGTCGGCGCTCACACCGGCGGCGAAAATGCCCCGGCCGGGGCTGGCGTACACGTTGCGGCGCTCGGGCGGGGACGGTCCTGCGCGCGGCGGAGCCGGTTTGCTCGATCCCGCGACCTTCGTTGACGATGTTGACGAAGTGGCCGTGCCATCAACCGGACCCGCCGGATGCGAACAGCTCGCGGCCAGCACGACCACGGCGGCCAGCACGGGCAAAAGGCGCGAACTCACCGGCTACCTGCCCGGGGTAGCTGCTGATTTGGCATCCTGGCTTGGTCCTTCGGGTCGGTGGCAGTGCGATTTGGCTGGGCTCGGTGACTTCTGCTTATCACCCCGTTACTGTTTCGACTGGTAGATACTCATCTGCACGCTCGAAAATTCGACAGGGATAACCGATGCGAATCATCGATGCCGACGGACACGTCGCCGAAAACCCCACGCTTGCCGTCGAAGCCATCAAGCGCTGGCCGCAATACGTCCACCCCAGTGGTGACGGCACGCCGAGGTTGGTCATCGAAGGTCGTCGATATCCCGAAGACCGCGGGCCGGGCGCCGGTTGTCCGCCCGAGCACGGGATCAGCAAGGCGGCCGACATCCACTGCCGGTCGACTGAAGGTGTGCTCACCGACGCCGACCGCGACCACATCGACACAATGGTGTTGTATCCGAGCCTGGGTCTATGCACCCCCAGCCTGGAGGATCCGGAGTTCGCCGCGGGGTTTGCGCGGCTGTACAACCAGTGGATCGCCGACTACTGCGCGCCGTCGCAGGGCGGCTGCGCGGCGTCGCCGTGACGCCGATCGAACACGGACAAGTGGCGATCGACGTCATGCGGGAGGCTAAGGAGCTCGGGTTGGTGGCGACTCTGGTGCCGCCCGCGCTGAAGACCCGCAACCTGGATCATCCAGACCTCGACCCGTTCTACGCCGCCGCCGAGGAGCTGGAGATGCCGCTGGGCATTCACGGTGCGCCCGGTATCCATCTGCCGAAGATCGGCGTCGACCGTTTCACGAACTACATCCAGGTGCATTGCATCAGCTTCCCGTTCGACCAGATGACGGCGATGACGGCGCTGGTTTCGGGAGGGGTATTCGATCGTCATCCCCGGCTGCGGGTGGCGTTTTTAGAGGCCGGTGTGGGCTGGGTGCCGTTCTTCATCGACCGTCTGCACGAGCATTACGAGAAGCGGGGAGACTGGATCGAGCACGGGTGGCGGCGTGATCCGCAGGAGTACCTGCAGGCCGGCAACATCTGGGTGACATGCGAACCGGAAGAACCAATCCTGCCCGGGGTTATCGACGTGCTCGGCGCGGACTTCATCATGTTCGCCAGCGACTACCCGCACTGGGACGGTGAATGGCCGGAAAGCACCAAACATCTCCGCACACGTAGCGACATCAGCGAGGAAGCTCGGGCGAAGATCGGCGGGCTCAACGCGCAGCGCTTTTACGGGCTCAACTGATTTCAGCGTGCCTGCCATCGGGGCGGCCGCTTCTCGGCGAAGGCGCGTGGACCTTCCTTGGCGTCCTCGGTGGCGAAAACGCGGTCGCTGTGCCGGGTCTCGTTGTCGTATGCGGATTGCAGGTCGAGCGCCAGCCCCTCGACGGCTGACTGCTTGGTGGCAAAAACGGCGAGCGGCGCGTTGGTCGCGATGTGCTCGGCATAGTCGTAGGCCGTGTCCATCAAGCGGTCGGCCGACACCACCTTGTTGATCAGACCCATGGCGAGCGCGCGATCGGCGTCCACCATGTCGGCGGTCAGCAGTAGCTCCATCGCGAGCGCGTAGGGGATCTGGCGCGGCAGCCGCACCGTGCTGCCGCCGCCGGCAAACAGCCCTCGCTTCGGTTCCATCACCGCAAACCGGGCCTCGGGCACGGCGACGCGAATATCGGTGCAGGTCAACATCTCGAATCCTCCGGCGACACACGTGCCGTTCACTGCGGCGACGATCGGCTTGTACACCGGAAACCTGTGCAAGACAGCGTGAATCGCGTCGGTCGCGTCCCAGCCGTCGGGTTGCGGCAGCTCGCCGGTCAACTCCGGGATGAACGTCTTCAGATCGGCCCCGATACAGAAATCCCGGCCGACACCGGTGATGACGGCGACCCATGCGTTGGCGTCGTCACGAAAAGTCGCCCACGCGTGGGCCAGGTCCCGGAAGTGCTCCATGTCCAAGGCGTTACGCGTCTCGGGCCGGTTGATGGTGATGGTGACGATGCGGCCGTCGCGCACGTAGTCGATACTCACCGCGTCCTTCGGCTGTGCAGTCGCGATCCGTTGCCAGGACAGTCAAACATCCGCGAGCGCCCGCCGTGTCGTTTTCTGTGGGAAACACGGCTGATCCGCCACACCCCGGGTTCCTCCATCAATGCGAGAGTGTCATCCAGCCGACCCCACGGTTGATCTCGAAGGGAAGCACTAATGGGATCGCGACACGTGTTGATCACGGGTGCGTCGAAGGGCATCGGTCGGGCAGTGGCCGACCGACTGGCCGCCGATGGCTATGAGCCGGTTGGCCTGGCCCGGAGTGCACCGGCGGATTTTCCGGGACCGTTTTCACGAGGTCGACGTTGCCGATCGGGCCGCGACCACGGTGACGCTGGAACACATCGTCGTTGAGGCCGCCGTCGGTGCCGTCGTCAACAACGTAGGATTCGCGCGCTTCGGCGTCATCGGCTCGATCGAATTAGATCACCTGTTCGACACCTATGACTTGAGTGCGTACCGCAGTGCAGGTCGTGTTGGCCGCGCTGCCGGGCATGCGCGCCCAGGGATGGGGCCGCATCGTCTACGTCACGACATTGACCACGCTGGGCACTCCGGAACGAACGCCGTATGCGGCAGCCAAGGCCGCGCTGGAGACCTGCACCCGCATCTGGGCCAACGAACTGGCCTCGACCGGCATCACCGTGAACGCAGTCGCGCCGGGTCCCACCGAAACCGAGATGTACCGGCAACGCAGCCCGGTGGGTCAGAGCGCGAAGCTCGGCTTTTGCAGAGCATTCCGCTGCAAAGGGTCGGTACCCCGGCTGAAATCGCCCACGCGATCCGTTTCCTCCTTGACGACGACGCCGGATACATCACCGGTCAAATCATCCGGGTCGACGGTGGCGGAAGCATCGCCGGGTGAACGCGTAACTCGGCAATCGAGGTTGCTATCGGCCCGCGCCCGCCGTGTTGGCAGCGTCGTCGCCATGCTTCCAGACTGGAGCGGGCAACCGGCAAACGTACAACTGCGGGAGGTAATGCAAATGTCCGAGAGCCGCCCACCACTTCCCCCGTTCGATCTTGAATCCGCAATCCAGAAAACCCAGGCTGCAGAGGACGCCTGGAACACTCGCAATCCCGAGCTTGTCGCAGCGTCTTACACCGCTGACTCGCACTGGCGCAACCGCGACGAGCACATCATCGGCCACGATCAGATCGTGGAATTCTTGACTCGCAAGTGGCAGCGCGAATTGGATTATGCACTGCGCAAGAGCCTCTGGGCGTTCCGAGACAATCGAATCGCGGTGAGATTCCAATACGAATGGCATGACACCGAAGGCCAGTGGTACCGCAGTTATGGCAACGAGTTGTGGGAGTTCGCTCCGTCAGGTTTGATGTCGCGACGCGAGGCCAGCATCAACGACATCGCGATAGACGAGTCAGAGCGTCGCTACTTTGGGCCGCGACCGAAATCCGAGCATGGTAGCGATATTCCGCTGTGGTAGGTCGATCCTGCGCGCACCGATCTCGCTGTCGCCGGATTAGTCGCAATGCAACGTCGTTAACGCGTCGCTCAGCTTGCTGCGGTGCGGAATCGGTCGCGGTAGGTCTTCGGTGAGACGCCCAGATGGTTGATGAAAACCCGCCTGAGGGTTTCCGGGCTGCCGAAGCCGGCAAGGCGTGCGGTCTCGGCGACGCTGCGGCCAGCATCCAGCGCGGCGCGCGCAGCGTCGATGCGTACCATTTCGACGTAGCGCGCCGGGGTGGTCCCGAGCTCGGACTGGAACAGCCGCGTCAGCTGCCGTGTACTCAACGATGCGTGCGCCGCAAGATGTTTGACGCTGTGGTTGGCGCCGGGGTCGGCTGCGATCGCATCCGTCACCGGGCGCAGCGCAGAGTCTGGCGGCGGATCCTTCTCGACGAGCACCGAGAATTGCGACTGCCCCCCGGCGCGTTTCAGATACACGACCAGCGACCGCGCCACGTCGCGAACCAGCTGAGTCCCGTAATCCTGCTCGACCAGGGCCAGCGCAAGGTCGATACCCGCCGAAACCCCGGCTGAGGTGAAGACATCGCCGTCGCGGACAAAAATAGCGTCCGACTCCACAGTGATATCGGGGAAGGCCCGGGCGAACAGCCGCGCATCTCTCCAATGCGTGGTCGCGCGCCGGCCGCTGAGCAGCCCGGCCTGGGCGAGGATGAATGACCCGGTGCAAATGGACGCCAGGCGTCGGGTTCGCTTTGGCACGGACCTGACCGCTTCGACAAGGGCTGGCTCTATCGGCTGCCCGACCAGGTTGTCACCACCGGCGACCATGATCGTGTCAGCAGACTCGATTGACGAGATACGTTGTGTGACAGCTAAATCCGTCCCAATCGAAGTAGTCACGTCACGACCGTCAACAGATGCGATCTCGATACGGTAGTTGGCGCCGAATCGGTTGGCTTCGACGAAAACCTCGGCCGGACCGGCAACGTCCAACAGCGTCACCCCGTCGAAGACGACGATCACCACCACGCGCGCTCTGGCTCTCTGGCCGGTCACTCGACCATTTTGTCGCAATTTGTGGGGAAGATGACCGATCCGACACCGTCGAGCGACACCCTGGTCAGCCCAGACTGACCACACAGTGCCCAGCGAAGGGAGCCGCATCCCGTGAGTAGCTCAACGACTGAGAGCATCGCCGGCGTCGTTATCCCGGACACGCCGTTGGTGCGTGAGGTGACCGATTTCATCCGCGACGCCGAAGACGACCTGCTGTTTCACCATTCCCGCCGGGTGTTTCTGTTCGGCGCGCTGCAAGGGCAGCGGCGTGGGCTGCAGCCCGACCTGGAACTGCTGTACGTGGGCGCGATGTTCCACGACCTGGGATTGACCGAGCGCTACCGCACGTCGACGCTGCGCTTCGAGGTTGACGGCGCTAATGCGGCCCGCGACTTTCTGCTCGCCCGCGGTGTCGATGAGACGGACGCCCGCAGGGTGTGGCTTGGCATCGCATTGCATACCACTCCCGGTGTGCCGGAGTTCCTCGAACCGGAAATTGCTTTGGTGACCGCCGGTGTCGAGACCGACGTGGTCGGCATCGGTCGCGACGATCTGTCACCCGAGGCGCTGGCGGCCGTCACCGCCGCACACCCGCGGCCTGATTTCAAACGACGCATCTTGCAGGCCTTCACCAACGGTATGCGGCATCGGCCGGCCACCACGTTCGGCACCATGAACGCCGACGTGCTCGCACACTACGACGAGTCGTTCATCCGCGAGGATATGGTCGAAAAAATCCTCAACAACGCCTGGCCGGAATGGGAGTCCGGCACTCAAATCTCGCACAGCACACCGGTCTGAGGCCCCCATTGGGCGGATCGCCATCGGCCCATCGCGTGCAACGGGACGGTGTTGGCGTTGGCCTGACGCCGGGACCGGTGCGGTGAGTGCAACTAATTCGATGTAATGTGCATCGCACCGGTTACCCGATGCATTCAACCGTCGCAGTGACGGAAGAACACGGCGGACCGGCTAACTGAGCTGCACCACCACAGAATTGAGGAGCCATGGGTGAATTCGATCCAAACAATGGCGAAGCGCAAGTGATTGTCGATGTCGCCGAAGCGGCGATGCACATGTACCGGGCCGCGATCGATTCTTTGCCCTTCCCCGAGGACAAGAAATTCCAGAAGCGGGCCGACGTGGTTCTTTCCGGTCTTCGTAAACTGCGCGCGGCATTAACCGACGCAGCCAGCCACAGCAGGTCGACATCGGCAGTGATCGTGGCGCTCAGCGAAGTCCGTAGACGCTACGACGATCTGATGGCGCGCGCCGCCGCAGCGCCAGGAGCGAGTTTGGGTCAACAGCTCTACGCTGCACGCATTCGCGCCAAACTATCGGCGCAGGAGGCGGCAAACGGTGTCGGGCTTCGGCCGGACCTTCCCGACGCTCTCGAGGCCGGCGCCACACCCACCGACTACGAAGCGGAAAAGGTCAAGGAGCTCATCGCAACGCTCCGCGCGATAACCGGGCCGGACGACGTCGAGCAGCCTCAGCCAGCGGAGGCGCAGTTGAACGGGTGGGATGACTCACTGGCCGCTAACGGCGCCGGCCAAGAGGCCGAAGCGGCGACCACCTAGGCCTCGGCGTGGCAGACCGGCCGCATCCCCCAAAGATTGCGACGTTGAGGGTTCGCGTGATCGGATGCAAGCGGCCGTAGTCAGGGCTTGGGTGGTTGATCCGCGCCGTGCTGGCTGGCAATGCCGTTGAGGATGTCCAGCTGGACTTTGGCTTCTGCGGGGGACTTGCCGGGGTCTACGGTTGCCGCATCGTTCTTCTGCCAGGGCTGGCAGCCGTCGGTCTTGAACGCCTTGTCGGTCGGCTCGATCTGCACCACCTGGGGCTTTTTGGTCATCGCGTTGTCGATGATGTCGCTGCCGTTGGTTCGTTTCCAATAGCAGGTGCGACCCTGCACCGGTCCCGCCGAGGTGTAGGTGCCCGGCAGGATGTCCGTTCCGACCGCAAAGGTCCCGTCGTGGTCGATGACCGTCTTGGGTCCGGGCGGTGTCTGGGTCGGCGACCCAGGCGGCACCGTAGGCGCTGGCGGTCCGGGTCGCGAAGAATGCCCAGGCTGCGCGTGGGGTGTCGGCGGTGCGGGCGGCGACGGCGTCGGAGGGGCGGCGCCGGCAAAGCCGGTGGATCCGGCGCAGCCCATCAGGACAGCACCGGCCACGACGATCGCTGCTTTCTTCAGCCCCATGCCACAGCAGCGTACGCGGTCGGCGCGTCGGGTGCTATGCGGATTTGGTGAGCAGCGGCAGGAGCAAGCGACGGCGCGTGACGATGGCGTCGGCGAAGTATCGGAGGGCCTCGTGCACCGAGTCCACGACAGGAAAAACACCATCGTCGTTGGTGATCCACAGCGCTTGCCGTACTGCATGGCTGGGCACCAGAGCCCATTCCACTCGGGCGGCGCAGCAATCGTGATCGACGCGATGCAAGAGGAAAACAGCTTGCGCTGCCAGGCAATCCACGCCACTGAGATCCAGGATGAATGGACTGTCCGCGAGGATGAAACGTCTGCTGGAATCGCTGACGCGATCGACGTTTGCAGCGTCGATGACGCCGCTGATCGTCACCACAGTGGCCAGATGACGCTGCTGAGCCCTGATCCGGGCACCGCCGCAGTCGATTACGGGGTTGCGGCGACGAGGCGTGAGGTCAGCCACCGTCTTAGTCGAACCGGTCATGCCCTGCCTCACTTCTCGCAATTGTTGCTGAGCTGTTTGGTTGAGCGACCCCTCAACCCGACAATTCGAACGGTAGGCAGCGATTCTAAGGTGACCGGCAGCGGTGCTTAATACTTTGCTAAGAATGCACTTTCGGCATGATCCGACGATCCGGCGCTAGGCGAGGCGCCGTACCCGGCCGGCGTAGCTAAGCGCATGCTGGTAGGTCTCAAGGTTGTCGCGCGAGATTCGCCCATGCACCAGTCGCTCGAAAAGCAAACGCAGCACCGGGTTATACGCGTGATAGTCCTCATGGAACGTCAGCACCGTGGTGCCGTCGGGCTGTTCCTCCAACTCGTGGTAGCCCTCCGCACGCGACCACAGCGGCTTTCCCATCGCCACATAGCGGGAGAGCTTGTTGAGCTTCGCCTCGGTCACGGTCTCAAACGACCGGCCCTTGCCGCCCGACAGCAAGTACTTCGGTACAGCGAACACGCATGTCCGGACCAAGCCCTCACCGGCTTCGTCGCCCTCGTGCAAAATCTCCATGCTGCCGGTGGGCCACTTGAGGACCCGTGGCCGCGGGGAGTTCGGCGGCGCCGGCGGGTGCAGCACGCGCCACACTTTGTCCGGCGGCGCATCGACGTGGAATCGCACGGTGTATGAGCGCATCAGTGTTCTCCCCAGGTGTTCCAAAAGGTGACGGTCTGCGGGGGTGGCCGTGATGCGGGCCGAAAGTCGGTGCCGATCGTGTATGCAACCGGGAACAGCGCGACCTGGGTGACCGTGGCGGGTATGTCAAGCAACTCGGCCACTTGTTGCTCTTTGGCCAAATGCATTGTCGTCCAGACAGATCCCAAGCCGCGGGAGCGAAGGGCCAGCAGGAAGCTCCACGCGGCCGGGATGATCGACGCCCACGCTGACGCGGCGACCAGCCGGTCGGTTTCGTCAAAGCGACGCCGTAGACACGGAATGACGTGCACGGGCACCTGAGCCAGCATCTCGGTAAGGGCCAGCGCGCTGCGATAGACGCGGCGGGTCTGCGGGTCGGCTTCGGTGTCCGCGGCATGGGCGAGGTACTCGCCGCCGACGCTTCGGTATATCTCCGCAATCGCGGCGCGCTTGTCGGCGGCGGTGACCACCAACCACCGCCAGTCCTGGGCGTTGCTCGCCGTGGGCGCTTGCATGGCCAGGCGCACGCAATCCAAGATCACCTCGCGTGGGACGGGTCTCGTCACATCGAGGCGTTTGCGCACTGCCCGCGTAGTGGTCAGCAATTCGTCGACCGAGGCGATGTCCACGTGTCGCTCACACGTCGATCGCGCAGGACTGGTCGATGCCGAGGACTGTCAAGGTGCGGCCAAGACCGAGGAACACCGCCACGCACAACGTCAGGTCGAGAATCTCGGCATCGGTGAACAGCTCGCGCATCCGGTCCATGAACGCGTCCGCGATCGAGGCATGGTCGGTGGCGAAACGCTCAGCGTACTCGATGGCAAGGCGTTGCCGCGGCGTATAACCCGGGTAGGTGGGATAGTCGGCAACGTTCTCGTAGAGCTCGGCAGCGACGCCGGCTTCAAGCACCGACGGTGCGCGAAAGCCCGAGCAGGCAACACAGTCGTTGAGCTGTGCGATGCGCATCCTGGCCAGTTCGCGTTCCTCGACCGGCAGGATGCTCTGCTGGTAGGCGCCCTTGATCATCCGCTCGACCATGTCGGCCAGCTGTGGTCGCAACGTCCAGACCATCGCAGCCTCCCCGCCGGGGCCGTCGGGGACGTCGATTCGGGCCATGGGCGACTTCCTGCAGGTGAACCGGGTGCCGTCTGAGCAAATCAGATTCCCGCCGTCGCTGTCCAGATCTGTGTGTTGCCGAACGGCCGTGGACACGACAGGTCCGGCGGAATAACGTGCGGAAAGCGCGGGCGCGCGGCGCGGCCCGCTTTTGGGAGGTCTCGGCATGCTGTTCATGCACGAGGTGCATAAGGTGCGCGGGCGCGCCGAAGACGACTTCGAGGCCGCCTTCCGCGAAGGCTGGATGCCGCTGCTCGCCGCGGGCGATGACGCGCGGTTGTTGTGGTACGCGAATCACGCGCACGGCAGTGGCCCGTCCTACACCGTCGTCACCATTACCGCCGTTCGCGACGGAGCAGCCTGGGAGCGGCTGGCGCTCCGGATCCAGAAGGGCGATCTGCGACAGTGGATGCGCGAGCTGGACGAACTGCGCTACGAAGTCGACGCCAAGCTGCTGATGCCGCTGCCGTGGTCGCCCCTTCAGCACGTGCCGTTCGAGCAGGTCCCCGCTGATGGTCGCGAGCACGAGCTGACGCTGTACATGGAAGACACCATGTGGCCCTACGAGGACAAATTCGCCGAATACATCGAGCGCTGCGGCGAGGTGTACGCCAAGAGCCTCGACCGGCCGACGGCGTTGCTCACCATTGAGGCTGCCTTCCAACCGGCCCTGGGCAGTCACGTGCGCCGGGAGGTCGCGCTGATGCAGCGCATCAACCAGCCCGACGCGTTGCTTCGCCTGCTGCGCACCGAGATTCCGCCGGAGCAGCGCGCGCCGGGAACCTGGATGCACGACGCGCTGGACCTGCGCGATCAGTGGACCAGCAGGCTCCTGCGGACCTCGTCATGGTCGCCCTTGTACTGAGCGCATGAATATCGGCACGATCCTCGACGCCCCTGCGGCTGGGGACCCCGGTCGCGCCGCGCTGATCCTCGGCGGGCGTGTCGTCAGCTACGCCGAGCTGGCGACCAGCGTGCAGTGCTGCGCCGCTGGGCTGGCCGCCGAGGGCCTTGCCGGCCGGCGTGTCGCGGTTGTGGATGTGGGAAGCCTGCTGTCGATCTCGTCGATGCTGGCTGCGGCGCGCATCGGCGCGGCAGCCGCTCTGATGAACCCTGCCCTGACACCGTCGGAGCTGCAGGTGCTGCTGCACCATGCCGGGTGCGCAGACGTGGGTGTGGCGGGGGAGGAGTACGCCGTTCGGCTCTCTCGGGCGGGCGCTTCCAAGGCGCTGACCGCAGCCGACCTGTTGAGCGAGGGCCGTGTTGCCGCGCCACCCGCCCAAGATGTCGATCACTGTGAGGCTTTGGTCTTGTTCACCAGCGGCACGACCGGGCTACCGAAGGCGATCGGCATCACCCACGCGCAGCTGGGGGCGCGAATCACCGGATTCAGCGCACCTTTTCGGCCCGGAGCGCCCCCTGCGGTCAGCATGATGTGCGTGCCGTTCTTCCATGTCGGCGGCGCGCTGGGCATGCTGGGCAGCCTGTACTCGGGCCACACCACGGTGGTGCAGGACCGATTCGATGCCGGAGACTGGCTGCGCCTGGTGCAAGCGCACCGGGTGAGCAGCGTGTTTTTGGTGCCGACGATGTTGCAGCGGATCCTCGACCACCCCGACTTCGGCCGAACCGACCTCAGTTCACTGGTGGCCATCGCGTACGGGGCGGCCGCCGCGCCGGTCGCGCTGGTGCGACGAGCCATGGCAGCACTGCCGAATGTGGCTTTTGCCAACGTTTTTGGGCAAACAGAAACCCTGGGCGCCTACACGACGCTGTCACCTGAGGATCACCGTGACCCCAACCGGGTGGGCTCGGTGGGCCGGCCACTCCCCGGAGTTGAGGTGCGGGTGGTCGACCCGGACACGGGCATGGACGTCGAGACGGGGACGGTCGGCGAAATATGGGTCAACACAAGCCAAAACGTCACGGGCGGCTGGCTGCGTACCGGCGACCTCGCCCGCCAAGATCCCGACGGCTACATCTATCCCGCCGGCCGGTTGACCGACACAATCAACCGCGGGGGAGAAAAGTTCGGGCCGACCGAGGTCGAGGACGCGATACGCACCCATCCCGCGGTCAGCGACGTGGCCGTGGCCGGGATCGCCGACGACGAAATGGGCCAACGGGTCGCGGCCGCCGTGGTGGCGCGCGTGCCGCTGACGCTGGACGACCTGCGCTCGCACTGCCGTGAGCTGATCGCTCATTTCAAGCTTCCCGAGCGGCTGGTGATCGTCGACCGCATTCCATACACCGAGACCGGCAAGGTCAACCGCCGCCAGCTGGCCGCGCTGATCGCAGGCCGAGCCTGAATCGCGAGGAGTCGCCATGTTGTTCCTGCACGAAACCCACCGGGTCGTCGGCGCGCGCGAGGAGGAATTCGAGACCGTTTACCGGGAAGGCTGGATGCCCACACTGGCCGAGGCCGACGATGCTCGGCTGCTCTGGTACACCAACCACGCCCACGGCAGCGGGGTGTCCTACAACGTCGTCACCATTACGGCCGTCGCCGACGGCGCGGCCTGGGAGCACCTTGCCCGCCGCGCCCAAACCGGGGACCTGGCGCCCTTGATGCGCGAGCTGGACAACCTTCGCCACCAGGTGACCGGCAAGATTTTGCTGCCGGTCGAATGGTCACCGCTGCAGGAGGTGGATTTGGCGAGGGTGCCGACTGACGGGGCGACACACCCATTGAGCTTGTTCATGGAGGACACCGGCTGGCCCTATGCGCCGTTGGACGACTATATCCGGTCCTGGGACGAGATCTACTATCGGCCGCTCTCGCAGGCGCCGCGGGGCAGGCGGTTGCTCGACATCCAAGCGTGCTTCCAGGTTGCGCACGGCAGCTACAAACGGCGCGAGGCCATGCTGTGGCAGAAGATCGACCCGTCTGACAACTACGCGGCGCTGGTGCACCTGCTGACCACCGACCTGCCGGCCGAGCGGCGCGGGCCGGGCAGCTACATGTTCGAGGCCTTGAAGTATCGCGATCAGTGGGAGAGCCGGCTACTGCGGACTTCTGCGTGGTCGCCGCTGTACTGACGCGAGCACCATCATCGAGAAATTCCCGATCGGGCGAGCCGCGACCTTGCGCGAGCTCGACGAAGACCCTCATCCGCTGCTGGCGCGGCTGCGGGCACGCGAGCCGGTGACGTGGCTGGCCGCGCTAAACGGATGGCTGATCACGCGCTACGACCTCACGGTGCGGGTGTTGCGCGATCCCGCCACGTTCACCGTCGATGACCCCCGGTTCTCCACGTCCCGGGTGGTCGGCCCGAGCATGCTCTCGCTGGACGGCGCGGCCCACGCCCGGCACCGTGGAGCTTTCGCGTCCGGGTTCTACCCGGCGCACGCCCGAGGGCCGTTCAGCCGGCTTATCGAGACAGAAGCCGACCGGTTGATCTCGGCGATCCGGCCGGCCGGTGGTGCGGAGCTGCGCCGACAGTTCGCCGGTCCGCTCGCGGTCGCGGTCGTCACCGAAGCGCTCGGCCTGCGAGGTGTCGAGGCTGACGCCGTGTTGTCCTGGTATGCGGCGATCGTGGCGGCGGTGTCGGAGGCGACGGGCGGCCGGCCGGTGAGCGCGGCCGGGCAGGAAGCTTTCGGCCGGCTGCGTTCCGCCGTGCTGCGGGCGCTTGACGAGCCTCAGTCCGTGCTGGCGCGCGCCGCCCGGGCACCCGATGGCCTGAGCCCCGAGGAGGTGGCATCGAATGCCGCGGTGCTGATGTTCGGGGGTGTCGACACCACGGCGGGCATGATCCTCAACGCCGTCCGGCACCTGCTTGACGATCGCGAGGCGCTCGCGGCCGTGCACGACCGGCCCGATCTGTTGGCGAATGCGATCGAGGAGTCCCTCCGCCTCGAGCCCGCTGCCGCGTCCGTCGACCGATACGCCACGTGCGATGTCGAGCTCGCCGACGCCCACATCCGGCGCGGGGACCTGGTGGTGGTGTCGCTTGCCGGCGCCAACCGTGATCCCGCTGTCTTCACTGACCCGGACCGGTTTGACGTGTACCGGGCCAACGCCCGGCTCAACGTGGCTTTCGCTCAGGGATCGCACTATTGCCTCGGCGCTCAGCTCGCCCGGACCGAGACCGCGATTGCCATCGCTCGACTGCTGGATCGCCTGCCCGGCCTGCAGCTCGACCCAAGACACCCAAATGCGCCGCGCGGTATGGTATTTCGCAAGCCGCCGGTGCTGCATGTGCGTTGGACCGCTGCACGCTAGCGGCAGATTACCTCGATGGTTGCGTCGGCTGACACCTTCTGCGGGCCCGGAGGCGTCACGACGCTTGTAGCGCAAGTTGTGGCTCGCGATCCGGACCCGGCTGGGAAACCCTCGCCGAGCGCCAAAGCCAGACGGCCGTGTAGGCCAGCACCGCCAGGAAGACCAGTACATAGCTGCCGGGGATGATGGCGTTCCACACCCCGCCGGGCCGCAGTGAGAGCACGCTTGCCTCGCGGATATCGCCTCCGGGTGCCGAGGTGAACCAGCCTGCAAGTAGCGCGCACAGCAACAACAGCGTCAGCGCCGAGTATCTGCTGCGCACGACGCAGGCCCGGTATCCGAGGTGAACCATCAACGGTGCGAACCACACCCAGTGATGGCTCCAACTGAACGGCGAGGCGGCGGCCGAGGCCATCCCCACCAGGGCGAGTCCCAGTACTGCATGGCCACGTCGGTACGCCATCAC
Organism: Mycobacterium xenopi; assembly: GCF_009936235.1. NCBI lineage: Bacteria > Bacillati > Actinomycetota > Actinomycetes > Mycobacteriales > Mycobacteriaceae > Mycobacterium > Mycobacterium xenopi. The sequence continues at coordinate 2,536,184 of NZ_AP022314.1, read as the reverse complement.
GGCGAGCGCGACAGCGACCGCAGCCAGCGCAGCCGACATACCGGTGCCCACCATGGCGGGGACATGGAGACGGTGCAGCAGGCCCTCCACGCTGGTGTTGGCAAACGGATCATGTGAAATCCGGCCAACGTCATGAAAGCCTCGGCGCAACCAGTAGTACTCGGAATCCTTTGGCAGAAAAGCGAATCCGATCACCACGGTGATAAGAAACGTTGCGGCAGCCATCAGTGCGGCACGCACGCGCCCAACCGCGGCCAAGTACACAATGAATAAGGCGGGCGTGAGCTTGATACCTGCCGCCAAGCCAACGCCAACTCCCGCCCACTTGCGCTGTGCTGGAGTTAGCAGATCGGCGACCACGATGGCGAGGATGGCAATGTTGATCTGTCCGAGCTGCAACGAGAGCCGAAACGGTTCCAACCAGGCGACCAGACCCACCAACAGCGCCGTGAGGGCCCACAACCCATCCGGCTGGGTAACTCGCAACGATGCCAGCATGCGCCACACCACATAGAAGACCAGGACGCACATAAGCACCAACCAGAGTGCCTGGGCGGAAACCTCGGCAATGAGCGCGAGCGGCAAAAAGCCCAGCGCGGCGAACGGCGGGTAGATGAACAGCAGCTCCTTGGAATTGCCGGTCAGTCCAATCGAATACAGGTCAAGCCCGTCTCGGACCCGCATCGCGCCGAAGCGGTACACCTGCAGGTCGACTTGTACGGCCAGCCGAGGCCAGTGCACATAAACGAGCGCATAGAGCATTAGCGCCCCGGCCAAGACCACGGGACCGCCGCAGCGAACCCAAACCGACACGCTTCGACCCGGGTCGACGGAGGTGTACAGCTCTTGTGGTGGTGCAGAAAAGCCCACGAGTCATTCAGGGTAGCGGCCGCCGCCCGAGCCGTGCCGCCGTGCCCCGGCCGGAGTACAGAGGCAACAAGCATTTGGCGCCGCTGTCAGCAGCACGTGCCCAGATCGCAGGTCAGCTCGATATGGTCCGCGCACCAAGCACCGGCTGGCTGCCGCGACCATCGTTGAACCCGGGACCCCACGGCCACCGACCCCGGCGGTCGGCCCAAACCAGCTGCAATGCCCTCAGCTCGTTACCGAATATCGCTGCGGCGCAGTTCATGTGCGCATCGGGGTGCTCCACTTCGACTACCTCGAGAAGCGGACCGGGGCGAATCTCGATCTGCACACCGGGCGCGGGTGGGCCTTCACGCACCGATCGCTCGCCAACGAGGTTTAACAACCGGACTGCTCGCTGCGGCGGCACGCCGGTCACCAACAACTCGGGCACGTCATGGCGAGTCAGACCGACCGTGTACGCATAGGGCACGCGAGCATCCTCGACATACTGCACCGCCCAGCCGTGCCTGAGCATCGTCTTGCGCACCTCCGCCAGATATTCCTGCATGGTTGTCATTTGCCACGAGGATGGGACCACCGGTTGGCCAGCAACTAGGGACCACCTGTTTGGCTCACTGGCGATGATCGGCGGTCGTTCGGCCTGGTGTCAACTGAGGGCTTTTGGCGGCGCCGGTAGGACTGTCCTTCGATGATGAGTTCATGCGCTGTTGAGGTGACCCTGTCGACAGCGGATTGGGCCAGCAGGGGGTCGGTCATGACGGCCAGCCATTCGTCAGGGCTGCGGTTGGAGGTCAGCACGGTGGAGCCTCGCTGGTGGCGGGCCACGACAAGCTCGTAGAAGTCGGCGGTCGCGGTAGCGTCCATCGGCTGCAGGGCGAAGTCGTCGATGATCAGCAGCCGGACTTGAGCCAGGCGGCGCATCTCGGCTTCGGTGCTGTTGTCGAGTCGGGATGCTTTGAGCCGCTTGAACATTGCATCAGCACGCAACATCAGGGTGGGGATGCGTCGCCGCACGGCGATGTGTCCGAGTGTGGTGGCCAGATGCGTTTTGCCTACCCCGACCGGTCCCAGCAGCAGAGCGCCGTGGGGGCCGTCGAGAAACCGCAGGCTGGTCAAGTCGGTCCACAGGGTGCGGTCGTAGCTGACGGCGGCCGAATCGTCCCAGGAATCCAGGCGCATGGTCGCATCCAGGCCGCCTCGCGGGCGCGGCGGGCGGCTGAGCTGTTGTCGCGGCGGGTGGCCTCATCGGCGAGGATCAGCTCCAAAAAAGCCGCGTGTGACAGGTGCCGCTGGTGAGCCAAGGTGAGCCGCTCGGGCAGGGTGTCGAGCATCCGCCCAAGTTTGAGTTGGCGCATCACTCGCTTGAGGTCAGTCGAGATCGGGTCGGTGACAACAGGTTTGGTCGCCATGCCGATCACAGCCCCTGGGTTGCGTTGCGACCGGTGGGGGTGGCGCCGCCGTCGATGACGCTCATCCAGTCGGGCCGCTGCCTGCCTTGGCTGCGGTATTCACCCGGGTCGCGGGCAAACCGGGCCGGAGCCAGCCCGGTGGCCGCCCGCGGCGCCTCGGCTGGGGTGTTCTCGGTGGCCTTGTGCAGCATCGCGGCGATCTTGGACACCGAGACCACATCGAGCTCCAATGCCCGCCCGCAGGCGGTGTTCACCGGGGCCGCGCCGTAGCGTTTGACCAGCCCCAACAACCGGTACACCTGGCGCATGCGTGTCCACGGCAGCTGGTGATCGAGCAGACGTTCGGCGTAGATGCCGATATCAGCCCCGTGGCGGCCGCGGTGGCGATCAGCCGGGTCAGGTCCCGCATCGCGTAGCCGGTCTTGTCAGCGGGCAGATCAGCCGGGTCGGTGCAACGTCCGCCGGCGGGCTGGCGGGGATGAGTCTTGACCAGCTTTCCGCCGTGGAACGCCTTGACCAACTCGCCGTCGGCGCGCACCGAAACGGTCTGCCCGCGAAGGTGTTCGGGGATTGAATACAATGCCCGATCGACTTGAATGTGGTAGTCGCGGTGCACCTTGGCTTCAGCGTAGATCGGCACCTGGTAGACCGCTGCTGGGGCGGGCAGCAGCAGTGCGGCCTCGCGCTCGGCGAACACCACCGCCGGGCGTTGACAGGTGGTGCCGTGGATGCGCTGGCCGGCCTTGCCGGCACACCACACCTGGGCTCGGGCCTGAGCGTCGGCGAGGTCGGCGAAGTCTTCGCCGGCGAAGAAGTTGCCCCGCACGTACTGGACCATACGTTCCACCCGCGGCTTGTCCTGGGGGTGACGAACCCGGGCCGGATCGGTGAAGAATCCACGGACCTGCGAGTACTCCGTCCAACCCACACTGAACTGCGGATCGGTCGAATCTGCCTTGGGCACAATCGGTGTCATGTTATCAGGGATCAACACCTTGAAGACACCGCCAAAGAACTGCCAGGCCGCCTCGCAGCCGGCGACAATCGCCTCCAGCGTCTGGTTAAACGTCAGCCACACGAACATGTGCCTCGAATACACCGCGGTGAAGATCAGCGCGTGCACCACTCGGTTGCGCCCCGATTCGGCATCAAAGATCTTGCCCATCCGGCCGAAGTCGATCTGGCACTCCACGCCGGGCTCACCATCGACCACCGGCACCGTGCCAGCGCTGCGACGGCCCCGGTACTCGGTGCACTGCGTGCAGTACCGGTGCAACGTCCGCTGGGGCACCGCCGTGCCGCGCCGCTCCAACAGGTCACAGATCTTGACCACCGTCAGGCCCTCTTCCACCCACTTGACGATCTGATCGTGATTGGCGCGCAACACTTCCCACACTTGGCCGTGGCCATCCGGCCGGTCCGGCCGCACCGCCTCGATCACCGCGCCGATCAGCTCATCGGTGAGCTGATCAAGAGCACCACCGCGGTCCAACCCGGCCAGCGCCGCCGCATTCGTATAGCTGCGTGCGGTCTTACGATCCACCCCGGCCAACGCAGCCACCCGGCGCAAGCCGCCCCGACATCCACACCCGCAACAACTCACGTACCTCGATCACCGAAACCTCCCGATACATTCAGCGGACCTCCTTCACATCGATCGACATGAAGTGATCCGACCCAGTAATCGAGCGACCCCGGACGTACGACACGCCGGTGGTCCCATCACTGGCAAACGGGTGGTCCCATGCGACTGGCTAAACCCCGCTCAAGGTGGTCCCATCATCGTGGCGGTCGACACATGGTGCTACCCGGGTGGTCGCACATCCAGCACATTTGGAACGTCTCCTAATCGGTTGGTAGGGATGGGTTAGCGGTCGGAGGACCAGGATCTGTTCCTGACGAGGTCTGCCGCCGGGTGACGCCTGGTGTCTCCCGTCGTTCGACGACTTGCGAGAGAACGGCGCGCCTGGCGGTAGATCACGCGCCGTGGTGGTGAGATTCCGTTGCCCGAGCCCGCTGCGGGGTTGACTTCCCGAATATTGTTCCCGAGCCTTGAGCTCTTCGAAAGAACGAGGTCTTGCGGTGGGCTGGAGTCATGGACGGCTACTGAGATGACGGACCGTCGAGTCCTGCGATTAGGGCGCCGCACAACTCCCCCGGGGACAACAGAATCACCGATTTCAGGAGGGATGCCTTGGCGCTGTTTTGTGGAATTGATTGGGCTACTGATCACCACGATGTCGCGGTCGTCGATGACGACGGGCGTGTGGTGGCGCGCGGACGGGTCGGCAATGACGCGGCGGCTTTGCGCAGCTGTTGATGCTGCTGGCTGAGGCCGGTGACACCGCTACCCAGCCGATGCCGGTGGGCATCGAAACCGACCGTGGGTTGTGGGTGGCCGCCCTGCGGGAGACCGGGCGGGTGCTTTATCCGATCAACCCGCTGGCGGCCTCGCGGTATCGCGCACGGTATGGGGTGTCGGGGGCCAAATCGGATGCCACCGATGCGGTGCTGCTGGCTAACATCGTGCGCACCGATGCCCGCGCGCATCGGCCGCTGCCAGCCGACACCGGCCTGGCGCAGGCCATCCGGGTGCTGGCCCGAGCTCAGCAAGACGCGGTGTGGTCGCGCCAACAGATCGGCAACCAAATCCGTGATCTGCTGGGCGACTTCTATCCGGCCGCCCTTATCGCCTTTGCCGAGCTGCCCAGCGGGGGTTTGGCCCGCGCCGATGCCCGGGCCATCCTGGCCGCCGCACCGACTCCTACGCAGGCCGCCAAGCTGAGCCCGGCACGGCTGCGCAAGCTGCTGATCAAGGCCGGCCGCCGTCGTGACCTGGATCGTGATGTCGAGCGGCTGCGCCAGATTTTCACCGACACCTACCTGCACCAGCCGCCAGTGGTGGAAAACGCGATGGGGATCCAGCTGGATGCGCTGCTGCGTCAGTTTGACGCCGCCTGTGCGGCGGCCGACGAGTTGGCCGAGGCGGCGAGCGCCCATTTTGAGCTGCACCCGGACGCCGCGATCATCACCAGCTTTCCCGGGCTGGGGAACCTCACCGGTGCCCGGGTGCTGGCCGAGATCGGCGACGACCGGTCCCGTTTCGCCGATGCCCGTGGCTTGAAAGCCTTCGCCGGATCGGCCCCGATCACCCGCGCCAGCGGCAAGAAAACCGTGGTGCTGCATCGGCATATCAAAAACCGGCGCCTGGCCGCTGTGGGTTCGATCTGGGCGCTGGCGTCGTTGCGCAGCTCGCCTGGTGCACGTCGCCACTTCGATGCCCGCCGCGCGGCCGGAGACTGGAACCGCCAAGCCCAACGGCACTTGTTCAACAAGTTTCTCGGCCAGCTTCATCACTGCCTGCAAACCGGCCAACTCTACGACGAACACCGGGCGTTTCCACCTCCTCTCCCACATGCGGCTTGACTTTCAACTTCCTGAGATGTCTCTCGTCGTGCTTGCCGCAACCATGCACCCGCGGTCTGACACGTCGGCCTCGCAACATGAATCCGCTAGCGTTGACGCTGCGTGGACACGTCAATGGATCCACATCGTGACGACGGGGGCCGATCGCGCTTCACCAGGCGGAGGATCGCCGTACTGGTGGTGTTGACCGCGGCCGGCGTGGCTTTGCCGTGCTGCGCCAACGCGCCAGCGCCGTCCGCAGCGTCGTCGCCGGCTCCTGCAGCGTCTATCGGCGCGCCGAGAGCACCCGCCGGGCCGACGATAAGCCCGGTCACCGCCGCCGAGCTGGGTGCCAGCTGGCGGCCTGGATGCCCCGTTGAACCGGGGCAGTTGCGGCGGGTCGAGGTCGAACACATCGGTGTGGACCTCCAGGCGCACCGCGGCCAGCTGATCGTGAACGAAGACCTAGTGGCCGAGGTGATCGCGATTTTCGAGCAGCTGTATCAGCTGCACTATCCGATCGCAAAGATCCGCACCGTCGACCACTATCCGGCAGCGGCCGACGAATTGTCGATGGAGGACAACAACACGTCGGCCTACAACTGCCGGGCTATCCCGGGAAGCGGCCAGTGGTCGCAGCACGCCTACGGGCGAGCCGTGGACCTCAACCCGCTGTTCAACCCGTCCATCGACGCCGAGGGCGCGTTCGAACCGAAGAACGCCGCGGCTTACCTGGACCGCAGCCGGACCGATCCCGGAATCCTGCACGACGGGGACCCGGCCGTGCGGGTGTTCACCGATCGGGGCTGGCGATGGGGCGGTCACTGGACATCGCCCGTCGACTACCAGCACTTCGAGCGGCCGTAGTCACCTGCGAAACCGACGAGCACGGCGGCGCCCCGCAAGCCTTGGCGAGCTCGCGAGGCGCCGACCATCACGGCGTCAGCGACGCAGATCGAACCGGTCGAGGTTCATCACCTTGACCCACGCAGCGACGAAGTCCTGGACGAACTTCTCCTGCGCGTCGTCGGCCGCATACACCTCGGCCAGGCCGCGCAACACCGAGTTCGAACCGAACACGAGGTCAACGGCGGTGGCCGTCCACTTGAGCCGGCCGGTGGCGCGATCACGAACCTCGTAGACGTTTTCCGTCGACTCGGACACCTTCCACTCGTTGTCCATGTCGCAGAGGTTGACGAAGAAGTCGTTGGTCAACGTCTCGGGCCGATCGGTGAACACCCCGTGCTTGGTTTGACCGTAGTTGGCGCCCAGGGCCCGCATGCCGCCGACCAGGACCGTCATTTCCGGAGCAGTCAGGTTCAACATGTATGCGCGGTCCACCAACAGGTGCTCGGGCGAGGCTTTTTCGCCGGCCCGCAGGTAGTTGCGGAACCCGTCGGCCTTGGGTTCGAGCACCGAGAAGGACTCCACGTCGGTCATCTCCTGCGTGGCGTCGGTGCGCCCCGGCGCGAACGGGACCGTGATGTCGAACCCGGCCTTCTTCGCCGCCTGCTCGACCGCTGCGCAGCCGCCCAGCACGATCACGTCAGCCAGCGAGACCTTCTTGTTGCCGGACTGCGAGTTGTTGAAGTCCTGCTGGACCTTCTCCAGTACCGGCAACACCTTGGCCAGTTCAGGCGGGTTGTTGACTTCCCAATCCTTTTGCGGTGCAAGGCGGATTCGCGCCCCGTTGGCACCGCCGCGCTTGTCGGTGCCGCGGAAGCTGGCCGCCGAAGCCCACGCGGTGGTGACCAGCTGGGGTATCGACAATCCCGATTGCAGGAGCTTGGCCTTGAGCGCGGCGATGTCCGCCTCATCGATCAGCTCGTGGTCGACCTGGGGTACGGGGTCTTGCCACAGCTGCGGTTCTGGAACCCACGGGCCCAGGTAGCGCGAGATGGGTCCCATGTCGCGGTGCAACAACTTGTACCACGCCTTGGCGAACTCCTCCTCAAGCTCCTCGGGGTGATCGAGCCAGCGGCGGGTGATCTTGCCGTAGATCGGGTCCATCCGCAGGGAGAGGTCCGTCACCAGCATTGTCGGCAGGCGCTTCGCCGAAGGATCGAAGGGATCCGGCACCACCGGCTCGGCGTTCTTTGCCACGTATTGCCACGCACCCGCCGGGCTCTTGGTCAGTTCCCACTCGTACTTGTACAGCGTCTCCAGGTAGCTGTTATCCCACTTGGTGGGTGTGGGCGTCCAGACCACCTCGATGCCGCTGGTGATCGCGTCTTTGCCGACACCGGTGCCGTAGGCGCTCTTCCAGCCCAGGCCTTGCTGCTCGATCGGCGCGGCCTCGGGCTCCGGGCCGACGAGGTCAGCCGGACCGGCGCCGTGGGTCTTGCCCACCGTGTGGCCGCCGACAATCAGCGCAGCGGTCTCGACATCGTTCATCGCCATCCGGCGGAAGGTCTCCCGGATGTCGATCGCCGCGGCGAGCGGATCGGGCTTGCCGTTGGGTCCCTCGGGGTTCACGTAGATCAGGCCCATCTGAACGTTGGCAAGCGGCTCCGCCAGGTTGCGCTCGCCGCTGTAACGCTCGTCGCCGAGCCAGGTGTCCTCAGGACCCCAGAAGATCTCCTCGGGTTCGTAGATGTCCTCGCGCCCGAACGCGAAGCCGAAGGTCTTGAATCCCATGGATTCGTAGGCAACGTTGCCGGCGAAGATGATCAGATCGGCCCAGGAGATCTTCTTGCCGTACTTCTTCTTCACAGGCCAGAGCAACCGGCGCGCCTTGTCGAGGCTGGCGTTGTCGGGCCAGCTGTTGAGGGGAGCGAAGCGCTGTGCGCCTTCGCCGCCGCCGCCACGGCCGTCGTGGATGCGGTAGGTGCCGGCGGCATGCCAGCTCATCCGGATGAACAGCGGCCCGTAGTGGCCGTAGTCGGCGGGCCACCAGGGCTGCGACGTGGTCATCACCTCGATGAGGTCGCGCTTGAGCGCTTCGACGTCGAGTTTTTTGAACTCCTCCGCATAGTTGAAACCCTCACCCATCGGGTTGGCCTGAGGCGCGTGCTTCTTCAGAACCGACAGGTCTGGCTGGTTCGGCCACCAGTCTCGGTTCGTCATCGGCCGATGGGCCGTTGGGGTGGGAGCCTCGATTACCGGGTTTTCGCTTTCGGACACTTGGTCCTTCCTTTCAGGGGTAGGTGACAAGGGATCAGGGCGTCGAACAGTCGGGACACAGGCCCCAGTAGATGACCTCGGCCTCGTCGAGCTCAAAGCCGTTGTCCTCCGACGGGGTCAGGCACGGTGCCTCACCGACGGCGCAGTCGACGTCTGCGATGGCCCCGCAGGACCGGCAGACAACATGGTGGTGGTTGTCGGCGACGCGCGATTCGTAGCGCGCAACGAGGCCGGACGGCTGGATTCGCCGTACCAGACCCACCCGTGTCAGCGCATGCAGCACGTCGTACACGGCCTGGCGGGAGACCCTCGGCAAGCCGGAACGCACGACTTCGAAAATTGTTTCGGTGTCGGCATGCGGATGCGCCTCGACCGCCTCGAGCACGGCGACTCGGGGGCGCGTCACGCGTAGATCGGCCATACGCAGCTTCTCTGCGTAGTCCGGCCTCGAGGACACATAGAAAATATGACTCCTTTTCTGGAATCAGTCAATAGTTTGCCGCTGGGCCGCAAGGCGCGGGCGATGGAGCAGTCCGGGCCTGTCGTGATATGCCGGCGCTGCGCCAACATATGGCGAAACATGCACTGGCACACGGTAATCCACACCTGTTCAAGTATGGATCGGCGGTCAGGCGCGCTGGCCGGCACCGTGCCGAGACATGGCTTTCTGGAGAAGCCACACCGCTCCCTTCCACGGCATCCGCCCGGTCACGCTGTTAGTCTGCTTAGGCTGCCGGCGCCACGTCGCGCGGATACTGACCGCCCGGCCAGCGAACAAGTAGGCGAACGAAACAGCAGAGTCCATACGGAATGAGCATCGTGCGCAGCGGAGAGATCAAGGCCCTGACAGGACTGCGCATCGTCGCCGCGGTATGGGTGGTGTTGTTTCACTTCCGGCCGATGTTGGGTGACGCGTCGCCCGAATTCCGCGACGCGCTTGCGCCAGTGCTGAACTGCGGCGCACAGGGCGTGGACCTGTTCTTCATCCTCAGCGGATTCGTGCTGACCTGGAACTACCTCGAGCGCATGGGCCGGACCTGGTCGGCCCGTGCGACCGCGCATTTCTTGTGGCTGCGGCTGGCCAGAGTGTGGCCGATCTATCTGGTCACGTTGCACCTGGCAGCGCTGTGGGTGATTTTCACGCTGCACGTTGGCCATGTGCCCTCGCCGGATGCGGGTCAGCTCACCGCGACCAGCTATGTACGCCAGATCCTGCTGGTGCAACTGTGGTTTCAGCCGTTCTTCGACGGTTCAAGCTGGGACGGGCCGGCTTGGTCGATCAGCGCGGAATGGCTGGCCTATCTGCTGTTCGGCGGGCTCGTGCTGGCGATCTTCCGGATGAAGCACGCCACCAGGGCGCGCAGCCTTATTTGGCTGGCCATCGCCGCATCGCTGCCGCCGGTCGTTCTGCTGCTGGCCAGTGGGCAGTTCTACACACCGTGGAGCTGGCTGCCGCGCATCGTCACGCAGTTCACCGCGGGCGCGCTGGCCTGTGCCGCCGTGCGCAGGTTGCGGCTCACCGACCGTGCACGCCGCGCCGCGGGGTATCTGTCGGTGCTGCTTATCGTTGCCCTCGTCGGTATCCTCTACCTGCTTGACGCACATCCGATCACGGGCGTCCAAGACAGTGGCGGGGTGGTCGACGTGCTGTTCGTTCCGTTGGTGATCACATTGGCCATCGGGGTGGGCAGCCTGCCGCGCCTGCTGTCGACCCGGCTGATGGTTTACGGCGGGCAGATCTCGTTTTGCCTGTATATGGTGCACGAGCTGGTGCACACGGCCTGGGGATGGGCTGCCGAACAGTTCGAGCTCCCACTGCAGAGCTTCCCGTGGAAATGGAACGTCGTCGGTCTGCTCGTGATCGCGGTCGGGGTCGCAATCATGCTGTATCACGTCGTCGAAGAACCCGCCCGTCAGTGGATGCGCAGGATGGTCGACGTCAGGGATACCAGCCCGAAGCCGCAGATCGACCGGTTGTGGGATCCGGTGAGCACTGAGCTCGAACCCATCGACGAGGTCCTGGCAGCGCAAAAGGCGGCGGTTTCTGCGCGAGCCGTCTGACGGTTGCGTGGGCCGGCCAATTATGCTGTGCCGGGCGATGTCTCAGCTAGAGTCGTAGCGCGTTTTCGGTGCGCCGAGCAAGTCGTGCTCGCCGCCCATCGCATGGGCAGTGGAGGTAGCAGTGAGTCGGGTGGCCACGTTCGTCATCTGCCTCACCGTGGTAATGGTTGCGGTCGTCGAGCATGCAACGCCCACGTGGCGCTACGAGATGGTGGGCCGTAGTTCACCGCCAAACCACGTCGCGGTTGTCGGCGACTCGTATACCGCCGGCACCGATGAGGGTGGCCTGGGGGCGAAATGCTGGACGGCTCTGACCTGGCAGACACTGTCGCACCAGGGGGTGCAGGTTGTGGCCGACGTGGCAGCCGAGGGCCGCGCCGGCTACGCCGTTCCAGGGGACCACGGCAGCGTTTTCGTGGATTTGACCGCGCGGGCTGTCAAGCCTGACGACGTGTTGGTGGTGTTCTTCGGCTCCCGCAACGACCAAGGCGTCGACGCGGGTCTGCTGGCCGAAATGGCCCGCAACGCCTTCGATCTGGCACGCCGCATCACGCCAGCCGCAAGGCTCCTGGTGATCGGGCCGCCGTGGCCGACCGCGGATGTACCCGAATCCGTGCTGCAGGTCCGCGACATCCTCAACGCCACCGCCCACGGTGCCGGAGCAGCGTTCGTCGACCCGATCGCCGACCGCTGGTTCGTTGACCGACCGGACCTGATCGGGCCCGACGGTGTGCATCCCAACGACGCCGGGCACGCATACCTGGCCGACAAGATTGCGCCGATCATCGGCGCCCAATTGCCGAGGCGACGCTGACACCGCATAACTGAAAGTCTCGGGCTCAGGGCGACGATCGCCACCGCGGAGTGTCGCATTGGGCTTGGCCACCACGTGTCGGTGCGGCCGTATCAGCCACCGTGTCCGTTTTTGGGGGAAGCACGACTCGAATAGCAACGGTCGGATGGCCCGGGAACACCCAAACTAGGTAGTGGACCACTCGAGGAGCCGACATCATGGCCATCCGGTCGATCGACATCATCGCCGATATCGCCATACCTGACATCGCGCTGGCGCGGAAGATCAACCAGTTCGCACGAGACGCCGAAGACTACTTGCTGTTCGACTGTTCCCGCAGGGTGTTCCGGTTGGGCGCCGTGCGGGGCCGCTCGCCGCGGACTGCAACCACATCTCAGGCTTGGCACCCGGGGCTGCCGCCGCTGCAATCTGCGGTTCGAGGTACACAGCGAACCGTCAACACCGACATAGGTCAGCATTTCGACCCCACCTTCGTTCGACGATTTCGTCGACATCATCCTCGGCGGCGCGTTGCCCGAATAGCGTGAAGGAGCAGGCAAATGGATATCTACGAAGCGCTTTACACCACAAAGATGATGCGGCGATTGCGGCCGGATCCAATTCCGCTGGACACGCAGGCCCGCATCCTCGATGCGGCGGTTCGCGCCCCTAACGGAGGCAACACACAACGCTGGCACTTTGTCGCTGTTGACGATCCTCAACTCAAGCGTGAGTTCGCCCAGCTGTTCCGGCGGGCCCGCGCCCTTGAATACGAAAAGTTCCAGACGGGAACGGGACCGATGGTCGCGCCAGCGCCCGATGCGGACCCCGCCGCGCACGCCGAAACGATGCGCCGAATCAAAGGCGCGGGAGATTACCTGGCTGACCATTTCGAAGAAATCCCCCTGTTGCTTTTCGTCTTCGCCATCGATGACCTTGGCGGCGCCAACATCTATCCGGCGATCTGGAGCGCGCTGCTCGCTGCGCGTGCCGAGGGCGTCGGCGGCGTCATGACGATGGTTCTCCGCAATTTCACGGACAGCGTGAACGAGTTGCTGGGCGTGCCCGTCGAGGAAGGCTGGACGATGTCGGCCATGCTGGCCCTCGGCTACCCGCGGGGCAAGTGGGGCGTTGCAGCCAATCGCCGTCCCGTACACGATGTTTCATCCCGAAACCGCTGGGGTGTGCCGTTCGGTGTGGAGGTACCGCAGCCGTTGTGGCCGCCTGAGCGCGACATGGCGACCGGGCTGACGGCACTGCGATGAACCCGCGGCACACCGGACTCAGGCAGGAAGTGTCGCACATTGTCGTCGACGTCGGAACGACACCGAGGCTGTGATGCACGCTCTGCGCGCCCATGCTCGCGGCGGACCCGAGGTACTGGTTTACGAACAGGCCCCCACACCAGCACTCGCTGACAGCGACATCCTGGTGGAGGTGCACGCCGCGGCCATCACATTCGACGAACTCACCTGGGCGGAGACATGGACCCGCGGTGGAGTCGACCGGACGCCCGTCATTCCGTCTCACGAATTCTCCGGCAGAGTTGTCGAAATCGGGCGCGCTGTAACGGAATTCGCTATCGGAGACGAGGTGTACGGAATTGTCCCATTCGACCGGGACGGCGCCGCCGCTGAATACGTGGCCGTACCCGCCGACCATAGCGGCGCCAAGCCAATATCACTGTCCCACATCGAAGCAGCGGCGCTGCCGCTTCCCGCCTTGACCGCCCAACAGGCGCTGTTCGACCACGCCCACCTATCGATCGGCGAACGTGTTCTGGTCCACGGCGGCGCCGGAGGGGTCGGCGGCTACGTCGTCCAGATGGCCGCTGCGGCCGGTGCACATGTCACCGCCACTACCCGTGGCGGCGTCGAGTACGTCAAAGCGCTTGGCGCCAGTGACGTGATCGACATCCGCAACGACGACTTTTCGACTCGCGCAGCTACATTCGATGTTGTCCTCGACACTGTCAGCGGTGACACGCTCGACCGCTCCTATGGTCTTCTGCGCCCGGGCGGGCGGCTCATCACCTTGCAAACACCACCAGACCAGCAGCGGGCGGCGCGGCTGGGGATTACCGCGATTTTCTTCATCGTCACCACCGACAGGCCCGCGCTGACTAACCTGGCCGCGCTTGTCGACAGCAACGCCTTGCGCGTCACCATCGCGGCGACGTTTCCGCTGAGCCAAGGAGCCGTTGCATATGCCAGCGGTGCCCGCGCCGGCCGCCGACCAGGAAAGACAGTGCTCGTCGTCCAACAGCAAGGAGGTATTTCCGATGGCAGATGAGCGCGAAGCCCAGCTCGCGGTCGTGCAACCGGGCGAGGGTGATGCTGTGGCGATCCCGGGTTTTGGGGCAGTGTTCAAGCTGTCCAGCCGTACCACCGCAGGTGAGGTGGCCATCGTCGAGCATCCTTTCGCAGTCGGCTTTGTCACTGCGCCACACATGCACACCCGTGAGGACGAGCACTCGATCGTGCTGGCAGGCGAAATCGGTTTCCGCTCCGACGACTCCGAAGTCGTCCTGGGTCCAGGCGGCTACATCACCAAACCGCGCGGCCAGATGCACGCGATGTGGAACGCCGGCAGTGAACCGGGCCGCATCGTCGAGGTCATCACCCCGGGTGGGTTCGAGAACTATTTCCATGAACTGAGCGAATTGCTCGTTTCCCACACCGGCGACCCGGATGCCCCCACGCTTCACCAGTCACCCGAATTCGCCGAATTAGCACAGAAATACGGCCTGACCTACGGAACGCCGGAGTGGCTCGACGACGTCGTGCACAGATACGGACTCAAACCACCCAGCCACTAACGTCGCCGGCGCATCCTCCGGATGTGACGTCATCACCCGGTCGGGAGTTCCACCTGCGAAAAAGTCTGCACCACAAGGCCAGAGGCACCTTTTCACAGTCATATATCGTCTGAATCGTTGCAGCAGGTCACGCTGCAGCTGTGCACCATAGCTGGCACAACGCCCGGCCGGCAGCATTGGGTTTTGCGTTTGCGAATCACGGGTACGCAAGAGCGGGTTTGAAACCCTTGAAACGACATAGTGGGACCTCCCGGAGGAGAGTGAAGGTCTGATGAAAACCCAACCGCGAATCGCGATCGTGCTAGCCGGCGGCGCGGCCGTGCTTTCTTTGGCAGTCGGCTGCGGCGGCGGCGGCAAAGCTGGACAGACAACCACCACCACGACCACCACTACGACCACGACCACCAGCGTCAGCCCGGCGCCATCGACACCGCCGCCGCCCGGCGGCCCCACAGGCGGCGGAGGACCCGGCGCCGGTGGCGGCGCAATACCGGGTGGTCCCACCGGGGGCGGTGGCCCCGCTGGTGGCGGTGGCAGCATTCCTGGCGGGCCGACCGGTGGCGGCGGGCCCGGTGGTGGCGGCGGTCAGATCCCCGGCGTCGGCGGCGGCGGGGGAGGCCCCGGCGGTGGCGGCGGATGCATCAACGGGGTCGGTTGCGCTGGCTGGCCGTGATCGCGCGGTGAGGTAGACGTCCACCCGTCGAGGAACAATACAGCTGCGGTCAGCCCCCGCGACGGGCGACCAGCCGGCGCATGTCGGCGAGGCCTTGCTGTTGAGCGTCGTCGAGGAAGGCTGGCAGCGGAGCTCGCACCTCGGCGAGCACCTTGTGGTCGAGGAGCTCCTGCAGTCCGGCCTCCTTGGGGTTGCGGTCAGCCTGGTTGTCGACCTCCTGGGCTCCCAAACGTGTTGAGTAGTCGTAGAATTCACGCTCAATCGGCCGCGACGTGTCGACGTCCATGCCACCGGGCTTCCAGTACGAGTAGGTGGCGAGCTTGGCGTCATGGGTCCGCACCGCCAGGATGTGGCTCGGCGCGGAGGTGGGGATATCGGTCGGCAGCTCGGACGGTCCGAAAACCCCACGGGTGTTTGGCGACTTCAACAACGTCGTCATTTCTTCCACCGACATGTCGTCAGTGACGTGCGCAATCCACGGGCGGCCATGTGCCGCAGGGTTTTTCGCGATGGCCGCGAGGTCCGCGCGGTCAGCCAAGTAGGCATAGCGGGGCTCGGCGCGCCACCCGTTTCCGCCATAGCCGATGCTCAACAGCAGCGGCGCCAAGTCGACACTGGACGTGAGCTGGGTGCGGGTGTCTCCGGGTTTGGGCGTCAGCCGTCCGCGGGGGTCGCGGAGATAGAGCGGTACCCGGATCGCCTCCTCGTAGGCGGCCGCTCCCTTACCGCGCAGGCCGTGTGAGCCGGCGTATTCACCGTGATCAGACGTGAACACGACGACGGTGTTGCGGTCGATCTCGGGATGTGCGACCAGTTTGTCGATCACCCGCCCGATCTGTGTGTCCACTTGCTGTTGCAGCCACAAATACATGTCCAGGCAGCGAGCCCACTGGCGCCCAACATCTGGTCCGGAGTATGACAGCCTGCCCGTCAACAGCGGGGACATGAAGTTCAGGTAGTCGATCTGCAGTTGTGGCTTACCGCGCCGACGCAGATCCTCGGGTGTCTCGAAGTTGACCGGTGCTGCGGTGAACCAGTGCGGAACATCCTCGGGCAAAGGGTTTTTCGGCCACCAACAAATATCGTGCGGATTGACCAGCGAGACGGTCGTGCACCAAGGCCCCTTGCCGGCGTTGTCGTCGAACCATTCGCAGAACTGGTCGACGATACTGGGGTCTTTCCGCAACCCTTGGTTGGGCGAGCCGTTGGGCGACGGAAATGTGCCACCGGAAAAACCGTGTGCCTCAAGACCTTCAGGCGTTGTGTCGCCCGGGTGCCCGAGATGCCACTTGCCCCACCACCAGGTGTGGTACCCCTGCTGGCGCAGCATCGTGCCCCATGTCGGGAACTTCGGCGCCAGACTCGACTCGCTGGGCCCTTCTCCGGTGAATAAGCACCCGGTTTGGTGTGAGTACAAGCCCGTAGTCATCACACCGCGCGACGGCGTGCACATGTTGGACGCGGTGTAATGGGACTCGAATGAGACGCTGCTCATCTGTAGTCGACCGATATTGGGCAGCAGGGTGATCAGCTGGTGATGTTCTGGAAACCACTGGGGCCCACGCATTTGATCGACAACGATCACCAGGATGTTGGGTTTGTTGCCGCCGGCCACCGCGGAATCGCTTGGACCCGGCTTGCGCAAGAACCCGCAGCCACCAAGCCCGACCGCGGCAGCACCCGCCGTGATCCCGGCGCCGGCCAGCACTGCCCGCCGATTAATCACACCCAAACTCCAACGCGATGCGCTTACCCGCGTGCCATTCCAGCAGGCGGATCACTGTGTGGCACGAACTAGCCTTCCTTGCGGATCAACCGCCACAGCGCCTTGCGGTCGGGCGCCAACAGCTCTTGGATGCGCGGGTGGTTTACGTCGGCCACGATGATCTCGCCGACCTCCTGGTGGACGTCGCGGAAGATGCCGTGCGACTTCATCTTTTCGGTCTGGTAGAGGTTGTCCTCGGTCGGGGTGACGTAGTGGACCGCGTCGGCCTTGAACCGGTGCACCAGCCACAGGTGGATCAGCGTCATCAGGCGCTTCTGCCGCAGTCTTTCTTCGAACGTGTTCTGGTCGCGCACCGTGAGGATGGTGCTTTCGCGGCGGTCTTGGAACGGCGCGAAGATCACGTTGGCCAATTCCTCGTCGCCCTCACCGAAGATGCCGAGCTCGAGCAGCTCAGAACCGGCGCGGTGCGGTCGCAGTTGCACACGGAGCTTTTCGCCGAGCTGGTAGTGCTCGCTCCACATCGCCAGCCAGTCCTCGAGCAGCTTCTTGGGCACCTCGGTCTGCACCAGATGCTGGTGCTGCGTCGAACCCTTACCCATGGCCTTGGTGGTGGCCGTGCGTCCCGAGGATGCCAGCAGCGCGGCGTCACTGCGGGGGCCGCCGACCAGAGTTTGCGGCGTTCGGTAGGGCGACTCAACCAGACGCAGCTGGCGCTGCAGCCGAGCCAGCGCCAGCATGCCGTCCTGCTTGAGGGCGGTGGCGAACTCCTCGGCGGCGATGCCGTCGATCTGGTGCCCGCCGTAGGTGATGAAGTTGAAGACGAAGCCCATCTTGCCGAGCTCCTCGGGGAAGCGGCGCATCTCGTCGTCGCTCATCCCGGTGGTATCCCAGTTGAACGACGGGGAAAGGTTGTAGGCCAGCATCTTGTCGGGATACTTGGCGTGAATCGCTTCCGCGAATTGCCGAGCATCGGCCAGATCGGCTGTCTTGGTCTCCATCCACAGCAGGTCGGCGAACGGCGCCGCGGCCAGGGACTTGGCGATGGCATAGGGGATGCCGCCGCGAACCTGGTAGTAGCCCTCCGGGGTCTTCGCCAGCTCACAGTCCCAGGGGGCGACGACACCCAATTCCTTGGCCTTCTCCCGGGCAGCGTAAAGCGGCGCGCCCTTGGCGAACTCGCGCCATTCCGCCGAGCTCATATCGCGCGGCTCCCCCTCGCTCTCGGCGAATTCGAGCAGGTCCGCGACCGCGTCACCGTAGGTCTCCAGCCCGGCGTCCGCCTCCCACGCATCGACGAACCGCGCTTCGACCTTGTCGAAGAGAGCGTCGATGGATTGCTGTCCGTTCTGTTGCCAGGCCGCTGCTGCTTCGGCGACCAGGTCCAGGAGACCTTGGCGCTCAAGCCAGGCGTCCGCCGCCGCGTACTCGCCGTCGGGCAGCGCATAAAGGAAATGGCCGTTCAGTTCCTTGACGCCCAGATCGTAGAAACGCCGCATCAGCGCCAGCCAACACGCTTTGTACGACGGAATTTTGAGGTTCGTCGCGCCGAGCAGGAACGGCTGGTCGCGTTCGTCGGCGCGGCTGTCGATCAGGTTGCCCGCCTCGGCATCGGTGCGCGCGACGATGATGCCGGGGACGCCCATCACGTCGAGCTGGAAGCGTGCGGCGTTGAGGCGCTTGATCTGCTCGTCGGACGGCACCAAAACCTTGCCGCCCTGATGGCCGCACTTTTTGGTGCCGGGACGCTGGTCCTCGATGTGGTAACCGGGCACTCCCGCCTCGACGAAGCGGCGGATCAGATTGCGCACGTGCGGGTCACCGCCATGACCAGTGTCGGCGTCGGCGATGATGAACGGCCGGAAATCGACCGGGGGTGTTGCCGCCCGCTGCTCGTCGGTCATGCGCAGGCGCAGGAACTGCTGGTTGCGGTCGGCGGTGAGCAGCGCGCGGACCAGCCCGGCGGCCTCGTCGGGCACCTGGCTCAACGGGTAGCTCGCGAGGTCGGGACCCGGGTCTTCGCTGCTGGAGCCCTTCGCGGAAGTCGCCCAACCGCCGAGATAGATGGCCTCGATGCCCATCCGCTTGATGGTCACCGCCTGCCCCGGCGAATATGGCCCGAATGTCGTGATGCTCTTGCCCTGGGCGAACAACTCGCGAAGGCGAGCGTAGAACGCCACCGCCGCCTCTCGTGCCACCGGGTAGTCGGTGGGGATCGTGCCCCGCTGCTCGACGACTTGGCGAGCCGAGTAGAGGCGAATGATTCCGTCGAACCGGGGACTGTCGAAGTACCGCTGCACCGCGGCGACTTCCTGCTCGAACGGTGTGCGGGCTTCGGCGTCCGCTTCGATGGTGGTGGCCATGGGTTTTACGCTCCTGTCCAGCGCGGTTTCCCCGACGATGCGAGTCTATCCTGCACCGCATCGGTCACCGGCTTCGGTAGTTTCGCATCGTGGCCGAGCTCATGAACCGCCAGATCCTGCTACGCCGCCGCCCGACCGGGCTGCTCCAGCCTGGGGACACGGAGTTGGTCACCTCGCCCGCGCCGCAGCCCGCCGAGGGCGAAGCGTTGCTGCGCAACACCTACATCGGCATCGACGCCGCGGTCCGCACCTGGCTCAACGACCAGCCCGGCTACCTGCCGCCCGTGCAATTGGGCGAGGTGATCCGGGCGGCCGGGATCGGTGAAGTGGTGGCGTCGCGATGCGACGCCTACGCGGTCGGGGACGTGGTCACCACACTGTCGGGCTTCCAGGAGTACGTGATCATCCGCGACGACGTGTTCAGCACACCCATCCCAGATGCGACCGACCAGGTGGCGGTGATGTCGGTCTACGGTCCGACCGGAGCCACCGCGTACTTCGGAATGACCGGCATCGGCAAACCCCGGCCCGGGGACACGGTGGTGGTCTCCGCCGCCGCGGGTGCGACCGGGTCGGTCGCCGGGCAGATCGCCAAGATCGCCGGCGCGCGGGTGGTCGGCATCGCGGGCGGGCCGGAGAAGTGCCGAATCGTGGTGGAGGAGTTCGGTTTTGACGCGTGTATCGATTACAAACAAGGCAATTTGGCGGACGCGCTCAGCCAGCATTGCCCGCGCGGCGTCGACGTCTACTTCGACAATGTCGGCGGCCCTATCCTCGACGCGGTGCTGGGTCGCTTGGCGCACAAGGCACGGGTGGTGCTGTGCGGAGTCATCTCCAGCTACCTGACCGGCGAGCACCCAGGTCCGGCCAACTACGTAAATCTGTTGTCCAAAACCGCGCTCATGCAGGGCTTCAACGCGCTGGAGATGTGGGACCGATTCGACGAGGCGTTCACGGACCTGCGCCGCTGGGAGCAAGACGGCAAACTCGTGCATCGCGAGACCATCTTCGAAGGCGTCGAGTCATGCGTCGACGCACTCAACGGGCTGTTCACCGGCGTGAATATCGGAAAAATGCTGGTCAAAGTCGGTGAGCCCACGCCGGTCTAAGCCGCGGCTATCCGTCGATCGCACCGGAAATCCCGCGCTCGAGGGTTGCCTGCGTCGCGGAGGGCAACACAATCAGGCCGTCGAGTTCTTTGCGGGCAAGGTCGTACGCATGCTGACGTTCGTGGGCGGTGGCGGCGGGGTCTGACGCTACCCGCATCAGACTGCGAGCACGCGCGATCCGATGCTGCCCTTCTTGCGTGAAGTCGTTGCGGCGCCGCCGGATAGCCTCCGCCTCTGCGGCGGTGAATGCAGTCACGTAGTCTTCGACGGCGGCAAAATACTGTGCGGCGGCTTCGCGGTCGTCGAGAAGGTCCTCGGCTTTGGTCGGACGCAAGAAATCCGCCCTCAGCTTGGCCTTGTGGAAGGCGATCGTAAGCGGGTCACGCATGTCGGTCATCAACGGAAAGTCCAGCAGCTTAGCGACGTCGAGCTCGTACTCCAGCCAGCGCGCATCGGTTCGACGGTGCTCTTCGACGACGCGTTTGATCGACCTCCACTGGGCGGCCTGGTTGCCGCCGGCACGTCCCACGGACCCCGCATCCGGGCGGTCGACCCGATCACGCCCGGCGGAGTCCACCCGTCGCTGCTGGGTGGCCAGGAACGCTTTGACCCCGGCGACGATCATGCCGGCGAGCGGCAGCAGCACGAGCAGAAGCTCGGCCAGCCGGAACAGCACGCCCATATGGCGAGGATGCCACCGTCGGTCAAATCCAGACATAAAGCCGCGGGCCGGCAGGGCCGCGACGCGGCGCCTCCCGCGGAAAGGAAACCGGAGCCTCGAATCCGGCGAGCTTTACGGTGATCGCCGCTGAATCGGCGGAAATGGCCTCGATCGTGCCGATGTCGTACCTGTGCTCACTGTCCCACTTGATGGTGACGCGCTGTCCGAGATGGTGCGCTGACAGGTCCTCGGGCGCGACTTCGGTCGGTTGGGGTGGCAACGCCGGGGGCGCGGCAGTCATGTCGCGCAGCGAGGCCTGACCTGAATCCGCCGACCAGGCTCGATCATCGCCGAAGTACTGCGAGTCGTCGCTGCTGCGCTCGACGCGATGCAGCACCGATCTCGTTCTCTCCGGGGCGGGGGCATCGTCGACCCAGAGCTTCCACCCCGGAGGAGGCGGTGGCCATGACGGATCCGGGGACCAGTCAGGGGGCGGCACCCAACCCTCGGGCGGCTTGGGCCAGTTCGGGGGAGGGTTGTAGCGCATCAGCAGTCACCGCTCCAAGTCGTAAATCCGGAACTAACCCACGATATCTCCGCTCTGGCGCAACACCTCTTTCCTGTCCTCGGACCGGCGCAAAGGTTTAAAGTTCGGGCAACTCGATTCAGAAGGGGACCTCGATGGCCAAGCTCCGGTTCGGATATTTCATGGCACCGTTTCACCGCGCGGGCACCAATCCGACGCTGGCACTGCAACGTGACCTGGAGTTCGTCGAACACATCGACGCGCTGGGCTTCGACGAGGTGTGGTTCGGTGAGCATCACTCCGCGGGCAGCGAGATCATCAGTTCACCGGAGATCTTCATCGCCGCTGCTGCGCAACGAACCAAGCGGATCCGCCTGGGCACCGGGGTTATCTCGCTCGCCTACCACAACCCGCTGTGGGTTGCCGATCGGCTGGTGCTGCTCGACCACCTCACGTACGGGCGGGTGCTCGGCGGGGTGGGACCGGGCTCGTTACCCACCGATTCCGCGATGATCGGACTGACCCCCACCGACACCCGCGAGCTTCTCGAAACCAACCTCGACATTCTGGTCCGGCTACTCGCCGGCGAGACCGTGACCGCCAAGACTGCCACACATGAGTTGTTCGACGCCCGGTTGCAGCTCGCGCCGTATTCCGAAGGGGGGATTCCTCTGGCGGTGGCGGCGGTCGCCTCGCCGACGGGCGCCAGGCTGGCCGGCAAACACGGGATCGGGCTGCTGTCTATCGGGGCGACCCTGACCACCGAAGGCTTCGACGCGCTCGCCTACCACTGGGGCATCGTCGAGGAGCGCGCCGCGGCCTTCGGCAAACAAGTCGACCGCAAGGACTGGCGGCTGGTCGGGCCGTTCCATATCGCGGAGACCGACGAGCAGGCCCGTGCAGATGTGAAATTCGGGATCGAGCCGTGGTTCCACTACTTCCAAAAGGTGGCCGCATTCCCGCAGATGACCATGCCAGGGGATCGGCTCGACGAGATGATCGACATCATCAACAACGCGGGAGCTGGTGTGATCGGGACACCGGAGCGGGCGCGCGCACAGGTGCAGCGGCTGTGGGATCAGTCCGGCGGATTCGGGTGCATGCTGCAAATGGCCCACGAATGGGCGAATCCGGCGGCGACGAAACGCTCCGCCGAACTGTTCGCCGCCGAGGTGATGCCACACTTCCAGGGGCAGGCGCAGCCGACGCTCGACGCCGCGGCGCGGGCCAGTGACGTGCGAGAAGACCTCGCGCAGACCCAGCTGCAAGCTATCGATCACATGACGAAGAAGTACCAAGATGAAGTTGGTCCCAAATGAACGACTTTCAACGCGGGAGTGTGATCCTCAGAACGTCCCAGCAGTGACCGGATCGCAGCTTAGAGTGATCACCTATGGCGACTCCGTCCAACCTGTGGGGTGACGAATGGAGGAAGCTGCCGCATCGCGCACAGGTGGGGGATCGGGTGCTCAGTCGCAGAAGGGCGCGACGCATGAGTCGGCGTTTCGCCGGCGTCGGGGTGGGCATCCCCGCGGTGCGCCTTCAGGAAATAGCGGCGGGCGCGCCTATCGCGTTTGAGGAGTTGATGGATGTCCGTTTTGCGCTCACCGCCACCGAGATCAAGCGCGCCGAGCGGCTCGCGAAGTTCGAGCGCCGCAGACGCGTCTGGATTCGGTTTCTCATCGTCGCAGTCCTGATTCTCGCTGCGCTGAACCTACTTTTGTGTATGGCTTACGTTTTCATCGGCTTGGTTTTGCACGAGGCGCCGTTCTGACCGACGTTGCAACCGTGTGCGCGACGGTGACGCGCTGCTACCAGACACGCACCCAGTCGATGAGCATGTCCGCCGGGTAGCTGCCCTGCCGGGCGTCGCCGCCGCCGGAGCCGCCGACCGCGAGGTTCAACACCGGGAACATCGTGTACCCGGGCTCGTTGAAGGGCCATTCGCGGATCGGCAGCTCGAGATGCTCGATGCCCACCGCCGGAACAGTGAAGTATGGTTCGGCGCCGTCGACGTAGTCTTCCCAGAGGTAGAAACCGGTCTGATCCCACCGGCACCGCCACGTGTGCCACCCGCCGTCCACCCCGACCGGATGGGTCTCGAATGCCGTGCCCTCCGGGTTGGCGTGCACGGTGGTGCCCGACGGCCACTCTCCGTTGCCGTACCACTCGAGGAGGTCGATTTCGCTGCTGCGGCCGGGATCGTCGTTGGACAACCACCATGCGGGCCAGCACCCGGCGGTCAGGCAGTTGAGCTTTATCCGGGCCTCCCAGGTGGTGCCGATCGGTCCTCGCCAGTTGCCGCTGACCAGGCCGCCGTAGTAGGTGTCACCCTCTTTTGTAGCGCGAAGAACCAGGTTGGAATTGCCGTCGACGAAAACGTTTCGGCGATCGTTGCGGTATTGGTAGAAAAACTCGGGCCTGTCCCACCCGACGGGGTTTTTGATCGGGGTCCGGTGCGTCGCCACCGTCCAGTTCGCCGGATTGGGCGCTGAACCGGCCGGGCCGTCGAACTCGTCATGAAATAGCAGGCCTCCGGTGGTTGCACCGGGCGGGGCCGCTGGCGCTGGCACGGGCGGCGCAGCCGGTGGCGAGGGATAACCAGCAGCCTTGCCCGCAGGGGTAGCGGCCGCCAGCGCGCCGATCCCCAACATCAACATCATGCTGCGACGCTTCATCTCAGCCACAGGTGCACGATATAAGGCAAGACCGCCGAAGCAACGGAAAGTTATGGAAAACAGCCGAATCGCCCTGATAACGGGAGCAACGTCCGGCCTTGGCCAGGCGGTTGCCTGCGCGCTCGCTGAGCAGGGGATGCATGTGCTGCTGCACGGTCGTGATCGCGAGCGCACCGCGAATGCGGCCGATCAGATTCAGGCATCGGGCGGCAGCGTGCAGACCTATCTGGCAGATCTCAGCTCGCTACGGGAAACCCGCGATCTCGCCGAGCAGGTGAGCGCTGAACATCCTGTGATTCATCTCTTGATCAACAATGCAGGAATAGGCCCGGGCCGCCCCCCGTATCGCAAGCGGATCCTCAGCGCAGATGGTTACGAGTTGCGTTTCGCGGTCAATTACCTCGCCCCGGTATTGCTGGCTCGAAAACTCGTGCCCGCTCTCAACACCGGTGCGCCGGCGCGGATCGTCAACGTCGCATCCGCCGGGCAAGCACCCATAGACTTCGCAGACCTGCGCATGGACCACCATTACACGGGTACGCGCGCCTACTATCGCAGCAAGTTCGCGTTGGTCGCGTTCACTTTCGACTTCGCGGCACAGCTGTCCGACACCGCCATCACGGTCAACTGCTTGCATCCCGCGTCATTGATGAATACGCGCATGGTCCGCCAGGCGTGGATTCCGCCGGTGTCATCCGTATCGACCGGGGTTAAGGCGGTGATGAACCTCGCTGTGGAGCCTGTCGGTGCAGCGGTAACGGGGCGCTACTTCGATGGCTGTCGCGAAGCCAAGGCGCATCGCGCGGCGTACGACCCTGCCATCCAATCGAGGTTGCGTGCGGTGACCGACGAAATCCTCCAACCGTTTCTCTCAAGCAAAAGTCCGAAATGAGCTTGGTGCCAAATGCTTTCATACCAGCGGCGGTGGACGCCGGACGCCGTCAGCTCGACGTGCCGCCCAGCTGTGTGCTGGGCCGCAGCTCCTTGGCCAGGCCGTCACCGGTGGCGGCCGCGGCCAGCGCGTGACCGAGCGCTGGCGCATGCTTGAAAAGGTTATGCCCCGCAACGAAAAAGGCATTGTCGAGCGTCCAGACAGCCAGGCCGTTCGAACCCCACGGCAGCTCGGTGACCCAGCAATGGCGGACGTCGACCGGCTTGGGATCAAGGCCCGGCAGGACGCGCTCGACGTAGGCGGTGGTGCGCTCGGCGAGTTGAGCTAGGGCCGCGGGGTCCAGCGTTCCGCCGTCAGGGGCATCGACGTGGTCGCTGAGCCCGACGGCGTAGCGGCGGTTGCCCTGCACGGCCGCCGCGTAGGCGACCGTTTCACCGACTATGCCGCCGCTGTACAGCAGGCACGCCAGTGTCGACGGCGGCTTCCCGCGGACGTCGTAGGTAAGGCGCACGTGGGCGCCCTGTCGGACCGGAAGCGCAAGACCCATACCGCGAGCAAGCCCAGCGGTGCCGCGGCCGGCACACACAATCACGCTGTCGTGCTCAGCGGCAGCACCGCCGGCGCGCACCTCAAGCGTGCCCACGGGTGTGGACCGCACGGCCAGCACCTCGTCGGCAACCAATCGATCAGCGAGCGCCGCGGTGAGCGCCGCGATTGCCGTCGTGGTACGGATCGAGCCGCCGCGCTCGTCGAGCACCGCGACGGCGTCGACGTCGGCCAGGATTGGCAACCGGTCGTGCAGCTCGTCGGCACCGATGCGTCGGACGGGGATATCCCCGACATTCTCGACCACGCTGAGCCGCTGTTCGGCGGACGGCCCCATTGCTACAACGCCGTCGCCAGAGACCATTTCGGTCCCGAACCGCTGCGCCCATTCCTCCCAGATCGACCGGCTGCGCTTGGCCAGGGCCACGAGCCGCGGGTCGTCGTGGACGTGTCGAAAGATGCGTGATTCGCCGCCCGATTGACCCTGCCCGGGTACACCGCGCTCGTAGACCGATACCGAGACACCGCGCTCGACGAGGGCGTAGGCGGTGGCCAGACCCACAATCCCGGCACCGATGACCCCGACATCGGTAGAACCCACACTGTGACTCAACCATCGCGGTCGGTGTTTGTCAGTAGACGCGGCCCGCGAGCCGGTTTCGGGCTGGAATCATCGCAGGCGTGATGCGAGACGGTTGGACGGGGCGGTTATGGGCCGAGGTGGTCGGCATTTACTCCGCAATCCTGCAGCACCCATTTCTGGTCGGCCTCACCGACGGCCGCCTCGACCCGGACGCGTTCGCCCACTACCTGATCCAGGACGTGCACTACTTGCGCGATTTCGCCCGAGCGCTGAGCATCGTGGGCAGCAAGGCGCCCGGCCCCGGCGATGTCAGCATGTTCGCGCGGCACGCCGCCGGCATCGTCGATGTCGAGCTTGCCCTGCACGCATCGCTGCTGTCCGAGTTGGGTATCGCCAACTCCGATGCCGTGCCGGCCGCGCCGACGACCCGCGCCTACACGAGCTACCTGTTGGCCACCGCTTACGCCGGCACCTTCGTCGACGGATTCGCCGCGGTACTGCCGTGCTACTGGATCTACGCCGAGGTGGGCGCGGAGCTGATCAAACGCGGCTCCCCGGATCCGCGCTACCAGCGCTGGATCGACAGTTATGCCGGCGAGGAGTATCAGGGCATCGTCGCCGAGGTGCTAGCGCTTGCCGACGATGTCGGTCGGACCCTCAGTCCCAGCGACGAAGCCCGCGCCCGTGCCCATTTCGTCGCGACCGCTCGCTACGAGTGGATGTTCTGGGACGCCGCCTGGCGGCGCGAGGCGTGGCCCGTCTGACGCACTCCAGCCGGATCACCCCGAGGCCACATATCCATCCGGCCGGCTCCAGACGGCGGCAGCAACCACCGCACTGGGCGCCGGAAGCTCGTATGCACCAACATATTTCGTGTCAATCAGCTGAACCGTGCCGGCTCGTAGGGGCACTGGCCTCGGCCTTGCCGCAAACCCGCCAGTGCGCTATCTGTTGAAAGTGGCTGGCGTGACACGTGCTCAGGTCCTCATTACCGCTGCCGAGTTGGCGCACCTCATCGAAACAGGTTCTGCGCCGACCATTCTCGACGTGCGCTGGCGGCTCGACGAACCCGACGGGCGTGCAGCGTATTTGCAGGGTCATGTACCCGGCGCGGTGTATGTGTCGCTGGAAGACGAGCTGAGCGATCACAGCGTCAGCGGCCGAGGACGTCATCCGCTGCCCTCAGGTCGTCGCCTCGAGCAGGCCGCCCGCCGGTGGGGCATCCGCCAAGATGCCCCGGTTGTCGCATACGACGATTGGAATCGGGTGGGGTCGTCGCGCGCGTGGTGGGTGCTGAAGTCTGCTGGTCTGACGAATGTGCGCATCCTCGACGGAGGCCTTGCTGCGTGGCGGTCGGCCGGAGGTTGTCTAGAGACCGGTCCGGTGGCTGCGCAGCGTGGGAATGTGACTGTGCCGCATAAGGATTTGTATGTCGGCGGGCTGCCTACATTGACTGCCGAGCAAGCAGGTGCCAGCGGAGTGACGTTGCTCGATGCGCGGGCACCTGAACGGTTCCGCGGTGACGTCGAGCCGGTCGATCCGGTTGCCGGTCATATTCCGGGCGCCACAAATCTTCCCAGTACCGCGATCCTGGGCGGTGATGGAACATTTCTCGCGAATAGTGAACTTGCCCAAGTGTTTTCCAAATATGGCATTGAGCCTGCTGGTCGCCTGGGTGTGTACTGCGGCTCTGGTGTCAGCGCGACGGTTACGGTCGCCGCGCTTGCGATACTGGGCTATCAAGGAGCGCTGTTTCCCGGCTCGTGGTCGGAGTGGATTTCCGATCCGGCGCGCCCCATAGCCCGCGGCTCCGACTAGTCCGGTGGTCCGGCCGACACGGTCAGCTGACGGCCGTGATGGCGGCCTCGGCCGCCCGTTCGCTGGCCAGCTTCGATCCTCTGGCGAGGCGGACCAACCGGAGCCAGGCACCGGGATGCCTGAGCAGGTAGCGGGCTGCAGCGGGGCTGTTCGCCCGGCCATCCGGATTGGCGAGGCCGAGAATCTCGGCGTCTACGCTGCCATCGCTGGCCCGATCACTGACCGCGCGCAACACCGACCAGGGCACGCCCCGCTGTTCGCACACCTTCGCGATCGCCGCGGTTTCCATGTCAAGAGACACCACGCCTCGGTTCCGCAGGTCGGCATGAACTCGCGGATCGACGAGCAGGCTGTCGGTGGTCCACAGCGTGCCATGAGCATCGCCGAGGCGAAGCGGCTTGGGCCGGTACTGTGAGCAGTCGGCGCCGCTGACGACCAATTCCGGCAACACCAGTGTCCCGATCGGTGTCTGGTTATCGATTGCGCCGCTAATGCCGACGACGATCACCCACTCAACCTTGACTGTGTCCAGCAGCTGGGCCGTGGCGGCCTGGGCCGTGGCGGCATGGGCCTGGGCAGTGCCGATACCGGTAACAATCGCGATTGTGGGATGCTCGCCCACCCGGCCGATGTACCCCGACTCGGTTCTGTGGAGCCCGAGCCGTCGACGCAGCGGACGCAACTCCCTCGGCATCGCGCACACGAAAGCGATCACGATCTCTTTAGCCTCAAGGCATTTCCCGCATCGTGCACCACCCTGCGCGGGGCAGCGGCAGCGTCTCCCGTTTGACGCCGGGCACCTCTAGCGCAACCCGAGTAGTGTACC
This sequence comes from Mycobacterium xenopi, assembly GCF_009936235.1. Lineage (NCBI taxonomy): Bacteria > Bacillati > Actinomycetota > Actinomycetes > Mycobacteriales > Mycobacteriaceae > Mycobacterium > Mycobacterium xenopi. Next base: position 2,507,307 of record NZ_AP022314.1, on the reverse strand, counting down.
CAGGGCACACACTGCAGAAAGGTGTTCCCACCATGAGAATCACGGTGTTCGGTGCCACCGGGCAGATTGGCAGCCAAGTAGTCGAGCGGTTGAACGACGCCGGACACCAAACTGTGGCGGTCTCACGTCGTTCGGGTGCCGATGTGCTTACCGGTGAAGGAGTCGCGGAGGCGCTGTCGGACACTCACGTGCTCGTCGACGTCACCAATTCTCCCTCGTTCGACGACGATCCGGTGATGGAGTTCTTCAGCACAGCGACAAAGAACCTGGTGGATGCGGCCAAGGCGGCCCAGGTCGGCCACTACGTCGCGCTGTCCATTGTGGGATGCGACGGTCTGCCCGACAGCGGTTACATGCGCGCCAAAGTGGTTCAGGAACGGATCATCACCGAGTCGGGATTGCCCTACACGATCGTTCGCGCCACCCAGTTTCACGAGTTCGCCGAGGCCATCACGGCGTCGTTGACACTCGCCGGCGAGGTGCGGGTACCGGATGCCCTGATCCAGCCGATCGCTGCCGCCGACGTGGCCGCCGACGTGGCCCGCGCCGCCCAAGCCGAACCCGTCAATGGTGTCATCAACCTCGGCGGCCCCGAAAAACTTCGGTTCGCGGATTTGGCGCGGCTGGTGCTGGCACATAACGGCGACACCACTCCGGTCGTTATCGACCCCTCGGCCAGCTACTTCGGCACGCGAGTAGGGGAGAGCAGCCTGGTCACCGGCGGCGCCGCAGTGTTGGCCGGCACCCGATTCGCCAGCTGGCTCGCATCCCAATAAGATCCCTTGCACCACACGAGGGTTCGCGGCTGGAAACGCGAGCCCGGCTCAGGAAACGCTGTCCCATTGCTCGTCGGCTACATCGGGGATGCAGTGGTAGGCGATCACCGCGGTCCCCGGCTGCGCCACACCCCCGAACACGTTGAGGCATGGACCGAGGGCGTTGGTGAGCTGGCCGTTGGTCTGCAAAGTCCACTGCTGGTTGCTGGCATTGGTTTGACAGGACGAGAGCATTACCGGAGTGTTGTCCGCCGCGTCGCTGATGCTCAGGCAAGTCCCGGGAAACGCTGCGCTCTCGATCTGACCGGCCGGGTTGAGAATCCACAGCTGGTGCTTCGACCCGTCGCAGGGGTTCACCATCGTCGCAGTGTTCCTCCCATTCGGGGCGTCAAGACACCAGTTGCCCAATCGGCTCTTCAGCTGGATCTGGTCGGCGCCACCGGCCACCCCAGTGGACAGCGCGGCGACACCGAACACCGCGCCGGCGGCGACAAGGATTCGGCGCACATCGCCGTTCAGCCGCAATCCGTGCATTTCAGCCCCACTCTCTCGGGTTGGCTCCGGTCACGATCACAGCGGCGCAGGATACACCGAGACCGCGACCGCCACAGACGTTTTGCCGCATCAACTGCGCTGCTACTCCGTCCCGCCCACCAGCGCCTTCGACGGGTCGGGGGCGGCGTGTCCGCGTGCGAGGCGGTCGGCGCGCTTGAGAAGCGTGGGCACGCGATGTGGGCCGTGCATGCCGCGGACAAGCTCGGCCGCGTCGTGCGCGTCCATCCCGGCTGCGGTGACGAACAGCGGTCTGCTGCTGCTACCTCGTCGCACCGGGATCGCGTTTCCTCCCGCGAATGCGCCCTTGGCTACGCCGATGACCGCTGTTCGGGCGTCGAGCGCCTGGTACAGCCGCGCGCCCAATCCGGGTTGACCCTCCCGAAGCCACACGTGGCCATCGATGACCACCGTCGCGACTGGATGACGCCGCTGCACCAGGGCGACCGCCTCAAGAAGAAAGGGCAACTCGCGCTTGTAGAACGCACCGGGCCGATAGGCCTGGGCCGTTACCGCGGTACGAAAGACACACTCGAGCGTCGACGTTGGGTCAGACCAGGTGGTGAAGCCCACGGCGGCTGTGACGACCGCGAGCTCCCCATACTGAACGTCCACGGCGATGAGCATCCAACCGCAACAGTGGTTTATCTGAACGCCATCTGCAATGGCCGCCGTGGTCCTAGGCGCAAGACACTGGCCGAAGCCGCCCGGCACAGCTCGGTCGTCGCATCGAGGAATCAGAACCGCCAACGGGTTGCGCCGCCCGGGTCGACCGTACCCACTGCGGTAGCAGCGCGCGGCGCGAGGCGGTACACGAACCACGGTGGCGCCCCCGCCGACGGCGCGCTGAATTCGGCGGTGATCGCCCGGCCGCTGTCATCGACGCGCGCCGGCCAACCTTCGGCCGCCCACCGCGCCGCCATCGCCGCAACGATCGCCGGGTCGGTGATCAGGTGGGCGGTGCCTTCTACCACAAGATCGAATTCGTCAGTAGCAACACTCAGCGCACATCGCGCGTCGCGCTTCTCGGGGGCTTTCAGGGTGAGCACTTGGGGTAGGGTTTCGGCGCTGACGGTGAGCAGCGTGTGGGCCGGTTGTGCCGCGGTTTGGTGTGTGGTGCCGGGGCGGCACGGTGATCAAGTCCTTGGTAGGCGACGGCCCTCCCGTCGTCTTTTGGCCGCGTGCTACGGGAGGGCCGCCTGTGTGCGCTCGGAGGCGCTGTGGTCACCGTAGAAGCAGATGTCGACCAAGTCGAGCGCAGGTCGGCGGCTGGCGTTTTGGGCCTTGCTATCGCGGGATACAAGTGTTCCGTGGCCTAGCGATATTCGTTACGATCCCGTCCATGCCAGCCGACACTGGTCGCGGTCTGAGGGTGCTGGCCGTGGGACTGCACCAGCTAGGTGCACAATGCGAAACGCTTCATGCTGAGCTTTCCGCTGTTGCCGTGCCGTCGTTCATCGCCGCCTCGTCGTGGCAGTCGAACGCGGGAGCGGTGAACATAGCGGCCGCCGGGGCACGCTCAGACCTGACAGCGATAGCGCACCGTGTGGCCACGCGGGGCGCTAACTACAGCAAAGCGGGCACCGCCTACGCCGTGACGGACGAGGAAAGCAGCGGACGGTTCCGCGGTCTGGTGAGCTGATGCCCGGTGTTTCGGAGGGCTGGCCGACGCTCTCGGAGCTGAAGGCCTCGACGTTCGACCACCTGGGCCAGTTCGCCGACTTCTGCGATCGTATCTCGGGTAAAGGCGAGAAGGCCTTGGAGCAGATCGCCCGCGATGTGCGCCGACCCGGCGACGTCGAGTGGGAGGGCGCGGCCGCCGATGCGGCGGTCACTCAAGCCGAGATGGATGTGGTCAAGGCTCGCCCGTTTCTGTGGAGCTTGCCTGACGCCGCGGCGATCGCCCGGCGGGGCAAAGACACTTTGGAGGCTGCAAAGCGCCTCGCCGTCGACGCCGTGGATGACGCCGAACGCGACGGCTTCACGGTCGGCGAAGACTACAGTGTGCGCGATACCCTGCAGGCCACAACCCGCGAGGAGCTGGCTCAGCGTCAGGGTGAGGCTGAAGCGCATGCAAGTTTCATCCGCCACCGTGTCGGCAACCTGGTCGCCAACGACCAGAGTGTCACTACCCAACTCAAAGAGACCACCGCACATTGGGGGAAGTTGACCTTCCCGGAGTCAGGCAGCGTGCAGGCGGTCGACTTCAAACAAGGCGGCGGCCCCGGCGACCTGCCGCCTGATGACCCCAAGAAGTTCCGCGAGTGGTGGGAATCGCTGAGCCCGGAACAAAAAGACTTGGTTTATAGCCGTGACCACGACATCGGCAACCATCCCGGGATGCCGTGGGACCCTCCGGACCATTTGGGTAAAGACCACTACAACCGGCTCCATCTGCCCGAACTTGAGCAGAAAACCCAAGCCGACATCGACCGCATGCAGCACAGCCTCGATGAGATGATGCGCGGCCACAACGTCGACGACGGCGCGCTCTACGCCTTACAGACCCAGCTGGCCGCCGCCAAAAACCACCTTCAGGGGTATCGGGCCATCGAAGCCGAGCTGAACTCCACTAATGGGCCAAAACGCTACCTCGGGCAGCTCGACGAGTTCGGACACGCCGCTGTAGCGATCAATAACCCCGACACCGCAACCCACAACGCCATCCTGGTGCCCGGCACCGGCCAAGACTTAACAACTATCGGCGGCGCCGACGCCAAGTCGCTGGCCATGTACAACGCCGCACTGCAAGCTGACCGGAGTCTCAGACCGCAGGACGTGGCGGTGACGACGTGGATGGGCTATGACCGCCCGATGGGCGTTGACCATGCCGAGTTCCCAAATCTGGCGCGCGCGGGCGCGGGCAGCCTCGATGCGTTCGAAGCCGGGCAGCGGGCCTCGCACGTCGGAGCGCCATCGATTGACACGGTGATTGGGCACAGCTACGGGTCGACCGTGGTGGGCGCCGCCGCCTCGGGCGGGCATCACCTCGACGCAAACAACGTCATCGCCGCGGGCAGCCCCGGCATGCTCGTCAACCACGCCAGTGACCTGAGCCTCGATCCCGGTGCCCATGTCTACGCGACCCGGGCGCAAAACGACATTATCGGGGCGGCTGGCACGGCGACCCAATGGACCCTCGGCCCAGAACCTGACAAACCGGACTTCGGCGCGATCCGACTAGAAGCTGCTCCTGGACCTGCCGGACCTCTCGGCACTCCCAGCGTCGACGCCCACAGCAGCTACTGGAACCCGGGAAACAAGGCACTGCTCAACATGGGGACGATTATCGCGGGAAAGCCACCCCCGTACGTCATCGGAAACCGATGAACCCGACCCGAGCCGCTAGCGCTGCTGCCCTCCTGGCCGCGATGCTTGCCGCCGGATGTGGTCATCACAAACACAACGAGCTCGGACCACCCATCCCCACCGGCGCAACCGTCATCGGAGGGCCAGACATGACATCGGCTCCGCCCCCGCCACCGGGCTGGACATTGCGGCCTGTCACCCCGGCCAGCCAGCAACAGGCCCAAGACACGGTGCTCGGCTACCTCAAAAAAACTCTGCGAGCACTGCCGCCGGGAACTACCGTGGACGCCACCCGCTTCAGCGGCGGAACCAATACGCCTCCCTGCAAAGACGTGGAAACCGGCATCCCGCCGGTGTCATTTTCGACGATCGGAGAACTGAAGCTGCCGCCCGGTATCAGCCCCGACGTCACCATCGAGAAGGTCGGTGACATTTGGAAAAGCTGGGGCTGGTATGTCATCGAACGTGACGGCTTCTACAAACCCAACCGCTTCGGGTATGGCCCCGACGGCTACAGCTTGAAAATTATGGCTTCATCCCAGGCGGGATACCCACCAACCCTTGAGGCTATTTCTGCGTGCTTTCCCGGGAATCTCCCCGATGATCGCAGCCCCTTCCCGACGATCCTCAAAGCCGACTGAGCGCATGGCTGGTAAAAAGTTGCTCCCTGACCGTCTGTGTCAAGGGACATGGGGAACTGCCCAGCGGCGGTCACGAGAACTGCCCGCTGGTGGCCACGAGATCTGCCCAATGGCGGCCGCCAGACGTGCCGAGTGGGGTTAGGTCAAGGCGCCTTGCCGGCCATGGCTTGGGTGAGCCGGATGCTGTCGCCGCTTGTTTGGCAGACGTGGGCGTGGTGTAGGAGCCGGTCGACGGTGGCGGTGGCCAGTGTCTTGGGCATGAGCTCGTCGAATCCTGCCGGGTGAAGGTTGCTCGACAACGCGATCGAGCGTTTCTCGTAGGCGGCATCGACAAGCCGGTAGAGCCCTTCGGCGGCGTCGGTGCCGACCGGCAGCAGGCCGATGTCATCAACGGCGACGAGATCAGCACGCAGGATGCGGGTGATCGCTTTCGCGGTTTTCGTCGAAAACATTGACCAGGTTGTACGTGACGTAATCACCACCGGCCGCCGGGAGGTACATGTTCATCGCGAAGACCTGTCCGGTCTCGGTGATCGGCGCGGTGTCCCCGGCGTCGCGCACCCAGTCAGTCGGCTCGGTGCTGTGGTGCCGAGAGGGATCGGCCAGGACAGCGAAAATCTGTTCCGGCCGCGCCGCGATGGTTCGGGTGACGAGGTAACGTTCGGCGTCGACGTTCATGCGTTGTCCTTCGGTCCGTAGGCGCGCGCGATATCCGGAGAGTCCAGCCATCCGGAGTAGGTTGGCCGCGAGGGCCAGCCTTCCGGCGAGTCCTGCCATTCTTCCTGTCGGCCCCACGGCAGGATGTCGATCAGCCCGAATAGGTGGCTGAGTTGTTCGGTGCCACGCCCGTTCGTGTGCCACGTGCGGTACACGGTGTCCCCGTCACGCAGGAACACGTTGACCGCGAAGCCCCCGTTCGCCGGTGCGTCCATGTCGGCGCCGAACGAGCTCGACGACGACGAGTACCACTCCATGCGGTTGCCGACCCTTTGCTTGTAGGCGAGCGCCTCGTCGATCGGTCCGTTGGTCACGACGACAAAGCGAGCGTCGTAGTTGTCGAGGAACTCCAGCCGGGTGAACTGCGACGTGAAGCCTGTACAGCCACCGCACTGCCACTCCGCACCATCCGTCCACATGTGGTGGTAGGTGATGAGTTGCGAGCGTCCCTCGAACACATCGGCTAATCGGATCGGCCCGTGGGCACCGATCAAGGTGTAGTCGGGCAATTGGACCATCGGCAGGCGTCGCCGCTGTGCGGCGATCGCATCCAGTTCGCGGGTGGCGGCCTTTTCCAGTTCGCGCAGTTCGTCAAGCGCTGCGCGCCAGGTTTGGTGATCGACGATTGGCGGCAGGGCTTTGGACATGGCATCCACCTTTGCTAGCGATTTGCTCCGTATGACAGATAGGACTGGTGTCACGCCCGGAATTCATCGGTTGGTGCCCCGGCGACGACCGTGTCGACCCGGGTCTTCGCTGGCATCAAACGCGGCGGCAATGACGTCGGCCAGGCGCTGCAGCGCCGAGGCGATGGCCCACAGCGCATTGTCCCGCGACCCCGATTCCCGCGAGTCCAGTGGTCCGGAAGCCGACGCGCGGAACGTGTCGGCGATCCCTGGCCCGGCCTCTTCTCGCGGCAAACGGGGAGCATCAGTCGCTGGGTGGGCCTCTCGGCGAGGTGCAGGGAGGTCGACAACCGCGTTGAGGTGCGGTTTCCTGCTTGCGTCCCACTGCACCCAGTAGTCCTGCACGCCGGCGCGGCAAACCAGGGCCTGGTGGTCGCCACGGTGGCCACGCTCGAGCATGCACCCATGCACCCACGCCACTCGGTGGTCTGCACCGATGGCAACCAGCGACCGCCACAAGTCCTCGTCGAGCATGACGGTGGCAAAGCACCGCTCCGCGCTCACCCTGATCCCCAGATGCCGGCGCTGGTCACAGCACGCGGCCGGTCTCGATGGTTCACCAGTTCCCTCTCGGTTGGTCAGCAGACGGGGGATCAGCCTGGGCTCGGATGCAGTATCCGCCTCCGTCGGTGAGATGTCGCGGGTTCGCTGCAGCGGGACGTGGCGCCGGCGGGAAAACGCAGATAGCGGAGCGGGCAGCGCGACCTGCATCCACCTCGTGCAGCGGCGAGATCAGCTGGGAACCAAGCGTTTAACTCACACGCTCCGAACACGGCGGCCGGCGCGCGGGCCACCCGTCAAAACGGTGTGCCACAAGCGTGCAGAACAGTAATCTCTGTCGCTATGCCGGTGGCTGTTCGGACGTTGCCTGCAATGTTCGCGTCACTGTTGCTGGGAATCGCCGGCGTTGCCGCCGCGGGCGCAGCACATGCCGAGCCGGCTAGCGCAGGAGGAGCCGGTACCAGGCTGGTGGGATGGGACACCTACCGCCGATTGGATCGCTTGCCGTATCTGAGTGCCGACTCACAGACACTGCAGCTGTCGAGTTTCGATCGAAGCGGCGGTGATTTCGACATCTCCACCGGCAACCGAAACGGCACGGGCGGCTGTTTGACGTCGGGGGGTGCCGGCTGTGTCATCGCCGAAGATCGTGGTGCGGGGGAGGTTGATTCGATCTGGTTCACCCGCGATGGCGGAAACGTCAGCGCAATTGGAGCGATGCGTATCGAGCTCGATGGTCAGACGGTGATCGATGCGCCATTGCAGTCTTTGGTCGACGGCACGCTGGGTCCGCCATTCGTGTGGCCTTTTGTGGCCAACGCGGCGCAATCGCCGGGCGGCGTTTACGTCAAGGTGCCCATGCCGTACCGAACGTCGATGCGCATCAGCGTCACATCGAATTTGGAGTATTACCACGTCGACTATCGCCACTTTCCGACTGCCAGCGGTGTGAGTACTTTCTCTGCCGCCGACCGCGCGCTCGACGTGCTGACCACCCTGGGCGCCGCGGGAACCGCCGACCCGAAGCCGCCAGCACGCGAAGAAGTGCATCACCATCGGCTTGTCGAGCTTCCGACCGCCGTCGGCCTGACGATTGCCGAATCTAGTGGCTCAGGGAGCGTTTCGGCGCTGCACCTGCTGCTGGCAGATCCGGCAGATCAAGTGCTGTCCGGGTTGCGGCTCCAGATCGAGTTCGACGGCCGGATCACGGTCGACTCGCCCATTGGCGAATTCTTCGGCGCTGGCCTGGGCCTCAGCACCGTGCGATCACTGATGTTCGCGGCGATCCCTCAGCCCAGCGGATCGTTGTCCTTATCCGAGTGGTGGCCAATGCCTTTCGCCCATAGCGCTCGCGTCATCCTGTTGAACACTACCGGCAATCCGGTAACAGGGATCGACAGCGATGTCGTTACCACCGCCGACCCGCAATGGGCGCCGGCGCTAGCCAGTGGACGCGCCGGTTATTTCACAACGCGATCACATGCCGGGCCAACCACGTTTGGCCAGGACTGGCTGTTTGCCGATGAGCAGGGCCACGGCAAGTTCGTCGGCGTCAGCCACACCATCAGGGGTGCTCGGATCACTACATCGTTCAGCGACGATGCCCCTTACTTTCTGGAGGGAGCCGAACGCGTCTATGTCGACGGTGCTGCCTCGCCGCAGTGGTATGGCACCGGCACGGAGGACTTCTACGAGGGTGGTTGGTATTTCAAAAACGGCACCCGCTATAGCGCCCCGTTGACGGGCCAACCTGATCAGCGCACAGCCGCCGGCGGATGCCAAGACTACTGCGTCGCCGCCTATCGGCTCATGCTTGCCGAGGCCATCGGCTACCACTCCGCGCTCCGGTTCGGCATCGAGCACGGCAAACGCAACATGGTCCAACCAGATTACAGCTCAACGGCATTCCTCTACACACAGCCGGGCGACACCATTACGGTCAGCGACGAAGTCAATCCCGCCGATCCGGTCAGTCGACTCCAGCATCACTACATCGATGTCGACGGCACGGATCAACCGGTGATCAGCTCGTATGAGGGGAATGACGACACCCATCCCGTCGCCGGATTAGTCCGAACGAACCACCAGGTGATTACTTTCGACGCCACAATCGTCCCAGGCAACCGAGGCATCCTGTTGCGCCGCACATCAGACCAAGCAGCTGGCTATCAATCAGCAGACGTATTTGTTGACGGCGTACCCGCGGGAAATTGGCTCCAACCGCGCAGCAACGACGCTCACCGGTGGCTCGATGACATGTACCTCGTACCGGAATTGCTCGCAGCAGGCAAGACCCTAATAAGGGTCACGCTCACACCTTCCCCCGACGCACCACCCTGGACGGCAAGCCGATATCGGATAGACGCACTGACTGCGTTGACGAATAGTGTTGTACCGCAGCCATTTGCTAGTACGCGATAGATTCTCGACGTCCTGTCTGGCGCATCCGGGGCAAACGATCAACCACTGCGAACATCGCGGCGAGCCGACCTGAGCCCTGCCGGCGTGCGGATTCTGGCAGGCGAGCCGATACGGTGTATTACATGCGGCGCGTGGATTACGTCATCCAATACGTCGAGTCGCTCAACAGGTCGGTGACCTTCTACCGCGACGTGATCGGACTAACGGTACGCATCGAGGGGGACGGCTACGTCGAGTTCGAGATGGAAAACACCAAGTTCTCGCTGTTCGAACGATCTAAGCTGCCGGAGCTCATCGGTCGCCACGGCGGCAATCCGCCGTGCGGCGAGATCGCCTTTGTGGTGGAAGACGTCGACGCCGAAGCAAAGCGGCTGAGAGCGCTGGGTGTCGAAATCCTGAGCGGCCCGGTGGATCGGCCATGGGGCGAAAGGACGCTCCACATCTGCGACCCGGACGGCAACGTCATCGAATTTGCGCAGAAACTGCGATAGTTCGGGCGCGCGGCGCACCGCGTGCTCAGGGTTGATCAGCTCAGCCGACCGCGTCGCCGTCGCCCCCCGTAGCTTTGGCGATCATCCGGAGTGGGTTTCCGGACGCACGCTCGCAGATCCGGCGAGCCCAGCTGATCGAGCGTAGCCAGTGTTCGTCGCGCGTCGATCCGGTTGGCTAACTGGTGATTCCAGCCAGCTCGTGAGCCACTGCATCGAATGCGCGCAGCGTGTCTTCCATGTGCGGCTCATGAGACTGTGGGTGACTGGATAGCTTGGCGGCGACCATCTCTGCGGCGCGGTTGACGTAGATCATCTGACCGCACATACCAAGACACAACACCACTTTGTTGCCGGGGTAGGGAAACCACATCTGGTTGCGGTACATCCCGCCGGGCATTCGGTTGTCGTCGGGGCTCGCGGCGAACGCCTGACGCGAGTCGGGGCCGCCGTCAAGGGTGTCGGCGATCCACGCCGCCGGCACCACCTGCTGGCCGGTCAACGAGACACCGTCGCGTAAAAGCAGCGAGCCGAATCGGATCATGTCGGTAAGACAGGCGCTGATGCCGCCGTCGAAGAATCCGGTGCCGGCGGCGTCAACGCCGATGGTGGCGTCGCACTGGGCGCCGATGCGGCTCCACAACACTTCCGACATCAGTTCGGGCATCCGCTGGCCGGCGGCGACTTCGCAGATCCAGCCGAGTACGTCGGTCTCACACGAGCGATACTCGAACGGGCCGCCGTGGGCCGACTTCCGTCGCAAGGTCAGCAGGAATTGTTGCAGCGTCGACGGGACGTCCGGGCTGCTCTTGGGCGCCCACCCCATCGCCTGGTCGAGGAGATGTATCTCGGCGGCCGGGTCGCCGTAGTCCTCGGAGAAGGCGATGCCCGACCTCATGTCCAGCAGGTGGCGCACCGTCGCACCCGCGTAGCCGCAATCTCTCAGGGCGGGAACGAATGCCGTGACCGGCGCGTCGAACTCGATCGCACCGGCCCCCTGCAGCGCGCCGACGACGGCTGCCACCAGCGACTTGCTGACCGAGAACAACAAGTGACGGGTCAGTGGCTGAAGGCTGTCGACGTACTCCTCGGCCACCATCGAGCCGCGCCAGGCAACGGCCCACCCGTCGGTAGCGGTGGCGGCCATCACCGCGCCCACGGTGGTGGCTGTCCCATCGGTGCCGGTCATTGGGATGTCGGCCAGGGGAGAGGTCGCCACGGGCAACACCGCGGCCGGCCCGGTCCCGCGTGAGATTACCGCAGTCGGTACGAAATCTTCGACGTGCTGAAAGGACCACTGCGCGTAGGGCGGTGAGAGCCAGTTGTCTAGTGAGATGCCGGCGGGGATGCTCACGCTCGCGCAACGAGCCGCGAGACGATCGGCGTGGCCGGGGCCAGGGGAGTCGAGGCGAACTTCGCCCTGATGCCCTTGACCCAGCGCCGGCAACGCTCAGTGAGCTGGTAGTCGTCGGTCTGCAGGTGCCCGCGGGTGACGAGCACGCCGAGTTGTGCCCCCTCGCAACGTAAATCGCCCGGCGCGGCGACACGCATGTAGAAGGCCTCGGACCCGTCGAGCAGTGTGGCCCAGTCGTTGGCGGGGCGCGCGAAGGTGACGCGCCCGTCGTCGTCGATGCGCCACACGCCGGTACGTGGTGTCGCAGTGAAGATCTCGACATCGTGCGAGGTCTCACTGAGGATCACCTGACCCCATACCTCGTCCTCGCCGTAGCCGCGCTCCCAGCGCGCGTTGATTGCGTCGATGTCGAGTTCGTAGTCCACGTCCATGTACTCGAGCAGGTGGAAGAGAAACAGCGGCATGTCGGCGTAGGCCTCGGTGGTCAGGTTCGTCATCGGGCTGGCGCCCGACAGGCGCGGGTTCACCTCGCCGAGGTAAAGCTCGTCGGAGTCCAGGTCGTGCAGCAGGTCCACCTCGAAGTAGCCGCGGTATCCCTCGCGGCTCAGAATGTCGCCCAGCTTGCCGACCATTTGCCGCGCGGCGTGGGTCTGTGCGGGCGGCAGCACCTCGCGCCAGATGTCGTTGCCGCACCAGCCGCCTTTGCGCGGAGTCAGCTCCGGATAACCGACGAGGCTGGTCATCGCGGGGCCGATCACGGTGCCGTGGCGGGTCACGGTGCCCTCGATGCACACCTCGACATTGCGGATGCGCTTCATGACTTTGACTTCCTGCCCGGCCAGGTCACCGGCATGTTCGTCCCAGTCGCGCTGACCGCGCACAAAGAACACCGCACTTCCAGCGTCGCCGTAGGCAGCCACGACGACAAGGTCATCGCCCAGCCCGGCCTGGTGCGCGAGCGCCCGCAGCTCGTCGTAGGAGCCGACCCGCCCGATCACGTGGGGCACGCTCTGCACGCCCGCCTCGTCGGCCAGGCGCGTCATGACGAGCTTGGAGCTCAAGCGATGCCGCAACTCCACGGGAGGGTGCATGACCTCCAGCCCGGCTTCGCGCGCGAGGGCCTGCGTCTCCTCGTCCATCATCACGAAGCAAGCTTTGCCGCCAGGCCCCCGGCCTGCGATGAACTCAAGTGTCTCGGGATCACGCAGCAGGTGGTTGCACACATCGCCCATGGACCCGAAATCAATGCGGTCGCGTCGACGGGGCACGAACACACGCGAGTGTGTGCCCTCGAACGAGTCAAAGTAGGTCAGGTAGAAGAAGTTTCGTATCCAGCGATCGATGCCCAGCAGGTTGAACGGGGTCGGGGAGATGAAGTACAGCGGCACGGTGTTGGTGTGAAAGAACGCCCGTACCTCCGACAGTCCGTTCAGCTGGCGGCGCGGCTGACGCTCTGGCCCGGCGGCGGCCATCATCACGTCAGCCCGGGTGACGTCGAAGGCTGGATTCGGCGCAAGATCCGCGATGCGAGCAGGGGCGCTGCGGTCAGCGCACCGGCGACGAAACGACGAAGGTTCATTCGACAAGTGTGCCCTGCCCATCGACTTGCCGAAGTGCGAGTGTGCAAATGCCCGCTGGCAAGGGTTCAACACTTCGCCGATGTGCGGCGTCGCAGCGCTCCCGCATGAGTTCCTTCCGTTTGGCGGGGGCCGCACCGTCGCATCGGCTCGGCCATGGCAGCGACCGAGCTGATGGTCATGCTCGCGCGCCTACTAGCCAGAACCTCGTTGCGAATGCCCGCTCAGCGCATCCGCGCAACCGGATTCGCCGCCCTGCACCCGAGAAACGGGCTGAGCGTTGAACTTACCGAAAATTGAAGAGCCCCCCATCCAGGTGACCGCGGCTGGGACCCTCAGAGTGCACGTAGGCCGCGCAGGGTCCTTCTTATCAGTTCGCGTCGTTCGTCGAGTGTCATCGGGTCGGCGAGGGAGGTGTGCACCCGCAAATAACCCTGTGCCGCGAGGTCGTCGACCAGGAACCGCGTCGCACCGAGCGGCAACGACAGACCAGCGGCGATCTCTGCGACCGAGGGGCTATGCGCGCAATACGTCAGGATCTGGCCCCGCACATCGTTTCTCCGCCAGCGCGGTGGGTTGGCTCTGGTGCTGAGCGCTTCGACTGGAGCCTCAAGTGCCAGGTTGCCATCAAAGTAGGTGCGACCGGCCGTCCGCGTGTACGGCCGGGCTAGGCTCGGCTCGTCCACGGTTTCCGGCTCTGTGAACCAGTCGTCGATCGGTTCGCCCTTACTCGCCGGCGGCTGATGCGCGTCGGTGTCGGTCTCTACAAGAGGTGGCGAACGATGTGGCGCATAGTGGTTCTGCAAGAACCTTAAGGCCTGGTCGGCGTGCGCCGATGCGCGCACCTCGCTCGCGACGACCTTGAGTATGGTGCGGTCGGTGTCGATGACGAATGTGACCCGTCTGACCGGCAGCAGCCGGGCCAGCAGACCACGGCGTCGAGAGTGCCGGCCACGCCCAACCGCCTGACGGGCTGCGACGGATCTCCGCAGCTTGGCGAACCTGCCTCGGCGCACCCCGAACAGCTCGGATACCACACCCTCCTCGTCGGAGAGCAGGGGATAGTCGAACGAGCGCTGTTGGGCGAAGTGGGCCTGCCTGTCGACAGTGTCGGTGCTGATGCCGACCCGCTGGGCGCCCACCGCAGCGAATTCTTTGCCCAGGTCCCGAAAATGACAGCCCTGGGCTGTACAGATCGGTGAGGACGCAATCGGGAAGAAGAACAGCACAACCGGCCCTTTGGAAAGAAGCGTCGACAGTGTCCGAGGCCGACCGGTGTGATCATAAAGAGTGAAGTCGGGCGCCTTCTCCCCGGCGATCATCGCCACAGAGTAACGCTGGGAAGCTCTGCGTGACCCAAGACTCGGATAATCGGGCGTCGCCGAGCAGCTACCCGGGGTCCGTGACCAGCTCAGCCACGCCGAGGATGCCACTCTAGGCGTAGTGCACGGGATTGCTCGTTTGCTGGCGGCTGAACGATCCGCGCCCGACCCGGGCGAGCGGACCGACGCCCGAATTTCGTGACGGTTTCAATTGAGCAAAGGTCCTGCAGCCCACCCGCGAGGAATGGGCCGATATCGCCTGGTTGGCTTTAGTGTCGGCTGCTATGGCCGGACTGGGCAATGACGTGAACTGCTGGCGCGCAACTCGTCGTGCAACGGTATTGGCATTGATAGCTGCCATCCTCTGCCTAGGCATCACCCCCATAGCTCAAGCGGCTGCGGCCAGGGCGACGTTGTCGGTGACGTCGACGTGGCAGACCGGTTTCATTGCACGCTTCACCATCACCAACTTGAGCACGGTGCCGCTAACCGATTGGAAGCTTGAATTCGATTTGCCGATGGGCGAATCCGTCTCGCACACGTGGAATAGCACCATCACCCAATCTGGCACGCACTATGTCCTCACTCCCGCGAATTGGAATCGCATCATTGCACCCCGTGGTTCAGCCACAGGTGGTTTCAGAGGCGTGCTGACCGGCACCTACTCGCCACCGACGAATTGTTTGCTCAACGGACAATATCCTTGCTCCTAGCGGCAACGCCGAAGCGGAGAGCAAGGACCGCGGCGCACGGAAGGGAAGGGACTGATTCCCTTTGCTTCCCCCGGTCGACGGGCCGCTGGTCACGGCCAGAATCAGGGGGTTGCCAAGGCTGCTACCGATGAAGCGCGTGGACACATTCGCGCCGCGAAGCGATGCAGCATCCGGCCGTGATCGTTGGCCACGATGGGCCGTGCACTTACCCAAACCGTAATGCCTCACGTCAATATGCCCGCGAAATCTGATCCATGCCTCATGTAAAACTGCCCGCGAAACGGGCCGGATCAGCCGGCCTTGGTCCGGATGCCTTTGCGGATGAATCGGCCCAGCGCGGCACCCTCCGACAAATCCTTCAACAGGGGCGACGTGGCGGGCTGCACCATTTGCTTACGCATTCGCGCGCATCCGCAATGTCGCCGAATCATCACTGCTGAGCGCGCCAGCAGGCCGTGGCGTTGTGGTGCCGGAGACGCCGGTGAGACCGCCGTCAGTTCGGGTGGCACCGGTAGTGACATCAGCCGCAGCAAATCAGCGACTTTGGCGTCCAGTCGCTGGCCGACTTCGGCGATGCGGGGGCCTGTTTCGGGAAGTGGAGCACAAACAGTGGCATACCAGACCGCAAGGAGGATTTGATTCATCCGATGCAATATGCGCTAGCCTACTTGACATAATGTAGCTTATCGGTAGCTTATCCGGCTAGCAATTGGCTATATTTCAGGCTATATTGAGCCTATGAAGACGGTCCCGCTGACCGAGGCCAAAGACAAGCTTTCCGCGCTCGTCGACGAAGCCGACACCACCCACGAAATCATTCAGATCACCCGGCACGGCCGGGTCGCAGCGGTCATCATGTCCGCCGACGACCTCGAATCGCTCAACGAGACCCTGCACGCGCTGCGCACCCCGGGCGTCGCCGAGGAGCTCAAGCAGGCCGACGCCGACTACGCGGCCGGCAACACCGTCAGCGGCGAGGAGATTCGCCAGCGCTATGGCCTGAAGTGACCGAACCGCACACACAGTGGTCCGTCCAATTGTCGCCATCGGCGGTGCGCGCCCTCGACCGGCTGCCACACAAAGTCGCCGCGGCGATCGTCGAATTCGTCACCGTTACATTGCCCATCGACCCATACCGGCTATCGAAACCGCTGCGGTTCGAGTTCGAAGGCTGGCGTGTGGCGCGCCGCGGTGACTACCGCGTCACCTTCCGTGCACTCACCGACGGCCACGTGCTCTTCATCGGCCGCATTGAACACCGCGCGCATGTCTACCGCCGCTGACGGCGGCCCCCGACGCCGCCGCCCGCAGGACATCGCACATCCACCAATGCGTCACGTGACGTATTGGGCTTAGCCTTCCGGCGGGCATCTCGTCGGCGGCCGTCGATGGACTTGACAGTCGATGACCTTCGCAGGGCGGCGTGTGTTCCTTCGCGGGGTGCTGGCAAACCTTGACGGCCGAATGAAGTGGACGCGCGAACCGGTGGAGGATTCCCGGTCGTCGTCGGTGAGGAGGCCCATATCCGGTCCGGCAGGCCGGACGGGCCCCGCTACGACCCGGACTATCCCAGCGCTGACATCGATAAATACGAGAACTTGATGCTGTTGTGTCCGACGCATCACACCTTGATCGATGCGCACAACGGCGACGCCCACCCGCCGACCCATCTCAATCCGTCACCGTGACGAAATATCATGGGGCACAGCCGCGGTACCATTCGTCTGCGGGCCTCAGTTGTCCTCGACTTCTACGAATCCGGCCGCGGAGGTCTGACTTCGTCGATTGCGGCTCCTCTCACCGATCACTGCATTCCTAAGGATCGCACCGGATAGTCTCAACTCACTCATTCAGCCAAGGGGTGATCCGCTACCTGGCCGTCAAGTGCTGTGCGTCTGCAACTTTGCGCCAAAGAACGTCGCCGGAATCACCTCAGAAGTGCTCGTAACCGGTGTCTACGACGACACGAACAAGGTTGTCCTGGCCGGATCTGATCATCCGTTGCCCAACGGCTCACTGAGCTGACTGCCTGTGTCGGTTAGCTTTCCGGATGCAGGTAGGTCCCGTGGCCTTCGCTGATAAGGTCACCATCGAAAATCAACACTTCGTTGACAAGCCGTCCTTGCTGGTTTCGGTAGTTGACGACGATCGTCGCGACGCCCACATAGACGGCTTCCACGTCGAAATGCAGGTCGGGCAGACGATCAAGGCCAATGGTCCAGTACCTGCACAACTGGTGCTTACCGCAGATCACACCGCCGCTTTCGGCAGCACCTCCGCGGCGAACGGCGAAGCGAATGTGACGTCATCGTGAAAGAAGGCGAGCACCGCATCGAGATCGCGGGCATTCCACGCGGCAGCCCAACGTCTGCTGAACTCAACCGGATTCGGCGGCATCAGCCGATGGTAACTGCCCACGATTCGGCACCGGCAACAGGCCAAAAGGGCCTAACACTTGCGACCAGCCCGAGCGGCCACAACCAGTCCGCATCAAGGGCATTTGCGTCACATCGAGTGAGAAACCCATACGCCTAGATTCTCATTCCATCTGCACACTGCAGGTCAGATCATCACGGATGCGTCACGTCAACTGAGAACGGACACGGACGCCCGCTAGCTTGACACCGGACAGTCGGCCAAAGCCCGCCGTGGTTGTGCCGGTGGTCAAAGGTCAAGCACGCGGCGAAGTCCTCTATCGACTTCATGCATCAGGCTGGGTGGCACCTCTCCGACTCGGTCGGTGAGGTCGGTTTTGTTCAGCGTAACGAGCGCCGTGGCGTTGACGACCGAATCACGTGGCAGTCTCGTTGTGGTCGCGGGCAAGAAAACATTGCCCGGCATCGTCGCTAATGCCGTGTTGGACGTGATCACTGCCGCGAGCGTGGTAGCAAGGCGACTGGCGTTATACGGATCCGATTGGATTACTAGAACCGGACGGCGCTTGGCGGGCCGGCTGCCGGACGGCGGTCCGAGGTCCGCCCAGTAAATCTCACCGCGGCTGATCACCATTCATCATCCACTGCGTCTAACACGCGATGCCCGACGGTCACAGCGGCGGCCTCCGCTTCGTCGGTGTCATGAAGGTTCTCCAGAGCCATGTCGATCTGGCCGGTCAGCGATTGGGCGTCTAATTCGTCCAGGTAGCGCTGGGCAGCACGGGTGAAGAACTCTGACCGGCTCATGCCTAGCTCGCTCGCTCGCCGGGAAACCCGATCGAACGTCTCGTCGGGGAGAGAAATGGCTGTCTTCACAGGCTGAGTATAACTAGGTATAACCGGGCGGGCGACTCGCTTGCTGCCGATATGGCTTCGTGTCCCGGTTTCTCGAATCCACCAATGAGTATCTGTGGCACTGGGTTGACGACGAGCCGATGATGGGAACGGCCCCGCTCGGTGTGGTGAGCGGGGCGGTGGTGGGCGTGGTGACGGGATGCTCGTCGGGTTGATGTGGTGCTGGTTGTGTTGACGCGGATCGGGTTCAGTCCGCGGCGATTTCGCTGATCGCGATGCGGGCGGCCTTTTCGTCGGCGATGGCGTGATCGGCGGCGAATGCGGCGGTCAGTGCGTGCAGGGCGAGGTTGTTGACTGCGCGGGGATGGCCACGGGAGGCGTTGTGGATCAACCCGATCGCGTCCTCGGAGAACAGCGTGTCGGCTCGGCCGGCAATCTTGCAAGTGATGCCGTATGTAGTCGGCGGTGTCGGCGCCGCTCATTCCGGCGATGGTGTAGCGGACCGCGATGCGCTGATCCAACGCTGCCAGCACCCCGAGCCGGAGCCGGTGGCGCAGGCTGGGTTGGCCGACCAGGATGACTGCGAATGGGGATCCGCTGTCCATGTCGTGGTTGGTCAGCAGCCGGATCGCTTCGAGCTGGTGGTTATCCAGCAGGTGGGCTTCGTCGATGACCAGCACGGGGTTGCGTCCTCGTTCGGCGTGTTCGCTGGCCAGCGCCTCGGCGGCCTGTGGGGCCAGGGCGGATTTGTGGTAGGCGGGGGTGTGCCCGAGGGTGGCCACGATGTGGGTGAGCATGCCGCGCACCCCGATGGTGGGGTTGGCCAGGTAGATGAATACGTGCCGGGAGGGATCCAGGTTGGCCGTGGCGGCCCGCACGGCCACGGTTTTGCCGGCGCCGACCTCGCCGGTGATCACCCCGATCGCGCGCTGGTCCACACACCAGGTGATGCGGGCCACCGCTTCACCGTGGCCGGCGTGGCGATGCAGCATCCCCGGTGCTAGGTCACGCCCGAACGGCATCCGGGTGAATCCCCAATGTGATTGCAGCCGTTGAATACTCACGCCGACACCTCACCTTCTGGATTGTCATCGACGGTGGGCTGAAGATCGTCGATGGATAGCTGACCGGGGATCTGGTCGTCCTGGCCGTAGAGGGCGTGATAGCCGATGCGTTCATCACCGCGCAGCTGCTCGTCGTGGGCGGCCGCGGTCAGCGCCAAATAGTCAATCCCCGTCGCCGCCGGCGGCTCGGGCTGAGGGGTCTCCGGTTTGGCCTTGGGGTGGGTGTGGCGGGAGATGGTGTGCGGCAGGGCTTTCCCGTAGCTCTTGTCCCGGTAGCGGACCTCCACGGTTTCCAAGTCGAAGGGTGAGAACACCAGCTCCACCTTGCGCCCCACCAGCGCGGGATCGACCTGGTAGGTGTTGGCGTGCAGCGACACGGTGGCGGTCTTGGTCACCACACGGTATTCCGACCACAAAAACGCCTCAGTTAGCTCGTCGGCGGTGGGCATCGCTGGTGTGCGCCCGAGCCGGTCCCAGCCGCCTCCCAGCGATCCAGCGGCGATTGGCCGGTCTCGGTATGCACACGGCGGTGGTATTCGGTTTCCACCCAGGCCACAAACAGCCGGTTAAGCTCCAACAGCGCGGTCGCGTGATCGACCCCGGCGGCGGCGAGGTCCTCGCCGCTGGTGTCGGTTACCTCGATGAGGAACTGTTCACGCACGCTGCGAAACCAGCGTTCGACCTTGCCCCGCCCTTGGGGCCGGCCAGGTGCCGAATGCACCAGGCGCACACCGAGTTTCGCGCACGCCCGCAACAACCACGCATCGACGAACGCGCTGCCGTTGTCCACGTAGATCCCGGCCGGAACACCGCGGGCGGCCAACGCCGGGCGCAACGCGGCGGCCAGCCGCACGGCATCTTCGGCGAAGCCAAACCGATAGCCGACCGCCAGCCGTGTGTGGTCGTCGAGGAAAGCGAACAGGTAGGTCTTGCGGTCCCCGACCCGCGGCCCGTGTAGTGCGTCCCCGACCCACAGCTCATTGGGGTCGGCGGCCTCGAACCGGCCGAACACCGCCGCGGCCTCCCCGCCGCCCGGCCCCATCAGATCGAGCCGATGGAAGTGGCGCAGCAGCGTGGATTCCGAGGGCGCCCACCCGGTGGCGGTGCGCAGGATCCGAGCCACCTGCGCCACCGTGCGGGTCGGGTTTTCCCGCTTGAGCGACGCCGCCAGCTCCAGCACCTGCGCATCGGTGCGGGCCGCCAGCCGCCGCGGGGCGGCACCAGCGCCTCACACCCGCCGGCGCGGTAGCGGCGGATCCAGCGATCCAGTGTCTCCCGCGAGATGCGCACCTGGTTACCGAACGGGTCGGCATGGGTTTGGCCGGCGATCTCGCGCACCAGCTTGCCGCGCTGCTTGGTGGATAGCCCCTCGTCCAGGGCCGGGCAGATCAGCTGATACCGGAATAGCCCGATCGCCTGCGCCCGCTCGCGGCGCTTGTGCTCCTCCAACGACACCCTTGGTTCTCCTCTCCAATCGAAGGCCTGCCCGAAACCGTTGCCGGGCAGGCGCCTTGGCGAGGATCACCGATCATCGCCCGCAGCGGCAGGGGCGATTCGTGTTGCGCAGCCTCAACTGCGTGGTGGCGACCATCCCGGTGCCAGCAGCCGCCCGCCACTGCCCGCGACCACCACCCGCCCCGGCGTCACCGCGCCGCCCAACCCGACCGCACCGAACCGGAACCTGATCGCCGCGGTCGCCGCCTGCACCGCGGCCAGCACGTCGCGCCATGGGCACCCAGACCCGTCCGGGATCTGCACATCTACTCCAGCGGCCACGGCCACCCGCAAGAACCAATTCCAAATCACCTCGAGCCGATCAGCCGCCCGTCGTAGCCAGCCCCGCACCGTCGCCGCTGGTACGCCCAGGCTCGCGCCGATCCGGCGATGCCCAGCTCCCTCGGCGCGGGAGGTCAACGCGGCCCAAATCCGTTCCGCCGCATAAGCTCTGCGCAACAACACGGTCACCGGCAACAACACGTGGGTAACCAAACACGCCCGGCATCGTGCCCGCCGCGGCCGCAGCGGACCGCCCAGTCCCTCGACCCGCCGGACCCGGGCATACCCCCAGCCGCCCAGCACCCCATCCCGGCATGTCGGGCATCCGATCCCACCGCCCGCCAGCCGCGACTCGACGCCGACAACATCAGCCTCTACCGTCACCATCGGTGCCTCCAAGCACTAACAGCGCGGCACCCCGCAAGCCCGCCAAGACTTCAGCGGGGTGTCGCGCACCCACCAGTTCCTCGTCACACTGACGGTGCACACGAACAAGATCAACCCCGCGAACAAGCCGACAACCACATCGGCAAACTCAATGACGAACAAGACCGCCGTGGTCGTCACCCGGAGAGACGGTCAACACTGGTTTTCAGCCAGTTCACCGGATTCCTCGGCATCCTGCGGTCACACCTGGACGCGGCCGGGATCGGCTACAGCTATATGGACGGGTCGGTGAGCGCCCGTGGGCGCGCGGCGGCGCTCGCCGCATTCGGCGAGGGCGCCAACCAGGTGTTCCTCATCAGCCTCAAGGCCGGCGGCTTCGGGCTCAACCTGACCGAGGCCGACTACTGCTTTCTGTGCGACCCGTGGTGGAGCCCGGCCGCCGAGGCCCAAGCCGTCGACCGGGCCCACCGCATCGGGCAGACCCGTCCGGTCACCGTCTACCGACTCGTATCCTCAGGCACGATCGAGGAGAAAGTGGTGGGCCTGCAGCAGCGCAAGCGTGAACTGTTCACTGCCGTGATGGACGAGGGTGAGCTGTTCAGCTCGGCGATCACCGTGTCAGACGTGCGGGAACTCCTCGCGGGTTGAGAGCTAAGTTGTGGAGCACGCCACCCGCCGCCCCGTCGTCGGGCTCATCGTCGTCGTGCTCATCTGCTCCTACGGATACCTCTTCTGGTGGCGCGGGTGGGCGCGGTATTCAAAGGACTGTTCAAGACGCAACGGCCAGCGGCTTCCCGCCCGATATGCGATAAGGTACAAAACGGTGAACACACCCAGGGTAATGATCGAAATAATGGCGAACTGCACGCGCTGCCCGCGGGCAACCGGATAGCCCCAGCTCGCATCACCGTGACCTAAGCCAATGGCTGCCAGCACAATAACGGCGCCACCCGCTGCCGCGATCCAAGGTTTCTCCTTGTCGATAAAGTATCCGACCACACCGAATGCAAACATGGCTGTGGTGGGAACGCCCAGCCACCAAAGCTTTATGGCGGTTACCGATCCTCCGTAGGAGTCGGGTGCACGGTCATAGTCACGGCCGTCGATGCCCGGCGGGGCTGTAGCGGCCGGCGACGGGTCGGGTTGGCTGTCCTGGATGTGGAATGCATAAATTTTGCCGCGAATCTTAATGTATGGGGTAGTGAAGTATGCGGTGAATACCGTCATACCCCAGATAAATAGCGATAAGCCAATGCCTAGTTTCCAGTCGGGAACTGAAGCAAGAAAAGCGCAGAGAGCCGCTCCGCCGGTTCCGCTCCAAGCAACACGCCTTTCCCAGCTACGGTCCCGCTTGAGAAAGAGCGGCGGCAACACCGCGACCGCCAGACATACCAGCGTGGCGATGAAGAAAATCAGGGTGTGTGGCTGGTGGAGCGACGGATGTGAAGCCACATCAGCTACCTTCACGGCTCACCGCCGACAGATTGCGCTGTTAAACCCGTCATACACTATTCCTTTAACCATTCGATAGCTCGCTCAACACCAGCTTCGCCGACGAATGCGCCGGCTGTGCCACCGATCAGCACACCTATGAATGCTCCGGGCGGGCCACCGGCAGCAGCGCCTACCGTGCCGAGAAACTCGCCGCCTACATATGCACCACCGAAGCCGCCGGCGGCTTTTGCGCCAACTTCCAAGGGCGACTTATCTTCTCCGAATACCTCGTAGAGCCCCGTGCCGAGTTCGAGGGCATTGCCTACGTAGCCGATGTGACGGCCGAGCTTCTTGAGCACCTCGATGTCCTGGGCAGAGAAGGCGACCCCCGGTGCCCAGTGTTTGCCGGTGGGCAATGACTCGGCGAACTTGTCAATCCCCTCTTTTCCGGCATCGAAAGGCTTGCCGGCTGCTGCGGCAGCGTCCACATACTCTTGCGGGATTGTTCCGTGGGCTATGCCCTGGGCGACCTGGGCCGCCCCGGCTGGTGTCATGCCGGCCTGCTGAAGCTGTTGTTGGAGTCTGGTCAGAACACTCGCCCGGTCGGTGGCTTCCATCTGGTCGATGATCCGGGTGGCCTCGTCTGTTGTCATGGGTTGCGGGTGCCATGCGGCTTGACCCTGTTCGAGGGCGTGTTGCAGTTCGAGTCGGGCCTGTGCGCGGGTTCGGGCATCCGCACCTGTGACGGTGTCGGTGGGAAGGGGACCGACGAACTTGGACTTGTTGTAGTCATCGAGGCGTTCGCCGGCTAGCCGGCGCGTTTGTGCGGCTTGCTGCTGGTCGTAGCCGGGCCCGAAGCGGCCGGTGGGGTCGGTGATGGCTGCGTAATCTTTGAGCCGCTGTTGGGCGGCGGCTTCCTCGTCGGTCATGTTGCCGGGCTGGCCTGCGTCATTGGTCTGGTAGTGAGTCCTGCCCTCCCGCTTGGCCTTATCGACAATGGCCTGATCCGCCGCCCGCTGCGTCTGGCCGTAGCGGCGGGCGGCATCGGCGGCGGGATCGTCGGCCGGTGGTTTCGGGTCTGCGCCGCCGTCTCGCTTGAATGTGCGGTCGACGGCCAGAACCTTGCCCTGGCGTTCCTCGCGTTTCGGTGTGGTGTTGGGATCGCGCGGGGCGGTCTGCGCGGATGTGGCGAACGGCTCGCGCCAGTGCGCGGGCGTTAGGGCGGTCATCTCCGCGGCGCCCGCATTGAGTTGCCCGGCGATGCTCGCGTTCGCGGCTTCCAGCCGGGCCGCCAGGTGCGCGATGTAGTTGCGATGGGCCACCGCGGCAGCCTGGCGGGCCGCCTGCTGTTCGCGTGACTCCCACGCATAGTTGTCGCTGACCGACAGATCCTCGCCCACAGTGAACTCGTCGGCTTCGGCTTGGCTGATGGCCTCCAGCGCCGCCTCGCGGGCACCCAGCAGGTAATCCGAGCCGCGCGCAGAGATATCGGCCAGCTCGTTAGCGTGGGTAATCGCAGGAGCCACCGAGGACAACCGATCACTGGTGGCGGTCGCAAAATACGACGCAGCGGTGTCACCCTCCCACTCGGTCCCGTTGGGTGCCCCCATCTGATCGACGTAGTCGTCGACGGCCTGCTGCAGCACCGGCGTGGCCGACCGCAAGCGATCCGCGAGATCGGCCAGCGCCTGCGCGGTCTGGTCGAACGCCTCGATGCGCGAACGCGTCATCGGCCCACCCGCGGCAGCCACGGCTACACCTGCCCGGGCGCAATCGAGGCCAGCGCTTGGCTGTTGGTGTCCTCCATCGCGGTAAACGAGCCGGCCACGCTCACCAGCGCCGCCGATGCTGCCCAGAGCCGCTGGGAAAACTCACCGCAGAATCCGCTGAATGCGCTGTGCACGCCGGTCGCGGCAACACCCGCCATCTCGGTGGACCCGGTGACGCGTCCCGCTGCCGACGCCACCTGCCCGGCATGACGCGCGATGGTGCCCGATGCGGCCCGCAACGCGGCAGGATTCAGCTTGACTTCGTCTGCCATAGTGACCTCCTCCTCGACCACGCCGGTGGCGTCCCAGGAGCGGTGTGAAAGTGTCCTGACGTAGGCTCCGCTCGCTTGCGTTCATGATTTTATGCGGTGGCGCTGACAAGCTCGGTCGGCGTCGCACCGGTTTTGGTGTGAGTTTCCGAATTCTTTTGTGGCAGATGGGTTGGTGGGTCGTGCAGTGTGCGGCGCAGATCTTGCAGGAGCCGCAGCCCGGCCGGGGTCATGGTGAATCCGCGCCATCCGGCCGAGGCGCGGTCGAGCACCGCCCGCACCAGTTTGAGGCAGGAGTGTTCGCCGGGCAGCCGGCCGATCACCTTGACGCGGCGGCGGGTCTCGCCGAAGGTGCGCTCGATGAAATTGGAGTGACGCACCCGTGTCCAGTGCTCGCGCGGAAATCGCAGGTAGACCGTCAGCGATTCGCGGTCATCGAGCAGACAGCGCACCGCCGCCGGGTAGGAGTCGCGCCAGCGTTTGGCGAACGTGTCGATGCGGCTCTGGGCGAGTTTGACCGCATCCAGGCCGGGTTCGATGTTGTCGGGCAGGTCGAAGATCGCCCAGTAATCGGCCTTGATGTCGGCCTGGGCGTTCTTGGGCACCTTGGCCAAGATATTGCGGGCGCGATGGATCAGGCAGCGTTGCCGCAGCGCTGCGCCCATGGTGGTCTCGACCGCGCCGATCAGCCCGGGTGCACCGTCGCTGATCACCAGCAGCGGACACGCCAGGCCGCGCTCGCCGAGCCCGGTCAAGAAACCCTCCCAGGCATCGCCGGACTCGCTGGCGGCCGCATCCAGCCCGACGAACACCGGTTTGCCGTCGGTGTCGATGCCCCAGGCGGCCAACACCGGCTCGGCCGAGGCATTGGCGTGGTATTTGAAGTGGCTGCCGTCGAGAAACAGGTAATCCAGCTCGATGTCATCGAGCCGGCGAGCGCTCCAGGCCTCGAACTGGTCGCGGATGTCCTCGCAGATCCGCGACACCGTCGACTTCGACACCGCCGCAGCCTCACCCAGCGCCTCGACCAAGGTGGCCTCCACATCGCGGGTCGACAACCCGCGCACGAACCCGGCGATCACCAGCGACTCCAGCGCGTTGGTCTTGGTCACCCCCGTACCGAACAGCTGGGAAGCGAACCGCTCAGTGGTGCCACGCACCTTAGGCCGCTGCAGCGTCACCGGCCCCGCCGTGGTCTTTACCGTGGTCGGGCAATAGCCGTTGCGCATCCCCGCACGTGCATCCTCGGCTGCCGCGGCCCGCTGGTAGCGCTCCCGGCCCAAAAACGCGCTCACCTCGGCCTCGATCGCGGTCTGCAACAACAACCGCGCACCCAACCGCGCCACCTCCTCAATCGCACCCGCCAGATCCTCACCGCCAGCGAACACCCCATCAATTTCTTCCTGCAACCGCTGCGCAGGCGATAACCTCTTCGACACGGACGTAGGCTCCTTTCCTTAGACTCGCCGGTCTTGGAGGGAACCTACGTCCGAACTCTTTTACACCGCCGGAGGGACACGACCCGCCCGCCGGACCGACACGCCATGGTCTACGGCCTGGAAAACCAGGATGTCCGCCCATTGGTGATCGATCCGGTGTTCAACGCCCGGCGCGCCGTCCCTGGCATCCCAGCGCATCACCGCAGCGACTGCGAGATCCGCTCCCTTGGAGGCGATCAACCACTAAAAGCGGTCGGACAATGACTCACGAAAGTTGCGCTGCGCATCACCACACCGACGAAAGGCACCGCGCATGCGCCGGATCGGCCACCGCTTGCACGCCGACGCCGAACTCGACATAGATCCAAGGCTCAGCCTCAACGATGCCCACCACATTGCACACGACGCCGAACACGAACTCACCCACGTCATATCGAAACTCAGCAGTGCACTCGTCCACGCTTACTCGGCTCACACCACAAGGCCTCATCAGCATGAGTAGAGGGCCGCACCCGTGCTGCGCATGTGCTGAGCCAATTTCGCTGGGAGACAATAGGGCTGATGTCACTGCGGTACACGTGGCTCGTTTTGCCGCATTTGCCATGCAGCCGCTGTCCAAACCCGGCATAGTAGTCGAGATCGATATCCAGGCCTCCGGCTTTGTGGGCTGCACTGACAACGCCACCGGGGTAACGTCCCTCACGAAAGGAACCACAATGGGCCGAATCGTGCGGTTCGCAACCATCATGATGGTGTCGGGCAGTCTCGGCGTGGCCGGATTCGGTGTGGGACCCGGAACCGCTCAGGCCACCGGCCCTAGTTATCAAGGTGGGAACTGCCCCGGCGGGATGACCTGCACCCATTGGTGCCCCGGCGACCCACCGATACCGGGAAGCCAAGTCATCACGTGGGACTGGAATATCTGCCACGACTGGTATTGGACTTCGGAGGGCGTCGTCGACATCGACGCCAACACCATCTACCCCTGGCACGGCAGTCCGCATCAGGCTCCCCCGCCGCCTCCGCCCCCACCTCCGTATACGCCCCCACCGCCGCAACCGCTGCCGCCGGATTGCCCACCATGGTCGCCCATCCTGGCGCCCTCACGCTGCGGCGGTCTTTAACCGGGCGTGGACGTCGACAAGCCTGCTACAGCGTGTGGAGTTGCTTGAGCCGTGCAACGAGGGCGTCGATATCGGGCTCGGGTCGCGGGCTCGGCCGTGTGCCCGGCGGATCGACCGGCGGCTCGTCGAGCAGCAGGCGAGCCACGTTCGCGACGCCATAACGGAGCGCATCCAAGTCGTAGCCGCCCTCGAGGGCGAAGACAATCTTGCCCGCACACCAGCGTCGCGCCATGCCGATGACCTCTTCGGCAAGACGGGAATAGCCGTTCAACGTCAGGCGCATCGCCGCCAGCGGATCTGCCCAGTACGCGTCGAATCCCACCGACACCAGGATCAACTCGGGGGCGAAACGCTCGGCGGCGGGCCAGACGATCTGGTCGAACACCATCGCGTAGTTCGAGTCGCCGCTTCCGGCGGGCAACGGGATGTTGATCGTGTAACCCTGGCCCCGGCCGGTGCCGACGTCGTTGGCAGCGCCTGTGCCGGGGTAGAACGGGTACTGGTGTGTCGAGATGTACAGCACCGAGGGATCGTCGTAGAACATTGCTTCGGTGCCATTGCCGTGGTGCACGTCGTAATCGACCACCAAGACCCGTTGGATGCCGTATCGGTTTTGGGCGTGGCGCGCGGCGATTGCGACGTTGCCCAGCAGACAGAAGCCCATGGCGCGGTCGGGCATCGCATGATGTCCCGGCGGGCGGATCGCAGCCAGCCCATTGTCAGCCGCGCCGCCGAGTACCGCGTCGGTCGCGGCGATTACGCCACCGGCCGACAGCCGCGCGATCGTCAGGGCGTCCGGTCCCGCGTAGGTATCGGGGTCCAGATGGATCGTCCGTGGCGTGTCGTTAATCCGCCGCAGCATGTCGAGGTAGTCGGCCGTATGCACGGCGAGAACCGCGTCGGTGTCGAGAGCCTGGACCTCAAGTGGGCGCATCCGCGCGTCCAGCCCGCTTTCGCGCAACCCTTGCCAGACCGCTCGGATTCGGTCCGCGCATTCGGGATGACCCGGCAAATCATGTTCGGTGTACCGGGGATGGGTCGCGTAAACCGTTGTCATTCCTCAACTCCTGCCGGCACCCTAGTGGATAAGACCGGGTTGCGGGTGCGCCGCTCCCCTTTCGGGCTAGCGATTCTGTTGCCTGGTCCGGCTTATGCCGGACAGGCCGAGAGGACACCGTCGGTCGCTTCACCAACTTTTGTCTTGAACGGGCGACTGATCTGATCCAGCGTGCGCCGTAGCCACTCGGCATAGTCGTGCGGAACACGCTCGAGCCGGAGTCTGCGCATCCGCATCGGCACCATCTGCAATCCGACGCGGCCGTTGTCGACCGAGGCGAAGTACATCAGTCGCAGGTTCGGCCGGAACTCCTCGTATCCGGTGATCCCTTCGTAGTCGTCGAGCGCGTCCCCGCACCCGTACAAGATCAACTTGTCGCGGTAGAGCTCGATCGGTCGCGGATGGTGCGACGAATGCCCGTGCACGATGTCGACGCCGGCGTCGATCAACCGGTGTGCAAACCCGACCTGAGCCGCGCTGACGTCATAACCCCAGTTGGAGCCCCAATGAACGGAGACGATCGTGACGTCGCCAGGCCGTTTCTCCGCCAGCACGCGCGCAGCGACCGCCGTGGCGCTGCGGTCAGACAGGTCGGTCACCAACGCCACACCCGGCCAGCTATGGCTGGCCGCCCATGAGCGGGGGATGCCGCTGGACTCCATGCCACACGCGGCAACAACGATGCGCTTGCCTGTGCCCCCGGCCACCATGACCGCGCGTTCCGCCTCGCCGGCGGTTGATCCGGCACCAACGGCCTGGATCCCGGCGTCGTTCAAGGCACGCAAGGTGTCGGCCAGTCCGCGGTAACCGAAATCGAGGATGTGATTGTTGGCGATCGCGCAGACGTCTGGCCGCGCCGCGCTCAGGCATCCGATGTTGTTGGGGTGCATCCGATAGTGCACGGCCTTACCCGCCGCGAACTCGCCGTCGTCGGAAATGCTGGTTTCCAAATTGATCAACCGGATTTCAGGGGCGAATTCGTCCAACACAGCCAGGGCGTCTCCCCATGGCCATGTCACATCGGCGGGCACGGGGACCGGTCCGTTGAGGTGCTCGGCGAGCGTCACGTAGGTCCGGGCATCACTCACCGCAGGCTCGCGTAGGTCAGGGCTGCCCGGGTGCGGAAGTATCTGGTCGATGCCGCGACCGGTCATCACATCGCCGCACAGGAAGATGACCGGGCCGCTGTCGCGGAGCCGACTTAACGCCTTGACGTGGTGCACCCGCCACCAGGGCCGTCCGGTCTGCGGGGATGCAGGAATCGACGCCGCAGCGTCTCAAGCAGCCGGTTGGCCTCGTTAATGCGCGCGCGCAGCTGCACCAGCTCCTCGGGCGGCTTACCACCGGGCATTCGCTGGCGCCGAAGCCCGCGGTCGGGCAGGGACCTCGCCAGCTCCTCCAGCCGTGAAATCTCTGCGCGCAGAATGCCCTCAAAGATTCGCGCCTGCGCTACCTCGGCGGCGTTGCGCGACGGCGCCGCGCCGCGGTTGGCCGCCCGTGGCCTCGCATCCATGGATTGCGTCATAAGCCAGACTCCGACCCGCCGACGTCCTCCCGATTAGGTGCCCAGTACCGGCGCACCGCCCATCATCTTGGTCGCCGAGGTGGCGGTGATCAAACCGTTGACTTCCAGATGTGACCGTCGATACAGTCCGGCCGACCCTACGGAGGCGGCGAGCAGTGATCGCGCCGCCGTGAAGCCGCGATGGTTGCTCCATCCCCAGTCAACACGAGTGCGCATCCAACGCTGGAAAACGGCATCCGGCCAACACTTTCCGGACACCCCGCTATACGGTCGTCAGCGGGCTCCGCATGAGTGTCGAGTTAACCGGGTCGGTGTGGGAAGCGATCGCGCAGCCGTTCGAGCAAACGATGGACATCCTGGATGCGGGCTGTGAGCTCGCTGTACGTTTCCGGTAAGTGGTCATCGTCGACGCTGTGTGTGCCGCACCGCGAAGCCAAAACCATCGCCAGTTGCTGCAATTGGGCGACCTCCACTTCCAGGATGGACTCGAAGAGCCGCGCCTGGGCCGCGTCTGCGGGGTTTACCTGACGGGCCACGCCGTCGCCCGCTGCGAACATGCGACGCTCGGCAGAGGATCGCATCAACGATGGATGCTCCCGCATGCGGATGGTCACGTGGTCATCGTGCGGGGATTGGTTAGGTGCCGGTCGGGATGGCGCCAAAGTTGCCGACTTCAGAGGTTGCATCATGGGAGACCTCCCGACTTGCCGAGCTGCTTTGCAAGTATCCAAGAAGTATCCACGCTTTGAATCAGATGGAACCGCCAACAGAAATTGTTAATCTGATCGCCATCTGCGTTAGGCGCCGTTCACCAACATGACGCTTTGAGGCACGCTCACGCGATCCGTCGGCCGTCGATGCCGAAAAAATGCACGTGACCGTCCTGGGGATGCAGGCGCAGTCGGCTCCCCCGCTGGGGCGGGTCGCGCCCGTCGGCGCGAGCGGTCACCGGCTGCCCCGCGCTGCGGTCGGGCCCGACGATGCGGCCATAGAGGTAGACGTCAGCGCCGAGCTCCTCGACAACGTCGACCTCCATCGCCACGCCGACGCTGCCCACCTCGAAGTGCTCCGGCCGGATGCCGACAACAACCTCGTTACCAGCGGCACTGACCTGCCGCGGAACGGGAATCCGCCAGTCGCCCAACGATACTGAGTGCTCGACGATCGGCAGGGTAAAGAGATTCATCGTCGGAGATCCGATGAACTCCGCGACGAACACGTTGGCCGGA
Source organism: Mycobacterium xenopi (assembly GCF_009936235.1). Taxonomy (NCBI): domain Bacteria; kingdom Bacillati; phylum Actinomycetota; class Actinomycetes; order Mycobacteriales; family Mycobacteriaceae; genus Mycobacterium; species Mycobacterium xenopi. The sequence goes on along the minus strand of NZ_AP022314.1, from coordinate 2,475,947 downwards.
TTGCGGTAGAGCTCTCGGGGCGCCGCGCACTGCTGCAACACGCCGTCGCGCAAGACGGCAACGCGGTCGCCCATGGTCATCGCCTCCACCTGGTCATGGGTGACGTAGATGGTGGTGGTTCCCAACCTCCGTTGCAGCCCCGCGATCTGACTGCGGGTCTGCACCCGCAGCTTGGCGTCGAGGTTGGACAGCGGCTCGTCCATCAGGAATACCTGGGGGCGGCGTACGATCGCTCGTCCCATCGCCACCCGCTGCCGCTGGCCACCGGACAGATCTTTCGGTTTGCGGTCCAGATAGGGCTCTAAGTCCAGCAATCGCGCCGCATCTAGCACACGGTCGCGGATCTCGGTTTTCGGCGTTCGGGCGACCCTCAACGCGAAGCCCATGTTTTGCGCCACGGTCATGTGCGGGTACAGCGCATAGTTCTGGAAGACCATCGCCACATCGCGGTCTTTGGGTTCGACGTCGGTGACGTCACGCGCCCCGATCCGGATCCGCCCCGAATCCAGGGCTTCCAAGCCGGCGACCATTCGCAGTGACGTGGTTTTGCCGCATCCGGACGGTCCGACCAGCACGACGAATTCGCCGTCAGCGACGTCGAGGTTCAGTCGATCCACCGCGGGCCGAGTGGTCGCAGGATAGTGCCGTGTCGCTTGTTCGAAGCTCACCGAAGCCACTGCAGATACTCGCTTTCGAAACTTGTCAGGCTCACCCGCCGAGTCCGCTGACGGCGATACCTCGGATGAACGATCGTTGCGCGACGGCGTAGACGACCACCAGCGGCAACAGGATGAGCATCGACGCGGCCATCAGCACCGGCCATCGAGCCACGTATTCGCCTTGCATGCGCACCAAGCCGAGCGTAAGCGTGGCGATGCTGTTGCGCTGGATCATCACCAGCGGCCACAGGAAGTCGTTCCACACGTTGACCCAGGTGAGTACGGCGAGCACCATGAGCGCGGGCCTGGTGTGCGGCAACAGGATTCGCCAGTAGATCTGCCACGGCGTACATCCATCGAGAATCGCGGCTTCCTCGAGTTCGACTGGCAGGGTGCGGAAGAACTGCCGCATCAGATAGGTGCCGAATGCGGTGCCGAACAACCCGGGGACGATCATCGCCCAGGGTGTATCGGTCCACCCGAAGAGTCGCATCAGAATGAACTGCGGAATCACCGTCACCGTCAGCGGCACCATCAACGTGCCCAGATACAAAACGAACAGCGCATCGCGACCCCGGAATCTCAACCGCGCAAATGCGTAGCCGGCGAGCGAGCAGAAGAACACCTGGCCGGCGGTGACGCATCCGGCATACAGCACCGTGTTGAAGAACATGCGTCCAAGTGGGATCAAGGTGAACACCTCGGCGTAATTGGACCACCGCGGGTGTGACGGCAACAGCGTCGGCATGCTGACTTCGCCCTCGCTCTTCAGCGACCCAGACAACGCCCACAGGATCGGGAACAGCGCACACCACGCAATAGCGGTCAGAGCGACGTAGAGCGCAACGCCGCGCAGCACACCATGCTTGATCATGCGCTCAGCCGAGACCACGGTCCACCTCCCAGGATCGCCCCCGCGCGAACCGCAGCTGTAACACGGTCAGGGCCAGCAAAATCGCGAACATCACCCATGCCAACGCGGAAGCGTAACCGAACTCCAGGAATCCAAAAGCGTGCTGGAAAAGCATGATGCCCAACACATAAGTTCCGGTTTCCGGCCCGCCATTGCGGCCGGTGAGCACGTAGACCAGGTCAAATGCCTGGAATGCGTGGATGATTGAAATGACGACCACAAATGACACCGCGCCGCGGATCAGCGGCACCGTGATGGAGACGAACTGTCGTATCTCACCGGCCCCGTCGATCCTGGCCGCCTCGTAGAGGGTGTCGGGTACCCCTTGCATGGCTGCCAGCAGCACGACAGTGGCAAACGGCACGCTCTTCCACACACTGACCAAGCACAGCGAGACCATCGCCCACTTCGGGTCGACCAGCCACGGGATGGGGCTAATGCCGATCCACCCGAGCATGATGTTAAGCAATCCGTTGTCGGTGTTGAAGACGAACTGCCACACCACGGCGATCACCACCGATGACACTGCCAGTGGTAGGAAAGCCGCGGTCCGGAAAAGCCCGATTCCCTTGATCTTTCGGTTGAGTAACGCGGCGACGACGAGACTGATGACCACCGTGGGCACCACACTGCCGAGGGTGAACACCACGGTGTTAGTCAGCGCGATGAGGAATAGCGGATCGGCGGTGAACAGGTTACGGAAGTTGGACAGCCCGACGAATTTCGGCGGGGTGAACACATCCCACCTCTGAAAGCTCATGTAGAGCGAAAAACCTAGTGGGAACAGCGTGAAAACTGCGACCGCGACCAGGTTTGGCGCAACGAATAAGCGTCCCGCGCGGGCACGTCGCCGGTTCGTGGCACTACGGCCTGCCCGGGCGACCTGCGCCAGGACGGTGGGTTCGGCGGTCGCTGTCATGGTTTGCGCAGCACTTCCTCAACAGCACCGGTCAGCCCGGTCAGCGAGGTCGCCGGTCGAGCGCCGCGCAGTACCGGCCCGAAATTGCGGTCGATGAGAGCGTTGACTTTCTCCCACGCCGGACTGATGGGCAGACCTTCCGAATGGGCGGGCCCGCCGGTGAGCACGGCGAGGTTGCGCAGCCTGCTATGTGCCTTCGCGAATCCGCCCGAGTCGATCGCCGATCGCAGTACCGGCACAAATAAGCGGGATTCGCCGATGAGGGCCTGTCCTACCGGGCCGGCGGCGAATTTCACGAATTCCCAAGCTTGTTCTGTGCGGGGACTGCTGGCCGCGATGGCAAGACCGGTGGTGCCGATGTTCGAGTGGGCGCCTTGGCCTTTGGGACCGGTCGGCAATATTGTGACGTCGAAGTCCAGCCCTTCGGCCCGGTCGAAGGTCTGGTATCGCCAGTGCCCGCCCAGCGCCATCGCGGCCTTCCCCACGGAGAACAGATCCATCGTTGACATCGACTGCTGCTCGGTGACGGTCGGTGCCACCCTGTGCTTGGTGGCGAGGTCGGCATAAAACTGGACGCCTTCGATGAACGCGTCGTTGTCGAAGTTGACGTGGGTAGGGTTCCTGCGCGGGCTACACCACGGCGCGCCGTTGTTCATCGCGAAGAGCCCAGCCGAGTACGGGGGGGCCCATGTGTCGACGAATCCCCACTGGGTGGCCCGTCCCGAGCCGTCGCGCTTGGTGAGCGCCCTCGCGGTCTCCAGAAATTGAGCAAAGCTCCACGGCTGTTCCCAGTTTCGCGGAGGTGGCGGCACGCCGGCGTCAGCGAAGAGTCGCCGGTTGTAAAACAAGTAATTCCCCGACCACTGCTCGGGGAGAGCGTACTGTCCGCCATTGAATGTGAAGGTGTCGTACAACGACGGGATGCTGTCCGCCTTGAGCTGCGCGGCGAAGTCTTTGTCTTGTGCCAGCATGGTATTGAGGTCCAGCAACACGCCGCGGTCGGCCAGCTCGGCGTACGTCATCTCCCAGGCCATCAGCACGTCCGGGCACTTGCCGCCGGCGCAAAACGTTGCGATTTGCTGCATCGCTCCGGGCCCGGACAGCAGCGTGCGAACCTTGATGTCGGGATGCTGGCGCGCAAACGCGTCGATGACCCGCATCCTGGCATCGGCCTCCTCCGGGTTGGCGGCGAAGAAGAACGTCAGTGCCCCGTCGTCGCCGCTGCATGCTTGCGGCCACGCCAGCACTGCTGCCGCACCGAGCAGCGCGCCGCCGCGCAAGAGCGCCCGCCGTCCGAACGTGTTAGCACTCATCGCGCTCCGAGGCTCGCACGGTGTCGTTGGTACCCGAACCGGCTGTGGAATTCCTGAGTGCCGCAACGGGAACTGTCAGCACGGCGGTGCGCAGCCGTGCGGGCTCGCCGACGATGTCGATGGTGTGGATGCGCCCATCGTCGCCAATTCCGATGCGTAACAAGGCCTGCAGTTGTGCTCGCGGTGCGATCGCAATTCCGGGGACTGCGTCGACGAGCAGCACCACACCGACTTTGGCGCGGTGGGCGAACCGTCGAGTTTCCTCGGCAACTTGCTGAGCGCCGCGTATTTCGGTGGGAACGTCGTCGGGAACCAGGATCCGGTCGACTCGGCGGACGACGTCCGGGGCCAACAGCTGCAGCAGTGCCGGGATGTCACCGCCGCGGGACGCCGCCAGGAATGCTTCTACGATCTGCAGATGCTCACGCGTGCAAGGGGACTCGGCGACCGGGTCGGCATGAAGTCGCTGGCGGGCCCGGCTTGCCAGCTTTTTGGCCGCTGTCGGGGAACGGTCCAACAAATCGCCGATCGCCTCGAACGGCAGACCGAACAGGTCGTGCAGCACAAAAGCGACACGCTGTGCCGGCGACAGCCGGTCCAGGACAACCACGAGTGCCCGACTGACCGCGTCGGCCAGCAGCACATCCTCGTCGGCCGGTGCTGTGGCCGCGGCGGAGGTCCGCTCCCAGTCGCTGGGCTCGCCCAGCGGTTGCTCGGCTCGCCGGATGCGGGCCCGTAATTGGTCGAGAGCCTCGCGGGCGGTGATGGTGGTGAACCAGCCGGTCAGGTTCTCGACGGCGCTGGGGTCAGCGCGGCTGGCTTTCAGCCACGCCGATTGCACGGCGTCGTCAGCGTCGGCAGCCGAGCCAAGCAGGTGAAACGCAACTGACCGCAGGTGTGGTCGATCAGCGTCGAACCGGTACGCAAGATCCTCAATCGCGCTCATGGGTCACCTTTTCTACGTGGCCGTCGTCATGGAGGTGAGCACGTCCACCAAACGCGCCGTTGTAGAGGAGACCACCATGAGCCTATACATCGTCGTCACACTGCTCACCGCGGTCGTCACCGCAGCGATCGCCGTGGCGGACTACATCCCAGCTCAGTTCGTGCTGGCCAATTCGGCCCGGGTCGGGGTGCCGCGGTCGTGGCTGCCGATGCTGGGAACGCTCAAGCTCGCCGGAGCGCTCGGACTCGTCGCTGGCCTGTTCGGTCTGCGCATCCTCGGTGTGGCGGCTGCGGCGGGACTGGTGCTGTTCTTCATCGGCGCCGTCGTTACGCACGTTCGGGCACGGGTGCTCTCCAACATCGCGTTCCCGGGCGGCTATCTGCTGCTATCGGCCGCATCACTGGCGTTGGCGGCCACGCAGTGACCTGGGCCGGCGAAAGAGCGCCGGATCACCCGTCAACCGCTTTGGCCACCACGACTCCGGCGTCGCGCATCTCCTCGATGGCTGCGGCTGTCGAGTCTGGCGCCACCCCCGCGGTCAGGTCCACCAGCACCCGGGTCGACAATCCGGCGCGGGCGGCGTCTTCGGCGGTCGAGCGCACGCAGTGATCGGTAGCCAGGCCAACCACGTCGACCCGGTCGACGCCGTGTTGCCGCAGCCAGTCGAGCAGCGGCGTGCCGGACTCGTCGGTGCCTTCAAACCCGCTGTAACCAGCCGAGTAGGCGCCCTTGCGGAACACCGCCTCGATGCGGCTGGTGTCGAGGTCGGGGTGAAAGTCGGCGCCGGGACTGCCGGCCACGCAGTGCGGCGGCCACGAGGAGACGTAGTCGGGATGGTCGGAGAAGTGGTCACCGGGATCGATGTGATGGTCCTTCGTGGCGACCACATGCTGGTAGCCCGGCGCGGTGGCCAAGTAATCGTTGATGGCGCGGGCGATGGCCGCGCCGCCGGCCACCGGCAGTGCGCCGCCTTCGCAAAAGTCGTTTTGCACGTCGACGATGATCAACGCCCGCATAACTCCACCGTATCGCCGGCCGGTGGGCGCGGCTTGTGCTCAGGCGGCGGTGCGGCAACCGCGCCCCGGGCGGGTGTCCATCGACCAGAAGTGCGCACAGGTCGGGCACTGCAAGTGCAGCACCGCTGCCTCGTTACCGATCAGGTACTGCCAGTGAGTGTGGCAGTTGCGACCGCTCTGGCATTCGGCGCACGACGCGCCGTGGTCACAGTTGGGGCACGCCAACCAGGCGCGTCGGCATGCGTCGGCTTGCGGGTCAATCGGCAGCACGGTCCACCGCCCGGCGTGGCAACACCCCAGCCTTGACGAGCTCGTCGTAGTGGCGCTGCTGATCGGCGTCGAGGTCGGCGTAGAGCATCGCGTAGGCCTGTTCCTCTTCGGCCAATACTTGGACGGGGTCCCAGTCATCGCCGATCGCCTCAAACACCGCAGCACGCCGCCTGACCTCGTCCAAGGTCAGGTCGTAGACGAATTCAAGGCCATGTGAGTCGGTGGGCATGCTGCCTCTCCAGCGGGATTCCTCCAACCCAGGTGAGGCTTGCCTAACGTAGACGATTTACGCAATGACGCCGGTCACAGTCCGCGTTTGATCTGCGTCACACCCGCAAGTGGCGTCACCCGCGGCAGTTGTGCGCCGGCGCGGTCAGTAGCATCGGGAGGGTTTGACGTCCTGCGAGGTGCATTGCATCACGTAGGTTGTCAAATTATAGTCCAGACACGTGTCCAGACAGCTCGCCGAAGTCGTCGATGGTTCTGGGGCGACCGATGCGAGCGGTGCCATAACAGAACGGGCGTGAGCATGCGGATCGCTTTGCTGTCCTACCGCAGCAAGACACACTGCGGCGGACAGGGCGTCTATATCCGCTACCTAAGCAGCGGCCTCGTCGAGCTCGGCCACCGAGTCGAGGTGTTCTCCGGCCAGCCCTATCCCGAAGTGCTCGATCCCCGTGTGGTGCTTCGCAAAGTACCCAGCTTGGACATGTACCGGGAACCCGATCCGTTCCGGATTCCGCGCCCCAGCGAAATCCGCGATCGAATCGACCTTCTCGAATTGGCCACGGTGTGGACGGCAGGATTCCCGGAGCCGCGCACATTCAGCCTCCGGATGGCCCGACTGCTCGCCGACCGACAGCACGACTTCGACGTCGTCCATGACAACCAGAGCTTGGGCTTTGGGCTGCTTGATATTTCGGCGATGGGCTTTCCGGTAGTGGCCACTGTGCATCACCCGATCACCCGCGACCGGGTGCTGGAGTTATCGGCTGCGCGATGGTGGCGTAAACCATTGGTACACCGCTGGTATGGCTTCTTGAAAATGCAGCAGCGAGTCGCGCGCAGCATCCCGGATCTGGTCACGGTGTCGTCGTCGTCGGCTGCTGACATTACTGCGGACTTCGGGGTACGCCCCGACCAGCTGTGTGTCGTGCCGTTGGGCGTGGACACCGACCTATTCGCACCTGCTGACCAGCCGCGCGTGCCGGGCCGCATTATCGCCGTCGCCAGCGCCGACACCCCACTCAAGGGTGTGGGGCATCTGCTGCACGCGGTGGCCAGGCTGCGCGTTGACCACGACCTCGAGGTTCAGCTCGTGGCCAAGCTGGAGCCCAACGGACCCACCGAAAAGCTCATTGCCGAGCTCGGCATCTCCGATATCGTGCACACCTCCAACGGGCTCTCCGACGCCGAGCTGGCTCGTCTGTTGGCGTCTGCCGAAATTGCCTGTATTCCTTCGCTTTACGAGGGGTTCTCGCTTCCCGCCGTGGAGGCGATGGCCAGCGGCACCCCGATCGTGGCCAGCCGGGCCGGGGCATTGCCGGAGGTGCTCGGGCCCGATGGCAGCTGCGCCCGGTTGGTGCGACCGGGCGACACGGTCGACCTGATCCGGGTGCTCGGTGCTCTGCTGGCCTCGCCCGGCGAGCGGCAACGGCTCGGCGCGGCCGGTCGGCGGCGCGCGTTAGAGGTCTACAGCTGGGAATCCGTGGCCGCGCAGACGGTAGCCGTGTACGAACGTGCGATCGCCCGAAAAGCTCAGCAACGCGGTGTCGCCGACGTGGTGGGCGAGCCGTGCTGACGGTGGATTTCGACCGGCTGGGCATCGGTCCGGGAAGCGCGGTCATCGACGTCGGGTGCGGCGCTGGCCGGCATAGCTTCGAGGCGTATCGCCGCGGGGCCAACGTGATCGCCTTCGACCAGGACGCCGCCGAACTCGACAACGTCAGCAAGGTGTTGCGCGCCATGGCCGAGACCGGTGAGGCGCCGGCCTTCGCCGCGGCCGAGACCGTCGTCGGTGACGCGCTGGCGCTGCCCTATCCGGACGGCACTTTCGACTGCGTCATTGCATCGGAAATTCTCGAACATGTCCCGGCGGACGAGGTGGCCATCAACGAATTGACACGCGTGTTGAAGGCCGGCGGCACCTTGGCGGTCACCGTGCCGCGGTGGCTGCCCGAAAGAGTGTGTTGGCTGCTGTCCGACGAGTACCACACCAACGAGGGCGGCCACGTGCGGATCTACCGAGCCAGCACGCTGCGCGCCAAAATCATCGGCACCGGAATGCAATTCGTACATGCACATTACGCCCACGGACTGCACACACCGTTCTGGTGGTTGAAATGCCTTGTCGGACTGTCTCGTCCGGATCACCCGGCGGTAGCCGCTTATCACAAGCTGCTGGTGTGGGACATCACCCAGCGGCCTCGCATCACCAGGCTGGCCGAATCGATGCTTAACCCGCTACTGGGCAAGAGCATCGCGCTGTACTTCCAAAAACCGGTGCACGCCGTTGAGCTGGTATGACGCGCCGGGCGTGCCAGGCGTCCTCACCCCACAACAGTGTCGGCAGACCGCGGAATCAATTGCTGCGGTGCAGGAACCATCCGGTGCCATCCCATGGTCGCAGGGCGGGCATACCGATCCATGGGATCACGTCGAATGCGCGATGGCGCTCACCGCCGCAGGTCTCGTCGAGCCGGCCCGCAGGGCGTACGAGTGGTGCCGTCACCACCAGCGCGCCGACGGGTCATGGCCGATTCAGCTGCGGGCCGGTGTCGTCGAGGATGCCAACAGCGACAGCAACTTCTGCGCCTACATTGCGGTGGGTGTCTGGCACCATGTGTTGATCACCGGCGATCGCGGCTTCGCGGCTGCGATGTGGCCGACGGTGCGCGCAGCGATCGACTTTGTGCTGGAATTGCAGCTTGCAGGCGGCGAAATCTGCTGGGCCCGCGGTGAATCAGGACCGGTCCCTGAGGCGTTGTTGACCGGTTGCGCCAGCGTGTTCCACAGCATCCGCTGCGCGCTGGCCCTGGCGAACCACCTTGATCAACCGCAGCCCGAATGGGAGGTCGCACTGGGCCGGCTCGGACACGCCATCATCGCGCACCCGTCGGCGTTCACCGAAAAGCCGCATCATTCGATGGACTGGTACTACCCGATTCTCGGCGGCGCGCTGCGCGGCGCGGCGGCCGAAGCCCGGCTAGCCGAGCGCTGGGCCGATTTCGTTGTCGACGGCCTAGGTGTCCGTTGTGTCGATGACCGGCCGTGGGTCACCGGTGCGGAAACGTGTGAGTTGGTCTTGGCTTTGGACGCTATCGGCAACCGCCGGCAGGCGTTGCAGCAGTTCGCCGCCATGCAACACCTGCGCGAAACCGACGGCTCCTACTGGACCGGCCTGGTGTTCAGCGACGGCAAGCGCTGGCCGGTCGAGCGAACGACGTGGACGGGTGCAGCGGTGATATTGGCGGCCGACGCGTTGTCGTTGACCACACCTGGAAGCGGGATCTTCCGCGGTAGCGACCTGCCCCGCGGTCTTGAGGGCGATTACGACTGCGAGTGCGTCAGCAACTCGACGGATCGGTAAGCGCAGCGCCCGGTGTGCCAGTAGTGCGTTCGAGCACCCGCAACGATCCGGCGACCGAGACTTCGCGGAACTTCCCGCTTTGCAGGGCGCGGCAATAGATCTGGTACGGAGCCTGCCCGCCGTCGCGCGGATCGGGAAGGACGTCGTGGATGATCAGCGCGCCGCCGACCGTCACCCACGGTGCCCAGTTGTCGAAGTCTTGGTGAGCGGCGGCCTCGCTGTGGCCGCCATCGATGAACAGCAGCTGAAGCGGGGTGCGCCAGCCGCGGGCCACCAGCGCCGACTTGCCCACCACTGCGACCACGTTGTCGTCCAAGCCGGCCTCGTCGAGTGTGCGACGAAACGTGGGCAAGGTGTCGAAGCGGCCGCTGGCCTCATCGACCAGAGCGGGGTCGTGGTATTCCCACCCCGGCTGATGCTCTTCGGAGCCGTGATGGTGGTCGATCGTGTAGAGCACGCTGTCGCGGGCAACCGCAGCCGCGCCCAGCAACAGCGTGGACTTGCCGCAGTAAGTGCCGATTTCCAGGCCGATGCCATGGTCGAGGTAGCGCAGCGCGGCGTCATGCAGGGCCCTGCCCTCGTCGGCCGGCATGAAACCGGGAACCCGGTCGGCGAGCTCGAACAACCGGAGGGTCTGCTCGGCGGGCTGCGAGCCAGAGGTCACAAGTCGAACCTAACCGTCGCAATCGTCAGGAAGGGCGTCTGTTGCCGCCCATATTACGTTGTAGTAGTGTCCAGACACGTGTCTGACCCGGTGGCTCGGGAGTCGACCAGGCGCCGACTGACCGCCAAGCAAGCCGACACCGTCGAGCGGTTGGGCCGGGCGGCGATCGAGGTGCTCAGCCGAGAAGGCTTCTCCGGCTTGACTATTCGCCGCGTGGCCGCCGAGGCCGGGGTGGGCTCGGCCACCGCCTACACCTACTTCTCGTCCAAGGAACACCTCGTTGCCGAGGTTTTCTGGCGGCGGCTCGCCTCGACCTCGCCGCCCCGCGGCGATTCACCGGATCCCGTTGCGCGCGTTGTCGCGGTGCTGCGGCACATCGCGCTGCTTGTCGCCGACGAACCCGAGCTGGCCGGCGCGGTGACCAATGCCTTGCTGGGCAACGATCCTGAGGTCAAGCAGCTCCGGCTGCGCGTTGGCCGGGAGATTCACCAGCGGCTGGTCTCGGCGCTGGGTCCCGACTGCGATCCCGACGTGGTGGAAACCCTGGAGCTGTTGTACGCGGGCGCGCTGGTGCGCGCCGGGATGGGATACGCCTCCTACACCCAGATTGCCGATCGGCTGGAGAAGTCGGCCCGACTGCTCTTGGAATAAATGAGGCAGCCCATTGGCAGGGTGCCGGCTGGCATGATCCACAGATGGACGTCGACCTGAACCATCCCGGGTTTGATGCACACCTCGTTTCGTGTGACCGGTGTGCTTCCTGATCTGGTGGTGAGCGTAGTACGCGGCCGTAGACGCTAGGTTCGGTTCGACGAGTTGGTGTCGTACCAAGCAGTCCAGATCTCGGGGCGGAGCCGCCGCGGTCGGGTACCGGTAAGCCGGTGCCGCGAGCCCAGGCGCGGACTTCGGCGGTGGATGGCGTCGGCGCTGCGGGTGCCTGGTCGAGGTGGGCGATGTCGACTCTGATCGGTGAGATACGTTGCATGGCAGCGTGTTCGGTGGTCGCCCAGGCGTTGGCGGCGGCGAGGAACCGGTAGGTGTATTCCTCGGCGAGCTGGCGGGTCTCGCAGAACACGACGGGCACGTTCGGCCAGCGGATCTGCAACTCGGCGAGCCCGTCGGCGACCACCGCGGGCCGGATGCGGTCAAGCTTGAACAGCTGCGAGTAGCGATCCTCGATGACCACCGCCGCGCGCGGGAGCGCGGCTAGGTCGCCGACCTGGTAGCGCAGCTTGCCGCCGGTGAGGCTGGCTACCAGATCGACCAGTGACTTGCGTTCCACGCTGGCGACAAGCTGACCATCAACGACGATTCCGTAGTCCCCGCACGGCAGCGCCCGCTTGACCGTGGTGACCTGCTGGGTTGCGAACCGGTAGGCGTACTGCTCGTGGCTGTCGACCACGATCTGCAGCTCCTCGATGCCGTGCGCGCGGGCGGTCGGGGTGCGCACGTTCGGGCGTGCCTGTTTGCGGGTGCGCGGCGACTGCCAAAACACCACGTCGCGGCCCCGAGCCTGGGTGAACACGAGCTGGGAGCGGTTGTGCCGGGACCGGTCGGCGATCACGTCGATCGCTGCGCCGCGCCGACGACACGACCGCAACCGCACTCGTTCGACGATTACCGGATCGTCGGGCCACTCGTCCAGCGGTACCGGGTAGGCGAACAAAGCTTTTTCCCGCGGCCAGGTTCCCGACGTGCGGAACAGCAGGTCACCGCCACCGAGCGGGACCCTCAGCAACAACGGCAGCCTGGAGTCTTCATCCGGGTTGACCGCGATCAACAACTCCGCCACAAGTCCCGAGTCTGCCATCGGTGTTGGGTGACACCCCCGTCGCGACCCGAGCCTACGGACTGCTGATGGGGTCGCCGGCTTGCAGCCGGGCGTAGTACTCGGCCTCGGCTTCGGCTGGCGGGCGGCGGCCAAGGCGGTGCATGAGCCTGGCGGTGTTATACCAGTGCACCCACGCCGAGGTGATGTTCTCCAGGTCGGCGAGGGTGCGGATCGGTCCGGTGCGGAACGGGGAGCCCGCGCGCACGCACTCGGTTTTGTAGAGCCCGATCGTGGTTTCGGCCAACGCGTTATCGAGGGCGTCCCCGACAGTCCCGATCGACGGGACGAGTCCGGCCAGCATCAGTGTCTCAGTGAAATGTGTTGCGGTGTATTGTGATCCGGCATCGCTGTGATGAATCGTGTCACCGGTGAGCGGATGTCCCTGCCGCGCCCGGTATGCCGTGGCTTGGCGGATCGCCCGCTCGACGAAGGCGGTGTTCTTCGTCAACGAGCACTCCCAGCCCGCGATCAGCCCGGCATAGGCGTCGATTACGAATGCGGTGTAGCCGAACCCGCCGCCATCGAGCGGCACGTAGGTGAAGTCCGCCACGTCCAGCTCGTTGGGCCGCGATGCATGGAAGCGCCGCCGCACCAGGTCCGGCGCTCTCGCGGCGGCCGGATCGCGCTCGGTAGTGCGTATCGTCCGGGCGCGCGTGGCCCCGCGCCAGCCGTGCTTGCGCATGATCCGTTCGACCGTGCAGCGCGCCACCGGGATGCCCTGGCGCTGCAGGTGCGCCCACATCTTCAGGCTGCCGTACAGGCACTCCGGTGGGCGTTTGCCGTGCTCGTCAGGCTCATAGACGCCGGCGAGGATCTCGGTGATCGTGGTGTCCCACAGGGCCCGTTTTGACGGCGCCGACGACCGGTGTGCCCAGTAGGTGCGTGGGGCGATCGCCACGCCCTGGACACCCAGGGCGCGGCACATCGGTACGACCCCGAACCGGTCCTTGTGTTCGTCGATGAACTCGCAGATCAGCGGTGTAGCGGGTCGCACTCCCGCGCGAAGAAAGTTGTTGCGGCCTTTAGTATTTCGATCGTTTGCTCAAGTTCCTTGGTTTTGCGGCGCAGCTCCCGCAGCTCGCGTGCGGTCTCAGTCGGCACACCCGCAGCCTCACCGTCGTCCACCTCGGCCTGGCGCACCCATTTGCGCAGCGTCTCCGCGCTCATCCCCAACCGCGCCGAGATCGCGCGCATCGCCGCCCACTCGGTCTCGTAGTCATCGCGATGCTCTCGGACCAGCCGCACCGCCTTGGCCTTGGTGTTCTCATCGTACTTGCTCGGCATCGTGCCATCCTTCCCTCAAAAGAAGGTGTGCACGAAACCCGGGACGGTTCAACCATCCTGAACGCGACCAGCAATGGGATTACGCCGCGCGCAAGGAGACCGAAACCGAACGGCTGGATCGCAATTGGGCCAGTCTGTTGCAAGAGCTGCGGGTTGTGCAGACCGGTGTCCAGTTATTGACCGGCTTCCTGTTGACGTTGCCGTTCCAGGAGCCGTTTAGAGCGTTGAGTGTGACGATGCGCTCGGTGTACCTCGCGACAGTCGTCTGCTCGGTCGCCTCTACGGTGCTGCTGGTCGCTCCGGTCGCGATGCACCGGTTGCTGTTTCGCCGGCATCGGCTGAAATCGCTGGTGTCGACCGCGCACCGGTTGGCCTACACAGGGTTGTTGCTCCTAGGATTCGCGCTCACCGGCGTCACCATGGTGATCTTCGACGCCGTCGCCGGTAGTGCTGCCGCGGTCATCGCCTGCGTCTGCGCGCTGATCGCCCTAGCGGGTTTCTGGGTGGTGCTTCCGTTGTGGATGCGCTCGGGAAGTGGTGACCTGCCGGTCCGCTGACGCGGCCCACCCAAGCCACGCCCACCGGTTTGCGTGCGGGTCAACGCGGGAACACCGCGGCCATGCTGATCCGCAGAATTGCCCGGCCGCTGTTGTCGGCGGTGTTCATCGGCCAAGGTATAGAGACATTGCGAAACCCGAGCGCGTCCGTCGACGCCGCGCGCCCCGCCGCGGCGGGTCTGCGCAGGCTGCCGGAGCCCGTTGGTACCAAGGTGCCCTCCGACGACGAGACTTTCGCACGCCTCAACGCGGCTGTCCAGGTCGGCGGCGGCGTTTTGCTCGCGACCGGCAAGCTCCCCCGCATCGCGTCTGCCGTGCTGGCATGCACGGTAATCCCGGGGAGCCTTGGCGCGCATATGTTTTGGACCGAACCGGATCCGCAGCGCAAAGCCGAGAAACGGCGTGACTTCCTGACCGATCTAAGCCTGCTGGGCGGACTGATCATTGCGTCCGCCGACACGGCCGGCAAGCCGTCGTTGGGATGGCGTGGCCGACAGGCGGCGAGCCGGATTTCTGAGGCGGTGACCGAGGCGCTGCCGCTCGGCGGGTCTAACGAACCCTTGCTGGACACCGAGGGTTTGGGGGAGAAAATCGGACACGGTATCCAGGTGGGCGCCGAACGAGGTCGGGAGCTTGCCAGCGCGGCGGCAGAAAAAAGCGCCCCCCTGGTGGAGGCCGCCCGCAGGCGAGGCGGCGAATGGGCCGACAGCGGTCGGGTACGCGAACTCGCCGAAACCGCTCGTCAGCGGGGCGCCGAACTTGTCCAAACCGCCCGCGAGCGGGGAAGCGAGCTCGCCGAAACCGCCCGGGAGCGAGGCGAGGAATTAGCGGGCGCGGCGCGCAAGCGGGTCAAGACCCGGCGGAAGCGCTAAGAGACGCCACGGCGGCGGGGCGTTGCGCATGCGGCGGTCGTCACCGCACGCGGTCGGATGCCCCTCGATGGGCGCGCACCGGGACATGCCGGCCATGCCAGGCATATAACGCCCACGACGCGACGATCACGGCGAACGCTGCCAGCTGCACGGCGTTCGCCCAACTAACGGGATAGAGCACTCCGGTGATGTAGTGGGCGATGAACCCCTTCGGCGGCAGCGGCGGCATGCCGGCGTGACGCCGCGCCCAGCGTTCCAGTCCGGTCAAAGGACAGCCCACATGGCCCACCACGCTGGCCGCGCCCCAAAGTACCGCTGCGATGTGCAGCCACAGCGTGCGGCGCCAGCGCAGTGCGATGAAGCCGCCGACGACGACGTAGCAGATGAAGGCGACGTGCGTGATCGCCGTCAGCACCACCGCGATCTGGTACATCGTTGCGCCGCCTCCCACTCGGGGATACCACCGCATGCTAGCCACCGCTAGCTGTCCCGGCGCCGCCGCCGCGCGGTGGCGCGAATCCGGCCAGAAAGGTCTCGACGATGGCGTCGACGCTTTGGTCGACGTCGACGGTGACCCCGCGCTCGTCCGGTCCGAGGGGCTCCAGCGTGTCGAACTGCGAGTCCAGCAGCGTCGCGGGCATGAAATGGCCTGTCCTGCCGGCCTGGCGGTGACGGATAAGCTCCGGCGAGCCGCTCAGGTGCAGAAATTCGACGTCGGGGCAGTGTGAACGCAACTGGTCGCGGTATTTGCGCGTGAGCGCCGAGCAGCTCGTCACACCGCCGTCACGGTGAGCGGCCAGCCACTTGCCGACTGCCTCCAGCCACGGGAACCGGTCTTGGTCGTTCAACGGCTCACCGGCGGCCATTTTGGCGATATTCGCGCGCGGGTGGAATGCGTCGGCATCCGCGAACGGGACCCCCAGCCGCCGGGCCAACGCAGCGCCCACCGTGGACTTGCCCGAGCCGGACACACCCATGACCACGATGGGTCCGGGCCCCCGACTGCTTCGGTCTCGACGCTTCGATTGGCTCAGGTCGGCGTCGGCTGCCATCGGGTGCGGTTCCATTCCAGCCAACCAACCCCGTGACGGCCATCGGCTGTGGTCGCGGTGACCCACGCGCGGGGAAACTGGCTCACTCGCCCGTCGTCGGCCACAAGCAACAACGGAGCGTGTCCGCGCACAGCGGCGGTCGCAGCGATGTCACCGGGTTCGACGCTCACCGTTGCGGCTACGGGTAAGCCGTTGGAATCAAACGATTCTCGGCTTGTCACCGTGTGCAGCTCAACGAGCTGCCGGTCTTTTTGTTGAAGGTAGCCGACGCAGAGCTTCGGCGCGCCCGGAATCCGGATGTCCACGCCATGCAGATGCGTGCCGTCGTCCAGATGCAGCGCACTCCACAGCCAGTCCATGGCCCACCAGTCGCGCACACCCCACGAGTGGTCACGCTGACCGGGCACCTCATCGAGCATGTACTCGGTGTCCTCGACGGTCACGCTTCCCGACACCCTGCACGGAATTTCGTAGCGTGTGGTCAACCGATACCGATAGGGCGTGCCGTCAGTCGCCCAGGTCAAGTTCGCCGCCACCGCCACGGGGCGACCGGGTTCTCCACGCAGCAGAGCCCCGGGGTCGGTATAGGACTGGCCTCGTGCCTGCAGCGCGACCCGATACGTCTGCAACGGGTCAGTGGCGGCGTGGGTGAAATCGATGGTGGCGGTTCGCACATGCCACGGATCGGCCGGAAACGGAACGTCGAAGTCGACCACGGCGATAGTGGGGCTGTCGGGACCACACAACAATGCGTGCATCCACGCGGTGCGCTGGTTGGGTATCAAGCCGATCCGCACCCAGCCGCCGAATCCCTGTGCGGCGTCGACGAAATCGGCATACCAGCTTTCGCTCCACAATGGTTCCCCGGTGGCGGTGTGCACGGACTCGTCGGTGTGGACCGGGGTCAACGGCATGGGCGACGTCGGGGACAACGTGGCCAGCGCGTCGGTGTCCAACACGTGCTGGCAGTGCCGTTGCAGCATCGTCATGAACAGCGCGTCGCCGCGCTCGGTGCGTTCGACCAACATCGCTGACACGATCGCCATCATCACGCCGAAAAAGCTCTGCCCGCGCACGCCCTCGTACACGTCGGCCAACGTCAGCGGCGCATCGGGCCCGAGTGCGTCGTGGTAGGCGCTTAGCAGATCGTCATACAGCGCCCGCCGATCAGCCACCGGCAGTGCGCAACCAACGAAATACGCCAGGTCGGTCAATGCCGGACCCCAGGTGACGGT